>JANRJC010000060.1:0-42186 GCA_033764335.1 Bacteroidia bacterium | reverse complement strand
GATTTGGAGGAATTGTGTACCGGCGTCGTAACCGAGATTTTTGCCGGTCATTTGGCCCAGGAGGTCGTACCGATGTTCGCTCAGGGTGGTGTATTCGGTTTCGTGGCCGGGGTTGTCCGGGTCTTCGGTTTTTTGTTCGATCTGGAATATTAACCCTTAATATCCCTAGAAATGAGGCGGAGTAATAAAACTTTCGATTTCCGCATCATCGTTTTCAACAGTATAGCGCACTATTTTCATAATTTGGCTCAAGCGCTCCTCACTCCGCCAAATACTTTGGTGCAATCTGGTACATGTAGGCCAGTGCTACTTCTTGGTCATTGGTGATAATGCCTTCCAGAATGGCCTCGCGGATTTCGTTTTTGATCAGGCCGATCACTCTTCCGGGTGGAATCTTAAAGGCTTCCATGATCATATCTCCAGTGACCGGAGGTTGCCAGTTGCGAAGGTTGTCGCGCTCTTCCACTTCGTGGATGCGTTTTTCAAGTTCTGCGTAATTGCGAAGAAAACGCTCTACTTTGCGTTCGTTTTTGGAGGTGATGTCACAACGGCAAAAATCAAGAAGGTCGTTAAGGTCATTTTCGGCCTCAACTACGATCCTCCGGATGGCGCTATCGGTCACTTCTTCTGTCACCAGAGAAATGGGCCGCTGATGCAGTTTTACTAGTTTTTCTACGTACTTCATCGGCTCGTTTAACGGCAGTTTCAGTCGCTGAAAGATCTTGGAAACCATTCGCGATCCTTTGTCTTCGTGACCGTGAAACGTCCACCCAACCCCCGGCTCAAAACGTTTGGTAAGGGGTTTGGCGATGTCATGGAGGATTGCCACCCAACGCAGCCACAGGTTATCGCTTATTTCAGCGACATTATCCAGCACCTTCAGGGTATGGTAAAAATTATCTTTATGCCCTTTTCCATTGACATAATCCACGCCTTTCATCGCTGCGAGTTCGGGAAAAATAATGCCCAACAATCCGGATTCGTCCAGCAATAGAAATCCGGCGGAAGGCACTTTGGAAAGGATGATTTTATTCAGTTCGTCGGTAATGCGCTCTTGTGAAATGATGGAGATCCGCTGCCGATTTTCAAAGATGGCGGCAAAGGTTTTAGGCTCAATTGTAAAGCCCAGTTGGGCCGAAAACCGGATGGCCCTCATCATTCGCAGCGGGTCGTCGGAAAAAGTAATTCCCGCGGGCTGCGGAGTACGGATAATCCGGTTGTTTAAATCCTGAATACCGTCAAAAGGGTCTATGATTTCGCCAAAATCTTCTTCGTTCAACGAAATCGAAAGCGCATTGATGGTAAAATCCCGGCGGAGTTGATCGTCGTAGAGGCTTCCTTCTTCCACAATCGGCTTACGTGAATGTCGGAGGTAACTTTCTTTACGCGCCCCCACAAATTCGACCACAAAATCTTCGTACCGAACCATGGCCGTGCCGAAATTTTCATATACTACCACGTCGCGGGTTTTGGCTTTGGAGGCAAAATGCCGGGCCAGATCAATGCCTCTGCCAGCGACCACGATGTCAATGTCTTTACAGGGTCTTTTCAGCAGGAAATCGCGGACATACCCGCCAATCACATACGATTTCAGGCCCAGTTCCTGGCTGCTCTGCCTTAATAGACCGAATACTTTCGCCGAAAGGGCCTGTTGAATATTTGCCATCCGTTTTATAAACCTCCATTTTCCCCCGGAATCACTCACAGGGCTTGCAAGATACGATTTTCCGAAAAATACTGTCTATATTCATACCCATGCAAAACGGAAAAGGTTTAAATCGTGTAGCTTTTACGGGTCGCTGGCTGGGGCCGGCATTATTTGGTCTGGTTTGGTTTTTCGTTACACCGGAAGGTCTTCCGGACGAGGGGCGCATCGTACTGGCCCTTACCTGCTGGATTGCCACCTGGTGGATTACCGAGGCAATACCGATACCGGTCACTTCGCTGCTTCCGCTGATTTTTTTCCCGCTTTTCGATACGACACCGATCAAAACCGTAGCACAGGCTTATATAAACCCGATTATGTTTTTGTTTATCGGGGGTTTTATCCTCGCCCTGGCCATGGAAAAATGGAACCTCCACCGGAGGATTGCCCTGAATGTGATTGCTTATGTGGGTACCAATGCCCGGAGGATCGTATTGGGTTTTATGCTGGCTACGGGGTTGATTTCCATGTGGATATCCAATACGGCAACGACGTTGATGATGGTTCCGATTGCCCTGGCAATCGTTGGGCAGATTTACCAGTTCAACGGCGCGAAAGGCGAAACTTCGGGCTACGAAAACCTGGGTAAAATCCTGATGTTGGGCATCGCTTATGCTTCTTCCATCGGAGGATTAGCCACGCTTGTGGGCACGCCCACCAACCTTATTTTCACCGGTTATGTTCAGGAGGTCTATCACATTGAAATCACTTTTTCCCAGTGGATTGTTTTTGGATTACCGGTCTCCATTATCTTGCTGGCGGCGTCCTGGTGGTTGTTGGTAAATGTTTCCTTCCCCCTAAAAAAGCTTCCGGGCGGTATCTGGAAAGAGGAAATCCGGAGGGAATTGCAACTTCTCGGGCCGATAAGGCGCGAGGAAACCGTTGTACTGGTTGTGTTTGGACTGGTGGCTATAGGCTGGATTAGCAGCGAATATCTGATCAAACCGCTGATACCGGGTATCCACGATAGCATGATTGCGCTTACCGGGGCGGTGATATTATTTATGATCCCTTCGAAGGAGAATGGGCAAATGATTATGGACTGGCCTACGGCCTTGCGACTTCCCTGGGGCATTCTATTGCTTTTTGGCGGAGCTTTTGCTGTGGCGGACAGCTTTGAAAGCACCGGCCTCGCCGGGTGGATGGCCGACCGGCTCGCCGGGATGCAGGGGATTCCCTTTTTCCTGGTCTTATTGATTCTCGTTACGTTTGTAAATTTTCTTACCGAACTGGCCCAAAACATGGCGGTATGCACCCTGATGATGCCTGTAATCGCCGCGCTGGCTCCTGCGCTGGATGTTCATCCAATTCCGCTAATGGCGGCAGTATGTATGGCCTCCTCGTGTGCGTTTATGTTGCCTTTTGCGACCGCACCGAATGTGATCGTCTTTGGCTCCGGGCAGCTTGAGATGAAAGACATGATCCGGGCAGGGGTTTGGCTGAATATCGTTTCTACGCTTGTTATTGTCCTTTATACCTGGCTTTTTCTGGGGAAAAGCTGGGAAATGGATCTGATGAGTTTTCCGGAAATGTTTAGAGATTTATAAAGGGTTTATTCCCAAACTCGTCCTGCATTTTCGGCTTCTTTGTCCCGATAGGCTTTTTCGAGGTTTACTTCAAAACGATTTGCCAGTTCGAGCAGATAACTCAGCACGTCGGCAAATTCGCCCTCAAGGTCGGAAGGAACGGCGGCTTTTTTTTTCTCTATGTACAGATTTTTTCGCTTGCGAATGGCTTTGGCGAGTTCGCCGATTTCTTCCATAAAAAGCAGAAACGTATCGGAATCTGAGGTTTTGTCCCAGCCGCGGGCCTTGCAAATCGCGGACTGATAAACCTGGAGGTCGGTAAGTGTGGGGGTTGGGGGAATTTCGGGCATTAGATTTTTTTTCAAATATAACCTGCCATGCCCAATGCCCAAAGCAGGGAAACCGAGGATTTCTGGTATTTGACTTTTAGGTCAAGTAATTTCAGCCGGGCTTCAATCAGTTTATTCAACCGGGAATTGATGAGAAACAGGTTGCTTTCGCCGATGTCGAATTTCTGCCTTTCGGCTTCAAGCATCTTCTCGTAGTTGGCTACGGTAACGGAAAAAAGGTTGATCTGAGTAAAAAGGTTAGTTATCTGATTAGCATAACTTTCTGCCTTATTTTTCAGCAAAAGCGATTTTTCTGAGCGGCTGAGTTGGGTTTCCTGCATATTGATGTTCACCAGTTGGAGGTCGCTGCGGGTTTTTCGAAGGAAAACCGGAAAACTCAGGCTAAGGCCCCATTTGTAATTTTGGGTGGAAAAGGGGCTGAGCAAAGGGTCTCCCACTGGCTCGGAGAGAAGCTGATATTTAAGGTCAAGCTCAGGTTTTAGTTGTTCTTTTTTCCAGCGTTTTTCAATCTCCAGGGAAGCCATTTTATAATCGTAGAGTCGTATGTCGGGATGGCGTTCGGGAATTTGTTCGATAAACAAAACCACGGAATCCAGACTCATCGGCGGAAGGAGAAGGCTGTCGCTAAAAAGCGGGGGAACGAGGCCATCGGTGATGTCAAGCGGGACATTATTTTCGCCCCAGAGAAACCCCGAAAGGCCCAAGGTATGGTTGTAGTAGTTTACCTGTGTTTCGTTGAGGTTTACCTTCAAAGTCTGGAGTTGGATCAAGGCTTCTAGGGTGTCTATGGCGGCTTTATCGCCTTGCCGATAACTTTCCCGGACAGCGTCCAGGCTTATTTCGGCGAGTTCGACTGCTTGCGTTAGGACGTTGACCTGGTTCCATGCCTGCACCCATTCCCAATACTGGACAGAAGCGTCGAAGATGAGGTCATTGAGGATGGTCTGTTGTTCGACCTCCGTAGCAGATGCGTAAATCTGTGCCTGGCGAAGGGTTTTTCGCCTTTCATCTATAAATAATCCCTGGCCCAGGGGCACGGAAACTCCGGCATAAACAAGGCCCTCGTCGGGAGTATTATTTTCGGGATTGAGGTAAATACCGCTTGTGCGTTCCAGCCCGGCTTTTACTTCAATGCCAAACCAAGTGGGAATTTCCAAACCGGTGTTCAGCGTTTGGTAGTACTGTTTCTGGTTAAATTGTTTTTCGTCCAGATAACCGTACAAATAAGGATCAAATGCTCCCCGCGCTTTCCGCACTTTTACGCTTCCTGCTTCGGTAATCAACCGGGCCTGACGGGCTACCGGGTGGTATTCGAGCAGGTTTCGCACAAGCTGATCCTGGGTAAAAACGATGGGTTCTTGTGCTTTGAGGGAAAATAAACCCGTAAAAACCAGCAGGGAAAAAAAGATGTGTTTTTTCATGTCCAGGCAAAGGTTCGTATTTTCACGAGGATTTTTTAGCGGATTTTTCCGTTTGGGTTTCGTCCTTGTAATAGTCGGGGGGAAAGCCGTTAAACTGACGCCAGAGTTCATACCCGATGGAAACATCTTTAAGCAGAGCCATTCCCAGCGCGCCGGAACCGACACGAAGGCCTTCGGGCCAGGGCAGTTCGTTAGGGTCAGGGGCAACGAGGAGGCGGTATTTTCCATTTTCGTTGATAAAATTGTCAATGGCCACTACTTCACCGCCAAAGGTTCCAAAGGAAAGATTCGGCCAGCCGGAAAAGACAATGGAAGGCCAGCCGTCAAAGATAAAACGCACGTGTTGTCCTTTTTCAATGAGCGGAAGATCCATCGGGTAAACATACATTTCTACCGCAAGGTCATAGCGGGCAGGCATGATGGTCATTAGTTGTTCGCCCGATTTGACGGTCTCCCCCAGCCCGGTGCGCACCGCCTGAGTAATATAACCATCTTGCGGGGCGGTAATATGATACATCCCTGTGCGACGGGAATAGTTGGCGTACTGGTTGCGGAGTTTGGTTACCTGTCCTTCGGAGTCATACATATCCGAAAGGGTAGAAAACTTGTCGGATTCGGCTTTGGCGAGTTTTTCGAGGTATTGATTTTCGATGGAGTTGAGTTCTACGCGGGCGTTGAGGAGTTCGTTTTGGGAAATGAGGTATTTGTTTTCCGCCCCCACTTTTTTGGCCTGTGTTTCCTGGAGCTTAATGGTTTTTTCTTCCAGATCGGTACGCGGTTTTATGCCGTCGTTGTAAAGGCTTTGTGCCCGGTCAAATTGAAGGCGGGCAATGTCATAAGCCGTGACGGCAGCATAATAGTCAATGCTGTCAGAGGTAACTTTTAGTTGTGCCTGCCGCAGGTAGTTTTGTGCCTGGCGGATTTTCAGCAGGCGGGTCTGGTCGAGGGCCTCGATCTGGTTTTCAAGGGCCTGCACTTTATTGCTATACGCCCCCACGGCGGCACTTTTGGCGTCAATCTGCTGCTGGGAGCGGTCGAGGAGTTGCGGATCAAAATAATCATCCTTTATTTCCGAAATAAATAAAAGCGTATCACCGGCTTTTACGAGCTGCCCTTCGCGCACAAACCATTTTTCGATTCGCCCGTCAATGACCGAATGAATCGCCTGCGGGCGTTGCTCCGGTTTCAAAGCGGTTACATTGCCCCGCGCCCGGATGTTTTGGGTCCAGGGAAAAAACAGGGTTATCACTACCAGGATCAGCGCACCGACCAGCAGACGGGCAAATACTCTTGACGCACGGACTTCCGAGATCAGCGAGAAAGACTTAAAGGAATGGGTATCCACTTTTCCCGCGATAGAATTATGGCTGATATTAAGCATACGTGTTTCCTTTTTGATTAATTTTTAACCACAATTTTCCGAAACCAGGGTTCGTTTTGCACGGCCTCATAGGAACCTTGCCCCACAAGGCGACCGTTTTCAAGGCCGATAATCCGGTCAAAACTCCGGGCGAATTCCGGGTCATGGGTGGCCGCGATTACCGTCCAGGCATGGGCAGGGTCAAGCAGGTATTTAAGGAATTTTTCCCGATCGCTTTTTTCGAGGTGTATCGGAACTTCTTCCAGCAGAATCAATCTCGGATTACCCGCAAATATACGGGCGAGAATGATTTTCTGAACAATGCTACGGGGAAGTTGGCGCCCCTCGGGTAAAAGCGGGGTATATAAACCCTGGGGCAGGGTCTTTAGGTAATTGGTAAGTCCCAACACCTGGCAGATATGAGCACTTTCTTCAAAACCGATACCGGGCCTTCCGACCGTAATATTTTCCAGAATAGTACCCTTGAAAATAATCTCCTTGTCCAGGCTGTCGCCCATACAGGCGCGTAAAGCCGCAATATCCAGGCTGCCCACCGGTATATCGTTGTAGGCAATGCTTCCGCGAAAATCTTCGTACAACCCGGCGATTACATTCAGGAGCAGCGATTTTCCCGAACCGCTAAGCCCGGTCAAAACGATACGTTCTCCCGAATGGATTTCGAGGGTAATTTCTTTGAGAATGTCGTCCTCGGCATCGGGAAAACGATACGATACGCGATCCAGCGAAATCTTTAATCCCCGCTGGGTTGAGCCTTGTTCGACCATAAAACCCTGATCCCTTTCAAGGGGAATATCGGTTACACCGCCCAACTTTTCCAGGGCAGTAAGTACATCGTAAATGGTTTCGAGGCCAAGTATAAGTTTTTCGACCGAGGCGAGTACCAAAATGATAATAATCTCTGCGGCTACAAACTGCCCCACATTCATCTGCTGGCGGATGACGAGCAACCCACCGAGAATCAGCAATCCGCTGGCCACAACGATCTTAAAACCTACCATGTTGATATATTGGAGGATCAACACCCGAAAATGCGCCTTGCGCGATTTGAGGTATCCGCCGACCAGTTGGTCGGTGCGCTCCATCGGCAAAGGGGTTTTGCCCGCCAGTTTGAAGGTCTGCATGGCGCGGGCAAGTTCTTCGAGCCAGTGTACGACCTCGTATTTGTACTTGGACTCAACCAAGCTGGTACGCATTCCCTCCGGGCCGGTAAAGCGGAAAATCAAAAACACAATCAGCACCAGCAGTATGCCGAAAAAGATGAAAAACGGATGGTACAACGACAGAAGAATCAGCCCGAATATCACCTGAAGCGCCGCCGAGGAAAAGTCTATCAGAATTTTGGAAAGCCCTTTCTGGACAGAAAGTGTGTCAAAAAAACGGTTGACCAGTTCGGGCACATATTTCCGATCTACCGAGGAAAGATTTAGCCGGGGGATACGGTAGGCAAACTCAAACGCGGAGCGGGTGAAAATTTTTTGCTGGATTTTTTCCGAAACCGCCAGTTGCATCACCTGTAACCAACCACTCAGGGCAATGCCAAGAATCACAAATACTACCAGCACAATCCAAGAGGTGGAAATCATGCCTACGGTAATCAGATTGATGATGGCCTGAATCCCCAGCGGCAGCGAGAGGTTTACCAAACCGTAAAATATCGCATACAAATAGATAATGATAATTTCCTGTCTTTCAACCCGAAGCAGTCGAAAAAACCGCTGCAAAGGGGAAAAAGGCTGGTTGTTGTTCTCCATTTCGATTTGTTTTAGTAACCAATAGCAATACCTTTTTTCGCAAAAAAAGTTTAGCCAAAGTACCGATTTTTTCACCGATACTTGCCCGTTCATTGTGTAATTTCGCGGCGGCTTAACCATTTACCGCTTCAAAAAAACGATATGTCTCACTTTTTTGCTTACCTCTCCCGGATGAAGTTTATCCAGCGCTGGGGACTGATGCACAATGTACACACCGAAAATATTCAGGAACACAGCCTTCAGGTATGTATGATTTCCCACGCACTGGCATTGATCAAAAACAAGAAGTTTGGCGGTACGGTCAGCCCCGAAAGAACAGCGCTCCTGGCCATGTACCATGACGCCAGCGAAGTGATTACGGGAGATTTGCCTACCCCAATCAAATACTTCAGCCCACAGATCAAGGAAGCCTATAAAGAAATTGAAATCGTCGCCAACAAACGGTTGTTTTCTTTTTTACCAGAGGAATTTAAAGGAGAATTTGTTTCGCTGTTTTTTCCCGAAGAAAACGACCGGGCGCACTGGCAACTGGTCAAAGCCGCGGATAAAATTTCGGCCTACTTCAAATGTGTGGAAGAAAGAAAGGCCGGAAATCAGGAATTTGCCCAGGCAGAAAAAGTCCTGCTGCAAAGCGTACACGAAATGCAACTGCCGGAAGTCGCCTACTTTATGGAGACCTTCGCACCAAGTATGGAACTGACACTGGATGAGTTGGAATAAAAAGGCCGGATAAACCGGTTTAACCGGGTGCTAAAACTACCTTATCTTGACCTTTTCTGACGATTTCTCCAAAAAAATACTTGATTTTGGCATATTCACCCGGAGCATATACGGCTTTTTTGAAATAATAAACAAAAAGAATAGAAACAGTACTGCCGCTGCTTACTACCGTGTATTCCAGTTCATACAGATCCGTTTTCAGGCTAAGATTGGGGGGTAAAAAATCAATTTTGTATCCCTCCGGAATCTGAATGGTAGAATGCCAGGCTTTTCGTGTAGGGTAAACCATATCCACCGGATACCGCCTTGTAGCCTGAGTGAGAGGATTTTCGGAGAGGACTTCATGCAGAAAAGGCGTTAGGTAAATTTTTTCGTTGATTATTTCCGGTTTACCCGTTAATACATAATCCAACGAGTACGGATGCTCAATATCACGGGCATGCGTGACGAGAATGGAGGATTCCTCTGCCTCGTAGCCCCGTTTTTCCAGTTCTTCGCGGATTTTTTTTGTGTCTTCTCCATAACTTCTACGGTGCGTCCATGCGTCATATTCGGTAAACCGGGTCTTGACTGCGGCCTTAAGTCCCGAAGGCGTAAAGTCAAAGGCAATCTTTGTATCAGAGGAGGAAATAAACTTAATGCTCAAATCCACCCAGCTAATGCTACCTTTTTCGATGAGCAAACCTTTGTCATTGATACATCTCAAAGGAATCCGATTGTTGGGGCACAACACCTCCGTTGCGTCAGTGAGTATCATTTTTCCGTCCACATTTGCAACCACGATTACATAGTTAAAAAAATGGGTAAATGCGTAATCGTATAAAACTTTGCCATGGTCGCGGGTACTAATCAGTACCGGTTGGGCTTCGATTCCGGCGGCGCGAAGCAACCCGATCAGAAACAGATTTAAATCCGCGCTGTTGCCAATTTTGGTTTTGATAAAATCGTTGGGAGACTGACTCGCGTATTTTCCATTAACTTTATCCCAGTTGTAATTGCCTTTTACATATTGGACTACCTGGTCAAACTTTTCTTCCGGAGAGAGGGTCGCCAAATGATCCAAGGGCATTAGTTTTTCCAGCAGTTTTTCACTTTTTTCAATGTATTTGCCAAATTCATTTTGTTTCACCAAATCATTAATCATGTCCGGCCAGGTGGTCATAACATTGACGGTTGCGCCGCTCAGGGTATGCACTTGGGCGAGTTGAAAATCAATTTTGATGATATAATCGTTGATGGAAGAAATATATTCTTCGTCATTAAAGGCGGGAACTTCCTTCATTATGTATTTGTGTATCATGTCGTTGAAGTTGGTCGGCCCATATTGGCGGGGTAAACCTCTATCGGGCGTAGAGGTTTGGGAATCAAACTTAGTTGCGCCCTGCAATAGCCAGGAATACTCAAAAAAGGGAATCATTTTCACCTCATATTCGCTGTATATAACCGGTATTCGCCACTGAAACTCCCAATCCCTAAGGTTGAATTTGTACTGAGAACTGATTTTATAGCGATATTCGATGATTGATCCCGGTTTTACATCCGGAAGCGCAAATTTTTTCACGTTCCAGTATTCATTTATTTTTTCGTCGTAAAAATTGGAGCTTTTGAGTGGAATTTGGCTTAACTGTCCACCTTCCAGGTTGTAGGTGATGGCTTCTATATCATATACCCGCTCGTAAATTCCTCCTTCCTGATAAAACATAATTTCAACATCGGCCCATTTTAAGCCGGCTTCAGAAAAAATTTTTATCCGGGTGCTTCGCTCAAATATTACATCGAAAGAAGATTCCGACTCGATAAAATAGGACTTCCCAATATCCGACAAAACAACCGCGTCTGCGGTTGGGTCTTTTTCGTAATGAGCCATGTTCAGTTCTTGGCTGCTGATCCGGCCAAACTCGAGGGAAAAATCCTGCGCCATTCCCTGAAGGGGCATAGCGATTAAAAATACCACAAAAACCCGGAAAAAATTCATAGCTTACTTATGTTTGGTTAGGACAATGCGGCTCCCGTTTTCTATTTCATTGATACGGGAAAGAAAATGGTAAAAACTTTTATAGCCATCGGTAGGATAAGTGCCGGAATATAGCCACAGGCTTTTAATTACCCGGATTTTCTCTTCTCCGGAATAAAACTCAAGGTTATATTCACCGTAATCGCCTTCGATTTTTTGGTTTTGCAGATTTCCACTAAGGGTATAACCTTCCGGCAAAGAATATTCAAGCGTATCAACTTTATATATCGGGTAATCCAACTGAACCGGCAGCTTGCGGTTTTCGGGTTTTTCAAAGGCGGGAACGGAAAAAGGCAGCAGATTGAAAATCACGTCATTTCCATACACTTTACAAATTTGGGTAGAAGAGGCTGTATAGGAAAATGAAATTTCTGTTGCATCCCGGAGGGGTTGAGCAAGGGTAAAGTCCGTCATTTCAAAACCTTTTTCTGTGAAATTTTTGACAATAAGTTGTGATCGGCGGGGTTCGCTCACAAAACGAGAAATGTACAACAGAGACTCGTAGGTATTCCCTTTATAGGTATTGGAAAAAGCTGCCTTTGCGCCTCCGTTTTCGATGTCGGGTGCAAAGGTTACTTTCCGGATTTCCCTAACATCATTTTTGCCAAGAGCGGGAGTACGCACAAACCGACTATTGTCTTTGTCAATGAGAAAAACGTCGCGATTTTGGGTAAAGGTTCCCAGATAATTAAACCCACCATCACTTGTACAGTCCAGCCAGACAGTATCCTGTTTCAAAGGAACACACAAAATGATGTGATTGAACTGTTGGGAAGGTAGTTCTTTTTCGATTTCGACAAGAGGTGCGCCTGCATAAACTTTAGTATAAAAAGACGGGATACCGGCAAATTCAAGCACAGATTTAAAATAATTGGTCAATGCTTTACAGTCTCCATACTTATTTTGAGCCACATACGAAGCCGGATAGGGTTTTAACCCGCCGGTTTCAATAGTGACGTTGATATAACGGGTATTGTCCTGAAGGTAATGATAGAGGGCACGAATTTTTTCCTTTTCGTCTTCCGTGTCTTTTACAAGAGCAGAAAGGGTGTTCTTTTCGTTTTGTGGCAGATCAGAGAGCCCCTGAATCAGGTCATACTGCCAGTTGCCAAAATCGGTCCAAGAGGCGGTTGAGCCCGGCATATCAAAGTGAAAATCGCGGGGCACAACAACGACTGTCGGGAAAAAAAGATAGGGTTTGGGGGAAAAAATTTCGGATTTGACCGGGTTTTTGCACGAAGCCTTCCATGTATATTGAATCTGCGTATCCAGGGTATCGGAAACAAAATTGTCGGTAAAACGGTGATTATAGGCGATTTTATAGCTGCGAGGAACAGTAACTTGTAATACCGCTTTTTGGGTTGGTACATTTTCAGCCAAAACCGGAATCCAGTAGTCAAGAAACATAAATTCCTTTTGAACTTCACGGTAGGAATACACCAGGGTGTAGGGGTATTGGTTATGTTTGAGGGTAAATTCTTTTATAAAATCATCCTCATAGAATGAAATATCCGAAACCGCACTGCGGTCCGTGATTTCGCTTTTTTTCAACCGCGCAACGACAGCACCTTGTGCATTTTGGATAAACGCTTCAATCTCCGAGACAGGACTCAGCCGGGAATACGGGATGGCAACTTTGCAAAAACGTTCCCCTCCGCGGTTGTTGATTTTTATTTCGTAAAGACGATTTTTTTGTAGCATGCCGCTGTTAACGGAAACGCGGGTTTCCTGATAGATCAGTTCAGCATCATACGATTGCGCCTGAACAGAATATATCTGCAGCAGAAACAAAATGAAGAAGCTGAATTTTCCCGGAAACATTATTAGGGTCATGAGTGATTGCGTTTTCGGATTTTGAGGATAGCTGTAGCAGAAATTACGCGCCTACTTATGGCAAGTATCGCGATTTTTCATAAAAACTCCAAAAGGTTACTTCTTTTTGTATCTCTGGTTTTGTTTGTATTTTTGCGGCCATGAGTACAGGAAAAACCGCGATTATAGAAAAGTGGGTGTTTTATCTACTTTCTGTTTGCATACTTATCATCATTTTTGATCTGGGTTTTAATACCAGCCCGCAGCTTGCGTATTTTCTTCAGTATTTTTACCTCGGGGTTTTCCTAATGGCCGACCTGGTGATTGTGCGAAGGATATTTTGGGATAAAAGCAGGAATATTCGCGTGCGGATAGTTGATATAGCCATTCTGGTTATGAGTGGAATCGCTATATGGTTGCTGATTGTCTATTTTCCGGTGAGTATGTTTGTCCATCCTGCTGTATATGTCAGCCTGTTTTTGCTGTTTGTGCGGGAACTTTCCGAATACACCATCTACTACCAGCGGCGTTACCTGAATCCGGCCCAACTTTTTATCATCAGTTTTTTGCTGTTGATTTTTCTCGGTACCAGCCTACTCATGCTGCCCAATGCCACCCAAAACGGAATATCCCTGACCGATGCCCTGTTTACTTCTACCAGTGCCGTCTGTGTGACGGGCCTCGCCGTAGTGGACACCGGAACCTACTTTACCGTCCTGGGACAGACCATTATCGTCATCCTGATCCAACTCGGAGGGCTAGGGGTGATGACTTTTACCAGTTATTTTGCCTATTTCTTCAGCGGGGAATCCAGCTATGAAAACCAGTTGATCCTTCAGGACATGGTAAATGCAGACAAACTGGGCGAGGTTTTCGGAGCCTTGCGCAAGATTATCTTTCTGACGCTGGGGATTGAATTTGTGGGGGGAGTACTGATATTTTTTGACTTACCGGATGGGTATTTTCCCTCCACCGGCAGTAAGCTGTTTTTCGCCTTTTTCCACACCATATCGAGCTTCTGCAATGCCGGATTTTCGACGCTTCCCAACAGCCTGTATCAGGAGGGATTTCGGTACAACTACTCCCTCCACCTGGTGGTAATTTCACTTTTTGTGTTAGGAGGAATTGGTTTCCCCATATTGTTCAACTTCATGAAATATCTCCGGTATCAGATTTCCAACCGGCTGATCCCCTTCAGCACCAACCGCGAGGTTATCTACAAACCCTGGGTTCTTAATATCAATACTCGCATTGTACTTATTACCACCTTTCTTTTGTTGTTTGTGGGCACGCTTTTGTTTTATGTGCTCGAATACGACAATACCCTTGCGGAACATAATGGTTTCGGCAAAATTGTAACCGCCTTTTTTGGGGCAGCGACGCCCCGAACCGCCGGCTACAATTCGGTGGACACCGGCGCACTAAAACCCCAAACCATTATGATTGTGCTGTTTTTGATGTGGGTAGGAGCCTCTCCGGCTTCTACGGGAGGAGGTATAAAAACCAGCACCCTCGCCGTCGGTACCCTCAATTTTTTCAGTGTCGCAAGAGGGAAAGACCGGGTGGAGGTTTTTCGCCGGGAAATTTCAGATATGACCATTAAACGAGCTTTTACGGCGATCTCCCTTTCGCTGATCGTGGTAGGTATTGCTACTTTTTTTCTGGTCATATTTGAACCGGACAAAACCCTCATTTCGCTGGCATTTGAGACTTTTTCGGCTTTTGGCACCGTAGGACTTAGTATGGGGATTACCGGAAAATTAAGCGTCGCAAGCAAACTCGTCCTCAGCGTCACCATGTTTATCGGAAGAGTAAGCCTGCTTTCGATTATGATCGCAGTACTGAGAAAAGTCAAAAACACTCAGTATCGTTATCCTTCCGAATCCATTGTTATTAATTAAATTTTATATTCAATGAAATATATCATTATTGGTCTTGGCAATTTTGGCTCTACCCTCGCACAACTGCTCACCGAAATGGGCAACGAAGTCATTGGGGTGGATAATAATATGGGGAAAATTGAATCGCTAAAGGAAAAAATCACCCATACCATTTGTTTGAATAGCACCGACGCTCTTTCCGTAGAAAATCTACCGATAAGGGATACCGACGTGGTCATGGTGTGTATCGGAGAAAATGAAGGCGCAAATCTGATGACAACTGCTCTGATGAAACAATATCAACCCAAACGCCTCATCAGTCGGGCAGTTTCTCCGCTTCACCAGACGATTCTGGAGGCCATGGGTGTAACCGAAATCATTCACCCGGAAGAAGAAACGGCGATTCGCTGGGCGAAAAAACTGAATATCAAAGGGGTGGTTGAGTCATTTGAACTTTGTGATGATTACAATATCGTCGAGGTAGTTGTGCCGGAACGATATATCAATAAAACTCTGGGAGAAGTAGAGTTGAGAAAAAAATACGATGTATTGGTACTAACCACCATCAAAATGAATCAGGAAGTAAATACTCTCGGCGTCTCCCGAAAAATGCCCCGTGTCAAAGGTGTCGCCTCTGCTGAGACCGTTCTTGAAAAAGGCGATCTCATGGTACTCTATGGCCATATCCGCAATATCAAAAAACTACTCGGAACCTAATTTTTTACCTATATGCAAAAAGCCAAATCCCTTGTTGCCCTTTGTTTGATTACCGGTATTTTTTCCCTGAAAATCACGGCGCAAAACGCCACGATTAGCTCCGATAAAGACTGGGAAAACCCCAAAGTCGCCTTAAAAAACACCCTTGAAGCGGATTTTATCATTCGACTCGGTGATGTGGACAATCTGGGTTTTGGATGGCCGGAAGGGTTTGATCCTTTTTGTGGAAGAATGACCGATTCGCACTTTTTTCCCTGGGACGTTCGTAGTGAAGACCTTCCCGGTTTTGACCGTATCCTCCTTTCGAGCAAATTTGACCCCAATACCGCTTACAATTGCGGCGCTGATGGTTATTCGGGTAATTATAACCCCGAAAATCTCGAACTTACCCGCCCGGTAGAATGGTCTCTGCCCATAGACATGATTAAAGAAACTACCATAAATAACGCCTGGATCCAGGTTTTTATTGACGACTTCCAGGCTCCGGTATTATGTTCCAAGTTTCAAATGACCATCAACGGCATCCGGTTTGTCGAAGCCGAAAAACTGTTCAATGCCATCGAACAAACCGGACCAGTGGGCAAGCTCATTTCCATTCCCCTGCCCGAAGAGTTTTACCCTTCGCTGCGAAGTGGTAATACATTAAAAATCAAAATTGATGAAATAGACGGCGTCGCCGACGGTTTTGCCGTGGATTTTATACGACTCCTCATCAATCGTAAAAGGGAAAATAGCTGCGTAGGCAATGTCAGAGGTTATGTCCTCGACAAAGAAACCCAACAGCCCATCGCCAATGCTACCGTTTTTTCGGCGGATAAATCTTCCGTTAAAACCGATGCCGAAGGCCGATTTTATTTTGTGGGCCTTCCCACCGGGTTTGAAGTGCTAAGCGCCTCTTTCCCCGGTTATGCCGACGGTGCAGGTACTGCCGATATAGGCGAAGGAGATGAAAACCCCGAAACGGTTATCCTCCTCGAAAAAGGAGCCGCTCTGGCAAAATACGACAATAAGAGTATTAAAGTCGGAGAGTCCATTAACCTCAACAATATCCTCTTTGACCAAGGGAAATCCACCCTTCGCCCGGAATCCATCGCCGAATTGGAAAAGATTGTAGCCTTTATGCAGACCAATTCTCAGGCAGAAATTGAACTTTCCGGCCACACTTCCTCCGAGGGCGAAAGAGCCTACAATCAGTCGCTTTCTTATCAGCGAGTAAAAGCCTGTAAAGAGTACATCGTTGCCAAAGGCGTGGACTCCGGCAGAATCGTTGCCGTAGGTTACGGCCCCGACCGCCCCCTTGTCAGCAATGACACCGAAACCAATCGCGCCCGCAACCGAAGGGTAGAACTGCGCCTGGTGAAATTGTAACCTCTCCCATTTTTATTTCTATATTTGGCAGTAACTATTTCTTTAAAAACTAACTACAAACTCCCCTTTTCCGATGAAAAATCCCCTAAATCTTTCCGTATCCGTCGCAATCCTTCTGGTAATGTTGCTGGCATCCAGTTGCCAGGAAACCAAACCGGCGGAACAAACCGAAACCGCGCCGGAAGAAACAACTTCTTCGCCGGGCGTGGGCCTTGCGGCTCCTTCGGATGCCGAGGTATTGTTTGACGGTTCTCGCCAGAAACTCGACGACCTCTGGACCTATTGGGACGGCCCCCGCCTTGCGGCCAGCCTCCCGATCAAATGGGAGATTGTTCCAGATCCCGTGGACGGTGGCACCTGCATGAGCAGCAACGACCCCGCCTCCGCCGGGGGACTCTACGGCGCCGCCGACATCGTAACGAAAAAAGCCTACCGCGACTTCCGCGCCCATGTCGAATTCCTCATTACCGCTCCGGGAGGCAATAGCGGCGTGTATCTGCAAAACCGCTACGAAATCCAGGTACTCGATGGAGATACCACTTCCCACGGCATGGCTGCCGTCATCAATGAAACCCCTTCCCCTTACCATGTTTACAATGGCATCGGAAAATGGAACTCCTACGATATTCAGTTTCGCGCAGCCCGCTTTGCAAACGGGGTATTGGCTGAAAAGCCTATGGTTACGGTCTATTTCAACGGTCAGAAAGTGCATACCAACCAGACCATCAACCAAGTATGGGGAGGCCCCAACTCCGGCATTGACGGAGGAAATGACGGAGGCAAAGGCATTACCGACACCCCTGGCGGACTGAAACTTCAGGCCGAAGGGCACGACGTGCTTTACCGCAATGTCTGGATAAAGGAGCTAAACCTCGAAGAGCCCAATACCGATTTCTGATAATCGGATTAAAACCTTCTGCTTAAACCGACCGGCATTAGACACGGGGAGAGAAACCTCGGTGATTCTCTTCTTCCTCGGTGGTTTTTTCGATTGCGTCAGGGTTGAACCGCAGAGAACTCGGAGAGGCACAGAGGCGATAAGTCTCCGTGATTCTCCGGGATTCCTTATCCCCATGACTTTATAATTCCATTCTCCTAAGTTAAAAATTTGCTCCAAAAGAAAAAATTACGTTTCTCCCTGAACCCGATAATCCCGAACTATAAGGCCGATATCGCTGGTCGGTAAGGTTTTCTACTCCCGCGCTCACCGAAAGTTTGTCGGTAAAGGGGTACATAATCTTAAAATTGAGTGTAAACCAGGATGGGGAGTACGGATTGCCCTTGTCATCGGCGGCGTAAATTTCGATTTTGCTCTGCTCTTCCTGGGGTAAGTCCTCAAACTTTCGCCCAGCCTGGTACAAGGCGTAAAATTGCAGGTATAGTTTGCCCGTCGAATACGTCAACCGAGAAACTCCATACATCGGCGCCGCATGGCGCGAAGGGCTGGTCGTACCGTCGTCAACCTCTTCTTCTCCCACCTGATAATTTAAGTCGGAAGAAAAACCAAAACCGCCGGGAAGTTTTATCTCTATTCCTGCCTGCACGCCATATACATAGGCTATCGCCGCATTCTGGATGGCCTGCACCTGGCTTAATGTGCCGTCATAGAAGATGCTGTCCTGCCCGTTTAGTGTAAAATTTCGCCTTACCAGGGCGTTTTCCAGAAGGGTATAATAACCGGTCAAATCCAGCTTCACATAATCGCCCAGCAACCTGACCATACTCAGATCAATGCTATATGCATATTCGGAGTCCAGATCGGGATTGGGAATAACGACCGTTCCCTGTTCTGAATCAAAAACTTTTCCAACATCATCCACATTCGGAGAACGGAAAGCCGTGGCAAAATTGACGCTAAATACCCAGTGGGCCGAGGGTCGGTAAACACCGCCTACACTGCCCGATAAAGCGCCTTTATTCAGGCGAGCGGTAGTGAAAGGGAAAGGATAAAAGGTAGTGTCAAACTCGGCATCGAGGAGAAACTGATTGTACCGCAAACCTGTCTGCAAGGTAAACTTGTCGGTCAGCCTAAACATATCGTTTACATACACCGCCAGCGAATGCCAGTCCGCTTGCGGATAACGAGTCGGGCCGGGTTCCGATAATCCGGTGCGGATATTTTCATTGACGCCGGTGGAAACGACGTGATTTAAAACATATTCCCCTCCGTAATACAGGGTTTGACGAGGAGAGATAACCTTCAGAAAGTCGAGGTTTACCGACCCTGCGTCCACGGCTTCGGTGCGAATTTCGCGGGCATCGCGGTTTAAACTCCGGCTGATGCGGCTTTCTTCAAAATACTGCAAAGCCAGACGCAAAGTCATCTGGTCATAAACGGCATTTTTACCGTTGTGGTGGATGTTCAGGTGATTCATTCTCCACTTCTGAGGGCCATAATCCCACTCGGCGTACCGGGGCAGGTCGTTGCGCATTTGGTTATGGCGGTCATATCGCCCGTAGGCAGAAGTTTCGGAAAAATGAAACCCATACTGAAAGTCCCAGTTTTCGTTGGGTTTAAACCGCAATTTTTGCATGAGGTTTATTTGCTCATACGCTGTGGGAATTTGCAGCAGGGCATTGTCTTGGGTGATTACCCGGTCCAGGCTATCCTGCCGCTGCACATAGTAAGGTTTTAGATAATCCTCCGGGCCGTGATTGCCCTGTTTTAAATGGTCAAAATCATTGGCACTGATGCTGGTCACCATTGCCCATTTTTTCCCGCCCAGGCGAATGTCAAAATGCCCGGTTTTTTCATTGTTCGCTGAGGCATAACGGGTAACTGCCTTACCGGTTAAGAGCAGGTTGCCGGTCTCCGAGAGTTCCGGAGTAAGCGTCTGAAAACTCATCACTCCGCCAATGGCATCGCTTCCATATATGACCGAACCGGGGCCAAAAAGCACCTCCGTATTTTCGGTAGCGAAAGGATCCAGCGAGATCACATTCTGGATATTGCCGCCGCGGAAGATCGCCGTGTTCATCCGTATGCCATCAATGGTGTAGAGCAGACGGTTGGTGGCAAAACCCCGGATCATGGGGCTTCCCCCACCCTGCTGGCTTTTTTGGATAAATACTTTTCCCGAAAAACCCAGCAAATCTGCGGCGGTTTGTGGATTTTGTAAAGCGACTTCCCTTGAAGAAATCGAAATGATTTTAGAAGGCACATTGCCCGTATTTTGTCGCCAGCGGGTAGCCGAAAAGACCACCTCGTCCAGCGTAATATGCGCGGTGTCGGGGGGATTAAATATAGGATCTGGTACCTGAGCAGAAATACTATTTATAATTCCCAAACAACAACATAATACAAATAAACAATATTTCATTGTATTTGGATTGGGGTAAACTTATTGAGGAAGAAATGCACCAAAACCCTGTCTGCCAGGCTTTCCGGCAGCAGGTTAGAGAAAAAAGGCCATCGTCTTGTTTACCCACGGGGGCGGTGTAGGAGGGGAAAATTTAAGAGTGGTGAGAAAAAAAACATTTTGAAAGCACAGGCTGCCTCCGGATTCTGATGGGAAAAAAAGTGATAAAAAACCCTCCGGATGATACAGGGAAAGAAAAAAAGAATAGAGTTTGTGTTGTGCTTCTTTTTTCAGTGGGTCATGGTTTAAGGCATGTGTGAGCAACTCGCGAAGCTGACGGTTGAGTTTTGTTTCCTTGTGATCCCACCAGCACCAATAGAAAATCGAATCTCCCCGGATTTCTGTATCAATCACATCATACATCTGATGCTGATATTCAAACTCGCGATTGTGCTCCCATTGAAGAAGAGACCGGCTTTCCGTTTGTGTAAAAGCCAGGAGGACAAGCTCGCTTTTATCCAGTCCGCGAAGCATCCGCTTTTTAATTTCGCGCCGGACCTCGACTTTTTGATATTGCAACCCGCCAACAGTTACCAACACCGGAACGGTGAGAATAAAAAACAATAATATTCCGGCGGTTTTTCGGGTCAAAGTTTAGTGATAAAGTTTTCTTTACTTTTCCCGTCCGACTCCTCCATCTGGGCTTCCCATAAGTCTTCTAGGTATTTTTTGGATTTTGCACTTTCAAACTTAAACGCAAAAATTGTCATGAAATAAACAAATACCAGCATTCCCAGCGGAATTAAAACAAAAAGGTCAAACTCGCCCCGTTGAACCGAAGAAACCGTCAGCGCAACGAAAGCCGAACCAACACCCGCACACCAGATAAATATAAAAACCCAGACCAGTGGATGGAGATTCATTTTGACATGAACGGACGTGCCTTCCCCTCCGGGCTGGATTTCACCTTCAATCTGCGGCAGAAATGAGTTCCGATACCCGATAATACGAGTGATTTGGAAGCCGTTTTGATCCACCTTCCCCTCGTAATCTTTGTCGTTTTTGTTCCGGCCAAACCCCGTCATACGAAAAAACTTTTGAGGCTCCACTTTCTCTGCAAGCCGGCGTCTGACCTCATCCGGAGAAAGATGTGTTTTATAAATGATATTTTCGAAGGGCAGGTACTTCATGATCGGAGATTTTACCGGGTAATTTACAATATTGGTTTGTATTGTTGGTAGGGGTTGAAAATTTTCAACCCCTACTCCACTACCAACCGCAGGTTTTTCTGCCCCTGGCTGTTTTGGGCCTGGATTAGATAGACGGCTGCGGGCAGGGCATGGATGTCCCAATCGGTATAGGTCTGGCCCGGCAACAGGGTTTTTCGTTCGATCTCTCTACCATCGGCGGCAATAAGGCGGAGGTGAACGTTTTCTTTTAATGCCTGGCTAAAAGTAACGCGCACCTGGCCGTCGGCCGGGTTGGGTTGAAGGCCGATTTCCAGTCCGGAGGTCCATTCCGTTATCCCCACCGAAGGCTCAATGAATATCGTGTCGGTAACGGTACATAGTCCGTTTACCGTCAGACTGACTACAAACCCTCCGATGCCGGGGTAAAGGTGTACAGGGTTTTGTTGCGTGGAAGTAAGCCCGTCTCCAAAACTCCACAGCCAACTCACCGCACCTTGTGAAAGGTCGGTAAAGGAAATTTCTTTCACCAGACTGTCCTGCGAATAGGAAAAGTCGGCAGAGGAAACGGTTACATTTACGGGCACACGATCGGTTTTGCAGGATATCCCCTGCACTTCCCAGTCGTAAAGATAATAGTAAAACGTAGCGGGATTCGTGGTAGAAGAAGAACTGGTTAGTGTTACCAGTCCGGAAATTGTATAGGGATAGTTTGCCCCGTCGGTATTGCGGTAAAGGTTTATGCTCGTGCCACCCACGCTGTAATTGCCGGGGCCGGGAACGTGAAGGTTTAAGGTGACTCTTTGCGGGCCGGCGGGGATATTAATCGTCACCTGATCCACAATATTGCCGCTGCCATTGATATTGTCCCACAAAAAAATCGTGCGCGGCCCAGCCGAACCGGCATCCGTCCATGCAGAGATCAGCATAAATTCATCCTGAGCCGTGAAGTTGACGGTTCCGGTAAAACCGGTGTTGTGATACCCTCCTGCCCCGATACTACCGTTAAGCGGCCCTACATTCTGCACCGAAGCTATAATATTCTCCTCCACATAAAAAGTGGTATCTGCTGTCAATATAGGGGTTTGAAAAAGGGCCCCAGTATCGAGTACTGCGCCGTTTTCATCGTACCAGATATAAACGCCGTTGCCATTGATGCTAAAAGTAGCACTCTCATTCCGGCAAATTGCAGCATCGGAAACTACCGGCGCCGGGGGTAGGGTAATGGTCACGGTCTGAACCAGCGTATCGCTTCCCAATGTATTGGAAGCAATCAGAACGACATTGTAGGTTCCGCTGCTCAGGTAGGTATGGATGGGGTTTTGCAGGGTGTCGGTAGTACCGTCGCCAAAATCCCATAACCACTGCTGGGCAATATTGGTGGATTTATCGGTGAAATTCACTTTGTTATTGCAGGAGGTTACAACCGAAAATACATAGTCTGCCGTGGGCGGTGTCAAGGGTGTTTCACAAATGGGCGGGATGTCAAAAGCCTCTACTTGGTCGCTACGGCTATTGGCATTTCCCTGACTGGCACTATACCCGAGTCCGCGCCGGGCAAAAACTTCCCAAATTAGGCATTGGTTGGCTCCGCCGTTGTTGATCTGGTCGGCAAGGAGGATGGCGTCGCGCCCATCGGTAAAACCGGGACCACAAACCTGAAGTTTCATCCCGTCCATGACCAGTTGCATGGCGATATTGTTTCCCCCGGTTCCCTTGTACTGATCCGGGTCAAATCCATATTGTTCAACCAAGGCAAGAGTCATATCCCAAAGCATCGTACACCATATAAACCCAATGCCGTGGGGTTCGGATATAGCAAATTGGTTATTGGTGTCGTCGTAGGTATAGGGGTTGATCGCAAAATCGGGGGAATACTGCGCAGGGCGGATACCTCCGCCGTTAATGGGTTCAAAAATTGCGTAAGTACCGATGCCTCTGTTGACAGAATTGGTATCAATGCTTAGCATCAGGGAAAAATAGTCGCTCCAACCCTCGCCCATTTGCTCGGAATTGTCAAGGCAGTTGACATTAGAACCGCCGCCCGTAAGGCGGTTGGAGATGCCATGTGCATACTCATGGGCGATGATGCCGTTGTCAAAATCGCCGTCCCGGTCAAAGTTACCGGAAACATCCTGGAGAGTGACATTCACGGTATTGCCTGCCACAATCTGCGCCCGTATCAGGTTGCCGTCCACCTGTCTTATCATCACAGAAGGAATCGTAATGGTGGAAGAAGCACCGCCCATCGGCTGGGGATTTCCGCCGACATTATTCACGATAATCACCGCGATGGCCCCGGCGTTTTGGGCTGCCTGAACTTTGGATACAAACGTACAATTGCCCCGGTTGATCATCACAATTTTGCCTGCCATAGCTCCGGCATTTAGAAAAGGCTCGCAACCGTCGGCGATATCGGGGGCCGTACCGTCATCGGCAAGTACTACGTCGGCAGTGATCGGGTTGGGGCCAATCTGCGGGCCAAAACCTGCCGTTCCGGTGATGTACAGCCCGGCAATACTTCCGGGAAAATTTACCGTAAGCAGGCTGTCATTTCCCCCTCCCGAACTCCACAAAAACATCTGCATATACCCACTCTCTCCATCCGGCGGAGTGCCAAAATTAGCGTTGTTGAGGCCACCGCCGTCCTGTGCATCGGCAAAAACATAATCACCTCCGAAGCCGTTGCCGGAGTAGTTAGTTTCCTGAAAATTGCCACTCTGCTCGTCAAAACCGTATTGGTATGAGTAGTCGTGCATGATATTATTCAGGTAAAAGAGGTTGGTAATGGCCGCGTCTTCGTAGCCCGAGGGTTGCTGGCTAAGATTGAGGGGAAAGTCAAAATCCAGCAGCGGGCCGCCGTCAGGGCTATGCCCCAACGTATCGTTATCATCGCGGTCTTCGCGGGCAAAGACATTGTTTCCCCGCGTAATGGTAAATTCGGCTCCGGTGATGCCGTCGGTATCGTGCCATCCAAAAGGCGAAGCCAGCGAGTCGGCCGGTTCGATTTCGAGGGTGCGCGGGCCGTGGTTGGGGCTTTCGATGCGGTAGGGAAATACCCGGTAATTGCCGGGGCTACCGAGCGATTCGGTTTGTTCCCCCATGTTTTCTTCCGATGTATGGCGATGAATACTTTTCGGATGGTCGGGGAAAAGGCATTCCTTAATCCAGTCTCCTTTATCCCGTAAAATACCGGTCAAAGCGTCTATCCGCACACTCCACCAGTGTTTACCATCCGGAGCATACAACGACAGATCCCAAGCGAGAAACAATTCTCCTTCCGGGCCGGGCTGATACAGGAGGCGAACAGGAATATTTTTTCGGGAAATTCCCCCTGCGGAAAAAACAAATTGATTTTCGCCTTTAGTTTCCAGCAAAACGAGGCCGGAAGGCAAACCCAGTTCCAGTTTTTGGGCAGCCGACTCAATGGCCTGTTGAGGCGAAAGGGAGGGGGTTGTTGTGTTGGCGCGTTGTGCGAGGTTTTTTTCCAGCCGGGAGGCCATATTAAGCACTTTCCCGCCCCGAATCGCAAAATTAGCGACTGCATTATAAACCGGGATGCCGTTGTACAACTGACGGATATGGACATGTGTCAATCCGTTGTGGCGGGAGGTGTATTCATCCGTAATCTCCCAGGACTGGACATCTGCGGGTGTGAAACCGGCAGATTCGGCATACGATTGAAGGTAATTCTGAATTCGATCTTCGGTTTTTTGCGCCAGAAGCGAAAACGGCAATAAAAACAGAAAAAACGCTAAGGTAGAGTTGGTGCGGGTCATTCGGGTACTATTTTTAGACAAAAGTACCCATAATAGGTTTAGTGGGAGTTTTACCCTAATGTTCCGGAGGGCGGGTTCCGCATTACTTTATCATACAGACTTTTTAGTTGAATGTCTCCAAAACCATAAATGCTTTCGCGATTCCAAAATTCTTTAAACACGGTATGAAAGTCCGTAGAAATACTTTTTGTGATGTCCTCAATAACTTTTTCCGGTCTTCCTTTTGTGCCATCTTTTGGGAAGCGGTCAACATGCGCTTTTACCACTTCTTGCAGATAGGGAAAAGCGAAAGATTGATGTTTTGAGAGGTGGGTCAACTCTTCAAGGTTACCGTTTTTATAAGCTTTCCATAACTCTTGCCCAAAGTTTATGTCAGCTTCACTCAAAGGAATTCTATCCGCATAACAAACGTTAAGTTCATCCGAATTGGCAGGTCCAAAGCCATTCCAAAATTGTTTATGAGTTTTGTCTAAAAAGGAAGTATAAACGGCAAAAACTTTTTTCTTTATGGGTAAACGATGGATAAGGGAAATAATAAACCACATGTTTACCTGGCAAAATAAGTCATACTCAAACCAAAGATTAAATTCTGAATGATCCGGCGCATTCATTATTTTTTCAAATTCTTTTACAACTTTGCGATGATATTCCGTTTCTGTGATTTTCATGTATTTGGCCCTTGATTGCCAAAAATCATGAAGATTTTCGCCGGATAAGTCGCCATCTATAAGCCCTTCCCTTACGACAATTGTGTCTCCTTCAATTTTAGCGTCAGCAAAACTGTAAGCAAGAGAATCTCCGTTTAAAATATTATAAATCATTATTGTGATGTTTTTTTGCATTACTGATGGAAGATACGACAAATCCGCCCGATAGGACATAACTTCTTTATTCCCTAAAAAGACTTGAAGTATGTCCTAAGTAAAGCGATTTAATTTCGATAAATTCAAAACCTAATCCTTGAAATAATGAAAATCCAGTGCATCATTTTCGCTGCGGTTGTCGTGTTGTTTGTCCTGTTTTCTACACCCGTGATTGCGGAAAACAAAACTCCATTCCCTGCGAGAAGAATACCGCGATTTTGAACCAACGGAATAGAAATAACCCCCAACAGATAAAAATTTTTAAAAAACACTTGACTCTAACCTTATGTCATAGCCTACCTTTGTCTTGTCGTTCAAAACAGTAGGAAATGAGACAGCTTTCAGTCAAACAATTGGCACGTATGGCGGGCGTGAGCGTGCGCACGCTCCACGTCTATGACCAAAAAGGTTTACTCAAACCCGCAAACCGTACCGAGGCGAGGTATCGGTTGTACGGGGAAAAAGAGTTGTTGCGCCTCCAACAAATCCTTTTTTACAAAGAGTTGGATTTCTCATTACAAGACATTTCGGACATTATCAATGAACCCGATTTCGATGTAGTGAAGGCTCTGGAAAGTCATCGAATAGCCCTTTTAGACCGAAAAAAACGGCTCAATACGCTGTTGAATACAATTGACGCCACTATTTTTCACTTAAAAAATAACAAAACAATGAATTACGAATCCTTATATGAAGGTTTGCCAAAAGAAAAAGCGGCTGCCTATCGTGCCGAAGCCCTGGAAAAATGGGGAAAAGATGCCATTGAGAATAGCGAAAACCAATTGCTTAAGATGGCAAAGCCCGATTTCGAGGCACTGAAAAATCGTCAGATCCAGTTGGGGCAACAACTTTTTGCCCTTCACACTTCGGCGCTACCGGATGCCCCCGAAGTGCAGGTTTTGATTAAACTGCATTATGAGTTGATGGAACAATTTTGGGCGAAAAAACCGACTGCCGAAGCCTACATTGGATTGGGAGAAATGTACGTAAGCGATGAACGCTACACGCTGCAAAACGATGTGCCACAGCCGGCTTACGCTCAATTTATGAGTCAGGCCATGCGGCATTTTGCCGAAACGCAATTGGACAAAGTTTCCTAGCGATTTTTTAACGTTTCCGCTATAGCCCGGACATGTTCGAGGTTTACGTCAAAAGTTGCGGCTATTTGTTCGTGGGTCAGAATGCCTAAGTTTAGGGATTTTTTTATCCCCTCGTCTTTGACCTTTTTTTCGGTTTCGATGGCGGTTTGTTTTCGGGTAATATCTTCGATGACGGCGACGGCTTCTTTTCGCTGTTCTTGTTCTTTGGCTTCGGCCAGTTGTTCGGGGCTGAGGTTATCCACTTCGGCCAGTTGGGCGGCTCGCAAAATCGCCGGTTTGCGGGCATTGATCTGCGGATGCTCCGGGTTTTTCATGGATTGAATGATCAAATCCAGCCAGTCGCCGATTTCCGGCGGCGTCTGGGCATCCACATGGGTCGTGTTAAGAATGACCATCTTGTGGTTGTACATATCCCGGATTTCGCCTTGCAGGGTGCGGGGATTGACATCGGTAATCAGCACATCGTCTTTGATCGGTTTGCCGTTTTTGTCGCTGATGCGGTAGGCCGAAGTAACCACCACAATGATATACACCTCTTTGGCAAAAGCGTAGGTTTTGCTCGCCCGCTGCATGTCTATCAGGTTTCCGAGGAAATAATGCGTAAACCGATCGTAAGTGTAGTCGTAGTCCACTTTTTGGATTTCTACGACGGTTCGGCTTTGTTTGTCCTCGGCAAAAAGATCCATTTTGAATTTGATTGCGCTGATTTTTCCCGGTAAAACCTTTTCCGTCTCCACTTTATCAATGTGTATTTCAATCCCCAACACGTCCTTCACAAAGGCCGTAAAAACCTCCACATCCGTAAAAACTTTTTTGAAATAGACCTCATTATCCAGATTCGCCAGCATATTTTTCGCCTTGAGATTCCCCGCTAATATACGCATTTTCTACATATTTATGTGATGCCTCCGGGTGGGATTTGCCTGCCAAAATTGATAGCTTGCGTACCTGGAAACCCAACTCTCATGCGCAGCAAATGGTTTCGTTTTATTTCCCCGATTCTTCTGATGGCTGTTTGGGTGAGCAGCCGGGCACAGGACTATACCGTCCGCGCTGTCGGGCTGGAAGACGGGCTTTCTCAAAGCAGCATTAATGCCATTACTCAGGACGATAAAGGGTTTCTGTGGTTTGCCACGCAGGACGGTCTCAACCGCTACGACGGTTATACTTTTCAGGTTTTGAAAAATGAGCCTTTCGACCCTACTTCGCTGTCGCACAACCATATCACGGCTCTCCATACCGACAAAAACGGTATTCTCTGGGTGGGCACCACCGGCGGGCTGAATGTATATAACCCTCACACCCTGTCTTTCCGCCGTTTTTATGCCGATTCTCGAAATCCCCGGTCTTTATCGGCAAACTTTATCTCTTGTATCTTCGAATCGCCTGACGGGCAAATCTGGGTAGGCACAAACAACGGGCTGAATCGCGTGGTGATTGACGGGCGGCATCCCCTTCGCGACAGCATCGGTTTTGAACGTTATCTTTTTGATCATGCCTACCCGAAAATGACTACCCAAACACATATTATGTGTTTGTTTGCTCTTCAGGACACACTTTGGGTGGGAACCCGCGACGGGGTGGCTTTGTTACCCCTAAAACAAACCCCCACACAGCCCATTTTCCCGAAAAATTTTGTAAAACCGGAGGGGAAAATGTTCACCCTTAAGTCTATCGGTGCGGATGCCACGGGTGCTCTTTACCTCTGCACCAATCAGGGCAATTATCGGCGGGATGTATCCGGCGGTACTTTCCAGTCTCATGTTTTTTTGTCGGATAAAAAACAGGCGGACCTAATCGTACATAAATTTTTTTGCGACCGCAGCGGAAATATTCTCCTCGCTACCGAAGGGCAGGGAACGATTTTTTATCGCTACAACCCCCGTGAAAAAAACTACGACCCGCAACCGGTTTTTATCGCAGGCTCCTCGTCCACGGAAAGCTGGGTATTTGACATAATCGAAGATAAACTCGCGCCGGGTACTTATTGGGCCGGAACCGCCGTGGGAGGAATTCGCCATATTCAAAAAAATACTCGCCGTTTTTTGTCCAATATAGGTCTGCCGGAAAATTCCCGCACGTTTGTCCGATCGGTATTTCAGGATCGGGAAGGGATCGTATGGATGGGGCTGGAATTCGGGTTGATGAGCCACGACGAAAAACAGCAAAAAACCCTCATTTACCCAGGAAATAATCCGACGGGCGATTTAAAAAACGATATGATCCATACCTTTCTCCAAGACCGGTCGGGGCGGCTCTGGATGGGCACGGGCAATGGTCTCAACGAAATCATCAAAAACAAAAACCAAACGACGTTTCGCGAAGTCCCGCAACCGGTAGAATGTCCTCAAGAACTTGTCTTTTCGATGTATGAACAACCTGACGGAAAAATTCTGATGGGTACAGCAGGCAGCCTGATGTTGTTTGATCCGGTTACAGAGTCTTTTGCCGGTTGTCCCGTCAAAATGGATTCTTTTTTCGACGGGACACCCCATGTATATCCTTCTGATATGCTTCTGGACAAAAAAGGGCGTTTGTGGGTATCGTCTTTTCAGGGTTTACTTCGAATGGAGGAGCCAGAAAAACTATTTATTCCCGGCGAAACCCAACCCCGGGTACAGGTCTTTCAACACAACCCCGAGGATATCAACAGCCTCCGCAACCAGACGATCAGCGGACTCGCGGAGGACGATTCGGGCCATATCTGGCTGGGAACCATGAACGGGCTGATACGGGTGGAGGAAAAAAACCAAACACTCACTTTCCAGGCATTTACCGAAAAAGAGGGTCTGGCGAACAATGTCATTTACGCCCTGGCATACAACCGAAAAACACGGAGTTTGTGGATGAGTACCAACCGGGGGTTGACAAGATTTAACCCCTACACCTTCCATGTGGACAATTACGACAGACGAGACGGGCTTCAGGACAACGAGTTTAACCAATGTGCAATAGGCAAAAGCCCCGACGGAGCGCTAATTTTCGGCGGACTACGCGGTTATACCCGCTTTTTACCCGAGGAAATCCGGCAGGACACCACACCACCTGCAATATGGCTCACCCGCTTTTCCGGAGGCGATGGGCAGATACGCGACCTGCTAAATAAAGACGATTTACCCATTCGACTAAAATATACCGAAAATACATTCAGCCTCGACTTTATCGGACTGAACTACAAACACACCGAAAAAAACACCTACGCCTACCGGCTCACCGAAAAAGATAATGAGGACGAGGTCAAATGGTTATTTACCGGAAATACCCGCCAGGCAAATATCACCAATCTTCCCCCCGGCGATTATATTTTCCAGGTAAAAGCCGCCAATAGCGACGGCATCTGGTCTCCCCGCACCGCCGATCTGCGAATTGTTATTTCCCCCCCCTTCTGGCAGACGGCGTGGTTTTACCTCCTGATGGCGGGAATCCTGGGCGGTCTGTTTTTTGCCTTTCACCGATACCGTGTCGGGGTAAAAGTGCAACGGGTAATGGAACTTGAACGTGTGCGGAAAAATACCGCCGCAGACTTTCACGACGAACTGGGCCACAAGCTGACCATTATTTCTCTGTTTGGGGAAATCCTCAAAAAACAATCCGACGGAGTATCCGAGAAGACCCTGCCCCACCTCAACAAAATTATTTCCACCTCCAACAGCCTCTACTATTCGATGAAAGACCTGTTGTGGGTACTCGACCCGGAAAAAGATTCCCTGTTGGATATGGTTTTGCTGCTGAAAGATTTTGGGGACGAATTATTTGACAAAACCGGAGTTGCTTTTGTTACCGAGGGCATTCGGGACGACATGGCGGAAAAAATCCTGCCGATGGAGATGAAACGCCATATTGTGCTGATATTTAAGGAAATGATGAACAACAGCCTTAAACATTCTCACTGCCGGAAGGCCGTTCTTTCCCTGAAATACGAACCCCGGCAGTCGTTTGTCCTGACTTTTACCGACGACGGGCAGGGATTTGACCTTGCCCATGCAGCCCAGGGGCACGGCCTTACCAATGTCCGCGACCGCGCCGCAAAAATTGGAGCCAGGCTTGCGCTGGATTCCAGCCAGAAAGGAACAACTGTAACCCTCGAAGTCTAAAATATGATCGCAGTAGCCGTTGTAGAAGATATCCGCGATATTCGCGAAGGACTTGAAATCATCCTCAATCAGTCGCCGGATTGTTTTTGTATGGGCACATTTAGCGACGGCGAAACGGCGGCCAAAAACCTCATCAAAGATCCCCCCGATGTGATACTGATGGACATTGTGCTGCCAGGCATGACAGGCATAGAATGTGTCCAAGTGATCAAATCACAGGTTCCGGAAGTGGACGTGTTGATGCTCACCGTTCATAGCGACGATCAGTCGGTATTCCAGTCTTTACAGGCGGGAGCTTGTGGTTATTTGACCAAAAATACCGCTCCCGACAAACTCCTCGACGCCATCCGCGAGGCACATGCGGGCGGAGCGCCCATGACCTCGGGCATCGCCCGCATGGTGGTCGGTTCGTTTAACCGATTTCGCAGCCCTTCCCCCGACCTGACCCGCCGGGAGACCGAAGTCCTCGAACAACTCTGCGAAGGCAAAAGCTACAAAATGATCGCCGATACCCTCTTTATCAGCGAAGACACCGTGCGCCACCACCTGAAAAATATCTATAAAAAACTGGAAGTTAATTCCAAGTCCGAAGCCGTCATCAAAGCACTGAAAGACCGGCTGGTATAAATTAACCTCGCAAGAAACAGGGTTTGCAATTTTTGTTGTAATTTTCGGGACGTTTCTCTGCTAACCCTGCTATCGAATGAAAAAATTAACGCTACTCACGATTTTCAGTATTTCCCTCGTACTGTTGTTTTTCAACGGTTGTCAGCAACCCTCCCACTCTACCACCCATACAGAGGATTTCCCCAAAGTATATCGTTCGGTGCTGGATATAAAAGCTCGTATGGCTACGGTTGCGCTGGAAGACTCCTTCTGGATCGCTTATGATGCCAAAGACGGCGGTTTGTACAAAGTCTGGGCCAATGGAGTGATATTCGACGGCGCCGTATTTACCACCGCTCACGGTCCCCAGCCTACCAGCACCGGCCCTTCCTGGATAGAGTCGCCCGACCTCGATCCGTGGCGGCTGGTTTCGGGAGAAACGGAATTTAACCCCGAAGTACAATACCGGGGACATACAACCGACGGACAAGGTGTGGCCTTTCGCTATGAACTCAAAGACGCCTCCGGTCATGTCATCACTATTACCGAAACCCCTTCCGTAGTTACGAATAAATACGGTGTCAAAGGACTGAAAAGAACCTTCCTCGCCGAAAATGTACCCGCCGGAACATCGGTAGTGCTTAATACCTGGATTAATTCGGTGCGCAATGATCGCGAAGTGGAAACCAATGGAAAATTAAGCTGGTACGACCGCAAAACTCGCCTTTTTGATTGGGCCTATATCCTCGAAGGATCGGCCAAACTTACTCTCAACCGAAAAGGCAGTACCGATTTTACCCTTTGGCTTTATCCCCAACCGACCATCGTCAAAGAAACCGGAAAGGAAGAACAACCCGCTATCCATCCCGGTCTGGCTCTGATCGAAAGAAGCGACTGCAAAACCTGCCACAACGAAACGGTAAAAACCATTGGCCCCGCTTATCAGGCTGTCGCCGAAAAATATCCGTTTACCCCGGCGTCTATAGACCAACTCAGCCAGAAAGTCATCAAAGGGGGATCGGGTGTCTGGGGCGATCAGGCCATGACGGCCCACCCGGATCTGATGATCACCGATGCTCATAAAATGGTCGCATGGATACTTTCTCTCGACGGAGAACCCGAACCCGTCGCACCGGAAGAAGAGGAAGAAGTTTCGATGGAGGCCGCCCCGGGACACGGGCCTATTGTCAATTTTTACAAAGCAGACAGCACCCTGACTTTCCTCCCGGAAATCACTGACAGCCAGGTTCCGGTATTTTCGGGAGTTGTGCCGACGGTTCTTTTCAATAATAATGATTTACCGGAAGCCTTGAAACTCAACGTATATGCCCGGTTTTCCGGGATTCTCAATATTCAAGAAGAAAAAAATTATGTGTTCCGCCTCATCAGCGACGACGGATCGGTACTGAAGCTCGACGGCAATGTTTTGATTGATCACGGCGGCCTCCACGGTCCCGAACCCAAAGACGCCGAAATTATCCTCAAACCGGGCCAGCATCCCTTTACCGTGGACTATTTTCAGGGCGGCGGCGGTGCCGAACTTTCCCTTCAGTGGCTACCTTATGGGGAAAGCGGTTTTCGGAATATTTCGCCGACATTTATCACCCACGATTCTGCCGATCTGAAAACAGCCCAAGAGTTTATCGCCCCCGCCGAACTCGTCAACGGCATACCCGGAGATAGCCTTCCCCTGAAAGACGTACACCCGGCTTTTGATCTGGCGACTGTAAGGCCTTCCTGGTTTGAGCCGAAAGTAGGAGGAATGGATTTCCTGCCCGACGGAAGAATGGTGGTCAGCACCTGGGACCCCGAAGGATCCGTTTATGTGTTGGACAATATCGAAGAAAGCGTCCGAGAAGGCAATCCGGAGCTTGTCACCGTAAAAAGAATTGCCAAAGGTCTGGCCGAGCCGCTGGGATTAAAAGTAGTGGACGGAGAAATATACGTGCTTCAGAAGCAGGAACTTACCCATCTTATTGACCACAACGGCGACGAGATGACCGACGAATACCGCACAATCTGCAACGGCTGGCGGGTGTCTGCCAATTTCCACGAATTTGCCTTCGGCCTCGTTTACAAAGACGGTTATTTTTACGGCACACTGGCAACGGCAATCAACCCCGGTGGCGCGAGTACCCAACCTCAGATTCCCGACCGGGGAAAAGTCGTGCGGATTTCCAAAGCAGACGGAAGTTTTTCATTTATCGCCTCGGGCCTTCGCACCCCTAACGGCATTGGCATGGACGCCAAAGGAGAAATTTTTGTCGCAGACAATCAGGGGGACTGGCTGCCCTCCTCCAAAATTCTCCACATTGTACCGGGCGAATGGTACGGTTCCCGTTCGGTGGATTTTGCGGGAACGGCTGCCCTTAAAGAAAAACCTCCCGTGGTATGGCTGCCGCAGGATGAAATTGGCAACAGCCCCAGTCAGCCTGCTATTTTGGACGTAGGGCCATATAAAGGGCAAATGATTCACGGAGAAGTTACCCACGGCGGTATCAAACGAGTATTTACCGAAGAGGTCAACGGACAAATTCAGGGCTGCCTGTTTCGTTTTACACAAGGCCTTGAAGCCGGGGTTAACCGCCTGGTATGGGGACCGGACGGAGCGTTGTATATCGGAGGAGTTGGCAATCCCGGCAACTGGAGCCACATGGGCAAACAATGGTTTGGTTTACAGCGAATGGCTTACAACGGAAATTCCGTGTTTGAAATGCTCGCCGTCCGAGCCAAAAGCGACGGTATGGAAATCGAATTCACCGAACCCCTCCGCGAAAATGACGGCTCTAATCCCGCCGATTACCTCGTCCAACAATGGCGATACGTACCCACCGAAAACTACGGCGGCCCGAAAGTGGACAAAGAAAACCTGAAGATTTCATCCGTAAGGGTTTCCGAAGACCGCAAAAGAGTATTCCTCGAACTTCCCGGTATCAAAGAAGGACATGTCGTGTATATTCATCTGAAAAAACACTTTATCAGCGCGCTGGAACATGAACTTTGGACCACCGAAGCCTGGTATAACCTCAACCAGATACCGCAGGCAAACCCCGGATTTACGACCTTTGCCGCACAGGAATCCCTCGGCGACAACGAATTGACCTCCGCAGAAAAATCCTCCGGATGGGAATTGCTCTTTGACGGAAAAACCACGAATGGCTGGCGCACTTATAAAAAAGACCGTATCGGTTCGTCATGGTTTGTGGAAAACGGTTCGCTGACGGTTGGTGGAGCCAAAAAAGACGGGCATTTTGCCGACGGTGGCGACATCATCACAACGCAGGAATACGACAACTACGAACTTCAGCTCGAATGGAAAATCGCCGAAGGCGGCAATAGCGGGGTGATTTACAACGTCGTCGAAAACCCCAAATACAACTACGTCTGGGAAACCGGCCCCGAGTTGCAGATTCTCGACAATGAACGCCATCCCGATGCAAACATTATTACCCATCGCTCGGGAGACCTCTACGACTTGATTTCCTGCCGTATCGTAACAGCCAAACCCGCCGGTCAGTGGCATCACATCCGCCTGATTGTCAACAACGGCAAAGTACAACACTGGCAAAACGGCCATAAGGTAGTGGAATACGAACTCGGATCCGAAGAATGGAAAGCACTCTTACCCAAAAGCAAATGGAAAGATCACCCTGACTATGGCACAGCGCGGAAAGGACATATTTCCCTTCAGGATCACGGCGACAGGGTATGGTTTAAAAACATCAAAATCCGCAGGCTGAGCGGAGTGTAACCCCTCTCCGGTGGCTGAGGTTCCGGTGGTTTCGAGAGCCTCAGCCACCGGAAAATCTATCCCTGGCTCTGCGTCTGACTGGAAACTTCTTCGCCCCCGATATGAAAATACTCCTTTTCAATCAAGTCGTTTAAAACATAGATTTTCTGGAGGGATTCATATAAAAAAGGCCGGAGGTTTCCCTGAATATCGCTGAGCGGAAGGTTTTGAAAATAAGCCGATAATTTGCCCGCCTCGACCACCAGCGGGTCATTGCCTGTGGCAAAACCGAGCCGGGAAACCAGGGCATTTATTCGAAGAATATTATAGGCCAGCGAACGAGGAAACAGCGGATTGGATATCAGGAACTCAAAGGTTGAGGTCTGGGTATGCGAGGTTTTGTTTACCCGGCGATGCATATCAAATGCCTCCAGTACTTTCAGGGTAATGGTCCACTGATACTGTTGCAGGGGAAGATTCTGTCCGTTTTCAGTAACAACTTCGATGTCGTAAAGTTTGCTCGTCAGGATACGAATAATCTGAATCGCCCTTTCCAGGTGCATACCTAACTTGATGAAAATCCAGATATCGTCATGGATCAAGGTATGGTCGAGGTAAGACCGTACCATGGCGCAGTTTTTGGCAATATTAATCGTAAAATCAAACAGCCCGCGGGTTTTGTAAAACTCCACCGGGTATTCTTTTACAAAGAGGTAATATTGATTGATCACTTCCCACAATTCCGTCGAAATGGTATAACGGACGCTGCGAGCGTTTTCGCGGGCGGCAAAAACCGTAGCTAAAATCGAATTGGGGTTGGCAGCGTTCATGCCTAATTCACTCAGGATTTCCTGTTCTTCCACCGGCTTCGCCGGGTCAAAAGTGATTCCATACATGGTAAGGATGGATTTCAGGATAAAATCCTTGTTCTGGCTCATCGGGGCATCGAGGATCGAAAAGTATTGCACCTTGAGGTACCGGGCCAGATGTTCAGACCGCTCAATATATCTTCCTGTCCAAAACAGGGAATTTGCGACTCGTGCGAGCATATTTTTTAATTATTCAGAAACAACCCACGTATCTTTTGAGCCTCCCCCCTGGGAAGAATTGACGATAAGGCTCCCTTTTTTCAGTGCTACGCGGGTAAGCCCTCCGCGCAGTACATAAGGCTGATTTTTCCCCATGAGGGTGAACGTTCGCAGGTCAATGTGCCGCGGTTCAAAGCGGTTTTCATCTTCGATATACGTACTGTGCACCGAAAGCAACATTTTCGGCTGGGCGATAAAATTGCGGGGATTGGCCTTTATTTTCCCTTTCAGTTCTTCCAGTTGTGCCTCACTCAGCCGGTCGCAGACCGTTACGCCATAACCGCCGGACATGTCCACGGGTTTGACTACCAGTTTGGGCAGGTTTTCGAGCACATACCGGAGATCGGTTTCCTTCTCACAAATATAAGTGGGCACATTGTGCAAAATCGGGTCTTCCTTTAGATAGTAACGAATCATTTCAGGCACATACGAACAAATCGCCTTGTCGTCGGAAACGCCCGTACCCGGGGCATTCACCAGCGTCACATTTCCCGCCAGATAGGCGCGCATCAGACCTTTTACCCCCAACATCGAATCTTTGCGAAATACTTCGGGATCCACAAAAGCATCGTCCACCCGGCGATAAATCACGTCCACCCGAACGGCTCCGCGGATGGTTTTCATAAAAACCGTATCATTTTCTACAAACAAATCCCTGCCTTCCACCAATTCGATCCCCATGGAATGTGCGAGAAAAGAATGTTCGTAGTAAGCCGAATTGTACTGACCCGGCGTAAGCAACACACAGAGCGGCTCGTCCTGCGGCCGCGGTGTGACCGATTGCAACATCTGCAACAGCATCGCCGGGTATTGATTGACCGTTTCGACCGACATCATCTTAAAAATATCCGAAAGCGTGCGTTTCATTGCCTCACGGTTTGAAAGGACATAACTGACGCCCGAAGGGCAACGCAGGTTATCTTCCAGAATGTAAAAATTTCCGTCGGCATGGCGGATTAAATCTGTACCGCATATATGGCAGAAAACATCCCCTACGGGCGAAAAACCGCGCATCATTTCGAGATAGTGGGGAGAAGAAAATACCAGAGAAGAGGGAACAACTTTGTCCTTAAGAATTTTCTGGCCGGAATACACATCTTTCAGAAAAAGGTTCAGGGCTGTATTCCGCTGAAGCAATCCTTTTTCGATCATCGTCCATTCCTCCTTGCGGATTACACGGGGAAAAAGATCGAAAGGAAATATTTTTTCCGTCCCATTGCTCGATTCATCGTAAACTGCATAGGTAATGCCCTGATTGAGAAAAGATAATTTTGCGTATTCATTTAATTTCTTAAAATCAGCCGGACTCAGAGAGTGAAATAAGGATTTAATCAATGAATAGGAAGAATACGAAGAAGTTTGATCCGTATAAACCTCATCCAGCAATCCGGGCGGTACCTCATAAGTAGTAAAAAGGTCTTTTTCCTCAGCCATAAAATCAGGTCGTAAATTGTCCGTGCAAAGTCAGATAAGATTAAGAATTTTAAATAAAAAAATCTAATAATTTAACATATTTACAAAAAAAATAGAATAAAGGTCGCTTTCGTTTAAGAAAATAAAATCCCAATCTCAACTTTCCGCTATGAGCATTCAGGTAGCCATCCGGCATCATACCAAATATAGTTACGACAAACCGGTTCAACTTTTTCCCCAAACCATTCGCCTGCGGCCTGCGCCTCATACCCGCAGCCCTATTCGGGGTTATTCGCTGAAAGTTCAGCCCGGAGACCATTTCATCAATTGGCAGCAGGATCCCTTCGGGAACTACCTGGCTCGGCTGGTATTCGCCGAAAAAACCACCGAATTTGTGATTGATGTGGAAGTGATTGTGGACATGGTAACGATCAATCCTTTTGATTTTTTTCTGGAAGAATACGCCGAAAAGTTTCCTTTCACCTACGATGCTCAATTGCTCAAAGAACTTTCGCCTTACCTGGAGGTCACCGAATCGGGGCCTCTGCTGGCAAGTTTATTGGAAGATGCCAAACAATTTCTCGGTGTTCGTTCGGTGGATTTTTTGGTAAATCTAAACCAAAAAATCCGGGAAATCGTCAACTATACCGTTCGGCTTGAGCCGGGTATTCAGACCTGCGAAGAGACCCTCTCCAAAAAATTAGGTTCGTGCCGCGATTCGGCCTGGCTGCTGGTACAGACCCTGCGAAGTATGGGACTTGCCGCCCGGTTTGTCTCCGGTTATCTCATCCAACTGAAAGCCGATGCAAAACCTCTGGAAGGGCCTTCCGGTCCGGAAGCGGATTTTACCGACCTGCACGCCTGGGCGGAGGTCTATCTGCCGGGGGCAGGCTGGGTAGGACTGGACGCCACCTCGGGGCTTTTTGCCGGTGAAGGGCATATTCCCCTTGCCTGTACGCCCGACCCTTCCAGTGCGGCACCGGTTACGGGTTTTACCGAACCCTGCAAGGTCACTTTTGATTTTAAAAATGTCGTGGATCGGATATGGGAACAACCCCGCGTCACACGGCCTTTTACGCCGGAAAGCTGGGAAAAAATTCTCTCCCTCGGCGATAAAACCGATACAATCTTGCGGGAAGAAGATGTAAGGCTGACCATGGGCGGCGAACCCACCTTTGTTTCTGCCGATGATATGGAGTCGGAACAGTGGAACGAAACTGCCGACGGTAAGGACAAACGAAAAATGGCCTATCAACTGGCCGTCAAACTCAAAAATTCTTTTGGTCCGGGGGGATTCCTTCACCTCGGGCAGGGCAAATGGTATCCCGGTGAACCCATTCCCCGCTGGCAGTATTCGGTTTACTGGCGGAAAGATGAAAAGGTCATCTGGAAAAACCCTGACCTCTTTGCCGATCCCAACGAAGATCATGGCCTCAATGAAGAACACGCCCGGAAATTTATTTTCCTCCTCGCCAACTACCTCGGAATTTCTTCCGACAACTGCATTCCGGCTTACGAAGATGTGTTTTATTTCCTTTGGGAAGAGGGAAACCTTCCAATGAATGTGGATCCGCTCAAAATAGACCTCAAAGATAAACTGGAACGCAAAACCCTGTCCGAACTACTCGAAAGGGGGCTTAATCGCCCCAAAGGTTATACTTTACCGCTTCGTTATGACCTCTTAGGCTCCGGATGGAAAAGCTGCCACTGGGAATTCTCCCGCAAACACCTTTTCCTCATTCCCGGCAATTCGGCAATCGGTATGCGCCTGCCCTTAGACCGCCTGCCGTACCTTGTCCCCGAACAATCCGATGTTGTCGGCGAACCAAGCCCCCTGGAAGATTTGCCGGAATTGCCCGGAACCCAAGAAATGCACGCCAAAATCGAAACCCGGAAGGATAAAACTACCGATTCCGGCCTTCGTGTTAAAACCATTAAAACGGCCTTATGTATAGAACCGCGGGAGGGAAATCTGTACATTTTCCTACCACCTCTCGAATCCTCCGAAAGCGTTTTTGATCTGCTTGCAAGCATTGAAAAAGTTGCCGAAGAACTTCATATTCCCATTATCCTCGAAGGGTATCAGTTGCCCTACGACTACCGTATCCACAAGCTGGTTGTCGCGCCTGACCCCGGAGTAATTGAGGTAAATATCCACCCGGCGCATACCTGGCGCGAAACGGTCAGCAATTATGAAAAATTGTTTGATCTGGCGAAAACCTGCCGGCTGGGCACGGAAAAATTTATGCTTGACGGCAAACATACCGGCACCGGCGGCGGCAATCACATCACCCTGGGAGGCGCACGACCGGCAGACAGCCCGTTTCTCCGAAGGCCCGATCTGCTGCGGAGTTTTGTCAATTTCTGGCAAAATCACCCCGGACTTTCGTACCTGTTTTCCTCGGCATTTGTGGGCACAACCAGTCAGGCGCCGCGAGTGGACGAAGGGCGACAGGAGATGTTGTACGAACTCGACATTGCCTTCCGCGAACTCGATCGTTACCCCGACCCGCCCGCATGGATGGTGGACCGGATATTCCGCAATCTGTTGATAGACATTACCGGAAATACCCATCGGGCCGAATTTTGTATAGACAAACTTTTTAGCCCCGACTCCCAATCCGGGCGACTGGGCATCGTAGAAATGCGCGGTTTTGACATGCCGCCCCACTTACAGATGTGCCTCACCCAAATCCTGTTGATACGCAGTCTGGTGGCCATTTTCTGGAAAAACCCCTACCGAAAAGACCTGATCCGCTGGGGAACGGAACTGCACGACAAATTTCTCATTCACCACTTTGTAAAAGAAGATTTAAAAGATGTGGTACGCTACCTCCATGAACACGACATGGAGTTTCAGATGGAATGGCTGGACGCCTTTTTTGAGTTCCGTTTTCCGGTAATGGGCAAAGTGTCGGTCGGCTCGATCCATTTGACGATAAGAGCGGGCATTGAACCCTGGAATGTACTCGGCGAGGAAATGAGCAATACCGGAACGGCGCGGTTTGTGGACTCCTCCGTAGAGCGAGTGGAGGTGATGTTGGAAGGAATAGCTATTGAGCGGTATCAGTTGTTGTGTAATCAGACCATTGTACCCCTTACATTTACCGGGACACGCGGAAAATACGTGGCAGGCATTCGTTATAAAGCCTGGAATCCGCCTTCGGCTCTTCATCCTACCCTGGGGGTGGATGTCCCCTTGGTCTTCGACATTTACGACACCTGGAATCAGCGGTCGGTGGGCGGTTGTACCTACCACGTCTCCCATCCCGGAGGCAGGAGTTATGACACCTTTCCGGTCAACAGCTACGAAGCCGAATCGAGGCGGGGCAACCGGTTTTGGGAACAAAACCACACCCCACGAGCGGAGGAGCGCATTATTTCCCAAACCACAACAATCCCCTCCGAAAGTACAAAGCGGTATATTTCCCCTGAATACCGCCCGGTAGCGGCATTCCCAACCCATAACGTTGAGATTGACCCGGAGTTTCCCTACACACTGGATTTGCGGAAGAACGGGTCAATCCGAAAAATTTCGTAAACGAAAAATTGAACACCCAGTCGCTGGCTAAACAAAGCTTGTACAAACAGTCGAAAGGCTCATGCCGAGCTATAAACTATCCCGCGCTATGCTTGATACCACTTTTTTTCCTAACTTAATGGCGTTGTGTGGATGTTGGCGTGCTTGTAAAAAGAATCAGAAAAGTAAATAGGTACCTTAAATTTCCTCAATCGAGACAACTACATATGAATAGACTATCTACAGAAAAATATCAGAAACAACTAATTAATGCAATAAAGCAATTCTGGGCAACACGAAAAATGCAGGCTCAGGGTCAAAAAAAGTCCGATCAAGGAAATAGAAGCTCCGTAACGGGTGGCAAACAACTTGATGGATTTGTTGAACTTTTCGTTCAAGTATCAAAAGACTTGGGAGTTCCAATGTCTTGTATTTACACTAAAGGAAATGTACTTCCAGGTTTTTTTCGTCCTTCTAAGGATTGGGATTTTTTCATAATTACACCTAAGGATCAATTAATTGCAGTCATTGAATTCAAATCTCAAGTTGGCTCTTTTGGAAATAACTTCAATAATAGAATAGAAGAAGCCTTAGGAAGTGCCATAGATTTATGGACTGCATTTCGCGAAAATGGATTTCCACAAACCCAACCGCCTTGGCTTGGATATGCATTACTTGTCGAGAAAACGGACAAATCCACAAGTGAAGTTCGACTTCAAGAGGGCGCAAACCAAATTGTCGCACCCTTGGATAAATTTTTGCGTTGGGAGTCGTAAGTTGTGGGGATAAAATCCATCTGATGACCGAAGAAGAATTTCTGCAACTAGCCAAGTCCAAGTTTGCTTCCATTAAGCAACTCAAA
>JANRJC010000056.1:0-73962 GCA_033764335.1 Bacteroidia bacterium | reverse complement strand
ATAGCGTGGGGGTCCACCTCTTCCCTTCCCGAACAGAGTCGTTAAGCCCCACTGCGCCGATGGTACTGCGGTAACACGTGGGAGAGTAGGTCGACGCCACCCTTTTTTTCGGGCTGTCCACACCGGACAGCCCTTTTTTTTGTCTTTGGCGCTGCACCGAGCTATTTGGTTACCTTTGTAGGTGCTCCGCAAAAAATGAGCTACTGATATTTAGTTGGTAAAATAAATTTTCTGGCAGCGGCGCAAGAAAATGTCGGAAATCTAACCTTTGGGCCTTACCTTTTGTGATATATTTTTTCATTAAATGCCTTTAGTTTGGGTAAAAGTGTAAAAATTGTGATTTTTTTTGACAAAAAAATTGGATGTGAATTTTTTTTTCTACTTTAGAAATCAATAAGTCACAAATAATCACATTAACCATTTTTTATGAAAACAACAATGTTTTTTGCGACGGCGACTATTGTCGCAGCATGTATCTTATGCTATTGGAGTTTGAATGCTTTTACCCCTGTATCTGAACACGTAGTTTCAGTTGAATGGCCCTTTTTTGAGGGACAAATCGGTGAGATTCAAAGCGGAGGGCCTGTTATTACTTGCAATGAAGCAGATTTATTGGAAGCTTACAAAGAATATTTGAGTACAGTTGGACATGGCGGATCAGGTTTGGATGATTTGGACATTATTTTCGTCAATAATGTCTATTATATTCACGGTGAGTACAATGGTTTCGAAACAATATGTGCTCTCAAAAATGTGGGCGGCGGCCTGTTATTGGATAGTAGCACAGGGCGCACAGTCACTTGTTCTGGTTGTGGCACTTGTGGTATTGATTTGCAGAAAGCAGAACTTCCTTGCCTCACATGCAGCGAGCCTCCTACTTGTGGCAGATCTGAAAGCATACAGCTATAGATCATTTGAATTTTACTATGAAAAACAGGCATCATTTCAGTGTTTTATTGCAGTGATGCCTGTTTAATTTATACTTCCCTCTATACAAATCCAGAAAAGCCATTTGTCTGCAAACCGCTTGCTTGCAGACAAAACAAAATAAACAATTCCGGTTAATAAATTTCCAATAGACTTGTCCCGAAAACCAGACATGAAATTATCCAAATGGGTAGTTTTTGTCCGAAAAAAAATTTATTTTCAGATACTCGGTTATTCTGAAAAAATGAATCAAACCCTAAAAATCGGTTTCTGGTTTATCTGCGGAGCTATGTTTTCTCCGTTATTACAGGCCCAATCTGAAAATATTGACAGCCTTAAAGCATTATACGAATCGGCCCGTTCGGATTCTCTTCAGGGACATCTGGCCCACCGAATTGCCGTCTCCTCCCAGAATCAGGGTCTTCGGGATCAACAGGAGCATTGGGCAAAAATTTCCTACCGCCATTTCCAAAGCGATGATCTAATAATTCCCCGGGCAAACAGCCTTTATACGATTGCAGCAAGCTTCTATTACAGGGGCATTTACGATAGCATGAAACCCTATATGGAAGAAATGGAAGCGATCGGTAAAGAGCGGGAAGACCCTAAAGTACTGGGCAAAGCCTATGTAGGGTTGAGTCTGATGGAAAGTAGCCTGGGGCGATTTTCGCCTTCTGTGGATTACGCATTTCAGGCTCTTGATCAGTTTCAAACTGCCAATGATTCTTCCGGCCTTTCCTCCATACTGGGGAATATAGGTGTTTTGTACTGGAAACTCGGAAACCTTGAAAAAAGTCGGGAATATTTGGAGAAAGGGCTTCTCATTGATTCCGCGATGGGATATAAATGGGGAATGGCATCAAAAAACAGCAATATAAGTACTCTGCTTGTTGACAAAGAAAGATGGGCGGAAGCGCTGCCCTATCTGCGAAAAGCCAAAACACTATTCGCACAATTTGGCGATTCCAGCATTTTGCCTCATACTTTCATTAATCTGGGCAATGCTATGCGGAGTCTTAAGGCGTATGACTCAGCTTTTTATTATCTCGACCATGCCCGGATTCTATGTCAAAAAAGAAACCTGGAAGGAGACCTCGACCGACTTTACTACTGTTATGGCCTTACCTGGCAGGATTTGAATGAGTACTCAAAAGCAGACTCTAATTTCCGGGTAAGCCTTTTGTATGCGGAGAAAACCGATGACCTCATCATTCAGCGAAGTAACCATTTTCGTCTCAGCGAAGTAAACGCACAAAGAGGGCTATTTAAAGAAGCCTTGGAAGAATTGAAAGCCTATAATGTATTGCGGGACAGTTTGTTGAATAAAGACCGCATTCAACAGATCGAAGAACTCAATATTCGCCATGAGACCGCTCAACAAAAGGCCGATCTCGCGGAAAAAGAACTCCAGATCAGCCGACAGCAAAATCGTTTTTATCAGATGTTGGCAATTGGGGCAGGTATTTTTCTTTTGGGAATCCTACTTTTTATTCTTTATCAAAATAAACAAAAATCCCAAAAACGAGAAGCCGAGATGATCCTCCGTCTTCAGCAGGCCGAATCCGAAAACTTGCGTGAAATAGACCACCTGAAATCCCGCTTTTTCGCCAATATTTCTCACGAATTCCGCACACCATTGACCCTGATTCTGGGGCCGTTAAACCAGTTTCTTTCGGGAAAAGTTCAAGGGGAACCGGCAATGCTTTATCGGATGATGAAACGGAACGCCGAGAGGCTTCTCCAACTCATCAATCAATTGCTTGACCTGTCCAAGCTCGAAGCCGGGCGGATGCAACTTAAACTCATCCGGGCAGATATTTATGCATTTTTACGGGTTCAGGTGGGGAATTTTGAATCGCTCGCTGAGTCAAAAAATATCCGTTTTCATTTTACCATTCCTTCTCATAACCTGATTATTGCCTTTGACCGAGACAAACTGGAAAAAACGATTACCAATCTTCTTTCCAATGCATTTAAATTTACCCCCGAAGAAGGGGACGTCTGGTTTGCCGTAGAAAAAATCGGACACAAGCTGGAAATTACCATTCGGGACAACGGCATTGGCATACCGGAGGATCAATTGGAACATATTTTCGATCGGTTTTACCAGGTAGAAACCGACGAATATGAAGGAACCGGGATCGGCCTGGCACTTACAAAAGAATTGATCGAACTTCACCAGGGGGAAATATCCGTTAGCAGTGAATTGGGTAAAGGCAGTGTGTTTGTAGTGAAATTGCCGATAGATGAAACATCCGCTCCCCTGGAGGCGGAGGAGTTGATTTTGTCCCCAAAGATAATTCCTACGGTTTCCCCGGTTCTTCCCGAATCCTCGTCCCGGCTGAATTCAAATCTCCCGTTGCTATTGCTGGTCGAGGATAATGAAGATGTACGCGCTTATCTCCGAACAATTTTGCAGAGCAGCTACAAAATCATTGAAGCGAAAAATGGCAATATGGGGCTGGAATGCGCGCAGGAGGCGATTCCGGATTTAATCATTAGTGATGTGATGATGCCGGAAATGGACGGAATTCAATTTACCCGTACAATAAAAACCGATACCCGTACCAGCCATATTCCGGTAATTTTACTTACCGCTAAAGCCGGGCGAGAAAACAAACTGGAAGGCCTCGAAACCGGAGCGGATGACTATTTGTCCAAACCATTTGATGAAGAAGAACTCCGTATCCGCGTAAAAAATCTGTTGGATCAGCGTCGCCGTATGGGAGCGCAGTTTGGCAAGGATATTATTCGCCTGAGTCCGGAGGAGATTATGGTCGAATCGGCAGACAAACAATTTCTCGACAGGGTGATACGAGTGGTTGAAACCTATATGAATAATGAAGATTTTTCGATTGAGGACATGGGAAGCGAAATAGGGCTGAGCCGGAGCCAACTTCACCGGAAAATCAAAGCGCTGACGGATCAGTCTCCTTCGGTATTTTTGCGAACCCTCCGGTTAAAACGAGCGAAACAACTGTTGGAAGAAAAAGCCGGAACATCAGCAGAGATTTCTTATCAGGTGGGATTTGGCAGTCCGGCGTATTTTTCCAAATGTTTTAAGGATCAATTTGGGGTCACACCCGGCGAAATTGAATAAAAAAGCCCATGCGACATAGTTGAAACACTTTGCGACATAGTTGATATGCGAAAAGGCGGCGGTGTATTTGTTTTGTTTCGTCTCTCAGGCAAAGTTGCTGAGGAGGCAACAACAAACAAATACAGTATATTTTTTATCAACAATTAATCCTTTTACAATGAAAACTTTCGCAAAAAACCTTCTCGCCACCATTTTCACTTTTACCTTTTTTGCTCCCGTATGGGCACAGGTACAATTGTATCCCATGAGCATTAACTCACCGGCCAACAGTGCAGAACTCAATGCCATTGCCACCCAACTGGTTGAATCCGTAGTTACCGGAAATTTACAGAAAACAGAAGCCTTATTAAGCAATGATTTTATGATTTATTTTTCCGGAGGCGATTCGCTCACCAAAGAAGGCTTTATTAAAATGTGGAAAGGCTATCATGCAGATGCTACCGGACATTCTTTTACCAATGGCGAAGTTGTCGCTGTATCGGTAAAAGAAGGCCCTAGTGCCGGAGACTGGGCATTAGTATGGGGTCTGACACAGTGGACACCCAATACTACTCAGAGTACTATTTACTCCTACGTACATTTGTCCATCCAAATTAAAAAAGGCAAGGTGACCCGTTGTTACCAATTTCAGGATCAATTACCGATCGTGATGCAACTGGGTTATCAGCTAATACCCCCTGCAACGGCCTCCAAAGAGTAAATTTGCATACAATAATCAAAAGCCGCCGGGTCTAAAACCACAGATCCGGCGGTTTCTTTATTTACCTTTGGCTGATTTTTTCCATTGAAAAGAAAATCCTTTCCCCCAATTTGTTCCTACAACCCTGAAAACAAGACACTTTACGTGAAAGAGCGCAATCTTTATCTGCTGGCCCTGGCCCTGACAAAAGGACTGGGGCCGGTTTCGGTCAAAAACCTCATCGCATACTGCGGTTCTGCGAGGGCGGTATTTGATGCACCCAAAGGCAAACTGTTGCGAACCCCCAACATCGGCGAAAAAACCGTAAACCTCGTACGAGAATCGCGCAATCTCCAGCGGGCGGAAACGGAACTGGCTTTTTGCGAAAAGGAGGGAGTGGAAGTGATGAGTTATCTGGATGAAAATTACCCGCATGCGCTCAAATACATCCATGATGCACCGCTTTTATTGTTTAAAAAAGGAGCCGTAAACCTCAATGCACAACCCAATATCGCCATCGTAGGCACACGAAGAGCGACGGATTACGGAAGGATTCGGACGGAAGAGTTTGCCGCTTTTTTTGCACAGCGGGGGATAAATGTGGTGAGCGGATTGGCTTATGGAATAGACATTGTGGCGCACCGGACGGTGTTACATACGGGGGGTATCACCACCGGAGTGTTGGGACACGGATTAGACAAAATTTACCCCATCAGCCATGGAGTTAAAGCCCGCGAAATGTTGGAGCGAGGCGGCCTTCTTACCGAATATCTCACCGGTACCGATCCCGATGCAGCCCATTTTCCGGCGCGCAACCGCATTGTTTCGGGTATATGCAAGGCGATTATTGTGATTGAGGCCGCAGAAAAAGGCGGGGCACTCATCACTGCACAAAATGCCTTTGAACAAAACCGCGAAGTATATGCTCTGCCCGGAAGGGTAGGGGATCGGTTTTCTGAAGGATGCAACCGACTGATACGCGATCAGGTAGCCAAACTGGTTTCCCGCCCCGAAGAAATCCTCGAAGACCTCGATGTACAATGGAAACAACACGGCGAACAATCGGAACAACTGGAACTGGCCTTGTCTCCACCGGAGATACCCCTCACGGCAGAAGAATCGAAAGTGTTGAATTTTCTTGCGAAAGGAGATGCCCTGGTGGATCAGATTACGTTTCACACAGGTATCCCCATGAATCGGCTGAATGCATTATTGCTTTCCATGGAATTTAAAGATTTGCTGCGACAGATGCCGGGAAAAAAATTTGCCAAAAAATAAAGAAGTGCTCAATATCTATTTTCATGAGTACCGCTAAAAAACGGAGGAATTTTGGTTAATTCGCGAGGCGATTTGACGAGTGTAATCCATGAATATCCTACTTCGTTACCGTAAATTTTGTATTGGCCTGATTATCCTCCTTACCATCGGTTTTTTTTTCGGGGTGGGTAAACTAACCATCAACTTCAGCTTCGAGAGTTTTTATCCCAAAGAAGACCCTGAATTTCAATACTATGAGGTTTTTCAGGAAATGTTTTCGGAGGAACAAAACTACGCCGTTTACATAGCCCTTCAATCACCCGCTAAGGATATTTTTGACAGTACTTTTCTGGCTTTTTCAGACAGTATTTTCCGGAAAATGGGTTCGCTTCCGAATGTGGATTCCATGGTCAGTGCAACCACCTTCGAACAAATCCGCCGCATGGGGCTGGGAATACGCAGGAGGCCTTATCTGGACTTTTCTTCGCAGGAAGCAGTCACACAGTCCCGGCAGCGGCTGGAAAAAGATTCTACTTTAGTTGGAAATCTCATCACACGCGACCTTCGGTATGTTTGTGCTTATATTTTTATTGATCCTTTATTATTTGATACCAAAGAACGCGATGTGCTGGTGGATGAAATTGATGAAATACTGGAAGCGTCCGGTACAGAATATATCATTTCCGGTATCCCTTATATCCGCACCGGTTATGTAAAAAAACTACAGTCCGAACTGGTTATTTTCGTGACCCTTGCTACTTTGTTCATATTTACGATTTTGTTTTTTACCTACCGGCATTTATGGGGAATCATTATTCCTTTTGTAATTATTAATGTATCGTTGATATGGACCCTTGGCCTCATGGGGTTTGCGGGGCAGTCTATCAATCTGATTTCGGAGATGCTGATTCCGATTTTGTTTGTAGTCGGAATGTCGGATATTATTCACCTGGCTACGAAGTATTTACAGGAAATCAAACTAGGCAAATCACGAGTCGAAGCCATGCAGACAACGCTGAAAGAGATTGGTCTGGCGGTTTTTCTCACAAGCCTTACAACAGCCATTGGTTTTGCTTCACTCATGGTGTCGAATGTTCCCCCTATACGAGATTTTGGTTTATACGCCTCTTTGGGGGTGATGATAACCTGGTTTATCACAATTGCAGTCATGCCTGCGGCGTTGTTATGGATACGCCCGGAATCACTGATGAAGGCGCAGGCGATTGATAACCATGTTTTATGGGATCGGCTGTTGCAGTTTATCTATCGTTTGATTTCCCATCGGCAACGCCTGATTGTTCGCCTTTCATGGGTAACGGTACTTGTGAGTTTATTACTGATTTTGCGGATTCCGATGACCACTTTTCTCATTGAAGATATCGGAAAAAATGACCCTATCCGCAAGGCGATGATTTTTTTTGAAAAAGAATTATATGGTTTGCGCCCGTTTGAAATTGGTATTCATGCAAAAGAAGGATACAAAATAACCGATCGTGAGATACTGGTTGAGATGGAAAAAATTCAGGATTTTTTGAATCAAAAGGGGTATTTCAGCCCGTTTTTTTCTCCCGCAACCTATGTACAACAAGCCAATTATTTTTACCACAACAATAGCCCCCGGTACAACCGCGTGCCGGATACACAACAAGAAATAGACGAACTCCTGACTTTTACTTTTCTCAACGGAGGCGGCGAACTTTTTTCCCGTGTTGTCGGCCGAGACACCACGGTAGCACGCATAAGCGCACGGGTTCCTGATGCTGGCAGCGATGTTTTTAACAAACTTTATGCAGAGTTGGATAGCTTTGTAGTAAACCATTGCAACCACCAAATCTTTACCTACCGCCTGACCGGCCACGCTTACCTGACCGAACATAACCTTAAATACCTCCGGCAAAGCCTGATGGGAGGCCTGGGGATTGCATTTGTGGTGATCGGAGCGATTATGGGACTGATGTTTCGGTCGTGGAAAATGTTGATAATCAGTATAGTTCCGAATGTGATTCCGCTAGTTTTGACAGGAGGAGTGATGGGACTGTTTGGCATTCCCCTTACGACCTCCACGGCGTTGGTATTTGTGATTGCCTTTGGCATAGCCGTGGATGATACCATCCATTTTTTGACCCGCTACCGGATCGAAATTCTTCAGGGCCACAACGTGGAAACCGCCATTCGAAATACCCTTTTAGGCACAGGTAAAGCCATGATCCTCACCTCGGCCGTTCTTCTCGGCGGTTTTTTAATTTTATTGACCTCCAATTTTGGCGGCACCTTCAACACTGGCCTTTTTACGGGTTTGACGATACTTTTTGCCCTGATTGGCGATATTATTATTCTGCCGATATTGTTGCGGATGTTTGGGGGAAAACATCTTTGATAAAAACCATTTTTACAAATCAGGAATCTGATTCCTAATTTACAAAAATGATTGGAAGAGCATTTTATGACACGGGTTTTGCCACCAGTTTGCGTAGGCGGGCGGAATTTACGCCTGCAAGGTGTTTTTCGTTGGAGGAAAGACTTTATATTGACTATTTGTGAAAAATTTCTTCTGCGATTTGTGAATATTTTTTTTTTTGTAACATTGGGGTATCGGATTATTTTAGGCAATCATTTAAAGATTAATTCCTACCATGAAAAATTTGATGTTTGCTATTCTTCCCCTATGGTTGGTTATAGCTGGCTGTAATCTTGATCGAGCAGAAGTATCCGCTTCGGGTAATAGTCCTTTGCCAGGCTTATCGCTTATTAGCAGTTCTTGTGAAATTTCGCTACATTTAGACATGGAGACGTATTATTTCCGCCGCCCGGCGAATCAGGCACAAGGTACAATCAGTTATTTGGACAGTGTTGCCGGCATTCCGGTAATTCGCCGGATGGAGGTTCAGTATTGTGGTAACCTTACGGGTGAAGGGGAATGGTTGATGGAAAACAAAACACCGACAGTTTCCATTCCTTTTGACCATGAGCCAAGACCAGATGATTCTCCCCAATTTCGGACTGCGCATGTTTCCAATCAAGTGCTTAGGGTATATGATCAGGAGGGAAATCTGATGGAGGGTGTCGAGATTGACCTTCCGGGTTTAAATCAGTTACTCACTTTTTTGCCAGGAGGCCGTCCACAACTCTGGCAGCAGGCAGTTTCAACCCTGCAAGCAGAGGGGACAGTTATAACCGAAATTCCCGGTAGTTTTATGGCGATACGAAAGACTGATTCGGGTACCGGAAATGATGTAGTTTTCCTGTTGAATTTGGAAGACAGGGTTTTGAATGGAGTTTCTACTTATACTGCCTCAGGTGAGTTAATATTTCGCGTAATATTTGATTATGATGATGGTCAGGAACCACCTGTGATTAAGGGGATGCATCAGGTAGAATTTGAAAGTTCCGCTAGTAGTGGCGTGGACATGGTATCAGAGACTCATACCCTATTTCATAGTTTTTCCTTTCAAAAAAACCAATAATATGATTGGCATGAGAACAATACAACTATTTACTTCGATTTTGAGTTTGTTTTTATCAGGACTCTCTGCCTACTCGCAAACTCCGGCAAGAAACGTTATTTTGCTTCATGGATTCGGCAATGGCAGTAACGGATGGCAGGTATATGAAAATATGTTTGAACAGGAGTGGAATATAAATTCCTACCGGTTTAATTACGATAACCTTAACGGTGTTCAAAATGCCGCAGATGATGTGTTACAGAGCCTCCAAACACTAACTGTGCCTACGGGTAGCAACAATATTATGATGGGCCATAGTACCGGCGGGCTGGCAATACGCATGATGGAACATCACCCCAATCCGGCACAAAAGGCAATCATGAACTCCTATTTTGGCGGATACATCACCGTAGGGTCTCCACATAAGGGCATTAAACTGGTGAATTCGTACCAGAACGGCAATCTGGAAGCTTTCTTTGATGATGGGTGTAAAGAAGTGATTACCGACCCGTTATTTTCAATTTTCAACTCAATTTTTTACGGTCCCATTTCTCCTGCGGGACTATTTATCCAAAATCTGGGCGGAGGTATAGTATGTAACCTAGCTTATGAAAGACTGAAGGATAGTTTATCACTATATCTGGCCCCCAATACACTGGAAGATTTGAAAGTGGGAAGCCCGACTTTGGTCAACCTTCCCTACACCAGTTCCAAACCCCGGATTTTTTTGTATGGTGATGAACAAAGCCCGGTACATTGGCGATTTTTGTCTTCTTTAATAGATTCAATGCCTGTAAATATTCCCCCTCCCCCGGCACCTTATGCCGCCGGAGACGAGGGATATGTCAATGCTGCAAACCAGATCGAAGCCATTGAAACGGCTGTAGCGGGGCTGGCAATGACAATTGGTGTAATTAACTCTTTACAAGGGAATTTCATTACAGGGGCAAGTTCCTTTTATGTTGCCTTTCAGTTTGCACAGGGTGCGGCTTGGCTCAACAATAGTGAAATGGGCTGGAACACGCTCATTGGCGCAAATGATGTGTATCCCTTTACCATTACTACCAATTCAATGTTTATATGCTGGAGTCAGATTGAGGATATTGAAAGGGATTATCTGGACGGGGTCATAGATTTTCCGACTTACTGGCAGAACCTGAACGCTACGTACCAGAATCCTGCCTGCTGGGCTTCCCAGACTTATACGATGCTCATCACCAACAACCAGATCAGCGACGGCCTGGCACCCCAGGTAACCACCCGCCCCGACCCGCTCAACGGCTGTTTTCTGGACATCGCCGACGCCAACCACCAGGAAGAAGTCCATCACCCGAATGCGACGGCTAGATATGGGCAGATTTTTGACAGAGATCAAGAGATATTAACAAGTTGTGGTCCTTTTGCCGCGGATTTTTTTAAGATCAACTGAAGTATGCTTATGTGGAAACGAATATTACCCGTGATAGGAGGAATAGTTTGCTTATATGCCCTGGCATGTAATCCCGAAGATGTTCCCACCCGCCATAAAATTCCTAAGCTGAGTTGGATTCAACCGCTTATCGCTAATCTGGAACTTGCAGGCACGATTACCCCCGTTATCGGAGAGGGAGTTGTTGTATTTAGTTTCAGCCGAACTTTTGATACACAGGCACCTTTGATGGGATTAAATGCAGAGACGGGAAACGTAGAATGGAAATGGACGTATCTTCATCCCAATTCAAATAAAGTCGGGCCGAAAGATTACCAATATTCTTTTAACGGAACACTTGTATATTCTACGAAAGGACAAATCTATGGAGTAAATATTAAAACCGGAACCGTTCAATGGTCAAATCTAATTTATGAAAATAGCCGGGATTACAATGAGGGTTGGTCAGACTTGGTCATAAATTTGTTTGTCGAACCCCAGGCAAATAAGTATTACAATGAGCATTTAGGGGTAGCAAATGTTCAGTCAGGAGCGTGGAAAACAGGATACACCTTAATAGGAGATGAAATCTGGCGTCCGGGTGTAAGCAGTTTTACAGGAATGATTTCTGCAGAAACGGATACCCTTCTCTATTTTTCCGGGACTTATTATCGTCCGGACAGCCTCCAATCAAAACCATTTCTAAAAGGCTATAATATCACGACAGATACCTTGCTGTTTGAGCACGAAGGTCCGGAGTCATTTGGTTTTTTGGAAATCTATGAGGATTATCTGCTTGCGGGAGGAACCTATCTCCGCTGCTACGACCGGCAGACCGGCGTTTTGCGCTGGCAGCAGAATATTCCCAACGGAGTAAACTCGTCGGGAGTCGTGATCACCGGCGACAAAGTGCTGGTCAATGACGGAGACAACTTTGCCCAAAAACTGCATCTGTTTGACATTGAGACCGGCAGCCGTATCTGGCAAAGCGAAGTCATCGAGACCTCTAGCCGCCTGGTGGTACACAAAGGCGTGATCTACGCTACCGGCGACCGCGAACTCAAAGCCATCAACCTCGAAGACGGAAAACTGCTGTGGTCCATTCCCTCGCCCCATGCCAAGACGATTTCGGGCGCATTTTTTGCGCCGGTGGTGGCGATTGACCCCAAAACCGACCGGCTGTTTACCTCCGACTATGTGTATGCGATGTGTTATCAGTTGGAGTGAAGGCTTTTCGCACCCCACCCCTAAAGGGGACGGCTATTCATAGATCGCAGATTCCGGGTTCTCCGAACGGCCCTTTTGAGTAGCCGTCCCCTTTAGGGGCGGCTTTCGTTTGAGTATTTCTAGGAAAATAGGAGCTTAGATAACCACTAGTTATGAGTAGCCGTCCCCTTTAGGGGCGGCTTTTGATGCGGCTATTGAGGCGCCTACTCCTCATCCTTCCGATAGACGCGCAGGTTGCCAAATTTGTTTTGCACATTGACCTGTACCGCTGGGCGGGCTTGGCGGGCGGTGGCGTCCTGGCTTCGCGACTGGTAGTGGGTCTGGTTGGTTTCGACCAGCACAGAGTCCACTTTCAGATTGGGGTCGGCTACTAGCACATCTCCGTTTTCCATCGTAGCATCGAGATTCATCTGCGCTTCGGGGTCGAGGTAAATGTGGAAGGAACTAAAGTTTCCGTCAATATTGATATGCTCAACTTCTGCGCTGACTTCCCTCACTTCAAACCGTGGGGCGTATTTTACATCCATGTCGAGGGACTGGTTGAGTTTGCCGATGGTAAACTTGGAAGAAGTATAATTTCCGGAAATGGTGCCCACTTCGTCCACGCGGATTTCTCCGAGGTTGGCGTAAAGTTCGAGGTTTTGGACTTTGTTGATCTCTATTTGAGAGGCATTGCTTTTGAGGTAGAGAAAATCGCATTGATCAATATGAAGGCTGCCGAAGGAAAAATCTATATCCCCACCGTGAAAGTAACGGATGTCGGCTTTTCCAAGCTGAAGGTGAAGGGTATTACCGCCACCGAGTAATTCGCCTGCATAAAAATCGCCGTAGGAAAGATCTATGTCCACATTGCCTTCTCTTTTGTCGAGGATAATGTCGCCGAATTTGTTTTCAATTTCCAGTGGGTTAGCTGCCGGAAGGTGGATTTCGTAATTGACCTTTATGCCGGAGGCTCCGGCTAAGGGAATCTGCGTACCGTCGAGCCGGGTTTCAAACTGCACCTTCTGACCGAATGCGCGTTCGCGAATGGCTACCTCCTGTAACCGTGCCTCTGCTTTTTCTTTTGTGGTGGCTTTGGTGATAATGGTAATTTTCACCTCCATATATTTTTTATCCCAGTTGCTAACGGTCACTTTTCCGTATTTATTTATAACCTCCACAATGTCCACCGGGGTCAGCGGATAAGTTTTTTCAATTATCTGTGTGGCTTCTTCTCCGGTAGCAAAAAGGAAAAAAGGCGATGATAACCCGAGCAAAAGGAGGCAAATTATTCTAAAGGCGGCTATCCTTTTCATTCTTCATGGATTTAATTTGTTCCAAAATCATCAACTGCTGGTTGAGAATCTCCATTTGCATGGTCAGATTTTGCATCATAGCATTTACTACTACGTCCGGATCCTGACTCTCCATGAGTTCTTTTCGCAGGTCCTGGTACAAATCCTGAAGGCGCTGAATCTGGAAAAAAAGTGACTCATCAGGGTGTACTCCTCCTTGCTGGAAAAGTCGTATCTGCTCTTCTTTGGCTTTAATTGCCGTCTGATAGTAGGCTTCCATCTGATTCAAATGTGTATTCTCGACATTTGAAATGACCGTCTCAGAAGAGGAAGGTTGCAGGGTAGTTTTCCAAAAAATTCCGCCGCCGACACAGAGTGTGACGGCAATTGCGGCGGCAATTTTCGCATAAGGAAACTGTCGCCGTGATTTATTGGGTAGCGGAGTTTCCGGTAAGGAAGTTTCGGGTAGGGAAGTTTCGGGTTCCGCTAATTGTTGATGGATACGGTTCCAGAGTTGTGAACTGGGTCTATGAACATCCAGCGCGCGTTTGTTGGCAAGGATGTACTTTTCAAGGTGGTCTCTCATTCTGTTAATTGTCTTCGGGTGTCAACCTGAACGAGCAAGGCGCAGGCCCGGCTCCACGGCTTCCTCGAGCATTTCGCGAAGTTTTTTCTTTGCCCGGCTAAACTGCGACTTGGAAGTAGCCTCTGAGATGCCGAGTATGTCGCCGATTTCTTTGTGGTCATACCCTTCGATCAGATAAAGGCTAAAAACAAGCCGGTAACCTTCCGGCAAATTCATAATCGCTTCCCGAACCTGCTTCATTTCCCACTGCGGTGCAAAGGTTTCCTTTTCCGGTTTTTCCTCACTCACGTCTATTTTGACTTCGTCAATGTCCACAAAGTCACCTTTCCGTTTTTTGAGGTGATTGATCGAAGTGTTGATCACAATTCGTTTCAACCAGGCCCCGAAGGTTGAGTCGCCTTTAAAGCTGTGGAGACTGCGGAAAGCCCTTACAAAGGCTTCCTGAAGTACATCCTCTGCTTCCATTGCGTCCCTTGTGATGCGCACGGCTACATTGTACATCGCTTTTGTATATTTTTTGTACAATTCAAACTGTGCCATTTGGTCGCCTCTTTTGCAGCGTTCGACCAGTAGGTTCGGTATTTCTGCTAGTGTTGCCAATGTTTGTTCGTTTAAGATGACAATGAGATTCTTGAAAAGTTGCATCTGCTAAACAAAAACATAAACAACCCCTTTACTAACCGATGGGAGTGAACCTGAGAAAAGTAGGAATGAACCTGAATCCTGGCGGAATGAAGGCCCGACTGTGGAGATAATAGCGGGTATGTCGCTGATGGAATGGAACGCCGATATTTTTGCGTTTATTATCAGCGAAATGGTTTAGTTCAGATTTTAAAAATTAATTTTCATGTTGTATATTGGTCTCGATAGTTTCTGCGTAACTCAATCACCTGGCTAATCATACCTGACATGCTGAGCAGTTCTTACAAACCCACACCCGGCAGGTTCCTGATTTCGGAACCCTTTATGCACGACTACAACTTCAAGCGATCCGTCGTATTACTGGTTGAACACAACGCCCAGGGTAGCATGGGGTTTGTGATGAACCGGCAACTAAATGTGGCGATCAGTGAAGTCGTCGAGGGTATGCCCTCCCTTGAATCTCCGGTGTTTATGGGGGGACCAGTAGAACAAAGCACGCTTCATTTTGTGCATCGCCTCGGCGATTTGCCGGGTGCCCGTCCGGTTTGTCACGGGGTTTATTGGGGAGGAAATTTTGAGGATTTGAAGCGTAAAATCAGCCTCGGGCATGTGGACCCTGCGGACGTTTTGTTTTTTGTGGGGTATTCAGGCTGGGGACCCAACCAACTGGAACAGGAACTGGCGCGAAAATCGTGGATCATTGCCCCGGAAGCTCCTTATTTTGTTTTCCAACCCGACTACAGCGATATGTGGCGGCAGGTGTTACAGAGTATGGGTACAAAGTACCGTGTAATCTCCAATTACCCCGTTGACCCGAGAATGAATTGATTCGGGTTCTTCTAGATAGACCGTATTTTCGGTACTGGGGGCCGCTGCGGTTTTCGGAGAATGGTCATTGTAGAAACGAAGACCAAAAATAACGGCAACATATAAAAGCGAGGAAAAAAGAATTCCCGCTGTATCCTCACTCATCGAGGGGCGGGGAATTTGGGGTGTTTCAGGGACCGGGGAAAAGGCACGCATACAGTAAAGAGTAAAGAATTAAATTTATCAGGGTGTAAGACAACTGCTAGTTACTATACAATGTATATATTTCATCTTTCGAATTAGTCTGTATGTTACATTGCGCGAATAACCAAAACACAATCTTTTGCAAAACCTCCTCCCTCTCGTCAAAAACAGAGCAAGTCATGTCAGGGATTCGTATAGTTGTAACCGCTGAAATATTAATATAATCATACCGAATTTCCAACAAAAACTTTTCCACCCCTGCATAACGTTCACAAAAGCGGGATTTTTTTTCACATTGCCTTAATATTAAGGGATTAGGTTTTTTCCTCTGCGAGCAGAAACCTCTGCCAAAACTGGCAAAAGCAAGCCGTCACAGACTGGGACGGAAGTAAGGGAACTTTCCTTATATTGTGCCCCAAGATTAAATGTTTTGGACACTATGACGCGAATTCTTACAACGATAGATCTCCGTCTTCCTTTTTCTTACGACTGGAAATAATTACGAATACTACTACTATGTGCAAACATCTGATTTTGCTGACGGCTGTTTTTATTCTGCTAAATAGCTGTTCCTCTCCGGAGAAAGAAAACCCCCATTACCGCAACTGGAGCCACTATCTGGGCGATCCGGGCAGGACACATTATTCTTCCCTCGACCAAATTACCCCTGAAAACGTCAATCAACTCCAGGTAGCCTGGGAGTACAACAGCGGAGGTGCCAATGACAAATCCGTCATTCAGTTTAACCCCATCATGGTCAATGGGCTGGTTTATGGAGTCTCACCCGATTCCAAAGTATTTGCTCTTGATGCCGCTACCGGCAAAGAAGTCTGGGCCAATAAACCCCTCGAAGAAAGCGGCCTGAGTCGCGGTATTCTTTACTGGGAAAACGGCGAAGACAAACGGCTCTTGCTGGGCATCAAACACCACTTTGTTGCCCTGAACGCACTGACGGGGGAGCTGATTTCCTCCTTTGGGGAGAATGGAAAACTCAATATGAAAGCAGGTTTGGGGCAGGACGTCAATGACGTATGGCTCGAAGCGACCACACCCGGTGTAATTTACGGAGATTTGCTGATACAGGGATTTCTCACCAGCGAACGCCTTCCCGCCGTGCCCGGGCATATACGCGCCTTTGATGTGCGCACTGGGGAGCAGAAATGGATTTTCCATACCATCCCCCAGCCGGGCGAATTTGGCTACGAAACCTGGCCTGAACACGCCTGGATGTACACCGGCGGCGCCAACAACTGGTCAGGACTGACCCTCGATGAAGAAAGAGGCATTGTGTATATACCCACAGGCTCAGCAGCCTCCGACTTCTGGGGCGGAGACCGCAAAGGCGAAAACCTCTTTGCCAACTGTATCATCGCCCTCAACGCCAATACCGGTGAGCGCATCTGGCATTACCAGACCGTACACCACGACATCTGGGACAGAGACCTGCCCGCCCCGCCGACCCTTGTGACCGTTACCCACAACGGTAAAAAACGCGACGCCATTGCGCAGATCACCAAGTCCGCCCACGTATTTGTGCTGGATCGGGAAACCGGCGAATCCTTATTTCCCATTGAAGAAAAAGCCTTTCCTCCTTCAGAGCTTTTTGGCGAAGAAGCCTGGCCTACTCAGCCCATTCCCCAAAAACCCGAAGCCTTTGCCCGGCAGTTTTTTCCCGAAACCGATATAAACCCCTATTCCAAAGATAAAGATTCCCTCTTGGCTATTTTGCGGAAAACCAAAAATGGAGGAGCCTATATCCCCCCGACAGTGGAGGGAACCATGCTTTTCCCCGGCTACGATGGCGGCGGCGAATGGGGCGGCGCGGGGTTTGACCCCACTACCGGAATTCTCTATGTCAATGCCAACGAAATGCCCTGGATTCTGGCCATGATTGATGTCAGGGGAAAAGGCGGAACTACCCTTTACGATCAGGGCAAAAAAGTCTATCAGACCTATTGTATGAGTTGCCACGGAGCCGAACTACAAGGCTCTACCTTTCACGGCACGGCACCTGCGCTGGTAAGCTTAAAAGATCGGATGTCGGCAGATTCGGTCAAAAATATCCTTACCAAAGGAAGAAACACCATGCCCGTATTTGCCTTCCTTTCCGACGCCGAAAAAACGAGCGTAGCCGCCTACCTGATGGAAGACAAAACCTCCCCCGCTTTGAGTGGAAAAGACGAAATCATCGCCGCCCCTTATGCCCATGCAGGCTACAACCGCTTTGTGGACAGTGAAGGTTATCCCGCCGTAACCCCCCCCTGGGGAACCCTCAATGCTATTGACCTCAACAAAGGCGAAATCCTGTGGAAAGTGCCGTTGGGAGAATACGAAGAACTAACGGCAAAGGGAATCCCCGTCACCGGAACCGAAAACTACGGCGGCCCCGTCGTAACGGCCGGAGGGCTGATTTTTATCGGAGCCTCCAAAGACCGCACCGTGAGAGCCTTTGACAAAAAAACCGGCAAAGAATTGTGGAAATACAAACTGCCCTTTTCCGCAATGGCTACACCCTGTACCTATGAGGTGAACGGCAAACAGTATATCGTTTTCGCAGCCGGCGGAGGAAAAGTTACCAAAGAAAGAGGCGATCTTTTTGTCGCATTTGCACTGCCGTAAAATCGTATCCTATGATGATACCCCTTGATGCTCTCTGGTTTCTGACCTTTCTGGGTCGCCTCCACCCGATGGTGGTACACTTTCCCATAGCCTTGCTGATTGTGGCGTTGTTGATGGAAATGATGACACTCCGAGGGAAAAATGAAAACTTCCGAGGTGCGATTACCCTTTTGTTGCGGTTAGGCGCTGTTTCAGCCATCGTGTCAGTCGCTTTGGGGTTAATACTCCATGAGCAGGAAAGTTATGGCGGCGAACTCATCGAATACCACGAGTGGTCAGGGATTGCTACCATGTTGTTTTCTCTATTGGCTGTATGGCTCAATTACCGCTCAAACAAAAGGAGCACAGGCGTAAATCTCTACCGCATTGTGCTGGGATTAAGTGTGATTTGCCTTACCATTGCGGGGCATTTGGGCGCGAGTCTTACCCACGGAGAAGATTACCTAAGCAGTACTTTTCCGGGAAATGGTGATTCACACGAGGAGGGAAAAGCAGGAGAATTGCTGGCAGAATTTGCTTCTCAATCGCCAACCGGCAGTTTTTCCCCCGAAGACTTGGACAGGCTCAACCTTGAAGTCAGAGCCATATTTGCCCACAACTGTTACCAGTGCCATAGCAAAGAAAAAAGCAAAGGCGACCTCGTGCTTCAGACAAAAGAAGGGGTAATGGCCGGTGGAGAAAATGGCCCCGTGCTGGTTGCCGGCAACGCCGACCAAAGCGAGATGATCCGCCGCCTCCTGCTTCCCCGCAGTGATGATGAATCCATGCCTCCGAAGGGAAAAACCCTGCAAAAAAACGAAATCGAACTCATCCGCCTCTGGATCAATCAGGGGGCGCATTGGGCGGATAAAGAGTTGAAGATATTTCGCGAGGCGGAATTGGCACTGACAAAACCCGAACTTCCTCCCGCAGAAGACGGACGGGAAAACCCGGTGGATCGCTGGGTAAATCAATATTTTCAGGAAAATAACCAAGACTGGCCCGAAACCGCAGACGACCGCACCTTCATCCGAAGGGCTTATCTCGATGTCGTAGGCCTGTTGCCTGCGCCCGAACAGATAACCGCATTTACCGAAGATAATTCCCCCGACAAAAGAGCAAAACTCGTAGATCAACTCCTTTCCGACAGTACCGGCTACACCCGCCACTGGCTTACCTTTTGGAACGATTTGCTGCGCAATGATTATTCGGGTACAGGTTTTATTACGGGTGGGCGTACCCAAATCACAAACTGGCTCTACCATTCGCTCTACGACAATAAACCCTACGACCAGATGGTGCGTGAACTAATCGCTCCCAATCCCGAGTCGGAAGGATTTATTCGGGGAATACGCTGGCGCGGAACCGTCAACTCCTCCCAGCGCACCGAAATGCAGGCCGCGCAAAATATCTCCCAGTCCCTGCTCGGACTCAACCTCAAATGCGCCTCCTGTCATGACAGTTTTATCAGCAATATTACCCTCGATCAGTCTTACGCCTTTGCCAATGTTTTTGCAGACACGGCACTTGAGATTCACCGCTGCGACAAACCTACAGGGCGAATGGCTCAGACAGGCTTTATTTACCCCGAACTAGGAGAAGTCGAGGCCAATACCGTAAAAGAACGCCTCGTCCGGCTTTCCGAAATTATGGTCAAACCCGAAAACGGGCGCCTGGCGCGCACCCTCGTCAATCGCCTTTGGGCAAAACTAATGGGCAGGGGAATCGTTGCGCCTGTGGACGAAATGGATCGTATCCCCTGGAGTCAGGAACTGCTCGACTGGCTGGCGGCAGATTTTCGCGACCACGGATATGACCTGAAACATAACCTCCGGACGATCATGACATCCAAAATCTATCAGTCTGTGCCCACCGGATATAAATCTGAAAATGATTTGATTGTCAGCGACTATCGTTTTCGCGGCCCCGTACAGCGAAGGCTTTCGGCAGAACAGTTTGCCGACGTTTTCAGCCAGGCGATTTATCCAATGTATCACGCGGTAGCTTACGACCCGGAAGGAGATACCCTGGAAGCAAAATGGATATGGCACCGGGAGATCAAACTCGACCGCGATGTATTACCTGAGCCGGGGAAAAGATATTTCCGTTATTTATTTGAGATTCCGGCGAATAAAGAAATCGTTAATGCCGAACTCCTCGTTACTGCGGACCATTCTTTTCACCTGCATCTTAATGAAAAAGAAATAACCTCTGGAGATGATTGGCAGGAGGTACACAAAGCCGATCTGACGGGAAAAGTAGCCGCCGGGAAAAATATAATTGCCGCAGAAGCCGAAAACGAAGGGCCTATTGCAAATCCCGCAGGGCTATTGGTAAGTATTCAGATAGAATATGCTGACGGCAGCTGGGTGAGATTTTATAGCAATAATCAGTGGAAAACGACGGATACAGAACCTAAAGGCAATTGGCGAACGCTTTTATTTGACGATAAAGAATGGAAAAATGCCCGAAACTATGGCGATTTTTTCAATGGAAAATGGGGCCGTTTGCCCGCATTTACCCACAAAAAACAGGCAAACCCGCAGCCTCCCGTTCGCGCTTCGCTGGTCATGCTCGATCCTTTTATGAAAGCATTGGGAAGGCCAACCCGTGAAAATGTTACCACAAACCGAGACGACCAGGCCAGCCTGTTGCAGGCATTGGAACTCACCAACGGCGAATTTTTTTACCAGACTCTCCGAAAGTCCGCCAGTTATTGGCTGAAAATTTCGGAGGGCAATGCCCAACAATTGCAGGAACAGGTTTTTCTTCGCGCATTGGGGCGTGAGCCTACCGGAAAAGAAAAAGCAGTTGCCCGTAAACTGCTTACCGATTCGCCCACTGCCGAAAATGTCGAAGATTTTCTATGGAACATAGTGATGTTACCCGAATTTCAGCTCATTTTGTAACCCATTCAGCCCCAAAAGATGACACACGAAACTACCCGCCGCGAATTTCTCAAAAAAATGAGTGCCGCCTCTCTCGGTGCAATGGCTGCGACGATTCCTGCAACCAGCTTTTTGAGCGGTTGTGCGCCAGGGCGTAAGGCAACCGCAGATGCCGTCATACTGCTATGGATGGGCGGCGGAATGGCACATACTGAAACCTTTGATCCCAAGGCCTATGCACCCTTCGAAAAAGGCATGGAAAGCAAACGAGTATTAAGTACGTTTCCCTCCGTGCCGACCATCGTGGATGATTTGTACTTTTCCAAAGGGCTGGAAAACATCGGTCAGGTAATGGATAAAGGAGCGATTATACGATCCTACCGCGCTGCCGACCTGGGTTTTATCCTCCATACCCGGCATCAATACCATTGGCATACCTGTTATGAGCCGCCGCAACCCATCCAGCCGCCACATCTCGGGGCATGGATAGCAAAGGAGCTTGGCCCGAAAAACCCCGCCATACCCGCTTTTATTGACATCGGCCAGCGGTTTACGGTAGGGGAGGGTGAAGAATTGAAAGCCTTCCATTCCGCCGGATTTCTGGGCAGCGAGTTTGGGCCATTTTTTATTCCCGATCCCACTTCGGGTCTGGAGAGCGTGCGACCACCGGCGGGAATGGATTTGCAGCGATTTGAGCGACGTTATAAACTTTACCGCGAACTCGCCGAGAAAAGCCCGTTGGGCCTCCACGGAAGCGACTATCAGCGCGAATCCCTGGCGAGGAGCATGGAACAAGCCTACCGTCTCCTCAAATCACCCGAAGCACGTGCCTTTGACCTGAGTCAGGAGGCGCCGGAAAAATACGCCATTTACAATACCGGCAGATTTGGCCTTGGTTGCCTGATGGCCAAAAGGTTAGTCATGGAGGGCGCACGTTTTATCAGCGTAACTACCGAATACGAACCCTTCCTCGGCTGGGACACCCACGAAAACGGCCATACAAGACTGGAAAAAATGAAGGCATACATTGACGGCCCTGTTGCGCAGTTGATCCGCGATCTGGATGAAACCGGCCACCTCGACCGCACGTTGGTGCTTCTTGCCAGCGAATTTAGCCGCGACGCACTCATGGAAGGGCGACCCGGCGCCAAAATTCAGGATCAGGTGGATCAGCCCGATGTGATTGACGACATCAAACACTACGGCATGCACCGCCATTTTACCGATGGCTGTTCGATCCTGATGTGGGGTGGAGGAATAAAAAAAGGATTAGTATATGGCAAAACCGCCGACGAACGCCCCTGCAAAGCGATCACGGAGCCGGTAGTGATAGACCAGATCCATCAGAGCATTTACCACGCATTAGGCATACCGGAAGACACCCATTACGTTGTAGAGGGAAGACCCGTTTACACCACCCCCGACGGAGCCGGAAAACCCGTATGGGAATTATTTTAAACTCCAACATTCGTGCATTCGTGGCTTTAGATAAAGGTGGATGGTTCGCCACGAATGCACGAATACAGGCGAATAAATCCCTATTTTTTGCAAAATAATTTGATCGGAATATCTTTGGCAAAGACAATATGACACATCAGGAAGCTTTAACACTTATCGAAAAAGCGGCACCCCGACGCGGGGGTATCTGGGCAGATATGGGCGCAGGAAGCGGGATATTTACCCTGGCGTTGGGCGAACTGGTAGGGCCGGAGGGGAAAGTATATGCCGTGGACAAAAGTCCGGAAATTTTCCAGATCAAACCTCCTGATGCGCAGCGGTTTGCCGGAATATTTCCCGTACAGGCCGATTTTACCCATCCACTGGAAATCGCAGATCTCGACGGAATATTAATGGCCAATGCCCTGCACTTTGTGCGGGATCCATCAAGCCTTTTGAGGCAGCTTGCACAAAAGATAAAGCCCGGCGGGCATTTATTGCTGGTAGAATACGATTCGGAGACCGCCAACCCGTGGGTACCTTACCCGGTGTCGCGGCGGCGGTTTCGCGAGCTTGCCGAGGCCGCAGGCCTGACCGTCCCCGAAGAAATCGGGCGTATGCGCTCGCGCTACCACAACGGCGACATTTATGTAGGGAAGGCGGGGAGGAAATGAAACAGTTATTCTGAATAGATAGTGTCTTTTTGCCAGACTCTAAACCGCCACGCAATTCCCACATAATCGCTTGAAACGACTGCGGGTTTATCTATTCTTTTATGTTTATTCGTCTTATTTTTCCAGTACCATCACTTTCAAACAATAATTTTCCAACTTCTCGGACATATTTAAGAGGAATTTTGGGATTGTTAATGTCCTTACGTCCGTCACGATGCCACTTCGTTTCCCACTGGGTAAAATAAGGCTCCAAGTCTTTTGGGGATAACTTGTAAATTTCTACTATTTCGATTCCCCTATATACAGCAAAAATCCAGTCAACTTTTCTATATTTTTCTATTATCACAGGATTCAGATGGTGATGAGTTGAAAAACTCTTTGTAAGAGAAACATTCACCGATTTTAACTCATACTCATTTCCATTTGCATCAACGGCATCATTTCCTTCTCGTCCTGGCAAGTTTTTTAAACCTGTAATTAGCAAGACTTGAAGTAATTTACCTCCATTATCCTGAAAGATATCATTTATTCCATTCTTCGTTGCTAGATTCTGGAGGATTTGTAAAGAGGGATAAATCATATTAAATACTTCAATAGAGCCATAGGTAGTTTCCGATTCGGCAACAATTTGATTGTCAATGGACGATTCTCTTTTGAGCAAGTCTGCCACATCCATTTTTAAAGCAGCAGCAATCGTGCAAAGTTTTTCAGTGGAAATATTTTGTTTTGCATTTTCGATATAGCCGATATACGTTCGGTCAATTTCTGCCTTAAAAGCCAGTGCTTCTTGGGTAAGCCCAAGTTCTTTTCTGAACTTGATCACATTTTGTGCAATTACATGCAGTAAATCATCTAATCTATTAAGCACAACAATTTTTTTGTAAAAATGATGAATATATTCGGAGTAACTCTCCGAATATATTCGGAAAATTCATTACCTTCGTGTCATGAGAAAAGCATATACAACTCAATACGGTTCTCAAATCATTGGAGATTCTTTAGATGTTCTTAGAAGTTATCCTGACGATAGCATTGACCTGGTTTTTACCAGCCCGCCATTTGCTCTCCTTAGAAAAAAGGAATACGGGAATGAAGACCAATCAGAATATATCGAATGGCTATTACAGTTTGGTATCCTAGTTTTTGAAAAGCTGAAGCCTACAGGAAGTTTTGTTCTGGATTTGGGTGGCGCTTATAAAAGCGGCCTTCCCGTGAGAAGTTTATATAATTTCAGAATTCCTATCGAGTTTTGTGATAAAATAGGATTTTATCTTGCCGAAGATTTTTACTGGTACAATCCATCAAAACTTCCTAGCCCAATTGAATGGGTAAACAAGAAAAAGATAAGAGTCAAAGATGCTGTAAACAATGTTTGGTGGTTTTCCAAAACTCCCTACCCAAAAGCGGATGTCACAAAGGTACTAACCCCTTATAGTGACCGTATGAAAAAGTTATTGGAAAACCCTGAAGACTACTACACCCCAAAAGAAAGGCCATCCGGCCATAATATTAGTGCAAATTTTACGGATAATGGCGGGGCTATTCCTCCTAATTTACTCCAAATCCCGAATTCTGAATCAAATTCTCACTATTTGACCAATTGTAAAAAAGCGGGCTTGATTGGACATCCTGCAAGATTTCCCTCTAAACTTCCCGAATTTTTTATTAAGTACTTGACTGATAAAGGTGATTTCGTCGTTGATATTTTTAGTGGCTCCAATACAACAGGTTCGGTGGCTGAAATGCTGAAAAGGGAATGGAATAGTATTGAATTAGACGCTTCCTATGCAGCAAATTCTTCCTTTAGATTTTTACCCAAAACTCTTTCGGAGAAAGACTTATTGAATGTTTATTTCTCAATCCTAGCTGGAAAGGAAGTTAAGTTAATGGACTTCTTAATGAACGGCCGAGAAGTCCCTTCCCTCACCAAAGATTTTATTATCTCGGAGAAATTAAATTTTGAAAATTTAAGCAAAATGAGCAAACACGAAAAGAATAAATTCGACGTTCTTGAAAAAGCAACTTCGATTCTTTTTTGATTCCCTATAATATCTCTATTGATTCGGTGAGGTTTTTGGGGTTAATGGCAAAAAGACCGTGCCGGGAATGGTGCAGCAGTCGCACATCCCACCGCGCTTCCACCGCCAGGAAAGTATGCGGTTCGATCACACTCTCAAACCGGCTGTACAGGATTTGCCCACCCGGCAGGACATTTTCGACAATAGGTCCCCCTTCTCCAATGGCCCATCTTTCCCCTTCGCGGGCATAAAGCAAACCGAGGCTGATACGTGAAGCCGGAAAAAAGCGCGCATTTTCGGAGAAAGTATATCCTCCGTATAAATGAGGCATAAAACGGTAATCGGTTTGGACGCTGGCTACCCCAAAAGAAGGATCACCCCGATATTCGACCGTAAAGCGGTTTCGTAAACCGAGAGAATAATAGGTAAGCCCGACGCCCAGTTCCCAGTGAGGAGAAACCCGATACCCCAGATTCCCCTGCAAATACCCGGCAGGAAAAGGTATAGGCTGAAACGCCGCTGTCCTCTTGCCCTGAGAAAAATTGACTCCGCCGCTGGCAAAAACTTCCACTTGCAGCGACTGCGCAGAGGTTTGAAACCACGCAATGATCAGGAAGAGAAAATATAGGTTTTTCATGGAGAGAGACGATGAGTTCTGGATAATCGGAAAGATGTAACAATATACAGACAAAATTGAAACTTTAAACTTTGTCCGTATTTTAAATTTAACCCTGTAAATTCAAAAGTAATTTTTAAATTTACAGGGTTATGAGCATTTATCTCCCCCGACATCTGGAAACGAAGCTGCTGGAATCGGCGGCACGCTACCCGGCGGTGGTCATCACCGGGCCCCGGCAGGTAGGTAAAACCTCGCTGGTGAAGGCGATCCGGGCGCGTCTCGGGAGGCCTTCGGTCTATCTGGACCTGGAATACCCCGAAGACCAGAACAAACTGTCGAATCCGGCGCTGTTTTTCGAGCACATGCAGGAGCAGGTGGTCATCATTGACGAGGTGCAGCGGATGCCGGAGCTGTTTCCTGTGCTGCGGGCGGTGATTGACCGCTACCGGCAGCCGGGGCGTTTCATTCTGCTGGGCTCTGCCTCCCCCGACATCATCCGCGATTCGTCGGAGTCCCTGGCGGGCCGGGTCGCCTACCTGGAACTGATGCCGCTTTCGGCCAGCGAACTGCCCGGCCTCCCCTACCCGCAACTATGGCTGCGGGGCGGTTTTCCGGAGTCGGTGCTGGCCGCAAGCGACGCCGACAGCCTCGACTGGCGCGAAAACTTCATCCAGACCTACCTGGAGCGCGACCTTCCGCTGCTGGGCCTCAAAGCCGACCCGATGCTGGTGCGCCGCCTCTGGACCATGCTCGCCCATCTGAACGGCCAGCTTCTCAACCTTGAAAGCCTCTCCCGCTCGCTGGGCATCACCAGCCCGACGGTGCGGCGGTACATGGACTTTCTGGAATCGGCCTTCCTCATCACCCGCCTCGCGCCCTACGCCTGGAACACCAAAAAACGCCTCGTCAAGTCTCCCAAGGTGTTCCTGCGCGATACAGGCCTGCTGCATTCGCTGCTGAGCATCCAGGACTACGGGCAGTTGCTGGGGCATCCTTCGCTTGGGAGCTCTTGGGAAGCCTATGTGTTTCAGCAGATCCGTAGCCTGCAAAGCCCCCGCACAGAGCTGCATTTCTACCGCACCCAGGACGGTGCCGAGGCCGATCTGATCGTGGCGCAGGGCGGCATCCCGAAGGCCGTTGCTGAAATCAAGTTTTCCACCAGCCCCAAGCCCAGCCGGGGCTTCTACGAGGTCATGCAAGACCTGGGACTGGCGCAGGGCTATCTGATCTGCCCGGTCGAAAGCAGCTACCCGCTCTCCGAGAGGGTGACGGTGCTGAGTTATCGGGAACTGGGGCGGGTGCTGGGGTGAGGGTTTGGGGTGTTATCGGACAACTGGGAGTCCGATAACTCTGCGCCTCCTCCAAAGCTGCTGTACGAACCCATCCTCAAATCTGGCAACGGAACTATCCGCAGCGAGGCGATTTCGGGTTTTCAGATCCGTATCGAGGCGATGTTTGATGCGGCGGTGAATTTGGAGGAATTGGGGAGATTGTTGGGGTGATTAGGTTTTCGGGCATGGGTTGTGTATGAGCTATTTCTTTCAAAAAAAGCATTTTTTTCACAGAATGCAAAGGCTAGCTCTGCAAGGCTTATATGTTGGAAAATGTTCCTACGGGTATGCGCAGGAGAACCGGGGGAAGTGTATAGTTCAAACAGCGAAATGGTCGGGTAATTTCGATACAAATCCTCTCTATGCCGTGTCTTTCAAAGGAAATTCCTCCTCCCTTTGAAAATCACAATCTTTATGCGGATGTTTAGGAAACGATTTTTTTATGCCTCCTCAGATAAAATTGCTTTTCGTCGCCGGTATGCTGGCCGCTGCCTGCCAGCCTCAAAATAATGATTACCAGTCCTGGCATGTCTATAAAGGGGATAAGGAAAGTACCAGTTACTCCGCCCTCGACCAGATCAACCGCTCGAATGTCGCTCAACTCGAAGTCGCCTGGACTTACCTCCACGACGATGTGCCCGAAGGTATGCGTTTTGGCAAATATGAGTGTAACCCCATCGTCGTTGACGATGTGCTCTACGCTACGTCTTCCCGTAGCTGGCTCTACGCCCTCGACGCCTGCTCCGGGCAGAAAATCTGGTCGTTTGACCCTTTCGACGGCGAACGTGGCGGCGGCATGAAACGCGGGGTCACTTACTGGGAAGACGGGGAAGACAAACGTATTCTTTTTACCGCTGACCATTTTCTTTTTGCTGTAAATGCCCAAACCGGAAAACCCATTCCCGCTTTCGGTACGGAGGGAAAAGTCAATCTCAACGAAAATCTCGGCGTCAACCCCGATTCGGTATGGGTGATTCCCACCTCACCGGGAATTATCTATAACGACCTGATCATCGTCGGTTCGGAGGTCTCTGAGTCCTACGACGCGGCCCCCGGCCATATCCGCGCTTATAATGTGCGCACCGGCGAAATGGCCTGGATTTTTCACACCATTCCCCAACCGGGTGAGCCAGGTTACGAAACCTGGCCCCCCGATGCCTGGAAATACACCGGCGGCGCCAACAACTGGGGCGGCATGAGCCTCGACGAAAAACGCGGAACCGTTTTTGCCCCGCTGGGTTCGCCTACCTACGACTTTTACGGAGCCAACCGCAAAGGACAAAACCTTTACGGTAACAGCCTCGTGGCACTTGACGCCGCTACGGGCAAACTCCGTTGGTATTTTCAGACCACCCACCACGACCTGTGGGACTACGACCTTCCGGCTCCGCCTACGCTGCTTACGGTGAAGCATGAAGGCCGCAAAGTGGATGCGGTAGCCCTTCCCACGAAAACGGGTTTTCTGTTTGTCTTTGACCGCGACACGGGCAAACCGCTGTTTCCGATCGAAGAGCGGGCTGTGCCTCCCACAAATGTGGCGGGAGAAGAAATCTGGCCTACCCAGCCTTTTCCACTCAAACCTGCGCCTTATGTGCGGCAGCAGATGACGGAAGCGGATATTTACGATTTTTCGGAAGAGGCAAAAGCCGCTTCGCTGCGGCGGTTTCGCGAACTCCGGTTTGAGGGCATTTACACCCCTCCCGACCCTCAGGGCACGCTGATGGTTCCCGGAACCCGCGGCGGCTCAGAATGGGGCGGGGTAGCGGCTGATCCGAAGACAGGGGTGATTTACCTCAACGCCAACGAATCGCCGGAGATTATGACCCTTCAGCCGGGGAATAAGGAAGAAGGATCGGGCAGTCTTTATGCGCGGGGAGAGCGGTTTTACCTCAACGCCTGTGCAATCTGCCACGGCACGGATCGCAAAGGGCAGGTACCCGTTTATCCGTCGCTGATGGATTTGGAGAAAAAGTTGAAACCCGAAGAAACCGCTGCTAAAATCCGCTCAGGTGTAGGGCGAATGCCCGCATTTTCCCACCTCAGTAAAAATCAGGAGGCGGCGATTATTGCTTATTTGTACAACCAGAAAACGGCGGAAAAAGTAGTGGTCGAAAATGAAAAAACCACAAAGGAAAAAGGCTACCGCAACATCACCGCTTACAGCTATTTTCACGATCCGGAGGGATTTCCGGCGATAACGCCTCCCTGGGGCACGCTGATGGCCCTTGACCTGAACACGGGAGAATATTTGTGGAAAACCCCGCTGGGCAATTACCCCGAAAGGCAAAAACCCGGCGCACCGGAGACCGGAACCGAAAACTACGGAGGGCCGATTGTTACCGCAGGCGGCCTGATTTTTATCGGCGCGACGCGGGACAATAAGTTTCGCGTGTTTGACAAAAACACTGGGGAAAAACTATGGGAAACGGCGCTTCCCGGCGGCGGACATGCCAGTCCTTCCACCTATCTGTGTGACGGAAAACAGTATATTGTAATCTCCGTAAGTGGAACAGATGAGAAGCCCGGCGGGGCGATTATGGCATTTTCGTTGGGAAAATTATAAATTTACGGCATGAAAAACAGGCATTTATTTCTCTGGCTACTGTGGACTGCGCTACCCTTCTTACTTTCCGCCCAAGTAACCCTCAAGGGCAACCTCACTAATTGTGACCGGGATACACTCTATTTTTTTGAAATGGATGGAATCTCGCTGCGGGCGGTGGCGGCGATCCCCTTGGCAAAACAGGAAAATACCCATGTTTTTGAGTTTTCTATTTCCCAACCTCCCAAAGGATTTTATCTGTTTGGCGGAGGTTCCCAGCAAAATACCCGTTGGATGATTTTGGGAGATGAGCCTGAAATTTTGTTACGCGGGGAATGCCCCAGCCTTAGTCAGGCAAAAATTGGAAACTCTCCCGATAATATTACCTATGAACTCGCGCTGCATTCGTCAGGTTTGCTTTCGCAGGAGTTTAATACCCTGATTAGTCGTTATCGCCAGGCAATGCAGCTAAAACAAAACCTGGAGGGTATCGAAAGTGAAATGGCCCGACTGGATAAAAAACGAAAAAATCTTCTTGACTCCCTATCGGGTATAGATGCTTTTGTCGGAAAAGTAGTTGCCCTTCGCACGTACCTGAGTTATCAGAACAATAAAGAAGGATATCGCGACGAGGCCGACTATTTTGGCCGGGCGTATTTTCAGTTTGCCGACCTCTCCGACCCCGACTACAACCGGATTCCGGCCTTGCATGAAGGATTTATCTCGTACGCCTCCACATTGGGAGCCATTGGTCTTTCCCATGAAAATCAGTTGTCGTATGCAGACATGCATCTTTCGGCGATGGGAGAAGGTTCGCGTGCCCGTAAAACGGCTCTTTTGGGATTAGTTGCAGGTTTCCGGGGAAAAAATGAAGATGCGTTGATTCATTACACCGACCGATACCTTCGTGAATTTCCGGATGACAATCCGCGTTTGGCCGAACAACTGAGGCAAGAGACGCGGCTTGCCCGCAGTAAAATGATCGGGGCAATTGCCCCTGAGATTGCCCTTCCGTCGCCGGAAGGCGATACGCTTCGCATCAGCGACTTTCGAGGGAAAGTGCTGCTTCTGGACTTCTGGGCCAGTTGGTGTGGCCCCTGCCGGAAAGAAAACCCCAATGTGGTACGGATGTACAACCAGTATAAAAACAAAGGCTTTGAAATTTTAGGTATAAGCCTCGACCGCAGCAAAGAACCGTGGGTTCAGGCCATTGAAAAAGACGGGCTGACCTGGAGTCATATCAGCGACCTGAAGTTTTGGCAAAGTATTGCCGCCAAAACGTACAGTGTAGGTTCTATTCCCTATACCGTATTGTTGGATGCTGAGGGGCGGATTGTCGCCAAAAACCTGCGCGGCGCCCAACTGGAAGCCAAAGTTGCCGAACTTTTAGGTGAATAAAAAAACCGTCGGCTTTTAGCCGACGGTCTATGCTCTCGTTGATTTTCTTTTTTCAGGCACAAACAGACCCGGATTCTTCGGGCAGACGCACACTGTAAATAATTTTCCGAACCGTGTCAAACTGAAGATACGGATACTCCTGGAGAATGATATCAATGGCTTCAACGGATCGCTGACCACTGTTGCGCAATTCCAGGTAACGCCGTTTAATCTGGAAGTCCCGGATAACCTTTTGATTTAACAGGTTCAGTTCGACGAGTGTTGAGTACAACTCGTCGGAGACAATTTGATAAATAGGGTTAGTCATAGCTCCTCCTTTAATGTATGTACAATTAAAAGTAGGGGTGCTTCATATCGTCCGTTTTAGGTTTCAAAAATTGAACCCAACGGACATTACAACGGAGTTAGTTATTTTTTGATTAATTACCGTTGGCGCAAAAAAATCCGTGGATTCAAACGAATAAGGGTTAATCTTATTCTGTTGCTGTTGATTAACTAAAGTAACGTCCATATAAAAATTCGGTTGCCTGATTCCGGCTCCTGCGGTGAACATTAGCCGGTCGCCCGTAATTTTTTTCAGGGTCGTCAAATCGTTGTAATCCAGGTACTGTGCGGCCTCATCCGTAAGAGGGGTTCCAAACAAGGCTCCTCCTACCCGAAACCGAAAAATATCCATCCGGAATTCCCCTCCTGCCCGCAGGTTGAGGGTAGGTTTGTAAAGGTTGGCGATCCGGTTGTTTTCGGTACTAAAGCTGTAATAATTAGGATCATTGATACTGCCTCCACTGCTAAGAGTAGAACTGGAGATATCGGTGTATTCCACGTCAATGCTGAGCAAACCATTTTTCTGAAGCATATACATCAGGCCGGCAGTGACCTTAAAGGGGGTTTTCAGATTATAAGTATATCTGCCCGGAGACGAAGGGGTTGCGGTATATTCTTCGGTGCCGCCGTTGTCAGTATCAATGGAATGAACCAGCGTAGCGTTAAATTCGTCAGTCAGATTAAAAAAGGTGGGCGTCTGGGCCGAAATTCCCATTCGAAGATAATCTCCCGGGCGAATGATGACACCAAATTTACCATTAATTCCCACTCCATTGGTGCTAAAGGTTTCAGTAAAACGCATTTGGTCGGTGGGCAATTCCAGCGGAAAGCCACTGTCAGGATCGGGGTCATAAAACTCAAAAAGGCGATTGATGTCAGATTCATTGAAGTTGAAAGTTTGTTCATACTTCAGCGATTGAATGCCAATGGTTCCTCCGATGTAAATAAAATCATTAAAATTACCCGCGAGTGAAACAAACCATTCGTTTCTTCTGCCTTCTTCGAGCACTTGGAGGGTTTGTTGCATATTTCCGGGATTGGAGAAATAGGTTTGCCCATCGCGTTTAAGCACCGTATCAATAAGCAGAAGATCAAAGGCGAGTTGCTGGTTGGATTCGGCAGGGAGATTGGATGGATAAGTTCCCTGAGAACGTTCTGCCCACATTTGAGTAATGGAGCTTAGTTCATTGTAAGCCGTTGCGTTTACCTCGTTTTTGTAGTTTTCGAGTTGATTGCTTCCGAAGGCAAATGTGTAGGAGACAAGTCCTTTTTCGACCTCTTTTTGCACGCGGCCATTGTCATAATAGTTTTTGTTGTTGAAGGCGAGGCCCCAATTACTGAGACCAAACTGGTTGACATTTTTACTGCCCGTATAATCGAGGTATTCGGTCTGGTTATTGACCATACGAAAGACAGGCGAAATGCTAAAAGTCGAACTGCGGAAAAGTCCGAGTCCGGCGGGATTGAGGGTCGCGGAGGTGAGGTCTGCGCCCACGGCGGAATAGGCTCCGCCCATGCCCATGACTCTTGCGGTACCGGTAAGACCGTACTGACTATGCCTTAGGGCGTCGAGTTCGGTTTGTGCCAACATGGGTAAACTGCTCAACAAGAGGAACAGAACCCCGGTTATGTGTGAAAGGATTTTTTTCATAGTAGAATAATTCTCATTCAAATTTAAAAAAATGGGCAGGTTAAAACCTGCCCGAATGAAAATCTGTGTATGATTTTTTATCTAATTTCTTCTTCTGACCCCGGAACTGCCACTGCTGCTTCCTCCGCTGGACCCGCTTCCGCTATTGCTGGGGGTACTGAAGGAAGGACGAGGTGAAGAACTGGGGGTGGAAAAAGATCCACTGTTGGTACGTGAAGGTGTCGAGAACGAACCGCTATTGGTACGCGAAGGCGTTGAGTAGGTACGGTCCGGCGTGCTATAAGTATTCCGGTTGGTATTATTAGTATTACCGGGATTGGTATTGCGGTTGATCGTAGTGTTGCGGTTGATGGTATTGGTATTGCCCGTGTTTATTTCAGATTCTCGTGAGGGGCGTGTATAAACGCGGGGGGTATTGGTATTGGGTGTAGTACCTACCCTTGCATTGTTGGTATTCGATTCGGGGCGTGTATAAACCCGAGGGGTGGGGGAGGTACCGGTACGGCCTTCCGGAGCGGTTGCTGTACGGTTGATCGTTGCACCTTCCGTTCTGTAACGGGGAGTCAGGTAGTCATTTCCGGAGGTAGTGGTGCGGGTATTGGCAGCAGTTCTTGGGCCGGTAGTACCGGAGGTGGAAGGAGCAATACGACCGGTCTGGTCACCCGTCCGGGGAGTGTAAGTTGTCTGGGAAGTGGAGGACTGAGTGGAATTGCGCACCCTTGTGGTATAGGTCTGGGTATTGGCATTATAACGTCTCCAGCCCGATGCCGGAACAAATCCGGTGGGAGGACAATAGTAGGATGAATAATAACCTCCATAAGGACTATATCCATAACCACCGAAAGAGGAATATCCAAAGCCGGGGTTATAGCCGTAGTAAGAATTTACCCAGGGATTGTAGTAATCGTATCCGCCGTAAAAATTATTAAACGAAGAATAAGGATTCAGGTAAGAGTAGGAATAAAAACCGGGTGATCCATAAGAAAAGGAAGCACCAAAACGGGGGCGATTCCAGTCGTACCAGCCGTAATTATTCCAGGTATTCCATGAAGGAGAACCCATTACATAATACAAGTCATTGGTATAATAAGGGTCGTAATAACGCCATGCATTGCTTGCCTGGCTGAAACGACGTACCCGGCGGGAGTAATAAAAATCATCATCCTGATAATAGGCATCGTTGTAGCTGTCAACGGGACGGCGATAACGGTCGGGGTTATATGCGTAATTTTCCCGGTCAGGATTGGTATAAACGTTGGTTTCGTCGTTGCTGTAACCGTCTTCCGGTTCCTCCACTGCAACTTCTATTTTGTCAGCACTGGTAAAATAAACATCGTCATACTCCGAGGAGGAAGTATATTTCGTGCCGGTACAGGAGGAAAGAGCGGCGGCCACAAAAATCAGTAGTAATGCTTTTATCGTTTTCATACGTTCAGATTTTTACACTTAACCTAATCTCCGTAAATATACATAGTTTTGATCGAAAAAACTATGCAGGGATGTGTTCTGCAATATTATGATGAATAAAACTTCGTTTCTTCACATTTTTTTCATTAGAAATGAATATTCGTGTTGTTTTTATGTATAACCGTGTATTCATTTTCACGTAAATCTCCTTGTATTAAACGAAAAAACATCCCACAAGGATTTAGTTTTTGTTTTCCACCCCTCCGCATTTATTTTTGCACCCATTAATTCTAAATTCAGTTATGGCTAAAGCTAACAAACTGACCACCCGGGCGGAAAACTATCCCGAATGGTACAACGAAATTGTCAAAAAGGCTGACCTGGCCGAAAACTCAGAGGTTCGCGGTTGTATGGTTATTAAACCATACGGCTACGCGATTTGGGAAAGGATGCAGCGCATTCTCGACGATATGTTTAAGGAGACCGGGCATGTTAATGCCTACTTCCCGTTATTTATTCCGAAATCTTTTCTGAGTAAAGAGGCGGATCATGTGGAGGGATTTGCCAAAGAATGCGCCGTCGTGACTCACTACCGGCTGAAAAATGACCCCAACGGAAAAGGCCTGATTGTGGATCCCGAAGCCAAACTGGAGGAGGAATTAATCGTTCGCCCTACTTCGGAGACCATTATCTGGAGTACTTACCGCAACTGGATTCAGTCTTACCGAGATCTCCCGCTGCTCATCAACCAATGGGCCAATGTCGTGCGTTGGGAACTGCGTACCCGGATGTTTCTCCGCACCGCAGAGTTTCTCTGGCAAGAAGGCCATACGGCCCATGCGACCAAAGAAGAAGCGGAAGAAGAGACGCTGAAAATTCTGGGTATTTATCGGAAGTTTGCCGAAGAAACGCTCGGAATTCCCGTCATAAGGGGGGTAAAAACGGCGCGTGAACGTTTTGCCGGGGCTGAAGATACTTATACCATCGAAGGCCTGATGCAGGACGGGAAAGCGCTTCAGTGTGGGACCTCTCACTTTTTGGGGCAAAATTTCGCCAAAGCTTTTGATGTGCGTTTTGCCAACAAAGACAATAAAGAAGATTTTGTTTGGGCTACTTCCTGGGGAGTAAGCACTCGTATGATCGGTGCATTGATTATGACTCATTCGGATGACTCTGGGTTGGTATTGCCTCCGGTTCTGGCTCCGATTCAGGTGGTCATCGTGCCTATTTATCGGGAAGAGTCAGAAAAAACGCGGGTGATTGAAAAGTGTTATCTGATCGCCGCCCAACTCAAAGATAAAGGCATACGGGTAAAGGTGGACGACGATGATACCAAACGCGCAGGCTGGAAATTTGCTGAATGGGAGCTAAAAGGGGTTCCGGTACGTCTGGCTCTCGGCCCCCGCGACCTTGAAGAGGGCAAAATTGAAGTTGCTCGTCGCGATACGCAGACCAAAGAAACGGTTGACCTTTCTATTGGTTTTTCTGATTTTGTGCAAAATCTGCTTCAGGAGGTGCAAAAGGGCATCTATGATAAAGCGCTTGCTTTCCGTGAAGCCCATACCCGCAAAGTGGATACATGGCAAGAATTTCTGGCGGCTTTGGAAGAAGATTTGCCCGGATTCCTGTATGCTCATTGGGACGGAACATCAGAGACGGAAGAAAAAATCCAGAACGAAACCAAAGCCACCATTCGCTGTATCCCGCTCAACAATGAGCAGGAAGAAGGAACCTGTATCTATTCGGGAAAACCTTCGCGGCAACGGGTTCTATTTGCTCGAGCTTATTGATCCGTATCAGGAAAGGGTGACGGACTCAAAGTTCCACGGTACAATTACCTCGGTAGTGACGGAAGTAAAGCTGATTTCGGTTTTATTTCCGTCAACCGTACATTTTTGAGATTTATAGGGAAGGCCGTGAAATACGACGCGGAAATGATCGTAAGAAGGGTGAAATGCGCCGTTGCGAAACTGCGAAAGCGTGAATTTTTTGCTTTCGCCGGATACTCTAAAATTGTGGACAAGATATTTCCCTTCCAGGTAATCATAACCGTCTCCGGCATCGGTGTAGAGGGTGCTTTTTTCCTCTCCATTTTTATAATAAACATGGAGGGTGATTTCGTCAACCGGCCTTTCTCCGATATACTGCATGACAGGAGCCATCGGGATAACTCCTCCTGCCCGTACATACATGGGAATATCCGCGAGGGTAACGTCTGTCCAGATTTCCTGTTCGCCCGGAATGGGTTGGTTGGTATGAAAATCATACCAAATGCCTTCCGGCAGATACAGGTATCGTCCTTCTGCGTTTTCTTCTGAAATTGGACAAACGAGTAAATGATCTCCGAGGCAGAACTCCTCCATCCGGTGAAGCGTTTCGGGGTCGTTCTGATCGAGAAAAGATAAAGGCCGAAGGATCGGCGTACCATGCAGGCTGTATTGCCAGAAGGCCGTATAAATGTGAGGAATCAACTGGTAGCGAAGTTCGATCGCTTTGCGGGCGAGGGCTGTATATTCTTCGCCAAAGGACCAGGGTTCCTGATCTATTTTTTTACCACTTTGAATATTCTCAGCTACGGCCGTTTCATCTATGGCAGAGTCTCCGGTGGCATTATGGCCAATGGAGTGAACACGGTACAAAGGATGAAAAACTCCCAGTTGCAGCCATCGGACAAAGAGTTGTCCGTCGGGGATATCATTAAATCCTCCGACATCAGAGCCTACGTGAGAAAAACCGGAAATACTGAGTCGCTGTGACTGGACACTGGCCAGTTGCAGATGTTCCCAACTGGCAACATTGTCGCCTGTCCACACCGAAGCAAACCGCTGCCCGCCCGCATAAGTTGCGCGGGTAATCAGAAAGGGTCTGCGCGGATAACCATAATGTTTAACCCCTTCATAAGAGGCGCGAGACATTTGCATGCCATAGACATTGTGCGCTTTGCGGTGGCTGGTAGGGTTGCCATCGTAATCGTGGCGTACGTCTTCGGGAAAAGTTTTGCTGGGAACGTCAAAGATCGCAGGTTCGTTCATGTCATTCCACACCCCTCTTACTCCCATACGACGGATAAGGTCGCGGAAAAGCCCTGCCCACCAAGTGCGCACTTCCGGGCGGGTAAAATCCGGAAAATAACATTCTCCGGGCCATACATCCCCTTTTACATAAGGCCCGTCGGACCGCCGGCAGAAATAATCCTTTTCGAAAGCTTCGGTAAAAACTTTGTAGTGAGGGTCAATTTTGATACCCGGATCTATAATCACAACGGTCTTAAATCCGTCTTTTTCCAGATCGGCAATCATGCCTGCGGGATCGGGAAAATGAGTATGATTCCAGGTGAAACAGCGGTAGCCGTCCATGTAGTCAATGTCCAGGTAGATTGCGTCGCAGGGAATTTTTCGGCTTCGAAATTCGGCGGCGAGATTCCGGACCGTTGATTCTGGATAATAACTCCACTTGCACTGGTGAAAACCCAGCGCCCACAACGGAGGTAACTCCGGTCTTCCGGTCAGAAGCGTATATTTTTCGGCAACGGAAATAAGCTCCGGGCCATAGATAAAATAATAGTTCATTTCCCCGCCATGCGCCCAAAAACTAGTGGCGTCTTCGCGTTCTTTGGCGAAGTCAAAATAGGTGCGGAAGGAATTGTCGAAGAAAATTCCATACGCCCGCCCATCATTTAAGCCAAAATAAAAAGGAATAGACCGATAAAGCGGGTCGGTAGTAGAAGTGTAACCAAAGCAGTCCGTTACCCAGTTTTGAAGTCGTTCACCCCGAAGATTGAGGTGGCAGGATTTATCGCCGAGGCCAAAATAACTCTCCTCTGGCTGGGCGCGTTTGGACATTTGAACAATCGGGTTTCCCCATTCTCCCTCTTCCCAATGAAAACCTTTATCATCCTCCAGAAGGAGTTTTCCTTTCAGGTCAAACATGCTGGTGTGCAGTCCTTTTTTCGAAATCCGGCAATTAATTGCCTCGGTCTGTATATGTACAAACCCGGGAGTTTCGGTCATCTTCCAGTTGCTCAATACACCTGCAAAAGCAGGATCAGGGGCGTACGAAAAGTCTTTCGGTACATACCCATCGAGTGAAAATCGAAAACGGATAATGTGGGGGGAGAGTACGGTAATATGTAAAACAACTTTGTTGTTGCAATAAAGGACTCCTGTATTTCCGTTTTTTTCCCAGGTATGAAGAGTTCCGGGAAAAAACTCTTTTTTATTTTCAGTGATTTCTTTGTTCATAATTTAGGATTTTCGGGAAACCGGGAGGCAATTTCGATAGCCTGGTTTACCCATTCATCTTCCTGACGGATTCGGGCCTGATCCCATCCCAGATGTTGGCTCAACGCCTGAATGACCGGGGTTTTTAGGTTTTTGACGCTTTCAATGTCGAAGTACAACCTTCCGGTTCTCCGGCTGAAAAAGTCCATTGCCGATTGTACCATTTCAAAATTCAGGCCAAACCAGAGTTCGGCCATAAGCAGCCCCTGCGGAGAATGATCTTCTCCGTTGAGAAAGTGATCAAGAATAATATCGGTTTGCTGGCCGTAATTGTGTACCAGATAATCGGCTTCCCAGCGGTCAAAACCGAGGGGTTCGAGTTGGTCATTTACACTTTTTTTGAAAATTTCCACATCCCCCGGATCCTCAAAACCTCCTCCCGAAATGATGATATGCTGGGTTGTACATTTTTTGAAGGTTTTCTGGTATTTTTTGGAGAGGCGTCGGGCTACAACATCCACCACCCGCTCGGCCATTTTCCGATAGCCGGTGAGTTTTCCCCCGGCGATGGATACCAGCTTTGTGGGAGAAATAAAAATTTCATCTTTACGGGATAATTCCGAGGCGGATTTTCCTTCTTCATGGATCAAGGGGCGAAGGCCTGCCCAACTGGACACAACATCCTCTAATACAAGGCGAGTGTCAGGGAAAGTATGGCGCACACCGTTGAGAAGATATTGCACATCTTCCAGATTGGTGCGGGGATTTTCTTTATTTCCGGTATAATCGGTGTCGGTTGTCCCAATATAAGTGATTTTGCCGCGGGGTATGGCAAAAACCATTCTTCCATCGGGCATATCAAAATAGATGGATTGTTTTACAGGAAACTTGGCATGTGGCACGACAATGTGAACGCCTTTGGTAAGATGGAGGCGTTTTTCGTTGAGGGATTGATTTTGAGTGCGCAATTCATCCACCCAGGGGCCTGCGGCATTTACGACCTGGCGGGCTTTGATGGAAAACGATTCTCCGGAGAGGACGTCACGACACTCCGCGCCGGATACTCTTTCTTCTTTGTAGAGAAAACCCGTAACCTCCACATAATTGACGGGGAGAGCCTGATACAAGGCCGCAGTTTTTAATACTTCCAGGGTAAGCCGCGCATCATCGGTGCGGTATTCAGCATATAAACCCGAACCTTCCAGAATATCCGTTCGGAGTAAAGGTTCTTTCGCCAGGGTTTCTTCTTTGGAAAGCATGACTCTTTGTTCGGCGCTTTCCACTCCGGCGAGCACGTCATAGACCATTAAGCCCATCGAAGTGGTGAATTTTCCATAAGTCCCCCCCTGAATAAGCGGAAGAAGCATTTTTTCGGAGACGACCAGGTGTGGGGCGAGGCGGTGGACAATGGCCCGCTCCCTGCCCACTTCTCGTACAAGTCCGATCTCGAGTTGTTTGAGGTATCGTAATCCTCCGTGGATCAGTTTGGTCGAGCGGCTGCTGGTACCGGCGGCAAAATCCTGTTTATCCACCAGTGCGACGCTCATTCCCCGTGAGGCGGCATCGAGGGCAATCCCTGCACCGGTAGCGCCACCTCCGATGATCAGGAGGTCATATTCGTTTTGAGCAAGAAGTGAGATTAGAGACTTGCGGTCTGCGCTTGCAAAGTAATTCATGGCCGGATATTACGGGATTTTCCTAAGAGAATCCAAAAAGTAGCTGAATAAAAAAAAAGAGGCACACCAGCAATGTACTGCGTGTACCTCTCCTTTCCTCAAAAATTGCTATATAAATACTAACTACAATGTAAATATCAATATTTTCCTAATTCCAGTCAATATATAAAATTTAATTCTTCTAATAAAAATCTCCGAAAACGATAACGTAATCCATTTCGTGGGGTAAAAAGATTTAAAAAAAATTTAGAATTACGTTCAATCGAAGGAATTTTCGGCCCAATGGCTGAATTTTTCGAGGGCTGTGGCCATGTCTTCGGGAAGATCGGTATCAAATTTCATGCGCTCGCCCGTGAGGGGATGCTCAAAGGTAAGGCTTTTTGCATGGAGTGCCTGCCGGGGGAGAATGTCGAAACAATTTCGAATAAATTGCTGGTATTTTTTTGTAGGAGGGCCGTTGAGGATTTTATCACCTCCGTATTCTTTATCGGAAAAAAGCGTATGCCCGATATGTTTTAAATGTACCCGAATCTGGTGGGTGCGGCCCGTCTCCAATTTACATCGAACAAGCGTTACGACTCCAAACCGGCGGATAACTTCATAATGAGTTACTCCGTGTTTGCCGCTTTCTCCGTTGGGGTAAGGGTAATAAATCTTGCGGTTTTGCGGGTGTCTTCCAATATGGGCGACAATGGTGCCTTTGTCTTGTACCACATTTCCCCAGACGAGGGCCTGATATTCGCGATCAGTGGTGCGGTCAAAAAACTGTTTGGACAAATGCGCCATGGCATATTCGGTTTTGGCAATCACGATAATGCCGGAGGTATCGCGGTCAATACGATGTACAAGTCCCGGACGAGGGTTTTCGGAAGCGGTAAGAGGTTGTGGAAGATGCTCAAAATACCAGAGCAGCCCATGAACCAAGGTATGAGACCGGTGGCCGAAACTGGGGTGACAGACCATGCCCGGTGGTTTATGAATGATCAGGAGACTTTCGTCTTCGTAGCGAATGTCCAGCGGAATTTCTTCCGGTTCGAGTTCCGGCGGCGGCGGATAGGGAAGTAAAAGTTTTACCTCATCGCCGGGTTTGACTTTATAGGACACTTTTACCGGATTGCCGTTGACGGCAATGGAACCTGTGCCGGAGGCGTTTTTGATTCGGGAGCGGGAAGTGAAAGGCAGGAGATTGGCGAGAAATTTGTCTATCCTCAGCGGTTTCTGCCCATTGGTAACCTGAAGGGTATAATGTTCAAACAGGCTGTCTTCTTCCAATTCCGCAAGATCAGGATCGTCCTTCCTGCGATAATGTCTGACTACGTTTTTTTCGCCGTTTGTCCCTGCTTTTTCCATTTGAATGTTGCATAATAAAAGAGAACAATTCCGAAAATCATCAGCACCGTAGAGATAATTTCTGCTTGGGTAATTTGTGTTCCGAAGAGATTGTAGGTGGAATTGACTCGGATTTTTTCAACGAGAAACCGCTCCAGTCCGTTAAGAAAAAGATATAAGCCGGAGAGTTGTCCCCAATAGGGCAGCCGTTTTCGGATCAGCCACAAGCCGGTAAATATGGCCAGAGCCATCAGGATTTCATAAAAGGGCGTGGGGAATACCGGTTCGGCCAGCACATGGCAATAATCGCCGGAACAGCCTTCAATGGAGACGCCTTCGTTCAGTACGTTATGGGGGTAGTTGTAAGCCCATGTCCAATCCGGCAGAATACTCATCCATCCGGGTTTGGGTGCAGTATTGACGATACCCCAGTCGCCATCGCCGGCAACCTGGCAACCGATTCTTCCGATACCATAACCGGCCATCAACACCGGAGCCACAGAGTCGGCAAAGGGCAAAAGCGGATATCCTTTTTTTACGACATACCAACCGATTCCAACGGCGGCGCAGATCAAACCTCCATAAAAAGTAAGCCCGCTAAAAGAAAAAAGCGAACCCACGGGGTCTGCGAGAAAATCATTTATATACTCAAGATTGTGGAAAATTTTGGCACCCAGAATGCCCGCCACAAAAGCAATGGTGAAGATCGTACCCAATTCCTGAATGATTCCATGGTTTTCCTCCACGAGTTGCACTTTCTCATTCCGGTGTTTCCAGTATTCATAAAATTTGAATCCTCCGCCCGCAAAAGCAAAAGCCAAGGCCCAGGGGAATGAACCTTTCAGTGACAATATCGCTTCCTGGGGATTGCGGGCAAAGGCGGTATAATCTTCAATCATTAACCCTACCTTAAAACCCAGAATTCCCAGAAGGATAAAATTGATCAGGATTTCGGTCTCTTTAATCGGGCCTCCTTTGGGGACTTTGACTTTTTGGGTTTTAAAATAGCCGAGGTTTTGTTTGCGCTTCAAGTCGGATTGCAGCAAAAAATAAGCTACAATAAAAGACAGGGCGACAAAAAAGCCGAAAGACTGGATGGGAAGGAGAATGTCCCACCCAAATATGTCGTTGAAAAAATCGCTAATTCTTGGATACATGCAGGCAGATTTCGGTGTTTGGCCTCCAAAGATACAAAGATTTGGATTTGTTGGAGACCTTTACCGGATTAATGTTACGGTTCCTGCTCGCTGAACCCGCCTTCCGTCGTTGATCGTTGCATCAATGACCCATACATATACCCCTTCCTGAACGGCATTTCCATTTCGGTTGCGGCCATTCCAATACTCCGACATATTATAAAGCGTTACGAGGTGATGCCCCCATCGGTCGTATATATCCATATTCATGCGCACGACACCAATCCCTACCGGGAAAAAATTATCATTATGCCCGTCACCATTGGGGGTAAAGGCATTGGGCACATAAATCGCTCCCGGTGGTATGAGGTAAAAGGTTCGGGTGGCCGTATCCGGACAGCCAAAATTAATGTCATAAGCGATAAGCATGACGGTATAAACGCCTTCTCTGCGGTAAATATGCGTAGGGTTTTCCTCGTCCGATTCGCCTCCGTCGCCAAACTCCCAATGATAAGCAACGGCTCCCTGGGAAAGATTTGTAAACCTTACGCCTTTTTCCGAGAATATAATGGTATCATTTATCCCGAGATCATGTTCAAAATCTGCAATAGGAGGATCCTGACTGCCGACGGCTACTTCCAGCGTTTGCACGCAATTATTGGAATCGGTGACAGTTACGGTATAAGGGCCTCCAAAGGGTACTCCAAACAGGTTTGTAGCCGTAGGGCCTTCTTGTGGCGGGGTGGTCTGCCAAGTATAACGATACTCCGGAATGCCGCCACTTGCCTGTACAGTTGCAGCACCATTGTCCAAGTTGCAAAAAGCATCTTCAAGGTCCACAATTTCGATGACGATGGGATCGGGTTGGGCAATGGTAACGGTATCGGTAATGATACAGTTGTTGGTATCGGTGACGGTAACGGTATAGTCTCCGGCGGAGAGGTCAAAAACTGCCTGATTGTCTCCGCCATTGGACCATGTGTAAATATACGGCGGTAAACCGCCGATAGCTTCCACAAAAGCGGAACCGTCGTTACCCCCAAAGCAGGTTATGTCTGTCCATGAAACCGAATCAAAAACAAAAGTCGGTGGCCCCAGCACTTCAGTACTTACGGAAATCTGACAGTCGTTGGCATCACTTACCAGTACGACATAGTTGCCTGCTGGCAGGTTCGTAATGGTTTGGGTAGTTGCACCTGTAGTCCAATCGTAACGATAGGGCGGAACGCCTCCGGTGATCATCGCAGTGGCAATGGCATTGCTGTCTCCGGCGCAGCGGAGTTCGGTTACTTCAATTTCACCGAGTAATTTAGGCGGCTCGTTGATTTCTGCCGTAGTCTCTGCGGTACAACCATTTGCGTCCCGGATAATGAGGGCATAAGGGCCTGCCGGGAGGTTATTCAAAGAAGGCCCCACAACAAAAGTTCGGGCTGTATCCACCGAAAAAAGGTAGGGCTGCGTTCCTCCGGTTCCGGCAAGAGTGATGCTTCCGGAAGGAGTTTCAAAACAATCGGCGTCGTCCACGTTGGTTACGGTTACTCCTACGGGCTGGGGTTCAATAATCTGCACGGTTATGGAATCCGGACAGTCAAATTTATCCCGGACGTAGAGGGTATAAAAACCCGCGCTTAGGTTAGGGAAAATGCTATCATTGACAAAGGTTACTCCGTCCAGAGAATAAGTATAATCCGGAACTCCGCCAGAGGCTTCCAATACGATCATGCCGTCATGTAGCCCAAAACAAGAGATGTCATTCTTTTGTGCGACAACCGCGATCAGCGGTTGAGGTTCCTGAATATCGAAAGGAATCACGGCCTCACAGCCATTGTTGTCGCGGATCGTAACGGAATAACTACCTGCGGCCAGATTTGAAAATACATTTCCCGGTCCAAATGATCCCGTACCGAGAGCCATCTGGTATGGACTTGTACCTCCTTTGGCAATAATAGTGGCTTCTCCACTGAAGTCCCCGTTGCATTCGACATCTATTTTATTGCCAATGAGTCCATATAAAGAATCCGGTTCGGTAATAAAAAACGCCAGGCTGTATTCGCAGACATTTGCATCGGCAATAGAAATAAAATGTGGCCCGGCTGCCAGTCCGGTAAAGTGGGTATTGTTGCTGTAAGGGCCATTGTCTATCGAGAATTGATACGGAGGCGTTCCATCGGTTGCCGAAACCCATACTTCACCATCCGTCCCGCCAAAACAGGAAACCGGATTCAGCGAGTCCACCTGGCCCCAGGGGTCGGTTATTTCAAGGATTTCGGCCTGAACCGTATCGGTACAGCCGAGGGAATCGGTAACAATGGTCAAATAAGTTCCGGGAAAAAGGCCACTCACATTTCCGCTGGGAGAAGGGGGGCTAAAGCCCGGAATTTCGAAGGTATAAGCAGGTGTCCCCCCCGAAGCCGATACAAAAAGAGACCCGAGGTTGGTATTACAGTTGGTATTTACCTGACCGTTTAGGGCTGCTACCAGAGGCGTGGTGGGTTGATTGATAGCAATACCGGAAATGTTTGCTGTACAGCCATTGTCATCCCTGACCGTAAAGGTATAAATCCCTGCCGTGAGAAATGAAAAAGCCGGTACAGATACAAAATTAACCCCATCCAGGGAATAAGTATATCCGGGTGTACCTCCCGAAGCCGACACCGAAATGCTGCCTGTGCTATCTCCACTACAAAAAATATCGGTTATACTGGTTACGGATGGCAGGATGGCGGTCGGTTCCGAAATCGTCACCGAACCGGTATCTGTACAATTGGCTGCATCCAATACAATTACCGAATAATTGCCCGGTGCAAGGTTTGTGGCAGAGGTTCCGGTAGCGACGTTGGGTGTCCACACGTAGTTATTTCCTCCGGCTCCGCCGTAAGTAACCACCGTTGCGGTTCCGTCATTGATTCCATTACAGGTTAGATCCGTGGATGCCATGGTTACGGTCAGCGGAGGAGCGACATTGACCGTAACGTTTTGGGTAGCAACACCACAGCCGTTGCTCACCGTAAGGGTATAAGTAGTAGTTGAAGTAGGATTTGCAATCGGATTTCGGGTAGTCGGATCGCTAAGGCCAATGACGGGAGACCAGAGAAAATTCGCACTATCAATATTAAACCCGGTAGGAATGAGTGTAATACTATCTCCTTCACAAAGCGTCGGATTGGTAAAGGGATTTAATACCGGTACATCGTCCACGATGACCAATACACTGTCAATATAATTACAGTTCAGCGTGGAAACCGTCACTTGGTAAAGGGTTGTATTGGCGGGGGAGGCAATAGGATTAGGTATTCCGGTATTGCTGAGTGCCACAGGAGGGTCCCAGGAGTAAGTAAAGGGAACCGGGTTGCCGGAGAGGGTAAAAGAAGCATTTAACTGCGCAGCGTCTCCTGCACAAATATGAACTACCGGATCGGTTGAAAGCTCCAATAAACCTTCCGAAGCAATCACGAAAGGTTCAATAATGGGGCAGGTACCGGGAATATTGCTGGTGTAGGAGACGGTATAGTTAATCGGGAAGTTCCCTCCCGAAGTATTGACAATCGGGTTTCGGATATTGGGGTTGCTGAGTCCTGTGGCGGGTGTCCACAAATAAGTTCCCGCTCCGCCGGGATTGGGGGTGGAGGCCACAAGTGGCACCAACGAATCGGTGGCCGGGCATATCAGCGTGGTATTCGGAGGCAGAATCTCGCCCTCATTGACAATGATATTAAACCCAACGTTTGCCTTGCCGATAATCGGACATCCGTTGTCGGCCACAGCAACGGTAAAAAAATAGTTACCGGTATCGGCTGTCGTTGTCGGCCAGGAGAAGGTAGTGTTGATCGGATTTATCCCTGAAAAAGTAAAACTTGCATTAGGAATTGCCGCGGCCAGGGTTGAAAACAGCGACAAGGTATCAATGGCATTGGGGTCAGTAGCCTGAATATTAAACGAAAGCGTATTACCCGCGCAGACCGAAAAGGTATTTCCGTTTAGTTGTCCGCCACTTACATTCGTAGGGGTTTGAATAAAGGGTACCTGATTGGTACAAAATATCACCACCATCTGAATATCCCGCATGGTAGAGCCGATAAGCACGCCGTTTCGGTATTCTTTCACTCGCAAGGCGACAATGCCCTGCTGAAGACCATTGGGCGTAAAGGCAAACTGCCCTGAATTGGGGTCAAAGTTAAAAGAACCGGGAGGATTCGTGGCCATAGGGTAGGCTACACTGAATCCGGGATTATAAGGGACAGGAATCGGTATTCCTCCTACATAATCAAGCGGATTGGTAAGTTCAAACACGAGAGAATCGCCGTCATCGTCCAATACTCCGTTGTTGAAAAGGAAAGGTTCTCCTTCGCATAAAAACGGAACCGGAGCATTGACAAAGTAAGGAGAGTTGTTGCAGGATACATTGAGGTTGTCAAGTGTAGCCTCAATATACATTCGGGTAATGGTGGTAACAACCGAGTTGGTGATGGCGTAGTTCCGGCAACAGAGTTGCCAACTGGTATTCCAGTCGGGACATTGCTGGGGAAGAGTCGTTACAAGCTCGTAGGTATGTTCTTCCACGCCCGGCAATATGCCCCCGTTGCAGGTACTGCTAGGCTGTTGGGACGGGCACAAGGGGGAAAGTTCGATCAGCGAAGTGCGGTCTGCCTTCAGGATGTAGGGAGCAATTCCGCAGGAATCCGATCGAAACACGATATTTTGTTTGTCAGTAAGGTTTGACCCAATGCAATCCCTGTAAATGGTAAGGGTAATGCGATAGGTTTCCCCACTCAGACATTCGTACCGTAAATCCGACCCCATAGCATGGGTGGCATAAGCGGAATAGCTCGCGATGGCTGTAATTACAAGGGCAAGACCGGAATAAACCAGATATCTCAGGACAGTAACCTTTGCGTGCATAATGCCGGGGTTTTAGTTTTCCTTAGGCAAATACCTTTTTTTGTATGATTTCCCCCTTAAGGTTCAATCGAAAAGTATGTAAGTGTCAGGGAAAAATAGATGCAAAGTTTATTGTGCGAACAAAAGACTTTTCGTATTAACTTAATTACTCGCCTGTAGATCAATTGACCGGAAAGAACGAAAAATATATCCAAAATCAACTGCCAGCACAACGAATGGCGATGATCCGGGAACAAATACAATTCAGGATTCTATGTAAGATTCCTGTGATTTTTGTCAGGATTACAGGCGTGAGCAAGAACAAGTGATTTAAAGAAAAGCCGAATTGTTGAAGTATGCAAAAAGTTTTGAACTTTTTACGGTGTTCGAACAATTTTTCCTCTGAAAGTCTGGCCTTTGTAAAATATTACATAAAAGTATATGCCGGGCAACAGATCGGCAATTTCAATCTCATGGGCAAACAGGTCTTTTTGTTCCCAGGTAAATTTTGCTAACTCCTGCCAACTTCCATTGTAAAGGCCCAATGCAACCGGTGCATTGGCGGATGAAGCAAATTTAACCTGGATTTTATCCTGAAAGGGATTAGGATAAACTCTTACCAATTTGGCTTCATCAAAGGAAATAGTTACAGTATCTGAATACACTTCCAACCCGTGGACATGGGTTTGTTTCAGGAAATACTGATTCTTTCCTTTTTCGGGGGTCTGATCTTTAAAAGAATAATCGGTGGATTGGAGGCTGAAACCTTCGGCTTTTACCTCACCGATTTTTTTAAAAGCACCTGGGTCGGCTGCCCGGTAAACTTCATATTTTTCGGCCTGAATTTCTACTTCCGAAAACCAGCTTAGTTCTACTTCTTCAAATACCTGATTGGCTTTCAGATGAATCGCCACCGGATAAGTTGCACCTGTTCTCAGGGCTTCTCCTCCTGTACCCATTCCCCCGCTGCCGAAAGAATCCACCCGAATAACGGCCGAAAAATACCTGCCGAAAGCCGCGTCATGCCATGAGCCAGGTTCATTCTTTTCGGTATTGCGATACTCTTGGTAGCCGGATGCCTGCACCGTGCTGTGACTATCCGTCAAATCCGGATTCTGATCCGGACTCAGGGTGTAAAAAATCATGTCTTTATGAGAAGCCAAAGACCGGGGAGTTATGGCAGTATTTAAATCGTTAAAGTCTTTGCTGGTATAATAAAACCGGATTGTAACGCTATCAGAAGGCTGTTTTTCCGCCGATATTTCAAAGTACCGATTCATCGCATACCATCCATTGGGATTGTTGACATAAGGAGCTTCGGAAAGATCATGCGCCTTTTCACCGTACCCTTCTGTAACGACTACCTTAACCTCAGATGGCTGTGGCAACACTTGGGCAGTGTCAGCAGACTTCATAGACAACAGGAGTACATCATTGGTTGAGGCAGGTGCGGTCTGCGCGGCTTTCCAGTAATGAACCCAGCCGTCGGGGTCTGTGCAGCTATTGTCGGCGACAAATACACCGGGAAAATCCGGTATAGAGGTAGGAGCCTGGCACCCGGGGGTGGCATCAATGCAGATATTGTCTAGGTAGAGATTTTGTCCATAAAATGATTCAAGAATTGCTTCAAAGGAAATATAAACCTGTTGCCCCACCCACTGATTGAGGCTAATGGTTTCTCTGCGCCATTCATTACACCCGGTAGGCTCCCAAGCAACAACATTGACGCTGAAAGGAGAAATAGCCGTCTGAAGATCCATGTGGCTTTTGGAAAAAACAGGGGTAAAATTTTGCCCGCAGTTATCAGAAACCAAAACATTCAGGGTAAGTTCATTGGCGGGGTTCATGGCTTTATAGGCCACATCAAAACTGATTGTAGCGCTTCCCATTCCGGAAAGATCAATAAGCGGGCTGATAAGTGCATCCACAGTGCCTCCGGGGCCGGCAGAGACGCCGCCGTTGTGCCACATTCCATTAGTATTGTAACGCAGGGCATAATTTCCCCGAGCGGAACAGGTAGTAAGCGTATGGAGGTCAAAACTCATGATTCCATCATAGTTGCCCGTAGTCCAGTCAGAGGGAACCACCTTACTTTCAAAGTCCCGGCAATAAGGAAAATCGTTGACAACTTCGACCGAAGAGACGTAGGCAAAAGTCTGTTCAATACGATCATCCCACTCATTTTCATCCAAGCCTGCTCCGTTTACATCGGTTAGACGTACCACGGCATCATGCGTGCCGGGCAAGAGTGTTTCCGGATGAAGGCGGACGTCCACCGAATCACCGGGTGCAAGTTTGCCTGACCAGAAGTAGGTTTTTCCGGCGCTATTGTCTATAGACTGATGAATTTTCAGGGAAGTAATCTCCACATTGCCGGTGTTGGCCAGGCGTACTTTAGGATAAAAAGGAGGCCCACAGGCAATCAGGGTAGGGGAGATGAGTTGTTTGATAGATACATTCCGATAAGGCACATAACAGCCCTGAGAGGTAAGCAGGGAGGTGCGCACCCCGAGCAGTGAGTTTCTTATCCGTACTTTTTGGCCCGGAGTAAACATATTCATACAGCCCCAACTGCCATTGTCCATAAAATTTTCATAGAGATCCTGCACATCCGTAGAAAAAGGGTTGTTGGGGCTATTATCATCGGCATCGGTACTACAGGAGTTAAGCGTCTGTCCGCTTCCGCAGTTTACCAGTTGTGCACCGGCATCCGGAGGGGTATCACAGATACGGTCTCCGTCGAGGAGGCAATTAGCGTTGTCACAAGAAGTTTTTCCGGGAGGGTCAAAATAAGTATCCATCAGGTTTAGGTAATGCCCTAACTGATGCACGGAAGCCGAGATATTATTTCTTTGCGGGTTGAAATAAGGTACCGCAATTACGGGACCGTCAAACGACTGTCCGTGCGCAGCGGCGAGGTAAGAATAACCCTCCATGCCGCAGTCGTTATTGGTTGCGTCTTTGCAGATACTATTGACAATCCAGATATTGATATATTGATTGGAATCCCAGAACGAAAGCGCCTTCATACATTCATCCTGCGTACTACTGCTGCCGGGGCAGAGTTCGTCTCTTTTAAGATTGGAGAAGGCGGTTGCTACCCGAGTGATTCCGGAGGTAGGGTTTCCATTAGGATCATTTTTTGCGAGACACAATTCAATTTCGATGTCGGTGCTGACGATACCTGAGTTGGAATGAAAAGGGCCTCCGGCAAAAATACCGGTATTGCGGAATGCCTGATTGATCATATCAATTGCACCTTGAACACGAGCATCGGTGATATTAGAGGTGGAATTGTCAGGGACAGAGTCCTGCGGAAGGTGCATGATGTGAACCACAACGGGAAGGGTAAGAACTCCTCGTTCGTTTCCGGAGACATCAGACTGTCGGTAGAGCCATTCTTCGATTTCGTCGGTATATCGCTGGTAAGCGGTATCCGTCAGGTATTTTGCCTTATGAACATCATCTGGCGCAATGGCAGAGCCAGAGTTTTGCGAATATGCAGGAACAAAAATCAGAATCCATCCTAACCATAAGGACCGATTCAGGACGGCAAACGTTCCTGCGGTGATATACCTATACCAACAATTATAATTCATCATCCTTATTGACAAGCACACAATGTAAGGACTACAAGGACAAGAGAGGGAAAACGAAAAGACTTGATGGATAGCAAATCAAAAATCGGGCCGCTATTTTGAGAGCCGTGCGATTTTTTGGAAAAAAAGTGTGGAAGGATAATGAGGCTTAATGCTTATAAAAAAAAAGAGGGAGCGGCCCTTTGGGAGAGCCGTCCCTACAGCACAACCATGAAAACACAATACGCCTTTTTCCCTTGCGGGATATATTTTATGGTCAACTGCAAATAGTACTTTGCAGGTGGGATGTTCAGATATTAGAAGAACTTAATGCCAAAATTAATAAATTTACCATACAACAAAAAATTTAAATTCGATTTTTTTAAAGAAAATTCTGAAATTTCTTGGAACTCCATTCAAACGGCCTAATTTACATACCTTTGCGGTCAGAAGAGAACCCAATTTTAAACCCGTACTCCATGCTCATGCTGGAAAGAGGCGAAAGACTGTTTGAATTTTTGCTAACTTTTTTTGCATAAATCCGTATCTCATGGAAAAAAAATCCAAAAAAATTTAGAATTGTTTTTGTTTTTTCATTTTTGTAGCTAAATTGCACATATAATTAGCATGAAAAATTATTCGTACTTTGGCTTTTTGATAGTTAGCCTTTTTCTACAAATGAGTTGTAGTAAAACACTTCCCTCATCTATTGAACCGGATGTGGTTTTGGTTACAGAAGCAGGTGAAATCGGGTTAAAATTATATAAAGAGACGCCGATACACCGGGAAAACTTTTTAAAACTCGCACAGGAGGGCTTTTATGATAGTTTGTTATTTCACAGGGTGATCCATGAATTTATGATTCAGGCAGGAGATCCTCGAACCCGCAATGAACAAACCCAGAAGGATACCACTCTTGGTGATGACCCAGGTTATACATTGCCGGCGGAAATCCGAGAATCGTTTCTCCATACTCCGGGAAAACTCGCTGCTGCCCGCTATCCAGATAACGAGAATCCGGAATGGCGATCATCGGGTAGTCAGTTTTATATTGTCACCGGAGCACCGGTTAATGCAGCCCGGCTTGATACGATGGAAATGCAGTATAATTATATTCGAAAAGGAAGATACTTTACGGAATGGCAGGCAGCGGTAAACAAAGGCGACTATACAGATGCATTTGATGCATATTTAAAGGAAAAAGGTTTTAGTGAGTATCATTATTCAATGCCTCAACGAAAAATTTATTATGAAGAAGGCGGTGCGCCCTGGCTTGATTTTCAATATACAATATTTGGAGAGGTAGTAAAAGGAATGGATGTGGCGAATGAAATTGGAAAAGTAAGTACAAATCAATATGACCAACCCTTAAAACCAATAAGAATATTAAAAATGATTGTTCCCGATACGCTGTCAGCGTACACTGATTAAGAACCATAACCATTTACGCAGCAAAAGTAATTTCTTCAAACCAATGGCAAAAGATATCAAATCTGAAAAATTAAAGTCCCTTCTAATGACCGTGGACAAACTTGAAAAAACCTACGGCAAAGGGATTGTGATGAAACTAAGTGACAACCCTGTTTCCGATGTTCCGGCTTTGTCCACAGGCTCCCTCGGGCTGGATATTGCGCTGGGTATCGGCGGTATTCCCCGGGGTAGAATTATCGAAATCTATGGCCCGGAATCTTCGGGTAAAACGACAATGGCGATGCACATGATTGCGGAAGCCCAAAAGTCGGGCGGTTTAGCCGCTTTCATTGATGCAGAGCATGCTTTCGATCGCTCTTATGCGGAAAAACTCGGTATTGATACCGAAAATTTATATGTTTCTCAGCCGGATTACGGTGAGCAAGCTCTGGAAATCGCCGAATACCTGATTCGTTCCAGCGCCGTTGATATTGTGGTGATAGACTCGGTTGCCGCTCTTACTCCTAAGGCTGAAATAGAAGGGGAAATGGGCGATTCTAAAATGGGCTTACAGGCGCGATTGATGTCTCAGGCTCTGCGTAAACTTACGGCGGCCATTTCCAAAACGAATTGTGTATGTGTATTCATCAACCAGCTTCGCGATAAAATTGGGGTGATGTTTGGCAATCCGGAGACTACTACGGGGGGTAATGCCTTGAAATTTTACGCTTCTGTTCGTTTGGATATCCGTCGTACCGCTCAGATCAAAGAAGGTACCGAAAGCATCGGTAACCGGGTGAAGGTGAAAGTTGTGAAAAATAAGGTGGCTCCTCCTTTTAAATTTGCGGAGTTTGACATCATGTTTGGGGAAGGAGTTTCTATTGAAGGGGAGGTACTTGATCTGGCAGTAGAAGAGGATATTGTACAAAAGGCCGGATCGTGGTTTAGTTATAATGGCGATAAACTGGGCCAGGGCAGAGATGCCTCCAAACGTATGCTTTCGGACAATCCCGAGCTTCTCGCGGAGCTAAAAGCAAAAGTACTCGCCGTCAAAGGAATCGGTGGCGGTAAATCGAAGTCCAAATCGAGCGAAAATGGCAGTGCGGCTGAAGCGGAAATCGAATCGGAAATGGTTGATTAATAATCAATTATAGATATTAAATAAAAAACGGCTGGCGGAAATCCGACAGCCGTTTTTGTATTATGCTCTAAAGGGGTAGGTTTATTCTTTTTCATCTTCTTCAATCGGCCCTTCGTCGAGGTCGGCGAAGGATTTCCTCATTCGGGTATCGGCTTCGATATTTTGAAGGCGGTGATAGTCCATGATACCGAGGTTTCCCATACGAAAGGCTTCGGCGATGGCCATCGGGATTTGCGCTTCTGCTTCGATGAGTTTTGCCCTCATTTCCTGGACACGTGCACGGAAGTATTGTTCTTCGGCGACGGCTTCAGCGCGTTTTTCTTCGGCTTTGGCCCGTGCGACTTGAAGCTCTGAGGCGGCTTCGTCCGCTTTTAGCTGAGCGCCGATACTTTTTCCGATATCAATATCCGCAATATCAATGGAAAGAACATCATAAGCAGTACCGGAGGTAAGGCCTTCATTCATGATTTTTTCGGTGATAAGTCCGGGATCTGCAAGGATGGTTTCATGCGTTTCGGCTGAGCCAATAGAAGCGACAATTCCCTGCCCTACACGGGCGACGACTGTTTCTTCTCCCGCTCCACCTACCAGTTTTTCCAGCCGGACGCGCACGGTAATTCGAGCTTTAACGATAAGCTGAATACCATTTTTTGCGACGGCTTCGATGGCAGGCGAGTCAATCACTTTCGTGTTTACCGAATCGCGAACAGCCTGCAAAACATCTCGTCCTGCGAGGTCAATTGCCGCCGCCTGGTCAAAATTGAGGCCGATGCTCGCGTTTTTGGCGGAGATGAGCGCATCAATGACGGTATTTACATTTCCTTTAGCGAGGTAATGGGCCTCTATGGCGTTAAAACGGATATCGGGCAGGCTGGCTTTTTTTGCCTTGATCATTTCATCAACAATAATTTTGGGTTGTACACGTCGGAGACGCATACCGATAAGCTGGCCGATACTGATCCTGACACCAGAAAATTGTGCCGTGATCCAAAGGCCAACCGGGACAAAGTAAAAAAGGGCAGCAGTCACTAACAAAGACACAATGATGATGATAATCGTCAGTGTGTATAATAATGTATCGAGAAGGATAAAAGGCATAGTTGGAATTTATTCCTTCTAAGTTAGCGAATAATTTTGATTGGGAATCGGTCTGCCCGTAAAAATAAAATTCCCGGATGGGTTTCAGCCGGGAACAAAAGTGAAACACAGTTTCCTTATTATAGGTAAGGACTGTAGTATATAAGTTTGATGTGCTTCAATGCGATTTGATAAACTCCAGAATTTTTTCAAGGCCACCTAACATGGAGACAAAGTCATCCGGCTTTGATTCGGTTTTCATGGCTTCAGAGAGGCTTTTCATCATTTCCGAGAGGTCAACAAGGAGATTTTGACCACGGGATGTGGGACGGATATAAATAACACGGCGGTCTTCTTTGGAATTTTTTCTTTTGACCAGCTTATTTTTTTCGAGTTTATCAATGGTACTGGTAAGGGTGCTCAGCTTTATATTGAAATGTTCACCGATTTCCTTCATTTTTTTCAGGTCGGTTTCATCCAGGTAACGGATAATTTCAACATCCTGTTCATTGACGCCATACCGGTTGAGAATGGATAATCTCCGCTGATTAAAAGCCTGAACTAATTCATTCAGGACACTTTCTAATCTAAGGGCATTTGGTTCAACAAATAATTTACTCACAGTATTCATCAGGTTTTCACAATTTTAATAAATTTATAAATAAATTGAAAGCAAATTTTTCAATTAGGTGAATATCCCCGGAGAATTCTTTTTCGGTTAAAAGAGGCTCCCAAGAAAGGATTTATCCGGTATTCTGTGGTTTACGCATCCGTCTATTTTTGAGGGCATCCACAACTATTTTGAAAAATTAATAATTAAAACTAAGGAATATTCTATACCCGTATTAATACGATGCAATGTTTTTATTTCGAATGTTATAATCAGACAGTTATCCGAAGATAAAAACGATTGTTTACACCGAATTATTAATTCCATTGGCCTGCTTACAGAGGTAAAGGTAAATTAAAGCAGGAAAGCCGTGAAGGGAAATTGTAGGAATCAGTGAAGAATGCAGAGGAAAGTTTCACAAATTCCTTCTGACTAACATTTGGGGCGGGATAAAATCTTCACTAGTCTGGATAGTTATACCTAAAAAAATCAGGGACCGATGAAATAGTTTGCATAGATCCCTGATTTTGCAGATAGGTACAAGATCAGTTTGAGGGTACAGATATTTTGGTGAAAGTCTCCATGCTTTCTACAAAATGAGCGAATCGGTCATGGTTTAGGTTGTTTTGCATGCGCAGAGCTGTTTCGTGCAAAAATTTCCCATAATCTTCGTAAATGCTTTTTCCTTTGCGAGTGCAATCGAGAAACACAACACGGCGATCCTCTTTGGAGTTGGTGCGTTTGAGAATACGCTGGTTTTCAGCTTTATCAATGATAGAGGTCAGGGTAGAGAGTTTGATGTCAAAATGCTCGGAGACGCTTTTCATTTTCTGAGATCCATTTTGAACGACAAACTGGATGAGTTCCATTTCCAATGCGGAAATTTTAAACTTTTCTTTGATAAAATCGCGGTGTTTTCGGAAAGCGTGGTTAAGCACAATCAGGCTCTGTTCCAGTCTTTTTACCTCATTCTCCTGATTAATAACATTTTCGGATGACATAGCTTATTGGGGTTAGGGCGTAGATAAATAACAAATTATGCATGAAACGTTTGTTCATGCACAGCAGTCGGTAAGCAGGAAAATTACAAGAGAAAAAGCAGGGTCAGGCTTCGGGTTCGCCGGAAATGAGTCCCGACATTTGTTCGATTCCTTCCAGAAAAGCCTGGATCTGGTTGGACTCAAGAGACTTACACATAAACAGAGACATCGCTTGGATGTAACGGTTGTATTCTTCACATACTTTTTGACCTTTACGGGTTGCTTCCAGAAATACCACGCGGCGGTCATCCCGTGAATTGGTACGGCGCACCAGCTTTTGTTCTTCGATCTTATCAATAATACTGGTGAGTGTACTGAGTTTGATGTTGAAGTGTTGGCCGATTTCCTTCATTTTCTTCATCCCGTCTTGGATTACCAATTGAATGATTTCCATTTCGAGAGATGAAATTTGGTGTTTCGTCTTAATGTATTGCCGGTGTTTCCGGTACACATCACTCATGTCGAACAGGCTTTTTTCAAGGCGTTCTACGGCAAGGGCTTGATTGGCCGATTCCATCGTTTTCATACGTAATTGGTTAGATTAGCCAGGGAATCAATTATTTCTTAATCAGACTACGAATATATAATACGATTACCAAAATATCAAATCATCCTAAAAAAATAATCCGGTAATCCAAAAATGTACCTACAAAAAAATACTACTATACGAAATAGTGGATATGATTCTCAATGGAAAAGCAGAATGGCGCTTCAATATACAGGGAAAAAATAAATAGAACAACTATTCAATTAAGTTCTTTTTTTCGAAAAAAATACAATCTACTGACAATCAATGAATTGTGTTTGGAATTTTTCTAAAAAAAAATGCTATATGAATAAAGTAGGAAAAATGGAATGTTTAAGGATGCTTGTATTTGAAAAATCGCAGGGATTTTTTTCAACCACAAGAGCCGCTAAACGCAGGCTCAGAAGGTGGCTATTTTTTTCGATCACCGATTTTATTGCCTAGTCGGTCAATCTTATAAGATATTTTACCTTCTCTCACAATGGTCCAGCCTTTGAGAAACTGCCCCGGGGTTTCAAACTTAAAGTCTATCTGAATTTTGCCTTCCATATTGATATAGCCCCATCTTCCATTTCGCATTACAGCCGCCAGCCCGTCCGAATAATCGCTGGCCCCATTAAATATTAAAGGCACAACTACATTGCCCGTTTCGTCAATAAATCCCCATTTGCCGTCGCGTAAAACTCTCGCACGCGACTCGCTAAAAACAATCTGATTTTCATATACCGCCGGGGTAATAATCTTTCCCTCTGCGGTACGGATTCCCCACTTCTCTCCTTCTTTAAAAATGACATAACCCGATGAAGCAATTACATAAGACTCGCTTTTGATCGTCGTTTGGGTGCGCAACTCCGGAGCAGGGCAGCCATATTTCAGATAACTCATACATTCACCGCTGCGATCAATATAATATTGCTGATTCTGTCTCGTGACCAGTGCCAGGATTTTCCCTTCTTCCTTTTGGGTAAAATATTCTACGGATTCGTATTCAAACGGGATCACCGCTTTGCCAAATATATCAATGAACCCCCATTTTCCTCCCGGCCTCCTTACGGCTGCTCGCTCAAAACTGAAATCAAAGGCAGACTCATATTGGAAATTAATCACCACCAGATAGGTGGGATCTTTGGGTGCATTGGTTTGTACTTGCTGCTGAATATCAGGGGTGACATAACCGTATTTGCCATCCTGCACGGCGCGTATCAATCCGTTGGAGAGGTTTCCGACAAGGGTAAAAGGCTGGCGGGGATTATTTTCGATTTGGAAATCGGTATTTTTAGGCTGAGTCTCATTTACAACCGCTCCATTTCCGGAGGGCTGATACTGAATCTGTACTACGTTTCCTCCAGGTAATTCAGCCAATAATAAGCTTTCATCCTTAAAGTTACCAGTGATTTTCTGGTATCGGACCCCGCCAAAATTTTCTTCCGAACCGGTTTTGTCAATAAATCCATACAACGAACGGCCATAGGTCTGTCTTTCGACCTTGGCAAAACCCCGGTAGAAATTTTCTACCGAATGGTATCGGGCGGGAATAACCAGCAAATGGGTTTTTTCATCGGCAAAACCCCACAACCGAGATTGGGCATCTCTGACACCACAGTACCCTTCGGAAGGGGTGCTGATATTATCAAAAACGATATTCCCTAATGTATCTATGACTACGTACCTGCTGTGTTTCAGTGATTTGACAACTGCTAAATGGTTTATAAAAGGAGACGGATCCAGAAAATTAAAGGGTATTACGAGTTTTCTCCGGGAATTTATATAGCCCCAAAATTTGCCATCGCGCACGGCGGCAAGGCCTTCGGAGTAGGCTTGTATTTCGTCATAACGGAGCAGCGAACAGGAGCCGGGATCTACTTTGTCGGTAAAAGCACATAGCTGATCAATTTTATCTCGCCCAGGTTTATTGATGGAATAAATCTGAAAGAGAAGCGGTAAAAGGTCTTTTCGATTATCAAAATATTCCGGACGTTGGGTGATGATTTTTTGCAAATCTTCCAGCCCGGGAAAAACATGAGCCGTATCAAATGTGCCTGCCCCCGCGGCCAGATAAAAATAAGACAATGCCCGTCCATAACGCGCATCCACATCCGTAGAATCCAGATTGATTAACTCTGTAAATCGTTGCGCAGAATTGGCAAACTGCTCTCTTTCATAACTCAGAACGGTTCCGTTGTACTGGCAATATTGTTTTAACTTGGAGTTGGAAAAGGATTGAGGCGAAAATTGGTAGCTGGCAAATCCCAGTCCTTTTACACTCATCATCAGGGTGTAATTTTGTCGGGAATAAGAAAGATTGCCGATCTGAAAGTCTTCACTCCGAAATTCCGGAACCCGAATGGAAAGAATAGCTTGATCGTTTTTATAATCAAAAAGCCGAATGATCCGGGTTGAATGGTCATTCCTTTCTCCGGCAGTTACAAGCATACTTCCATCAGGCGAAAATATGGCCTGAGAAAGTGTCTCTCCGTAAATTCTTTTTTTCTCTACGGCTTCGCCGTTCAGATTCCAGATAAAAATAGAACCATTGTCCGAAGCTGTCATCACTAATCGGCTATCAGGCGAAAAAGAAGCAGAAATAATGGGTTCTTCCTGCCCTACGAGATATTGGATAAAATCACCGGTATTGCGGTTCCAGATAGCAGCGGTGGAATCGGAGGACGCCGTCACTACATAGCGGTTGTCCGGTGAAAAACTTACATCCATAATCGGACCTGAGTGGATATACTCCAGGTAGCGGATGGGTCTCAGGCTGATTCGACTCCAGATAATGGCCAGATTGTCATCTGCCCCGGTAATAATATACTGGCCGTTGGGTGAAATCCGGGCGGCATTTACCGGATGTTTGTGGCCGATCAGGTCTCCGATTTTTTCTCCCGATGAAAGATTCCATAGGCTAGCCTGATTTCCGTTGGTGGTAAGAAGGGTTTGCCCGTCGGGCGAAAGGTTTATTTGTTTCACCACGGCGGGGTGATTAAGTTCTTTAAGAAGCCGGAGGCTGTCTTTTTGAAATATCCGCACGGTGCTACCCGAAGCCATTATAACTTGTTTGCCGTCGTGGCTGATGATTCCGGTGTGAATTTCGGGCATCAGTACAACCGTATCAATTTCGTATTGGGTTGTTCCGGTAAATAGCGGAATCAGCGAGTTTGCCCGTACAAAATCGTTATAGGAATCCTGTAACAGAGAGTCAACTTTATTGTTGCGGGTCAACTGATAGTTTGACAACCCACGATGGTAGTAATAAACCGGATTAAGGCGGTCAAGTTCAATCGCTTCGGTAAACGCATTATAAGCGCTGCCATAATCCTGATTGCCGAAACTTTGGAGTCCTAGAAAACCAAAATACCGGGCACTGTCTTCGGCGTCGTCGAGTTTGTAATAAAGGCCATTAATTTCGATGATATTATCCGGTTTTTCTACCAGTTGTTTGAGGTCTTTTACAGTCTGTACATTTCCCTCCGCAATAAACCGGATCACAGGGATAAGCAGGAAAATAACCAGTGGTATTACAAAGGCAAATCGCACCCAGGCGCGCATTCCTAAAAGCGGCATTCCTTCGCGATATAAAACTTTTTTCCATGAGTCGGGAACCGGCATACTGGCCATCATGGAGTGATTGGTAGTGCGTAACTCGCGGAGGATAGTTACATCTTCAATTTCTTCCCTTTCCACCATTTCTTCCATCTGATCCTCCACCTTTACTCTTTCCCGGAGGTTTCCCGGGTTCATTTTCCAGCGTTGGATCGTCAGGTTTTTGTGGTATTCTTCTGCGGCAAAAGTTCCTTTTGGCGGAGGGTTAAAATCGAGAACTTTAATGATTTCTTCCCGGGCGATAAATTCAACATTGTCGGGAAGGCGTTCGATTAATTCCATCCGTATTTCATCCGGCATAAAACCTTTCCGAAACCAGGGGATACGGATAAGTTTGAGCAGATTTTGTTCGGATAAAAGAGGCTCCGATACTGTCCCTGATTTTTCCAGGGTTTTACCCAGATGCAGGGTCAAATCCCACTGAAGTTCGGGATAGACAGCGCAGGCGGAAAGCCAGAGGAAGAGGTCATTTCCCAGATAAACTTCGAGTTCTGATACGGTAATACTGGTTTCGAAATCGGGGGTAGATGAATACACTATTCGCCGCCATTCTCCAAGCCTTTGGGGTACATCGGCGGCAAATTCCGTTAGTAGTTGGGCCAGCGCTTGTGTTGTCGAAGGTAATACTCGGAAATGGGCGGATAGGCGAATTTCCTGAAGCCCCCAGTCTGCGGGTGCCAAAGGTGTGAGCACGGCACGGTCTTTCCAATCCAGAAACTCAAAGGCATCCTGATGCAAATCACCATTTACAGCGTCGAGAAGGTGTTCGCCATCACCAAAAATAATGACCCTGTGCCCGGGGTGCCGGACCTGAAGCTCCCGGAGGTACAGGGGTTTTTCATCCATTTCCTTCCAAAACATCCGGAAGTCAGACTGGTAGTAGTAGGTATCTATATAGATATCCTGCGATTGGAGTTTTTCGGTCAAATGCCAGAAAAATCGGGCCTGATGGTCTTTATAGTTGCTTCTTTCAATCAGCACAAGGTATTCCGAAGGGCGGGTACCCGGTGAATACCGGAAGGAGGGAAATCCACCGGAATTTAGGGTTGCATGAATGGTCTGGGGCATATCCAATACCATCAATTCACTATCCTGTCGCTGGCGCAAGTGTGTAGCCGCCCGGTAAATGGCCTCATTGGTAAATAGTTCTGCCTCATGCGGGAAAACCAGCGGCCATGAGTAGGGGCCTTCGGTACTTTTTTCACGGGAAAGAGACAGTGAACGCCGGTTGCGGCGATATAACTCATAAAAGAAAAGCCCAAACAACAAAAGCAGCGCCAGTGCCAGGCGGATAAAAGGATAAAAACGGGCAATTCGGGAGGTTCTCAGGACCTCAAGATCAAAATTTACAACGGGTCGTGTATTTAAAGGAAGGAGTGCCCTTGAGGAAGAAGTTCCGTGAAGTTCTACTACTTTACAAAACTGATCTATACACCCTTTGCGGGTTTCGATATCGAGGCAGACCCGGTATTCCTGATAGTCTTGTTGGGTTGGTGGATAGGAAAATTGAGGATCAGAGCCATTTACAACGGTTTTATTATCGTCGCCCATGTTCCACTGCCAACTGACGATTTCATCACCTGCGTCCAATATACTAGTATCGTCAAAGGCTATCTGTTGTTGGTTCAGGGGATCGGGAAAATTAAATTCAAAGCTGGTCTGGCAGGTTTTGGGAGTGGAAATATGCACCAGTTGGTGCATCGAGGCGGTACAGCCGAGTTCGTTCACAATTTTAAGGGATACATCATACGTACCTGTATCCCCGTAAAAAATAGTAGGTGAAACCGAATCTTCCAGCGTTTGTCCGTTTCCAAAATTCCATTCACGATGGCTAAGGGAATCCGTGGAGGTATTTTTAAAAGAGACAGAAATGGCTCCTCCGTCTTTCATCAATACCTGATAGGAAAAACCAGTATTTTCAAGATCATCGCAAAACTGCTTTCTTCCCAGGAGAGCATTTACCATGTAAAGCCCAATATAGGAAGGATAACGGGAGGGGTCTGCGGTAAGCTCGTATTTTTCCAAATAACGACCGATATTGGTTTTTTGCCCCGACCCCATAAAGGCATTGTATCCGGCAAAAATCAGATAAGAGAAAAAAGCGGATACAAGTATAGAAAGGCTGAAAAAAAGCCAGCGATTGGCACTAATGGATTTGTCGCCGTGTCGTCTGCGGCGGTTTTTGGTTTTTTTGTCCTCCTCTGTTTCTGGTTTCACCTGTCCGAGAGTTTTCTGGTCCACTTCTTCCAGAATACTGAAATAAGTGTCGAACATGCGGTAAAACCGCACCTGGTCGCGGTCATTTTTCGCAAAAAGAGGGGCTAAAACGGTTTTAAGAGTTTCTTGGGATACTTCGGTACCGAGTTGATTGAGTATGATTTGAACCTGAATATAGGAATGCACCCCTACCGGAAAACCGCTTTCCCGCAGTTTTTCGAGGAATCCCTCAAAAGGAAAAAAGGTGCTGTTCGATTCAGAAATCATCGTTCAAAGTTATTTATGCTAATCCTCGGCGGAGTTTTTCCAGGTCTTCTTTATTTTTGGCAAGAATGGAATAACTCATCGCCAGTTTATTGATTTGAGCTTCTATGTCTGAATTGATGTCAATCTCGTGTCTCTCCAGAATATGAATCCATGCGAGAAGTTCTGCGGTGGCAGGTAATTTGCGCAACCCTTTATTTTTGCGGATTTCCATAAAATGGCTAATGGCATCAGCCAGCATTCGGGTACGGAATTTTTCACTGATAACCAGGCGATTGGAAATAATTTTTTCGAGGGTTTCTTTGTCCGGAAAAGGAATATGATAATAGATAACCCTGCGCAGGAAGGCATCCGGGAGATTTTTTTCAGAATTGCTGGTCAGAATCAGGATTGGTCGGTTGGGTTTATGTGCCTCAAAAAAATCACCGGTTTCTTTTACTGCGAAGTTCATATTTTCGAGTTCGTTGAGGATATCATTGGGCAAATCACGAGGAGCTTTGTCCACTTCATCAATAAGCACAACCGATCGTTTTTCCTTCGATTCAATGATGGCCTGCCCCATGGCTTCATAGGTAATATATTCGCGAATATCAATTTTGCTTTTATCTCGAAGTTGGGCATCGTGAAAATGGCCGAGAGAATCGTAACGATAGAAGAGGTCTCGGGCGGTGGAAGTGGTTTTGGTATTAAAAATTTTGGGCATTCCCAATCCCAGTTCGTGGGCAATGCTATACGCCAGACGGGTTTTGCCGGTACCGGGTTCACCGGTAAGCAGGAGGGGTTGCCCCAACGCAATAGCTACATTCACGGCGTCGCGGAGCGCCGGCGCAGCAACATAACCTTCCGGGGCCTCCATACGAGTGATTTTTTCAAATTCCGGCAAGGTGATATTCCGGTCCTTGATGGTACTACCATCACCTTTGTAAATCTCAAATGTTTGATTGTCAGGCATATCCTTTTAATTAAAACGTCCTACATTTCCTGAAGGGCATATTTTTCTCTGATGGTATTTACTGCTTGTTTTAAGAACTGTTCAATACGCGCCATTACCAATCCTTCCTTCAAAACGGTTTCCTGATTGAATATCTGATCTGGAAGGTTTTGAAAATCATCAATTTCAGACAAATTGGTTTCAATGAGCCAGTCCTCCACATGAGGTCTTCGGACTTTATGCAACTCGGAAAGAAGCACACAGTTTTGTTTTAATTCTGTGGCTAGTTGATTAAGCTCTGCGACAATTTTACTTTTATAATACTGCGAAGAAAAGAGTTTACTCACAAAGTTTCCATCCTTTACATCTTCGGAGTACAATACATTGATAAATATAACAAATTGTGGAGCATCGGGGTTATCGTTGACCACATTCCAGAATTTACCGATGTACCAGCGGATCAATTCTGCGGTGGATTTATTCCAGGATTCTCCGGGTATATTGTGTTGCATGATGATCGCATCCTGTCCGGAGACTGCCGTGTGGTTCATAAGGTCTCGTGCAGAAAGCTGGTCAACGGGTTTTCCGGACCAATTAAGGCCCTCAAAGTGTTCGGCAATCCGGACTTTAAGCAGGGTTTCCAGGTCTCCTTTAAAGGGCCAGTTTTTGATTTCCACCGGTTTTATATACCTTTTTTTCCCACCAATATATTCGTAGCTAAAGCGGGTAATCAGGCTTTCGTGTTTTTCGTCGCGGTGGCCATGGATAATGTATATTTTAGGCTGGGAGGTTTTTGCGAGTACATGGCTGGAAACAAACTCATCATTCTGCTGGTAGCGGTTGCAGAGTACGTGGGCATATTTCCCGATTTTAACATCTTCGATCTGAAATTCCGTTTGCTTCCCGGGATTTACCCGCCATTCGGAGGGGGGATCTGGAAAGATTTCCCACGGATAAGCAGTGGGTTCGGTTTCAAGTTCATCCAGGTAAAGACTTCGGTAGTTTTTAGCTCCGGTAAGAGTCAGTATTTCTGAATTGGCATCGGTAAAAGATTTTTGAATAGATGCATATCCGCCGATACCTTTATAAAAACGGATGGCAAATCGCTGGGCAATTGCATCGTTAATTTTATCAGAGGTAGCGATTACGGTAGGAATACCTGCTGCCCGCAGGTCCAGAGCCTGATTTTTGGTAGAACATCCGTTGAGGAAAACCAGTTCCAGGTTGGCCTGATTGGCAAGGAAGCGAGCAAAACCCTCGGAGCTTGCAATCTGAACGGCGTTACCTTCCGACTCAAGCAAAAGCTGGTAGCTGTCGGCATGCCCCCCATAATGAAAAACTCGTATTCTGCCGCTGTATTCGGGATCCTGAAACACATCCACGATGTCAGCCAGGGTAGCATTTGCTCTTTCCACAATATCCACTGCTTTTGCCTGTTTGGCGGCAGACAAAGAATTTCTAATCCCGCGCAGTTCCTGTGCGAGTCCTCTCAGGTATCGGGCCGAGTTTACCTGATCATTAGCGAAAGCGAGGAATATGACCGGTTTGCGGTCGGGCATTAGGTTTCAGTGGCTCTAAGTGATCGTAAAACTAAATATTTCAACAACGCGGTAAATTAAAAATTATGCATCATTAATTATAATTTTTTACCTGACCAAAAATATGCCACCCGTCAAATTATGCCGTGAAGGGGGCCTCCTTTGGTTGCAAGTTGATCCACTCTCCGAGAAATCTCCTCATCCTCCACCAAAGGCGGGGCATGGTGGGGTTTAATTCGGGCATCAATAATCAGTGAACCTCGACAACCCCAATGTTTATGGTCGGTAAAACTATGAATTCCATATATATCATGTGACGGATTGGAGCGGGTAAAAGTAACCCATAAAAAATTGTTAAGAGTTTTTGCGGTGAAATGGCTTTCATCCGCCAATACAATGAGCGGAAGATCATCTCCCGTGCCGCCTTCTTTCATAAAATCTGCAAACTCCTGAGCTATCTGTTCACCTGAAAGTGGGTCTCGGAAGGTTGGCGCCTGAACGACCATTACGCCGGGTAGCGCAATCTTTGGATGAGAAAACCCCTCCGGCAGTCTTAACTCCGGGGGAAGTTCGGTGCGAAGACTGCGTCTGACCTCACCCGCCGCGGCGATAACGACTTTCGAGCCAGAATTCAATCCGCTACCCGAATAATCGAGCGTATCAATGGTGGTTTTGGTCTGAAAATGAAGATCACGACGCCAATCCACCCGTTCCAGCAGATGTCGCAAAAACTCCGGCAGTTGATTTATACTAAGTGTGGGTGCATCTTCTTTGGCAATGATCATGAGGTACTTGGCCAACGAAGCCTGATTAAAACCTAAAACTGCATTAGCGATGGTGAGCAACTCTTTGGGAGAGCGATTTTCATAAGGCACATATCGCTCACTACCAATTGCCAGCAGGAGAGGGTGTACCCCGGCAGCGTCCACGGCATGCATGGCATGAAGGCCGGGAACCGATGCCGGAACCATAACTTCGGTGACCTCATGGATGAGGTGGCCGAAAGAAGTGTCCTCCTGTGGAGGCCTTCCTACCACAGTAAAAGGCCAGATTGCATCCTTGCGGTGATAGACTGCTTCTACTTTCATCACCGGAAACTCATGCGTAAGGCTATAGTAACCCAGATGGTCCCCGAAGGGGCCTTCAGGTTTGGTTTTTTCCGGGTCAATTTCTCCGACGATGCAGAAATCTGCATCTGCCGAAAGAATATGGCCATTTTTCCGCAGATAGCGAAAATTTCTCCCGGCAAACATTCCGGCAAACATCAGTTCGGAAAGCCCTTCCGGAAGCGGCATAACCGCGGCAAAGGTATGGGCGGGAGGTCCTCCCACAAAAATACTCACCTTCAGTTTTTCGCCTTTTGCTCGTGCTTTTGAGTGATGAACCCCGATTCCCCGCTGAATCTGGTAATGCAAACCAATCTCCTCATCGGGTATATAATTGTTGCCGGAGAGTTGAATCCGATACATACCCAGATTGGATTTCATGACTCCCGGTTTTTCCGGATCTTCAGTAAAAACCTGGGGCAGGGTGATATATGCCCCTCCGTCCATCGGCCAAGACTTTAGCTGCGGAAGTTGTCGGATCGTGGTTTTTCCATATAAAATCGGAGCAGATAACCGCGCTTTTAGCGGCAGAGAGCGGAGGGCGGCAAAAGGTGCACTCAGAAAGCTACCCGGAGCACGGAGAAAACTCGTGGGATCTGCTTTTAGCTGAACGACTTTTTTGACGGGGTTTATCGTAGAGCGGAAGATAAACTCGCTTCGGGCAAAAGTCCCAAATAGGTTACATACTGCCGGAAAAGGAGAATCTTTGACCCTTTCAAAAAAGATGGCAGGCCCTTGTGCCGCATATACCCGGCGCTGGATTTCTGCCATTTCCAGATGAGGATCTACTTCGCTGGAAATCCGGATCAGATGCCCGTTTTTTTCCAGATCTAGTACACATTGGCGTAAACTTTTATATCGCAAGTTGTATCAGTTTTAGAAAGGTAAATATAGAATAAAACCAAAGGAAACAAGGATTGTTCGGGAATAAAGCTATTGTCAGCAAGAAGACTTTATTTCTTTGGTTACAGCATTAACTTGAGGGCTAAATTTTAAAATTATGATTCGTAAAACTTACCTGTTTGTGGTTTTGTGGGGAATGGTCGTTTCCCTTCTTCCCGCACAATCTGCCTATCGCCATTTATTTCTGGAGCATTTTACCAATACCCGGTGCGTACTTTGCCCTGACCGGAATGCCCAACTCTATACATTGCTGGATCAATACCCGGGACAGGTTCACCATCTTTCCATTCACCCCAGTGTGCCATACAATAATTGTGTACTCTATCAGCACAATCCCGTTGATAATAACGCTCGGAAAAACCTCTACGGAGTAAACGCAACCCCTCGTGCTTTTTTGTGGGGAGCTTCTTCTTCCGCCGGCACGACACTTTTACCTGAGGCCACATTACTCAGCAGTCGGGGGAAAACCGCCGATGTGGGCATAACGGTTAATGAAAACGGCAACGGGCCATTGCCCCAAGTGTTTATCAGCGTTCGCACTTTTGAGAATCCGGATTCCGGTGAATACCGGTTGTTTGCCGCAGTGGTAGAACGAACCGTGGACTACACGGCACCCAATGGTGAGACTGAACATCGGAATGTGTTTCGGTTGATGCTTCCCAATTCGGAGGGCGAGCCTTTCACTCCGGCTGAAAAAGGAGAAACAGTTTCTTTTTCCTATACCTACACACCCGATGCAGAATGGGATATGACCCAGATTTACGTAATGGCTTTTGTGCAGAATATGACTACACGGGAAGTGTTGAATTCCGGTACAGCCGTAGATTTGAAGTTAAGTCTTTCCGCTTTCCCGAATGGAACCGCTACAACCGTAGTTTCGGGAGGAATTCCACCTTATACCTATCGTTGGAATGATCCGGATTCACAAACGACCGCCACGGCTATCGGCCTGGACTATGGGTTATACAAGGTAATCGTTACTGATTCGGTGGGAGTTACAGTGAGTGATACGGTGCGTGTGGAATGGGCCACATCCCTCGAAGATGAAATCAGTATAGGACTAAAAGTATATCCCTCACCTGCAAAAGACATAATATTTGTAGAATTAGCGTTGCCGATAAAACAAATAGAGGTTGTAGATATGCACGGAAGGCAAATACGTAAATGGAGTGGGGGATTAGAAAAACAGGAACCCATCTCTTTGAATATCAAAAATTTTACGCCTGGCGTTTATGTCCTTATTATACAGGGAGATGGATTGATCCTTCGGCGGCGGTTTTTGATAGCGGGAGATTTTTAATAATTTGAGGAGGAAATAACCATTTGTATAGGATTTGCCGGAAGATTTTAGTAAATAGGGATTGTTATATTTGAAAATATTTTCCTAACTTCATCCCCGTTAACGGGGATGCGCGCCCCAATATTGGCGATATTCTCCTTTCCCCCAATAGTTTTAAAGGAAATGTGCCCAATTTACTTCTCTTATTTTGGCGTAACATTTGCTTATATTTCTGAAACACACCCCTCAGACTTCGCGTTCATAAGGATTTAAAATCATTTATTTGGCGAAAACTTCTACTTTTTAAGGATTAAAGCCCAAACGCCATGAACGTGAGCATGATTTCCCGCGCAGCTAACCTATGGAAATTCTCCTTTGTGTTTTTTCTCACAGGGTTACTTTTTGTAACCTCTCGTGTTGATGCCCAGCCTCAACGCAATTGTGGGACAATGGAATACCTCGATAAACAGATTTCCTCTGACCCGGCCCTTCGTATGCGTATGCGGCAGATTGAGGAGGATACTCGTCTGAATGCCAAATCCGCTTTTCACCGTGTTTCGGGGAAAATTACCATTCCGGTTGTTATCCATGTTGTCTATCGAACACCGGAGGAAAACATTACCGATCAACAGATATTGTCCCAGATTAAGGTGCTGAATGAAGATTTTCAAAGGCTTAATGCTGATCGCTCGCAGACACCTTTGGAGTTTCTGTCTGCTGCGACAAATACGGGTATTTCCTTCCAACTTGCTACTACGGACCCTAATGGAAATCCTACCTCAGGCATTGTCCGTTATCAGACGACTCAGTTTGCCTTTTACTCACACAACAATGGCGTAAAATACAGTGCCATGGGAGGGGTGGATGCTTGGCCGACCGCCGACTACCTCAATATTTGGGTATGTAATCTGGGCATGGGTGTACTGGGATATGCACAGTTTCCCGGAGGGCCTGCCGAGACCGACGGTGTGGTAATTGGTTATCCCTATTTTGGGCGCATCGGCAATGTTACGGCTCCTTTTAATAAAGGTAGAACGACCACTCATGAGGTCGGCCACTGGCTGAATCTCCGCCATATCTGGGGAGACGGGCCTTGTGATGTGGACGATTTCGTCGAAGATACTCCTCCTACTGATAAACCCAACCATGGATGTGCCAGTGGGCATTATGCTTGTGGAGCGCTGAGTATGGTTCAGAATTTTATGGATTATACCGATGATGCCTGTATGAATCTTTTTACCCGTGGTCAGGCCGAAAGAATGCGCACCTTATTTGCTCCCGGCGGCTATCGCCGGAATTTACTATTTTCTAAAGGGCTACAACAAAATACGAATCCCGCTACACCGATCGCTTTTGAACCGCCTAAAGAACTCAACGTAACCGAACTGTCCGAAACCGTTGCCCGACTTTCCTGGTCGGAAGTAGAACATGCCGAAAGTTACAACGCCCGCTTCCGGAGGTTAAATGCTACCGAATGGTCTTCCCGTAATTTTGAGCAAAATTATGTCCGCGCCACCGGCCTAAAACCCTGCACCGATTATGAATTTCAGGTAGAAACTGTATTTGAAGGAACGGGAACCGGTTTTTCTGCCACTAAGTCTTTTCAGACACTGGGCTGTACTTCCATACCTGTAAGTAATGGGGGCAGTTTTGATGAGGCACCCACCGGACTATATGCTTCAAATGTGTTTAATGATCAGGCGACGATTCACTGGAATGAAGTAGCAGGAGCGACGAGTTATAAACTTCAGTATAAACCTGCGGGTTCCGGGCGAGTCATCACAAAAGTGGTAAACACTACAACCACTTCCATCTTCGGGCTTTCTACGGGAACAATCTACCTTTACCGCGTAAGAGCCAATTTTGACAACACCAGTGGCCCTTATTCGGCTACGGCCTTTTTTATGCCGGGGGTCTTTGCCAGCAGACTGCGCACCGCAGGTGGTGAAACGGAGTATATTCAGACCGCAATAAATCCTTCTGATAGGATGCTTCGCGTACAATATCGTTTGCCTGATGCTGGTGTAATGGATATATCAATTTTGGATGCTCGGGGAGAAATAGTTCAAAACTACCCCTCTTTTTCCGTTCGATCAGACGTCCCCTTTGAACTGGATGTAAATTCGCTGCGCATCGGCAATTATCAGTTAAGAATTGCCGATCTCGACGGGTTTTACCATGTCCGAGATTTTGTGATAGAGTAATCTGTCCTGAACCAATAGCGGAGATACCGTGGCTGAGGGTACGGTGGCTGAGGGTACTCGAAGCCACCCACTTAATATTTCCCTCTTAAATGATAGGCTTTAGGCTGTACAAATGCACGGATACCGTGATAGGAAAGCGTTGACCCCAGCCCGGAGTGTTGGCGTCCAGACCAAGGAAGTTTTGCACTCACCCTGTCGCAGCAGTTCCAATAGACGGTTCCTGTATTCATTTGTTCAAATATAGGTGCAGCGCTTTCGTAGGTGTCGGAATACACCGCTGCCGTAAGTCCATAAGGTGTGTCCAACATAAGCTTGACGGCTTCTTCGTCCGATTTCACTTTTTGTATGCCAATCACGGGGCCAAAGGATTCCTCCATCATCAGTTGCATGGTGTGGTTGACGTCGGTAACGACTGTGGGAATGAAAAAGTACCCCAAACCCTCCCACCGTTCTTCTCCGAAGACGATTCTCGCGCCTTTCAACAAGGCTCTGCCTACCTGTTGTTGCAGAAAAGTGACTTGCTCCTTCCGCACCAAAGGCCCGATCTGGGTATCGCTTAACATTGGATCTCCTACTTTCCATTTGGCGGATTCGGCTACAAAGGCTTCCACAAAAGGTTTGTATAAGTCTTTGTGAACGTAGATTCGTTCGACCGCACAACAGCTTTGCCCGCTATTATAAAAAGCCCCCTCCGCTGCTGCGATTGCTACTGCTTCGATATTTTGATTGTCGGCGTTTATATACAAAGGATCTTTTCCTCCAAGCTCCAGTTGGCAGGGAACCATTTTATGGGCTACTTTTTCGTAAATGTATTTTCCGGTCTTGTAAGAACCTGTAAAAAAATAACCGTCCAGCGGCAATTCCAGCAGGGCTTCGCCGGCTTCTTTTCCACCGGTCACCACCTGAAAAATGTCTGTGGGGATACCCGCTTCGTGAAGAAGTTGTTCGATTTTTAGCCCGGTGAGGGTTGTGTATTCTGAAGGTTTGTACAGAACGGCATTTCCGGCAATGAGGGCGGGTACAAATACATTTACGCCTACGAGATAGGGATAATTCCATGCGGAAATATTCCCAATTACTCCCAGAGGCTCATATACAATTTTTTCCCCTAAACCCTGGTCCCGGGTCATCCACTCTTCTGCCAGCCATTTTTCGGAATTGTCTATGAAAAACTGAATCCGGGTGCGAGCACCTTTTAATTCATTATGGGATTGCCAAAGGGGTTTTCCCATTTCCTGAGTAAGTGTCTGAGCCAAGTCGTTTGCATTTTTCTCCAGCAGCGCTTCAAATTTGCGGACGGCTGCGATTCGATGGGAAAGGGGTAGCCGTGCCCATGCAGGTTGGTTTTTCCGGGCAGTCTGGTAGATAGTCTGAATGATTTCCGGAGCGTCCGGTTCAATGGTAGCAAGGATAACTTCGGTAGCGGGGTTTATGATTTGCATGGAAACAGGTTAATAATAGGCAAATATATAGCTATTTGGTTCAAAAAATGGTAAATTTACAAGTCTATACTTGGAAAATGATATTCTCTATCCCTAACCGAAAAATCGGTGTTTATACTCAAGGCGAAGAAGGCCCGCTTCTTGTTTTTATTGGCGGTATTCACGGAAATGAACCCTCGGGGGTTTCTGCACTTGTTCGGGTTTTTGACAAGCTTGCATTACTAGTGCCCTCATTCAAAGGAAAAGTGGTGGGTGTCCGTGGTAATATGGCTGCTTTATCTCGAAATGTCCGCTACATAGATAAAGACTTAAATCGCCTGTGGTCGGAGTCCGCAATCCGTCGGGTAAAAACACGGTCTTCGGAGGAATGGAACTCCGAAGAGGGTGAATTGATGGAACTGCTTTCGATGATCGAAAAAAATACGGACGGCTCCCACGCACCGGAAATTTTAATTGACCTGCACACTACTTCTGCCCCCAATGGGTTGTTTAGCATCGTTTCCGATGATCCTTTTAATATCCAACTTGCATCGGCGATTTATGCTCCGGTTATTCTTGGTCTTACAGAATCCCTGACCGCTACAACCAATATTTTTATGAAAAATCGTGGGTATAAGGGACTGGCTTTTGAAGCAGGGCAACATACGGACCCGGCCTCGGTTGACAACCACGAAGGGCGTTGTTGCATGAATAAAATTGCGCAAAGGCAAGGTGATGGAATGGTTCGAAAAAGGCCCCTCCGTGTTAGGCAATCTTTTGCGAAAGGGGCATACCAAGGGCGGTCATTTTATTGAGGCATAAAATTTTGATGGCAGCTTCGGTCTGTTGGTTTTCAAAGTTACGGGCGGAGAGCTGGTTTCCAAACAGGGTTTTGAATCGATACATGGCGGTTTCGGCTAAACTTCGTCGGTGATACCCACTTTCCTGTTTCCATTGTTTTCGACCTTTCTGCTCAATTTTTTCTAAAATGTCATTTCGCTCGATTTCCAATAGTTGATCCTGATCATCTACCCAATACAGGGCATTTTCTTTGGGAGGGATAAGTCCCTGAATCGCTCGTTGCTGTAGAAGCCGCCAAATCTCATAGGTATCATAAGCACCATCTGCGCCGACCCGCTCCACCGGGCTTGCTACCTGATCCAATAAAGCGGGGAATTGCTGGGCATCCCCGTCGCCTTTTCCATTTTCGGTCAAGGCTTGTGCATGCACCCTGCCGGTTGCTTCATCTACCCCCAGATGTAACTTCCGCCAAGTTCTTCGCTTGCTATAGCCGTGTTGACGCACCTTCCATTCGCCTTCCCCATACACCTTCAACCCCGTAGAATCAAAGACTAAGAAAAGGCGACCCTGCGCTTTCGGTGCGCCGATTGCTACCGGCAATTTCTTCGCCCGACGACTCAACTGACTATAACTCGG
>JANRJC010000046.1:0-72330 GCA_033764335.1 Bacteroidia bacterium | reverse complement strand
GCCCGATCCGAGTCATACCTATACCCAGCCCGGCGCCTATACCGTCCGGCTGACCGTCACCGATGAAAACGGTTGTGTGGCTACGACCGAAGTCGGCCCCTGGGAAGTCGGTGTGCCCGACGTCTTGATTCCGAATGTCTTTAGCCCCAACGGCGACGGCATCAACGACGCCTTCCGCGTCCAGTACCGCGGCAACGAAGCCTTCTCCCTCCAGGTCTTTGACCGTTGGGGAAGAGGGTTCTTCACCGCCGATGCCCCTGACAAGGGTTGGGACGGCAAGGATGAAAACGGCAACCCTGCCCCCGAAGGCGTCTATTTCTTCGCCATCGCCCTCGGCGACAAACACTACTCCGGTAACCTTACCCTTGTCCGGTAACCGATTATTCTAGAAATAGTAAAATTACCAAAGCCCCCTTTTTGCCAGAAGCAAGGAGGGGGCTTTAACCTTATTCTTCTTCGGACTCTGTTTTTTTCGCTTCTTTTTTTTCTGCGGATGTGATAAGTTGGGACTGGACGAGGGAACGCAAGTCGGCGCTCCACAGCTTTCTTGTAAAAAACAATAACAATAGAATCGCTGTGATCAAAAACCCAAGTAAAGCGAAAAGTGGGGCGGAGTGTTTGTCTTCTTCGTAGGGAGGGGTGGGGTGATCGAGAATCTGAATTACCGGAGTGTCTTTCTGGAATTGGGCTTTTGCCTGCTCTTTGCTGATTTCGAGTTCGATATATAACTCAGTGAGGAGTTTGATTTTGGCTTCCTGATCGCGGATGAAAACCTCATTAGAAGCTTTTACGCCAAATTTGGTTTCATCATAAAACCGTGCGACAGAACGATTGGCCTTGTCGAGTTCTTTTTTGACAGAATCTGCGCGGTATTCAAAAAAGAGGAAATTTTCTTCGGCTTTTTCAGTTTTCTGATGACGGTAATATTCGTCCAGTTCGGTCATACATTTTTCACTCAGCAATTTGACCAGTTCTTCATTCATAAAGGTAAATTCAAACTGAATAAAACCTTCTTCGGTAGTCTCCAGAAGCATATTCTCCCGGATCAATTTGCCGATATGAGTAACTTTGAGGTCGAGAGGACGATTAGCGGGGGGAGGCATAAATATTCTTCGGAAAACCGCAATAGGGTTTAAACTTTTGGGAATAGATTCATAAACAATATCTGCTACAAGTCTCCGATTACCGTTAAAATCAATGGTATCACCCGCAACCGATTCGGTAATGTTGCGACTTTTGAGAATACCCATCATAAAACCGGCCTCGGAGCCTTCCTTGCTATTTCCTCCAAGTATAAAAGAAAGTGGGTTTGTTCTCAGCCCCGTATTTTGTTGTCCTCCCGTATCCGGGTGAAAGATCGTTACCGCTTTGTAAGTAACCGCCGACTGATAGGCCAAAAATCCCATAACCAATCCCATGACTATCCCGCCGATTAAAATCAACCATCTTTTCCGGCGAAATATCTGCCCGTAATCGCGCAGCCGGTTGAGTATAAGTTCCAGTTGTTGTTGGTCAAACATAATCTCGCAGATCAGCTTTTTCTAGCGGTTTCGGATCGTATCTATCAGAAGAATAAACGTCAGCAGAGAAGTGGTAGTGGAAATAATTTCTGCCAGCGGGATTTTTTCCCAGGGGCGGAATTCGAACTTTCCTTTTTCGGGTTTTACGGCGACCTCAATGACCGATCCCTGTTCAATTTTGGGATAATCTCGTATCACCAGGAATTTTTTGGTGCGTTTTACTCTTCCGTCAACATACGATACGGTGGTCATTTTTTTATGGCTGCGGCGGTCGTATCCTCCGGCGAGGTTGACATAATACTTCAGTTTCTTTTTCCCGGGTTCATAGAGAACGGTTGTGCCCGGTTTCAGGACATTTCCGGAAATACGCACAATATCCAGCCGGGGAGGGATGATCAGGGTATCTCCTTCGAGCAGATGGATATCATATTTGGAGCCGGGACGGCGGAGGGCTTTGTCCAGTTTCAGAGCAACATTGCCGATACCGACTCTGTTCAGATGTGAACCTTTCAGGTCGGCCAGACTGGTAATTCCTCCGGCTCTTCCTACCAACGAACTCAGCGGCTCGTCTTTCTGCGCTTTTAAGTATTCCCCTTCGTTTATTACCTCTCCGGTAATAAAAACACTCTCCTGTAATTCAAAATAAGGGTTTTTTCGGATGAATACCTGGTCAAAAGAATTAACCCGAATCTGATCCAACGTTGAGTCCTCCTGCCAGTTTTGGTTAATGGAAACTTTTTTTAATAACCAGGGAACGGGTACAACTTCACCGGTTTCATCAATGGTTTCGATGATCCGGGACAGTTCGATGTTTTCGAAATCCGCCTCCATTTTAATCCCTTGCGCCATGTATATCACATCCAGGAGCGACATATTGGGGAGCACCTCAAACCTGCCGGGTTTGTTTACCAGCCCTTTTACTTCGATAAATCCCTGGCTGAGAAAATCTCGTTCCGAGCGGATGACCATTTTCCGATATCCGGCAACCTCTATACTGTCCACAATATGGCCGTTTTGCCAGTCTTTGTCTATACGTATTCGTTCTATTTCGCGCTTATTTGTTCCGGTTCCATACAATCCCATTTCTTCCGGGTCAATGTCGCGATATAATTCTACTTCATTTACATCGGCATCTTGGGTAAGTCCCCCAGCCATATATAAAAGGTCTTTTACGGTCATGCCTTGGGTAATCTGAAACCGCCCAGGGTTTTTGACGGAACCTTCAATATCTATAAATTTGTAATGGATAAAATCATAAATCGAATATATCCGCAGCATATTGAACCCATGAATCAATAAGGTATCAATCATCGGGTCTTCCTGCCAGTTTTTATCAATCGCGATACGCCTTATAATCTGATCTTCGGGTCCGGGTTCTAAGATTGGTTGGTCGGCAATGGGTGTGGGTGTTTCCGCTCCTTCCGTTTCATTATTCGTATCATCCTTCCCGAGGAGGGATGTCTCCGCCAAGTCTTCGGGTTTGGTAATAAGCAGAAGTTCGACATTATTAAAATCGGCATTTTCGCGCAGACCTCCGGTCAGAAATAAAAGATCCTTGAGGGTCATGGTGGGATGCGTCTGGAAAGTTCCCGGTTTTCGTACCTGTCCTGTAACTTCGATAAAGCGCTGATCGCGAAATTCGGATTTGGAGAAAATCATCAGTGCATCAAAATACTGCAATTCGAGATTGTTTTCGGGACTGGCTCCCTCAAAGATATTGTTTAAGTTGACCGGGATGTAAAGAACCTCGTCGGAAGTCGGGACAATGCGAATAATATACGCCCGATCGAGGTAAGCATCCATTCCCAACCCCCCGGCGCGTCTTATAAGATCGGAAACCCTTTCGCCGGGCAAAAGCTGATAAGTTCCCGGGTATTCGAGGTTGCCAAATATCTGGACAATATTATAGGCTCCTTTGTTCAGGGTTCGAATAATAAGTTTGTCCCCGCCAAGTAGCCTGTAATCCCGATCCGAACTCGTAAGAATCGAGTCGAGGTGGAAATTGATAAGCACTTCTCTACCATTTTCAAGCCGGGAAATCTGAGCGTCATTTCGAAGTGCGTCGTAATTCAGCCCTCCGGTGAACCTGATCAGGTCTTTCAGGTTTTCACTTTCCCGGAGTTCAAAATCCATGGCACGTTTGACGGCACCTTCGACGGTTACGACTTTTTCCTGAACAGGAACATAGATAAAGTCATTGTCCTGGAGGTAAATAGGCTCTTCGTTGCCGTTGATCAAAAAGTCATACACATCAAGAATCTGAATGGTACGTCCGCCGCGTTTGATAAGGATATTCCGAACCGAACCAATATTGGTAATTCCGCCCGCTTCAAACAGCGCATTAAAAGCCGGAACCGCCGCATTGATCTGATAAGAACCGGGGCGATAGACTTCCCCTACGATGTTTACACTCAGCGTACGCTGGCTGCGGCCCATAAAAACTTCAATCTGTGCACAGGAAGAGACAATTCCCCGGTATCGCTCTTCGAGAATGGCAACTGCTTTTTTATAAGTAAGACCTGCCAGGTAAATTTTGCCGATATAGGTGCGAAAAACGGCGCCGTCGGCGGCGATGGTAAGGCTCTCCGAAAGCTCCGAGCAACCCCAGATTGTGATGGTGAAACGGTCGCCGGCACCTACCACATAATTTTCGGCGGGTACGGGCGAAAGCGCTTTAATAAAATTTTGGGTCGTATCCCTAAACATCGCGTGACCGAAGATATTGCTGGGTTCTCCGGGTGGAATAAACACCTGCGTGATTGTTTCAGGTTTATCATCATAATCATCGTCTTCGCCATCCAGCACTTCTTGGGTTCCTTCCAGTTGAATATTTTCCTGAGCGGAACCGATGGGTGACACCGAACCCGCTTGGGAAGGTGATACCGGCTGGGTGATGCCGGGAATCCCGCCGGATTGAGACTGGATACGTTTTAGAATCTCGGAATCCGGAACGCCCGCATCCCGGAGTTGCTGAATACGATTCTGGAGGTCAGGTAATTGACCCTCCGGGATATTTGTACCCGCAGGATTAGTTTGGGGAGGAATCTGTGTTTCCTGAGCAGGAAGCCGGACCGCGAGGCCCAAACCTGCAACCATCAGGAATATTTTAAAAACAGGAAATAGTCGGCTCATGGTAAAGTGAGAATACTTTTGCAAATCTACTAAAACCCTGGTTTTATTCTTATTCAAGAGACTACAATAAGTGATTGATTCTTACCTGTACAATGGCGAATGATTTATTCGCCGACTCGCTGAATAAACTGTAAATCGGAATGATTATTGCACAAAAGATCAATCGAGTCGTCGTATTATTCATGAATTTCCTGGCAAATTTCCACAAGCACACCGCCACAATCTTTCGGATGCACGAAACAGATAAGTTTATTGTCGGCTCCTTTTTTCGGAAAATCATTTAACAACCGAAACCCTTCTGCCTTCAAACGTTTCATTTCTTCATGAATGTCCGTTACTTCAAAAGCGATATGATGGATACCCTCCCCCCGACGGTCAATGTGCCGGGCGATGGCCGAATTTTCATCCGTAGCTTCCAACAATTCGATTTTGGCTTCACCTGTGTGGAAAAAACTGGTGATTACCGACTCGCTATCCACGGTTTCCCTTTTGTAAGGAGGCGTTTTTAAGAGGATGGTATATAGTTTTTCGGCTTCGGCGAGAGATTTTACGGCGATGCCAATATGTTCGATTTTCATATTCCGGTAAATTTATATCTTCAGGAATGATCAGGCTTTATATATTTGCAGACTAACTTTCTATTATGATCCTAAAGTTACACAAAGAAGGAAAAACCACGATCCCGGTATCATTGATTGTAATCTCGATTTTACTTGCGGGTGGTTTCTGGGTAAATACAACGTTGGGGTATGTGTTGCTTTTACCGGCATTGGTTCTGGTTTTTCTGGTTTTTAATTTTTTTCGCAATCCCGATATAAAGATTGTTACTGACGATTCCAAAATCCTTTCTCCGTGTGATGGGAAAGTGGTGGTAATTGAAGAAGTGGAAGACAATGTTTATTTCAATGGAAAAGTGATTCAGGTGAGTATTTTTATGTCGCCCCTCAATGTCCATGTCAACCGCAATCCTGTCGGGGGTAAAGTCAGACTGGTAAAATATTTTCCGGGAAAATACCTCATGGCGTTTAATCCAAAGTCTTCTTCTCTCAACGAACAGACCTACGTCGTAACTGCGAATGACCGGGTTACCGTAGCGTATAAGCAAATCGCCGGTTTTCTGGCCCGGAGGATTCGCTGGTATATCAATGAAAATGATACGGTGACTCAGGGCAGTGAATATGGCTTTATAAAATACGGCTCCCGTATAGATATTCTTATGCCGGTATCGTGCAAAGTGCAGGTCAAACTCGGTGATACGGTAAAAGCCGGGGTTTCGATCCTTGCGTCTGTATAGGCAAATCAGCTTCCGACGGCGATCATTTTCAAAATATCTTCCAGGTAATCGCGATTATTGGCAAGTCGAGGCACTTTGTGCTGGCCGCCGAGTTTGCCGCGTTTTTTCATCCACCGGATAAAAGATCCGGAAGGAAGTACATGGATCAGGGGCGGGCCGAGGGCAAGGTCGCCTTTTCGTTTAGCTTCGTAGTCAGAATTGACGGATTTGAGCGTATCATCCAAAATTTGCCCAAACTTTTCGAGGTCTTCCGGAATTTTCTCAAACTCGATCAGCCATTCATGCCCGCCACGGCTTCCTCCTTCAAAAAATATAGGAGCGGCGGTATAATTTTCCACCCTCGCACCCGTAAGAAAGCTGGCTTCACTGATCGCTTTTTCAGCGTTGTCCACCATTAGTTCCTCTCCAAAAGCATTGATAAAATGTTTGGTGCGACCGGTAATTTTGATTCTAAAGGGATATAGTGAAGTAAACATCACCGTGTCTCCGATGAGATACCGCCACAAACCGCCATTTGTGGTGATGACCATCGCGTAGTTGCGGTTGGTTTCGACTTCTTCGAGGGTATAAGTCTGCGGGTGATCCTCCTCCACGTTTTCGATTGGGATAAATTCAAAAAATATCCCATAATCCAACATCAGTAAAAGATCCAAGCGGGAAAAATCATCCTGTAAAGCAAAAAATCCCTCCGAAGCATTGTAACAATCCATATAAGTCATATTTTCGGAGGGGATCAATGACTTAAAGTGCTCGCGATAAGGATCAAAGCTCACGCCGCCGTGGAGAAACAACTCCAGATTCGGCCAGACTTCGAGGAGATTGTGATCTTTCATTTCCAGCAATTCGAAGATTTTGTAAATGAGTACCTGTGTCCAGGTAGGTACACCTACGATACTGGTTACATCTTCGTACATTACTTCGCGAGCCATTGCGACTACTTTTTCCTCCCAACTGCTCATCAGGGCAATACTTTTGCCCGGCGTGCGCACAAGTTCATAAAAACGGGGAAGGTTTTCGGTGAGAACCGCACTGACATCTCCGAAGTGGATAGAGCGGTTGTTGGGGTTTTCGGAAAGGCTTCCGCCAATGGAAAGTGATTTGCCGGTAAAGAGTTTACTTTCGGGTTTATTGTTAAGATAAATGGCCAGCATATCCTGCCCGAGGCGATAATGACAGTCGTCCAGGGACTCCTGAGTAAGGGGGATATATTTGCTTTTATCATTGGTAGTGCCCGAGGATTTGGAAAACCAATGGACTTTGCCCGGCCAGAGGATATTAGGCTCGCCTTTAAAGGCGCGGTCTATGAAGGGAAATAATTGTTCATACGAACTAATCGGCACCTGTCTGCGAAAATCTTGCAGTGTTCGGATATCCGAAAATCCATATTGATCACCAAAAACCGTGTCCCTGCCTTTTTCAAGTAAGTGGCGAAAAACCCGCTGCTGTGTTTCTACAGGATATTGGGTGAAATGCTCAATATATTCGAGCCTTCGCCGAAGTATCCAATACGCAATTTTATGAACCAACAGTAACATTACCGCTTAAGTTGGAAGTTTTCCCCAAGATACAATTTTCTCGCTTCCGGATTTGCAGCAAGTTCTTCGGCTGTGCCCGATAGTTTTAGTTTTCCGTCGTAAAGTAAATAGGCTCGGTCTGTTATATTCAGGGTTTCGTGTACATTGTGGTCGGTAATCAGTACCCCGATATTTTTTTCGATGAGTTTCATCACCAGATGCTGAATTTCTTCCACTGCAATCGGGTCAATCCCGGCAAAGGGTTCATCCAAAAGGATAAACCGGGGGTTGACGGCCAATGCGCGGGCGATTTCGGTGCGGCGACGTTCGCCGCCGGAAAGCACCCTGCCGGGGCTTTTACGGATTTCATTGATGCTGAACTCGTTCAGTAGTTCGTCCACCCGATACTGACGTTCGGCTTTGGTCAGTGTGGAGCCCATTTCCAGCACCGCCATTATATTATCCTCTACTGTCAGGTTGCGAAATACAGAAGCTTCCTGCGCGAGGTATCCGATGCCAAACTGTCCTCTTTTATACATGGGCATACGAGTGATGTCCATGTCATCGAGGAATATTTTTCCTGACTGTGGCTGAATCAGTCCCACAATCATGTAAAAGGAAGTGGTTTTCCCTGCTCCGTTTGGCCCGAGAAGGCCTACAATTTCGCCCTGTTTTACTTCCAGTGAGACATCATTGACGACGGCCCGCTGTTTGTACTTCTTGACAAGATTTCTGGCTGTCAGAATCATGATTCCTGTATGTTACCGTATAAGTACCCATTTTTGATAATGAGTAAATTTTTGACCGGAAAGTCTGCAAAGGTACACACCGGAAGGGATATTTTCAGCATTCCAGTTTTTCTGATGATTCCCTGCCGGAAGTGGCTCTTCTTCGGTTACAGAGTATATCATTTGCCCGGAAAGGTTGTAAATGGTTAGTGAAATATGGTCTGCGGTATTTAAGGAAAATTCAAAAGTGGTATTCCCGGAAGAGGGATTGGGATACACTTTCAGATTCTGATTAGCAAATTCTGCCTCCAGCGCGGTACGGACACCGTTTTCGGCGTAAAGCATTCCCAGCCCGAAATAACCCTCCTGATTTTTTTTACCGAGAATGTAAAAATCATCGCCCAAGAGATGAAAATCAAAGACATTGGAGACTTCTGCGGTATTATTGGTGATGGATACCGGATTCCATACGCCTGCGCCATCCTGCCTTACAAGGCGCAGGTCATCGTGATTGGAACTGTAGTTGTACAGAACCCAGGGGCGATTTTCGGTATCTATGATAAGTTTGAGGGGTGAACCAATCAGATTGGTAACGTCGCCGATAGCCACTTCGTTAATCGCCCAATTGGTCGGGCTGATTTTTTCTGCCAGAAAAATTGTATTGTCGCTCGCGTCGCGAAAGGCAATTTGTGGATCACCCTGAGAAGTTACATTTACAGAACTAAACGACGGGTTGTAGTTGCCTGCGGCGGTCACATTTTCTTTTGTCCAGGTTCCGCCGATGGGTTTCCGTGCGTATCGGAGTATCGCCTTAAAAGCATCGGTATAAGACAGATGCAGGGTTCCGGCGTCGTCAGTGAAAAGGTTGGGCCTTTGGCCGATGATGGCACTTGAACTGTCAAGTACGGAGATGATCCACGGGCCTGTGGCTGCGCCTGCACGGGCATATTTCAGATGACCGGTACTCAGATCAAAATAGCAGATATGTATTGAGTCTCCCCGTGTGGTTAGTACCACTTCACGGGGATCGGATGATCCGTCCACCAGCCCGGTAAACCAAGTTCCATTCTGTCTTTGAGCGTACCGCAACTCGGCGGTACGGGTAAAAACATAAGCCGCGCAGGGTTCCCCCTGAGTGTTTTGAGTGAATGCCACATTTGCCCCGCCTTTGCCTGCCTGATCTATTGGTGTAAAACTCCAATTCTGATTGATGCGCTCTCCATAGTAAAACCGCTCTACCTGGTTTTCATTGAAAAAAATATAAGCCTCATCATCTGCACCGTTGCGAACCATATAGGAACTCATGTAATTTCCCCGCGTTTCGGAAACCGTTGCATTTTCATGCCGCCATGCAGTACCCGTTCGTTTTCGGGAAGAAAGAATCAGGTAATCTTTATCGGCTTCGTATGTCAGCACAAAAAGGCTGTCGCCGTGTACCAGGGTCTTGGTAGAGGTATTGGTAATGACCTGCATCACGGTATCATTCTGCCAACTTGCACCTGCGTTGTATGAATATGCCACAACCAGCTTGCGATCCGGAACGCTGTAATAGGTCAGGTAAACCGAGTCTTTGGAATGCGCGGCAAGGGAGTAATAACTGCGGTAAACGGTATTGGGCAGGAAACGAAAAATATAGGGTGTATAACCCGGGGTTCCGAGTTTGTTGAGATTTACCTGTGCATAATAAAAGGTACGGCGGGTAGGTTCCGAAGTGAGTAACCCGTAGAAAGTGGAAAGGCCGTAAGTAATATGCAGAATGGAGTCTTGGGTAACGGCAGCGTCTATATAGTCAAAACTCTCCCGGAAGTGCCGGGCCTCCACAATATACTGACGGTTGGTGGAATCAATGCGGGAAAATTCCCAGTTGCTGAGGTCATTGGCTTCGGAAGAAAACAACAGCAGGTCGTGGTTGTGAAAGGAATTGGTTACGGCCTGATATTTCCCTCCCCCGGAAGGTACGATTCGGCAGAACTCTCCGTAGCGGTCTCCGTCGGCCAGACAGCCCGTGGCTTTGCGATCCGGGATATCCGCAAATCCGGAAACCTGCCAGGTATTTGTACCGGTTCTGATGGCCAGATTCATATCCAGTTCGTAGTTGTTGTACACCAGCCCGATGGGCGCAGGGCAGGAAACCTGGGTTTGTACTTTTCCATCAAAATAAAGAATAACCGGCTTACCCTCTGCGCTAATCATAATATCAAGCGAATGATGGATATAAGTAGGAAAACTTAGGTCTGCACCATAAACTCCTATATCATTGGCCATAACGGCCTCCGTCGTCCATACGCCTCCGGCTTTTGTGGCATAACGCAGGTAAGCACGACCGGACTGATCCTGAATGTAGGCAAGATGAATATTGCCGGAAACGTCCACCGTAATTGCGGAGGCATACCCCAGAGAGCCGCTGTTGGCGATAGATTCGGTCGTCCAGGTACCCGTACTTTTCTGCCGAAAAGCGTACATCAGGCGATCTTCTTCTTTATTCCAGTAAGACACATGTAGGTTCCCGGCCGCATCTTTTACCATGTCGGGATTGGCTCCCGACTGGTAATTATCGTCAATGATATTTTCATACTGCCAGGAAAGAATCTGGGCTTGCAGTGGGGCATTTATTCCCATCACAAACAGTGCAATTATCAATAATTTAAAAGGTTGCATGAGGCTCATTTGAGGGTCTGAAATCCTTGATTCTGAGGTTGATCCTGGTTTTCTGATTCCAGGTATTAAATATCGGCTGAAAAGCTATATCGAGCGGACCTTCGGGCATCTTCGCCCATTCCTCCGCCAGATTAAAACCGACCGCTTCCAACATAATATTTTCCTGTTGCAGGACAAAACGAACATGCGCATCTTTTAATACAACGGCATGCAAAACTTTTACCCCTTTTGCAATAAACACCGGGCGGCGGTTCCCCGGCCCAAAAGGTTCCATTCGATTGAGCAGACGTATAAACCGGTCGTTTATTTCGGTGAAAGGAAGGGGTTGGTCTATAAAAAGAACGGGAAGTTGTTGTTCTTCGGTAATGGTTTCTTTGACGATCTGGTCAAATTTTTCGGAAAATCTTACAAAATCTTCGGGCCTCAGGCTCAGACCTGCTGCGTATTTATGGCCGCCAAACTGAAGGAGATGCTCTTCACAGGCCTCCAATGCAGCATATAAATCAAACCCGATGACACTTCGTGCGGATCCCACGAGTTTTCCTTCGGAAGTAGTAAACAATACCGTAGGACGGTAATATTGTTCGATAAGCCGGGAAGCAACAATGCCGATGATGCCCTTGTGCCATTCGGGGTTGTGCAAAACGGTGGTGGATTTCGTGGGATAATCCGGGTCCTGTCGGATCATCTCCAGGGCTTCGAGCGTAGTCTGGCGGTCAAGGGTTTTTCGGGCGTCATTGGAGTCCTGAAGGTCATTTGCCATGGATTTCAGCGAATCATGTTTCCCCAATAATACCTCTACGGCGTCGCGGGCATCGCCGAGGCGACCCGCAGAATTAATCCTCGGCCCGATAAAAAATACCAGATCCGAAACGTCCCACTCGCGTGGCTCCGGAGATTGTGCCATGATCGCCTGAATCCCCGGCAGAGGAGAGTTCCGTATTTTTTGTAAACCATGATAAGCAATAATGCGGTTTTCTCCGGTAATGGGTACAATATCACAGGCGATACTGAGCGTTACTAAATCGCAGTATGACTGAAAGGGGTCGTAATCAGGTTGGGGTAATGGATTTTTTCGTTCCATAAAATAGCGGGTAACCGCCTGGATAAGTTTTAGTCCCACACCACAACCGGTAAGTTCTTTAAACGGATAATGGCAACCTTCTCTTTTCGGATCCAGAATCGCCAGGGCATTGGGGAGTTCAGGCCCGGGTTGGTGGTGGTCGCAGACGATTACATCAATGCCCTTAGTCTGGGCATATCGAACCTGATCTATGGCTTTAATGCCGCAGTCGAGGGTGATAATGAGTCGTACTCCGGCTTTTTCCGCGTATTCAATGCCTTTAAAGGAAACACCATAACCTTCTTTGTAGCGATCCGGAATGTAGTAGGTGAAATCAAACCCCCAGTCGCTCATAAAAAGCGACAAAAGGGTCACCGCCGAAGTTCCGTCCACATCGTAATCGCCAAAAAGCAGGATTTTTTCCTTATTATTTTTAGCTTGTACAATACGATCAACGGCCTCGGCCATGTCCTTCATCAGAAACGGATCAAACTGGTGGGAACCGTCGGGTACAAAAAACGTCTGGGCAAGCTCATAAGTATCAATGTTGCGCTGAAGAAGGATATTGGCAAGGGGAAGGGGAAACGGCTGTTTATTGCTGAGAAGCGCGGCCATTTCAAGGGCTTTTTCCTGTGGCGGAGTGGGCTGGATAATCCATTTCATACGAAAAAAATGTGTGTGTTATGGTTGTTCTTTACTTAGTTGTATTCGTATAGTATAAAATAAGAATTTCTCAAATTTAGTGTAAGCTCTGAGAGATTCCGGAATTTTTTTGTAAGGGTATCTGGTGCAACGATCTTAAACAAACAATCATGGCTTTTCTTTCGAACAATTTCCGCGCTTTTTTGCTCTTCTTTTTTGCTCTTCTGTCTGTAAATACGGCTTGGGGTGAACACCTAGTAGGGGGTGACCTTACTTACAAATGTCTGGGCAAAAACGCTGCGGGGCTAAATGAATACGAAATCACGCTCTACGTTTACCGTGATTGTATCCCTTCGTTACAATTCCCTATCAGTAATACCCCCTTTGACCAAAATGTAATCATTTACATTCGGGATGGCCGCACTTTTAATCCGGTGCGCCAACTGAATATTCCGTTCAGAGACTCGGTTATTCTGCAACTTACCACAAGCGACACCTGTGTTTCGCCTCCAACGGGGTTGTGTTATGCGCTTGCGACTTTCCGCAATACCGTCGCTCTGCCCGACAATCCCAACGGCTATTTCCTCGCCTGGGCACGTTGCTGCCGCAACCGCACGATACAGAATATTATTCAGCCGGAATCTTCGGGTATGATCCTCCCGGCTTTTATTCCCAATACCGCCTTATGCAACAATTCCCCCGAATTTGTGGAAACCCTGCCTACTTATATTTGCGTGAATGCGCTTTTTCAATTTGACCATAGTGCCATAGACCCCGACGGCGACTCACTGGTATATGCACTTACCGTGCCTTTTACGGCAGGAGATCGCGCCAATCCTTTCCCGGTTCCTTCCGCGCCTCCTTACCAGGCGGTCAACTGGCTTCCGCCTTACAATATCAACAACGTCATGAACGCCAATCCCAACCTGACGGTAAACTCGCGCACCGGGCTTATGCAGGTAAGGCCCCGACAGACCGGACAATATGTGTTTTCGCTTTCCGTATATGAATACCGCAACGGTGTACTCCTGAGTGAAGTAAAAAGAGATATACAAATCAACGTCATTGATTGCCCCATCAACCTTCCTCCGGAAGTAGAACGACCGACTTCCAGTCAGATAAACGGCGACACGCTCATTTTTTATCGGGGCGTAGAATCGTGTTTTGATTTTAAAATCCTCGACCTCAATGGCCCCGGCGTAAAAGAAGACAAAGTGTCCGTTCAGGTTGAAGGGGATATATTTGATCCAGTATATGGAGCTAGATTTACCGCCGAACAAGGCCTTGCGCCGCTGGATGCTACAATATGCTGGGCACCTTCCTGTGAGGTTGACAATATACCTAATGACCGCATTATCATTCAGGCTACGGATGACGATGATTGCCCGGGACCGAATATTACTCGGGATACCCTTTACATCAAAATACTTCCCGGTACGGTTTTTCCGCCCGACATGGAATGTGTAAGTGTAGTGGGCGATAATGCCATTCAACTAACCTGGAATGGACTCGATCCAGGCGACCGGCTGGGTTTTCAGCATTATCAGATTTTTCGGCAGGAAGGAAACGAGTGGGTGCCGCTTACAACGGTTTCCGATGCGGCTCAACATACCTATACAGACTCTACCGCTTCCAATACCAACTCCCGGCAGTATTGTTATCGCGTACAAACCATCAAGATGTGTCCTGATCTTCTGGTAAGCGAACCGGGATTGGAACTCTGCTCCACTTCCGGTGATGATATTCAGCTTTGCCGGGTAACGGTAATGAGGGATTCGGGAGTAGAGGTTCTGTGGAATCCGCTTAATATACCGTCTTTTTATAGTTTTCGCATTTATCGAAAAGGCGATAACGAGCAGGATTATGAACTCGCGGACGAAATTTTTGACCCCTCCGCAAGTCGTTGGCTGGATACGCTCAACACCGCTGCCGACGGCTCCTGGTGTTACCGACTCGCACTGGTAGATCTGTGTGGCGCAGAATTGTTCTCCCGCGCACACTGCACCATTTTTCTAAATATCCGTGAAAATAACGATGAACTACTCCTGAATTGGACCGATTACCGGGGCTGGCCAGGGGGCATTGATTATTATGAATTATTTTCAATCCCGGAAACTGGTACCGATGAATTGCTCGCAAACCTGCCCGCGATTACCCGAAATTATACCGATGCGTCGGTTACACTTGAGGAGGGAAAGTATTGTTATCAGGTAAAAGCCATCGAGGCAATTCCCGGTTGTGGATTTGAATCCTGGTCGAATGTGGCCTGTTACGTTTTTGTTCCGCGTGTCTATATTCCGAATGCTTTTACCCCCAATAACGACGGCCATAACGATATCTTTCTGATACGAGGAGGGTTTATCCGCGACTTCCAACTGAGTGTCTATAACCGCTGGGGAACGGAGCTTTTTACAACACTTTCCATTGAAAACGGATGGGACGGAACGTATAAAGGCGGACCCGTACAGGAAGGTGTATATGTCTATCGTTTCTCCGGAACAGACTTTGACGGCAATCGGATCGAACGAAGCGGAAGTATCACTCTTTTAAGGTGATAAATTAACTTTCATTTGCAGGATTTTTTTGATAAATGTGGGTTGTATCGTTAATTGGTACATGCAAATTATTCCAGCCCTCTATATCAAAGAAGGAAAACCGGCGATTTATCGCCCGGGTGATTACGACCGGATTGAATTTCTTCCTTACGATCCTTACGATTTGATTGATGAAATTTCCCGACACCATGTCCAGCGTATTTATATCGTGGATGTGGATGCTTCCCTCCAAAATACAGAAAACAACAAAGCCCTGATCGTCTCGCTGGCGAATACAACGATTCCCGATCTCGAAGTGGGAGGGGGGATAAACAATATAGACTATATCAAGTCTTTACAGTATTCGGGCGTGGACTATTTTGTCTTGGGTTCGGTTGTATTTGAAAATTTTGCTTTCCTCGAAGAAATCAGCCAGGCAAAACATATCGGCAATGAAAAAATAATGATTTCGCTCGATCTGCTCGATGGCAAACTGACCTCTCATGGCTGGACCATGATCATGGATGATGCCACGATCCGATCCATGATCAAAAAATGTATAGACCTCGGTTTTTCGCGATTTATCTGCACCGATATAAATTCCACCCACCGTGAATCGGGGCCTGATATTTTGTTTTATAAAGAATTGGTGGAACAGTTTCCGGATGTCCTGTTTGCGGCTTCGGGTCAAATCAATACTTTTGAAGACATAGACAATCTGAAGGCCGTAGGGATAAAAGAAGCGATTGTGGGAAATTCGATTTACCGGGATTTCTCCCTTTTGGACCGGATTTCTGAATACAACCGCAAGGAAACCCAAGAAGATTAGCCTATGGTTGCCTATTTGCGCTCCCGTATCCGCAGTTTTGTTTATGCTTTTCAGGGAATAATAACCCTGTTTCGTACCCAGGCCAATGCCCAGATTCACCTGCTGGCGGTGATACTAATTTCGCTGCTGGGAGGATTTTTAAATCTGTCTGCAATCGAATGGTGTATTATCCTGCTTTGTATGGCCCTTGTATTGGTCGCAGAAGGCATTAATACCGCCCTCGAATTTCTGACCGACCTGGTTTCGCCCGATCCTCATCCCCTGGCAGGAAAAGCCAAAGACGTGGCCGCCGGAGCCGTACTCATCAGTGTGATTTTTTGTGCGGTGATTTGGGGAATTATCTTTCTGCCCAAAATCGCGGCACTCATGGACTGGAAATAACGATTTTATACCCTACCCATTCTATTATGAAAAAAATAATCCATACCCCTCAGGCTCCGGCTCCGATCGGGCCTTATAGTCAGGCCGTTCAGATAGGGAATATGCTGTATGTCTCAGGGCAGATTGCCATTGACCCTTCTTCCGGAGATATGATTACTCACGAAATACGGCAGGAGACCCATCAGGTGATGAAAAATATCGGCAACATCCTCCAGGCCGCAGGTTTTACCTACGGACATATCGTCAAAACTTCCATTTTCCTGAAAACGATGGACGACTTTGCCGCCGTCAACGCGGTTTACGGCGAATATTTTTCGGCGGACTTTCCCGCACGGGAAACCGTAGCGGTCGCAGGTCTTCCCAAAAATGTGAACGTGGAAATTTCCGTGATTGCTGTTTCCGGCACGGCATAAACCCCTGCCAGAAACAGCTTATCAGCATTTATTTCCGAACTTCTTTTACCAGGGCGAGGGCACTTTTCACCTTCTCGGTCAACCCTGCGTAATCCCGGTTTTTGATGACATCCGCAGAGATCAGTTGAGAACCCATTCCCACACAGGTCACTCCTGCGTCAAACCATTCTTTCAGTCCTTCACGGGTAGGGCTTACGCCTCCGGTGGGCATGATACTTGTCCAGGGGCAGGGGCCTTTTACGGCTTTTACAAAGCCGGGGCCGCCCACTTCTGCGCCGGGGAAAATTTTCACAATTTCGGCGCCCAGTTCTTCGGCATAGCTGATTTCCGAAAGACTGCCACAACCCGGAGCCCAGAGGATTTTCCGGCGGTTACAGACTTTGGCCATGTCGGGATTCAGCACCGGCGAAACCACAAAGTTGGCCCCCAGTTGAATAAACAGCGAAGTAGTACCCGCATCCAGCACCGAGCCGATTCCCAGAATCATTTCCGGTAAGTCTTTAGCCGCGTATTTATTGAGTTCGCCAAAAACCTCATGGGCAAAATCGCCCCGGTTTGTAAACTCCACCGCTCGGATACCGCCGTCATAACAGGCTTTGAGAAGGTTTTTACAGATTTCAATATCTGCATGATAAAACAAGGGCAGAATGCCCATCTGCTGAAAGGTAGTAGCTACCTGAATACGTGTAAAACGCGCCATATTTTTATGATTTTCGACTCAGTTTAAACAAACCGTAAGGTATAGAACGGTTACAAATATTACAATCGAAGAGGGGGCTGCGCATGAATTTCTATCCAATGTTTTTGTTGATCCTGTGATTTTGCCAGCGCCCCGGTATAACCTTGCCGGATATTTGTAGATTTGAGGGAAAGGGAGGATATTGACATCAGGTAATGAGGAGATGAGGGTTATGAGTGGGGATATTTGGCAACATGCTAAAAAGACAACAGACCCGACAACCGCACCAACGAATTGAAAAGTAGAGTTAAACGAATTGAATTATGAACCAAACCGTACACAACAGACTTATCTCCTTCATCTGGTCAATTGCCGACGATTGCCTCAGAGACGTGTATGTGAGAGGAAAATACAGGGATGTGATCCTGCCTATGGTGGTGCTACGGCGACTGGATGCCTTGCTCGAACCCACCAAAGCAGCGGTCATGGAAGAACTTGCTTTCCAGAAAGAGGAAGCAGGGTTTACCGAATGGGACGAAACAGGCTTGCGCGACGCCAGCGGCTATGTGTTTTACAATACCAGCACCTGGACCCTGCAACGCCTGTACGACACGGCAACCAACAGCCAGCAAATCCTGCAGGCCAACTTTGAAGAGTACCTGAACGGCTTCAGCCCGAATGTGAAGGAAATCATCGAGAAGTTTAACCTAAAAAGCCAAATCCGGCACATGGCATCCAAGGACGTGTTGCTCGATGTGCTCGAAAAATTCACTTCGCCTTATATCAACCTCACCCCGTTTGAAAAGGAAGACCCCGAAGGACGAAAACTGCCCCCGCTCACGAACCTGGGCATGGGCTATGTGTTCGAAGAGCTGATCCGGAAATTCAATGAAGAGAACAATGAAGAAGCCGGTGAGCACTTTACCCCGAGGGAAGTCATTGACCTGATGACCCACATTGTTTTTGAGCCTATCAAAGACCAGTTGCCTCCGGTCATGACCATCTACGACCCGGCCTGCGGTTCGGGCGGCATGCTCACGGAGTCCCAAAATTTCATCAAGGACGAAGACGGATCCATCAGGGCCACGGGCGATGTCTATTTGTTTGGCAAGGAAATCAATGACGAAACCTACGCCATCTGCAAATCAGACATGATGATCAAGGGCAACAACCCCGAAAACATCCGGGTTGGCTCTACCCTGTCCACCGATGAATTTTCCGGGAACACCTTCGATTTCATGCTCTCCAATCCGCCGTATGGAAAATCCTGGGCAACGGATCTGAAATATATCAAAGACGGAAAGGAGATCATTGACCCCCGGTTTGTGGTAACGCTGAATGACTATTGGGCCAACGCCGAAGAAGTGGATGCCACGCCGCGCTCCTCCGATGGGCAGCTGCTTTTTCTGATGGAAATGGCCAGCAAAATGAAGCCCCTGAGCCAAAGTCCCCATGGCTCCCGGATTGCATCTGTTCACAACGGTTCCAGCTTGTTCACCGGCGATGCCGGCGGCGGAGAAAGCAATATCCGCCGATACATCATCGAAAATGACTGGCTGGACTGCATCGTGCAACTGCCCAATAACCTCTTTTACAATACCGGCATCACCACCTACATCTGGTTTCTGAGCAACCACAAGGAAGCCAAACGGAAAGGCAAAGTGATCCTGATCGATGCTTCGCAGCGATTTGCGAAGCTCCGCAAAAATCTGGGTGCCAAAAACTGCGAACTGACTCCCGGCCACATCAAAGAAATTCAGGATGCCTATATGAATTTCAGGGATGTGGAACGCACGTCGGAAGACGGCCTGGCCGCCAGGGTGTTTCACAATACCGACTTTGGCTACTACAAAGTGACCATAGACCGCCCGGCACGCCTGAAAGCACAATTCACCGATGACCGCATTGCCGATCTGCGATTTGACAAGTCCCTCAAAGAACCCATGCAGTGGGCGTATGAAACCTATGGGGAAAAGGTGTATTCAGACTTAAAATCCTTCGAGAAAACACTGCTGGAATGGTGCGAGAAAAGCGGACTGGACCTGAATTCCAAAAAACGAAAAGAACTGACTGCTAAAGACACATGGAAAAAGCAAAAGGACTTATTAGAAACTGCAACACTGCTTTTGGGAAAAATAGGCACGGATGAATACAACGATTTTAATGTGTTTAGTGCCTTAGTAGATGAAGTGCTGAAAACTGAAAAAATCAAACTTTCAGCCAGCGAGAAAAACCAAATCTATGCAGATGTAACCTGGTATGACGAAACCGCCGAAAAGGTGGTTAAGAAAACCGAAAAGCTCAGCGGCGATAAACTGGCCAGCCTCCTGCGCCATCTGGATTGTACCGTGGAGCAACTCCCCGATTTTGGCTATTTCCCGACGGGCAAACCCCATGAATACCTCATTTACGAAACGCAAACTGACCTGCGCGACAGCGAAAACGTGCCTCTGACGGAGAGCATCCACGCCTATTTCCTGCGGGAGGTAAAGCCCCATGTGCCCGAAGCCTGGATTGACCTGGACAAAACCAAAATCGGCTACGAAATCAGCTTCAACAAATACTTCTACCAGCACAAGCCCCTGCGGAGTATAGAGGAAGTGAGCGCCGAGATCCTGGCGCTGGAGCAGGAAAGTGAAGGCTTGATCATGGACATTTTAGGGAAATAGACATGGCAGAAAAATTCAACGGCAAATACCGAATCCAATCGGCGCGTGCTTCCTGGTGGGACTACGACTGGAATGCCGCCTATTTTGTAACCATTTGCCTAAAGGATCGGATGTGCCATTTTGGGGACGTGGTAGAATCGCGGGTGAATGATCCGCGGTTTGCGGACGATCCGCGAATGGTAGAGACGCGATTAATCGCGTCTCTACCATCGAAACCAACCGAACCAACCGATACCGATTCGCCCCCCGTCGCATCTGTCCAATTATCCCCATCTGGCATCATCGCCCAACGTCATTGGCTGGAAATTCCAGAACGTTTTCCCTACGCACATCTGGGAGAATTCGTCGTCATGCCCAACCATGTCCACGGCATTGTGATCATTGAGCATCCCCCCGGTGATTCCCCCGGTAATTCGTTGGGTAATTCGTTGGGTAATTCGTTGGGTAGAGACGCGATTAATCGCGTCTCTACAGAATCCGAATCCGAATCCCCCGGCGGCATCACCGGCGATCGCAACCCCATGTTGCACGACAACCTGTCGCGGATCATCCGCTGGTACAAAGGCCGCTGCGCTTTTGAAATCCGGAAAATACGCCCTGATTTTGCATGGCAGGCACGCTTCCATGACCATATCATCCGGAACGATGCCTCGTTTGAACACATCTCCGCCTACATCCTCAACAACCCGCAGACCTGGGTCCAGGACCGCTTTCACCCCCAGTCTTCACATTCATGAATCAGACCAGCATATCATCATTCCCCCAATACCCCGCCTACAAAGACTCGGGCGTCGAATGGCTCGGGCAAATTCCGGAGCATTGGGAGGTGAGACGATTTAAATTTTTATTTAAGGAAATCAATGAAAAAAGTAATGACGGCTCCGAAGAATTGCTCTCAGTATCGCAATACACAGGTGTAACTAAAAAATCCGATAAAGTAGAAAATGGCGACTTATTGACAACGGCTTCAACGCTTGAAGGTTATAAAAAGGTTTATATAAACGATTTGGTTAGCAATATCATGCTTGCATGGAACGGAAGTTTAGGATTTTCTCCATTTAATGGGATAACGAGTCCGGCATATTCTGTCTATCGCTTAAATGAAGGAAATTCTGAACGCTTCTTTCATTATTTGGTGAGGAGTGAAATTTACAAATCTGAATTTAAAAGAAAAAGTTCAGGGGTTATTGAAAGTAGGCTAAGATTATACACGGATGATTTTTATAAAATTTGGTCGTTACTCCCCCCTCCCAATGAGCAAACCCGCATTGCCGCCTTCCTCGACGACAAAACCGCGAAAATCGACCGGGCCATTGCGCAAAAAGAGCAGTTGATTGCCCTGCTTAAAGAGCGCAAGCAGATTGTGATCCAACAGGCGGTCACGGGGAAATTGAAAATGGAGAATGGAGAATGGAAAATGCGCCCAATAGCTGAAATGAAAGACTCCGGCGTGGAGTGGATCGGGGAGATTCCGGAGGGGTGGGAGGTGAAGAAGTTGAAGTTTGTGGTTAAAAAACACTTCAGTGGTGGCACGCCTCCTACTGATAAATTGGAATATTGGGGTGGTGGTATTCCATGGATATCTTCGGTAGATGTTAAAAGTGATTATTTGTCAAATTCTGCAAGAGAAATTTCTGTTGAAGGCTTAAAACAGTCTTCATCAAATATGGCACCTAAAGGCTCTGTTGTATTTGTAACAAGATCTGGAATTTTACAACACACATTCGCATTGTCAATTTTAGAAATTGACATGGCAATAAATCAGGATATTAAATGCATAATATTTTCTGGTCAAATATTTGTTCCGTATTTTTTAAGATTGATCCAAGGAAACAGTTCAAAAATTTTAGTAGAAACTCGTCAACAAGCTGCAACTGTAGAAAGTATAAATGTGAGTGCGTTCTTTAATCTTTCTATTCCAATACCACCCCTTCCCGAACAATCCGCCATTGTCGCCCACATCGAGTCCCAATCCGCGAACATAGACAAGGCGATCGGCTTGCAGGAGCGGCAGATAGAGAAATTGAAGGAGCTGAAAGCGAGTTTGATTGATGGGGCGGTGACGGGGAAGATAAAAGTGCCAGATGAAACTTCCCAATCTTGATTATCTTTACCGAAATGTGTACCCCTTAGCGCATGAAAGAAGACGAACTATACCTTGACATAGAGGACGATCAGGAAGGCGAGTTTGCCATCCAGGTTCCGTTTGACCCTAAGCAGGTGGACATTACGGTCGAGCCTGCCACTGTTTCTGCGCTGGTGAGCCGGATCCGTCATGGTGAGATAGACCTCTTTCCTGAGTTTCAGCGTAGTGCCAATCTGTGGGACAATACGCGCATGAGCCAACTGATCGAGTCTATCCTGATCAAGCTTCCCCTGCCCGCTTTTTACATGGACGTAGCCAATGATGACAAGTGGGTAGTAGTAGATGGCTTGCAGCGGCTCTCTACCTTTAAGCGGTTTATGGTGGACAAAAACCTAAAACTGAGCCATATGGAGTTTTTGAAGGAGCTGGAAGGGAAAAAATATAACGACCTGGACCGCACCTTGCAGCGCCGCATCGAAGACACCCCAGTAACACTCTTTAAAATCAGGAAAGGCACCCCCAAAAAAGTACTCACCAACCTGTTTTACCGTATCAATACGGCGGGTCTTAAGATGACCGCCCAGGAGATCCGGCATGCCCTCAACCAGGGGCCTGCTACCCGGTTTTTAAATCAGGTAGCCGAGGAGCCGTGGTTCAGACAGTATCTGGGGGTATCGCCGAGGCGTATGCTGGACCGGGAATTGTTGCTGAGGTTTATTGCCTTCTACCGGCGCGGGCCTGCCCAGTATCAGCCTTCGCTGCGTATGTTTCTGGATGAGGAAATGGAGCACCTCAACGAGAAAGCAACAGAGGCCGAGCGTTCAGCATGGGCAGCAGCCTGCCACCGGAGTCTGGTTCGTGCCGAGCAGCTATTCGGTCAGAACATGTTCAGCAAGGCGCTGCTCCATCCGGCAGGCAGGCCTGTGATCAACCGCTCGCTGTTTGAAACGACTGCGGTAAATCTTGCCCATCTGACAGATGCCGGGATGGACCGACTGCTGTCCCAACAAGAAGCTTTTATCTCTGGCTACCTGGACATGATGCGTAAGCCAGACTTTGAGGCAGCGATTACGGCCAATACCAACCGGGTGGAAAGCGTAGCGTTGCGCCACCAGGAGTTACAAAAACTGATCACCCAATATACAGATCATGCTTACTAAGCTGAAAATCAAGAACTTTAAGTCCATTCTGGAGGCTGACTTTCCGCTGGGCAGTCTCAACCTCTTCACGGGGATCAATGCCATAGGTAAATCTTCAGCGATTCAGCCCTTGTTGTTGCTTAAGCAGTCGCTGCGAAATGGCGATTTTGAGCGGGGATTGTTTCTCAAAGACGAAGACTTGCTCAGCCTGGGCCTTGGCAAAGATGTTTTTTCGATAGGTGCCCCGGCCGAAGCGTTATTAACATTTGATCTGGAGTGGGATTATACACATACGCTCGAAGTTTCTTTTCACCAGGCGGCTGAAAAGGATGTATTGCCCTTAGCGAAGCAGGAAAGGAGCGAGGGTTTTGACTTAGCAGCGGCTTTTATGTTTTCAGACAACACCCGCTACCTGGGCGCTAACCGGATCAATCCGCAAACGCAGTATAAAACCTCGACCTACCATGTAGATGATTTGGTGTCTCTGGGCAAAGAGGGCGAATATACCGTGCATTATCTGGCCCAATACCAGAATCGTCCGCTGCCAAATCCGGATTTGCAGCATCCCGATGCTAAATCCGATACCCTTCTGGACAATGTAAGTGCCTGGTTATCAGAAATATCTTCGGGCGTAAGGGTAAATGCGACCTATCATGAAAAGCTGGAGATTGCCAGCCTGTCCTATAGCTTTGAGTTACAGAACGGATATACCGAAAGTTTTAAACCAACCAATGTGGGGTTTGGTCTCACCTATGTACTGCCCATCATCACTGCATTGTTGATGATGCCTCCTGGCGGCTTATTGATCATCGAAAACCCGGAGTCGCACCTGCATCCGGCAGGCCAGGCCAAGATCGCCCGTCTTTGCGCACTGGCAGCCGCCTCTGGCAGTCAAATTATGTTGGAGTCGCACAGTGATCATATCCTGAATGGCATCAGGGTAGCGATCAAGCAGGGGGTGCTTTCACACGAGGATACAAAAGTGTATTACTTCCAGCGAGACGCTGAATCTCCTGATCATTCGAGCCGGGTTATTCCTATCCATATAGATGCTACCGGCCGGGCAGATGAGTGGCCTGATGGCTTTTTTGACGAATGGGATAAACAATTGGATCTGCTTCTGGAATAAAATCTGCCATGGAATATTTGATTCTGAATGAGGCTTCTATCCCATATCCTGACCGCCGTGAGGCCGATCAGAAATTTCCGGCATGCCTGGCCATTGTCAGTAGCGCATTTGACAGCCATTTCAAATCCCTCTTACTTTCCGGTAACTTGGGTCAAAGCTGGTATGAAATTCCGCTTGCAGAAGCATATCCTTTTCGGGAGTGGCTTGAGATTCAGGAGAGGGAGTACCAGAGAAGGGTGAAATCATTCATCACGAAAGCTGCTGTTCCTCAAATTCCGGCGGAGGAGGTTGTCATTGCTGAGCGGTTTGCGCTTTCTGAATTTTTTCTGTTTGAAGAGCGAGAAATCTCAGTACCCTCTTTAGGTGCTGCCTGCCTGCTGGGCCAGTTGGCCTTGAGCTTTGACTCCCATACCCGCTGGCAACCGGCGCGCATCTCTCTATGGCATACGGAATTAACATCTGAGGGCGATCAGGAAGCGGTTTTAGATGTCCACCATTGTGTCTCTGCTGCTCAGTGGCAAGTATTTAAAGATCGAATAATCGAAGAGCGGCGGGATAGCCTGAGAAAGGGATCTGAGCTTTGGGACAATCGGGAAGCAGAATTTCCGCATATTGTATTCTGCGGACAAACAAAATCTCAACTTCAGCACATATTTGTCTCAGCCACTGTCTATAATCAGCTATATGGTGCATTAACAGCCTTGAATAGCTACTGTGAAAAAGGGCAAGATTTTTCGCTCGCATCGCTCAAGGCGGAGACGCAATTGACGATATCTGACGAGTCGGACACGGTGAAAAACAATCCTAGGTTGAGCAATTTACGAACCTTTGTGGTAGGATCAGAAAAGCAATTTTTCGGCTTTCATATCAAAAACTTCAGCGGAGCTTTCCGGCTCCATTTTTATCCCAATCCTTCAGAGAAGAAAATGTATATTGGGTATTTTGGCAAACATTTGCCTACGGCTACATAAAAACAAACAGGTCTTTTATGCCTTCCCAAACCAACGAACGAGCCCTTGAATCCGCCATTGAAAAAGCCCTGACAGGCACTTGCCTCGAAGAACTGAACAGTAGTGATCAAAACACCGCTGAGGAACCTGCGGCGCTGTACCGGAGCAGCAAAGGCTTTTACAACGGCCATGCCGGCGATTTCAACGCGCAATACGCCCTGGACGAAACCCGTTTCTGGCACTTTCTGGAAACCACCCAAAAAGAGGAACTCGACAAGCTGAAGCGCACTTCGGATTGGAAGCTCAGAATTGTGGAGCGTCTCGACCGGATGATCAAAAAATACGGTCTCCTGCGCTTGCTGCGCAAAGGGCTTGAAGTAGAAGACGCACACTTTACCCTGTTGTATCAGGTGCCGATGGCCAGCAGCAGCCAGGCGGTGAAAGATAATTTTGAGAAGAATGAGTTTAGCGTCACCCGCCAGGTGCGATACAATACCGACAACCAGCGGGAAGAAATAGACATGGTGGTGTTTGTGAATGGATTGCCCATTGCCACGCTGGAACTCAAAAATGCCTGGACCGGACAAACTGCCAGGGTGAATGGCATCAAACAATACAAATACGACCGGGACATCAAGCAGCCTCTGTTGAATTTTGGCCGCTGCCTGGTACACTTCGCTGTTGATACCGACGAGGTGTATATGTGCACCAAATTAGACGGGGCGAACTCCTTCTTTTTGCCCTTTAACAAAGGCGCCAACAACGGCAAAGGAAACCCGCCGAACCCCTTCGGGCATAAATCTTCCTATCTGTGGGAAGATATCTTTACGCGCGAAAGCCTGGCCAATATCATTCAGCATTTTGTGCGTTTCGACAGCAGCCCAACGGATGCCCTGGGCAAAAGAACCCTGTACTTTCCGCGCTACCACCAGCTGGATGTGGTCAGGAAATTACTGAGCCACGCATCCCGGCATGGCGTAGGTCACACCTATCTGATACAACATTCCGCAGGGTCGGGCAAATCCAACTCCATCACCTGGGCCGCCTATCAATTGATTGAAACCTATCCCGAAAGAGAGGGCTTGCCCGGCGGCAGGGGCATTCAGAATCCCTTGTTCGATTCCGTTATTGTCGTGACAGACAGGCGTTTGCTAGATAAACAACTGCGGGAAAACATCAAAGAATTTTCGGAGGTAAAAAACATTGTGGCCCCGGCCTTCTCCTCCAAAGATCTGAAAGACGGTTTGGAGCAGGGTAAAAAAATCATCATTACCACCATACAGAAGTTCCCCTTTATCGTGGATGGCATTGCCGACCTGAGCGACAAGCGATTTGCGGTCATTATTGACGAGGCGCACAGTTCCCAAAGCGGAACGGCCGCAGGGAAAATGAACCAGGCTATGGGCGTCGGGCAAAACGAAGAGGACGAAGAAGACGCCCAGGACAAAATTTTGAAAGCCATGCAAGCCCGGAAAATGAAGGGCAACGCCTCTTACCTGGCTTTTACCGCAACGCCCAAAAACGCAACGCTCGAAAGATTTGGCGCCAGGCAGGAAGACGGTACGTTCAGGCCGTTTCATTTGTATTCCATGAAGCAGGCCATCGAAGAAGGGTTCATTCTCGATGTACTGGCGAACTATACCACCTACAAAAGCTACTACGAAATCGAGAAGTCCATCCAGGACAATCCTTTATTCGATACAAAAAAAGCGCAGAAGAAACTTCGTGCCTACGTCGAAAGGCACAGGCAAACCATTGGTACCAAGGCTGAAATCATGCTGGAGCACTTTATTTCAAAAGTGTATAACACCAAGAAGCTGAAAGGCAAAGCCAAGGCCATGGTCGTTACCCAGAATATCGAATCGGCCATCCGCTATTATCTGGCCATTCGGGAAATATTGAAAGACAAAGGGAATCCATTCAAAATTGCCATCGCATTCTCAGGAAAGAAAACAGTGGATGGCATGGAATATACAGAGGCGGACCTGAATGGCTTCGCGGAGAAAGATACCCGCGACTATTTTGACTCGGATGACTACCGGATGTTGGTAGTTGCGAATAAATACCTGACTGGCTTTGACCAGCCAAAACTCTGCGCCATGTACGTTGACAAAAAACTTCAGGGCGTGTTGGCTGTTCAGGCGCTCAGCCGCTTGAATCGTTCGGCGGATAAACTGGGCAAAAAGACGGAGGACTTATTCGTTTTGGACTTTTTCAACGATGTGGACGACATCAAAGCTGCATTTGACCCGTTCTACACCTCTACTTCGCTGAGTGGTGCCACCGACGTGAATGTGTTGCATGAACTGAAGGGTGCCCTGGATGATGCAGGTGTGTATGAATGGTCGGAAGTAGAAGATTTTGTCGCTAGGTATTTCCAGGGTGTGGATGCCCAGCAGCTCAGTCCGGTTATTGACAGGGCTGCCCACCGGTTTAATGCTGAATTGGAATTGGCCGACGAAGCAAAGGCCGATTTTAAAATTAAAGCCAAACAGTTTGTGAAGATTTACGGGCAAATGGCTTCCATCCTGCCGTATGAAGTATTAGCCTGGGAAAAGCTGTTTTGGTTTTTGAAATTTCTGATTCCAAAATTGATTGTCCGAACCAAAGAAGATGAGCTGATTGATGAACTGCTGGAATCCGTTGACCTTTCGACGTATGGCCTTGAAAGAACGAAATTGAATCATGCCATTGGTTTGGATGATTCGGCCACAGAACTGGACCCGCAAAATCCAAATCCGCGGGGCGCTCATGGCGGCGAAGAAGAAAAAGACCCTCTGGATGAAATCATCAGGTCCTTCAATGAAAGATGGTTTCAGGGCTGGGACGCTACGCCGGAAGACCAACGGGTAAAATTCATCTCCATCAGTCGGCACATTCAGGCACACCCGGACTTTAAAACAAAATTTGCCGAAAACAAAGACGCACAAAACAGAGACCTGGCCTTAAAGAAAATGCTGGATGAGGTCATGGGACAACAAAGGAAGAAGGAATTGGAGCTGTATAAACTCTTTGCAAAGGATGAGTCTTTTTATCAGGCATTATTCGACACCATGAAAAGATTGATTGACAATCCAGGAATAGGACAATAAACATAAAACAATGAAGCCAACGCTAAAACTCAAAACCTTGTAAAGATTGTGTCTGTCCAACCCCACGACCAAAACAACAGGCAGACAATCAGGATGAAAGAAGAACACTGAACACACAACAGCAGGGGAGTGTTCACGCTCTCCCCACCACCACCGAAAAGAAAAGCACTCCCCTATTACCTACTTACCCTTCCCGACCCGTCGCCTTCCATGAGTTTTTCTACTTCATCAACGGTGACCATATTAAAGTCTCCGTGAATGGTATGTTTCAAACAGGAAGCTGCTACGGCAAAATCGAGCGCTTTTTGATCATCATTTGGATACGTTAGCAATCCATAAATCAGTCCGCCCATAAACGAATCTCCGCCGCCTACGCGATCCACAATATGGGTGATCTGATAGGTCGGAGCACTGAAAAGTTGTTTTCCATCCCACAATACACCTGACCAGCTATTGTGGGAAGCGGAAACGGAACCGCGAAGGGTAATAATCACCTTTTTGGCTCGGGGAAAACGCGCCATAAGTTGCCGTCCTACGGACTCATAAGCGACTCCTTCGACATGCCCGCTGGTTACGTCCACGCCTTCGGGGTGAATGTTAAATACTTTTTCGGCATCTTCTTCATTCCCCAAAATAATATCACAACCTTCTACCAGTTCGGCCATGACTTCGCTGGCTTTTTTACCGTATTTCCAGAGGTTTTTCCGGTAGTTGAGGTCGGTAGAAACCGTGATGCCCATGCGATTGGCGGCTTTTATGCCTTCAAGGCAAACTTCCGCTGCGCTTTGGGAAATGGCGGGTGTGATACCTGTCCAGTGAAACCAGTTGGCATCGGCAAATATTTTTTCCCAGTCGAGCATTCCCTTTTTGATTTCGGCAATGGAGGAATGTGCCCGGTCATAAACGACTTTGCTGCCCCGAGTTACGGCACCGTGTTCGAGAAAATATATACCCAGCCTGTCACCGCCAAATACAATATGGTTTACCCCGACATTGTATTTGCGCAAATTGGCTACGGCTGCATGCCCGAGGTCATTGTTGGGAAGGCGGGTTACGTATTCGGTGGCAATACCGAAGTTGGCAAGGGAAACCGATACGTTGGATTCGCCACCGCCGTAGGTAGCTTCAAAAGAAGATGCCTGGATAAATCTTTGAAATCCGGGCGTCGAAAGGCGAAGCATAATTTCGCCAAAGGTTACTACTTTTTTCATTACAGTTTTCGGATTTTAATGCTGCGGAAGTGAACTTGATCTCCGTGATCCTGAAGAAGAATATGGCCGCTTTGCCAGTTGCCAAAATCCTTCCAGTTTACATATTTACTGCGGGCAACTAACGCGCCAAACGCCTGATCACCGCGCTCATAAGATAAAACTTTTCTATGGTTGAGCCAGTGTTCGACATGTGAGCCTTTAAACTCGGTTTTTTCCAGATTATTGCCCTTGGGCGATTCCTCTACTCTTACTCCGCTCACGACAATGCGCGCATGGTTCCACTGTCCGGGTTCATTGACGATTTTCCCTTTGCTGGCCGGAATAAGGTCGTAAAGTGAGGCAATGGTGCGGTTTCCCGCTGCGCCTTGTGTGGCATCGGGGTGTTTGACATCATCCAGAATCTGGTACTCTAGCCCAATGGCCGAGCCTGAACTGGCGTACTGTTCGGTGACAAAATATTTAATCCCGCTATTAGCTCCGGGAGTAATCATAAACTCCAGTTGAAACTCGTAGGTGCTAAATTCATCCACGGTGATTATGTCTCCGCCGTTTTGAGATTCTGCGCCGGAGGAAGACAAGACGATCAATTCTCCGTTTTCTACTTTCCAACCTTTGGCCGGAAATTGGGGTTTATTTGCGCCACGCCATCCCTGAGTGGTTTTCCCGTCAAAAAGCAGTTGCCAGCCCTGTGCTCTTTCCTGGGGAGAAAGGTAGTTGGGGATATTGTTGACAACATGTATATCTGTCCAGGGACTGGGCTTCAGGTTTTCAGTCTGGATAAAAATATTTCTCCACTTGATTTGTTTTCCCTCCGGATCTTCATCCCGGATACTGTGTACCTGAAGGGCGATAAAACCCTCTGCGGTCATATTGTCAATCAGATCGGCAGTCGGAATACCATTAACCCAGGTGCGTATAGACGGCCCAATGGCTTCGACACGGTAGTGATTCCACTGGTTGTTTTTGAAAGCTGTGCGGGCACCAGGATTGTGATCCATGGGATAAAGCCAGCCGCGCCTTGCTTCATCATAAATCCCTCCGCTCCATCCGCGCTCCGAAGGATCAATTTCGATCTGATAACCATGTACACGGCCTTCTTTGTATTCGGGCAGGCTGTTGGAGCGAATCTGAATACCCGAATTCATTTCCGGATCCACCCAAAATTCCAGTTCGAGGATGAAGTCGCCGTACATTTTTTCGGTAGCCATAAAACTATTGGGTGTACCGCGAACGGTAGTTCCGACAACCGCTCCATCTTCAATAGTGTATTTTGCCTGACCGTTGAGTTGTTTCCAACCCGTAAAGTCTTTGCCATTAAATAGTGTTTTCCACTCTCCCTGCCCGAAAACAGAAAAAGACAAGCTGAGGAAAAGAATTATCAGGGAAAATTGTCGAAAGTGTAGCATAGTAGTTGTTAATTGTTAATGGTCAATGGTTAATGGTTAATGGTTAATGGTGAACTAACTATTTGGCCCGTCAGTTCCCCTTGTAAGGGGGACGGCAGACGGAAGGGGGTTCATCGGTAATGGAAGGGGGTTCAAAGCTCTTTTGATACCTAGTTCGAGGCCGCGAAGTTCGGCGAGGCCGCGTAACCTGCCAATGGCAGAGTAGCCGGGGTTCGTTTTTTTGTGAAGGTCATCAAGCATAAGATGCCCGTGGTCGGGGCGCATGGGTATATGGGTATTGGCGCTGCCTGTTTTTGCTCTTTTGAATTCTTCTTCTACAAGCGCCTTTACTACTTCATACATATCCACATCACCGTCGAGGTGGTCTGCTTCATAAAAATTGCCTTCTGCATCGCGGCGGGTACTTCTCAGGTGAATGAAGTGAATATTATCACCCAGTCGTTTTACCATTCCGGCCAGATCATTGTCCGCTCTTACACCGTAGGAGCCTGTGCAGAAAGTGAGGCCGTTGGAGGGAGATTTCACTGCATTGATGAGGAAATTGGCATCGGCTTCGGTGCTTACTATTCGGGGAAGCCCCAGAATCGAATACGGCGGATCATCGGGGTGAATGGCCATTCGCACACCGGCTTCTTCTGCGACCGGAACAATCTCTCCGAGGAAATAGGCCAGGTTTTCTCGGAGTTTGTCTTCATTTACATTGCGGTAAGCGTCCAGAACGGTTTGCAACTGTGTGAGGGTATAACCTTCATCCGAGCCGGGCAAACCGGCAATAATGTTCTGCTGAAGTTGTACTTTATCGGCATCGTTCAGTTGGGCAAAATATTCTTTTGCTTTTCGTTTTTCATCCTCCGAATAAATGTCTTCTGCCCCAGGTCTTTTTAGCATAAAAAGTTCAAAAGCGGCAAAGGCCATACGGTCAAAACGCAAGGCTTTAGAGCCGTCAGGCACTTCATATTTAAGATCTGTGCGTGTCCAGTCCAGCACAGGCATAAAATTGTAGCAGACGATATTTATGCCGCAGGCGGCGAGGTTTCGGATACTTTGTTTATAGTTTTCGATCATCCGGATCCGTTCGGGGCTACCCGTTTTGATCGGGTCGGGAACGGGAATGCTCTCCACTACTTCCCAGCGAAGGTTTCTCGGTTTGTTTTTTACTTCGTCCCACTCGATGATTTTTTTCCGGCGGTTGATTTCTTCAACGGTCCAGACTTCGCCATTGGGAACATGATGGAGAGCCGTAACAATGCCGGTAGCCCCGGCCTGCATAACATCTGAAAGGCTTACGGGGTCATTGGGTCCGTACCATCGCCACGATTGAAGCATAGATATAATATTGAGTAGTAGTAAAATTACAAATCTTAAACGCCACTCCAAGCACTAAATCCCCCGTCAATGGGAACCACAATGCCGGTGACAAATTTTGAAGCGTCGCTGCACAACCATTGAATCGTGCCGTTAAGTTCTTCGGATTCTCCAAAACGCCCCATGGGCGTATGTGCGATAATGGTTTTCCCTCGGTCGGTCAGGCTGCCGTCTTCATTTAAGAGAAGATTTCGGTTCTGATCACCGATAAAAAAACCCGGCGCGATGGCATTTACCCTTATTCCTCCGCCAAATTTGAGTGCCATTTCTACTGCCATCCATCGGGTAAAATTGTCAATCGCCGCTTTGGAAGCAGAATAACCCACGACCCGGCTGATGGCGCGTTGGGCAGTCATGGAGGAAATATTGATAATCACCCCTTGTTTTTGCAAAGCCATTTGTTCGCCAAATACCAGAGAAGGCAATACCGAACCGTTGAGGTTAAGTTCGGAAACTTTTTGGAACGCCTCAATGGAAAGGTCAAAAATCGTCTGATCGGGGCGAATCGTTGCACCGGGCATATTGCCACCGGCAGCATTAATGAGCACATCAATTCTTCCCCACTTCTCTAAAATGGCCTTTTTTGCTTCCTGAAGGTTTTCTCGGTCGAGCACGTTAGCCTCAATAGCGATTGCTTCACCCCCTTCAGCGGTAAGTTCGGTTACGCGGTTTTGCGCCATTTCCAGCCGTAGGTCTAAAATGGCAACCCTCGCGCCTTCGTCGAGCAGACTTTTAGCCATAGAGCCGCCGAGTGCCCCCGAACCACCGGTGATAGCGACCACTTTGCCGGAAACATCAAAGGAGTGTTGCATGAGGTTTATTGTTTCTGTGAAAACAGAAAGCGAATTAGTAAAAGAAAAATTATTTACAAAGGGTTTATTTGCCCCAAGTTAAGTTTCTTGTTTTGAGTAACGGTTGCAAGATACAACCGCCCCGTGGTTTTAATGGGCCTCTCAGAGCCATTACTCAACAAAGCCAGTCCCTGCGACGCCACCCGCAGAGGAGACATACGGCAGAGAACCCAATTTTTCCGTACATTGCGGAAACAACATTGGAAATAGGCGGATGTTAGTGGTCAGGCTATGAACGCAACATTGAAACAATATAACTGGACATAAGAATGGAAAAATTTTTGGCGTTTATCGTAATCGCAACTTTGACGACAACTGCTTTCGGACAAGTTGACCAAACAATTTGGGACAGTTTGAAAACAGTTACGACAGAAAACTACTCGCTAAAAGTTCCGTACAAATGCCAACAGGGATACAAGGGCCCGAACAGCTTATGGAAGCGAGCGGACTTGCACTGCCTGCGATATTTAATGGAGCACCTGTAATGGTAACAATTTTTTTCGTTAAGCAAGACGGAAAAAACCTTGAAGACTGCAAATACAAATGTTTAAGTGGTTACAGAATAAACCCTGACAGAGAGTTTCCTAAGAAATTCAAGGACGGTCAAGAAAAAATCAAACTCTCTTCGGGACAAGATGCATATTTTCTAAACACTCGTTTTTACAGACAATCAAAAGGGCTAAATTAAACTCGTTTTGACTTAGTAGTTTATTCAGACAAAGCACAAAGCGGTTACATTTATACGTTATCAATTCAGTATTCCGACAATGACTACAAATTTGAAACTGATAACCAACTTGCTGACTTTGCCAAAAAACTTTATTCTTACTTGACAATAAAATAAGCGAGGAAAGCTTGAACCATACTTACAACGGACAGAGAATCCTAAACCCGTTAGCGGTCATTTGAGAAAATGAAATTTCTATTATCCATATTAATCCTAACCTTGATTATTTCTTGTTCCAATTCAACAGATCAGAACGATGAAATAGAAACTGAAGTCGAAGAAACAACCCGTACCCAAACGGCCTCACAAAATCGCCTTCGGCCTTCGACTGACTCAAGCGAAATCCCTCCAGACGGAAAATATCGTTATGACATCGCATTTGCCGAATGGAATGGAAAATCAATGGGAGAAAAAGTGACCGTGATGATTAAAGGGGATTCCATAAAAGTGATTTACGAAGGTGACGGACAATTGACCTTGGCCGAACCAAGAGAAATTCTTGACGAAGGTATTTTAAGAAAACACAAATCAGGACAATGGATCATCACAAAATCTAAGAACGATACCGAAATTGACGAAATCGGTGGTTGTACAAGTGGACCATCAATCATAGATTTCGAAAACAAGAAATTTTGGATTTGTTAAAAAGAAAAAAACAACATACCAACACATTATAAGCATTGGGCGGGCGAAAGTGCTAAATTTAAACGAATTGAATATTAACAAATATGAAAGTGAAGTGCGACTAATCCCGCACTACGCTTATTCGAGACTGTTAGCAGCAAGTTAAGAGAATTTCGAGAGAATGTATATCAGATTTACAACCCAATTTAGGAATGAAACTGGCGATCACGAGACGGGAGTATTTCAGGCTGCCGCATACTTGAGAAGACACCCTGACACCTATCATTACGATGTCAAATTGTTGGATGAAATCATAGAATGGTTTAATATCAATCTGGAACGCCCAACGAGATTTTCCAAATCCAGGCATAAAAATTCGGAAAATGTTTCTTTGTCATGGTACAAAAATACTGCACATGATCATATACAAAAGATGTATGACATGAAGGCAATTCTTGAAAAATATGACATAGTTGTAGAAGCTGTAAAGAGAGAAAATCCCGGGAATATTATTTACGAAGATGAAATCCAAGTATCGGCTTTACCATTTCGAACAGATAGGTCAAAAGTAATTTAAGGAACACTCGCAAAAAACGGCTACCAACAGCAGCTATATCCAAACACAAGTGAGTCTAAATTCATGAAGCCTTATACTCGTTTGCGGGTAAGCCACTAGCAAGTAAATATCTACCTGATGCCATTCTGGCAGTATCTGGCAGGCTGCCGGAGCCATAGCCAGATAAAAAAAAGGGCTGCCTGAAGGCAGCCCTGATAAAATCGCTTTTGATTAATTCTTATTTGTCATCCACCTCTTCGTATTCGACATCGGTGACATCGCTGTCCTGTTCTTTTGCAGGATTTGCCTGTCCGTTTTGTTCTGCCTGATAGAGGTCGGTGGAGGCGTTTTGCCAAGCGGTATTGAGCGCAGCCATTGCGGCTTCAATGCGGCTTAGGTCTTTGGCTTCATGTGCAGAGCGCAGTTCTTTGAGGCTTCCTTCGATCGCTGTTTTGTGGTTGGAAGAAAGTTTGTCTCCGAGGTCTTTCAGTTGTTTTTCCGTAGTGAAAATCAGCGCGTCGGCAGCATTCAGTTTTTCAACCTGCTCTTTTTTCTGGCGGTCGGTTTCTTCGTTTTCTTTGGCCTCACGTTTCATTCTTTCGATTTCCGCATCGCTCAGACCGGTAGAAGCTTCAATCCGAATTTTTTGTTCTTTGCCGGTCGCTTTGTCGCGGGCACTTACGTTGAGGATACCATTGGCATCAATGTCAAACGAAACCTCAATCTGCGGGATACCACGCGGTGCCGGTGGAATGCCATCGAGGTGGAACTTACCCAGGGTACGGTTGTCCATAGCCATGGGGCGTTCTCCCTGGAGAATATGAATTTCTACCGAGGTCTGACTATCAGAAGCGGTTGAAAAGACCTCCGATTTTTTGGTCGGAATGGTTGTATTGGCTTCGATGAGGCGGGTGAATACGCCGCCCATTGTTTCAATACCGAGGGAAAGGGGTGTAACGTCGAGGAGCAGTACTCCGGTAACATCACCGGAAAGTACACCGCCCTGGATAGCAGCACCTACGGCTACCACTTCATCAGGGTTAACACTTTTATTGGGTTCTCTTTTGAAAAAATCTTTTACCAGTTCCTGTACTTTGGGGATACGGGTAGAGCCTCCGACGAGGATTACTTCGTCCACTTCCTCCACCGACAGTTTAGCGGCTTTGAGCGCTTCGCGGCAGGGGCCGAGGCAGCGGTCAAATAGTTTGTCGGCCAGTTGTTCAAATTTGGCGCGGGTGAGCGTTCTTTCGAGGTGTTTGGGACCTACGTGATCCATCGAAAGGTAGGGAAGATTGATCTGAGATTGGCTGGTGGAAGACAGTTCAATTTTGGCTGTCTCAGCGGCTTCTTTGAGGCGCTGCATGGCTTTGGGGTCTTTGCTTATGTCCACATTATGCTCTTGCGCAAATTCCGCGATCAACCAGTTGATGATGATCTGGTCGAAGTCATCGCCGCCGAGGTGAGTATCACCGTTGGTAGAAAGTACTTCAAATACGCCGTCGCCGAGTTCCAGGATCGAGATATCGAAAGTACCTCCACCGAGGTCAAAAACGGCAACTTTTATATTTTTGTCTTGTTTGTCCAGACCATAAGCCAGAGCAGCGGCGGTAGGTTCGTTGATAATCCTGCGAACCTTTAGCCCGGCGATTTCACCGGCTTCTTTGGTTGCGTTGCGCTGGGCATCGTTGAAGTAAGCGGGAACCGTGATTACGGCTTCTTTAACTTCGTAACCCAGGTAGTCTTCTGCGGTTTTCTTCATTTTCTGAAGGATCATCGCGGAAATCTCCTGGGGAGTATAAGTGCGGTCGTCAACTTTCGCTACGGCGAGGTTATTTCTTCCGCTGGTAATTTCATACGTAACACCGGCTCTGTCTTTTTTGGTTTCGGGGAAAGTAGCACCCATAAACCGCTTGATTGAGCGGATGGTTTTGGTGGGATTTGCCAGTGCCTGGCGTTTTGCCTGCTCTCCTACGATACGCTCTCCTTCTTTCGAAAAAGCAACCACAGAGGGAGTGGTTCTTTTCCCTTCGGAGTTCACAATAACGGTAGGCTCATTCCCCTCCATTACGGCTACACAAGAGTTGGTCGTTCCTAAGTCTATTCCTATAATCTTACTCATCTGATGTTTATTTTGATATTATTCAATATTTATTTTGCTGGAATCTTCCGTATCGCCTTCCACATTGCGAGGAAAACGGATAATGAGCAGACCCGTTTCATACTTTGCTTTAACTTCCTCCATCACTACGCTTACAGGCAGTGTGAAAGATTTGAGAAAACTCCCATACTGCCGCTCCTGTTTTATATAAACAAAGTTTTCGGCGTTTTCTACAGGGAATTTGGTTCCTTTGACATTCAGAATCCCGTCGTGAATCTGGATAGATACATCCTCTTTTTTCACGCCCGGTATTTCCAGTTCGATCACATATTGGTCCCGTGTAAGATAGACATCCGACCGGACTCGCAATTCTGAGCCTGATCCTTCGCCGCTAAACACGTCATCCATAAACCCGCCGACCTTTTTTTGAAGTTCTGAAAACCCCTCCTTAAAACTTTGGAAGAAATCCTCAGGTTTGTATTCATTGTTCATTAAGACAGGTATTTTAATTATTTCTTATATGCCCGCAATCCTGATGCCATGGGGGTTTTCTTGTCTTTTTGACTGAAAATACTTGTCAATATGGCAGTTTGGCAGGGCTTTCCTTCCTATATTGCGAAGGTTTACAGCGCTTTGAATTACTATTGGCGGGACAATATTTATGTATTTCAACAACAAAGTCGTGTGGATTACGGGTGCTTCTTCCGGCATTGGGGAAGCCCTGGTATATGTTTTTGTCAATCAGGGGGCAAAAGTCATTGCCTCTGCCCGAAGGGTGAGCGAAATGGAGCGGGTCAGAGCCAATTGTGGAGAAAAGAAAAACCAGGTAACGATCGTGCCGCTTGACCTTGCAGACACTTCCGAAGTAGGAATCCTTGTTGCGGCTCAGGTAAAATTTCACGGCAAAATTGATATTCTTATCAACAATGGTGGCATCAGCCAGCGTTCTCTGCTTAAGGATACGCCACTGGAAATTGACCGCCGGATCATGGAGGTAAATTATTTTGGACAAATTGCCCTGACAAAGGCGGTACTTCCCTGGATGCAAAAACAAAAGGATGGGCATCTTGTGGCCATCAGTAGCCTCACCGGTAAGTTTGGGTTCCCGCTACGCTCGGCTTATGCCGCCTCCAAACACGCGCTAGACGGTTTTTTTGAAACGGCTTTATTCGAACTTAAATCTGAAAACATACGAGTTACCGTGATAAATCCCGGACAAATCCGCACGCAAATTTCGCTAAACGCAATCCGGGAAGACGGAACTGCTCAGGGAATTATGGATCCGGGGCAGGAAAAGGGTATGCCGGCAGAAGTATGTGCGGAAAAAATCATAACGGCAATCCGGAAAAACAAACCGGAAGTGACCATTGGTGGAAAAGAAATACTGATGGTGTTTTTTAAACGTTTTATTCCTGCGTTATTTCGCAGGATTGTAACGCGGGTAAGTGCCCGTTAAAGTTTTAACCGATTGAATTCAAAGCTCCCGCATGGAAATTATTCAAAACGAAACCCTTGAGATTGCGGTACAAACCGCTGGTGCAGAACTTTGCCGTATTCGTTCTCTGGCCACCGGCCAGGAATATATGTGGGATGGAAATCCCCAGATATGGGGCAGTTTTGCCCCCGTACTCTTTCCCATCGTCGGAACATTAAAAGACAATACCTATCTTTATGACGGAAAATCGTATCAATTGCCCCGGCATGGGTTTTTTCGGAAAAATGATAAGGTAAAACTTATTCAAAAATCAAATGATTTGCTTATTTTTTCCTTGAAAAGCGACCCAGATTCTCTGAGGGTTTACCCCTTTGAGTTTGAAATGCAGATCGCTTTTATCCTAAAAGAAAACAGCCTATATATCTCACATACCGTCAGAAATACTGGTGAAAAAAACCTGTTGTTTTCACTGGGTGGCCATCCGGCCTTTAAATGCCCGCTGAAAGAAGGCGAAAAATATGAGGATTATCACCTCCACTTTGAGCATACAGAATATGCCCCGACCTGGGATCTGGACGGCGGAGGAATCATTAGCGGTCAGGGGCGATTAGTTTTGGACAACCAAAACCGGCTGCCTTTACACTCCCATCTTTTTGATCAGGACGCATTGATATTCAAAAACTTACAGTCGTCATCGGTGAGTTTAAATCATAACCTCTCCGGTCCTGTACTCCGCGTAAATTTCAAAGGATGGCCGTATCTGGGCATCTGGGCCAAACCCCAGGCACCTTATGTGTGCATCGAACCCTGGCTGGGCATTGCCGACAGTACCGATACCGATCAGCGGCTGGAGACAAAGGAGGGGATTGTTACGCTTCTGCCCGGAAGAGAATTTGAGGCAACCTTTTCGATAGATATTTTGAATCTAAAGGAATAAAAGGAACGTACTAACTGTCTAATAAATCTGAATTTGGAGCGCCCGACTATTTTGTAACCACTTAAAACTAAAAAATGAAGACATTCACAACACTTTTAACCCTCGCCTGCCTCGTAATAGGAGTTCAGGCTCAGACCAGTTGGAAACTGGACAAGTCCCATACGGGCATTAAATTCACCACCACTCACATGCTCATTTCAGAAGTCGAAGGTCAGTTTAATGACTTTGATGGAAGCGTTGTCAGTACAACTCCCGATTTCAACGGAGCAAAAATTGAATTTGTCGCAAAAGTATCCTCCATTGATACGGGTAACGAACGCCGCGACGGGCACCTGAAAGGCCCAGACTTTTTTGATGCAGAAAATCATCCGGAAGTAAAATTCAATGGAAAACTCGTTAAAAAAGGCAAAAAATACTTTCTGGAAGGCGATTTCACCATGCGTGGTACTACCAAACCGATAAAGTTTGATGTAGTGTATAATGGCACGGTTGCCGGTGGTCGCGGTAAAAAAGCCGGGTTTAAAATCACGGGAGTTGTCAACCGTTTTGATTACGGATTACAATGGAATCGTGCAGTGGAAACCGGTGGACTGGTAGTTGCCGACGAGGTGGCCATTACCTGTAACGTAGAACTTGATGAAGTTGTAGCACAGTAAATCTGTCTATATACATAAAAACGGCTATTCTGCTTCGCAACAGAATAGCCGTTTTTTATTATCTCTCGCGGTTTAAAACTTCAAACGCTTAAGATAATAAGTTGTGCCGAAGTATAAGTCTCCATTCGGTCGCCATTGGTCGCTGTTTTCCCGAAATAAACTTTCGTCTTTACTCCATGTGCGGGTAAAAAAGCCGTTTGTAACCAGACTGACGGTTCTTTCATAATGGAAATCCAAATGCCCACCCGCTTCCACCCGGTGTCCGGTAAGCGTTTTCCATTGAGGTGTGGCAGAACCTATTTTGATTTTGGAAGCAAGTACAGGCATATAAGTGGCCCGAAGTCCTGTCGTACCGTAAGCTCCATCGTTCAGAGAGGAAGCGTAGGTATAGCTGGGTAGCAGAGTAAGAGCTAACCCGAGATTGGTAATGGAACTGCTGTCGTTGGTATGTTTATCTATTCTTCCGTGTACTCCCATTGACATAAACCATTTTCTTACGGCAAATGGTTTGTACATCCCGAAGATAACCTGATAATCATCCATGTTATAAACCTGATCAATCGGGAAACGCCATTCGGCGTTGAGGTCGGTAAACGTTCGTCCGGCAATTCGGAGGTTATACCCTAGTCCCAACAGCGGTTTTCCCTGCCATGAAACCGAAAAATACCAAGTGTGTACCCCGATCGTCTGGTAACCGGAGAAGGGTTGCGCGTGTAGAGACGATATCATCAAACCTGCAAACAGGAGGAGTAAATATTTATAAAAAAATTTCATGATAATTAAGATTGAAGGTTAGCGGGAAGAAACCGGGAAAACCATACGAAGGCTAAACCCCCGCATATTAGGGAGACGGCCAAAGGAGCTTGTTGCAGGGGGCTGTTTTAGGCTCGTGTAATCGAGGTGGGCATCAAAAGGGATTTTCCCTTCACACCAAGTAGAAAGGGGAAGAATGATACCAAACCCATAGGTGATATCTCTGATCCGGGAGTAGTTAGTGCTTACACCAAAATCATCTTCCGTATGGGTATAAGCCCCCAGTCTGAAGGCAAATACCTTATAAAAAACCCATTCTGAGCCTATTCGAAAAGCGGTATGGAATTCGCTGTTGAGAAGATTTTGATATTCAACGGCGATAAGAATGTCCACGTCTCCGGGTTCAGCCCCGGGAGGGGAAAGGATTGTCTTCATGCGATAAGCGGCACCCAAACGAGCAATTACGGGGAGAGCATTTTCTCCGAAATCTCCGGCAGGACTTTCAAATGAAATCCGATCAAAAAAAAGATTGGTGACCGAAGCACCGAGGCTGAGTTTGCGGGTATCTGATACGGGAATCTCATAAAGTACTCCGGCATCAAAATGAAAAGTAGTTGCACGCGAGAGGTCGTTGATGTATTTCCATCGGAAATAATTAAAATTTATCCCCGCATGGAGGTTTTTGATGGGTGTTGCCGCAACGGTAAGTGCGAAGTTGGTGGTTTTGGGTTTATCTATCGGATAAAACACCCCGTTGATTTCGATTTCAAAAGCCGAAGGACCGGTAGCAAACTGATGGAAACTGGCGGCTGCCACAAGTTTGGGATGGAATCTGCGGGCATAACCCACAAAATAATTATCCGCTTCTGTCAATAGGTAATAAGGGCCGGAAGATACCAGGGTAATTTCCTGATTTTCAATAATTCCGATCCCGGCAGGGTTGTAAAAGAGGGAGGGAACGGTGCCTCCGAGGGCTACTTCGGTCTGACCCATGGCTTCTGCTTTCACGACGGGCATCCGACCAAAGAAGTATTCATTCTGAAAAGCAGAATAATACTGCGCCTGTATCCACAGAGGAAAAGTAGCTAATACCGAAAAAATGAAATGTTTCATATAAAAGCTATCGTAAGTTTGGTAGAATATTTACTTCAGAAAAATAACGTGACCAAATTTCTGCTTAAATTAGCACTTTCACCATTACGAAAATTCGGGGTATAAAACAGATAGCCGTCATACAATATGTTCAGGCCAAATTTGCAAATCAGAAAGATCATCTCTCCCAGCTCATTGGAATCGTATAACAGAAAGAAAATTTTTCTTTTTGACAGTTGGAGTGCTTTGATCACGGATGTTGTGATATTTTGGTCATTGGTTATAGCCGGTTATGGAAGTCCTGTGGTTTATATATTTCTGGGAACCCCTATGATTTTATATCCTTTAAGCATCTGGCTATTCTACCAGAAACGTGTGGTATGGGGGGTGAGTTTTTTTATCTTCACGGCGGCATCTTTGGTGATTTCGGCGGCGCTCTCCATGCCACAGATTTATTACGAATCGGTAATGATGATTCCTATCAGCCTGTCCGCTTTTTTGTATCTGGAGAATAAAAAATTTGCCAATGGCTTTTTCTTCGCTATATGCAGTTTGGGTATGATTATGCTGACTCTGGAGACTTATGTGGAGAAACCATCTATTCCAGAAGGCAACTATATACTATACAATCAAGTGCTGATCATGATGTTTTTTGTGGTAATGTTTACCAAACTAATCAGCCTGGTGGTTCTTTTTCGGAAAATTATTACGGATTCGGAAATCAATACTCAAAACCTTATCCAAAGTGAAATTGCCCGGCGGAAAAGTGAAGTACAGTATTATAGTCTATTTGAAAATAATCTCTACGGGATTGTCCTGGTGGATACGGAAACCCGGTTTCTGGACTTTAATCAGGCTTTTGTCGAAATGATGGGTTATTCCCGGGAAGAACTTAAAAACCAGAGTGTTATTGCCATCACCGATCCGGAGGCCCTTCCCGCAAGCATAGCTTTTTTTGAAAAGCTAGCCCGCAAGGAGATTTCTTCCTTTTACCATGAAAAAAAATACATACGCAAAAACGGCGAAAAATTTAATGCCATTGCGGCTGTCAGGGGATTGTATGATGAATCGGGAAATTTTCTCGGAGGAATTGCCACGGTTCAGGACATTACCGAAAAAGTGCTTCAGCGAAAGATTATCCAACAACAGATAGATGATTTAAACGGAAAAAACCGGGAGCTACAAAAGTATATAACCTCTAACCTGGAACTGGAAAACTTTGCCTATATCGCTTCTCACGACCTTCAGGCACCCATTCGTTCGATTATAAGTTTTACGCAGTTGCTGAAAAAAATGATGGGTAACAAGCTAAGTCCCGAAGAGGAAGAGTACATGGGGTTTATCATTTCTGCTTCACGCAATATGCACGAACTCATAAGGGATCTGCTCACGTTCTCCCGTGTTAATACCAGCAAAATCCGACTCGATGAAATTAATCTCGGTAAGATCATTACGGGAATCAAACAGGAACTTAAGCCGGTAATCGAAGAAAAACAGGTAGTCATTACCGTAACGGAATGTCCCAAAAATTTGATCGCGGACAAAACCAAAATCTATCAGCTTTTCCAGAATCTGCTTACCAATGCGATAAAGTTTCAGGTCAAAGGCACACCGCCCGAAATCCATATTTCCTGTGAAGAGCGAAACAGCGACTGGTTATTCTGTGTTCGTGACAATGGAATTGGCATAGCGGAAGAATACCACGAAAAAATCTTCCTTCTTTTCCGGCGCCTGCACAATAGCCACCGTTATGAAGGAACCGGTATTGGGCTGGCTCTCTGCAAAAAAATTGTTTCTCAACACAACGGACGTATCTGGGTTGAATCCACCCTCGGCAACGGAAGTCAGTTTTTCTTTACTATCGCCAAACAGATTGTTACAGATGAACAAACGTAAATTTTGTATGTTTGCATTTATGTAACCCTGCTATTTATGTTTGTCAGATTACTGCTTTTAATTGTTTGTTTTCTACCAAAGCTTCTGGCTGCGCAGTTGCCGGATATATTCGTCAGCAGCAAAAATACACATTCGGTCAAACGATATAACGGAAATACCGGCCAATACATCGGTGACTTTGTGACGCCCAACTCCGGGTCGCTCAACTCCCCCCAGGATGTGCTTTTTCACCCCAATGGAAACCTTCTGGTTACGGGCAGATTTAACAATGCGGTAAAAATGTACAATGGGCAAACAGGTGCCTATATTGGCAATTTTACCAAAAACTACCCGCTGGACAATGGCACAAAAATGACTTGGGGCCCCGATGGATATCTCTATATCAGCCAGTGGGGCATCACCAAAAGCAAGGTCGTCCGCTACGATACCCTCGGCAATTTTGTGGATGAGTTTACCAAAGCCAACCTCAATCAGGCCGGAGGCCACGCCTGGGACAGTGAAGGCAATCTTTACGTAGCCGTTCATGCCGAAGGTATAGACGGCAACATCTTGCGTTTTGACACCACAGGGGTTCTGACGGAAATATACATTCCCAACGGCGTCGTAGAAGGTCCTATTAAAGTCTGGTTTCGCGGACCGGATATGTATGTACAAGACCTCGAACTGGGAGAGATTATCATCTTCGACGCTAGCAATAAAACACTACTAAGCAAGCCCGCCACCGGATTGACGGGATCGGAAGGATATATGTATGACCCCGCAGGGTTGCTTTACCTCTGCGAACCCGGTGCCAATCATGTCAAACGCTACAATATCCCCAACAATACCAGTGAGGTTTTTATTAATACCGGTGGTCTTTCTTATCCCAACAGCATCACCTTCGGCCCGGGGCTAATGACTTCAACACAACCCGATCTCTCTCCTTCGGAACTCATGCTTCAGGTTACACAAGATAGGGGAGAAACCTCCTTTTGGGTTACCTCTGCGATATACGCGGATATTCGACTTACTATTTTTGATGTTTCCGGTAAGGAGATCGAATCCCCTTTCACCGGGAACATTTTTCCGGGTGAACATAAAATCATCTGGCAAAATAGTTCCTATCCTGCCGGAGTTTATTATTACAAACTTTCCACCGGCAAATACAGCCTTGCCGGGAAAATCCTTCTTCGTTCATGAATATATTACTCATCGGATCGGGTGGCCGCGAGCACGCCCTCGCCTGGAAACTCGCACAGTCGCCCCGCTGCAAAAACCTGTTTATTGCTCCCGGTAATGCAGGCACATCCACTATTGGCCAAAATGTCGCAATTGATACAACCCTCTTTCCGGAGGTTTATGATTTTATTCAGGAAAAACATATTGATTTTGTTTTTATCGGCCCGGAGCAGCCGCTCGTGGATGGAATGGCCGACTTCCTCTCCGAAAAAGGTATTCCGGTTGTAGGACCTACCCAACAGGGCGCGCAGTTGGAGGGGAGTAAAGATTTCTCCAAAAAATTTATGCAAAAGTACGGTATTCCCACGGCTGCTTACGGTTCATTTACTTCCGACCAACGAGAAGATGCCTTCCGTTTTGTGGATAGTCAGGCGCTGCCTGTGGTGGTCAAAGCCAGCGGCCTCGCCGCCGGAAAGGGGGTTCTCATCTGTGAGACCCATGCCCAAGCCCACGAAGTAGTCGGCGATATGCTTAGTGGTAAAGCTTTTGGCAGTGCAGGCCAAACGGTCGTTATCGAAGAGTTTCTCAACGGAATTGAAATTTCTGTTTTTGTCCTGACAGACGGCAAAAACTACAAAATTTTGCCTTCCGCTAAAGATTATAAACGAATCGGCGAAGGCGATACCGGACTAAATACTGGTGGAATGGGGGCGGTTTCGCCGGTGCCATTTGCCGATACGGCTTTTATGGAAAAAGTGGAGGAAGAAATCGTCAAACCCACTCTTTACGGTCTTCAACAGGAAGGCATCGTCTATAAAGGAATTATTTTTATCGGTCTCATGGTGGTAAACGGAGTCCCCTGGGTGCTGGAATACAATGTGCGCCTCGGCGACCCCGAAACTGAAGTCGTGATGCCCCGGCTGAAAACCGACCTCGTGGACTTGTGTGAAGGAGTCATAAACGGAACTCTCGATAAAATTGCCTTTGATGTTGACCCCCAGACCTGTGTGACGGTCATGCTTGTAAGTGGCGGTTATCCCGGATCGTATGCCAAAGGAAAAACCCTGACGGGCATGAATGAGGTAAAAGACTCCCTTATTTTCCACGCCGGAACAAAAAGTGTAAATGACCAGGTTGTTACCGACGGCGGGAGGGTAATGGCCCTCAGTTCTTTTGGCGAAACCATTTCGGAAGCTGTAAATAAATCCCTTCTCAATGCTGAAAAAATTCAGTTTGAAGGCAAATATTTCCGCCGCGATATTGGCAAAGACCTGGAAGGACTCGTTTAAGCAGTTATGAAACTACATCGAATATATTGGATTCTCGGATTCTGTTTATTGCTGAGTTGCCAGCCGGCTACCGATATTCACCTGAAAGAAGGCCTTTGGCGTATGGAACTACTTCTGCATCCCGGAGTTGTTTTGCCATTTACTTTTGAACTTAATCCAACCGAAGAAAACTATACGCTCACCATCATCAACAGCGACGAGCGGATAAAGGTTGAGGATATACGCACTTCGGGCGATTCGATATTTATCCGGATGCCCATTTTTGATACGGAGTTTCGGGGAAAAATAGTTGATACGGGTTTAATCGAAGGTTATTGGTACAACTACTCTCGCAGCAAAGACTACCGAATCGCTTTTCGTGCCAGGGCAGGAGAGTCCACCCGTTTTCCGCTTATTTCCGAAAATATGCCCACGCAAATAGATTCCGTCTGGCAGGTGAATTTTCAGCCTGAACCACCGGATCAGGCCTATGCCGCCGTCGGGAAATTCACCGCCGAAAAAAACCATCTTTACGGTACGTTTCTCACCGAAACGGGCGATTACCGTTACCTCGAAGGAGTTGTTGATGGCGACAGTGTAAAGCTGTCGGCTTTTGACGGCGAACATGCCTTCTTATTTCTGGCTGCTTTGCAGCCCGACGGCTCCCTCCACGGAAAATTTTATTCCGGCAACCACTGGCAGGAAAGCTGGCAGGCCACGCCTAATCCCGAAGCCACGCTGCGGGATGCCGATTCACTGACTTTTTTAAAACCCGGCTACGACCGTTTTACCTTTACCTTCCCCGATCTGGAGGGCAACCCTGTATCATTGGACGATCCGCGTTATCAGGGAAAAGTGGTGATTGTGCAGTTGATGGGTTCGTGGTGTCCCAATTGTATGGACGAAACCAAACTAATGGCCCGCTGGTACGACCAATACAAAGACAAGGGGCTGGAAGTAATTGGACTGGCGTTTGAGCGAGCGAAAGACCCGGAGAGAGCCGCAGCGAGTATTCGGCGGCTGACCGATTATTTTGCCGTGAGTTATGAAATTCTTCTCGCCCACACCAGCACAAACAAACTCGAAGCCAGTGAAAAACTCCCTATGTTAAATCAGGTGATGGCCTTTCCGACAACCTTATTCCTTGACCGCAAAGGAAACATACGACGCATCCACACAGGTTTCAGCGGGCCTGGAACAGGAAAACCCTACGAAGAATTTGTTGCAGAGTATTCTGCGTTTGTGGAGGAGATGCTGGGGGAGGAATAAAGTTTTGATGATTCATTTACCCCCTTATCCTATCTCTATTGGCTCGCCCAAAAATTTGGGTTGGCGGTTGAGAAGGTACAGGTCGGCCATCATCATGGTTCGGGCCAATAGCTCGCGAAATGGAACACTCAGCCCGTGACGATGGTAGGCGTCCTGTGCATTAAAGCCTACGGCTTTTATCCCTTTACGCTGCGCGATATACACGGCCCGCTGATTGTGAAAGGCCTGGGAAATAATGATTAACTCATTCTGCCCAAATACTTTTTTTGCCCGCACAATTGAATCGAGGGTGCGAAAACCTGCAAAGTCCAGAATAATCCGGTCTTCCGGTATTCCTGCCGCAACAAGGTCTTTATGGAAAGCACGAGGTTCGTTGTACTGAACCGTGCCATTATCTCCGCTTACGAGGATATACTCTATCTTCCCCTCTTCGTACAGTTTTTGTGCAGCCTCAATCCGGTAGCGGTAGTACAGGTTTATTTTTCCGTTTTTCAGGTATTTGCTGGTCCCCAACAGAAGGCCTACTTTGTATTTGGGTGTGTCTCCGGCTGAAACAAAAAGTTTTCCGGTTGTACTTCGAATAACAATATAATTACAAATGAAAACGGTAACAATTCCCATAGAAAGTGCCAGAAGAACAAGAGCGGTCTTTTTTAACGATCGTTTTTTCGGCTTTTTTTCCATGAGAAATTCCTCTTCGTTCCGTTGAATTTACACATTTATCCATTCTCCCCAAAACCTTCCATCGGCTAATTGTAGTTGTACATAATACCAGCCGCTAAGGTTACGACTGAAGTCAACCTTCAGCAATGGGCGCGGAGTTTTTAGATTCTGGCCGAAGGTGAGATGTCCTTCGCTGTCCAACACCCTTACGCGGAAAGGCTGCGAAAAGTGAGTCTGGATAAGGATATTTTTTTCTCGTTGGTCAAAGGAAACGCAATACGAATTGAGGTTTTTTTCATGGGCGTAAACTGCAGGTGCGGCTCCGGGCTCCGGGATGCGGTTGGCAATCAGGATAAAGGCAAAGAAGAGCAAGGTAATCCAGTGTATAGGACGGTACATATGCAAGGCAATTGTGTTTGATTCTATTTGACGCACCGCTTCGGAAAATATCACCGGGTCTTAAAAAAATGTATATTCGGGTCAATTATGGCACGTATCCCTCAACATATCGTAGATCAGATTTATAATGCCCTGGACATCGTGGACATTATTTCGGATTATATGCCGCTGAAGAAGCGGGGCGCCAATTATTGGGCGCGTTCGCCTTTTAGCAATGAAAAAACGCCTTCCTTTGCCGTCAACCCGGTCAAAGGCATTTACAAGGATTTTAGTTCGGGGAAAGGGGGAAATGCCATCAATTTTCTCATGGAAATTGAGGGATACGAATATGTGGACGCCCTAAAACACATTGCCCGAAAGTATAATATCGAGATTGAAGAAGAAGAGGAAACCGAAGAGACCAAAGTAGAAAAAGACAAACGCCAGAGTCTTTATGTGGTCAATGAATTTGCGGCGCGTTATTTCCAGGAACAATTGCTCGAAACGCCCAAAGGCAGGCAAATTGGCCTTTCGTATTTTAAAGAGCGGGGAATCCTCGAAGCGACGATTACCGAATTTCAACTGGGTTATTGTCAGGAAGAATGGGAGGCTTTTGCGAAAGCAGCCGTCGCCAAATTTTACAAAGAAGAATATCTCATTGAACTGGGCCTGGTCAGCCGTTCGGAGAAAACCGGAAACCTCGTGGATCGTTTTCGCGGCAGGGTCATTTTTCCCATCGCCAATCCGGTCGGCAAAGTCGTAGGGTTTGGCGGGCGAATCCTCGGCAAAGCGCAGGACATCGCCAAGTATATCAATTCGCCCGAATCCGAAATTTACCACAAAGGCCAAATCCTCTACGGACTTTTTCAGGCAAAAAAGGCCATCCGCGATCTGGACGTATGCATTCTCACCGAAGGATACATGGATACCGTTATTCTGCATCAGAACGGAATCAAAAACGTGGTCGCCTCCAGCGGTACGGCGCTTACTCCTGAGCAGATACGGCTCATCCGCCGCTTCACCAAAAACGTGCTGATGATCTACGACGGCGACGCCGCCGGGGTGAAAGCAGCTTTAAGAGGAATTGATCTCCTGCTCAAAGAAGGCATGAATGCCCGAGTATTGGTTTTGCCCGACAACCACGACCCCGACTCGTATGTAAATACTTTTGGTGCCCAGGCCTTTAAAGATTTTTCCGAAAAAGAAGCCCTTTCTTTTCTGGATTTTAAGATTCGGGTAATGTCGGAGGGCAAACCCCAAAACGACCCCCGGTTTCAATCCGAACTGATCAAGTCCCTTGCCGAAACCGTCGGCCATATCCCCGACCGCGTGGAGCGGCAAATGTACATCAAACACGTCGCCCAGCAGGTGGACATCACCGAAGCCCTGATGACCCACGCGGTGGAAGAAGCACGGCGGGAGATTGGCAAACTCGAGTCCCGCGAAAAACGACGCGAAGAAATCCCCTCCCAAAAGGAAGAAACTTCCGCGCCGGTCAAAGACCTCAAAGGATTTGAACAGCTTCCCCTCGCCAGCCAGGAAAAAGAACTGCTGCGAGTGATTGTCAATTATCACGACAAAAATTTTTCCACTTACGAAGGAGCCAGAGAAACTCCCGATGGAACGCCCATAGAGATCGAGGAATTTCCGCTATTGGCTTATCTTATGGCCGAACTGGAAGGACTTACCTTTGAGAATCAGACCTACGAAGATCTGAAAAACCAGATGTTCTCCGAATATACAACCCTGGGCAGCGTCAATATCCAGCGGTATCTCAATCATGACGATGATGCCCTTCGAAAAACCGTTTCAGACCTGATGATTTCCCCCTACGAAATCAGTCCGGGCTGGAAAAAACACGGAGCCTTTGTGATTGATCTGGATGATGATATTCGCCGGACGGTTGAGAGTTCGGTTTACCACTACAAAAGCCGAAAAGTAGAACATCTTCTGACCGAATGTAAAGACCAGTTAAAAGCCGCGGAAGCCGAAGGCAATGCTGCGGAATCAGACCGGCTATTGGAATTTTATATGTATTTGCTTGATATGCGCAAAACCATTCACAAAAAGCTGGGTACAGAAGGCGCAATTCGAAGTGGAGACGGGCGATTGTAAAAGGATAATTGTATATTTGAACAAAGAATAACCCCAATATGCGCCGCCAATACTTGCTCTTGCTGGCATTGATCGTAATGGCTTGTGGATCATCAAAAGAAGTTGTTACCACCGTTCCGCCGGAGACGATCACTGCTTTTACCAAAGAAATGAAAGCCTTTCAAGGTTTTTTCCCTTTTTACTGGGACGAAAAAACCGGGAAAATCTGGCTGGAAATTGATCGGTTTGATTATGAATTTCTCTACGTCCACTCCCTGCGAGCAGGGGTAGGTTCCAATGATATTGGGCTTGACCGGGGACAGATCGCCGGTGAGCGCATCGTGCGATTTATGCGCAGTGGTCCTAAGGTGCTGCTGATTCAACCCAATTACCGCTTTCGCGCCAATAGCCTCAATCCTGACGAAAAACAGTCGGTGGAAGAAGCCTTTGCCAAATCGGTACTGGCCGGATTTAAGGTAGAACGCGAAGAGGGAAATCGCGTATTGGTGGACGCTACGGATTTTTTCCTTCAGGATGCCCGCGGAGTGGTAGAAACTTTGCGCCAAACCGGTCAGGGCGATTATCAGCCCGATCCTGCCCGGTCGGTCATTTATTTGCCCAATACCCGCAATTTCCCGGAAAACTCCGAATTCGAGGCTTTGCTTACCTTTCAGGGAACCCCCCGGGGCGGATACATCCGCGACGTCACCCCTACGCCGCAGGCGGTTACGGTACAACAACACCATTCCTTTGTAAAACTTCCCGATAAAGCCTACGAATCCCGGCCTTACGACCCCCGTTCAGGTTATTTTCCGGTATCGTGGTTTGACTACGCTACCCCCATAGATGAGCCGCTGGAAAAAAGGTTTATTACCCGGCATCGGCTAAAAAAGAAAGATCCGGCGGCAAGCGTAAGCGAGCCGGAAGAACCCATTATTTATTATGTGGACAGAGGCACACCGGAGCCGATACGCTCAGCCCTGATTGAAGGAGCTTTGTGGTGGAATCAGGCTTTTGAGGCGGCGGGTTATCTGAATGCTTTTCAAGTCGAAGTTTTGCCCGCAGACGCCGACCCGATGGATATTCGATACAACGTCATCCAATGGGTTCACCGCTCTACTCGGGGCTGGTCGTATGGCAATACCGTCACCGATCCCCGCACCGGCGAAATCATCAAAGGTCATGTGACCCTCGGTTCGCTGCGTGTAAGGCAGGATTTTTTGATTGCCGAAGGTTTATTACAACCCTATGAAACCGGAGCAGAACCTTCGCTGGGAATGAAACAAATGGCTCTGGCAAGGCTTCGGCAGTTGTCTGCCCATGAGGTCGGCCATACCTTAGGACTCGCTCATAATTTTGCCGCCAGTACCAACCGCCGGGCTTCGGTGATGGATTATCCTCATCCGTTGGTAAGAATCAACGAACTCGGAAACCTCGATTTCTCGGAAGTGTATGCCACGGGAATCGGTACTTGGGACAAACGAGCGATTTTGTACGGGTATCAAGACATTCCAGCAGGGGATGAAGAAGCAGAGTTTTTGGAATATACACTTCAGGGGAATCAGACGTTGGGACTGAGGTATATTACCGACCAGGATTCCCGCTCTTCCGGCAGTGCCCATCCCTACGCTCATTTATGGGATAATGGTATCCATGCTTCGGCAGAGCTGGATCGCGTGCTTCAGGTTCGAAAACTTGCCATGAGTAAATTTGGCGAGGCAAATATCCCGGACGGTACACCTATGGCTATGCTGGAAGATGTGCTGGTTCCGCTGTATTTTTCCCATCGGTATCAGGTAGAAGCAACAGTATCGCTTATCGGTGGAATGGATTATTCTTATCCGGTAAGGTCCGAAAAGAATCAGGGAAACCAGCTTGTTTCTCCGGCAGATCAACTGGCGGCTTTAAAAGCATTAATATATACCCTCGACCCTGCCGTCCTGGCGATCCCGGAAAATCTTCTCCTGCTGATTCCGCCGAGGCCTCCGGGGTATGAGCGAGGGAGAGAACATTTCCGTATCCGGACGGGCTATACGCTTGATCCCATTGGTGTGGCTTCCGGTGCGGCAAACCATACCCTTAGCCTTTTATTTCATCCGGAAAGGGCGGCGCGATTGGTGGAGTTTCACGCAAGAGACAGCAAGTATCCCGGTTTAGGAGCCGTTATAGATCAAATCATTCTGGCTACCTGGAAAACGACTCAGGGCAATAGCTATGCCGCAGAAATCAACCGCGAGGTTGAAACATTGGTACTTCATCATCTGATGAACCTTGCGGCCAGTACCGAGGTCACTCCACAGGTAAGAGCGGTAGCACTGCTCAAAATAGACCAGATCGAAGACTGGATAAGTCAAAACCTTGCGCTCTTGAAAGAAGAAAACCAACTGGCCCATTATAATATGTCCCTGCTGGAAATTGAGCAGTTCCGGCGCGCCCCTGAAAAATTTCAGATGCCTCAAGCGCCGGAACTACCGGATGGTGCGCCGATTGGTTGTGAGGAATGATCAGACCCCCAGCAGCATTCGGGCAGGGTCTTCGAGGCGTTCTTTGACGCGGAAGAGGAAGCTCACCGCTTCTTTTCCGTCAATCAGCCGATGGTCGTAAGACAATGCCACGTACATAATGGGGCGAATGACAACCTGACCATTGATGGCGACAGGCCTTTCGACGATATTGTGCATACCTAAAATAGCCGCTTGCGGCGGGTTTAGGATCGGGGTAGAAAGCATCGAACCAAATACACCGCCGTTGGTAATGGTGAAGGTACCGCCGGTCATATCTTCGATGGAGATTTTGTTTTCGCGGGCTTTAAGCGCATAATGAAGCACCGCCTGCTCAATTTCCACGAGACTCATCAGGTGGGCGTTTCGGATAATGGGCACAACCAGCCCGCGTTCCGTGCTGACGGCAATTCCCACATCGGCATAGTCATGAAAAACCAGTTCCTGCCCGTCAATCTGGGCATTTACGGCGGGGAACTCCATGAGAGCCATGGTTACAGCTTTAGTGAAAAAGGACATAAAGCCCAGTCCTACGCCGTGTACTTCTTTAAATTTGTCCTTATATTTTTTGCGGATTTCCATCAGTTCATGCAGATTCACTTCGTTGAAAGTGGTGAGCATAGCCGTTTCATTTTTGACGGAAACCAACCGCTCAGCGATTTTCCGGCGGAGGGAGGACATTTTTTCCCTTCGTTCATTTCGCCCGGAGGCATTACCCACAACCGGCATGGCAGCGGGGGTAGGTTTTTCGGTTTTTGGAACGGGCGGAGGTGTATTTTTAAAATTGACCACGTCCGTTTTAGTAATACGACCGTCGCGGCCTGAGCCTTCGACGGTTTTAGTGTCAATTCCTTTTTCGTTCATCATTTTTTCCGCCGAAACCGAGGGAACTCCTTTTGCATAAGAATTCTCCGAAGAGACAGTTTCTTTAACCGGAGTTTGTTCCTTGACCGGTTCCGCAGCCGATTCTTTTTTCGGTGCGGCGTTTTCTCCGGAGGGATTGATGCGGGCGATGACCTGCCCGACGGCGACGGTTGTGCCTGCTTCAGCAAGAATTTCAATAATACCTGCACTTTCCGCATTTACGGTAAGTGTGGCTTTGTCAGAGTTGATTTCGGCAAGTTCGGCATCCATTTCTACGAAAGAGCCGCTTTTCACCAGCCAGCTTTCGATTTCAACTTCGGTAATGGATTCTCCCGGACTGGGCACTTTTACTTCTATGCTCATGATACAATTTTTCGTTTCGGGGTGCAGAAATAAGTTCGACAAAAATTTCAGAATGCAGGGGCGAATTTAGGCATTTTTTACTTCTTTTCCCGTCCGGCCATACATTTTCCAGCACCCTAATAATGCCAGAATCATACCGATGGAGTCAACCCCCACATCCGACACCTGGCCACCCCGGCCCGGTACAAATGTCTGGTGGTATTCGTCCGAAGCAGCATAGACGATACAGATCATCAGGGTCCAAAGTAACGAGGTCTTTTCAGGGTAATGCCGATATACCAGCCGATACACGAGTAGGTAGAGAATAAAATATTCCGTGACATGAGCGGCTTTTCGGATCAGATGGGGCACACCGAGTTCCTGCATCCTTACCGGATCGAGGTCAAGGAAACGAAAAATAGCCAGAAATAAATCACTTAGGCCTTTTGATTCGTCTTTGGTCTGATCCGATAACAGGAAAATAACGGTCATCCACAATACAACCGGCAACCCGTAGAAAACCAGGGTTTTAGCCCTGAAAGATTGAAGCATAATTTAAAAATTCACGACTCTTTGGCGGCAGCTTCCATCAGCCCCCGGATGTAACCAACGGCAAATAGTTTGCCAAGTACACTGTAACCGGGATGGGTATTGCTGTCATTTGCCATCGTGGGTACATGGTCGGGGCGAATGGGGCCTTTAAATCCGACCTCAATATACGCCTTCATCGCTTCATACATGTCCGTTTTTCCATTGTCGTGAAAACATTCAGTGAAATTTTCGGGGTCGCCCAACACATCGCGGAAATGCACAAAAAATATTTTCTCCCTTTTCCCGAAGTACCGGATCGCCGAAGGAATGTCTTCCCCCATTGTGGCAAATGTACCTTGGCAAAAGGTGATTCCGTTGCTCGGACTGGGGTAGAGGTTGATGAGTTTTTTGAAGGCCTCCACCGAAGTAAGAATCCGCGAAATACCCCGAATTCTGCTGACCGGCGGATCGTCGGGGTGCATGGCGAGTTTGACGCCTGCTTTTTCCGCTTCCGGAATTACTGCTTTGAGAAAATATTCGAGGTTTTTCCACATGGTTTCGGGCGAAAATTCCCCGTATTCGGTCAGCGGCTGGTCTTTGACCGTGTTATAATCAAAGGCCGTCATCAGCGCATCTCCACGGCCTTTACGCTCATTGTCGGTGCGGTGCCAACTGATCACGGGCATCCAGTTGTAACAGATCGTGTCCACCCCCACTTTCGACAGGTTTTGAATGAGGGTGATAAAATTGTCAATTTGTTCGTCTTTCCCTTCAATACCGAGTTTAGCTTTGTCGAGGGAAGGCGGGCCTTCCAGCACGCGAAACTGAAGCCCCTCTTTGGCAAAACGGTCGCGGATCGCGGCCAGCACTTCGTATTCCCAGGGTTTTTTGTTGGGAAGACCTGCCATATTGGGATTGGCAGAAGTCACGGCACCGGTTACCCCCATCTGGCGGGAGTAAGCCATTTTATTTTCCTCAAAACCAAAAAAGTAAGACATGCATAGCTGCATAAAGTCTTCTTTTATCGGTTTGGGGCGGGAGGAATGAATCGAAAATGAAGCAGGTGCTATAGCAGAAACAGCAGCCAGCGAGGCACCCTTTTTCAGAAAATTTCGGCGGGAATCGGGCATATAGGCAAGTTTTTGAGGGTAATAAAGGAATACAGCCGTTGGGAAGTTACAATTTTTCTTCGCAATTTATTCACCGCAAAATTTCCTCCTCAAAAATAACTAACTCCCATGCCCGACACCCTCAATATCAACGGCAAAGCCCGAAAAGACCACACTTACGACGCCATTGTCATCGGCTCCGGCATCAGCGGCGGCTGGGCGGCCAAAGAGCTTTGTGAAAAAGGACTCAAAACCCTCGTTCTCGAACGAGGCCGAAACGTCGAACACGTAAAAGACTACCCCACTGCCAACAAAGAAGTATGGGAGTTCCCCTATCGGCTGCAAACGTTTGGGCAAGGCCAAAGATCGCCTGCCGATGGCCATTTTTTTGTAAAAAGAGAAGAACATCCCTATGTCGAGGCCAAACCCTTTAGCTGGACACGAGGTTACCAGGTCGGCGGAAAATCGCTGATGTGGGCGCGTATGGTGCAGCGGTGGAGCGACATTGACTTTGAAGCCAATGCTCAGGACGGCAATGGCGTGGACTGGCCGATTCGCTACGCAGACCTTGCGCCGTGGTATTCACATGTCGAAAAATTTATCGGCGTAAGCGGAAGCAAAGAAAACCTGCCGCAACTTCCCGATGGCGAGTTTTTGCCGGCAATGGAACTCAACTGCCTCGAAAAACATATCAAAACGCGATTAGAAGCGAGTTTTCCCGGTCGCAACCTCATCATGTCGCGCCAGGCAAACCTCACCCAACCCCACAATGGTCGCGGGCAATGTATGTACCGAAACCGCTGTTCGCGAGGTTGCCCTTACGGCGGGTATTTCAGCAGTAACTCCTCCACCTTGCCGGCGGCAATGGCTACGGACAATCTGACCGTCAGGCCCTTTTCGGTGGTGCATTCCATCATTTATGACGAAACCACCCAAAAGGCCTCCGGGGTGCGCGTGATTGACAGCGAAACGATGGAAGCAAGGGAGTTTTATGCTAAAATCATTTTCGTCAATGCCAGCACACTCAATACTACCCTGATTCTGCTTAACTCTACCTCATCCCGATTTCCCAACGGGCTGGGCAACGACAGCGGGGTATTGGGACATTACCTAATGGACCACAACTATCGGGGTAAACTCAGTGCAACCTATGACGGGATGAAAGACAAATACTACTTTGGCCGGAGGCCCGCTGCGGGGTATATTCCCCGCTATCGCAACTTTGGCGATGACCGGCAGAGCGACTATCTGCGCGGGTACGCCTATTCGATTGGCGCGTCACGAGGCAGGGGAAACCTCACCGAGGACGACCCCAAAATTGGCGCAATATTTAAGGAAAAACTCACCGAAGTCGGGCCGTGGACGGTATGGATGACCGGAATGGGGGAACATTTACCCCACTATGACAATTTGGTAAAACTCAGTGCCGATCAGACCGACAAATGGGGCATTCCGCAGCTCGAAATTTCCTGCGAATACCGGGAAAACGAAGTAAAAATGCTTAAAGCCATTCTCGACGATGGAGCAGAAATGCTGGAAGCCTCCGGAATGAAAGACATCGAAAAAACCGATACCGAAGGCGCACCCGGCAGAGGCATTCACGAAATGGGCACGGCGCGAATGGGCAAAGACCCAAAAACCTCCATTCTCAACGGATTTAACCAAATGCACGCGGTCAAAAATGTATTTGTCAGTGACGGAGCCTGTATGACCTCGTCTGCCTGCCAGAATCCTTCGATCACCTATATGGCCCTCACGGCCCGTGCAGTGGATTATGCCGTAAAAGAACTGAACAAACAAAATATCTGACCCTTCATTCTCCCTAAAAACATGAATAGAAGAGAAGCAATCTCCACCGTAGCCCTGATCATGGGCGGAACTGTTGTAGGAGCGCAGGCGTTCCTCACCGGATGTATGCCGGGCGAACCCCATTATGAAGGATTATTGACCCCCAACAACTACGAGCGACTGATGGATGAAATCGCCGAAACGATTTTGCCCGAAACCGAAACCTCACCCGGAGCCAAAGCCGCCAAAACCGGAAGATTTATGAATGTCATCGTGACCGAATGTTATGATGAAAAAGAGCAAAAAATATTCCTCGACGGAATCATTCGGTTGGAAGAAACGGTCAACCGCCTTTACGGAAAAACCTTTCGCAAACTTAGCCCCGAACAAAGGCATGAATTTCTGCTCACCCTTGAATCCGAAATCAAAGACTATGACAGCAAAAAAGGGCCAGGCGATCCCGAATCCCATTATTACAAAATGATGAAACAGCTTTCACTTCTGGGTTTTCTGACCTCGGAAATAGGTTCTACCAAAGCGATGCGGCATGTGGCCGTGCCCGGGCGGTTTGACCCCTGCATTCCGTATGCGGAAGGAGAAAAAGCTTTTTCTGGATAGATTATCATGCGAGATTCTGTTGTAAATAGTATTTTTGTCTAAAATCAAACAATAACATGAAAGGGACACTATTATTTTTTGCACTTGTGGGGTTTTCTTTTGGCCTTTGGGCACAGGACTATGCCCTGGCCCAACTCGAAAATTCTTCGCGCCATCAGGAGTGGGTAGAAGTAAAATACGGAGACCGGGTGGTACATTGTTTTCTGGTTTACCCGGAAGTTGCGGAGAATGTGCCCGTAGTGATCGTCATTCATGAAAATCGCGGGCTGAATGATTGGGCGAGAAGTTTTGCCGATCAGGTTGCCGGAGCGGGATATATCGCCATTGCCCCCGACCTACTTTCGGGTGCAGGGCCTAATGGCGGCAAAACCGCCGATTTTGCCAATGCCGATGATGCCCGGACAGCACTGTACGAGTTGAAGCCCGAGCAGGTGACCGCCGACCTGAGAGCCGTGGAATTATATGCGCGTTCGCTTTCAGCGGGAAACGGAAAAACAGCCACCATTGGTTTTTGCTGGGGGGGAAGCCAGTGTTTCAACTTTGCCACCAACAATGAAAATATAAAAGCCGCTATGGTGTTTTATGGTACAGGCCCCCAAAATGCCGAGGACTATGCCCGAATCAAAGCACCGGTATATGGATTTTATGGCGGCAACGACAACCGCGTCAACAGCACCATTGATGCTTCGACCACAAATATGAAAGCCGGTTCCAAATTTTATGAGCCGGTGATTTACCCCGGTGCGGGCCATGCTTATATGCGTAGCGGCGATGATCCCGCACTCAGTGCCGAAGATCCCAACAAAGCCGCAAGAAATGCCTCCTGGGAGCGTTTAAAAACGATTCTGGCGGGGTTATAGAAATTCAGATTCAATTAAAAATAACCCCATGAATAAACGATTGTGTATTGCTGTATTAAGTACGGCAGTATTATTCTTTTCCTGTTCTACTCCCAAAGAAAAAAACTGGACATCTTTACTGGACAAAGATCTTTCTCAGTGGGAAATGTACCTCAGTTACCGGCATTCTACGGATTACAACGGAGAGATACCGGTAGATGAAAAAGGCGACACCCTACCTCCCATTGGTTATAATCAAAATATCAGTGAGGTATTTTCGGTTATCGAAGAAAAGGGAGAACCCATACTCAAAATCAGCGGAGAAATTTACGGTTGTGTTTTTACCAAACAGGAATTTGAAAACTACCACCTGAAACTCAAAGTCAAATGGGGCGATAAAAAATGGGTTCCACGAACCGACAAACTAAAAGATTCGGGCATTCTTTACCATTCTGTCGGAGAATGCGGCAAAGATTACTGGCGGGCGTGGATGCTCTCGCAGGAGTTTCAGATTATGGAAGGGCATACCGGTGATTATTGGAATATCGCCAACTCCGCCATAGACATACGGGCTTTTATCCCGGAAGGAATTATGAATCCGGTAGCAAATGAAACGCAAGCTTTTTTACCGGTTGGCACGGGCACAGATATAAGCGGGTTTTGCCTTCGCAGCGAAAACCGTGAAAGTCCGCATGGAGAATGGACAAACGTAGAATTGGTCTGTTTTGAGGGCAAAAGTCTTCACATTGTCAATGGCCAAGTGGTAATGGTATTGCAAAACTCCCGTTACGTGGAAGACGGAAAATCCGTTCCCCTCACCAAAGGAAAAATCCAACTACAAAGTGAAGCCGCAGAAGTTTATTTTAAGGATATTCAGCTCCAGACGCTGGAAACTTTGCCAGAAATGTATGCGGGATATTTCCGATAAATAATGAGAAAATCCGTATATTTAGACAACCAATCATATCAAGCGAAAAAGTTATGACAGGAAAAAGTATCATTACGATTTCACCAGATATTCAAAGTGGTGATCCCGTATTCGCAGGAACAAGAGTCCCTGTGAAAAATTTTTTCGATTATTTAAAAGGAGGGGATAGTGTGAAAGAATTTCTTCACGATTTTCCTTCTGTATCAAAAGAACAAGTAGATATCCTGCTTCAAATGATGGAGAATATGGTTACATTCAACCCTATAAAGCGCAATGAAAAAAGTGCTGCTTGATGAAAATCTACCCAAACCGTTGGTTAGACATTTTTCTGATCGCATTGAAGCATCCAGTGTCCACGATCAAGGATGGGCATCAAAAAAGAATGGTGAACTTCTCGCTGCAATGACGAATGCTGCGTTTGAATACCTATTGACAGTAGATAGAAATCTGGAACATCAACAGAATATAGATAAATATCCAATTAAAATCATAGTAGTACTAACTTATGATAACCGCTATAAGACACTCGCTCCTTTCATTCCGATAATCGAAAAAAGTATTCTAGAAATGCCGAATTCAGAAAAGCTGATTCATCTTGACCTAAGAGGAATATAGACTTATCTCCTAACCCCTCTGCCGCCGCGCCTCCGCCATGATGACTCCCGCCGCTACGGAGACATTTAACGAAGAGATTTTTCCATACATCGGTATCTGGGCCAGAAACCCTGCGCGTTTTAGAAGGGTGGTGGATATACCTTTGTCTTCGGCTCCCATAATGAGGCACATTGGCGGGCGGAAATCCATATCGTAAATGCTGGCTTCTGCTTTTTCGGTGCAGGCAATCGTAGCAATGCCGTAGGCTTGCATAAGCATAACGGCGTCCACAAGGTTGTTGACACGACATACCGGCAAATGGTGCAATGCTCCGGCGGATACCTTAACGGCATCGGCATTAATCGCCGCCGCACCCTGTGCGGGAACAACGAGGGCATGTACTCCCAGGCATTCCGCTGTGCGGGCAATGGCGCCAAAGTTTCGAACGTCGGTAATGCTGTCGAGTAACAGCAACAGCGGCGTCTCGCCGCGCTCCTGGATACCCAGGATGATCTCTTCCAGCGGCTGGTATTCTACGGCTGAAATAAAGGCCGCTAAGCCCTGATGATTGCTTCCCGGAGGGCAGATTCGCTCAATCGTGGCATCGGGTACCATTTGCACAGGTATCTGCAAGTCTTTTGCGCGGCTGCGGATTTCACCGATACGCCCGTGTATATTTCCCTGGCGGATCATGATTTTATCCACCGGTTTTCCGGCTTCAAGAGCCTCCAATACGGAGTGTATGCCGTAGATAAGGTTATTGGGTTGTTTCTGTCTCTCTCGCATTTCCTTACTGCTTCATTTGTTCAATAATCTGAAATCCAATCGGCGATTTTGTCGTTTTTTGTATCTCGGAGGCAATCTCCATCGCTTCTGTCTCTAATCCTCTTCGGGTAAATATCTGGATAGCAATCACCGCCGCTCTCAGCGAAAGTGTATTCTGGTCAATGTCATAGCCATGTTTTTCGCGGAAATGCAGGTCGGCCAGAGCGATGGGTTTCAGCCGGTGAAATTCATCCAATGCCAGGTCGGAAAGTCCAATCTGTTCCAGCATCTGCCCTTGTGTAATCAGCAGGGTGAGGTTTTTAGGCACAACCGAATGCGGCATTTTTTTATCGGCAAAACGAACCAGTTCTTCGATTCGGGTGCGCAGTTGGTTTACCTCCGCCGAATGATCCGCCAGGGAGTCCGCCTCCATTCGGAGTATCTGTTCGGTATAACTGTTACAAAGTCGGAAAAAACAATTCCGATAATTGCCGATAATCACTTCGCGGATATGTTCATCAAAATTGACGGAAGGGTCGTCCATTCCGGTATAAAGAAATTCTTCGGTCAGTTTTTTGTACATAATATCCTGCCCAATTCTGCCGAAATAAATATCATTCGCAGTTTCTTCCGTGCGTTTTATTGGCAATACCCGAAAAGCCATTCCTTCCATCCGAAAATAATCCTGTAGATTGACAAAGCTGGAAGGAGGCATGGTATTGGCGAAATAAACGGGTCGTTTCCATCCGTCGTTGGCTATATTCCGAAGCATATTGATGATGACAGAGTCTTTTCGGAAAATGTAGGGATTTCGGCTGCCTCCGCGTGATTTAAACTCCCAGACCATCTCGTCGCCTGCAATTTGGGCCTCTTCTTCGGTAATAACCCCACGGGCAAACAATTGATCTTTCTGTACCGGAAGGGAAATGTTGCGGGAAGGAAATCCATAAATCACCAGACCTTTTTCACCTATATAATCTTTTTTGTCCATTGTAATGGGCAGCGCTTCGGATTGGTTTTTAGGTTCGGTCATTTGTTCGATATACCAGTCAGAAATCAATAGTTCCAGATTTACGACTCTTACGTCTGTGCGAAAACCTTCCACTTCCTGAATGTACCATAGCGGAAAAGTATCATTGTCCCCTGCGGTAAAGAGTATCGCATTTTTTTCGCAGGAGTTCAGGAGGTTTTTTGCAAATTCAATATCCACATACCGCCCCCGGCGGGTATGGTCGTCCCAATTCTGGATCATCATCAGTGCAGGTGCTATAAGGGCAATTACTCCCGCAAGCCATACCGCATTTTTACCCGCAAAACGCCGTAACTGGTCGGTGAGAAAAAGTACACCCAATCCGATCCATATACAAAAAGTCTGAAACGATCCTGCATAGGAGTAGTCTCTTTCGCGGGGCTGTAAGGGATACTGATTGAGGTAGAGGACGATCGCCACACCCGTGAAAAAAAACAACAATCCCACCACAAAGGCGTCCTTTCGGCGCATGACTACCTGCCAGATCATGCCCATAAGACCCAGTATCATCGGTAGGAAAAAATAGTGGTTATTGCCTTTATTGTCCATGTTTCGCTCTGCTGCGCGAAAAAACAATCCGTCTTCCCAGCGGGCTTCCTGCTCGTCGCTTGCCCTTCCTGCAAAATTCCACATAAAGTAGCGGAGATACATGTGATTTAGCTGGTATTGGAGGAAAAAGTTAAAATCCTCCAGCCGGGTAGGTGTATCATCTTCCGGGTTTTCTTTATCGGCCCCCAGGCGTTTTACAAAATTGATATAACTAAATGCTCCCACATCGGAATAGTGCCCGGGATCATACATTCGTGGGAAAAAAACCCGGTCTTCGGATTTGTAAAGATATTCCACGTCTTCCATGTCCTCCACGTACTTAGTTTTACCATCGAGGAGGACGTACTTCATTCCTTTGGATTTTGTTTTGGGATAACCTTGAGAATCCACGTCGAAGCGGGCATTATACATCGGGCCGCGAAACAAAGGCCGGTCGCCGTACTGTTCGCGTTTCATGTAGCTTAGAAATGTGAGGATATTTTCCGGGTTGTTCATATCCACCGGAGGATTTGCTTTGGAGCGGATAAAAATGACCCCGTAGGAGGAAAACCCAATGGTAATAAGCGTAAAAGCGAGAAGGGCGGTATTGAGCACCACTCTGCGTTTTCGATGGCTGAGGATAATTGTTCCGATCACAATCGCGAGGATTATCACTGCCAAAACCACCGACCCTGTGCCCATCGGCAGTCCCCATCCGCTGATATCTTCCCCCGAGGCAGAAATTGTTCCGGTAAATAATTTTTCAAATGCCCAGGCTGTACTGAAAGTATATTGGATAATACCGTAAAGAATGACGGCCAGTAGGACAACCGATATACCCAGGGTGGCAAAAAGTCCCTGGAGGGAAAAAGGAAATTTTCGGAGATAATAAATGACGGCCAACGCCGGGATGGTGAGCAAATTCAGCAGGTGGACCCCAATCGAAAGCCCCATGACATAAGCAATGAGGAGTATCCACCGAAGATGGTCGGGTTCGTCGGCTCTTGCCTCCCATTTGAACATCAGCCATACGACAATTGCCGTAAAAAAGGAACTCATTCCATAAACCTCTGCCTCCACTGCATTAAACCATATCGAATCGGCGAAGGTACAAGCCAGGCCACCGATTACACCGGAAAGCAGGGTTGCGACTTGTTTGGTCGAGTTTTCCATGTCGGAGGCAGCAAGGCTCTTTTTGGCGAGGATGGTAACGGTCCAGCAGGTAAACAAAGCCGTAAATGCGCTGGAAAGCGCACTCAGGAGGTTAACCATAAATGCCACCTTTGTAACATCGCCAAAAGAAAAAAGGCTAAAAATACGCCCCAGTATCAAAAATAATGGTGCTCCGGGCGGATGGGTGACTTCCAGTTCGTTGGCGCAGGCAATAAACTCCCCGCAGTCCCAGAAACTAGCGGTAGGGGCCATGGTCAAAAGATAGACCACCAGCGCAACCAAAAATACACCCCATCCGGTCAGATCATTAATCCTCTTTTCGTTCATAAGATTGTTTTGAAGGCATTATGCCGGTTTTACCCTCAGGTAAAGTATGGGTTCAAATCTACATTTAATTACCCGAACCTCCCAACTCCATTATTTTCCCTAACTTCGCAGAAATAAAGAAAAATCACTTTTTATGCAGGGAACTGCCATCTTATTGACCCAGGGGTTGTTGCATACCCCTTCTGCCAAAACTGCCCACGGCCTTATCCGTGGTTCGGAAAGATTTCAGGTAAAAGCGGTAATTGATTCTGTCTCCGCCGGAAAAGATGCGGGTGAAGTACTCGACGGAAAATACCGGGGAATCCCCGTCTTTGGTTCGATTGCCTCATTTTTGCAGTCGGGTATGGGAAGTGCCCATTTTTCCATTTTGGGCGTAGCCCATGCGGGGGGAGCCATTGCTCCGGAATGGATGCACTCGATCCGCGAATCCATCGTCGCCGGGATGTCGGTCGTCAGCGGAATGCACCAATTTCTCTCCGAAAATCCCGAAATGGTCAGCCTCGCAGCGGCTTATCAGGTTGAGTTGATTGACGTGCGAAAACCCAAAAGTCGGGACGAACTCCATTTCTGGAGCGGCGAAATCCATTCGGTTACTTGCGGTAAGATCGCCGTACTCGGCACCGACTGTGCCGTAGGAAAACGCACGACTGCGCGGTTTCTCGTGCAGGCTTGCCGCGCCGACGGCCTAAAATCAGAGATGATTTACACCGGCCAGACCGGCTGGATGCAAGGCGGGAAATACGGGTTTGTGTTTGACACAACCGTTAATGATTTTGTCTCCGGAGAAATCGAACATGCCATCGTCTCCTGCTTTCGCGAAGAAAACCCCGACGTAGTATTTATCGAAGGGCAGGCGGCACTTCGCAACCCCAGCGGCCCCTGTGGTTCGGAGTTTTTGGTTTCAGGTATGAGCGACGGAGTTATACTCGTACATCCTCCCGGTCGCATTTTTTATAAAGGTTGGGAAAAAACCGGAAGGAAAATTTTCCCCCTCGCAAATGAAATTGACCTGATAAAAATGTACGGAGTCGAAACGCTGGGCATAGCACTCAACACCCAGAATCTCTCCCTTTCAGACGCAAAAGACTGGCAAAAACGGTTTGAAGATGAACTATCGCTCCCGGTAGTATTGCCGGTCGAAGAAGGTGTAGAGGGATTAATTCCTGCCGTAAAACAAAAACTTTCCGAATTAAAACGATGAAAATCAAAGATATAAGCGTGCAAAGGGTAGGTTTGGACTTGACCCGGCCCTATACCATTGCCTACAAAACCGTGAGTGCCGTGGAAATCTGTTTTGTAGAGGTAAAAACCGATACCGGCCTCATCGGCCTGGGGGCATCCAATCCCAGCAAACAGGTAGTCGGGGAAACGATGGATGACTGTATTGCCGCACTCAACGGCAATCACCTGGAGCGGTTTATCGGCAGAGATATTCGCGAATTGTCCCTGGTGTGTGAAGAATTACATACGCTTTTCCCCCGAAACCCGGGTGCAAAAGCTGCATTAGACATAGCCTTCCACGACGTGTTTGCTCAATATCTGGGCATACCCCTGGTGAAGTACCTGGGCCAGCATTTGTATTCCCTACCGACCTCCATTACCATTGGGATTAAAGGCGTGGCAGAAACCGTTGAGGAAGCGCAGGAATATTTTGACCGCGGATTTAAGATCATTAAAGTAAAGCTTGGGTTATCGCTGGACGAAGATCTGGAAAGACTACACAAACTACGCGAGACATTTGGTAGTCGGATGGGCATTCGGGTGGATGCCAACCAGGGGTATTCGATGGAAGAGCTTACCCGTTTTTATCACGAGACCCGTAGCTTTGACCTCGAACTGGTAGAACAACCGCTGCCCGCTTCACAGGTAGAGGAGATGAAGTCCCTTCCCCGTGAAATACGTCAACTTATTGCTGCCGATGAATCGCTGGTACATGCAGAAGACGCCTGGCGGCTGGCGAATGCCCCAAAAGCCTGCGGCATTTTCAATATAAAACTCATGAAATGCGGCGGCATATTTCAGGCGCAGCGCATTGCTCACACCGCCCGTATGGCGGGTATAGATTTGATGTGGGGATGCAACGACGAAAGCATCGTCAGCATTGCTGCCGGTTTGCATATTGCCTTTTCCTGTCCGCATACCCGGTACATTGATCTTGATGGAAGCCTGGATCTTGCCGAAGATCTGGCCGAAGGGGGATTTACCATCCGCGACGGACTTATGTACCTCACCGACCAGCCGGGGCTGGGCGTAAAAAGAAGAGATTAATCACCTTGACGGGTGGCAAGCTCTTCAAACACCGCTTGGGTAATAGACACACGAGCGGCCGCGTCTTCGTCCTGTCGAATGTCAATATTCATCGCAAAAAACCAGACATTTCCCTGGCGCTCCATCCAGCCCACTAGCCAGCCGGTATCCGGGTCAGGTAAATCTGCCCAGCCGGTTTTGTACCGAAAAACAAAATCATCCCCTTTTTCCCGGATCATAATATCCTTCACGATATCCATACTTCTTTGAGAAAAAGGCAGATCGTTGTGATATAACCGCTGCAAAAAAGCCACCTGCTGGCGGGCCGTAATTCGTAAGCTTCCATTGAGCCAAAACATATCAATTCCTCCCGAAATATCCTGATTGCCGTAACCGACAGTATCAATCCAGTATAACATTCTCTCTTCGCCGACACGACGGGCGATTTCCTGATAAAACCATACCGCCGAAAACTCCATCGCCGACCGCAGATTGTGGTCGCGGTTCCAGGACGCTACACGTTTGGGAAGACTGTCCCAGGGAAAAATTTCATTTTCATCAGCTACAGCCTTTTCCTCCAGTGCAACAAGAGAATTAAACACTTTGAAGGTGGAAGCAGGAAGAAAGGAAGAATCAATTCTCGGTGCATTCCATTCGTAGTAATGGTCTGCATTTTTGTCGTAAAGAAGAAAACAGCCGTGAATCTTGTGATCGGCAAAATGTTTTTCAAAGTCAGGAGCCGGGGGAACATTTTCCTGACAACTCCATGCCAATAAAACACTAAGGGTTAGCAGAAAAAAAGAGTGCTTAAACATAGTTTTCATAACAGATAGTGCAATTTCTTACATCTCAAAGGTAATTGATTTTTGAATAGGGTAATTGCCAATCTGGTGAATATAAGAGCCTGGGGGCAGATGAATCTACAACACAAGGTGGAATATGTGGTTTGATGGTTTTTTTTGTATTAAAACTATTATTATCTTGCATGAGCAATCCCAATTACACCGCTATAATTCTGATTCATTTTTCGGGTGGAATAATCTTCCACTGCGGTTGTTTGTTCAAATTAATTATTCATTCCCCACATGAAGACATTTACCATTATTGTTATTGTTTTACTTTCCTGGACTAATATCGCTAAGGTATTTTCCCAACCTGTCGGCTTTGTGGATCAAGTCTATTCGACCGGATTTACCAATGCCATCGGTATCACCTTTGATGCCAATGGCAGGATGTATGTCTCGGAAAAAGGCGGCAAAGTCTGGATTGTAGAAAATGGAATAAAATCTGCATCGCCACTACTTGACATCAGTGAAGAAGTGGGCAATTGGCGGGACTTTGGCCTTTTGGGAGTTGCGCTTGATCCTGCATTTCTGAGTAATGGATATATTTATTTGCTTTATACAGTGGATGCACACCATCTGCTAAACTACGGCACGCCGTCATACAATGCTGCCACCGATCAGTATTACGATGCAACTATCGGGCGCATTACCCGCTACACGGCGGAATCGGCTTCTAATTTCACTACTGTTGACTACAACAGTCGGCTGATTTTGGTGGGAGATTCTGCGCATAACGGTTTTCCCAGCCTTCATCAGTCCCACCACGTCGGGTCTTTGGTCTTTGGTACAGATGGTACCTTGATGGCAGCCTGCGGTGATGCAGCGAGTTACGAGCAAGTAGATCAGGGCGGGCAGGTTAGCGGAGGTTGGGTAAATAACGGCCTTACCTATGGCATTATCACTGCCGCCCAAAATATCGGCGCATATCGCAGTCAGGACACGACTTGTCAGGATGGGAAAATTTTGCGAATCAATCCGGCAAACGGCGACGCAATCCCCAGCAATCCTTTTTACGATCCGGCTCATCCCCGTTCGCCCAAATCGAGGATGTGGGCGATGGGCCTTCGCAATCCCTACCGGATGAGCCTCAGACCCGAAACGGGCAGTCACAATCCCACGCATGGAAATCCGGGTACCCTCTACATCGGAGACGTAGGCTGGAACAGTGCGGAAGAGTTGAATGTCTGCGATGAACCCGGACTAAACTTTGGTTGGCCTAAATGGGAAGGAATGACGCATCAACCGGGTTATAACAACGCCACCTATGCACCGGCTGTTCACACACGCCCCAAACTCGACTGGCGGGGCGGTACAGCCCGTGGTTCGGTAAATGGCACGATCTATAATATCGGCAGTTCACAGATTCCCGGTCCAAATTTTACCGGCAACTGCGCAACGGGCGGTGTTTGGTACACAGGCAACGATTATCCCGCAGAATATAAAAACACCTATTTCCTTGCAGACTACGGGGGACAGTGGATTCGCAATGTCACTTTTGATGCAAACAATAATCCGACGGTTGTCAAAGACTTTCTTTCCAGTGGCGGAGCCATCACCGCCGTTAACTCCAGTCCGATAGAAGGCTCTCTTTTTTATGTCAATAATGGAAGTTCGGTGAGGGTAATTCGTTATTCTCCCTCCAACCAGCCACCCAAAGCGATCATTCGGTCTGACATAATTTATGGTACTTCTCCGCTGACGATCCCGCTTCGCGGTGACAGGTCTTATGACCCCGAAAACCAGCCGCTCACCTATACCTGGGACTTTGGTGATGGTTCGCCGGCGGGAACACAGATGAATCCTGTCCATACGTTTAACAGCGGAAATTCTACCCCCACTTCATACATGGTGATACTCACCGTTGAAGACGATCAGATGGTAACGGCCAAAGATACCCTGATTGTTTCTCTCAACAATACCCCTCCCCAAATTGTCTCCACCAGTGTTGACAATCTTGACTACTTCTCCGGAAATGTGAATCAGCCGCTTTCAGCGGTGGTCAATGATGCCGAACAGTCCGGCGCCGGGCTTTCCTATTCCTGGCAAGTCAGCCTTTTTCACGGTAATCACCACCATCCGGAACCTTTAGACACCAATCCTTCTACAACTACCATTCTGACGCCCGTAGGCTGTGATGGAATTTTATATTTTTTTAGGGTCGAACTCACCGTTACGGATAATGCGGGGCTTTCCGACTATTATTTTAAAGACATTTACCCCAACTGTCCGGGTATGGAAGAGCTTCCGGTTGCTGCATTCATCGCTAAAAACAACCCCCTATTACCGATGAGCTTTGACTTTGATGCCAGCGGTTCTTATGATGTCAATGGCCCCATTCAGTCATACTCATGGGATTTTGGCGACGGGAATACGGGCGTGGGAATGACCCCTTCTCATGTCTATTATACTTCGGGAAATTATACCGTAACCCTGACCGTAACAGACAGTGCCGGCTCAACCGACGATTTCAGCAAAGTTGCCTCTGTCTATTGTGGCAACAGTGCGCCCGAAGGGTTTATTACATTTGAAACCTGGACAGGTATATCGGGCACGAATCTTTCTGCGGTAAACTGGAGTTCGGCACCATCCTCATCCTCGACACTCAATATCGCACAGATACCGACCGATGTCGCCAACAATTACGGTTCCCGTATCAGAGGATATATTCATGCACCGGAGACGGGGGCGTTTATTTTCTGGATATCCAGCGACGATGAAGGCGCGTTGTATCTCAGCACAGATGAAGATTCGACGAATATGTCATTGATTGCTTCCGTTCCCGACTGGACCAGTTCGCTTGAATGGGACAAATATCCCCAGCAGCAATCTATTGCCCAGAATCTGATTGCCGGGAGAAAATATTATATCGAAGCCCGCATGAAAGAAGGAGGAGGAGGAGACAACCTTGCGATAGGCTGGCAACTTCCTTCCGGCGGACAGGAGCGTCCGGTTCCGGGCAATCGCCTTTCCTCCATCGCCAATGGCGGCCCTGTAATCGCAGACTGCGGCACATGTGGGAGCATCGCCGCTACAGATATTGCGCTTCGGGGAGAATATGGCGCTTGCGAGTCGGTCTTCAATAATGCGATTCTGGAAATTCAGGATGAATATGAAGACGCACTGATTGGCATCAATGACAATAATCAGGACCTGGGACAGGTGCGGGTGTCAACGTTTGATCACGGATTTTCGGCAGGTGTTTTTAACAATAATTTTCCTTTCTCCAACCGCAGTTTTTACATTTCCACTGAAAAAACGCCTTCAGCAAATGTAAATGTAGAGTTATATATCACACCGGAAGAATTTGACGCACTGGCGGCGGCCTCTATTTATGTCAGTAGTCTGGGCGATCTTCGTATCGCCAAATTTTCGGGAGGAATTCCCGGCGTTCCGGGAATTGGAACACCGTCGGTCATTATTCCTTCCGCTGCCTCGGCAGGAACAGGCCCCGGCGGCAGCCACGTCATTACCTTTCAGACCGCCAGTTTTTCTACTTTTTATCTTACAGGGCCTGACACCTATTTCCCTGTGGAATGGCTGGATTTTTCTGCAATTCAGCAAGGTGATGATGCAAAACTAACCTGGGCTACCGCCAACGAAACCAACAGCAGCCATTTTGTCATTGAGCGCTCGGATGATGCTACGAACTATGAGCAAATAGGTATTACCCGGGCTGCAGGGAATAGCAGTAAGGTTCTTGAGTACAACTATATTGATCCGATGATCACCCGGCAGTCATCTTCGCATTTATTTTACCGGTTGAGGCAGGTGGATCTCGATGGAAGTTTTGACTACAGCAAAGTAGAGGAAGTTGTGCTTCGCTTTTCCAATACCCAATTGAGTCTATTCCCGAATCCGGCCACCGATGCGTTTACAGTTTTGGTGGAGGCAGAAAAACCAGCAGCGGCGCGTATTCAGGTGATGAGTCTGGAAGGGAAACAAGTAATAGATTATCAGTGGCAGCCGAAAGAAGTACGGGAAAAAACAGAAATTCAGACCAGGGGCTGGGCGATGGGAATTTACTTTGTGAGGATGAGTTGCGGATCAACCGTGAGTACGGTAAAGCTGGTGGTGGAGTAGCGTCTAGGAATGGTGTACTCCCCGCCCAAAGCCGGGGCGTGAGGTAGGGTGAAGACGTAGAGCCAGATTATAATCTGGCTCTACCGGGTGGCTATATTGGGGTCAAGCACTATCAACAAACAGCGGAGCGTTTTGTCAGCTACTCTCCTTTATCCCATCCCTTTATCTTCCGGGGGATCGTTTTTTCCTGCGTATTCAGTCTGCGTTGTAACTTTTGAATATCCTCCTCCGGGGGGAGTTCTTCGGGTCTGACTCCCCGGCGGAGTAACATGTCGCGAACCGACTGATTATTTTCAATATGCTCGTCGGTGATAGCGGGTTCACCCTGCAAA
>JANRJC010000041.1:0-37057 GCA_033764335.1 Bacteroidia bacterium | reverse complement strand
GGAAGAATGGGAATTTAATGATTCCCCGGCGATGCAATTGCTTCGCAGAGGAAGAGAAGAGGGACGCGAGGAGGCTTGGGCAGAGGCAGACCAGAAAATCGGGGAAGCTCAGCGAAAAGAAGCCGAAGCTCAACGGAAAGAAGCCGAAGCTCAACGGAAAGAGGCCGAAGCTCAACGGAAAGAGGCCGAAGCCCGCAAGAAGGCCGAAATCGAGGCTCAACTCAAAGCCGAAGCTCAACGGAAAGAGGCCGAAGCCCGCAAGAAGGCCGAAATCGAGGCTCAACTCAAAGCCGAAGCTCAGCGAAAAGAAGCGGAAGCCCGCCAAAAAGCGGAAACTGACAAAAAAGCATCCATCGCCAAAATGCTCAAAGCCGGAATTGAAAAATCGGCTATTGCCGGGTTTCTTGGGATAAGTCGCCAAAAACTTGCGGCTTATATTCGGCAGATCGGGAAAGAAGAAAAAGTATAGAACTTCCCGTTAGTTTCCTAAAATAGGGTTTAGCGTATCTTGGCAAAATTCGCGGAGGTTTTTGCAATTCCTCGTAACTTACCTCCATGAAAGTATCTCAACTTATCGGCTCACCGATAAGAATGATTAATTTGGCATCTTAACAAGATAGCGACCGAATAAATGCAAGGAAAACAACTTAGAAAATTAGAAGCTGAACTGTGGAGAGCCGCAGACCAACTCAGAGCTAACAGTAAACTGACTGCTTCGGAATACTCAATGCCTGTCTTGGGACTGATATTTTTACGACACGCTTACAACCGCTTTCAAAAAGTGAAAATTGAAGTGGAGAAAACCTTGCCTTCGCATCCGCAACGGGGAAAACGTCCACTCACCAAAAAGGATTTTGAAGAACAAAACTCTATGTTCTTGCCTGAAAAATCTCAGTTTGACTACTTGGTTTCCCTTCCCGAAAGTGCCGACATAGGCGAAGCGATTGACAACGCCATGAAACTGATTGAGGACGAATACGACAACCTCAAAGGCGTATTGCCCAAGAACTTTTCCATTTTCAGCAAAGACTTATTGCGTGAACTGCTCCGCATTTTCAATAAAGAAGTGTTGCAAAAAGCAGAAGGCGATTTGTTCGGGAAGATTTACGAATACTTCCTCAACAAATTTGCCATGACCGGTGCTCAGGAAGGCGGAGAGTTTTTTACACCTATGAGTTTGGTGCAGACCATTGTAAACGTAATAGAACCCGACCACGGCATTGTGTTTGACCCTGCCTGCGGCAGTGCGGGTATGTTTGTGCAAACGGGCTATTTCATAGAAAGCGAAGGACTGAAACCTGCCGAGAAAGTTACTTTTTACGGACAGGAAAAAGCTGATCTCAATACCAAACTTGCCAAGATGAACCTGGCAGTACACGGATTGGAAGGCAACATACAGGAAGGTAATACTTTTTACGAAGACAAACACGACCTCGTAGGCAAGGCTGATTTTGTAATGGCAAATCCTCCGTTTAATGTGGACGGTGTGGATAAAGCCAAAGATGCCGTTAAACGCGACCCACGCCTGATATTGGACGGCAAAGTAAACCTGCCGAAAAACGACAACGCCAATTATTTGTGGATTCAGTATTTCTACAACTACCTGAAGCCCACAGGCAGAGCAGGTTTTGTAATGGCTTCTTCTGCCAGCGATGCAGGACACAGCGAAAAAGACATACGGGAAAAGTTAGTAAAAACAGGTTCGGTAGATGTGATGATGGCCATTGGCAACAACTTTTTCTATACCCGTTCATTGCCTTGCACCTTGTGGTTTTTTGACCGTGAAAAAGAATCCATCCCCCCCTCTCCATTTGGAGAGGGGCCGGGGGTGAGGAACAAAAACACCGTGCTGATGCTCGATGCCCGAAAAATTTACCGCAAGGTGACAAGCAAAGTCAACGACTTTAGCCCCGAGCAATTGCAAAACCTCATTTGCATTGTAAACCTGTATAGAGGCACGGGTTCGACAGGCTCACCGCAAGCTACCCAAAAGTTTGAAAACACGGTAAAAAGCTATCTGCAAACTGCTGCAGACTTAGCCGTAGCAACAGCCGAAGCCACTGCCCAACTACAAAAAAAATTGCAGAAAGTAATAAAAACAGTCAGCGACTTTGCCACCCAATACGCGACAGAAAACAAAGAAGCCCAAGCCTTTGTAGATGCCCTGAACATAGAAGAAACCACAAACATTTACGAGCAACAAAACGCTCTCGTACGGGCAACCCTACGTGTTTGCCCCGATTTAGCAATAATAGAAGAAATTGCCCACCTGTGCAAAACACTGCGCAAACCACAAGACAAACTCATCAAACAATTGCTCGATGCCATCAGCACAGCCACTAAAGAATACCAATTGAACAAAAACAAAGACTGGAAAGATATGAATGTACAGACGCAATATATTGCGTCTCTCAAAGCCCTGCAACAACAGCTGAGCGGCAACCCCGATGAAGAAGAACCCGGCTTGTTGCACGAAACCGAATATTTCTACAAACAAGCTCATTGGCTGACGAGCCGCTTTCCCGAAGGCGTTTATACCGATGTGGAAGGGCTTTGCAAAGTAGTAACCCAAGCCGACATCGAAGCCAAAGACTGGAGCCTAAGCCCGGGCAGGTATGTAGGCGTGGACACCGCCACCGATGATGACTTTGATTACGAAGAACGCCTGAATGAAATACATATTGAGTTGGAGGGGTTGAATGAGGAGGCCACTAAATTAGCCAGAATAATTCAGGAAAATTATAAAAGTCTGTTGTAATGAAAGAGTCACACAGGATAGAACTGAAAGCGACTGTTACCGATGGTTTGGAAAAAGAAGTGATAGCTTTTTTGAATAGTCGCGAAGGTGGTGCAATATATATAGGCGTTGATGACAATGGTTCTGTAAAAGGCATTGACAACAGCGATGCCACCCAATTGCAAATCAAAGACCGTTTAAAAAATAACATTTTGCCTACTTGTTTAGGGCTTTTTGATATTCTTGGGGAAGAACAGGAAGGCAAAGAAATTATAAAAATATTTGTAGCCAGTGGACCCGAAAAACCCTATTACATCAAAAAACAGGGTATGTCGGAGAAGGGTTGCTTTATTAGGATAGGCACGGCTGCCGAGCCAATGACTACCCGAATGATTGAAAACCTCTTTGCCCGACGTACCCGCAACTCTATAGGTAAAATACGTGCCAATCAGCAAAAACTAAAGTTTGAACAGCTACGAATTTATTACGACGAATCAGGTAAACGATTAAATACCAAATTCCCCCAAAATCTTGGTTTACTTTGCGAAGATGGAGCATTCAACTATGTGGCTTTTCTTATGTCGGATAGTAATTCTATTTCCATAAAAGTTGCTAAATACAAAGGAAAAACCCGTGTACACCTAACCGAGAATAACGAATATGGTTACTGTTCCATCATAAAAGCCACCAAACGTGTATTAGACAAAATAGAACTGGAGAACAAGACGAGAAGCCGTATCACCTCGAAAGAACGGATAGACACACGTATTTGGAATGCCATTGCTATACGCGAAGCCATTATCAATGCTATTGTTCACAACGATTATTCGTACGAGGTGCCGCCAAAGTTCGAGATTTTCGACGACCGTATCGAAATCACCTCCACGGGAAGTTTGCCTGATTCGCTTAGTCAAAAGGAGTTTTTTGAAGGATTTTCCATTCCCCGCAACCAAGAGATGATGCGCATATTCAAGGATTTGGAACTGGTGGAGCATCTGGGTTCGGGCATACCCCGCATTCTGGAAGCCTATTCCAGAGAATGTTTCTATTTTACCGAAAATTTTGTACGAATGATTTTCCCCAATGCATGGGATTTGTCAGAAGATGAAGAAGTGGCTTTAGGCACAACTGAAATTACAGGACAACCAGGTAGCCCAATAGGTAGCCCAATAGGTAGCCCAATAGATATTACCGAAAGGCAGAAAGAGATTCTATTTATAATAGAGAAAAACCCTAAGATTAGTTTTGACAATTTATCGAAAAAATTAGAAATTCAAGAGGCCGCAGTAAAAAAACACATCAATGCCTTAAAGAAAAAAGGCGTACTTATGCGAATAAACGGCACACGCGGCTACTGGCAAGTCATAAACGGGAACCAGGAGGATGATAATAAATAATGGAAGAAATAAAAAAACTCGTCGAAACCCACACCCAACTGGCACAACAAGCCCGCGAGCAATACAAACAACGGGTGGATCATATAATCACCACCCAAACCAAAGATGTAAACCACATTTGTTATACCCTGGACTTTATGCTCGATTTCTGTTTCGACGATAAAATACTCTTGCTCTACCGCCGCCTGTGCCGTTATTTGTGGGATATTGACCCTGTCGCAACTGCTTCGTATATAAATTATTATCGCGAAAGGTGGGACGAAGAAGGTACACAGTTCGGAAATGCTAAAACGGAGGTGATATGAGCTGGGAGAGAAAATCATTTGATGAAATAGGTTTTATTGGAAGAGGTAAATCAAGGCATAGACCGAGAAATGCAGAACATTTGTATGGAGGTGAATATCCATTTGTTCAAACAGGTGATATTAAAGCCGCTAATTTTAGAATTAACGAATACACCCAAACGTATAACGAAGCTGGACTTGCACAAAGTAAACTTTGGAAAGAAGGAACATTGTGTATCACTATTGCTGCGAATATTGCTGATACAGCCATTTTAGGAATTGATGCCTGCTTTCCCGACAGTGTAATTGGTTTTGTACCTTATGAAGATAAAAGTGATGTACGATTTGTGAAATACTTCTTTGATATTTTTCAAGCTCGAATGAAAAGTATTGCAGTTGGTGCGGCACAAGACAATTTGAGTTTAGAAAAACTTTTAACTTTCAAAATTCCAATCCCCCCCCTCCCGACCCAACGCCGCATCGCATCCATTCTATCGGCTTATGATGATTTGATAGAGAATAATTTGAAGCGGATAAAGTTGTTGGAGGAGAAGGCGCAATTACATTACAAAGAATTGATGCAGGAAATGAGTTACTCCAAAACCAAACGGGAAGAATTCATCAAAACCTGTCTTGCGTTTTACATAGGTGGCGGTTGGGGCGAAGAAGATTACAAAGAAGGTTTTACCGAGCCAGCATACGTTATTAGAGGAACAGACATACCAGATACAAGAGGCGGAAATGTTTCGGGCATTCCATTACGTTTTCATAAAGTATCGAACTTGGAATCAAGAAAAATGCAAGTTGGTGATATTGTATTTGAAATTTCTAATGGGCAAATAAATAATATAGGAAGAACAGTTTTGATTTCTAAAAGGCTATTGGGGCAGTTCGACCAACCTGTTATGTGTGCCAGCTTTGCCAAACTAATTCGAGTTAATGAAAAAGTAAGTCCTGAATTTTTCTATCTGTATCTAAACGAAGGACAAGAAAACGGATTGCTTTACCAATACAAATCGAATAGTGCAAATGGAATTAACAACTTTGCCTTTGAAACCTTCATTGATGAAGTAAAAATCACCATTCCCAAAGAAACCGAACTGAAAGCATTTACTGAAAAGGTGAAACCCATTTTCACCTTAATCAGCACTCTTGGCGAGCAGAACAGCAAATTGAGAGAGGCACGGGATATATTATTACCTAAACTGATGAACGGACAAATAGAAGTGTAATATGAACAGGCAAGAGGCCGAAATACAATTACAAAAACTGTTTGGGTTCAAGCAGTTTCATGATTTGCAATGGCAGGTGATTGAAAATCTGTTGGCAGGCAGGCGTGTGTTGTTTATTGAAAAAACAGGCTTTGGAAAATCATTGTGCTTTCAATTTCCTGCTACCCAATTACAAGGTGTTACCATTGTGTTTTCTCCACTCATCGCTTTAATGAGAGACCAAGTGCGAAGTATGCAGGAGAAAGGAATTCGGGCAGCAGCCATTAATTCCAATCAGGAAGACCATGAAAACGCTGAACTTATTGCACAGGCACAAAAAAACCAACTTGATATTCTCTACATCGCCCCTGAACGCATGGAAAATGCCACATGGATAACGGCTGCAAGGGAAATGAAGATTGCAATGGTAGTGATAGACGAAGCACATTGTATTTCGATGTGGGGACAAAGTTTCCGACCTAACTACCGAAGGATTGTAAACCTTGTTCGCTTATTGCCAAAGAATTTTCCAGTTTTGGCTACTACGGCAACGGCCACACCAAGAGTGCAGGCGGATATTATTGAGCAGGTGGGTTCCGATTTAATTCCAATCAGGGGGCAACTGCTTCGGTCAAACATCAAACTGTTTGTTGTTACAGTGGCTAGTGAAGATGAAAAATTCTTCTGGTTGGCAGAGTATTTACCAAAGTTAAAAAAGACGGGCATTGTGTACACAGGCACACAAGCCAATACAGATATATTTTCCAACTGGCTACAATTTCTGAAATTTAATTCGGCAGCTTACAGTGGTCGTTTGGATGCCGAAAGCCGCATGCGGGTAGAAACCGATTTTATCAATAACAAATACGATTGCGTTGTTTCCACCAATGCCTTGGGAATGGGAATAGATAAACCCGATATTCGTTTTATCATTCATACACAAGTACCATCGTCGCCGATTCATTATTATCAGGAAATCGGTCGTGCTGGTCGTGATGGCCAGGAAGCCTTTGCTATTTTGTTATATAATCCCAATAAAGATGGTGAGTTGCCAAGGGCTTTTATTGAGGGAAGTAAACCTGCTGTTGCGAAGTATGAGAAAGTAATTGCTGTTACCAGAACGGCTTTGTTGGGCAGGACCGAAATCATCAAAGCAACCAACTTAAAACAAACACAGGTAAGTGTAATCCTTGCTGACCTGATTGACCAAAAGATTATCAATGAGCAAACAAGCGGGAAGATCAAAAAGTATTTTTTCAATCCCGATGCGCCTTCTTTAGACCTATCCGCATTTGAAACCCTTCGAAATACCCAGAATCAGGAATTGGAAAAGATGTTGGAATACACGGGCATTTCGTCATGTAGGATGCAATACCTGTGCAATTATCTGGGAGATGTACGGCAGAGAGCATGTGGCGTTTGTGATAATGATACATCACGTCAACATATGCGCGTGGTGGCGACAGAAGCCATGAAACAGCAATTGCAGGAATTCAGGGAAACCTTTTTCCCGGTGTTGGAAGTGGAAACCACAAAGAGTAAGATCGTTAATGGCGTGGCTGCATCGTATTACGGAGTTTCAAATGTGGGTGCAGCTTTAAGACATTCCAAATACGAAGGAGGTGGAGATTTTCCTGATTGGCTATTGCGATTGACACTGAAAGCATACAGAAAATACTATGGAGACCCAAATATTGATTTGATTGTTTACGTGCCACCAACAGAATCGGGCGATTTGGTAAAGAATTTTGCAGAGAAAATTTCATCCGTTCTTAAAATTCCAATTTCGCATAAGTTAGTCAAGACAGCCGAAACCTCACCTCAAAAAGTATTTCAAAGCGGAATATCAAAGAAAGATAACGTGCATGGAAAATTTGCATATCAAACCCCTGCAGAAATAGAAGGTAAAAACATTTTGCTTATTGATGACATCTTTGATAGTGGCTACACTATTAAAGAAATTGGACAATACTTAACAAACATAGGAGCAACTTCTATTGCCCCTCTTGTAATTGCAAGAACGGTTGGAGGCGACATTTAAAGAAGAATTGAAATGAACGAATACATTGATAAAACATATTGGATTGCGGTGGCACACTTACCCAAGTGGTCGGTTGAAAGGACAAATCGCTTCATAATTCAAATCATTCACGAAAACAAAATGTCGTGGGCTGATTTCTTTGCCTTAGACAAAAAGGGATGGAAAGAATTATTTACTTTCACTAACAAGGAGTTGGCTGATTTGGAATTTGTCAAAACAGATATGCCTCGCTTAGCTTTCATGGCGGAACAATTACAAAATGAAGGCTTTCAAATCATCCCGATTAATTCATCCGATTATCCAGTGGTTTTAAAGGGGAATTTGAAAATAAAAAGTTCACCTCCGGTCTTATACATCAAAGGCAGAAAAGGTTTGCTTAAGGAAGATGCAGTAGCTATTGTAGGCTCAAGAAAAGCTGGAGATAAGGCATTATTGTTTACTGACTATATTGCAAAGAAAAGCGTAAAAGAATTTAAAGTCGTGGTCAGTGGTTTTGCCAAAGGTGTTGACAAACAGGCATTGGATAGCACCATTGAAGCCAATGGGAAAAGCATCATTGTTTTGCCACAGGGAATTTTGACTTTCCAATCAGGTTTCAAAAAATACTATGAGCCCATTGTAAATGGTGACGTTTTGGTGTTGAGTACATTTTTTCCAAAGGCTGGTTGGGATGTCGGATTGGCAATGGCCAGAAATGCCTATGTCTATGGATTGGCAAAAGAAATTTATGTAGCAGAATCAGACAGTAAAGGCGGCACTTGGGAAGGGGCAATGGATGGTTTGAAAAGAGGTCGAAAAATCTATGTTCGTTATCCAGAACCCAAGGAGAAAAACGCCAACCTGAAATTAGTTGAATTGGGAGCATTGGCGGTAAATATGGACGGTGAGGAAGTGGATTCGAAAATCAAATTTTCATCGGAATTATTTGAGCCTGCTCAAAAAAACGAAGTGAATGAACCTGTATCTAATTATGGAAATGGAAAAAGGAACATTGAGAAAGAAATTTTGGAATTTTTAAACAAAGGGACTTACACATCTAAGGAAATTTTGCTCGTTTTACAATTGGATTGGGATAGCAGGAAACTAACCAGTTTCTTAAAGAAGAACCCGAATGTAAAAATACTTGCCGGCAAACCTGCAAAATTTACTAGAACCGATGTAATATCGCCTACCTTATTCGAATAGCATGACTTGGGAATACTCCGAAGACAACCTCATCGAACAAACCGCGATTGATTTATTTTTCAATCAGTTGGGGTGGGATACGCTGTTGGCTTACAACAAAGAAGGCTTTGGCGAAGGCAGCACCTTGGGCAGGCTGAACAAAAAAGAAGTGGTGCTCAAAAAGATATTTTTTGAAAAACTGAAACAATTCAATCCCAACTTACCCGAGCAAGCATACAACCAAGCCTACGAAAAACTGATTGAAGAAAGCATTACCAAGTCATTAGCCGAAATTAATTACGAGAAACACCAATTGCTTCGCAACGGCATTCCCGTTGTCCTTCCCCCCTCTCCTGACAGGAAAGGGGCCGGGGGTGAGGTCAAAACGTTAAAGATTTTTGATTTCGACAACCCCGACAACAACAACTTTTTAGCCGTTCGTCAATTGTGGTTGCAAGGTAAAAGCAACCGTGAACGCAGACCTGATATTATCGGCTTTGTAAATGGTATTCCGCTCTTATTTATAGAACTGAAAGCAGCCCACCGTAAATTAGAAAATGCCTACAACGATAATTTCACGGACTACAAAGATGTAATACCAAAACTCTTTTATTACAACGCTTTTGTACTATTGAGCAACGGCATTGAAAGCCGAATTGGAAGCGTTACAGGCAAGTATCAGCACTTTCACGAATGGAAACGCATTACCGAAGAAGATGAAGGCATAGTTGCCTTAGACAGAATCATTGTTGGGGTTTGTGAAAAGAAACGCTTTATGGATTTGTTCGAGAATTTCATTCTGTTTGATAATTCTTTGGGCAAAGTGGTAAAACTCATTGCCCGAAATCATCAGTTTATTGGAGTAAACAAAGCCATTGAAAACATACAGCACAAAGCGCAACTCTATAAACTGGGCAAAATCAGTTTGGAAGAAAAACAAAAACTCGGTGTGTTTTGGCATACACAGGGAAGCGGAAAATCTTATTCGATGGTTTTCTTCTGCCAAAAAATCCATCACAAATTTACAGGCAGTTATACTTTCTTAATCGTAACCGACCGAAACGAATTAGACACACAGATTTACGGAACTTTCAGCGGTATTGGTGCAGTGCCACAAGTAAAATCAGGCTCAAAAGATTCATTGAAAGCCAACAGCGGCAAACATTTGAGAGAATTGCTTAGTTCCGAGCACCGCTATTTGTTTACACTCATACACAAATTCAACTTTGAGGAAGAAATAACTAAACGGGATAATATCATTGTCATTTCAGATGAAGCCCACCGAACACAAGGCGGAAATTTAGCAATGAACTTGCGTAACGCTTTGCCAAACGCTTCATTTATCGGTTTTACAGGAACACCACTTTTCAAAGATGATGAAATAACCAAGCGGATTTTTGGTGATTATGTTTCCCGATACGACTTTAAACGAAGTGTGGATGATGGAGCAACCGTTCCTCTGTATTACGAAAACAGAGGGGAATATTTGGGTTTGAAAAATCCAACGATCAATGAAGAAATAAGACAGTTGCTGGAAAATGAAGAATTAGAAACCGACCAACGCAGCAGGGTTGAACAATTGATTGCAAGAGAATATCCGATACTTACTGCCAGGAAAAGATTAGATGCTATTGCCAAAGATGCCGTTTGGCATTTTTGCAACCGTGGTTACAAAGGCAAAGGAATGTTTATCGCTCTGGATAAACTCACGGCCGTAAAAATGTATGACTTGATTACGGGGCATTGGGAAAAGTATGTGGAGCAATTGGAAAAAGAAGTTTACAAAGGAAAATATGGCGACCAGGAATTACTGGAGAAAAGCCGAGAACTACAATGGATAAAGGAAACGGAGATTTGTGTAGTGGTAAGTTCCGAGCAAAACGAAATACAGAAATTTCAGAAATGGGATTTGGACATTGAACCACACAGGGAGAAAATGAACACCCAGGACCTTGAAACAAGGTTTAAAGATGAAGATGACCCTTTCCGTTTTGTGATTGTTTGTGCCATGTGGATTACAGGTTTTGACGTTCCTACCCTTTCTACGTTGTATTTAGACAAACCTTTAAAGTCGCATACATTAATGCAAGCCATTGCAAGAGCCAACCGAATCAGCGAAGGCAAAAACAACGGTTTGATTGTGGACTATATTGAAACTTACACAGCCTTGTTGGATGCTTTGGCAATATACGGTTCAGGTGGTGGGGAAGGCGGTGGCGGCGAAAAACCCGAACCGCCTGTAAAGCCAAAAGAAGAACTCATCAAGCAATTGGAAGAAGCCTTAGAAGCGACAGAAACATTTTTGCAGGATGAAGTAAGTTTCAACTTGCAGGAACTCATCAAAGCAGACGGTTTGCACAAATTGGCTGCAATGGAAAAAGCCGTGAATGCCGTTTACACCAATGACGAAACCAAACGGAAATTTCAGGTTTTGGCAAGAGAAGTATTTAAAAAATACAAAGCCCTGCAACCCGACAAAGTATTAAATCAATACGCTCCGAGAAAAAACGCCATTGATGTCATCTACACTGCCATTGAAGACAATATTGAAAGTGCAGATGTAACCGACATTATGCGTAAAATCCAAAATGTGGTGGATGAATCCATAGAAAATATGGTAGCAGAACCCGAACACAATGAAGAAAAAATTATTGACCTAAGCGGTTTGGATTTTGACTTGCTGGAACAATACTTTTTGAAAACTAAAAATAAAAATGCCGCCGTTCAGTCACTCAAAGACAAAGTTGAAAAACAATTACAACGAATGATAGAACGCAATCCTTTGACCATTGACTATTACAAACGATATCAGGAAATCATTGATGAATACAACCGAGGAAAAGACGAAACGATCATCAAAGAAACCTTCAGAAAATTAATTGAACTCGTAAACGCATATTCAAATGAGGAAGCCGATACCCGGCGAGAAGGCCTTACAGATGAGCAGAAAGCCATCTTTGATATTCTCAGACGTGGAAAAAAACTGAACGAAAAAGAAAAAAAAGAAATCAGAAAAATTTCAGTTGAGCTACTTACTGAACTAAAGAAAGAAAAGCTAAAAGTGGAGCTATGGGCTGATAAGTCCGTAACAGCCGCCGCCGTTTTCAACTATGTGAGTAATACACTTTTTGCAAAATTACCTTCAAGCTATATCAATGATGATATTGATTTGAGAACCAATTTGGTTTACGATCATCTAAAACAGCAATATTGGGGCGGCGGAAGAAGTATTTACGGACAATACTGAGTTTTTCCTGAATGCTTCAATTGCAGCAATTCCTCGTAACTTACCTCCATGAAAGTATCTCAACTTATAGGCTCCACGCTTCGCCAGGTGGAGGGACATACTCCCGGAATGGCCTTCCTGCTGAGGGCAGGTTATTTGCGCAAACCGCTGAGTGACACGACGGTTCTCCTTTCGCTTGGGCAAAGTACCCTTAAAAATATTTCGCAGGCTTTTTGCCGCATACTGGAGGATTACGGTGCAACGCAGATTCAATTGCCGGTTCTTCATACAGAAGATGTCTGGACACGGGCAGGCATCAGTGATGTATTGCCGCAGGATTCGATGGCAATTTTTACCCCTTTTATTTCAGGGGAAATTTCTTCCTATCGTCAACTTCCTCAGATCGCCTGGCAGATGCGGCCTGCGTTGCCTTCCGGCTCCGGCAATGTGCTGGAAACCTGGATAGTCAGCAGTTCTGCTGCCGGGTTACAGGATCAAATCGCCGGGATCAACCGTCGGTTTTTGCAACTTTGTGCTCAATGGAATCTGCCCGTCAAAGAAATTGTTGCGGAATCGGGTCTTTCATGTAGCCGGGCACGGAGTTGGGTTTTTCCGTTTGAAGAAGGCAAAACCCGCTATATGGTGGAGCGAGAAGGCGATTTTGCCGGTGAAATCCCGGTTACTGCCACCGCCAAAACACTTGTACAGCCCGGGTTTCCTTTGCCCGCCGAAAAAGTTTATACTCCCGCTACGGCCACGATTCAGGAACTGGCAAATTTCCTCAACATACAACCCTCCCAAACTGCCAAAGTGGTGTTTTTTACCGGAAAGGTTATTCGAAAAAAACAACCCCAGCTAATTATAGCGGTGATACGTGGAGATCGAGAAGTGAATGAAAGAGCCGTGCGCAATCATATCGGCGCAGTTTCACTTCGCGCGGCTACGGAAGCGGAAATTGTCGCAGTGGGTTGTGTGCCCGGCTTCGCCTCTCCGATGGGCATTCGCCGGGAAAATGTGATCGTCATCGCCGATGACGAGGTCGTAATGTCTCCTAACCTCGTGGCGGGGGCTAATGAAAGAGATTTCCATTTGAAAAATGTCTGCTACGGCCGCGACTATACCGCCGATATTGTCGCAGATATAACCCTCGCTTCCGCGGGTTTACCCGGCCTTTCCGGTTTGCCGCTGGAAGAGCGTCGAGGCATGACTTTAGGAAAAAACGTGGAACCGGGTACGTGGTATTCGGATTTGTTTAAAACTACCTATATGAGTGAGCAGGGAAGGCCGGAACCTTTTCATCTGGGTTATTTTCAGTGGGATATGGAGATAATTTTGGCGGCACTGGCGGAGGTACATCACGACGAAAACGGACTGATATGGCCTGAGTCAATCGCGCCCTACGAGATCGCACTTATTTCATTAGAAGATGCGGAAGAGACAACTATTGCGGCAGCAGAACTTTATCAAAGCCTCTGTGCCGCAGGCAAAAAGGTTTTGTTTGACGACCGCAACAAAAAAGTTGCCGGACCGGGGGTAAAGTTTACCGACGCGGACCTGCTGGGCCTGCCCGTGCGAATTACCGTCTCAAAGCGGACCTTAGCCGAAGGCGGGGTGGAGATAAAAAAGAGGAATGAGGAAAGGAAGGAAATCGTGAAGCGCGAGGATATTTTCACTTCCTCACCCCACCACCACTGACCGCATCGAAATAGACCCCATCACGAGGTATTCGTTGAAAAAACGAATTTCTTCTTTTTCATCGGTTACGCCTAACGCATATATCAAAGGGTAATAGTGATCGGGCGTCGGTACGGATAAAACTGCCGCCTGGCCGAGTTTCTGATAATCGGCTAAGGCCTGTATATTCCTGTCTGCTATGAGGGATTTTGTCTTCTCGTCAAAAACCTGTGCCCAGTCAAATACCTGATCGGGATTGCGGAAATTGATCATCCTCAGATTATGAACGATATTGCCACTGCCGACAATCAGTACGCCTTTTTCACGAAGGGTTTTTAACTCGCGGGCAAGTTCGTAGTGATACATGCCCGGCTGATAGTAGTCTAGGCTGAGCTGAAAAACGGGAATTTTGGCATCGGGATACATCACCTTTAACACCGACCAGGTGCCATGATCGAGACCCCATTTATGGTCGAGTTCGATATGGGTTTTGGTGGCGAGTTTTTGGGTTTCGAGGGCAAACTCAGGCGAACCGGGTGCCGGGTACTGTACGTCAAACAACGCCTGCGGAAAACCGCCAAAGTCGTGAATCGTGGGCGGAGCGTCCATCGCTGTTACTTTTGTGCCACGGGTCAGCCAGTGCGCCGATACGCAAAGAATGGCCTTTGGAACCGGAAGTTTTTGGGCAATTTCTTTCCAACCCCGCGTAAATTCGTTGTCCTCCAAAGCATTCATCGGAGAACCATGCCCCACAAAAACAACCGGCATCTTCGGGCCAGGGGCAAAACCATCGGTGATATTTTTGAGATCTGAGAGATTCATCATCCACGGCGCAGCCGCAAGGGCCGCAATTGAAGGTAAAACATGGCGTCGTTTCATCGCGACGGAAATTTAATGTTTAAACGTTGATTTTAAAAATAAGTTGACCTCTTCATTTCTGAAAAGCATCATTTAGGGTTTTTGATACGTCTTAAAAGTATGAAAAATCTTATACCTTCCACAATCTGTATTGCAGGGTTAATCCCTCTATTCGTCCCGGCATTTTCACAGGCACCTCAGGGACAGTTGTTTATGCATACATCACAGGAACTTCTCAACCCCGAAGGGCAACTGGGATACATCAGTTATCCCGACGAAGTCTATCATACGCTGGATTCGGTAAATGCGAGAGACATGGAAATAGAGGGCGATAACCTGCTCACTATCGGGCGAAACATGTACCGTTATGATCTTAGCACCGGGCTGAAAACCGACAGCATTTCTGATATATTTGGAAAAAGCGTGGAAATCTGGAATGACCGCCTGGTTACGATGCATGATTCTGTGCCGTATTTAAGGGTCTATCGGTCCGATTTTTCCCTCGATTTTGTGATTGACACACCGGTTGTATTTCCCTACTCTGCCGACTTATTTGTCGCCGGAAATAAGGCCTTTATTGCGTATGGGGATAGTATTCAGGTAATTGATTTACAGACAAAAACGGCTATACCCTTAAAACACAACAATCCTACTCCGATAGGATTGGGAGGTTATAGTAATGTTTACCTTGCAAATGGGAAAATACTGGTCAATTTTGATTGGTACACAGCCCTACCCCGAGTAACGGTTGTGGAAATTGATACCGTGATGGACTCTGTACGGTTTGTTGCGTTTGGGATATTTGGATCTTCTTATTTTGATCCGGTTCCCGCAGGTACTAAGATATACATGGGCTGGTTTCTGGGGTATTATGATTTTGTACAGGATTCTTTTTTGACGAATGATACTCTCAACATGTTTGCAATTGCTTGGGACGAGCTTACGCAATCCTTATTCGCGATGAATATCGAGTTTGGCGCACCTGCTATAGAGGTATCTTATATTCAGAATGATACTTTCTCCGTGCCGGTTACTGTGCCCGGTTATATAGGCATTACCCGATTTCGAAGCGGAAACCGTACACCCATTGATAATTGGGGGGGAATAGACAACCCGATTGAGGTTTTCCCCAACCCTACTTCCGGGCGATTGTTTTTAACCTCAGACAAATTCCCGGGGCAGAGGGTAGAAGTTGCGTTATTTTCTCCTTTCGGTTCCAAACTTTTCAGCAGGTCATGGATTGCCGGGGATGTTAAAGAAACAATAGACCTAAGCCCTTATCCGGAAGGATATTATTTGCTAAACATTCACCTGAGGGGACAGTCTTTTTACCGGAAAATATGGATTCAGCACTAAACTATTTGTCCTGATATTTATCCACCCGCTCTTTTTCATCACGTGTCAGTTGTTCGTAGAGTTTGGGGAAATAGGGCTGATCAATAAAGTATTTAATCAGGTCTTTTTCGCCAATATTGACGCCATTTGCTCGCAGGATTCCCAGCATCATCGGTATCCAACTCAGTTCGCTGTACAGGGGTTTTACCGGGTTTAGCGATTGGGAAGAAGGGCGGGCATAACCCGCAACATTTGTGTTTTCAGCACTTGCGGGATTCAGGCTGCGCGTGCGCATCTGTTCGGAAGGGGAAGGCGCCATTGCCACCATGGGCCTTGCTTCTCTTTTGGTGACAACTTCGGCGATAACCGGGCTTTGGTTTTCCAGTTCCATTAGCCTTTGTTTTTCGTTGTCCACAACAAACTGAGTGGTTTGTACAAACATTTTCTGAACAAAAAGCTTAAATGCCGCTACATTATAAGTGTATTCCTCTCCCGTTGCGTATTTGACTTCGCGGGGCACATCTTCGACATATACCGTTCCTCCTGACCAAAGGTAATAACCGCGTACAATCTGTTCATCCAGCCTGATTTTCATCGGTTCAATCGGCTTCTGCACCGTTTGTTGATCCTCGGGTCCGCGGTATTCGTAGGTATTTCCCGGAAGCCATTCTGTGTGAAACTCTACCTGTCGCAGCTCGGGATTATATCTGCCGTAACGAAGGAGGATATGTCGGAGGAATACTTTGTCAAAAGGTTCGATATTTTTCCGGCTGAGGTTTTCGTCCACAAATCGGACGAGTTGTTCGTCGGCCCCATGATTACTCAGTAGAATAATTTTTTCAAAAAGGCCGGAAAGGTTTTGATTCATGATTTCGGCCTGAATACCTGCATCATGCTCCCGGTCAAGGTGATAGACATTATTGGGGTGGGTGCGAAGGAGGTAATTTTTTTCATAAATCGCCAGCGAACCCAGACTACCAAAATCTAGCGTGATTGCCTTATACTGGTCGGAGTATTCGCCTTTCATTTCCGTATAGGCAGCGAGGCGAAATAAATTGTCGGGAGACAAGTGATAGTCAGTAAGATAATGATTAATCACATCCTCAAACGAGGAGAAGGAACGATCATTTTGCGCGTTCAGGGAAAAAACCATCAATAGAGAAACAAGGGCACTAATTGTTCGCTTTGGGTTTAGCGTCATAACAGACCGATATACTCGAAAATTAGCAGGATCAAGGAAAACAGGCATAATATACCCATTCATTCCCCCAAAATAGAAACTTCTCCAAAATTATCACTACTAAATATTCCGGAATCGGCAATATGTTGGGTTTAACCGGAAAAAAATCGGTATCAATAGATCGGAGTATCCGTATCAATAGCGAGGGATTTCAAATCCCTCGCTATTGATACACGCGCTATTGATATTATTGAATCATCGGCAGACTGACGAGTTTTTTCTCGGCTTCGTCCATACTGCCAAAACCCAGAAGTCCGCCGGAAGCGCCGGCTACTTTGTGGGCGAGGCTGCGCCAGCTTTCTTTGAGCATGGAAGCGTATTCCGGGTCTATTTTGGGCAAAATTGCGTTTACGCCTGAAAGTTGTGTTGCGATGGCCTCTTCGCTTTCGGAATTCCAGCTTTCAACCAAAGTGTCAAGCTCCACATTAAAGCCTTCTTTAACGGCCTCGTAATAATTTTGCAGTTGAGGTTCCGCCGTGAAGGTGCGGTAATGAACCAGTTTGGCGGCCCAGTCTTTTTCTTTTTTGGATATATTATCGTCGGCTCCGGCGATAAGTACCGTAATGAGCGCAGGAGCTTTGACAAGTAGAGCGATTTCCTGTTCGGTAAGATTACTGAATTGTTTAATTGCCATAAATACTACACTTTTTCTCAAAAATAGTGGAAAATTTTTCCTCTAACGAGTATTGCCTGATTATTTTTCATATTGGCCTTCCCCCCTTATATTTGAAGTTCCCGAAACTCCTTCGAACATTCGCCGGGAATCAATTCTCCTAATTATGTCTTATACACAAACCATTGCTAAAGAACTCAAGGTGGCCCCCGGTCAGGTCGCTGCCGTGCTCACGCTGCTCGAAGAAGGCGCAACTATTCCCTTTATGGCTCGTTATCGGAAAGAAGTTACCGGCAGCCTTGATGAAGTACAACTCGCTACGATCCGCGACCGGTCCGAACAGCTACAACAACTCGACAAACGCCGAGAAGCCATTCTCAAATCCCTAGAAGAACGCCAACTCCTCACCGATGAACTCCGCGCCTCCGTGGGGCAGGCGCTTACTATGAGTGAACTGGAAGATATTTACCTCCCCTACAAACCCAAAAGGCGCACAAAAGCTACCATTGCCCGGGAAAAAGGACTGGAACCTCTGGCAAAAAAAATATTTGACCAAAATCCACAAGTGGACCCTGATGACGAGGCGAAAATTTATATAAACCCCGAAAAAGAAGTAACCAATGTCGAGGAGGCTCTTCAGTGCGCACGCGATATCATCGCCGAATGGGTAAACGAAGATAAGGATGCCCGTACCAAAATACGCGAACTATTTGTCCAGCAGGGCATTGTAGAGGCAAAAGTGATGAAAGGCAAAGAAGAAGAAGGTGCCAAATACAGCGATTATTTTGAATGGAATGAACCCATCAGCAAAATTCCCTCTCACCGCCTGTTGGCCATTCGCCGGGGAGAAAAAGAGTTAATGCTTACGCTTTCCATTCGTCCCGAAGAAGAAGAAGCCTTTTTGGTTCTGGAAAAACAATTTGTCAAAGGACGCGGCTCCTGCGCCGAACAGGTCAAAACCGCGGTTCAGGATTCTTACAAACGCCTCATGGCCCCCTCAATGGAAACGGAAGTGCGTATTCTCTCCAAAGACAAAGCCGACGAGGAAGCAATAAAAGTTTTTGTGGACAACCTGCGGCAGTTGTTGCTTGCGGCTCCTTTAGGTGAAAAAATGGTTTTGGCTATTGACCCGGGTTTCCGCACCGGGTGCAAAGTGGTCTGTCTGGATCGGCAGGGGCAACTGCTGGAAAATACAACGATTTACCCCCATCCCCCGCAGCCGAGGGTGGCCATGTCCACGGCAACCATTCACGAGCTTGTTGCTAGGCACAATATTGAAATTATCGCCGTAGGAAACGGAACCGCAGGACGCGAAACCGAAACCTTCCTCCGCGACATTGGCCTGCCTTCCCATATCGCCATTGTGATGGTGAATGAAAGCGGAGCCTCCATATATTCTGCCTCAGAAGTCGCCCGGGAAGAATTTCCCGACTACGACATTACCGTCAGAGGTGCGGTTTCCATTGGCCGACGCCTGATGGATCCACTGGCAGAACTAGTAAAAATTGATCCTAAATCCATCGGCGTGGGGCAATACCAGCACGACGTAGATCAAAATGCCCTGAAAAAAAGCCTCGATGACACCGTCATCAGTTGTGTAAACGCCGTAGGCGTAGAAGTCAACACCGCCAGTAAACAGCTCCTGACCTACGTCTCCGGCCTCGGCCCTTCTCTGGCGCAAAACATCGTGGACTACCGCAATACCAACGGACCTTTCCGCAGTCGCGCTGCTTTGAAAAAAGTGCCCCGACTCGGCGAAAAAGCCTTTGAGCAGGCCGCAGGATTTCTCCGTATCCGCGATGCCAAAGACCCGCTCGATGCCAGTGCCGTCCACCCGGAAAGTTATTCAATTGTGGCCAAAATGGCCTCCGAGCTGGGTGTAACCGTCGCTGACCTGATGAAAGAAGAAAGCCTCCGGAAAAAAATCAGCCTAAAAAACTATATAACCGAAACCGTGGGGCTTCCTACCTTGGAAGACATCATGAGTGAACTCGCAAAACCCGGTCGCGACCCCCGCGAAAAATTTGAGGTTTTCAGTTTCGCGGAAGGCGTAAACGCCATCGAAGATTTGCATGAAGGAATGGTATTGCCCGGCATCGTCACCAATATCGTGGATTTTGGTGCCTTTGTGGACATCGGCGTACATCAGGACGGACTTGTCCACCTCAGCCAAATGGCAGACCGATATATCAAACACCCTACCGAAGTAGTGAAAGTCCACCAGAAGGTGCAGGTAAAAGTGATATTGGTGGATATTCCCCGTAAACGCATCAACCTTTCGATGAAAACCGGAGAAGCGGTCGCTCGTCCTCCCCGCGAAAACCGCGAACGGAGAGACGACCGGTCCCAACGCCCCGAGAATCGGGACAACCGCGACCGTCGCGACACACCAAAGAGCAAGGAAAACGAATTTATCCGTTTCAAAAAAGACCAGCGCCGAAAATAAAAGCGGAGTTATACTTAGCCATTAGATCATTCCGGATAAAAATAAACATCATGGAAGGCCAATTTCTTAGCTGCGACTGGGGTACATCTTCCTTTCGCCTGGCACTTGTGGATGTGGGTTTGGGTGAGGCGGTAGTTTCACGTTCCACTCCCGATGGTATCGGGGTACTGTTTCGCCATTGGAAGGCTGAAAATGAAGCTGAAGATCGCCTGACCTTTTTTCTTCGCTATTTGGGACAGCAGGTGGAGGTTTTAAGGCAAGAATTCGGAAGCGATTTTTCCGCCGAAAAAATTTTGATTTCCGGCATGGCTTCCTCCTCTATTGGAATGAGGGAATTGCCTTATGCAGATTTGCCCTTTTCGTTGGAGGGGGAAAACATGGTTGCCGAAGAAATCTTCCTTCCGGAATTGTGCCCTTATCCGGTAAAACTGATTTCCGGCATAAAAAGCGACGACGATGTAATGCGTGGCGAAGAAACCCAAATGTTGGGGTTACGAGATCGGATCGGGGACGAAACCACTCTCTGTATTTTGCCAGGAACCCATTCGAAGCATATTGTCGTTGAGCGGGGAAAGATCACGGGCTTTCGCACCTGTATGACCGGAGAGGTTTTTCAGTTATTGGCAAAACAAAGCATACTGGCTGCTTCTGTAGGAGAAGAAAAGGGGTGGGACGAAGCTGCGTTCCGGGAAGGTGTTATTCGTGCCAAAGACCGGCCCTTGTTGCAGGCTTTGTTTTCGGTGCGCACAGGAAACCTATTTGGCAAAAGAGATCATACACAGGGTTATCACTACCTAAGTGGCTTGTTGATTGGAAGTGAAATTGCCGGCTTGAAAATAAACCCTTCCTATACAATCATCCTCAGTGCCCCTGAGAAAATGCGGCAGGCGTATGTTCTTGCGCTCGATCTGCTGGGGTATGGAAATCGGTTGAAGACACTTTCCTCCGAAGAAAACGATCGGCTCTCCTTTCGGGGACATGCGCAAGTCATCCGGAGCGTTTATTAAGTCATACAGCCCGTTTATTTACTCATCCTACACGCTTGTACAAAACACTATAACCCCTTTTCGGGAAGGGCGTATCAATACTATAAGCAACAGAAACACAGACATTTACAACAACAGACACAGAACTCACTGCAACCCTGGAGGCCATTTTTACAACAACAGACACAGAAGTTTTCTTACACACAGCTCTTTTCAACAGACAAACAGACACAGTGAACATGACGGTCCGACGCTAACATCTACCATGGAGGAATAATACGACTTGATTTTGATTTGGAGGACCCTAACGGAGACAGTTTCCGGGTAAAATCCGGAACTGCTCCCTTTTCGATCATTTACCACAGCTCTTGCTTGGAAATCCTTTTTAGTTTAGCCATGTAGCCCAAAAATCCCGCCCCCTTGCGGGATTTTTTTTTCTTGCGCATTCTACTTTCTATCTAAATAGGTTATTTTGCAATATGATTGTTGATTTACTTAGAAAGATTAGCAGCCTGTTAGAGGAAAATGGTATTCCTTATATGCTTTCCGGAAGTGTTGCTTTAGGTTTCTATACTATCGCTAGAACTACGAGGGATATTGATATTATAGTAGAACTCAACCAGCCCGATGTAGATAAATTTCTTGCGGCCTTTCATGACTTTTTCCTAGATGATATCGGAATTGTGAGTGAAGTTAAAAGAAAGGGAATTTTTAACATCATTGATAAAGCAACTGCGTTTAAGATTGATTTTATTATTCGAAGTGATAGCCCGTTTGGAATCAACGAGTTTTCGCGACGTAAGTGTTTATCACTTGATGAATTAAACATCTGGGTGGTGAGCCTGGAAGATTTGATTATTTCAAAACTAAAATGGATACAGGATTATCAAAGCGACCGGCAAATGAATGATATAAAAAATCTTCTTTTAAATCCGGAAGTTGACAGGGTTTACCTTGAGGATTGGATTCAAAAATTAAAGTTAAAAACCTTTGATATTTTCGAAAATGAATGATACTCATCACCATATGGCGATAAAACAGTTTGAGTTTTATCATTTAAAAAGCCCTGCGGAGAAACTTCAGTTAATAGCTGAAATGATTGAATTTGGGATTAATCAAACTAAGGGGTTAGTTAATAAATGGTACCCAATGATTTCCCCACATGAACAAAAAACAGCTTTTTTTCGCCTGTTTTATAGAGAAGATTTTGATTCTCTACAGATGGATCAGTGGGTTAACAGAATTACTGCTCCTTCCCCATCCAAAAAGGAACCGTAGCAAACCATAGTATCATGCCGACAAGCATCAGTGTTTTGTTTTGAGTGTTGGCTAATATGCCTGCGGCTACCAGTAGGGAGGGCACAATGGTCAGGCCCAGTCCGGTATAGGATATGATTTTCAGTGCTGTTTTCATTTCTGGATAATTTTACTGAGTACAACATACATTGCAGCGGCGATAAACCAGCCCGGCAGGCCGAGGAAAAATATCTCTACGCCCTGGGTCATATTTAGCACAAGGCAAAGTGCCAGCGTACCCAGCCAGGTGACACCTGCGGCCAGGTTAAATCTTATCTTGGCGTTCTCTGCATAATCACTTTTCAGGCCAATTCGGGGGAAAACATAAAAATCCATGATGATCACTGCGCCCATCGGCATAAGTAGCAGCCCGTACAGCGCTACAAAGTCGAGGAGCTTCATCACCAGTCCGGGAAAACACGCAGCAAGCGTCGTTACCAATCCGGTAACGAGGGTGACCTTCCACGTTTTCCAACGTGGGTTGAGCGACTGGAAGGCCAGTCCGGCGCGGTATATCGTGGGGTTAGCGGTCGTCCACCCAGCAATTACTACGCAGGCGGCGCCCGCAAGGCCGGCCGCATAGTAGGCCACCGGGCCGGGCGCAAATTCATCTGAACCGCCTGATTTCAGCAGGAAAACCGCGTACAAAATCCCGCTCGCAAGCCAGGCGATGTAATGGCCGACATACATTCCGGCTGCGGATGAAAACCCGTACTGCCACTTTTTGGCGTAGCGGAAAATGGACATATCTGCCATACCAATATGCATGGCCATGTTGCAAAACCACGAAAAAAACAGGACATGCCAGAAGGTAAACAAACTCTGCCCTTCCTGTGGAATGCCCGTCCATATTTTTTCATTGGCGATGGGCCAGAAATCACTCAGAGACTGGACTCCCAGTTCAGGTAAAACGGCCAGTGCTGCCGCAATAAACACCAGCGGCATCCAAGCTGCGGCCAGATTGGCAAAGTGTGAAACCTGCTCATATCCCCGCATCGCCACAAAAGTGATGACGGCTCCCACGGCGAAGACCACTACTACCCAGATAAAGCTGGTAGGATACATGTCGCCCAGCGAAGGCATGGGCATATTAAAGGGAATGCCTACTGCCGTAGCCGATACTGCAATCATCGAACCTGCCAGAAAACAAAACATGACACCGTTGACGATATTGTATCCTTTGACAAGGAGCGGGCCGCAGATTTTTTCGAGTTTGTAGTAAAGCGTCATACGAGTTTTGACGGCGACCGGGGCGGTAATGAAAGCCCAACTCAATACTGCCAGCAGGTTGCCAAAAAACAGTCCCCCAATCAAATCAGCGGCGGATACTCCATGTGCAACAAAAAGAGGGCCGATGACAAATTCGGTTCCGGCCGTATGTTCTCCGGCAAACATACCGATAAAGCTGTTTATCCCTTTGAGTTTGTGTTCAGGGACGGGTTCGCGTTCAAACTCATTGACGGATTCCAGTGTTTGGGCGAAAGTAGTAGTCTGTTCCATAGATTAGTAGTAAGCGGGTTTCAGGTAATCGAATAATTGTCACCGGGAAGCGGGGAGTGGATCGTCCATCCGCCATCAATCATCAGGGTTTCTCCGGTGATATGGTGAGCCTCTTCCGAGGCTAAAAACAGGGCTGCCGCTGCAATATCGGCAACGGTAGCGATTTTTCGGTTGGGGGCGACGGCTTTCCAGCCTTCGGTAAAAGAAATACCTTCGCTTTCGGTGCGTTCGGTGAGTGTTGCGCCGGGACCGAGGGCGTTGACGGTAATATTGTGAGGGCCAAGTTCCATCGCCAACGAACGCGCCAGCATGCGTATAGCGGCTTTAGTCATGCCGTAGGCGGAAAGATTGCGGTGTGCCTGTACGCCGGTAACGGACGACATGAGCACGATTCGCCCCGGAACCTGGGTTTTGATCATGGAAAGAGCGGCGGCTTGTGCGCAGAAATAAGTACCGCGAAGGTTGACATTTACCAGTCGGTCGAAATCGGTTGCGGCAAAACCCAGAAATTCGCCGAAAACGGTAATTCCCGCATTGGCGATAAGGATATCGAGTTTGCCCCAACGTGTTTGAATATCTTCGACCATACTCGCAATGGTGGCGGGATCGCTAATGTCTCCCGGCCAGGCGCTGACCGTTTGGCGGTGGGTTTCCCGGTTGATCGCCGCAGCAGCATGCCCGGCCAGATGTACATTCTGATCGTTTAATGCGACAAAAGCACCCGCGTGGGCAAACTTTCTGCAAATTTCATAACCGATTCCCTGTCCGGCACCGGTAACCCAGACGACTTTCCCATCAAAATTCATGGGTTTAATCTATTTAGTTTCAGGTATTTTTCTGTCCTATACTGTTATGTTTCCGCTCATTCCGTGATTTTCCCCGTTCAGTCCGGGTTGCTTTTATGCTCTTGTGCCGGAAGTTACTTTTATTCTATAATACAGGCAAATGGCCCGGGAAGAAGTAGAAAAACTCAAAAAAGAGATAGAAACCTTGCTCAGGGAAAATCAGCGATTGAAAGTCGCTTTAAAAATCCAATTCCCTCACAACGGGAATGGAAACGGGCATAATCTCAAGCCCATTGAAAGGGGTGAAAAAGCAGATTCGGCATTGTTGGCAATGGCTGAGCAATTAAAACAGATTCGCGGCCTGCACCGGGCGATGAGCGACTCGATAAAGATGATTTCTTCCGTAGAATCTTCGATCGAGGCAATTATTCCTGCACTTGACCTTCAATTGAAGGGGTATGATGCTACCATTACCCAATTGCGGGAATTTCAGGAAGAGTCGGAAAGTGCTTATGCCGGGGTGGTAAAAAAGCTGGAAAACCAGATACGAGAAATACGCCAGGATTTTTCCGAAACGGAGCAGGTTCTCCATCAAAATTATAAAAAACAAATCGAAGAGATGCAGGCCAGAATCACTATTCTGGAAACCCGGCTGACTCACACCACCGCCGAACTGGAAGATTTTCGAAAAAAAGAGGAAAAACAAATTGCAGAAACCCCTGCCAATAAGGATAACAACCCCTTTTCTTCACTGAGTATATTTGGGATATGAGAGGTAGTAAATGATGGGGGAGTAATTATTTTTTGTAAAAGGTAGTTATAGATTGCGTTAGATATAGTTAAAGATCAATTTCCCCTTAAATCTGCTTGATTCGCAGCTTCTGCCCCACTTTAATGGTATTGGTGGTGAGTCCGTTGATGCGTTTGATTTCACTTACGCTTACTCCGTATTTGCGATAAAGGGAAAACAGGGTTTCCGAAGGTTGTACCGTATGCATCATCCAGCCTCCCGAAATGTCTGCGTCTGATTTGCTGTTGGCAGCGGATGCCGTTTTTTCTTCGCGTATAGGGGTGGCAGGTTCATCATACTCTGGCGAAATACCATTGGGTTGCCAGGGGCGATTAGGGAGGTTTTGGGTTTCCATGCTCAGCGAAGTGCGCAACTCATTGGTGTCGTGGACACGTTGTACCTGAGCGCGGGGGTTCACGAGAAATATTCCCGGCAGGGAGTTATGGGCAAAGGCATTTTTCAGGAAAGTATAGTCCGATTCGCTAGGGAGAAACAGATGTTCCCAGGGCATATCGTATTGGGGCAGTCGTTTTTCCCAGTTGGAGCGCACCTTGTCCACGGAAATGCTGACAAACCGCACGGGTTTGTTGCGATATTCATCATATACTCGTTTGAGGTCAGGCAGCGAATACAGGGAGGCACCATTGTAGCTGGCCCAAAAATTCACAACCCAGACTTCCTGTCTTCCGCTACGCGCAAAGTCCTGGCATTCCTTTAAAAAAGTGCTGTAAGTAAGGGACGTGTCAGGAGCGTACTGTCCATAGACCGGGCTACCGGAAAAAATGACCGCAACCACAAATATCCAGATAGAGAGTTGATTTTTCAGCATGATATAAATTCCCGGGTTCATAAAGGATTGAATATACTATTTTCCTTTTAGTTGTACAATTTCTGCGTTATTACTCAAGCACTTTGCCCATACGCGATTGAATGAGCGAAAATAGCTGGAAAGGTTTTAATTTCCTCCATTCCAACTCATCTAAAAAGGGACTCCAGTAAAAATAAGACGCCACACCATAGTGGTTCATCTCTTCAAAAATCTCCTGCCTGGCTCTCAAAATACAAATCCATCCCTCTTCCATTTCGTCTTGTAATGCTTGGTAATAATCGTCGGTTTCGAGGTAAATATGAAAAACATTTTCGCAAATCAGAATAAATTTATCTATCCCATTGTCAATCAGGTAAGTAAGACAGTTTTCTCCTAAAAGTTTATAGTCATTTTCAAATAGATCGTTCCATTCGCCAAACAATTCGATGATGGCATATCCTTCTTCATAATTGGCGTAAAGGATTTTCACCAGAAGGCTTTCCGATCCGATGTCGTCCCACAACGGATGGGCGGGAATATTGTTGACTGATCGGTCATAATAAAACAGGCTGTGCTGGATTTCGTGAAAGGGCGAACGTTCATCCCGATCATGGCTGTATATCTCCAACCAGCCGTAAAAAGGTTCAATATCTCGTAACTCAGGAGTCATAAATTTACACCAGAGGTCTTTTAGTGTAAATTTAGCAAGGTTTTTCTTTCATTCTTATATATTTTCGCGCAAATTATCGTTGAATCCTGATTGATTATTGCCGGATTCCTTTCCTCCGGATTGACCTAAGCTTTTATTCAAAGGGATATTTTAACCTTTAAGAAAAGGAATACGTAATGATAAGTGCTATGAACTTCAGGAAATTAATAACACTCCCCTCTGTTTTTTTTGTGCTGAGCATAAGCTCGGCGCAGACTGTTTACAAGGCGGATACGATTCAGACTGACGAGTCCCTTCCCCACATATATCTAAATCTTGAAATCCCGGTTGGGGAGATGTTTATGAAATCCTCCGGGGTCTGTGGCACAAGTTTTTCGCGGCTTTATGCCCCTGACAGCTTTGTGCATCACCACATCATTACCCGCACCAATCCCAATGGTAATCAGTTTCGAACCATTCGGCTGGAATCCACTCTCGGCGCAAAAGCGGTACAGCCCTCTCCCACTGCCCGAATGCGATTTACGGATCAGATGACCAGCCTCGATGTATTTTCGGACAAAGGTTCTTATAAATCAGAATTTCTTCCCGATCCTTCTTTGTCCACCGACTTATATGTGGACTTGGGCGTCGGCGGCTCCATTCTCGACCTTTCCGGTCTTACACTCAACAATGTCTCGGTAAATTCTGCCTTCTCTAATGTGGTGATGACTTACTCCTCGCCCAATCAGACCCCGATGAAAAAAATGGATATCCATGCTGCAAGCGCGGATCTCACCCTCAAAAACCTCGAAATGGCGCGCGCAGACCTTATTACGATCCAAAATGATATGGGCGCAACCAAACTTATCATCGGCAATTCGCTAAAATCCCGCTCTACCATTTATCTTCAATCCGGTGTGGGCAGTTGTACCCTGGTGCTCGATCCCCGGCAACCTACCCAAATCACCTTGAAAAGTGGTTTTTTTGCCTCAGTGGATGTCGCCGATACGTTTAAAGAACTGCAAAAAGGCGTTTATACCAACAAAGCCTGCGAACAAACCCCGGAGCAGTGCCTGAAAATTATTTGTAATATAGATTTTGGAAGTATTTCTGTAATACAAACCGAATAATTGCGACTAAGAGGGAAAATAAATTTCCCACATGTCGGAACCCTTTCTCAACATTAGTGAAGTTTCCAAAACCTACGATACCTACCGTGCGGTTGATCGGGTCTCACTGAAAATCCCCAAAGGAAAAATATACGGCCTGCTAGGCCCCAACGGAGCAGGAAAAACCTCCATCATCCGGATGATTACCGGTATCACGGCACCTGATGAAGGAAAGATCTTTTTTAATGGTCAACTGCTCGACCCCTCTCATGCCCGGTTTACCGGATATATGCCCGAAGAACGGGGTCTTTACAAAAAAATGAAGGTAAAGGAGCAACTCGTTTACCTACTCAGTCTCAAAGGTATGCACCCAAAAGAAGCCGCTTCCGCAGCGGATACCTGGCTGCAGCGACTCGGCCTCGCCGACTGGGCCAATCACAAAACCACGGACCTTTCAAAAGGAATGCAGCAAAAGGTGCAGTTTATTGTAACAGTAGCCCACACACCGCAACTGCTCATTCTGGATGAACCTTTTTCCGGCCTCGACCCCATTAATGCAAGGCTCATCGAGCAGGAAATCTTGCTGCTCAAAGACCAGGGAACGACGATTATTTTTTCTACTCACCGCCTCGAACAGGTAGAAGAACTCTGCGACTATATCGCGCTGATCAATAAGGGTAAAGTTTTGATCGAAAATGATATTCGCACCGTGCGGAAACAATTTCAAAAAGACCTTTACAAAATTGTTTTTACCGGTGATAGCGCCTGGTGGGCAACACTGGATGTAGGTACGGTGAATGAGATCACAGAAAAACACGTAATGATTCAATTGAACCCCGGCTTTTCGGGCAATGACCTGATGGGCCGACTGGCAAATAGTCCGCTGGCCATTCTCAGCTTTGAACTTCACCTTCCCCGACTGACCGATATTTTTATTGAACTGGTAAGCAACGCCTGATTGTATAAACCGGAAAAAAAATTCCCATGAATATTACCTGGATTATCCTCAAAAGAGAATATTTAAATATTGTCAAAAACAAAACGTTTCTCATCAGCACGTTTTTGGTTCCGCTGGGTTTTGCGGCTATTTTTCTGATTCAGATTTTGTCGGCTGCTTTTGTGGAAAAAGAGTCCTACAAAGTATTTATCCGTGCGTCAGACGTGCCTCAGATTGCCTCCCGGCTCAAGCCGGGTGAAATGCTGACCTTTGAGCAGACCGACTTGCCCGAAGACAGTCTGAGGGCACGGGTAGCCCGAAGCACAAATGAATTGTTTCTGACAATTTCGGAAACGATTCTCGACAAAAAATCGGGAACAGCCGTGGTCGTTGGTTCCAAAAACCCGAGCCAACAGGCAATCTCCGAATTAAAAAAACAATTAAATCAGGCAGTACGCGAATACAAAAATGAACAGGCGGGCATTACGGACACTCAGCTTGCCGCCGTAGAGTTTGATCTGGAAATCAAAACACGAAAAGTCAAAGAAGATGGCGCAGAGGTGCAGACCAACGTAGCAATTGCTACCGGAATCGGGTACGCGGTATGTTTTCTGATGTATATGCTCATGGGGATTTACGGCTCTGTACTGATGCAGGGAGTAATTGAAGAAAAATCCAATCGGATCGTAGAGGTAATTGTTTCTTCGGTAAAACCATTCGACCTCCTACTTGGAAAAGTACTGGCGATCGCTTCGGTAGGCATTACGCAGTTCCTGCTTTGGATGGTGCTTTCGTTGACTGTGATGACGGCCATGGCGCCGTTTATGACCTCTGTGGACCCTCAGACCATGGCACAGCCCGGCATGGCTCCGGAAGTGGATGAAAATATGGTTTTGACGATTATGGAGGAAATCCAACAGTTTGACTGGACGGTACTCTGGTTTTTCCCCATTTATTTCCTCGGCGGATTTTTCCTCTACGGATCACTTCTCGCCGCTGCCGGTTCTGCGGTTGATAATATTCAGGATGCCCAGCAATTTACGTTCCCGGTAACCATCCCCATGATACTACCGCTATTGTTTGTGCTGAATATCATTCAGAATCCCAATGGGGTATTTGCCATAACGGCTTCCCTGATACCCTTTTTCTCGCCGATGGCTATGTTGGTCAGGATGTCACTTACGGATGTGCCCTGGTACGAAATAACCCTTTCCATCGCTATCCTGGTAGCAAGTTTCCTGGGCTGTATCTGGCTGGCAGCGCGGATTTACCGCACCGGTATTCTGATGTATGGCAAAAAACCTTCTTTTAAAGAAGTGTTTCGCTGGGTGAAATACCGTCAGTAAAGGAAACTTTTATGGCAAACAAAGATTGGAAAAACCAACTGACTCAAATACTGGAACGCCTCAGCATGCTGGAAGAAAAGTATGTGGGCATGGGTCAGGATATGCTTTCCTACCTCGACGGGCTTTATTATTCCAACGGGCTTACGTATTGGGAATACATTCACCTTGATAGCTTGTTGGGGCTTCAGACACCCCGTACATCCTTTAAAGATGAGGTGATTTTTATTACCTATCACCAGATGACCGAGCTTTGGTTTAAACTCATTAAACAAGAGATCGAAGCACTCACCAGTCATCAGGGAGAAGAAAGTGAATACCTGTCTGCCGCCAACTGGCGTAAACGTCTCGGACGGATGGTCAACTATTTTAAACACCTTTGCAACAGCTTTGATATCATGCTTAGTGGCATGGATCATGAAGAGTTGCGAAAGTTTCGGATGGCCTTATTGCCTGCCAGCGGTTTTCAGTCTGTACAGTTTCGGGAAATCGAAATCATGAGTACCCGACTGCGTAACCTTATTCGTACGGAAGAAAATCATCTCATAACCGAAAGAAACCCGGATCAGCTTTTCCCGGAAATTTATTGGAAGAAAGGCGGAATAGACCTTGAGAGTGGGAAAAAAACCATTACCCTGAAAGAATTTGAAAAACGTTACGACGAAGAACTCATCCAACTGATACACAAATACGAAAACCAAAACCTGGAGTCTTTGTTTCTTTTGCAAAAACCCGAAATCCGGGAAGATGCAGGGGTGCTTGAGGTTCTTAGAGAATACGATCAGTATGTCAATATTTACTGGAAACTAAGTCACCTCTCCGCCGCCTCCAAACACCTGGTAAGCGGGGGGAATGATATAGATGCAACCGGTGGCACGAACTGGCGCACATTTTTACCGCCGCGATATCAACGGATTATTTTTTTCCCGGAAATCTGGACATCCGAAGAAAAAGAATCCTGGGGAAAAGCCGGTGTCCTCAAATTTTTTCAGCAAAACATTTCCCGAAACTGGATGAAATAGTCCTTTTTTTCTTATTCATACGGAAAAAAGACTAATTAAACAAGTGGACAATATTTCCAATGTCTCCTATATTTGGTAATGTTCAACTGCTGATAAGTCTGGATTTTGCCTTATGAAGGACAATTTCTGGGATAGTGACTATGAAGAATACCGGGCACGCAAAAAGGCCCGCGAATTTGAGCAACGTCTGAAAGACCAGGGAAACCTTTTTCTTGATCTTATGCAGATTGATGAAATCTATAACTACTATCTCCTTTCCAATGAACTGGTAAAAGCGCAGGAACTGGTTACGCTCGCTATTCAGACTTATCCCTCCAATGCAGACCTTTATTACAAACAGGCAAGGCTGGATTTTGAATACGGGCGTTATTACCATGCCGTCGCCAATATTGATACTGCCTTAGAATTTAGCCCCGGAATGGCGGAGTATGTCTTGTTTAAATCGGATGTGCTTGCCCGCCTCGATAAATACGCCGAAGCAATTTCTCTTCTGGAAAATCTCCTGGCCCGATGTGCCGGAAGCGAAGAAATATACCTTCAAATGGGCAACGTAGCTCAGATTTGTTCTTTTCCGGAAGAAAGCGAAAAATTTTACCGGCAGGCACTTTCGATCAAACCCGGATATGAGGAGGCTCTGTTTGAACTGGCGTTTCTGCTGGAATCGGAAGATAAATCGGAAGCCGGTATTCTTTTATATGAATCTTTTCTGGACAACTATCCCTATTCTGCTGAAGTCTGGCTGAACCTGGCAAATCTTTACCGAAAAACCGGTAACTATGAAAAGGCACTGGAAGCCTGCGATTTTGCCACCATCGTCAAAGAAGATTTTACCCTCGCATGGTTTAACCGCGGGCAGATACTTGCCGACCTCGGTAAATTCACGCAGGCCTTACAATCTTTTCTTCAGGCAGATTCGATTTCTCCCGGAGATATACATACTCTTTACCGTATCGCCGAGTGTTATGAACAAACCCATCATTTCCGGGAAGCTTACCGTTATTTCCTTCGTGTAAGCAAACATGATCCCTATTATATTGATGCTTGGATGGGCATGGGTTATTGTATGGAAAAGCTGGAAAAATACCGGGAGGCGATTCATTTTTATGAAAAAGCCTGCAAACTGGATGAGGAGAACAGCCATATCTGCTTTTGCCTTGCTATATGCGAATATAAGCTCGAAGAGCGATACAAGGCGTTTAATTACCTCCAGAAAGCCTTACGACTCGCTCCTCAGGAAATCCTACTCTGGCAGGACTGGGCGCAACTGCTTTATCGAGACGGCAACTTTGCCGGCGCGGTGGTTTATCTGGAAGAAGGAATTAAACAAAACCCGCTTTCCGCAGAATTATATTATCAGTGCGCGGCTTATTGTTACGAATCCGGGAAACGTAAACAGGGGATAAGCTTGCTGAAATCTGCACTCCGCTTGAGTTATGAAGGACATTATTTGCTTTATCAGATAGATTCTTCTTTGGCCTTTGAACCTGAAATACAGGCGGTCATCGCCTCTTTTCGCTAATTTTCCCGCCAGACTTTATCTTTTACGCTCTTAGGGTTATTTCTTGCCCGTTTGTTTTATCCGATACAGGTGATGAATTCATTGCCTGAAATTTTGTTAAATTAGTCCCTTGAATTAACCCGGAACTGTAAAATGTCAAAATACCTCCTGCTGGCAGTTTTTTTATCGTGGATTTATCCGGCCTTCTCCCAAGACCATCCGGTTCGTTGTGCGACAATGGAAGCGGATCAGATTTTTCGTGAGATGTATCCGCAACTGGGTAGCCGTGATGAGTTGGAAGCCTGGATACAAGAGCAAATGGCTGCCGGAGGCGGGGTGTTGCCGATTGAAGGTTCTATTCTGACGATTCCGGTCATCGTACATATTATTCACAATGGTGAACCGGTTGGCAGCGGTACCAATATTTCCTGGGCGCAGGTTGCTTCTCAGATTGATGTTTTAAATGAGGATTACCGGCGAATTTTGGGTACTCCCGGCCACAACACCCATCCTAATGGAGCAGATGTGGAAATCGAATTCTGTCTGGCTACTCTGGATCCCGATAGCACTACCCTCGCCGAGCAGGGGGTTGAAAGAATTCACCGAAGTGACCTCGCCCTAAACGCTCCTCCCTATACAGTAAGCTATTGCAAATCAAATATTCAACCCCAGACCTTTTGGGACCCCAACCGCTACATGAATATATGGACGGTGGACCTCGCCAATGACTACCTGGGATACGCCCAATTGCCGAATGCTTCCACACTTCCCGACCTGGCTACCAGTTACGGTACAGGATCTACCGACGGGGTAGTGATACGCCCTACCTCTTTTGGCCGTGTGGGAAACCTCACGTCTCCTTATGACAAAGGACGCACACTTACCCATGAGGTCGGACACTGGCTGGGTTTATGGCATATCTGGGGCGATGGAAATTGCAGTGTGGATGATTATTGTACCGATACGCCTAATTCTGATTCCCCCAACTATGGTTGCCCGGTGGGACATGTGTCTTGTGGTTCTGTCAATATGATCGAAAACTACATGGATTATACAGACGATGTCTGTATGAATATTTTTACTCAATGCCAGAAAACACGGATGCGCACGGTGATGGAAAACTCGCCGAGAAGAGGTATTTTGTCCAGCTCTACTGTTTGTTCGGTCGAAATTCCCCCTAAAGCTGCCTTTGTCGTCAGCCGCACGGAAATCTGTGAGGGAAGCAAAATTCAGTTTACCGATGTTTCAAACAATAACCCCGATACTTGGCTATGGTCCTTTCCGGGGGGAAACCCGTCCAGTTCCAGCCTCCAAAATCCCGAAGTCACCTATTCTTCACAGGGAACTTATGGCGTGATTCTTCAGGTTTCTAATCCGTATGGAATGGATTCGCTGGTAAAAAACACCTTTATTCAGGTGAATTCTTCCGGACCGAGTGTGTTTTTTTCTGAAAATTTTGAAAATGGGCTGGGTGAATGGAGTGTAGCCAACCCCGATAATAAAATTACCTGGGAAATTAAAGATGTTGCCGGCTCTCTTTCCGGAAGCAAAGCCATGGGCATCAGCCTGTACGATTATGCGGTTACGGGTGCGCGGGACGGGTTGGTTTCTCCGGTGATAGACCTTCGTACCAATGAACAGGTCGTGCTGGATTTTCATCATGCCCACCGCCGATTTTCCAATAACGAATCCGATTCTTTGCTGATATACGCTTCTACGGATGGCGGACAGACTTACCCGCATATTCTGTATCGAAATGCGGAAAACGGTTCCGGAAACTTCGCCACCAACGCCAACTGGTTTACCAGTTTTGTACCTGCCTCTGCGGATGACTGGTGTTTTTCCGGCACAGGCTGGGCCGGTTGTATATCACTTGACCTTTCCGAGTTTGATGGAGAGGAAAAATTTCGGTTGAAGTTTGAAAGTTATAATGATTACGGAAATAATATTTTCCTTGACAATATTACCCTTACCGGTGTCTGTGCGGCTTCAACCGCAATCTCAAAACCAACGATACCAACCTCCCGCTTAAATATATTTCCCAACCCGAATGAAGGAATATTTACGGTGGAGGCCGAAAACCTGCCGCCGGGGCCGCTGGAAATCCGGCTTTTTAATATGATGGGACAGCCCGTGTGGAAAAACTCTGTACTGAGTCAGCCGGGCCGGTACCGCGACGATATTTATCTTACCGATGTACCGCCCGGTACCTATTTGATCCGGATTTATTCCGTAAATTTTGAGGTTCATCAAAAAATCTTGATCCGGTAAAAATATTCCTTACTATTTTTACCGCTCTCAGATATCAGGCTTATTGTTTTATTAAGGAGAAAACGGGTGGGAAAACGTTTCACAATTTCCGAATTATTCGCTTGCCGACTGGGGCTTTTCGCGGTCGGAATAGGGATGATCGTTTTTGGATTTATCCGAGAACTTAGCAGTGTATCGTTGAATGATCCATTGGCACTTCGTATTTTTTTGATAGTCACCAGTTTATCTCTGGCCGGACTATCTTTTCAGGTAAAAAAGATAAAAGAAAATCTGGGGATTCTCACGCTGGGGATGGTTTTTGTGATTACTTCCTGGGAGATGCTTCTGGCTTTTCTTAACGGTTTTCAGGCGAATTACTGGATCATTTCTCTGGTGATTTTGAGCATGGGAGGCTCTTTTTATAAACATTCCCGTGGTTTTATTGTACTGAGTACAGCACTGATATCCCTCTTTGTCACATTCCATTGGTTGATTTTCCCGAAGGTAGAGATACCCTGGATATACCCGGTCATGCTGGCAATCATTCTGGTTATTCAGGGAATATTGATGATTTTTTTATCTGGAATGGATCGAAAAATCGCCTTTCTGGCCGGAATTCCGGAGTCAAACCCGATGCCGGTCATTGAGGTGGATGCAAAAGGCGATGTCACGTACATTAACCCTTCCGGGCGGGAAGAATTTCCTTATCTTTTTTCTCATGCGGCGACTCATCCCCTGCTCAATCAGTTAAAAGACAATTTCCGCACACTAAAAGAGGCCGGGCAGGTGAAGGGTGTGGACATTAACTTGGGAGACAAAGTATATCAGGCACATTTTTATTATGTGGCAGAATCGGGGTCTTACCGATGTTATATTACCAAAATAGCCCTGATCGAAGAACTTCTTCAACAGGAAACCAGCCGCCGGATGGCGGATTTAAAAAAAGTAGAGGCAGAACTGAAAGAACGCAACCATCAGATGGATTTGTTTCTTTATAAAGCCACGCATGACCTCAAAGGGCCGCTTACCTCTGTGGTAGGTATTCTTAACATTGCCATACAAGATTGCCTGCAACCCGAAGTGAGGCAGTATATCGAGATGGCACTGGCAAGCACAGCCCGACTGGACAATGCACTTCTGGATTTGATCCACGTAACTCGTCTGAGCAAAGAGCAGATTCGTCCGGAGAGGATAGATTGTAATGCACTGCTGAATGAGATATTGCAAAGCATTAATCACATGCCGGAAAGACGCAATGTCGAATTTCGCACCGATGTCCCCATGTCGCTTTTTGTGCGTTCGGATCGGAATAGTTTGCTTTCCATTCTCCAAAATCTGATTACCAATGCCATCAAATATCGCCGTGACGGTACCCACATACACATTGTTTCGATTACGATTTTTCCGGAAAAGTCAGGCGTAAAAATCATTGTAACAGACAACGGCGAAGGCATCCGCGCAGAAATACGAGAAAAAATCTTCTCGATGTTTTATCGGGGAAACAAAAAATCCAAAGGCACAGGCCTGGGCTTGTATATCGTCAAACAAAGCATCTCCAAACTAGGAGGAAAAATTGATTTTGAGAGCGTAAACGGAGAAGGTACGCGGTTTTCGGTATGGTTGCCCAACCTATCGGAAGAAACAGCGGCTGCGGATTAGCAACACCCTCCCATCTCCGTGCAAGGACGCGGCCCAAGAATAGAATTTGAGGGGGGGATGCCTTTGGGCTACCGATGTTGCGGCCCTCCGGGCCTTTGTGCCTAAAGGCACGCATCAAAGGTGCTGTCGGCACAAAACGCTGTGTCGCAGACACAAAGGCCCGGAGGGCCGCAACATCGGTAGCACCGGTGCGCCCCCC
>JANRJC010000019.1:0-42796 GCA_033764335.1 Bacteroidia bacterium | reverse complement strand
ATGGGCGGATGGAAAGGCTATGCCTCGCAAAGGCCCCCAGGCCCCATAACGATGAAACGCGGCTTGGCGGATTTTGAGAAAATTGCCTGGGCCGCCCGCGTCTTAAAAAAACGTAAAGATACGTAGAAACCGTAGCCCGGAGGGCCGTAATATCGGTAGCACAGATGCGCCTCTCCTTTTTTAGATTCTCGGGTCGCGTCCTCGCACGCCCTCAAAAGCTACATTTTTCACAAATCAAAGTAGATTTCCCTGAACAAAAAAAGCCCCTGAACTTCTTCAGGGGCTTTTCTATTTTATCTGTACAAACTTCTAGAGAGTACTTCCATGATTAATCAACATCCCACCATACACGAGTGGTGAAGTCGTTCGCGGAAGAACCGGTAGCGAAGTTCGGGTTAGAAGTGGATTCCTGGTTAGGATAGCGGAGTCTTACCGGAATTGTACCATTGGTCAGGTTGCCGGGGTAGTTGGTCGGCGTAAGGGCAGGGTAACCAATTCTTCTCCAGTCGGACCAAGCATCCCACCAGTTGAAAAATTTGCTCGCCCAAAGTTGTTCGCCGATCATTTGGATCGCCGGTTTTGAACCGTAAGGATACGTAGCCAGGTAAGCTTCAACTTCGGCATCGTCCACGGTCAGCGAGGCATCAAAAGGTGTGTACATCTGCATGGCAGATTTTACACCGGCGTTGTAGTGTTCGGCTGCTGTACCCGTGATACCAGAACCAATGTTTCTTTCGAGGGCCTCGGCGAGCAGGAACTCCACCTCTGCGTGGTTCATGATCATATAAGGATCAGCGTCGTCGAGCATAAGTACATTGATTCGGGAATAAGTTTGCGACTGCGTTACCGTCGTACCTTCCAGTGCATCAAGACCGGCTTGGTCATAACCGTTAGGCAGACCTTTTTGAGCCAGCGGATCGGTAGTAGTAGGAGTCCAACCGGTAGCAGCCCATTCGCCGATACCACCACTGATAATCATCAGACGAGGGTCGTCGTCGGCAGTAGAATTGGGGTCTGTGCCTTTGAGCCAGTCAATAAAGGTTTTGCTCAGATAAGAAGGCTGACCACCGTCGCCGGGGAAAAATGCACGGGAAATACCGTTCTGATCCTGCCATTCGCTCGGTCCGTTGTCCATGGGAACCCAGAGGTTGTCTGAATTACTAGTGAACACGCCACCGGCAGCAGCTTTTGTTACATAAGTACTGGCGAGATTAGGTGCAACATCCGAAAGTCGCATAGCGAAGCGCAACATCAGTGAATAACCAAATTTTTTCCACTTGGCTATATCCCCTTTGTAGAGCATATCTGCTCTGGTAAATCCTTCATCCGGATTGGAAGCACTCATTGCGGCAGTAGCCTCATCCAATTCTTTCAAAAGATCGGTGTAGATAAACTCCTGCGTGTCGTATTTGGGGAAAAACAGACCTTCGATACCCTGATTGGCTTCAGAATAAGGCAGGTTGCCGTAGAAGTCAGTGATACGACCCATGCTGAAAGCCCGGAGGATTCTGGCAGCATTTCTCATGTTCACTTTATTGCCTTCATCATACCCACCGGGGCCGGTTTGTTTGAGGATTTCGGCAATATTCTTCAACTGATCCATGTAGGTAAATTCAAAAGGAGCAGCCGAAGTTTCTACGTTTTCGGTGTATTTATCACCGGGAGCGATACCCCCACCGGCATTACCCAGTTGCTGGATGGCATAAGCGCACATACCGATATTGGTACGCCAGTCGGTGTAACGGTTGTCCCCGGAACCTCCATTGGAAGCAATGCTAAGTTCGGCGGTGGAAAACAGAAAGTTCATATCAACCTCTGTTACCGCTTGGGGGTTGATGTTGAGGTTACGGAGTTCTTCGGTATCACATCCGGTGAGGGAAACAATGCCCGCAACCGTCAGGATAAACAATTTATTCAAGTATTTCATTTTCGTAAACATTGAGGATTAGAAGCCAATTCTGAGGTTAAAACCGTAACTGCGGGTAGCAGGCATACCGAAGTAATCCAAACCCTGAGAGTTGGTGTTGGAGTACCCAGATTCCGGATCCACGTTTTCAATATTTTTGAACAATACCGCCAAGTTCCGGCCTACAAAAGAGAGGGACAGATTCTGGATCGGGGTTTTGCTCAGAAGTGAACGCGGGAAACTATAACCAAAGGTCAATTGGCGGAGTTTGGCAAAAGAACCGTCATACAGGAACATCGTAGTAACGGCATTGGCCTCACCACCTACGGAACCCCAATATTGACGGGCTTCGTGAGGCGTAAGAGTTTTTTCGAATGGCTCATAAATCGGCTGACCACTGGAGTTGGTTCCCACCTGAGTAACACCGGAAACGGTAAGCGGCTCCTCCCCTTCACGACCAATCAGCGACTGCTGGTGCAGACCCCAGCCGGTCAGACGGTTGTTAGTACCGGAGTAAATATCTCCACCAATTTTGAAGTCAACCAGGAAAGCAAGGTTAAAATCTTTGAAGGTGAAGGAGTTGTTCACCCCACCGGTCCAATCGGCGATACCATTACCAATGATTTCATATGCTAAAGATCCTACCGGGCGACCGTCGCTGAAGAAAATCGGCTGGCCATCGGGAGAAAGTCTCTGTACACGGCCCGTAATCATACCGAAGGGATGTCCTACGATATGTTTGATAAATACGTTGCGGGTACGGGGTTCTTCGAGAGTCAGTTCAGTGTTTCCTTCGATCAAAGAGTCAACAATATTGGAGTTTTTCGCAATGTTGAAGGAGATATCCCAGGTAAAATCACCTCTTACAGGGGTTACAGTCAACAATACTTCCAATCCACGATTGCGAAGCTGACCCAGGTTTACCAGCGTAGAACCGAAACCGGAAGCGCGAGAGATCGAAGCATTCAGGATGTCGTCGGTTGTTTTCTGGCTATAATAAGTAGCATCGAGTCCCAGTCGGTTGTCAAAAAACCGGAGGTCAATTCCCACTTCAATTTCCGTAGAAGTAAGCGGAAGAATATCCGGGTTCGGAATAGATCCGTTATTACCACCGGCCGAGGAGAAAGAAGCCAGGGTATAACCCAGGTGAGATTGTTTGAGTGAATAGGTGTTAATCGTGCTGTATGGGCCAATTGTAACATTACCTACTTGTGCCCAAGAAGCTCTTACTTTACCAAAACTCAACCAATTCGGCAGACCGTTGACGGCGTCGGTGAAGATAAAACTAGCACTGACGGAAGGATAAAGGATATTTACGGGTTTGCCAGAATTACCGGCATGGAGTACGGAGAACCAGTCATCCCGGAAAGTACCGGTCAGGTAAAGGAATCCGTTGTAGCTAAGTTCGGCAGAACCAAACAGCGAGTTGATTCCCGACTCAGAGAAACCATAACCGAAGTTACGAATCTGAGCGTTGTTGATGGCCTGGAAGAACGGAACGTTGAAGTTGTTACCATTCGCAGAAATCCGCTCATTAAATCTTCTCATGCGGTTACCTCCTACAAAGGCATTGATATTGAGCTTGTTGAAAGCTTTATCAAATCCCAGCAACCACTCCATATTGATTTCCTGTACCCGATCTTCGCCTTCGCTGATGGAACCGCCACGCTGATAACCCGTTCCCTGTGGCACGAGGTTATGATCTCTGCGGGTGTACCAGTCCATACCTACCCGTCCCTGAATGTAGAGGAAACTGGTGATGTCATAACGAATCTGACCGGAGCTAAGCATACGGTCTCTTTCGTCATCTTCGCGAAACTGATAGGCCGTCCAGTAAGGATTTTGTCCCCAGTTGTTGGCAGCCTGTTGGAATTCTTCACCTACAGATTTTTGCCATACTAGTAGTGTCGCAGGGTCTGTTCCAGGAGGAATTGCTCCAGGTTTTTCCGGGTCACCGTAGTAATCCAATACGCTTACATTTGGTGGAGTACGCCAGATGGCTTGGATACCGTTTGCGGGAGAATCGGAGAGGTAAGGGCGGTTTTTGGTGTATTCATTGGAATACATGACCTTACCTACAACAGTAATTTTATTGCCGAATTTGGCGTTGGTGGAAAGCGATATATTGGTACGGTCAAATCCTGCATTAGGGATGATGGAAGTATTACGAAGGTCAGAAACCGAAAGACGGAAATTCTGAGTAGCGCTTCCTCCGGTGAAGGATACGCTATTGGTGAGCGCACTACCGGTTTCAAAATAATTTTTCCAGTTGTCTGTTACTGCCGAATACGGACGAGACACACCGTCAAACTGGATAACCTGACTACCGTCAAGAGCCGGGCCCCAAGAGTCATCTCCCCAATCATACGCCTGAGCGAGCGTACCGGGTCTCGTAGAAACTCCATTAGGCAACGGACCCACGTACTCACCACTACCATATTTTTGCTGGAGATCAGACTGATCATTTACCGTCTCAAATACGTAGTTGGAATTGATTTCAATCCCAATCCCTTTGCGGGAAGTTCCTTTTTTGGTTACGATGTTGATGACACCATTCGCAGCCCGTGAGCCGTAAAGAGCCGCGGCACTGGCACCTTTCAGTACGGTGATAGACTCAATGTCGTCAGGGTTAATGGAAGACATACCGTCACCTTCGTCGCGACCACCCCAGAGACCTGCCTGGCCGAAGCCGGAGTTATCCATCGGGATACCGTCCACAACGTAGAGCGGCTGGTTGTTACCCTGAAGGGATTTGTTACCGCGAATGATAACGCGGGAAGAACCGGAGGGACCTGAAGCCACGCGGCTGACGTTTACACCGGCGATACGACCGGAAAGGGCGTTAGCCAAGTTGTTTTCTCTTGCCTGGGTGAAGTTTTCACCGCCAACCTCGGTTACGGAGTAACCCAAAGCTTTTTTATCGCGGCTGATACCCAGAGCGGTTACAACAACTTCGTCCAACGTAACGTCGCTTACCTGAAGCACGATGTCAATCACACTTCTGTTACCGACTTCCACTTCCTGATCCGCAAAACCCACATACGAAAAACGCAGGGTGGAATTCGCTGGAACTTCCAGTCTGTAACTTCCTTGTCCATCGGTAAGAACGCCTTTCGTTGTTCCAACCAAAACAACGCTCACGCCGGAGAGGGCAGAACCGTCCTCCGAGCTTGAAACTTTTCCACTGACCTGGTTTTGCGCCCACATCTGGGAGGCAAACGCCGTCATCAGCAGAAGCAGTAGTAGACTTCTTCTCATAATTGAATGATTAATTAAATTTGCTATTAAGAAAGAACCGTAATCGTTTGCAGAACCTGATACAAACACAGGTTCTTATATTATCATTTAAAATTAAACCCAAAAAACGACTCAGGTGTCCTGCTCCATCCGACATTTTTACCGGGAATCTGAACCCGAAACACTGAAAATTTTTAGTGGGCTGTTGTTACAACCAACCAAAATCAGTTTCTGGTTTAAATTGCGGAGCGAAACCATCTGTTTTACGTCAAAAGGAACAAAAAAACCGCTTTTTTCGTGGGATACCGGATCAAAATTCCCCTTCCCGTCTCCGGTTAATAACAAGCCAAAACCCGCATCATTTCGCGCTGTTTCAACTTCTGCGTCATATAAATTGCCTCCAATCAGTATATCCGGATGCTGGTCTCCATTCAGATCGTCCAGAATGATTGTGTTTATGGAAGAGATTTGAGCTATTACGGGTAAAACGTGAATCATAAACTTGCCGTTGCCCATGTTTTCAAAATAGGTGGTGGCAAAAGTATGTGCTTCGTAGTGCAAAGCATTGCGCAAGTTGTTTTTCCCGTATATATCAAAAATATCGGACGAGGCGAACAAATCGTAAGTCTCAAATTTTTCTTTCAGCACGGGCACTTGCTCTGACGAACACTGCCTCCCTCTCACCGGATAAGCAATCCCAAAATTGTAATAGGTAAGTACCACATCTTTGGATTTATTATTATCAAAATCGTAATAATATACTTCAAACGGCTCCGCCTCGGTGGCTTTGTATTTGTAATTGAGACCCAGATTTCCCGCCACAATATCCATATCTCCGTCGTGATCCATGTCGGCAGTTTTGACACTAAACCACCATCCGTTGGTACTGGGTGAGGAAATCTCCGGGTGCTGGAATTCCGGCTGAATACGCGCAAACTGGCCGTTTTTATTCTGAAGAATGGTCATCGGCATCCATTCCCCTGCCAGTACCAGATCGCGAAAGCCATCATTGTCGTAGTCAAAGAAAGAGGCGTCATTGACCATTCCGATATTGATCAGGTCTTTTGCAACTGTCGTTGTCACATCGGTGAACCTTCCCCCGTCGTTGCGAAGAAACGCACTGCTGGCTGGTTCCGGATAGGCCCAGGCGACATGCCGACCTGCTACAAAAAGATCAAGGTCTCCGTCTTTGTCAAAGTCTTCGGCCAGTACTTTGCCTCCGCAAAATTTCATATTGGGAAGCAGGTTCTCTCCTCGGGTAAACTGACCCGTGCCGTCATTGATATAAAGCCGATCCTGATAGTTGTCGGAGCCGGGCGCAAACTCATTGCCCCCACTTACCACATATAAATCTTGGTCGCCGTCGCCGTCGGCGTCAAAAAACACTGCACCCATGTCTTCAAAAATCTTATCGCGGGTCAGTATTTCCGAAACCACCGGGGAAAATGTTCCGTCTGCATTTTGCTGATAAAGGCTTCCGGCATATCCCGAAGCTCCACCGACAAAAAAATCTTCCCTACCATCATTGTTAATGTCGCCGGTAGCCATTGCCGGGCCGAGGGTGGACATTTTATGAGGCATAAGCACCTGTTTGGAAAAATCATCAAATTCATTTTCCTTGTAAGTAAAATGAATTCCAGTCTCTTTGGCAACCTCAGTAAACCACGGCTTCGAATCGGAAGAAAGGGAAGTTGTGGAAGAAGGCTGAATGGCCTCGCTGTATTTGACGGTAAGTACCTGATCTGCGGCTATATCTGAAAGAATGTTTTCTTTTCCGTCGGGCCACAGAACTTTGACACGGCTTGCTTTTGTATGTTTGCCCAAGCCAAAATGCGGAATATATTCACTGGTGGAATACATGCCCCGCACTCCGGTAATTTCAATAAATTGTTCGCCCTCTTCCGTCTGTACCCAGACTTTTGTTCCCATCAGAGAAACGTTTGGGGCATCCGCTACGGCTTTCACCCGGAGATAATGGCTGTTGGCTTTTCCGGAAGCATGATTTTCATAGACCGAAGCCACGTCGTTGATATTATTGATCACCAGGTCGAGGTCTCCGTCATTGTCCAGGTCTGCATAAGATGCGCCGTTGGAGAATGTTTTATGTTCAAACCCCCATTCTTCAATTTTTTTGGAAAAAGTGAGGTTGCCGTTATTGCGAAAAACGTAGTTGTGCAGTTTTTGGGAAGGCACAATGCTCAAAGCCGAGTCCATATTCACAACATCCCAGATGGAGAGGTTTTCGGGGTTGGGGTTATTTTTGATAAATTCGAAAAGAGAGGACTCAATATGTTTTTTAAACTCTTTGGCTGCGTCATTGTTGCGGATGTCGCGCATGAGTCCATTTCCGACAAAAATATCCTTCCAGCCGTCATTGTCGAGGTCGGCAATGAGCACTGCCCAGCTCCAGTCCGTCGAAGCCACTCCTCCCAACTGAGCGATGTCGCTCAGATAACCCCCACCAGTATTGAGGTGAAGGTTATTAAACATATATTGGAATCCGCCGCCTTCATTTACCACTTTCCAGAAAGCTTTAGGATTCATCCCGCTCATATTGGCTTTCAACCGGTAATTGTCTTCCGCCACCATGTCCATCACCATGACATCCGGGCGGCCGTCATTGTTGATGTCGCCGGCATCCACGCCCATACTGCTGAAAGAAGTGTGTCGGACGTATTCTTTGATTTTGTCGGTAAATGTGCCGTCGCCGTTGTTGATATAATACCAGTCTCCTACCCAGAAGTCATTGGCGATAAAAAGATCCGTCCAGCCGTCGCCATTGAGGTCGGTGGCAGTGACACTGTTGGGAAAACCGGTGCGAAACAGCCCTGCTTTTTTAGTAACGTCTAAAAATTTGCCTCCGATATTCTCCAGAAACTTCATACTATACTGCTCGGTGAGCAGTTCTGTCTTGTAGTATTTGGAATAATCACCGGGGTTGGGCGGTTGATTAAGGAGAAGGAGGTCAAGGTCTCCGTCTTTGTCATAATCAATAAAGGTGGCATGGCGCGTTCTTTCGCTATCGTCCACACCGTATTCGGCAGAACGTTCGGTAAAGGTACTGTTGCCGTTGTTGATATAAAGTTTGTTTCGGCGAAGTTCGGGTTTATCGTCGTAGAGTTCGCGGGTTACATAAATATCGGTAAAACCATCCTGATTGACATCGCCAAACAGTACTCCAGAAGACCATCCGCCATTGTCAAGGATTCCGGCGGAAGCCGTTATATCTTCAAATTCAAGGTTTCCCTTGTTGAGGTACAATTTGTCAGCGACCAGATTGCCGGCAAAAAAAATGTCCTGAAGCCCGTCATTGTTAATATCTCCGATTCCGACACCCGCACCCCCATAGTAGTTGGAGTAGAGCAGAATATTATGCTCGCGGGTATCTTTTATTTCATTGTTGAAGAGAATATGCGTCCTTTTAGGACTAAGCAGAGTAAATAAAGTATTTGGCTCTTTTTGTGCGGATACCTTATTTCCGAAAAGAACCGACCCTGCAATAAGTAGTAATAGTCCTTTTGACATCATGTAGTTAGTTTTTAGCAGTATAAAAGTTAAACAATATTGCGCAATTCTCACAATACTTTATTGCTTTATACACATAAAAAAATCCAAATCGCTTGCGGACAGACAACGAACAAACCGGAGCTACCGTTGCCGAAGCCGGGCCGATATTATCAAAGTGAGGGCATCCGATAAAAAAACCGGGTCTGCGGTTGCAGACCCGGAATCCAAAAACACCAGAAGATCTATTCAGCAGGTTTAAAGATTCTTTTAGAAAGATTATTTGTCAATCCCCGTAAACTGTCCGGCACCGTTGAAGTACAGTTTGGTTTTGTCTTTCAGGCGGATTTCATAAGAACGGGCAGAGCCATCGTCGTTTATTTTTTTCTTCACTTTATCCACATCCGCATTGGGATAATTTTGGCTCATATAATCCTGTACGACCTGTGGCAGATCGGAATAAGGAATATCAAAGCTGTCATCTGTGCCATTGCTACTGCTATTTCCACTGTCATCACCGAAAATGGGGTTCCAGTTTATATCAAAATACAGTTCCACTCCATTGCTCATGTAAACCTCATATTTTTTGAAAGTACCATCGGCATTGTATTTTTTTTCTACTTTTACGATGGTCAAGGTGGAGAAATTGGTGGAAATGTAGGAAGAAGCATCCGCTGGAATATCGCTGATAGCGATTTTTTCCGATTTTCCGCTAGGGGACAGGGATACCCGGCTGCAACCTACGGCTAAGAAAGAAATGACAAGAGTCAGGGCGAAGAAGAAATTAAGACGTTTCATTTTGATGTTTATTAATTGATGATTGTTTGATTGATGATTCAAAGATCATATACACCTTCTCCGATTAAAAATAAACTCCACCCAAAAGGGAAAATCAACGACTGAAAAGGGAATTTCATTCCCGTATGAAAATATCCTTTCGTTTTTAGAAAGGTAGCCCGTCGAATAGAAATATTTTCCGACGGCTTCTGTTATTGGCGGAAAAAGCCGTAAATTTGGCCCTTCTTTTGATAACAAAGATATACATGAGCGAATTACTGGAAATCATTCTGCATACTGATGATGCACTCCTTGCCATTGCTGAAGCCAATCATATAAAAGCGTATTTCGTATTATTTCTGATTATTTTTTGTGAAACAGGCCTTATCGTAACGCCTTTTCTTCCGGGGGATGGATTGTTGTTTTCTGCGGGGGTGGTTGCTGCCGCAACCCAACTTAACCTGGGCTTGATGATTATTCTGCTTGTGCTGGCTGCAATATTGGGCAATATCGTCAATTTTGCCGTAGGCAAATATTTTGGCGACCGCCTGGAAGAAAGCCCCAATCGGTTTGTCCAAAAATATCTGGTCAAATACATTGTTCAAACGCGGGGGTTTTATGAAAAACACGGAGGCAAGTCTATTATCCTCGGCCGTTTTTTCCCCATTATCCGTACCTACATTCCCTTTTTTGCCGGTGTTGCCGATTTTCCCTGGAAAACTTTTCTTATCTATACGTTTATTGGTGCAGCCACTTGGGTACCCATTTTTTCGCTGGTGGGGTATTTTGCCGGAGAAATTCCGTGGGTAAAAGACAATTACGGGGTGATTTTTATGCTTCTGGTTATTTTGCCTTTCCTTTCTCTTTTTATCGGAATCGCAAAAGAGACTTTAGGTAAATTTTTCCCCCGAAAAAAAGCGGCCTGAGTACCTATTTCAGGACGAGACTATAAACGGAAGATAATTGTCGCGATTGATGACGGAAAACGTCGCCTCCGGGTAAGTTTCTTTCCACGAAGCGGGCGGTTTGGATTGGGTTTCGCCAAATTTAAACTCATAACCCGCAATTTTTCCTTCGTATTCTTCCACATAATCCAGTTCTGCACCGGTCTGTAGCCGCCAGAAAAAACGGTTTGCCCGTATCTGATGGTTGTCGAGAAATTTTGTCCTTTCGATAAAAAGATAATTTTCCCAAAGTCTGCCGACATCTTCCCGGAGATTGAGTGATGCAAATTTTTCAATCAGTGCATTCCTTACGCCTAAATCCTGAAAATAGATTTTCTGTTTTTTGGAAATCTCTTTTCGCAGATTCCGGCTGAAACTTCCTACCACTTTTATCACAAAAGCCCTTTCGAGCAAATCTATATAATGCTGAACGGTGGCTGTATCCATGCCCAGTGTGCGTCCAAGTTCGTTAAATGATACTTCTGAGCCAATCTGAAAAGCCAGAAGACGAAGCAGATCGCGAAGTTTGCCGCTGTGGCGAATACCGCTGAGTTCGAGAATGTCTTTATATAGGTATGCCTGAGTAAGCTCACTGAGAAAAATTTTTTTATCCTGCGCATGGCGAAGTTCCATCACTCCTGGGTAAGCACCAAAAAGTAACCATTCTTCCAGTCGGCTATGATATTCGAGTAATCCCGGCCCGGCGGAAAGTTCTTCCGCAGAAAAAGCATGCAGTCGAAAAGTCCATGTTCGCCCTGTCAGTGGCTCTTGAATACGGCTTGCAAGGTCAAGCGAGGAAGAACCCGTAACCAGAATCCGCAGATCGGGAAAGTTGTCATGTAAAATTTTGAGATTAATCCCTATTTCCGGAATCCGCTGGGCTTCATCAATAAAAAGAATGTCAAATCCGCTCACAAAAAGCCGCAATTTGTGAATGTCTCTTGAGGAAAAAACCTCCACATGGGAGTTCAGATCGGCGTTTACATAGAGTACTTTTTTGTTTTCCAGCTTTTGCAGAAGCTGGAGGGACAAGGTAGTTTTCCCCACTTGCCTTTGGCCATAGAGAATAAGGATTTTCCGGGGTTCGTTTATCAGACGATCCGTTATTTTCTCTTCAATGATGCGAGGTATAAAAGTTGTCATCGTTTGAATTCCATAAATTCACGCCAATTTATCGAATATATTCCATAAAATCACGCGAATTTATAGAATTTACTCGTTTCGCAAGCTCTCCACGGGATTAGTGGTTGCAGCTCTAATTGATTGAAAACTAATGGTAAGGAATGCGACCAGCGAAGCGATTCCTCCAGCCAGCACAAATACCCACCACTCCAATTCAATCCGGTAGGCAAAATCCAACAACCATTGGTTCATAACATACCATGCGATCGGAACAGCCAGCAGGAACCCCCCTAAAACCATCTTCATAAAGTCTAGGGAAAGCATATTTACGATGTTATTCACCGAAGCACCCAGTACTTTTCGGATACCGATTTCTTTTGTTTTTTGTCCGGCAGTAAAAGCTGCTAGGCCAAAAAGTCCCAGGGAAGCGATAAGAATCGAGAGAATCGTAAAAAAGCCTAATATCTCTCCGGCTTTTTGGTCAGATCGGTAGAGTTGATCAAAATTATCATCCAGAAATTTGTATTCAAACGGATATGGAGAATACGTCCCCAAACTCTTTTGAAAAGAAGTCATGGCTTCACCCAAATTTTCCGGTCTTACTTTTACACCGATAAAAGCGAACCAAGAATCTCTGAACTCAAGCATCAACGGCTCTATCTTCAGGTGCAGGGAGTGCATGTGGAAATCCTTTACAACGCCAATAATCTTTCTGCTTTTGTGATCCTTAACAGTCTTTCCTATGGCTTCTTCAGGTGTCCAGCCAAAAGCTTTAGCAGCGGTTTCGTTGATAATGAGGCTCTCTGTTGAATCTGATCGAATATTCCGGGAGAAATCACGTCCGGCAATTAATCGGATGCTATAGGTATCGAGATAGCCATACCCTACCCGCGCCCGGTAAATAGTAAAATGATCATCTTTAGGTGCATCAATGTGGCTTATTAAAGTACTGGATGTGACATTGGTGGGTAACTCACCGGTAGTAGTCATCGAAATAATATTCGGATTACCTGCCCATTCATTTTCAAGTTCCTTGAAATGATTGCGCAGTTGCCAATCCAGCACAGAAATCGTCAATACATGATCTGTTTTATATCCAAGCTCTTTATTATGGATAAATTGAAACTGCTGGTAAATCACCAGACTGCTGATAATCAATACGATAGAAATTGTGTATTGTCCTATGGTCAGCCAACGTTGAATATTTAAACCGGAAACTTTGCCTTCCATTTTGCCTTTAAGCACCTGAATCGGACGGACCGATGACATTCTAAATGCTGGGTAACTTCCCGAGAGAATGCCAACGACCAATACCAGACCCAGTAAACCGGGAAACAAGTAAATATTTTCAAGAAAATTGAGTTCGATGGGACGATCAAGGATATAACCAAAAACAGGAGCTAAATAATAGGTCATAACCAGAGCAAGAACCAAAGCAAAACATGCAATCAATACCGACTCTCCCAGAAATTGCCCCATGACCTGTCCTCTAGTAGCGCCAATCACTTTCCTTAGCCCCACTTCACCCGCTCTTTTGATAGATCGGGCAATCGCCAGATTCATATAATTCACACAAGCCAATAATAAGATCAATATCCCTATCAGTATAAACAGAGAGAGATATTTGGCATTTCCTTTCAGTCCGATGTCAAAATTCATATCGGTCTCCAAGTGCAGATCAGACAATGATTGGACGTAATAACTATCCTTAAAAGGGTAATCCGCATTGCGTTTTAAATACTTCGCTAAAAGCATGGGGAATTTATCCTGAAGGGCAAGAGGGTTAGCACCTTCGACAAGTGTGAAAAAGGTATAATAATCATTATTATTCCACGGATCTCCTGCCATTTCTTCTTTGTATTGCGTACTTGACAATATTGGAGAGAGAAAGGAAAATTTGAGGGAAGAATTTGTCGGAATATCTTTCAAAATCCCGGTTACTATGAACTCATCAATATTTCGGTACAAAACCGTTTTTCCCATCGGATCTTCATCCCCAAACATCTTACGGGCGAGACTTTCGGTCAGAACGAGGCTTTTATCTTTTTTCAAAGCAGTAGCAGGATTCCCGCGAAGCAAAGGATGCCTAAATACCTCAAAAAAATGCGGGTCAGCATTGATTCCTTCTTCGTAGAAATTGTTCTCATTATAGCTCAATAGAGACGACCGATCCCTGATGGTTGTGGCATGATTTACTTCAGGATATTCGGCAACGAGAGTGGGTGCAAGCCCCACGGTAGTATAGGCGACTTTGTCCGTCCCAAGATAAGTATTGCCCTCCATTCGCTGATATACACGATAAATCTGATCCGCGTTTTCATAAAACCGATCGTATGAAAGTTCGTGCTGAACGTAGAGGAAAATCAGCAAAAAGCAGGTTAACCCAATTGCCAGTCCGCTGATATTGATAAAGGAATACAGCTTTTGGCGAAGCATACTCCGCCAAGCGATTTTGAGATAATTTTTATACATACCGTAATTGTTTAGCTTGTAATTACCTTCCAGAGGGCGGATATATTCAGGTCGGAAATGCAGAAGCACATTCCATAAAAATATCCAGCCGGCTTTCCTTTCAGAAACTTGCTTTTGGCTTTCAAAAATCTCCCATAAGTTACCTTCCAGTTCCTCTATGTGATCTTTGTGACAAAACCAGCGGAGGAAACGCAGCGCTCTTTTTGGCGGTTGGCTACTCATTAGCTGAAGGATATTTTGGGAATTTGTTTATAAATGCTGGTCCGGACTTCGTACTGCTTGTCGAGCATACTTTTGCCGAAGGCCGTTATCACATAAAACTTTTTCCGCCGGCCACCGCGGTCTTGGGTAATACCACCAAACCGGGCATTGACAAACCCTTTTTCCTCCATTCGCTTAAGCGCAACATGGATCGCACTGATATTGATTTTTTTGCCCAGATTTTCCTCCAGGCTTTCCATGATGGAAACACCATAAGCCTGATCGTGCTGAGCAGCTACGACGAGGAGTACTAATTCCTCAAATTCTCCAATTGAAGTCTCTTTCATCCTATTTATTTACTTAGCAAAAGTAAATGTAATATATTATTTAAACTTTTGTTAAGTAAATGGAAAATATTTTTTCTCATTCATCCCGCAGGCATTGCGCCGGGTTGATGGCAGCCGCTCTGAGGGTCTGAACCCCTACTGTGAGCCAGGCAATGAGCAAGGCTGCAACTGCCGCCCCCACAAAAAACCACCACTCCAGATCAATCCTATAAGCAAACCCCTCCAGCCACTGACGAGCGATCAGGTAGCTGACCGGCAGGGCGATCACAATGGCAGCCAGTACCATTTTGGTGAAATCGGCGGAAAGCAGCCTGACGATACTCCAGGCACTGGCGCCCAGGATTTTGCGGATACCGATTTCTTTGATTCGCCGCTCGGCGGTAAAAGCGGCCAGGCCAAAAAGGCCCAGACAGGAGATAAGGATGGCCAGGCCGGCGAAGTAGCGGGACAATTTTGAGACTCGCTGCTCCGCAACATACTGCGCCTGGTAGGTTTCATCCAAAAAATGATAGTCAAAATCAAAACCGGGATTAAAGGCTCCGTAAAAATCTGCCAACCCTGACAGGGTTTCTTTTTCCCTCCCAGCTTCTATTTTGACCATGATCTTAGTAAGATCATTCGGCAGCAGAATAAAAAACAGGGGCTTTACCGCTTCATGGAACGATTCGAAGTGGAAGTCTTTTGCTACTCCGATGATTTCTTTATCCTTCCCAAGTACGTGGACTGTTTTTCCGAGGGGATCTTTAAGGCCCATTATCTTAATAGCAGCTTCATTAAAAATGATCTTCTCGCCGTCAGTACCATACTCCCGTGAAAATGGCCTGCCCTCTTTCATTTCGAAGCTCAGGGTTTTAAAAAAATCATAATCCACTCCCACAATCTGGAAAGCGGTTTGGTCTTTAGCATCTCTCCCGTCCCATTCAATCCCCTGAGTGGACCAATTGTGTCCCACCATGCTATGCGACGTGGCAGCAGCCTTGACAACACCCGGAATCTTTTGGGCCTCGGCCAGAAAGCTATCGGTATTCCCGGTAAGTTTTCCGTTAACGTTAAACCAAATGACATTTTCCTTGTCATATCCGAGGTTTTGGTGCTGTACGAATTCAATCTGTTTATACACAACTCCCACGCTGACGATGAGAATGATGGAAACGGCAAACTGGAACACGACCAGCCCTTTTCTTGCCCATACTTCTCCGCTAGAAGGGTTTAATCGCCCTTTTAATATGCGGATAGGTGCAAAACCGGAAAGATACAAGGCGGGATAACTGCCTGCGACAATCCCAGACAAGAAAGTAATGACAAGAGCCGTTACAATCAACTTGATATCAAAATCCAGGCTTAGGTGTTTTCCTGTAATTTGGTTGAATTGGGGCAAAAAGAGAAGTACAATGACCATAGCCAAAAGTAACGAGAGCAAAGCCATCATTGTGGATTCCCCTATGTATTGAAAAATAAGCGCTTTTCGCCCGGAGCCTACCACTTTTTTTATGCCGATTTCTGTCATTCTTCGGGAGGCTTTGGCCGTGGAAAGATTCATGAAATTGATACAGGCAATCAGTAGAATGAAAACCGCAATGATGGAAAACAACCGGATATATGCGATGCGACCGCCTGCGGGTTTGCCATTTTCAAAGGTACCCTTCAGGTATATATCCGAATAAGGATATAAAAAAGGATTGCGGGTGATATTCTCGCCATACCTTGCCTTCAGAAAGGCGTTGAGATTGTCGTTGAACGCCGAAACGGAAACCCCTTCTTTCAAAACTGCAAATACATGCGGACCTGTGCTTCCCCAATCATTCACCCAGGGTCTCCCTTCCTTGAGAGTCTCAAAGGATAATACAAAGTCAAACTGCGAAGAAGATTGGTCAGGTGTTCCTTTGAATAAACCCGAAATAATAAATTCCCGCTCGTGCTGAAAAGTGACCGGTTTGCCCACGATACCGTCTGTTGTCTGAAAAAGTGCGGTTGCCAGTGCCTCGGACAACACAATAGAATTTTTGTCTGCCAGCACCTGATTTTTTTCTCCTTGCGTCAGTTCGTAGGAAAAAATATTAAAAAAATCCTTTCCCGCATATTGCCCTGCTGCTTTGAGCTTTTTTTCTCCGACAGAGAGCGTGAAACTATCAAACCCCGACCAAAACACAGGTCCAACCGCAGTTGCATATTCCACCCCGGGCATTTCGTCCTTGAGGAGATCGGCCATAGGCCCCGAAGTTTCAAATAGTGTGCGGTTTATAGGATTTCCCTCTTGGGAAAGGATATTTTCAAATACCTGGTACAGGCGGCTATCCTTTTCATGAAACTTATCCATGCTGAGTTCATCACTGACCCATAGGTAGATCAACAGGGTACAAGTCAAACCGGAGGTTAGTCCGATTAGGTTGATGAGAAAGGAGCTTTTGTTTCGCAGGAAACTGCGATAAGTGATAAGCAAATTGTGTCTGAACATAGAGGGATATATTAAAGTTTGAGGAAGTTTAACTGGGCGAATAATACCCGGTCGGAACAACAACAGCACTTCGAACAAAAACCGCCAGCGCGCTTTCCGGAGGCTGGTCTCCGCTGCGTTTCGGGCAAATCGCTCGCACAGGTCGCCTTCAATATCCTCGGCAAAATCTGGATGGCAGTACCAACGGAAAAAGCGCAACAGCCAGCGGGGGGGAGATATTTCACTCATCTCGCAGACTTTGGGCTGGATTGGCTAACGCAGCTTTCATAGCACGGAATCCTGTAGTACCTATAGCAATTAGTAATGCCAGGATTGTAGCTGTTATAAAGGCCTCTATCTCAATATTTGTCCTGTAAATAAATGCTTCTATCCAGCCATTCATAAAGTAATAGGTAATTGGCCAGGCGATAAGACTAGCCACTAAAAGCAATATGACAAACTCCTTTATCAGAAGGAAAGTAACACTCCCTACCGAAGCACCAAGTACCTTTCTGATTCCTATTTCTTTCGTTTTTTGTTCTGCCGAAAAAGACACAAGCCCAAAAGTGCCCAAACAGGCAAGGACGATCGCCAGAATTGTGAAAATGGTAAATACTTCGGTAAACTTCTCTTCGGCCTGATATTGCTGAGCAACGTCCTCATCTACAAAGGAATAGGAAAACTCTCTGTCAGTCACAAACTTTGAATAAACCGACTCAATATGTCCAACCGTTGCCGGTATATTCCGTGCGTCAACCTTTACATACGCCCAGTTGAGCCAATCAGGGGAAAGAATAAAAATAGTTGGTGGAATTTTTCTGTGGAGCGATTCAAAATGGAAGTCTTTTACCAATCCTACCACTTCAAATCTTTGTTCGCTGAGTTCTATCCATTTGCCGACGGGGTCCTCCCACCCCAACTGGCCTATAGCTGCTTCATTGAGGATAATGGATGAAGTCATATCTGAGGGAAATGTTTTTGAGAAGTTTCTGCCTTTTACAATTTCCGCCTCAACCGTCCCCAGGAAATCGTGATCAATTCTGATGATTTTCATGCTTTGTCTTATCTCTTCATCAACGGGTATGCCTTCTGCTTTATAATAAGTACTGTTGGATATCCAGCCTGGCATTTTCATATTGGAAACACCGACTCTTGTTATGGCAGAATTGGCTAAAAGTTCACTTTTGAAACCATCCAATTGGGAGCGAAGCATTGTTTTGAGAGGAACTGCTACCAACAATTCTTTGTTAATACCGAGTTCCTTGTTTTTTAGATATCCAAGTTGCTCGAAAACAATGGAGGTAGCAGCTATCAGCCCAATAGATATTACAAACTGCAAAACCACAAGCCCCTTTCTGAGTGAGAGACCGGACTTCCCGGTTGGATTTGGCTTTTTTAGGGTGTTTAAGGGTTTGAATGCCGAAAGAATAAATGAAGGATAAGCACCTGAAAGGAATGCTATGACAAACGGGGAAATCAAAAGTATTGTCAATATTGTGGGATCAAACAACACAGATCCGGATATCTCCTTCCCTGCAAACTCGTTGAATTCCGGCAATATTAGAAGTGTCAATCCTATAGCAATGAAAATGGCAATACATGTGAGAATAAATGATTCAATCAAAAACTGGCCAATCAGATTCGACTGGTTGGCTCCCAATACTTTTCTCATACCGACCTCTTTGGCCCGTCTCAACGACCGAGCTGTGGTCAGGTTCATGTAGTTGACACAGGCAATGATCAGAATAAAAAGAGCGATGATGGAAAAAATATAAACATGGGTGATGTTTCCATTGGGTTCTATCTCAAGGCCATTATGTGAGCGAAGATGAATATCAGCTAAAGGTTGCAGGAACAGTTTAAAGATGCCGGAAGTAAAAGGGGCTAAATGATTATCCACAAAATCCGGAAACAATGATTCCATCGTTAAAGGATCGGAACCTTTTTTCATTTTGATGTAAAGATATTGCGAATCCCAACCCACATTGGTAAATAGTGCCTCTGGATCAATTTGTCTGGCAGTTTCACCTGAAATGAGGAAATCAAAATGAAAATGTGAATTAGGCGGCATATCCTCCATAATTCCGCTTACCTGGAGTTGATAGGCTCCGTCTCTCATATCCAGCACCTTTCCCATTGCATCTTCATTCCCGAAATACTTCTCTGCAATGGATTTGGAGATAACTACTTTGTTGGGTCCTTTCAATGCTTCATCCCGGCTGCCAGAAATTAACGGAAATGAGAAAATTTCGAAAAAATTTTCGTCCGCAGAAGCAAGCCTCTGTTCATCAAACTTCTTATCACCAAAAGTCACGATTTCTTGCCGCTCCCTTATCCTTACCAACTGTTCTATTTCTCCAAATTGGGTTTTTATCTTTTCTCCCGTCAGCCAGGAATTGGAAGAATACGGTTCCCACTTTGCCTCTCTCATGTAAGCTGAAGCCACACGATAAATTCTTTCTCCATCCTGATGAAAATTATCGTAACTCAGTTCGTCTTTAATAAAAAGACCGATCAATAAACAACAGGTAAACCCCAATGCCAGTCCTGAAATATTGATCAGGCTGTATGTGGTTTCTTTTTTAAATAACCTGAATGCAATTTTGAAATGATGCTTAAACATACCGTAATGGATGAAAGGGTGATTTTTTAAAATAGGCCTGATAATACCGGGTCGAAAAAGCAGCAATACCTCAACCCCAAACCGCCAGCGCGCTTTCCGGAGGCTGGTCTCCGCTGCGTTTCGGGCAAATCGCTCGCACAGGTCGCCTTCAATATCTTCTGCAAAATCCGGATGGCAGTACCAGCGGAAAAAGCGCAGCAGCCAGCGGGGCGGGGAGATGTTTTTCTGCGTTTTCATTTCAGTTGCCAAAGGCGATTTTCGGAATGGCATTCCATAAACCCAATCGCTCCTCTTTGACCTCTTCGAGGGCTTTTTTTCCAAAGTTGGTAACCGTAAAAAACCGTTTGCGTTTGCCGCCACGCACTTGAGTAGCTTCTCCAAATTCAGAAGACAGATAGCCTTTTTTTTCCAGTCGGCGCAACACCGTTTGAAGAGATCCGATACTGACTTTGCGGTTGAGTCGTTTTTCCATTTCATCGGCTATCGCTATCCCATAAGCATCGCCGTATAAAATGGCTACTGTCAACATGACGATTTCCTCAAATTCACCGAGCCTGTATATTCCCATAAATTTATTTTTATCTTAAATGTAGCTAATATCAAATAAGAAAAAATACAAAACCATAATTTAGCATTTTTCACCGATTGAAATTAGCCTACACCACTTCCTGCGCCGAAATATAGGCGGCTGTTTCGTAGATTTTTTTTGCCACTTCCTCGGGCATATTCAGGCTGCGACCAACGACGGTTACAGCGTCGGTGTTGCGGGAAAGGCGGTGAATGAGTCCGAGGTTTACCCATTCATTTACCATCTCAAATTCCCGGCTTTGTTCATCGAGCCAGATCATCGCAATATTCAGGCCCAGGCGGGCACAAGTTGAGGCAAACAATTCGGGCAGCCGGTTTTCCGCTCCGGGGCGCACATACAGGCCTTCCAAAGCTGCAAACCGAAAGTTATCCGGCTGAAAACCTTTCCGGATAAAAGGCAGCCGGGGCAGTACCTCCGTAATCATTTTTCCCGAAAAACCCGGAAGAGAAACCAGTTCCCATCGGGTAGGCCGCGCACTTACACCCGCCAGAATTTCGCCCTCGCTGATGATCACATAGTAGTTTTCCGGATTGACCACTTTGGCGGGATCAAGCTGCCAGCTATCGGCATATTGTGCGGCGAGTTTTTGCGTCATTTCCCCTACCCGCTCAGGAGGAAGCAAAGAAACGCCCTCTTTTATTCGAGGAAAAAAATTGCTGTAAAGCAGCGTGCGGAACATTCGTATTTCCTCAAAACCAAACTCACGGATCAGGCGGGCCGAGCGGGCGTTGTTGTTGATGACATAGGCAAAAAAGAGGACAGGTTCGCCGGGGTGGCGGGATTCGAAGAAACCCCCTTTTTCAAAGAGTGCTAAAAACCTTTGGTGCAGGAGAGAAGCGGAGGTTTTTTTACGTTTCGGGGAGCCTGCGGACTGCGCTTCCAGCAAAACGCGGAGCGGCTCGATAAAAGCAAAATTGCGGAAGTAGTAAGTGTGAACGGTCTGGTTTTGGAAAACGATTTTCCGGTACATCAAACCCAGCGTAGCGATGAGCCGGTCGCGGCGGTAGAGTTTGAGGAATTTGGCTTCGGTGAGTTCTTCCGGCTTTTCAGCAAAAGGCGACTTGCGGTAGCGGATGCCACCGGGCGTACCCCAAACGATTCCATCCAGCAGTTCGATCACCTGGGGGCCGGGTTTTTCCCGGAAAGTCAGTCGGACATTTCCGGCCTCCCACAAAACTTGTTCCTCCATAGAGAAGTGGGTTTAACCTTTCGAACGCAAAAATTTCTTCCTCGCCATAAAGCCCGCTACTACCAGCAAAATCGTCAAAGCCATAAATACAAGCGCAATGGGCCGGTTGAAAAATGCCCAAATATTCCACTGCGACTTGATCGCCGACATCATAAAATGGGTTTCCATAATCGGCCCCAATACCATGCCCAGCACGATCTGCGCCAGGGGAAACCCTGCTCGTTTCAGGGTAAATGCAAGCACTCCGGCGCTCAGCATTATCCATATATCCGCAGGGTTGTTGTTGATGGCATACGCACCAATCACACATATACCCGCAATAATACTCATCATAACCGGTACGGGCAGGCGTGTAATTACTGCGGCCATTCGAGCCAATAGATAACCGTAAAACGGCAATAAAACTACATTCGAAATCAGGAAAGTCAGGTATAACGAACCGATAAGGTCTGGTTGTTCTTGAAACAATAACGGCCCCGGAGTGATGCCCTTCATCATAAATACTCCGAGTATAATGGCGGTGATCGTATCGCCCGGAAGCCCCAAAGCAAGCGCGGGTATCCATGCGCCGGCTACGGCTGCATTGTTGCTCGTAGTGCCGGAAAGTACCACTTTTTCATCCTGAAGTGTATTCTTTCCTCTCAGTTTCTGGATGCTACTAGATACCCAGGCCGCTATATCAGCCCCTGCTCCCGGCAGAAACCCGATAAATACCCCAATCAATGACGAACGCAGTACCAGCCATTTTTCCTTCCCGATGAGAAGGAGGGATTCGAGGAAAAATTTGCGGGGCGAATGGTCCGGCGAAATTGTTTCTCCGGAAGTATCTGCCTTGCGGCGGTAGAGGTTTTCCAGCACTTCGGAGAAGCCAAACAACCCAATCATCACAACGATATAATTCAGTCCGCTGAGCAGGTTGAAGGAGCCAAAATCAAATCGGGGATAACCCATCGTGGGGTCAACGCCCACGGTTGCCAGTAATAGCCCGATAAGCAGCGAAACGGCTCCTTTGAGCGGCGAATCACCGGAGGCAAAAACTCCGGCAGTAAGCCCCAACACGGCAATCCAGAAGTATTCGAAGGAGGCAAATTGTTTGGTCACGGAGGCGATGCCCGTAGCACTTGCCACTAGTATAAGTGTGCCGATAATTCCTCCGACGGAAGAACCGATGGCGCTGATTCCCAGCGCATACATCGGGCCGCGCCGCTGGCTGATGGCATATAACTCTTCGGTATAGGCCGCACTGGCAGGTGTACCCGGAATTCGCACAATGGCGGCGCCCACATCACCGGCAAAAATCGCCACTGACGATATAGCAATGATCGCCGGCAGAGCAATCATCGGGTCGAGAAAAAAAGCCATCGGAATAAATAATGCCACCGCCAGCGTAGCCGTCAGCCCGGGAATCGCGCCAAACACGGCACCGTACAAACCACCCAGTAGCAGCGCGGCGATTCCTTCCCAAGAAAATAATTGTGTCATAAAGGTACTCCCAGTAATCGTCCAAAAATTCCGTAAATAATTAGGGTTGTGCCTGCGGCAGCAAGCACGCCCACCCACCAGCGGACTCTGAAAAGAAAGGCGGCAAGCAAGACAATGCCCCCGATACCCGGCAGCATGCCCGCAAACTCATAGAGAAGCGGAATCAGCGCTGTTCCCGCCAAAAAACCGAGAAGGCGAAAATGATCGCCGGAAAACTCATAAGCATGAGTTTCATTCTCTCTTTTTACAGACTTTGAAAAAATCAGGCCACCTCCTGCCAGCGCCATCAGCAGGGCAATGAGTCGGGGAAAAAGGGCAGGTCCGGGGTGCCCGCCATCCAGCACCGGAAATGTTCCGGCATAAAGCCCTACGGCACTCGCAATTAGGATGAGTATCACTCCCGAAATCCGATTGATCGTAAAGTATTGCATCTGTTTTTACTATCGTGCCAGTCCGGCAGATTGGATTAGTTCACCATTAATTCGGTCCTGCTCCGCAATAAATTCACTGAAAGCCGCTGCGGACAAAGGCTGAAGGTTATACCCTGCCTTGTTCATCGCTTCGAGATAAGCCGGCTGCTGCGCGGCCACTGTCAGCGCAGAATCCAGCTTTGCCACAACCTCCACGGGAAGCCCGGCGGGAGCACCTAGAGAAATCCATCCCCCCAGCGTCCAGTCCACGCCTTGTTCTTTGAGAGTGGGGATATCGGGAAAATTTGACAGCCTTTCCGGAGCCATGACAGCCAGCACCTTAACTTCCCCCGCTTTGCGCATTCCCTCCACTTCGGCAACAGCACCCGTCACTACATCCACTCCTCCGGCAATCAGTTCCTGCAAAGCCGGGGAGACTCCCTGAGTAGGTACCCAGGGCAGAGCAGACTCCGGCAAACCGGCAGCCTGAAGGAAACCGATTCGGGCGAGATCCCAGATACCCCCTTTGGCGGTACCGGAAGCCCGAAATTTACCGGGGTAAGTGCGGATGTCAGCGATCAACTCTTCCAGAGTATTCCAGGGTGCGTCTTTGCGCACGGTAATGGAAGCCGCATTATTCATGATCAGGGTAAGCGGAGTAAAATCCTGATAGGTAAGGTCTGTCAGGCCTTGCCAGTGCATCATGGTGATTTCCATGGTGATTGCACCGAGAGTATAACCGTCGGGTTTTGCCCGGGAGAGCGCGAGATGTCCTACCACCCCACCGCCGCCGGTGCGGTTGACGACATTGACCGGCTGGCCGAGGACATCCTGCAATACCGCCGCCATCGTGCGGGAAGAGAGATCCGTACCGCCGCCGGGGTTCCAGGGTACGATTAGCGTAAGAGGGCGGGAGGGGTAATTTTCGGAGGTATTTCCGGCAGGCTTACAGCCGGGAAAAGCACCAAGTACAAACATGCAAATGCCTGCGGAAAGAAAAAATTTAGTAGCAGTATTCATAATCAGTCATTCGTAAAAGAATCATTTAACCACCCACTGCCGGAGGTAGTCGCGGCTTTGGATGAGAGCGAGTTTGCGGTTTTCGAGGGAACCTTCATAAGCTTTGTCTTCCACCTCAATACACACCGGGCCCTCATAACCGATGTCATTGAGCGCCGAGAAGTATGCTCCCCAGTCTATATCACCCAACCCCGGAAGTTTGGGAGAATGAAAAGATAAAGGCGTAGATAGAATGCCTACCTCGTCCAATTTTTCGCGATAGACTTTCGCATCTTTGATATGGACGTGAAGGATACGGTCGCGAAACTCATAGATCGGGCGGATATAGTTCATCTGCATCCATAGCAGGTGAGAGGGGTCGTAGTTGAGGCCAAAATTAGTGGAAGGAATAATTTCGTACATTCTGCGCCAGATAGCGGGAGAATAGGCAATGTTTTGCCCTTCCGGCCATTCGTTGTAGGTAAAATACATCGGGCAGTTTTCGATACCTATATTCACCCCATTATCTTCGGCATATTGAATAAGGGGAGGCCACACCTGCCGGAATTTTTCCAGATTTTCTTCCAGATTTTTAGCATGGTCTCTTCCCACAAAAGTATTGACCTGATTGAGTCCCAGCATATTCGCTGCGCGAATGACTTTTGCGAGATGAGAAAGGAAGAAATGACTTTTTTCCTCATCGTGATGCATGGGGTTGGGATAATAACCCAGGCCCGAGATTTTTACTTTTTTCAACTCAAGATAGGCATTGATTTCTTCTGCGCGGTTTTCATCAAGCGAAGAAACATCAATATGCGTGACACCGGCATAACGGCGGTCTGCTTTTCCTTCCGGCCAGCACATCACCTCTACATAAGCAAAACCATTTTCCGCAGCAAAATCAATTACTTCCGAGAAACTCAGCTCGGGGAGGATTGCGCTAACAAATCCAAGTTTCATCATAACAGGTTACAAATTGGTGGTTGAAATATACAAAAAACTGCTGCATAACCTTAGCGCAAAGGTATTATCTTTGCAGGTATGAAATTTTATCAAAGGGGTATAATCGCCGCGATTTTATTGCTTTGGGGGTTCTTGCCGGTTACCGCACAGATCCGCAAGGCCCGCATCGGTGTAAACGGTCTGACCTGCTCACTTTGTGTAAGAAGTGTGGAGAAATCCATTATGGAACTGGATTTTATTGATTCGGTCAGAATGAATCTGGCGGAAACCGAAGGTGTGATTTATTTCACCCCCCGGCAAAAAGTGTCGCTAAATTCACTTGCAACTAAGGTGGTGGATGCTGGTTTTTCGGTAAGGTCGCTGGAAGTGGAAATGGATTTTTCACTTGCCCGCCCGGTAGGCAGTCAGTGTTTTCAGCTTGACAATGATCTTTACGTTTTTGCTGAAGAAAAAAAATCGCCGGTAAAGGGTTTGACCAAAGTCCGGATTATTGGGGAAAATTTTCTTCCCAAAAAAGAATATAAAAAATGGACGGCTCTTCACCCGACTACCTGTCCCGTGGATGACCTGAAGGTAGAAGAAACCTATTTTATCATCTTATGAAAGGTTTTCTGTTTTTTCTGCTTTTGTCGGGGTTAATTCAAACTCATGCACAGGAACTGTTTATTCATACAGAACCTGCCAGCAATCTTCCCAAAGGGGTAACCGCCGTGCGGGCATTTAGCGAACTTTACAAAGAAGGCCCTTACCTGCGTAGTGTGAATGTATTACGAGCTACCTATGGCATTTCGCCTTCATGGACGGTGTGGGCACAGGTCAATATCTCCGACCACCACGGACGATTGCTTCCGGAAGGATTTGTGGATGACGAAGGCGGGATTCCTCATACCCACGACATCAGCACAGGAGTGCCGTTGCCGATGTTGTTTAATGGATTTCACTTTTACACAAAATACCTTTTCCTCAAAAAAGACGGGCGCAACCAACATTTCCGAATGGCGGCTTTTGCCGAAGGTTCGACTTCTTTTGCAGCGCATGATGAAGCCGAACCGAGCCTCCTCGACGACAATGCCGGAGTGGGTGCGGGTGTGATTATGACTGAACTTTACCACCGTTTTGCAGCCTCTCTTACCCTCGGAGGAATTGTGGCGGCAGACTACCGCGAAAAAGATACCGGCCTCCGCATCCGTTATGGCCGTGCGGTTAACTATAATCTTTCCCTCGGATATTTACTTTTCCCTTTCCAATACAAAAACTATAAACAGACTAACGTCAGCCTCTACCTGGAATTTCTGGGTAGGTCAAGCGGCCAGGGGCAAGTGTTTCGCAACGAAGAAATTGTGTTTATCGGTTCGGACACCCCTGCTTTTCTGGAAAATCATTACGTCGAAATTCACCCCGGTATTCAGTTGATTTTCAACTCTAATACAAGGCTGGATTTAGGCATGGGATTTCCTTTGATCAACCGCTCTTACCGGCACACGTATCCGCTGTATTTTTTGCAGATACAGCATTATTTCTACCGAAACCAGCCATAAAGAATGATCAGCAACCTAAAGAAATTTTTGGGAAACCCGGCCTTCCTGAGTACCGGGCTTATTTTTTCCATCAACAGTATTCTGTTTAGCTTTTGGGTAACCCGGCTTCCCTACGTCAAGGACAAACTTCAGCTATCGGAGGGCGAATTGGGCCTGGTATTATTTTTTCTCCCGCTGGGAGCCATCGCCGCAATGAGTGTTATCAGCAGATACATTCAAAAATGGGGAGCTGGACGGGTGACGATTGTCACTTCGGCCTTTTTTTGTGTGACCATGATTGTCCCTGTCAGCGCGGTAAGCGTCTGGATGCTGGCGATGGGTCTTTTTATGGGAGGAATGGCTTCCGGAGCGATGGATATTGCGATGAATGCAGTGGCAGCCTCTCTGGAAAAGCAGTATAAAACCGTGATTATGTCCACCTGCCACGGTTTTTTTAGTTTGGGGGGAATGGTGGGTGCTTTTATTGGGACGGCCATGATTGGTTTGAAAATACATCCTTTGTATCAGATGATAACCGCAGCCGTTGTATTGCTGGCGGTTTTGTGGTTATACCTTAAACCGCATCTCTGGCTCACGGGACAGGAAGACGGTGGCACAGGTCCGGCGTTTGTGATGCCCACCAAACCGCTGTTAGGGCTTGCCCTGATTGGAGTGTGTATCATGTTGGGAGAAGGCGCCATTGCAGACTGGAGCGCGGTATATATCGAAGAACTCACCTACAAAGGTGCTTACCTTGCCGGGCTGGGATATGCCGGTTTTTCGATGAGCATGACCATCGGGCGGTTTTGGGGAGACAGTATTATTGCCCGGCTGGGCGCGTTAAAAATTGTAAGGGCGGGCAGCATCCTTGCCATTGCGGGGGGATTGCTGGTGATTGTCGGAATCCCCTGGATTACCATTGGTGGTTTTATGCTAATGGGTCTGGGGTATTCGTGTATTGTGCCGGTAGTTTTTAGTGCCTCTTCTCAGGTAAAAGGCGTAAGCCCCTCTCAGGGAATAGCGGCAGTAGCGACGGCGGGTTTTTCGGGCTTTCTTATCGGGCCGGTACTTATCGGCTTCATTGCCGAATCGCTGAGCCTCGGCGCAGGTTTTATTTTTCTGATCGTCCTGGCAATGATTTCGCTTTTTTATGCCCCGAGGGCATTTTCCCTGAAATAGGCTTATTCAGGCATTTCCACCAGAAAATAAACATACCGGAGGAAACCGATATCAAATCCCGCTTTGATATAAAGCATTGCGGGAAATTGTTCTTTCATAATCCGTATGCCATCGGGGCCTGCTTTTAGGCTGTTCCATACCATTCCGGGCAAATCTTTGACAGACAAATCCTTCAATCCGTTCAATCCGTTTTCGTAGCTAAAATCCCAATTTTTGCGGGTTTTGTCGTTCAGATCGGTGATTTCCAGAATATTAAAACCCTGGTGGCGGAAATAGGCTTCATAACTGGTGGCTGTTTCCAGATTGGGTATCGCCCAATATTTCATAAAAGGGTGAAGGATAAGTTCTTCCTGTACAAAATTAAGTCCGGGCTGCTTGCACCAGTCCACCATCAGCAATTTTGCGCCGGGCTTCATGACAGACTTTATTTTTTTGATTGCCTGTGCTTTGTCGGGGAGGTAACATGCAGCATCAAGAAAAATCACGGCATCAAAAGTGGTTCCCAATTGGTCCACGTGCATGATGTCATGTTCTTTGAAGGAGAGATTTTTCCGCTCGCGTTTGCGCGCCTGACGCAATTGAGCCGGAGAAATATCAATGCCCAATACCTGACCCGGGGTATGGTCAGCGATTATTTCGGTAAGCCCGCCCCTGCCACAGGCAAGTTCGAGGACATTTTCCGCCGAGGCAATCCCAGCAGCGGCGAGGTATTTTTTATGTGTATAAGCAAATGCCTCATCGAAAGACTGGTTTTCGTCTTCGAAAATAGCGAAATGGAAAAGGTCATTCCAGTAGTCGGCGTACAGTTCGCCCGCCGCTTCAAACATTTTGGGTATGACCTTCGCGTAATTTTTTTTGATGTAGGCGAAATTGTGGTGATCCATGAGCTAGGGCTGATAAAAATTCGGCGGAAATCGGCGGTGAAAGGGAGAAAATTGGAGTTTGCAATCGGGATTTTTTGAGGCGTATCCCCGTTAACGGGGATAAAGTTAAGATTTTTCTCCCAAAAATAAAATGTTATGACTACAATATAACAAATTTTAACCTCAAATTCCTATTTACTAAAAAAAATACGCACCTGCTTATGGAAAAAACTTCTGCTGATTGTCTAAATTGTATTACAACTAAAAAATTAGTTTTATCCACAACAACAAACTTTATGAACGATTTAAAACACTCCTGCCGCGGACTTTGGAGCTTCATGGGTCTGCTCATCCTAATGGTCGCTTTTTCTGCCTGCCAGAACGCGGGCATGTATTCCACCAAACAAACCGAAATGATGGCCCCACCCCCACCGATGGCGGCAGCCGAACCTGTACCCATGGAAGACCGCGAACAACCTGCCGCACCTGATTTTAACACCGAAGAGTACAACCGCATCTATGAAAATCCCTTTCTCACCGCAAAAGAAAACCCGCTTTCGACTTTTTCCATTGATGTGGACGTCGCTTCTTATGCTAATGTACGCCGATTCCTCAATGACAACCAGATGCCCTACCCCGATGCAGTCCGGATCGAAGAGATGATTAACTATTTTTCTTACGACTACACACAACCCTCCGGCGACGATCCTTTTTCCATTAATACCGAAGTGGCTGTCTGTCCCTGGAATACCCAACACCACCTTGTTCATATTGGCCTCCAGGGAAAATCACTTTCCACCGAAAATCTGCCTCCCAGCAACCTCGTGTTTCTGATGGATGTCTCCGGCTCGATGAACGAACCCAACAAACTCCCGCTGCTCCAATCTGCTTTTCGCCTATTAGTCAATGAACTCGGCGAAAATGACCGCGTAGCCATTGTCGTTTATGCCGGAGCAGCAGGAATGGTATTGCCCTCTACTTCCGCCGCAAATAAAGAGGCTATCCTGGAAGCCCTCAACGGCCTCTCTGCCGGAGGTTCAACGGCGGGAGGCGAGGGAATACAACTGGCCTATAAAATTGCTAATGAAAATTTTATTAAAAATGGTAACAACCGTGTCATACTCGCTACTGATGGCGATTTCAATGTAGGCCCTTCCAGTGAGGGCGAACTGATCCGTATGATTGAGGAAAAAAGGCAAGACGGGGTTTTCCTTTCGGTATTAGGTTTTGGTACCGGAAATTATAAAGACAGCAAAATGGAGCAGCTCGCCGACAAAGGCAATGGAAATTATGCCTATATAGACAATATCCTCGAAGCCAAAAAAGTACTCGTAACCGAAATGGGCGGCACCCTCTACACCATTGCCAAAGACGTGAAAATCCAAATCGAATTTAACCCGGCCCTCGTCAAAGGTTACCGGCTCATCGGCTACGAAAACCGCGTAATGGCCCATCAAGACTTCAACGACGACACCAAAGACGCAGGAGAATTAGGCTCAGGACATACGGTAACGGCTCTGTACGAAGTCGTGCCAATGGACGCCTCCACGGAAATCCCCACAACCGACAAACTGAAATACCAGATGGCCGTGCCCATCGAGGCGACCTCCACCGAGTTGATGAATGTAAAATTTCGCTACAAAGCCCCTGACGGCGATGTCAGCAAGCTGATAGAAGGTCCCATTCAGAATGAGACCCGTGCGTTTACCTCTGCAAGCAATAACTTCCGGTTCTCTGCCGCAGTAGCTGCTTTTGGCATGATGCTCCGCAAGTCCGAATTTAAAGGACAGACCTCCTATACCATGATCAAAAGCCTTGCCGAAAGTGCCCGTGGCGAAGATAAAAACGGCTACCGCGCTGAGTTCCTCCAACTCGTGGAAAAAGCTCGTCTGCTGGACACCAACCCGGAGGCCAAACGATAAACCCTGTGAGCCTCTGTGCCTCCTCTGTGGAACTCTGTGTTAACCTCTATTTCCTTTGTCAATGACAAATTTTAGGAAAGGAGGACACATAGTTCCTCAGAGTTTTGGGTAAACTTCTGATTGTTTTATAATTCCACTCCTTAACCCTTACTCTAACCGCTGATACCTAAGCTGCACGGTCACGTCGTGGTCGGTTTGCTCTTTATCTGCGGCCAGCGGATCAAACCGCCACTGCCGGATGGCGGAATATGTGATAATGCCCAACCGTGGCCGCACGAGTTGGTGGGAATAGGCTCCGTAAAATTTTGAAATGAAATTGACGGTTCCGTCGGGTGCCAGATTGACGATGGCAGTAACTACTCCTTCATCCTCCTCTTCTTCATATTGGGGGGCAACCAGTTCGACCGGAAAACGCTCACCCAGTCCCTCAATTTTGCACAGGCCGTCCACAGAATACAACACACCTGACTGAGGGTCATTAAACTGGATAATCACCCGCACCTCATTATTTTGCTGGCTTGAAGAAGCCGGTAAGGGAGAAAACTCCCATTGAATTACGGCGGCTTTGGCGGCTTCGACCATTTTCTCATTTGCAGTGGTAAGCGCAAAAGTCTCCTGACGCACTTCCGATACTTTCCCATTGGGCTGAATTGTAAATATAAGCCCAACAATACCTGTCTCCGGGCCGTCATAAGCAGGCTGAGGCAGGTTTACCGGTTTTCGGTTTAAAAAACCTTTGCCTTCGAGGCCGCTAAATGAATACATCGTCTCGGGATCCATGATTTCCAGTACATTAGGGGCGCTAGTGCGGTTTTGAGCGGTCAGCGGAGGACATGGAAGCCCTGAACCTAAGAAAGCCAGTAGCAAGGTAGTCTGTCCAATCAGCCGGGGTATCATCTGATTTCCTTTGCAATTAAAATATGGGGATTTATCGTAAATGAAACAAATATATTACAATAACTATTCCACCCAGTCGGCGATAAACAGGTTTGTTTCTCTTGTGCCGCCGTTGTTGCGGTTTGCGGCAAAAACGAGTTTTTTCCCGTCGTACGAAAACATGGGGAAGGACGCAAATTCCGGATCAAAAGTGACCTGTTCCAGACCGGAACCGTCGCGGTTGATCATGTATAGATTAAAACTGCGCCCGGTTTCGGAGGCATGGTTGGAAGAAAATATGATTTTTTCGCCGGAAGGATGAAAAAACGGCGCCCAGTTGGCTTTGCCCAAACTCGTTATCTGTTGCAAACCTGTGCCATCCAGGTTGCAGATAAACAATTCCATATTGGTCGGAGCCACAAAACCCTGGGTCAGCAGGTCTTTGTATTCCTGCTTTTCTGCTTCGGTCTCAAAGCGCGAAGCGCGGAAAATCAGTTGTTTTCCATCGGGTGAAAAAAACGCTCCTCCGTCATAACCCAGTTCCTTCGTAACCTGTACCACATTACTGCCATCAATATCCATGATATAAAGGTCGAGGTCGCCGTTGCGGGTAGAGGTAAATACTATTTTTGTCCCGTCGGGAGAAACCGTTGCCTCGGCATCGTAGGCGTCATTTTCGGTCATACGCTGAAGGATATTTCCCTGAAGATCAGCAATGTATAATTCATAGCTATTGTAAATCGGCCATACGTATTTCTGCATTTTTGCGCGATCTACTTCGGGCGGGCAATCCCCGGAGGCGTCATGAGTAGAAGCAAAAATAATCTGCTGATCGCCCGGCATAAAGAAGGAACAGGTCGTGCGGCCTTTTCCGTTGCTGATTCGCTGAAGGTCAAAAGTTTCTGCCGATGTTTCGGGCAACTTTCCCGCAAATATCTGATCGCACGGAATATCTGCTGAGGGGGCCGTACGCTGAAGGGTAAGTGATTTGCTGTCAAAACTGAAATAGGCTTCGGCATTGTCCCCGCCAAAAGTAAGCTGGCGAACGTTTTTGAGGTGTTTTTCGCCCGGTAAAACCAGCGAGTCCGCCGTCGCAGAAGCCTCTTCAACCGTCTTATCTGTGGTTTTTGTCTCTGCACATGCCATTAAAGCCAGGGCACAAACAACCGAAAAAAGTAGATTTTTCATGGAAATAGTATTTTCCGCAAAAGTACAGATAACTTTTTCGCGCTCCAATTTCACGGAGGAACCCTATCGGGGGAAATAAAATTTTCTTTCGGCATAGCAGGCATCCTTTTGAGGTACTGCGGCGTTTATGAGTGAAAGATATTGCCAAACTACTTCACTTTATTTTTAATCTTTCTGGTTTCGTGGGGAGACGTCGCAAACGATTCTCCCCGCTTTTTATTATATAAAATTGAATTTTTTTCAATAATTTAAAATAAAATAGCGATATTTCGTTTCTAGTTGAATTCGACGCCTTAACACCGGATCATGGACGAAATCAATCTCTATCATCAGTATATGGTGGATATTGAACTCCCGGAGACGCTTACGCCGGAGTTCATGTCTCTCATTCCCGAGCAGCGTACACAGGTCAATGATCTGATGAATGAGGGAACCATTTCCAGTTATACTCTTGCACTTGACCGATCACGCCTTTGGGTAATTATTGTTGCCCGTTCTCAGGAAGAGGTGCAGGAAGTGCTAGAAAGTATGCCGATCATGGAATACTCATTCGCTACGATCCACGAACTGATGTTTCACGAAACCAATGCCCGCGAACTGCCCCGGATTTCGCTGAATTAACACATTACTACTACTTGCCCAGGAGATTCTGCACTTCCTCTAAAGAGGGAATGTTGTTGTAATGCCAATTTTTCACTACTACCCCGTCCTGCATCAATACATAACCCGGATGCGACCGAATGATCGTCTTTAATACCGTTTCATCCATAAACATAAACGGATAAGGAATATCATAAGCCGGTATGAATTTTTCCATGTCGGAATATCCCGTTGCAGTCGCTCCCACTACATAAATCCCTGCACCGCTTAGTGCCTCGGCGAGTTGTCCACTGGCCCGCATTGCCTCTTCAGGTGCATGGTTTACATTTTGGATGACAATCATCATTGTCGGGCCGGAAAACATATTCACCGGGGTGATTTCATACGCTTTGCCTGTTTTTATTCGCACCGAATCATCTTCCGGCAACAACCGATAAGTATCTATCAGATATTGCTCTTCATCCGCAAAACTCCAGTCTTTACATTTGGGGTAACCCTCAGCAGTTAGCTGGGTAGTGCATATTTTCAGGTCAACCCCGATTTTGTACGCCCGGTAATCAATGATAGGAAGATTTTCATGGCAATACCAGGAATAAACGCCGGAGGCGAGGAAAGTTACGGCCGTGAGAACCGCCGCGATACGACCGGAAGGAATCGCCGAAATGGTTTTCCGCACCAGAAACAGCGGGATCAGCATCACCATTAAAATCACGTCTTTGGTAAAAGATTCCCACGGTTCTATTTTTAGGGCATCTCCAAAACACCCGCAGTCTGTTACGGCTCCGGTAAGGTGAGAATAGGCCGTAAGTGCTGTAAAAAATACCATCATCAAAAGGGTCAGCCATGCGGTCAGATTCATACGGTAACCGGTAAGAATCGCTATCGCCAGTACGAGTTCGAATACGCTGATAAACCATGCCAGCGGCTCGGCAAAAGGCACAAACAGGCTGAAAAAACCTTTGATAGCCGGAAAATGGGAGCCAAACACCAGAAAATATTCCTCCAGTTTGTAGGCAAAGCCGATATAATCATTGGCTTTGACAAAACCCGAGTACAAAAATAATACGCCTATATAGATACGTATGAGCCAAATAAATACATGGGAAATGGGCAACGATTCCCAGCCTAAAGATTGGGTAATCCCCGCTTTTTTTTGTGCTTTGTCGCCCAACCATACGGAAAAAAACACGATCAGGCCTCCTGCCAGCGACCATAGAAAATGGAGAGAGAGGTCTCCCGGAAAAGGCGCACCGCTATTGACATAGGCTTCAATTGCCTTCGGAGAATCAATTATACCGGTGATTCCCAGCCACAAAAATACCATCCCCAACAACAAACCTGCACCGTATATAAGTTTGTTTTTCACCGGAAAAAGCCAGAAGTACTCTAAAAACAAAATCGCCGTGGCGATAATTCCGATGCCCAATCCTAATAATCCGATGATCTGGTACGTACTCATTTCGCTAAATTTAAAATTACCTGCTGGAAAATCGTTTTATTTATAGTTTGCCTTCTTCTTCACCCATTTTGATCAGGGAAAATACGGCATAAATCAGCATATCCACGTAATTGGCTTCCGGCCCTTCGGAAACCAGAAGTTTTCCCTGCCGGTCTTCGATTTGTTTTAGCCTGAAAATTTTCATGAGAATCAGATCGGTAATCGAAGAAATGCGCATGTTCCGCCAGGCCTCCCCGTAGTCGTGATTTTTGTGGGACATTACTTCAAAAGCATAGGTTGCCTTTTGGTCGTATAGCAATCCCAATTTTTCCACATCTTCTGGAATGTTGTATTGAGGATCGCGCTTTTTTTCCAGTAAAATCAGTGCGATAATACAATAGTTGACAATGGCGATAAACTCACCCTCGATGCTCTCCCCGACTTTATTTACCTCGGTTTCCTGAATCGAGCGGATCCGTTCCGCTTTGATGTAAATCTGATCGGTCACCGAAGGCATCCTCAGAATGGACCACGATGGACCATAGTCCAGGGATTTTTTCACAAAAAGTTCCTTACACAAAGTTATGACTGACCAAAATTGACCCGAAGTTTTTTCCACAATGTTTATCCTTTACTTTTAACAGGTCGGGCATTCTACCAAAACCGTTTACAATATTGCAAAATTCTTACGTATTTGCGGAGTCTTCGCATCAAAACTAACTACTTAGTTGGCCGAAAACAAATCCATACCTCCCCCTGTTTCTTTCTCCCTAAATTGCAGGGGCCGGCTACTTTCGCTCGAAAGCCCTCGTATCATGGGCATATTAAATCTGACCCCGGATAGTTTTTCCGATGGGGGAAAATTTACCCGACCGGATCAGGCGCTGGCGCAGACCGAGTGTATGTTGCGGGAAGGTGCTTCAATTATTGACATCGGGGGTTATTCGACCCGCCCTTACGCCCCGGAAATCACCCCCGAAGAAGAACTGCGCCGGGTGGAAAAAATCACCGGATTGATTCTGGAAAAATTTCCGGAGGCGATTTTGTCCATAGACAGCTTCCGGACCGAAGTGGTAAGGCCTCTGCTGGATATGGGGGTACATATTGTAAATGATATTTTTGCAGATCAGGCTTCGGGAGAAATGATGAGAACGGTAGCGCGGTACAAAAATGTGCCGTATATTATGATGCACATGCAGGGAACCCCCCAAACCATGCAGCAAGCGCCTCAGTATAAATCGGTTACGACGGAGGTTTTGCAGTTTTTTGTAGAGCAGATTTACGAAGCCCGACAGAAGGGGATAGAAGATATAGTGATTGACCCCGGGTTTGGTTTTGGGAAAACGCTTCTGAATAATTACCAGTTGCTGGAGGGTCTGCATCATTTCAATCTGCTGAATAGGCCCGTATTGGTGGGGATTTCGCGAAAATCCATGATTTATAAGTTTTTTGAAACCGATCCGGGCGACGTACTGGAAATTACCACCGCGCTTCACCTGAAAGCCTTGGAAAAAGGAGCATTGATTTTGCGGGTGCATGATGTGAAAGCCGCAGCGCGGATCGTTCAGTTATATGGATATTTAAAAGAAAATGGAATTATTTAAGATTGGGTTTGTTACTGTAAGGCTGGTGGATGTTATAGATATTTCCATCGTAGCCTTTTTGTTTTATAAATTGTATGAAAACCTGAAAGGCAGTCTGGCCGTTCGGGTAACCAGCCTGATTATTTCTGTTTTTTTGGTTTGGAAACTGGTGGACTTGTTAAATTTTAGATTATTAGGCACAATTCTCGATGAATTTCTGGGACTGGGAGCCATTGCTATTGTGATCATTTTTGCGCCGGAGATTCGGCGGTTTCTTTCTGTTATTAGCAAAAATACCTTGATAGACCGTATAATGCGACAGGTGACTTCACGCACCGAGTCTGACAGTACCTACCGGGAGGTAGTGGAAGCCTTAAAAAGCCTCCGTGCTTCTGGAAACGGCGCACTTATCGTCCTTGTAGGCAGCAATCCCTTATCCGAAATCCAGGAAACCGGAGACCGTCTCGACGCCAATATCACCGCCCGGCTTATCTACTCCATTTTCCAAAAAGAAAGCCCGCTTCACGACGGAGCCATGATTCTTCAAAACAACCGGATATCTGCGGTAAGATGTATTCTTCCCATCAGCAAAAACCCCCGCATTGATCCGGAACTGGGTTTGCGGCACCGTTCGGCCCTGGGCGTGACCGAAATCAGCGATTCCCTCGCAATTGTCGTCTCAGAAGAAAGAAGAGAACTATCCATTGCATCGGAAGGAGAACTGGTTCGGAATATTGATTATCAGGAGATTGAGTCCGCCATTAGCAAACATTTCCAGCAGATGGCCATCCGATGAAAGGGTAGTAAGAAAGACCCGTTTTTTGAGATAGAAAATCCCCGGAAATAGGAGTAATTCGCAGTAGTCAGTAATGATCGCCGAAAGAGAAATAAAAAACGGAAAAAATCGTTGCTTGATAAACCTTGTACAAATTCAAGGCGATATTTGATATACAGAAATTAATCACTAATTTTGTCGCCTCACATTAGGATAATGTAAGGCGACGTGGCCGAGAGGATAGGCAGAGGTCTGCAAAACCTTGTACAACGGTTCGAATCCGTTCGTCGCCTCAGCTTTTTTGAAATGGTTTTTTCGACCCAATTATTTACGGAAAGGTATAAACTTACTCACCGAAAGAAATACAGTTCCGGTTACGATTAAAACCATTGGATACAAGATTTAAGCAATTCCCAAAACCCTTATTGAAAGTCCTAGTAAAATAACCTTATTTAAGGTCGTGATTCAATATGTTTCTCCGTTTGAGAGCATATTTTGAGGGGAAATGAATACGAATGTGAGCGATTATTTGACAAAATCTTACGACCCGTCTGTCTCAGGCCTGGTGACTAATTACCGGATTTGCTAACATACCTCAATATTGATTATCAATATTTTATAAGTTTACAATTCCTCAAAAGGCTTTTTGGCAATTTGATCGGTTGCGAATACGTTCTATCAATGAATTTAATGTGAGCTCTTAAATATTTCACACGTTCTCAATTTGTTTTATTTCACAATCAGAAAAGTAAATTAACCGGAAGGAAGTATATGAAAAATGCAAAACATCTCCTTTTGTTGATGTTCCTTAGCTCTACTATTTTTGGGTACGCCCAGGACGAAGACAAGTACAAAAATATCAGAAAACAAGACTACGATCAGAAAGATCAGTATGAGGACGGAGACTATTTGTTTCCTCCTCAGCCGAAAAACAACTGGTCTGTGGGAGTAAAAGGCGGTGCCGCTTTTATTTCTGGCGATGTAAAATCACAGCCTGGAGCAGGCTTTGCACTCGATATCCGCAAAGCGCTCGGCCATGTCTTTTCCATTCGCCTTGAAGCAGGTGCCGGACAAACTACGGGATTGAACTACCAACCTACCCAGGGTTATAAAGGCCACAATGGCAACCCCTGGCAGGTAGCTTATTTCACAGGCGGTGTAAGTGCGATTGATAATTCTAATGTCGCTCCTTATGTCTATTACAACTACCGTATGCGGTACGGTGATGTTGCTCTTCAGGGAGTGGTAAACCTCAACAATATCAATTTCTACAAAGAACAAAGCCAGTGGAATCTTTATGCCGCTGCGGGTATTGGAGGTATGGCTTACAATACCAAAGTGGACGTAGGAAGCGGTGCAAATGTGGATCCGTATGACTTCTCCTCGGTAACGCAAATTCCGATGTCTGGTAACAATGGATTTCTAAAAATTGATGGCCGTCGTGAGCGTCTGGATCAGTTGAAAAACATTGTTGACTTTGACTATGAAACGCCTGCTGAAGGTCACAAAGACGAAACCGGTATCTCGATCAAAGGAGACAACTACGTAATCAACCCCGTATTGACTGGCGCATTGGGTCTTCGATACCGCCTCGGAAGAAGAGTAGAACTCGAACTCGAACACCGCGTAGCATGGACCAATGACGACCTCCTCGATGGTCAGCGCTGGCAAGAAACCGGTGGCGGTGCGGGCACGGTCTCTCCTCTTACCCGCGACTTTGACCTCTACAGTCATTCTACCCTCGGTATCCACTTCCGCATCGGTGCCGGCGAAGAAGCCCTCTGGTGGAGCAACCCGCTCACCGAAGTTTATAGCAGTGCGCAGGAAGCCCGCGAAATTGTGAAAAAACTCACCGACGACAGCGACAACGATGGAATTCCGGATCTTTATGACAAAGAACCTGATACCCCCGAAGGTAGCCCCGTTGACGGACAAGGCCGCACACTCGACAGCGACAATGACGGTTATCCCGACAGCGAAGACGACGAACCTTTCACCCCTAAAGGCTGCCAGGTTGACCGCAACGGTGTAGCGCTTGATGCCGACAACGACGGTGTACCCGATTGTTTCGACAAAGAACCCAACTCACCTCCCGGAATGTACTACGATGCCAAAGGTGTGGCTATCCAGATTCCCAACTCCGCCGAAGGCTCCGCTTCTGCTTCCGCAAACTCTCCCTGTCTGCTCCCGATTATCCATTTCGAACTCGATAAAGATAACGTGAAACCTGAATTTTACCCTGAAATGTACTACATCGCCCAGGTAATGAAGGCTAATCCTTCCCTCAAGGTTCGCGCTACCGGTTATACCGATGTTCGTAATACCGATACCTACAACAACGACCTCTCTATGCGTCGTGTGAGAAATACGGTTGACTTCCTCGTAAGTACTTACGGAATTGATCCCAACCGTTTTGTTACCGACTATCAGGGTGAAACCAATACAGTGATCAAAAATCTTCCTGACAACTACTCTGACGGACGTTTGGAGCCTCTCCACTATGTCAATCGGCGTGTTGAATTCGAATGTGTTCAGGAATAGTCCTTCCGGTGTTTCTGGAAAAATTCGATCAGGCAGCCTTTGTATAAAGGCTGCCTGATTTGTATTTTGCCCCCAATGAAGACCCTCTTCCTGATAAACCCCGGCTCCGGACGTAAACGAAATTCGGAAAAAACCAGCCAACTTATCCATGATGTCTATTCTCAGGCAGGCGCTTCCTTTGAAACACAGATCATAGATTTTGAAAATCTGGATAAAACGCTCGAAACCGCTATCCGAAAAGGTTTTGACCATATCTTTGCCGTAGGCGGTGATGGAACCGTTAATGCCGTCGGGGCAAAACTGATTCACAAGCCGGTCAATTTTGGGGTTATCCCCAAAGGCTCCGGCAACGGTTACGCCCGTAATCTCGGATTCTCCACTAATACACGACTGGCCATCGAACAATCGCTCTATGCTACGCCTATTCGCGTGGACACCGGGCTTTTTAATGAACAGATTTTCCTCAATGTTGCCGGAGTAGGGCTGGAAGCGGAAGTTGCTAAACATTTTTCCCTCGGCAAAAACCGGGGTTTTGTGCCCTACGCTAAAAGTTCCGCCCACCGGTTATTTGCTTATCAGCCCGAAGATTATACGCTTTCTATTGACGGAAAAATACAGGTCTTTCATAAAATCATGGGCATTGCCATCGCCAACGGTACGCAATGGGGGTACGATGCAAAAATTTCTCCGGACGCCCGCATTACCGACGGAATGCTCGATTTGATTATTATTCATAAATTCCCTCTTCTAAAAGCTGGCTTGATTGTAGGGAAATTGTTCAGCGGCCAGTTTCAGGACTCCCGATACGTGGAAATTTATAAAGCCCGGACAATAGAGATCACAAGAGCAAACGCAGGCCCTGCCCAGATTGACGGAGAACCCGTCGAAGCCGGGCGGAATATATCCATTCGGATTGTTGACAAAAGTCTGAACGTACTCTTACCCAATACCTTAACAGAAAAAAAAATAGATTCACTGTGAAATTTTTTCTTCAACGTCTGCTCCAGGGTTTTCTGGTCATTTGGGGAATCGTAACGCTCCTCTTCGTAATCTTTTATACGCTGGGGGACCCGGCGGAATACCTGGTCGGAGACCAAGCGGATGAGGCTACTAAAACGGCTATCCGCGAAAAATATGGACTCGACCGCCCCCTTCCCGTGCAATATGTCCGCTACCTCAACGACCTCTCGCCTCTGGGTATAAATGATGAGGGAAATTTTGCAGTTAAGTTTCCCAACCCCGGACGTTCCTACCAGACAAATGCCTCCGTAGGTGAAATGATTGTTTCCCGGATGGAAGGAACGCTGATTCTCGCAGGGGTTTCGATTGTTTTTGCGGCTATATTGGGCATATTTTTAGGTATAATCGCTGCCCTGAAATACAATACTGTTTGGGATCATGCCATCCTTTCGGGATCGGTTTTGGGTATTTCCGCTCCTTCCTTTTTTGTAGGGGTATTAATCGCTTGGCTTTTTGCGGTGAAACTCCGGGCTTTTACGGGCCTCAATGTGAGCGGGCATTTTTTTGAGGAAAATATTTTTTCACCCGGCAGAACCATCATTTTCAAGAATCTGATTTTACCGGCGATTGCCTTGGGCATACGACCGCTGGCCGTTTTTATCCAGCTTACCCGCAGCAGTATGCTGGAAGTACTTGCTACGGATTATATCCGCACCGCCAAAGCCAAAGGGCTTTCGCCGCGCAGCGTGTTGTTTCGCCACGCGCTGCGCAACGCGCTTAATCCGGTAATGACCTCCATCACCGGATGGCTCGCTTCCCTGCTCGCCGGAGCCTTTTTTATCGAATATATTTTTGACTGGCAGGGAATCGGAAAACTTACCATTGATGCACTCAACACCAATGACTTTCCGGTTATCCTCGGATGTGCCATGACCATCGGAATTATTTTTGTCGCGGCGAGTATTCTTACCGATATTTTATATGCAGTCCTCGACCCACGAGTAAGACTGTCGTGAGGCCCGCCGCTAATCGGGTGTAAAATGTAAAAAGGGTAAAAATAATTCCCTTTTAAAATCTGCCGATTTCCCTTCATCGTTCTCTTTATTTTTGCTATCTTATCAAAGATTTCGACACCCTTAAACACAAAACCCATGAAAAGTATAGGGTTCATGGTTATAACATTCTTAATCACCCCTTCCCTTTGTGCCCAAACCCCTAATCTGTTTTTTGCGCAGACCGACGCATGGTTTGCCGGAGCTGCGGAGCGCAATATTTCCATTTCGTTTCAATATGAGCATAAGTTCAAAATATATCCTTCGGGGTGGGTTTCCTCCCTCGGGGTAAGTTCGGGGTTGGCACTCACCAACTATCCAGATCCCGGTAATTTTATTAGTGGAGGCTACTTTCAGGTACCTCTTTATTTCACCCTGCAAACCGGGCACCGTTCCCACCATGCGCATCTGGCCGCCGGGGCGCGTATTGTTTTGCCTTCGGAGAAGTTTGGAGGATATGTACCGCCCTTTTTACCTATTCCTATGCTGGAATTATCCTACCGCTTTGAGCCGCCGCAGGGAGGTATCATGCTGCAAGGAGGAATGGGCATTTCTATCATAGGAATCATTACAAGCGGCGGCATCGGTTGGGCTTTTTGAGGAGATTGCGGGAGGAGGAAAAATACCGAGAGTGCTACCTCAACGTGCATTTTAGATAAAACCCAACAACATGTGTCAAAAAATCCTAAAAAATATCGGGGTTGTAGCTATCCTACTGCTAGCTACCCCTTCCCTTTGTGGCCAAACCTCGAATCTGTTTTTTACCCAGACCGACCTATGGTTTGCCGGAGCCGCGGAGGATAATATTTCCGTTTCGTTTCAATATGAACATAAGTTCAAAATATATCCTAAAGGATGGATTTCCTCCCTGGGGATAAGTTCGGGGTTAGCACTCACCAGTTCTCCAGACTCCGATCGTTTTATCCGAGATGGCTACCTTCTGGTACCCCTCTATTTTACTGTGCAAACCGGGCATCGGTCCCACCATGCACATCTGGCGGCAGGGGGGCGTTTTATTCTGCCTTCGGAGGATGACTACCTACCGGCTTTTGTACCCATTCCCCTGCTGGAATTATCGTACCGCTTTGAGCCGCCCCAAGGGG
>JANRJC010000018.1:0-20976 GCA_033764335.1 Bacteroidia bacterium | reverse complement strand
AGATGGACCGATAGGGTGACAGCTGTATTGAATATCAGGTCCGTTTTTAAAAGCGGAAAAAGAGAAAAACTCCGCGCCATCATTAACCACCAAATGGGACATTTGCTTGTAGCCTAAAACGACAATTTGGTTTGCGCCCCTTCAAGAACCCCATTTTAAAGTCAGGCTGGAATTTCTTAGGACAAGTTATCTTGATCGCTATGTGTTGTTTTGTAAAAAACTGATGCAAGAAAGACAATATACATCGACAGCACTTATTTCGACAACTGAAAAATCAGACTTTGAGTATCCAGATAATGAAATTTCCTTTGATTCATTCTTGTTATCTTTCATGGGGTTTATTCAAGGTAAATTAAAAGATTTTGAGAAATGATATACGGTACTAGAACGAATGGCAATCAGCACGGGTTGGTACTCACTAAACCGCTTGTTGTTGATGTGATGCTTGACAGAGTTGGGTACAAAGCTGACGCAGATTTAAGTGGTATTCGATTAATCGAACCCGCAGCCGGAGACGGTGCCTTCGCTGTTACAATTATTAAACGACTGCATAGTTCATCCTTGAAGTTCGGATTTTCCTTTCAAAAATCTCTACAGAATCTTGCGTTTTACGAAATTGACACTCGAATATCGGGCCTACTTCGGGAAAGAATCGAATCTCAGTTAAGGGACTATTCTACCCTGCTACCAAAAGATTTAATCATCACCGAGGACTTCCTACTTTCAAAGCCTATGAATTGTGACCTAATAGTTGGCAATCCACCCTATGTTAGGCATGAAAACATTCCTGAATCTCAGAAAATTGAATATCGAAAGCGATTTGGAACGTTTACATACCGGAGTGACTTGTATATTGTTTTTTACGAGAAAGGACTACGGTTACTAAATAAAGATGGAATTCTCTCTTACATCTGCTCGAACCGCTGGTTAAAGAATCAATATGGTGGCGGACTTAGAAAGCTTATCTATTCGTCCTATTCTCTGACTGAGATAATTGATCTTGAGGAAACATGTCCATTTGAGGAAGATGTTATCGCCTACCCAGCTATTACTACCATTCAAAATGGACGGCTACAAAAATTCACCAGCTATTACAAAATAAATAAGATTGACGATTTGAACAAGCTCGATTTTGATGTGGAAAAATCTCGAACAATAAATACAAGGAATTCCGTCAATTGGTTTTCATATCAACCTTCTAATTCAAATCACGAAAAATTCCTTGATTCAATAGAAAATCAAGGATTCAAAATTGGGATTGGCGTCGCTACGGGATCTGACAAAGTTTATATCCGCAAAGATTTTGAATCCCTCGTTGAAAATGAGCTTTTAATTCCGATTATTCTGGCAAAGGATCTAAAAAACAATTCGTTCGAATGGTCAGGAAACTATATCCTAAATCCCTTTAGTAGCAATGGCGGTCTAATAAACTTGAATGAATATCCAAATGCTAAAAAATACTTTGATTCAAATAAGGAGTTATTAGAAAAAAGGCATATAGCCCAAAAGAATCCGCTAGCATGGTATAAGACTATTGACAAAATCTCACCTACCCTCACAAACGTTAATAAAATACTGCTACCGGATCTATCTGGCAACTCACATTTGTTCATAGATAGGGGAAACTATTATCCTCATCACAACCTTTATTACATTACCGGATCCTACTATAACAAGCTTATTATTCTTGCCACTTTATTGATGTCTGATTTCGTAAAAAACCAGCTTCTCGAATTGGGTAATAAAATGAATGGCGGGTATCCTAGATGGCAAAGTCAGAACTTAAAGAGACTAAGGATTCCTATTATAGATTCAATTCCTCAAAAAATCATAGAATTACTTACGGAGGCCTATCATGCAAGAGACTATGCTTCGATAAACAAAATCATTACAGAAGAGCACATAAGCAAATTCGAATTCTCCGCTGGACAGACAAGACTTTTTGAACCTAAACCTGAAAAATATAAGTCTAAGGCCTGAAAAAACATGATACGCCAACAAAACCTATAAATAATATCGCACTGCGGCGGGACAATACTGCTCATAGCCAAACCGAAAAACTTTGTAAATTAGCGTTCATCACCGACAAAAATGAAAGATATGCATAAACACATTTTTCGTAAGTTTATAATTCCCCTTTCCCCAAACCCAACGATATGAAAAAACTAACTACACTGGCGATTATTTTCTTAGGTTTTTCGGTGCTGAAAGGTCAAACGGCGGCGACTACCTCCCCCAATCAGTTTGTTCTTTTCGACGTCACTTTTACTTATACCAAAGCGGATGCAGACAACTCGACTCCGAGTAAGTCGCATTATTACGTAACGGATGATCTTAACCCCAACCGTCCTGTGGACTGGACTTCTCCGGTGGATTTTCGCAACGGAACCGTGCATATTCGGCTGGAAGTATTGGAAAAACCACCCGGAAATTTTCCTACTACCTGGACACTCTGCTATATCCCCGTAAAAGGTCAAGACAATAACTATGGCTGCACCAGTACAGGTTTGTACATAGATGAAGCCGTTTATGAAAGAGATGTTTTGATGACCGAGTTTTGGGAAAACGAATCTATCATCTGGAGCGAAGGCATCCGGCGCATGGATTTGGTCATTAAAGATGACAGTGGCGGGCAAGGACACGCCCACAAACGCACCGACCCCGAAAATTTCTTTCCGACCAAAGTCCGCATTACGATGGTGCAAGTAGCCGCCGGAGCAGTGTATGACCCGAGCCTGGTGCCAAATCTGGGCGAAGCGAAAAAAAATTAAAGGGTTTTCGCGGGTACTACTGCTGTTGTTGTTGCTGTTGGGTCGAAAGGTCACCGGCGCGCATGAGTTCGTCGGTCCAGTCGTCAGGGATTTCTTTGATCAGGTCTTTGAGTTTTTGGCCCCACTGCTCGCCGATGTAACCCGTAGCATCTTCATTAAACCGTCGTTCGATCATCAGGTCTGATTCGGCGCGATACACCACCACATCAATAGGGTATCCCACGTCATTGGCACTGACACGGGTAGAGTCAAAAGAAAGAAAACCCGTTTTCAGCGCAAAACGGATGGAGGATTCGTAAGTAATCGCCCGGTTGAGGATCGGTTTACCGTACCCCGAGTTTCCGATAATGGTAAAAGGCGTTGCCTCACCGATTTCGATCCAGTTGCCCTCGGGGTAAAGCATATAAAGTTTATGTTCTTTATCATTTTCCAACTTTCCCCCTACGATGGCAAACAGATTAAAATACAATCCCGACTCACTCAGTGCCTGTTTATCCTCATCGGCCACGCGGCGGAGTTGTTCGCCGAAGGCATTCACCACTTTGTACATTTTGTCGTAGGCGGGATTTTCCTCTTCGAGCAATTCTTCAAAATAAGTCACGGCCTTGTCCCGGATCGAACGAAGTCCGGAAGTCATCAGGAAAAGATTATTGTTTCCCTTCTTGTGAATCGAAATCTTCTTGGCTGTGGTAGTTTCCGAGCCGGAAGTAATACGAGTATCCGCGATTGCAACTAGTCCTTGTTTTACCTTTATCCCCAGGCAGTACGTCATGATCCAATTTTTGAGGCAAGATACGATTTATGCAAACCCAAAAAAGTATATTTGCGGCAAATTTTCCCTATGAAGATTACAGGAACCTTTCTGGACGAAATCAGCCATGACATCCCCCATCAGAATTGGGGGGAAAAAGAGTGGGAATTGGATTTTCAGGCGATGAAAGCCATCGGTATTAATACGGTGATTCTTATTCGCTGTGGATACAAACGCTGGATGACGTATCCCTCATCGGTGCTGAGCCGCCGGGAAAGTTGTTACACTCCGCCGCTGGATTTGGTTGATTTATTTCTCCGGCTAAGTGACCGGTACGAAATGGACTTTTACTTTGGCCTTTACGATTCGGGAAAATATTGGACTTCCGGCCAATACGAAGCCGAAGTGGACATCAACCGGGTAGTGATAGACGAAGTGTGGCAAAAATACGGGCATTATCGCTCGTGGAAGGGGTGGTATATTTCGCAGGAAGTGAGTCGGCGGGTAGGTTCGATCATCCACACCTACACCTCGTTGGGGCGGCACTGCAAATCGGTTTCGGGCAATTTACCCACCCTGATTTCTCCCTATATAGACGGGAAAAAAGCCCTGATGTCTTACGAGGCAAATCTGACCAAAGCAGACGCCGTTTCGCTGGAGCAACACGAAAAGGAGTGGAATGAAATCCTTTCCGGCCTCAAAGATGCGGTGGACATTGTGGCTTTTCAGGATGGCCATATAGACTACCACGAGTTGGCGGACTACCTGCGTATAAACAAGGCCCTGGCCGACCGGCACGGGCTGCGATCATGGACAAACGCCGAATCCTTTGACCGGGATATGCCCATAAAATTTTTGCCCATCAAGTGGGAAAAGTTGCGTTTGAAACTCGAAGCCGCCCGCGAAGCGGGAGTAGAAAAAGCCATTACCTTTGAGTTTTCGCACTTTATGAGCCCCAACTCAGCCTATCCACAAGCCCATCATTTGTACAACCGGTACCGGGAATGGATGGCGGAGATGTAGGGAGTTTTGTTTGGCGTTTCTTCCGGCTGCCCAGACAAGTTTATAGACAAAAAAAGACCCCTGCAAAGAGTGGTCTTAAAAATTTGTCGAGGTGATGTGCTTGGGCACACGGCCTCTTTAGTCGAGGTGAGAGGATTCGAACCTCCGGCCTCTTCGTCCCGAACGAAGCGCGCTACCGGGCTGCGCTACACCTCGAATTTGCGGATACAAAGAAACGTATTCTGCCGCAATTATCAAACGGATTTTTGCTCGCGGGCAACTTCTTCTGGTGTCGGAAACTTGGGCAATCGGAAACCAAACAAACTCACCATCGCCGCATACATGCGTAAAGCAAACCGATAAGGCTGCACACTTAAAAAGTCTTTCCGGTGTTTTTTCTCTAATAAAGCATATTGAGCAACAAATTTTAGGTTCCACTGCGAACGGTACTGCCCCGTCTTGACAAGGTACCAGAGGTCCGTAAAAAATTCGGCAAATCCGCCGTGTGGCTCAATCCAGGTCATAATCACCACATCCGCCGAACTGCTATTGCGGAAAGTGTGTTTCTGATACGGATGTACCGCCAGTTGTTTTCCGGGCACCAAACCCTGCCATTTTCCGTCCACCTTGATCTCCAACTGCCCCGACAATACCTCAAAAGTTTCCGTAAGAGTGGGATGATAATGCTCCAAAGGCCCCGTTACTCCTGCCGCAATGGTATATTCAATGCCCAAGTCCTTTCGGTGGGTGACGTCTGATTTGAAAATCCGCATTTTAATGCCAAAAGTAGGACGGTAATCCAGATATTCCAGGGTTTGCATATCGCCAGATTTAGGGTTATTTTGGTTCAATTTCTGAATTTATTACCAGAAGCTCAAATATTCTCTCTAATAATTATCTCCTATGGCTCTAATCCAAACCGCCGATAAACTCAAAGAATTGGAATCTGCCGTAAAGGCGAAAGTTCTGGCAGTAGCCAATAATCCGGAAGGGCGTTATAAACTCCGGGAAAATTTTTACCACCATTACGGCTTTAAGGTGGATAAAGAAGGGGATCACCACGGCCTCGGCAACTCCGAACTGGCCTTTCTGCGCTGGGAAATTGAGCGAGGGGTACTTAATGCGGAAGATCACCCCACCCAACCGGGCAGCCCCTGGTGGCGATCTGTAAACCTGGACTTTATCTATAACGCCGAACTCGCCCGCGCCATCCATGAAGCGAATATAAAACCCGAAGGGCTTCCCGCCACCGTGCAGTCATGGCTCGAATATATCCGCGATCCCAAAGAACAAACCTGGTACCGCGCTCACAATAACTCCATCGTCACAGGATATAAGGATTATATCGAACTGGCGAAAAAGGAGTCGCTCGGGGAAAAATTGTTTCTCAATGAGGTGCTTTACCGTGTCCTCTACGCCCAGGCGATGGTCGAAAATACACCCGAAGGCCTCGGCCCGCTCGGTGAAGTCCTCGCCAATCCCCGCCTGCCTTCGGTAAATGTAATGGTCCACATGGCCGATTTTTATCCCCGGCATTACCCGCTTACTACCGAGGATGTCAAACATATCCGCCACAAAGGCCATACGCTTCAGGAAGCTGCCGTCGAGTTTCTCGACGACCTCATCATCCTGCCGCGCCTCAATAAACTTTACCACCACTGCGCCGATTGGCTAAAAGCCGAGTTTATCCTCAACTGGCGCAAACTGAATGCACCGGTTTACCCGGATCTCCACAACAAAACAGGCGTATGGGGGTATATTCACCATTACCTCCTTGCGCCTTTCCGTGTGCTGAGCAAAGCCGTGGTCGGCATTATTACTGCGCCTTTCCGATAAGGGTTTTACCCCCTGATATGGAAAATCCAATCGAGGAAATTCATAACACCATTCATTAATTTATACATCCAGGGGGCTTGGTTTTTCCAGGGTTCGCCCCGAAAAAATCGCTTCCGGTCAATGTACCGAAAGATTTTAAGGTCGGAAGACTCGTGCAGATTCCAGATTTCGCAGGGAGGAAAGGAGGATTTGCTGTGCAACAGGATGGCATTCACCGCCCGGCGGGCGGTTTCGTTCGCGCCTTCCATGGTCGCGCAGTCGGTAAAACACTGACAGTAGTCCCCCGACAGGTAAAAATTGGGCACACCCGTACTGGCCGAAGGTCGCATCCCCCAGGTATTCACCCGATTGACGAGCAGCGGTTCTTCATTAAAGGTCTCAAACGCGGGTTTGTCTTTTTCGGGTTTGGGCCGTGGCATATATTCTATGTCACGATCCAAATACCAATTCACCAGAATTTCGGATTGGGGTTTGAGAATTTGTTCGCCTTTTACATTCAGCGAAAGACTCAGTTGATACCAGACTTCATCTTTAATTTCTTCTTTGGTACAGTCTTTTGCCGCTTTTTTTATGTGTTGCCCGAGCGCATCCCAGTCGGAAATATCCACCGAAAGAATACTGCGAACCTTCCCGTTTCCGTGTTTTTTGATGTCAAAATGCGGCCAGAACTGTAACTGCGAAACCGTTGTAATCGCCCACGGTGTGTCAAAATAAATCACATGGCCCGGTGTCTGATCCAATAAAGGAATTTCCTCACTCAAATAATACTGAAGGCCGGTCATCCAGCGGGTGGACTTGGCCAGCGGGCCGAGTTGTTGAATAACCGGAGCGGCGGCGAGTAGGTCTTCGTTGTCTTTCACCAGGGGATACATTCGCTCTACCGGTACGGCAAAAAGATAATAGTCTCCGGTGGCTCTTACGATTTCTCCGGTTGTCCCGACCCGGAAGTTTACCCCGGTGATTTTGTTGGTTTTTTTGTCAAAATCAATGGATACCGCCGTATGGTCGTGATTGTATTTGACGTTTTTTGACAAAAGATAATCCCGCCAGGGAAATAACCACGCTTCATTCGTAGGCCCGTTGAGCAACTGGTCGGCATGTCCCTTCTGACTGGTCAGCAATTGAAACAACTGCACGAGTATGTCTCCGGCGGTTTTGGCACTGATTTCCGTAGCCTGGGCAGCGACAAGGGTGCGGGTAAGACCAATGACAAACAACTGCTGATAGGCATCACTTTTCCCTTCGGCTTCGGTAAAGTCCCACCAAGACATACGTTCATATTCGCTCATTCGGCGGTCATAACAACTGGTACATATCTGCCAGATTTTATTAAACATCAACTCCTGCTCTTTGGCACTTAGCTGATCGTGGGTATTGACGTAACCCTGGAGCGATACTTTTAATTCGGCTAAATTGTGGGGCGCGTGAGCGGGTACTACCACCGGTTTGTGCCCCTCCTGTGCCTGAATGGATTTGCTACATACAACCAAATTGTCAGCGACATATTTTCCCGGCTGATCTTTCAGGGGAATCCGACTCATGGTATTGGTGATGTGGCGGTAAAAACCGGGGAAAAACCGAAACCCGTGTTCTCCCGGCAGCGGTAAATATCCGGGTTTAGCCGAATTAGGGACATCCACACTTCGCGCTTTTCCGCCGACATAATAAGGCTGGCGCTCATAGATTTTTACATCAAAATCGCGCTCGATGAGTTCGTGTGCTGCACTCATGCCTGCAACACCACCACCAATAATAACTACGGACTTTTTCATAATGCTTGGGGTAAATAAAATCTTATTTTTCAGTCATCGTAATGTATCCGGACCAGTCTTCGGGTACACCTTTTTCGAGATAGAATTGAATTTTCTCCAAGTAAATCCGAGCCGGAACATCGCTGGAGTTTTGGCTCAGTACCCATTGGAATTTTTCCAGAGAGGTAACAAAATTTTCATTTAAATAAGCATCCAATCCCTCCTGAAACACCGATTGGGTAAGGTTTTTCTTTCGGCGAATGTCTTCCGGGTCGCTATTATAACACTCATAAACTCCAACTGGCTCATTTTTCCCTTTTACCTGAATTTTTCCGAGAAACCGATATTCATATTCGCTCGGATTTTTCAGCCCGGCCAGACTCGCTTCACTAAAAAGAATTTTTGTATGGAAAAATTTGGTTAATCCTTCGATACGCGAACAGGTATTGACCGAATCGGCTATCGTGGTCGCTTCTGTGCGGTTCTGATCTCCGATAATCCCCATAATGAGCATACCGGTATGGAGTCCCATGCCGACCCTTATCGGAACACGCCCCTTTTGTATCCGTGTCTGGTTGTATTCGTCCAAAAGTGCCTGCATTTCCAGCATCGCGCGAAGGGCAGTGTCCGATCCGTAAGGAAAGAGTGCCATAATTCCATCGCCGTAATACTGGTTCACAAATCCTTCATTTCGCTGAATCACCGGCCCCATTCGCTGGGTATAAGCATTGACAAACCGGAAGGTCTCCTCCGGGGTCATCTGCTCCGAAAGCGTGGTATAATCGCGAATGTCGAGAAACAAAACGCTCATTTCCCGGGCGATCTGGTCTCCCAGATGTACGTCCATGATGGAGTCATAACCGAGGGAATACAAAAATTCGGAGGGAATAAACCGACTCGCAACATGGTATATATTGTTCAGATTCAGTTGGTTATTGACCCGCGCCAAAAACTCATCTTTTGAAAAAGGTTTGGCCAGATAGTCATTCGCCCCCAACGAAAGCGCATGTACCAGATCGGTTACCTGGTTTTTGGCCGTAACCATGATTACCGGAAGTTCGGAAGGAAGGTATTTTTCGCGAATCCGCTGACAGACTTCATATCCCGACATTTTGGGCATCATCAGGTCTAGCAACACCAGGTCAAATCGCTGACCGGTACTAAGGATTTCCATCACTTCGTCCCCGTTCATCGCCGGTACTACATGGAAATTCCTCCCAGAAAGGTGGTTTTTTAATACCTGATGGTTGATAGGCTCATCATCTACAATCAGGATGCTCACCGTTTGTCCGTTGTAAACTACCTCTTTGGTTTTACCGGTTTCTTCTTTTTCCTCGACATACAGATTTATTTCTGCAAGTGCCGATACGCTGCGGCTCGGTGTTGTGACAGTTGGGGTATTTTCTGTGGAAACCGGAAGGGTAAAATAAAAGATAGATCCTTTGCCGATAGCGGATTCAACATAGATTTTTCCTCCGTGCAATTCCACAATTTTTTTGGAAATGGAAAGCCCCAGCCCGGTTCCCCCATAAGCGCGGGAAATGGAACCATCGGCCTGTTCAAACTCTTCAAATATAACCTCCAGTTTTTCCTGAGGAATACCGATACCCGTATCCTCCACACTTACTTCGATCCGGTTGCCGGACTTCCATGCGCGAATGGTGATTTTCCCTTCGTCGGTAAACTTGATTGCATTGCCGACGAGGTTGTGAAGCACCTGTTCAATCCGGTTTTCGTCAATACTCACAGCGGGCAGGTTGCCCGGAATTTCATTGACAATCTTTACGGGTTTTGTGCGAATCAACGGCTGACTGATCTGAATTACCACTTCTACCAGCGAATTCAAATCCACCGGGTTGATCCGCAATATAAGGTCCTGATGTTTGAGTTTGGAAAAATCGAGAATATCATTCACCAGGTTTGAAAGCCGTTTCCCCGAAGCAACAATCATGGCCAGGTTAGATTTCATCGAAGGCGTCGGGTCTCCCGCTACGCCGTCGTAAAGAGACTCCGCCAACCCGATAATTCCGTTTAGCGGCGTGCGCAGTTCATGGGAAGTATTGGCGAGAAACTGGTCTTTGAGTTTGTCGGCTTTGACAAGTTGTTTATTAATTTCTTCCTGATCCCGCCGTTGTTTTTCTTCGAGTTGTAGTTTTTCTTTTTGTGCTTTGACCGTTTCGTCCTGGAGGGATTTAAAACGTTCGGCGAGGCCTACGGCGAGGAGCAACTGCATGATTGCAATACCGACCAGGAGCAGGTCTATTTGTCCGGAAAGGTTACTATTGGATAAGTTGACGATGATCTGCACAACGGTTGCAACCGTTGGGGCCATCGTGGCAATAAAATACGTAACCGAGGGCCGATATTTTTTGCGGATTCCCGCGATTTGTGCCACCAGTCCGGGAATCAGCATGGCAATAATCAGCAGAAACTCAATCCCGGCCAAAGGCAAAAACAAGGAGAGATAACTCTCCGGATCCACGAGCATGAATACATATTCCAGAAGGCGATAGGCGATAAAAATCCGCAACGTCCATTTGACAATTTTGTCCCAGAAAGGCACAAACTCCTTCATGTTCATATACCTTCGCCCAAACTCAATCAGCGTCCAGAATTGAAGGATGGTTGTCAGAAATTCCATGTGGTAATAGTTCCAGAGGGGCAAATTTGGCCAGAACACTTCATAGGAATGATCACGCACATGAAACCAGACGAGGAAAAAGGAAAAACTCAGCAAACTCAACCGCAGGTATAAAGCCTCGGAGCCATACAAAAAGATTGCAAGCTGGTACAAAGCCACGGCCAGAATAATGCCCAGTGCGAGGGCGTCGAGAAATTTCACCCGTGTGGCGACATACGTCGCAAAAGCCGGTGAAACCAGCGTGCGGTCAACGCCGTTGAGGCGGCTGTGTTTGAAAAACCGCATGGGTTTTACCCGGAAAAAGTACGTTTGCGTCTCATCCGGACGGATTTCCATCGGAAGGTAAGGAGAACTCCCGTACTGATTGGCTAAAGGTCTTTCGAAAATCGGAACCAACACCCCGCTGCGCACGATATTCACCTCTCCGCTGTCTTTATGCTGATAGAGATTTACCTCTGGAAGGTTCCAGGCGGACATCAGCGAAAGGGCGCGGGGAAAGTCTGAACGAATCGTAAGCCGAACCCAATACCACGGGATATCCTTGTGGTAAACATCCAGTTGATCATTTTGCCCGTAAAGAAAACGCGACTGCCATTCGGGACTACTTACCTCGTTGAAGGTCAGATTTCCGGAGGAATCGGGAAGGATATACAGATAGGGATTCAGATCAAACCGGAGATGGTGTTCCTTGCTTTCTTTTTCAATAATCAGGATTTTTTGTTCCTGATTTTCCGCAGGCGTCTGCGAAATCGCTCCTACCGGCCCTATAAGGATGAGCAGGAAAATAAACCAGGGGGGGATTAAATACTTATTTGGGTTCATGCAAACAACTCCGGCACTAATGAACTATGGAAAGGTACAATTTTTTTCGAATTGTAGCTTCCAATTTTTAGTAAAATTCCCAAATCCACAAAGACGCAGAAATTATTATTTCAGCATATCTTATGCCTTGAAATCCGGTGTTACGACCGGGTATTTTTCACTGCGGCATCATAAACTCGTTTCATGCCTTCCCGGAGTGAAATACGGGGCTTCCAGCCCAGTTCATTAAACACATAGTCCATGTTGGCATGGCGGGCGTGTACGCCTACGGGTTTGTCCAGCAGTTGTTTGATCGTCGGCTGATACCCGGCAAATTCGGAGAAAAGTTCAATTATTTCCAGAAAACTGGTGATTTTACCCGAACCGATATTAATCGCTCTTCCGTCGTGAATATTATCCAACGCAAAAAGAATACAGTCAATGCAGTCGTCAATATGCACAAAGTCGCGGCCTTGCCTGCCGGTTCCCCATACTTCGAAAGGGTCTTCTTTGCGGGCGGCACGGGCAGCAATCGCCGGAATTGGATAGGTGAGATCCTGGTCTTCGCCGTAACCGGAAAAAGGTCTTACACAGGCAACCGAAAGGTTGTAATACTGCGCCGCAATGCGGGCCAGGTATTCGCCCGTAAGTTTGGACCAGCCGTAAGTCATATCAGGCTGGCCGAGATTGCCTCCGACAAAATCAATATCGGACTCGCTTAGGGCGATATAACCTTCTTCGGCCTGAAGGTTGACCGGATAGGCGGCACTGCTGCTCGGAAACATTACCCGGTCGGGTTTGTGACGCACTGCCCAGTAAAAAAACTCCGCGTCTATCGAAAGATCAAGCGCCACCATCATCGGATCTCCGTCTATTTTGGCCCGCCCGCCGACAATGGCGGCAAAGTGAAAAGCGTCCGAAAATTTTTCGAAGTCCGTCAATCCATAGGTTTTGCCCAACCATTCGGCATCGCCGAGCATATTTCGCAGAAAGGTGCGGAAGTCGCCCCGCCAAAATAACAAACGCTCATTTTCACCCCAAAATTCCATTTCCCCCATCACTCGCCGGGCAACTCCTCCGAGAAATTTCCCTTCCGATACTGGCCATTCCCCCGGTGCGATTCCCACCGAAAGATCGTCCACAATTATTACCCGATCGGTTGTAGTACTGAGCAGTTTTTTGGCCATGTTGCGACCCACAAACCCACATCCACCCGATATTAAATGATATTTCATAAAATTAAATTTAGAACCCCCTTCCGTCTGCCGTCCCCCTTACAAGGGGGACTGACGGGACAAGTGGTATATAATTATCATTGATCATTACCCATTAACAATTACCCATTAACAATTGACCATTAACCATTAACCATTACCCCCCGCTTTTTCCGCGATTTTGTACTGATTTTTATAAATAGAATTCCGGCTGATAAGCTCGGCGAGAAGGCCTGTGCTAAAGAGCATAAACCCCAACAAAAGCGTTACAACGCCAAACATCATCGCAGGAATGCGATGTCCCAGTCCTTCTCCCAACATCAGTTTGATGACGGCCAGATAGACCAGGTCAAGTGCGCCAATAAATACAAAAAATACCCCCCACGTACCAAAAAAGTGCATGGGTTTTTTCATGTATTTATGCGTAAATACAATGGAAACCAGATCAAGAAAACCCGTAACCAGGCGGCTCATGCCAAATTTGCTGGTTCCGTATTCCCGCTTGCGGTGTTCGACTTCTTTCTCTCCAATTTTTTTAAACCCTGCCCACTTGGCAATCATCGGAATGTAGCGGTGCATTTCCCCATAAACCTCAATATTTTTCACCACTTCATTCCGATACGATTTCAGCCCACAGTTAAAATCGTGAAGATTCGGGATGCCGGAGACGATCCGCACAACAAAGTTGAAAAAGCGGGAAGGCAGTCTTTTGGAAAGGGGATCGTATCGTTTCTTTTTCCAACCGGACACAAGGTCATAACCCTCTTCTATGATCATTCGGTAGAGTTCCGGGACTTCCGCAGGATTGTCCTGAAGGTCAGCGTCCATGGTGATTACCACGGTGCCTTCGGCTGCATGAAAACCGGTGTACAGGGCGGCAGATTTGCCGTAGTTGCGCTGGAACCGAATGCCCCGGGTGGCCGGGTATTTTTCCATAAGGGAAAGCAACAATTTCCAGGAACCATCTGTGCTTCCATCGTCCACCAAAATCACCTCATAGGAGAAGGGTTGGCTTTTCATTACCGCGTCAATCTCTTCCAGCAAATGAGGAAGAGATCCTACCTCATTGTAAAACGGCACTACGATTGATATGTCCATCCCTTTAAATTAAGGGGCAAAGATAGGGATTTTTATAAAAATCACACATCGTTGTATAGCAGGTATTTCTTCCGCATTTTTTTAAATTCGGATACTTTGGGTTGCCACGACTCATAAATGGCCTCGGGTGTCAGGCCTGCTTCGATTTGCTGCTGAAGAGTTTTGCTGCCCGGCCACCGGTTAAAGCCTTTTTGGAAAAAGGTTTCTCCGGGTTTGGCGCTTTTGTGCTGCTGGTAAAAATCGCTCAGCAGTTGTATTCCTGCCAGATAAAGTGCCTTCCCGTCCACACGGTTTTGAAAGGCCAGTCCCTGGCACAATTGATCCTGAAAGGGGGGCTCTTTGGCTTTGCCGGGCAACGATACCGGGGTAAAGGAGTAGAATTTCATTTCCAGCCCGTAATAATTGAGGCCGTTTTCGGGTGTGCGAGCCGTCGCATTTGGCTGATACCAGGGTGCGCCAATGATGGTAAAAGCTTCTTCCGTCCCCCTTCCGACGCTTACGGGAGTCGGCTCAAACCAGCAGATGGCCGGATAGAGATAAGCGGCGTATTCGGTGCCAATATTGGGGGAGGGAGCCACCCAGGGGAGTTGGGTTTCTTCCCAGGTCATGCCGTGGTCATACCCTTCGCAAGTGATGACGGTAAGGTCGGCGATAAGTCCGTTGCCGAGCCAGCCTTCTTCGTTGACCATTCGGGCATATTCGCCAATGGTCATGCCGTGGGCGATGGGGATTTGATGCATACCGATAAAGGACTCGTTGCCTTTTTCCAGCACGGGGCCGTCCACGTACCCGCCGTTGGGGTTGGGGCGATCGAGAACGATGAGGGGCGTGCCGTGTTCGGCGCAGGCCTGCATCACATAAGTCATTGTGCCGATATAGGTATAGTGGCGGGAGCCGATGTCCTGAATGTCAAAAATAATCACATCGAGATCCTGCATTTGTTTTTCGGTGGGTTTGCGGTTGTCTCCGTAGAGGGAAATGAGCGGCAGTCCGGTTTTGGAGTCGGTGCCGCTGGCTACGTGTTCACCGGCATCTGCTGTGCCGCGGAAACCGTGTTCCGGCGCAAAAACGGCCTTTACTTTCACCCCCAGCGAAAGCAGGGTGTCCACCAGATGGGTTCCCCCAAAAACCAGGGAAGTATGGTTCCCAACAATGCCTACTCGTTTATTTTCCAGCAATTTGATATTCTCTGTGATCAGCTTTTCCGGGCCGGTCATTACCCGCACTCCCCGCGTAGCAGAGGTCTGGGAGGTTGTATTTTCATCACTGGCGAGCAGGGTATCGGCATACGTATCCGAATGATCGGTATGTTTTTCGGTACTTCCACAGGAAACTAAAAAAACCGCTAAAAGGAAGATGGCAAAATCGCGCATATTTTTGATATATTTGCCCAAATAAGAAAATCTTTACGAAGGATACAAACTAAGTAATCAACCCGAACTGCCTTGAATTTCGAATATTTTTTCGCAAAAAGAATCACTTTTAAAACCCAGCGGGCAGCTTCAGGTTTGGTGGTGCGCCTCTCCATCCTCAGTATTGCCCTGGCCGTAGCCACCATGGAGGTGGCTCTTTCGGTCGTGCAGGGGTTTCAAACCGAAATTCAAAACAAGGTGGTCGGTTTTGGCTCTCATATCCAGATCGGCAACTACTATCACGAGGAAGATACCGAAATCCTCCCGCTCCCCAAAAACGAACCGGCCATAGACTCCGTGCGGGCGCTGCCGGAGGTCGTATCGGTTTCGCCTTACGTGTTTCGCACCAGCCTTTTTAATTCGGAAAGGGGATGGGACGGGGTATTGCTCAAAGGGGTGGACAAAAATTACGACTGGGGGTTTTTTAGCTCGGTGCTGAAAGAAGGGAGCATTCCCGACTATTCCGGACCAGAAGAATCGCTCCAAATCCTCGTTTCCCGCAAACAGGCGCGCAACCTCGACCTACGGATCGGAGACAAAGCCCGGCTGATGTTTCTACCTGCCCCACCCCGCCGCCGTCAGGTCGAAATTGCCGGAATTTATGAAACCGGTATGGAAGAATTTGACAACAATATCATGATCTGTGATATGCGTCTGCTTCAAAAAATCTGGCGCTGGCAGGAAGATCAGGTTTCGGGGTTTGAGGTGAATCTTTCTTCGCTCGAAAAAATCGAAGAAACAACGCTTCAAATAAATGAAATCACCCCTTTTCAGTTTGGGGCCGAACCTATTACGTATCTCTACCGGGAAATTTTTGACTGGCTGGAGCTTCAACATCAAAACGTCTGGTTTATCCTTATCCTCATGGTCATTGTTGCCATTATCAATATGACCTCTGTGATGCTGATTGTCATCATCGAACGCACACGTATGGTGGGCATTCTCAAAGCGATGGGCCTGCCCGCTTTCCGCGTCAGGCGAATGTTTATCTGGAATGCCCTTTTCCTCGTCACCATTGGGGTAGTTTTGGGCAATATTTTGGGTTTGGGGCTAATTGGTTTACAAGATGCTTTTGGCTGGTTCCGGCTCAATCAGGAGGATTATTTTATCGAAACCGTGCCCATAGCCTGGGTGTGGTGGCGGTTTTTGGGCGTAAATGCAGCCGTAATCGGCATTTGTACCCTGGCGATGTTGATCCCTACCACAGTCATTAACCGAATCACCCCGCTTCAGGCCATCCGGTTTGAATAAATAAATATTCCCCTAAACTTCTGGCCTCAACTCTTCAAAAAAGCCCGTCTGGCGATTTTTGCGCACATTATCCCAGTCAAAATAGCGGCCATTCATCACTACATATACACCGGAGGGAAGGGTTTGGGCAAAAGCCAGGGCACTCCCCAGATTAAAAAACCCGTCGGAACTACCAAACTTGTAGGGAACCATTGCCCCGGTAAGCACGATGGTTTTGCCCTCGATATTGGCGGCGGCCAGCTTTTTGGCGGTTTTTACCATAGTGTCGGTCCCATGCGTAATCACCACACGATCCTCCGGACAGGATCGGCAGTTTCGCACAATCAGTTCCCGGTCGTCGTCGGTCATTTCCAGACTGTCTATCATCATCAGGGTGCGAAGATTTACGTCCACCGTACAGCGACCCAGCCGGAGCATTTCGGGCAGTTGGGTGTCCCTGAAAAAAAGTTCTCCGGTAAGATAGTCGTAGTCTTTATCAAACGTTCCTCCGGTAACAAACACGCGCATGGTCATAGTTAGGCAAATCAGGTTTCAAATTAACAAAAGCAACCGCAAAATATAAAACGCCGGAGCATTCCGTGTAATAAACAATCGTAAACGAATTCGGTTTTTAGTACGGATATATTTATTTTTCAAAATAAAAAATATCAGATGAAACGAATCATACTTCTAACAACCTGTTTTTTGTCTGTATCTTTTGCTACGGCTAAAGGAATTCCCGACGTACTGATTCACATCCTGCAACAGGATACGGAAATGTTTATAGATTTTTCCTACCATACCCGCAAGCCGGTGGAATTAATCATTCTCACTCCCGGAAAACAAATCGCGGGTTACCGACTGTTAACGGAGACTTCGATTCCTCAAATCCTCAAAGTGCCGCTAAACCGATGGAAATCAGGGGAATATGTTTTTATCTTCCGAGGAGAAGGTTATTTCCTCAGTCACCGCGTGCAGGTCAATTCCGGGATTCCGCAATAAACCACCTCAGGGAAAAATTGACGTAGTGGTGATAAGGGCCTGTAAGGAAAAGGCCGATATTGCTCGTTCCTTTGGCAAAGGTATTGAGCGAATAGCCATATCGTATTCCCAGGCCGAAACGTCCCATGCGATAGATAATGCCTGCCGTCGCCCGGTAGTCCACTCTTTTGAGGTTGTTGGTAATATCCACGTTAAAATCTTTGGCACGAAGCAACACCCCGATCACCGGGCCGGCTACTACCTGTATTTCCTGGGTGGTTTCACCGAGTTCTATCGGTACGGTGATATTCAGCAACAAAGGCACGTCGGCGTGAGTGGTCTGCACGATAAGTTGTTGCTGGTTGGCGCTGCCGAGTTGTTCGACCAGGATTTCCGGCTGAAAGGAAAAACGGTCATTGATCGGATAGGTGACAAAACCGCCGAGGCTAAGCCCCGCCTTATTAAATCCCCGAAAATCATCGCCGTCCACCTGACTGGCATTAAAACCCACAACGAGTCCGCCGCCAAGGTTTTGGCTTTGTGCGGAAGAACCCAACAACGCGGCGATTAAAAGAAAAAAATATTTTTTCATTCTCTATTGTTTAGGAAAGACCCCATCTTACCACCATAAAAGTAGCGAAAAACATGATCTGAATCAGATAGACCGGCAGCGCAATTGCGTTCGATTTTTCTTCGTGGATACTATGAAACCCGTACAACATCACCCAGCCGATGAGAAACCACGCGAAATAATTTTGCGCCGGAATCTGCGCATCGCGCCAGTGCCAGAAATCCTGAGTCATCGCCACCGGCTCGATCAGGAAGTCCAGGAATACCAGCAATATCGCGCCGACCGTTGCCCGCGCCCAAATATTGTTTACCAAACCCTGCGAAACCATTCCGGTGAGATACACCAGCATCAGCCAGTTGAGGCCGATGAGCGGAGGCACGGAGGCCAGTCTGAAGCCGAAGGCCTCGCCGTAGGTGTAGGAACCAAAAATTGCTCCGGTATAAACCCCCACCACCTCCACAAGGTAACCTGCCCAGAAGATGATAAAAGCAAATATGCCAAACTTCATCGTCCAACTGCGGTGAAACCACGCGAGCAGGCCCACCGTCAGCAGCAGATTCAAGGGCGTCAGACTCTGAAACAACTTTCGGGTTTCCTCCAGATGCAGGCCGATGATGCCCACAAAGTGGAAGATGACCAAAAAACCAGTTACAAGTTTTGCATTACGTTCCGACCTTTCCATTCGTTTTTTCCACTGATTCTCCTTTTTACCGAACCCAGAGCGATCACCACCAGCATCACAATCTGAAACGGGTGAAGGAGCAAATTTAAACCCATGTTTTGTCTGGCAAGAAACGAAATTCCCGCACGGATTACCAGCATCATCGCGCCAACTGCCAGCAAATATTTTTCGGGCAAATAAAATACCAGACCGATCCATGAAAAATAAATCAAAAACAGAAACACCATCAGCCCGGCAATGCTATTTCCAAAACCTGCCAGTATATTTTTGCTAAATCCGCCTACGGCTTCCTTCAGGCTGTGGTACATCCTGCATCGGATGAGGCCATCGGCTAAAAAAGTCATCCCTTTCAGCCCCCTTTTTTTCACCTCCTGCATAATGGCAATGTCTTCGACAATCACCGATTTCACCCTTTCATGCCAGTGGTTGGCGCGGTAAAAGGCCGCATCAAACAGCATAAACTGCCCGTTGGCAGCCGCGAGTGAAGGGAACCGAAACCGAAAAATCGCCCATAGCGGCAGGAGCGAAAGCAGGATGTAATGCATCAGCGGCACGACCAGGCGTTCGCCCCAGGTGGACATGATCTGATCGGGAAAAATAGACAAAAGAGCGAGGTTGCGTTTTTGCATTTCGGCCAGAGCAATTTCCGGCAGGCCGGGTCTAAGCTCGGCGATATCGGCGTCTAGAAACAAGAAGTAGTCCCCCGAGGCAGCGAGAGCCAATTGGTGGCAGGCAAAATTTTTCCCCAGCCAGCCCGGCGGCAAGGTTTTGCCGGAGAGGAGCCTGACCGGTTTGTCGCGGAGAGATTCCTCCCGGACGAGAGCCGCAGATTCATCCTCGGAGTGATCATCGAGTACGAGAAGTTCGTAGTCAGGGTAATTCAACCCGCGTATTTGCGCAAAAAGATTCGGCAGATTTGCCGCCTCATTGCGTGCAGGCACGAGAAAAGAAAGCCGCGGCCGCGGCAGCCCCGCCGCCGCCGCCATCACCGGACGAAACAACAAATTGAGCAGCACAACCCCTAACCGCATCCCCAAAAACACCGCCGCCATCCCTGCCAAAACCCCTATCATATCATTACAATTAGGCCCCTAAAATACGACAAAATGCCAAACGCAAAACGCGGGGATGGCGCAGAACGAGGGAATGAATTCCCTCGATATAAATATCGAGGACGTCGCAAATGGGGGAATGAATTCCCCCGCGACGAATGCGATGCGCCGGAGGCGCGATCGCGGAGCGATCTCATGTTTTTAGCCCACCGGTAGCCGTTTTTTGCTCTACCCCTCGCCCCCGGCGCAACGCAAGAATGAAAAAAAAGCGCGCACGTCTCGTGCTACCGACATTTCGGCCCTCCGGGCCTTTGTGTCTGCGACACACCGTTTTTGTGCCAAAGGCATAGGCCCGGAGGGCCGCAACGTCGGTAGCACCCGCGACGCCCCATTTTATTTTTATCCATTTTGCGCGCCAATGCGCGCCCATGCGACCGGGGCTTCGAGTCGGAGACGCCTTCGGTGTCGGAGATCCCATAAATGGCCTCCTCAGCCGCCGGTCAATATTCGCGCCCCCGGTGCACCCCAATCGAACTCCAAATTAAAACGAGAAAACTGACAATTGGGGAATGGATAAAAACCCTGTGTCCGCCGTAATCAAAGTTGCCTCGCAAGACAACGCAACTACGGCATTGGTGTCCAAGACATATTTACCATTCATTCCGCATTTCCCTTTGAATATTCAAGGCGTCTCCCTTCCACTCCAACTTACCCACCAAATCCGAAAAATCAAACCGGGGCAAGTTTGCCGCCTTACTTTTCGGTTTTGTCTCCTCGATTTTCACATAGTCCAATGTCTGCAAAAATCGCAGAAACAGGCTATACTGATGATCCTCTATATTCAAAATAATTTTTTTCATCTCCCTGAATTTACTTATCGAAGATACAACTATTTCCTAATATTCTCAAAATGCTATTGCTTTTCTCCCCGGCAAAACGAGGGGATAAATCCCCGCGCTATTAATATCGAGGGCGTCGCAAATGGGGGAATAAATTCCCCCGCGACGAATGCGATGCGCCGGAGGCGGGATCGCGGAGCAATCTCATGTTTGTAGCCCACCGGTAGCCGTTTTTTGCTCTACCCCTCGCCCGCGCCCCCGGCGCAACGCAAGAATAAAAAAAAAGCGCGCACGTCTCGTGCTACCGGCATTTCGGCCCTCCGGGCCTTTGTGTCTGCGACACA
>JANRJC010000012.1:0-77979 GCA_033764335.1 Bacteroidia bacterium | reverse complement strand
TTGACGCACCTTCCATTCGCCTTCCCCATACACCTTCAACCCCGTAGAATCAAAGACTAAGAAAAGGCGACCCTGCGCTTTCGGTGCGCCGATTGCTACCGGCAATTTCTTCGCCCGACGACTCAACTGACTATAACTCGGTACCTTCACTTTCAGCCCCAGCAGCGTCATCAACGAGCAGGCAAATCCTTCCAATGACCGGTAATTTAACCCCAATACCACTTTCAACTGATGCAGTCCCCATATACACGCATCCGAATACGTGTACGGACCCCCTCGTTTCGCCTTCCCTTCATAATACCAGTGTTCCTCCAGATCCTGATCCAACCACACCGTTAACGAGCCCCTTTTCACCAAGCTTGCGTTATACGTGTTCCAGTTCCGCACACGGTACTTTGATTTGACTCCCTTGTCTTGATTTTTCGATGCTTTTTTCTGTATCTTTGACATAGGTCGGGATTTTGTAGGTTTGTTTTTTCGTCATCTCAAATGTACAAAAAACCGACCGACTTTTTTTTATCCCGATTCATGCAACAACGCCACTGATGATTGCTGCGGGATTAAAGCCGCCACAGCGAGATTCAAAACCGGCGATTTTTCCTCCATCAGTAACATCCGTGCAGGAAAGAGCATAGTTTACAGTGTTTTCGAAAATCTGCCACCCTGTGGAATTGAGGTATGCCGCAGTATTGGGGCCTAAGAAAAATCCAATACGCATAGCCGGAGCGTAGAGGCTTTTCATCATTTCGCCCTCCTCATATACAAAGATGGAATATCCCCCACCTTCTACACTGGCGATTAAATCGGCTGTACTATGAGGATAACCCCAGCCGATTTCCTGATAATAGGATAAAACATCAACATAATAATTGTAGGGTACAGCAATTGGATGTGTGGAGTTTAGTATTCGGATTCTTTTTCGGCTGGAAGTCGCTCCATAATGATAGTTTTCGTAGTAGCTGGTCATTTTCATGTCGTCAAAAAGCCAGGGTTCATTGCAGATCACAGGTACATCCACATCCCGAAAAATAGAATTGATGCTGGTTGAATATACCGACGCCGAAATGATTACCAATGATTTGCCATCTGCATCAGAAGCCGAGGGAACGGTGCCAGGCCCACCCGTTATAAAAACGGTAAGTCCCATGGATTCGAGCCGTGATTTTATCGCCTGATCACTGGTGTTCAAGCTTCCGGGGTTTTGATTTGCTACCAACAAAACACTCTGTGCCTGCATGGTATGGGCCATGATTCCCCAAAAAACCCCAAAGAACAAGATTGTACGGTATGCTGACATTACGTAAGATTTATCCATTTTGAAATAAGATATAACACCGGATTTTTTGCCCGGAAAAATATTTTGGTAAAATGGAAACTACAAAAAGCAAAATAGACCACTTAAAAGCGGCAGGATACGAATTTGTTTGGAGATGTTTGGGATTTCATCCTGTTAGGAAACTATCAGGACGATGCAGTCTATTCAGCTATCTTACTCTAAAAATCCATGTAAGGATTTTCAAAGATAAATACGTTTTTTGGAAAAGCAAATGCTGACAGAACTAAAATCTGTGATTTTTTATTAAATGGTTAAATGGTCGTTTTTTCGGTTGAATTTGTTGTGTGAATGGTTATTTTAAAGAAAATTAACCATCAGGAGTCAGGATTGTTCCATTTTTCGTAGTTCTTGCAACTGCTTTTCATAGGTCTTGCAACCACTAAAGTTGTGGTTGTGGATGTAAGAAAAAAATATTTTCGGTCAATTTTTGATTTAATGCGAAACTCGACAACCTCAATAACTCCACTTAATTCTGAAAAACAGTGAGTTTGCCAGATTCCGAAAATCATTTTGGGGTATTTCCATAAAAAATAGCTGCCCAACAAGGGCTATATCCCAGTTTTCTTTGATGGAGTAGGTGAGGGTAGGGATGGCCGCCACCAGATTGTTTTGGGGAGAATAGATAATAACTCCACTGGTTGAAAACAAGGGGGTGACATTTCCCGAACCCTGAACAACAAATGCCCATTCGACCGGGAAAAGATTTTTGGCCGAGACGGTGATGTTGGAAGCAAACAATCCGCCGCTTCCCCCGAAACCTCCGACATTTCCCCTTGAATTATAAAGGAAGGCACCGCTGAGGTAAAATCCATTGCCAAAAAGATAGTCCGTTGTCGCAGATATTCCCAGGGATTGTACGCTGTCAGCAGAGGGTTCGAGAGGGGTAAACCAGGTGGCCTCTCCCTTAAACCCTAATTGCCCCAGGTTTCCGGCCCAGCCTGCTCCTAAGGCAAAATCTCCTCGATAATAACCACTCAAGACCTGTACGTCGTATCCCTTCAGATTAAACTTGTACATTGCCGCTCCCACCGATTCTTCGATGTTTTGGGCAGGCGAAAAAGCGACTTCTGCCGAGGACAATACCCCGGGGTAATAGGTAAGGCGAATGGCATCGCTGCCCGGACGTTCTTCATAGTCAAAGTCCAGAAAGTTAAAAGCATTAAACAGGTCGTTGGGGTTCCAGACAAGGTTTACTCCCCAGTTGATGCGTTGCCTGCCAATACGGGCCTGCCATTTGCCGGAAGAATAGTCCACGTAAGCCCGGTCAATGATCGAATGAACCAACAGCGCCTCACCTTCTACCCAACGAACAGAAAGATCCACGAGACCATTGTACTGATCCACCTGGTCGGCGTAGTTTGGGGTAAATCGCACCTGCTCTCCGTAGAAGATTCGGTTTCGGGCTTCTATGGCAATAGTCCAGTTGTCATTGGGGAAATATTTGAAATTCAGGCGGTTATGAATAAGATTCTGGGTGAGGGGATCGGCAAATGTATCCAGCCCGGAAAAAGAGGCTGTTTGCAGGAATTTTACATACCCCCCCAGGCTGATTTGGGATGTAGAGTCGTTCTGCGCCTGAGTGGTAAAATTTACCAGCAACAGGCTCAGAACGAATAAGATACGATAGTTCATGATTAGGATTTTGTTATGTCGCTGACAACCTTTCCATCTTCCAGTGTGATGACTCTTCTGGCCCGGTCAATAACCCGCTGGTCATGGGTAGAAAAAACAAAAGTGATGTTTTCCTTTTTGTTTAGTTCGGCCATGATGTCGAGAAGATTGGAGGTTGAAGCCGAATCGAGGTTGGCCGTGGGTTCATCGGCAAGGACAAACCGGGGTTTGGAAGCCAGAGCACGAGCTACGGCAACGCGCTGCTGCTGACCGCCCGACATCTGATTCGGCCGGTTGTGGGTACGATCTCCCAGCCCTACGGCTTCGAGCAATTCCTTCACACGTGCGTCCCTCTCCGTTTTGGACCGGTTTTGCAGGAGCATTACAAATTCTACATTTTCTTTGGCCGTAAGTACCGGGATAAGGTTGTAAGCCTGAAACACAAAGCCGATATTCTGGAGGCGAAAATCTATCAGTTGATTGTTGCTAAGTTGGGAAATATCGGTTCCGTTTACCCTGATTTCTCCGGAAGAAGGCCTGTCCAGCCCGCCGATGATGTTGAGCAGGGTGGTTTTTCCCGACCCGGAAGGGCCTACAATGGCTGTGAATTCCCCCTCTTCGATGGAGAGGCTTACGCTATTGACGGCATGTACCGGTACAACTCCTTCGTAGGTTTTGTCGAGATTTATGGTTTCGATTACTTTCATTTTTTTAGGAAATAATGGTGTGGAAAAGAAAAATTATAAAGCGCGAATGGCTTCGACGGGTTTGAGTTGAAGCGCTTTGTAAGCCGGATAAACGGCGGCGATGATTGCCGTGAAAAATACCATCAGGGCAATTTGGAAATAATACTGGGGCTGGAGATCGGTGTAAACAATGCTGCTTATTCCCATTTGTGAGGCACTTTCTGCCATATAAGACAAATCAATGCCGACTTTGCCAAATAGTTTTACCAGCGCAAATCCGGACAACAAACCCACCGGCCCACCGACAAAAGACAGAAACAAAGTCTCCAGCATAATCATTAAAAAAACTTTGGGTTTATTCATCCCGATGGACATCAGCATACCCAATTCTCGGGTTCTTTCCATGACGGCCATGAGCATCGTGTTGATAATGCCAAATAAAAGAGCAAGCAGTATGATACCGATAAAAATATAGAGGGTGGTAGCAAAGGTTTCGTCCACCAGCCGGAGATCTGGTGCAATGTCTTTCCAGTTTTCGATCAGAAGATCGGTGCGCCCGGCAGAAAAGGAGGCGAGAAAAGTCGAATCTTCGGCAATCGGCGGGTCATTGAGCAGGAGGGCAATTTCATGCATTCCCCCCTCTGTACCGGCCAAGCGGTTCAGGTCTTCAAACCGCACAAAAACGTTGGTTTCATCAAATTTGGAATTGATGGTTTTATAAACTCCGGCGACCTTAAAACTGCCGTATTTGGTTTCTCCGTCGGGGCCCTGAAAAGCGAGAACGATTTTTTTGCGTAAGCGATAACTGGCCGGTGTTTTGGTTCCATCGGCTCCGAGGCTGTCGCTTTCGGATTTCCACCCCAGTTTTTCCGCCAGTTTGTCCCCGATAAGGATGGTATTTGCACCTGATTCGGTGAAATATTCACCGGCAACCAGCCGCTGGTCGAGTCGGGTTACAACCGACTCTTTTTCGGGTATCACGCCGCTGATGAGCACGCCAAAGCCGCCTTTGGTGGTGGACAGCATCCCATTGGAGAGAATCCTTCCGGTGGAGGCTTTGATTTCCGGGCGGGCGCTGATTTGGTTGAGGAGATTCATGCCTTCCGGGATAAAGAGACTCATTTTTCGGTCGTCTTTATAGCGGCTTTCATGAATTTGGATATGAGAGGTGCGGGTTTCGATGATCTCGCGGGTACGTTCGATGTTCATTCCCCAGGAAAAAGCCATCATAAACACGCCGGCGATCAATCCCAGTGCTACGGCTGAGATCACAACCAGGCTTCGGACCCGATTTCGCCAGACATTTCTCCAGGCTACTTGAAAAATCATGATAATAATTTTGGTGGTTTAATTTTAGGATTTCATTGCTTCGACCGGATTTGTGCGAACAATACTCCATGCCGGATAGATTGCAACGATAATAGCAAAAGCAAGGACAGTCAGCACCTGCGAATAAAATATGGCAGGTTCGATAGACATGGGCATGACGGGATCCATTCCAAATTCGGCATAAGCCTCGGCTGCTTTTCCGCTCATTCGGAAGGGATTAAAATGGAAATAAAAGACAATCGGCAAACTGGCAATAAATCCTGCGACAACCCCGGCCATCGAAATCAGAATAGACTCCGTTACGACCATGCCTGCCAGTATTCGTTTTTTCATACCGATTGCCATTAGTACTCCGAATTCGTGTCTTCGCTCGGAGGTCATCATCAGCACCGTGCCAAACATGCCAAAAGCAATGATCATGTAGAGGATTCCCATCGTCATCCGGCCTTTGGCTTTATCCACTTCCAGCAATTGAGCCATTTCCGGCATCATTTCCATCCAGTCCATGACCTCATAGTCGTTATCAAGTTCGGTGCGCAGTGCCGTTGCGACAATCGGGGCGGTCTGCGGTTTGCTGAGGTTTAGGGCGAAAGCCGTAAGCCTGTTTTCGGCACCGTAGAGGTTTTGAGCCGATTCGATCGAAAGGTAAACAAGCTTCTGGTTTAGATCAGGGTTTCCAAATTTGACCATTCCGGTGATGGGAAATTTGCCTGCGGCACTGATTCCCTGGTATCCCTGCCCAATGAGGATAAGGGTATCTCCGAGTTTGATCTGAAGTTTTTCGGCAAGACCACTGGTGATCATTGCGCCTTTTTCATGCGATTGAAGATAAGTACCCTCGATAAGTTTTGCTTTGAGGCCGGTCAGTTGGTCTTCATTTTCGGGATCAATGCCCATGATCATGCAGCCTTCCGAAATTTCACCCGAAGACGCAAGTGCAAAAGACTCCAGCCGAGGCGCAACTTTTGCTACGCGGGGATCACTATTGGCAACCCTTGTAATCAGGGACGTCTGCTCAAAAGTATTATCGAGATTGGGTTCATCCCAATAACCGCTTTTGTGAATCTGGACATAGCCGGTATAAAAACTGACTACGTTTTCGATCATCTTGACCGTAACACCCCTTTGCAGGGATCGCATGGTGGTCGCAAGGAGCACGGCGAAAAACACCGAAGCCAGTGTAATCATCGTACGACGCCGGTTGCGCCACATATTTCTCCAGGCAAGTTTCAGTAACATATTCGTAGGGTTAGTTAGCTATGCATGGCTTTAATTGGATTTAAATGCAGGATTTTCCAGGCAGGATAAATGCAGACAAGGCAGGCGAATACAAATACCACGATTGCCTGTGTCAGGAATATGGTCGGTGAAATTGCCATTGGGAATACCGCTTCCATTCCAAATTCGGCATAAGCTTCCGAAATTTTGTCCCCCAGATAGATCGGGTTGTAATGGTAATAAATCACCAAAGGCAGACTGGCCAGCGCACCGGCTATTACTCCGATCATGGAAATAAAAATCGTTTCAATCGTAATGATTGCCGCCAGCCGGGATTTTTTCATGCCAATGGCCGTCATTACTCCAAACTCATATTGTCTTTCTGCCGTCATCATCAGTACTGTACCAAACATACCAAAACCGATAATCAGGTACAAAATCCCCATCATTAGAATACCCCCTCCCCGGTCGGCTTCAATTAGTTGTACCAATTCCGGCATCATTTCGGCCCAACTCATTACTTCATAACTCTCATCCAGTCCTGAACGAAGTTGGCTGACCAATTGCGGCACTTTATGCGGGTCATCTATCGCCAGTGCGTAAGAGGTGAGACGGTTGGTAGCGCCGTAAAAATCCTGCGCAACCGGCAAAGGAAGATAAACAAGGCGGCCGTTGAGTTCCGGGTTGCCAAATTTTACCAATCCCGAAATGGGATATTTTCCCGCCGCCGTAACTCCCTGATAACCCTGGCTGATGAGGATAAGGGTATCATTAACCGACAGATTTAGTTTCTCCGCCAAACCCGTTGCGACAAGAACACTTTTTTCGCCGGATTTAAAATATTGTCCTTTTTGAACCATGCCGGAGAGATTAGTCAAATGATTTTCCGTCTCGGGATGAGTACCTACAACAAGGCAACCTTCAGAAACTTCCCCCGATGATGCGAGGGCAAAAGATTCGAGTCGAGAGACAGACTCCTGAAGCAGCGGCTCATTGTTCATGAGCGTTTCTAGGGCAGGCACAATCTCAAAGCTATTGTCCAGTGATTGTTCATCCCAATAACCCTCTTTGTGAATCTGGGCATAACCGGTGTAAAAGCTGACAATATTTTCGATCATTTTTTCATAAGAACCCTCCTGAAGAGAACGCATCAGTATTGCCAGCAGAACTGCAAAAAATACCGAAGCAGCTGTTATGAGAGTTCTACGTTTGTTTCGCCATAAATTTCGCCAGGCGAGTGTGAATAGGATCATAGCGCGGGGATTATTTTAGCTGCTTCAAATTTTGGATGGAGAAAAAAGTGTCGGGGATTTTCTGGTCAAAAATGATATTTTGGTATTCCAGAACCGTTTTATGCCCGTCTTCTTCTGCCGGTATCATCTCCAGTTTTGCGGCAAAGGTACGCCCGCTGATCTGTTTGATTCCGGAAGCCTGGAGGATATTGACGAGGTATCCGTCTTCATCAAAATATTCCGACCGCAGCATGAGGTAGTCTTTTTTATCCACGAAAGCGTGAATTTTCCCCCATACAACCGCTACGCCTTCATTAGGAACCATTTCGATTTTCCAGCATACCCGTCCCTGAAGGGTCGAATCCTTCAAGATTTTGTGCTTATAATCATCAATGATGGAAACTTCCTGTACCAGGTCATTATTGGTAAAGTCGGAACCCATCCAGGATTGCGACATCATCGAAGGCGGGAGTTTGACGGCTCTTTCGATGGTTGGCATCCAGTTCCATACTTCTTTGTCGCGTTTGAGGGTGGCTGTGCCTTTGTCCCGGGCCGGAGCTGTTACGAGCATCATGGCGTAATTGTCTCCTTTGCTCCAACTCTTCATGGACATTGATCGAGTCCATTCGGGGCGGATAATGGTCATGGTGATTTCCGCCTGGGAACTTTCCAGCCCGCGGCGTTTTTCTTCCACGAGGCGGATGATTTCCTTTACATCTGTCTGGCCGTAGGCAGAAAAAGAAATGAAGGCCATAAAAAGTAACGAGAAAATTTGTATTCGTTTCATTTTGAAAGAGTTAGGATGAAAAATTGACGTATTTCTCAATAAGGTAATTTTTGATGTTATCCACCGGAAGGGCTTCTTTTAATACGCAGTATTCGATGCCTACGCCATCTATGATGGCGGCAAATAAAGAAGCTTCTTCTTTGGTACGCGGAATACCAATTTCCGCAAACAAGGATTCAAGCATAGGCATAAGACCGTAATATTTTCCAATAACTACTCCCTTGAGATGGGGAAAATGGTCCACCTGAAGGGCAAGAGCCGTGAGCAGACGATAATACTGCGCCCGCTCAACAATAAAATGAAAACTGAGATCAATGATGTAGCGCAACTTTTCTCGGGCGGTTGTGAGTGCGGACATTTCTTCGATATAGGATTCTCCCTCCGCCATCGAGTCGGCTACAAGGTCGTTGAGCAACTGCTCTTTGGTTTCAAAATAGTTGTAAATCAGTCCTTTTGAAACTTCGGCTTTTTTTCGGATTTGCTCAATGGACGTGTTGTGATACCCCTGTTCTGCAAATAATTCCAGTGCTGCTTTCAGAATCTTTTCCCGACTCTGCTCTCGTATTTCATCAAATTGTTTTTTGGTTCGAGGACTCATATAAGTTTTTGAGTGACCGGTCGGTCAATATTACGAAGATTATGGGAGAGAGTTTTCTTTTTTTAAGAAAAAATTTTGAAGATGGAGCGGAAGGTCGGTAACTTTAGTCATAGGATACTGCTAAACTCCGGTTATGAAGATTTTGTTGCTGAAGGTTGGGTTTGTTTTATCTTTTATGGGCGGACTGGTTTCGTGTTTTTCGATCCGTCCGGTAGAACCGCCTTCCAGCACGGCGTCGGATTGGGTAAGCCCCACGGATTATCAGATTTTGTTGTCCAATCTGGAAACGGCGATCAACCAACGTAACACCCAAAATTACCTGCGATGTTTTAATGCGGATTCTTTGCGGTTTGTGCCTGCGGCTTCTTTGTTTAACAACAACGAAAGCATTTGGCAGGCCTGGTCGGTTCAAGACGAGCAGACCTATTTCGACAATTTTGTCGCCAATCTTTCTGCTCCTTCCGGAAATTCGCTGAACCTGACTCAGACAGATCTTCAGGATATAACCTCCGATTCGCTTAAATATGTGGGAGACTATGCACTGCATATCAATCATTCCGATACCGCCCTTACACGACTTTTTAAAGGGCAGATTCAGTTAATCATTAAAATCAATACTTTCAATGAATGGGAAATCGCACGTTGGACCGATATTGAAATTTACCGGGACTCCAGTTGGAGCCATTTGAAGCTTAAATACATTCAGTAATGATGAAAAAATACGGACTGCTACTGACTTCTGTTTTCCTTCTCGCTTCCGGTGTGATAAGCTGCAATCCTTTCGCTCCTGCGTATGATCCGGAAGGCCTGGCCGACATAAATATCTTGGGTGATCCCACTAATATTGACGGGTTTTTCCGTCTTTTCAAAAATGGATATGAACTCCGGGACACGACTTTGTATGGAAGATTATTTTCTCCCGATTTTACGTTTTCTTATTACGATCCCGATCTGGGGCAGGACATTTCCTGGGATCGGGCGACCGAACTGATCATTTCTTACAATCTGTTTCAGAGTGTACTTCAAATCAATCTGGACTGGAACTACTATACCCAACTCGATACGACGGAAACTGAGGCATTGGTCGTGCGAAATTTTAACCTGACCATCGAAGAAACCGAAGAAATCGTCTATTCCGGCACAGGCCGCGCCAAGCTGAAACTGCGCAGAGCCAACCCCGGCGAAGCCTGGCAGGCCTACTCCTGGTTTGATGATTCTGATTTTTAATGCCTAATTTTAGCCGGTGTCAACTCCGCCTATGAGTCAATTGGAACAGTATCCCTCCGCAAGGTTTTATGTATTTACCTATTTGCTATTCTGGCTGGTCGGCGGATTGCTGTTGTTGTATTACGGCTACGAGGAAAGTTTTCGGGTTGTAAACCAATGGCATACACCATTGGGGGATAAAATCATGCCTCATCTCACACACTTGGGGCATGGGATGCTGGTGGGAAGTTTGTTTTTAATTGTAGGTAGAAAAAGCCGCCCGCAAATCCTTCTGGCTATGCTGCTGAGCATGATTGGAATTGCCGTGGTGTCGGCAGTCGGAAAAAATATTTTTTTTGAGGATTGGGGCCGCCCGGCAAAGGTTTTGGGTTCGGCAAATATTCATTTTATCTCGCTAATCGGGGAAAAAAATCAGTCTTTTCCCTCCGGCCATAGTGCCGTTGCTGCGGCTGTTTTTTTCTTTATCACTTTAAGTCTGGAAAAAAAATCCGTTTGGCTTAGCGTGGGGTTTGCCCTCTTGTCAATTATTGCGTGTTATTCAAGGGTTTATATTGGTGTGCATTTTCCCGCCGACATTCTGGCGGGAAGTATGCTGGGTCTGTTGCTCAGTGTGGGAATGGTAAAACTGATAACTTATTACTTTCCCCGAAGGGTTTTTGATTTTTTCCGAAACGCTGACCGCTCTGCGAATGGATTTGCCGGTTTAGGATTTGTCCTGCTGGCCATAGATGTCTATGTAATTGTTACCCAAAATTACCTATGATGGAAGTGCTGGAACAGTGGGACGTGGCGGCTTTTCGGCTCTTGAATGGCTGGAATACCTCCGGGTTGGATGCGTTTATGTATCTTATCAGTACCCGTTGGGTGTGGATTCCGCTGTATATACTGATAATCGGCATCATTTATCGGAAAGAAGGCTGGAAAGGCGTGTTGCTACTGGTAGGATGTTGGTTGTTGATGATTTTGCTGAGCGACCAGACGGCGTCGGGGCTGCTCAAACCGCTCGTGGAGCGATACCGTCCCTGCCGGCCGGAGGCCGGCCTGGACTTTGCGGTTCACACCGTTTATGGCGAATGCGGCGGGCTTTATGGTTTTGCTTCTTCTCACGCCGCGAATTTTTTCGCCATGGCAGTTTTTCTAAGTGGGGTATTTCAGCGGAAATATATAACCGGTATCGCTCTGACAATTGCGGTGATTACTGCCTATAGTCGAATCTATCTGGGGGTGCATTACCCGGGTGATGTCCTCGCCGGAGCGTTCATCGGCATAATTGCGGGCCTATTAACCACAAAATTGTACCTCATGCTGAAAAAAAAATTCCCGCCAGCCTGAGACCGACGGGACTTCAGCAACTAAATGCTGTTAACCGGAAAGCTAAAATGTATCCTACTGCACCACTTTCATAACCACGTCTTCCGTTTTCATCCGGGGGCCATACAACCGGCTGGTTGATTTCATACGGATGGATGAGCCCTCCTCTTTTTTTCCAGTTTCGACAATTAATTCGACCAGTCGGTCATCGGTCACTACCGCGTAGTGGTTGACTCCATTTTCAGCGTCTAGTGTCCGAATCCGGTGTTTTTCCATGCTCATAAAGTCCAGACAGGTTTTTACAACGCGATCAAATTCTTTGCGATCTTTGTAAAAACGGGCATCCTCAATGGCGTAAAGCACATTGTTATCAAAAAAATAAACCACCGACTGGGTGTTGGAAACTTTGTTTACCCACTCGGAATCTTCCGTTTTGTCAACCTTTTGCGCATAGTCCCGCGAATACAGGTATTCACTTACCTGATCTACGGACTGGCCAAAGGGGATGAACATGGCATTCTGGGCAAATACAGAAAGGGAAAGTGTAGAAATTATTCCAATAAAAATCGCCCTCATGGTATTAATGAACGGATGGGGGCTGTGTCTGTCTGCAAGTACAAATATGCAGAAGAATGAATAATTTTTCTGATGGATTTTCCCCGGATTATTACAAACAAATTTTCGTTTCTGAATAAAGCGATTTAGTTTTGCGAAACCTTCTGACAAATCCCATGGCAGACATCACAAAATATATCTTCGTAACCGGTGGGGTAACCTCTTCATTGGGAAAAGGTATCCTTTCGGCTTCACTTGCAAAACTTCTTCAGTTGCGTGGTTATACGACCACCATTCAGAAATTCGACCCTTATATCAATATTGACCCGGGCACTTTAAATCCTTATGAACACGGAGAGTGTTATGTAACGGATGATGGTGCCGAAACGGATCTTGATTTAGGGCATTACGAACGGTTTCTCAATGTCCCTACTTCCCAAGCCAATAACGTGACGACCGGTAGAATCTATGAGACGGTCATCAAAAGAGAACGTATGGGTGAATACGGGGGCAAAACCGTTCAGGTAGTTCCCCATATTACCGACGAAATCAAAAGGCGGTTTCAGTTATTAAATGAAAACTCGCGGTTTGATATTATTATTACTGAAATGGGCGGTACGGTCGGGGACATCGAATCCCTGCCTTATATTGAAGCCTTGCGGCAATTTCGGTATGAATACGGGCCGGAGCATTGCCTCGTCATTCATCTTACGCTGGTTCCTTATCTTCAGGCTGCCGGGGAGTTAAAAACGAAACCCACCCAGCACTCGGTGAAAAACCTGCTTGAGTCAGGGGTACAACCGGATATATTGGTCTGCCGCACCGAAGTGAAAATTCCGGACGATGTCCGGGAAAAAGTAGCGCGTTTTTGCAACGTCTCGAAAGAGTCTGTGATTGAAAACATCAATGCCTCTACCATCTACGAAGTGCCCTTCCTATTGAGAAAGGAAAATCTGGATGAGGTCGTATTAAAAAAACTCGGGCTACCGTTCCGCGAAGAGCCGGATATGTCTTTCTGGAAAAATTTTGTCTCCAAACTCAAAAACCCGCTGGACGAGGTACGCATTGGGCTGGTGGGAAAATATGTGGAACTGCATGACTCGTATCTGTCTATTTCAGAAGCCCTGAAAATTGCCGGGGCGGAAAACGAGTTGAATGTACATATCGAATGGATTCATGCCGAAGACGTAACGGCTGAAAACCAGAGTCGTATATTAAAAGGGCTTGACGGGATTCTGGTTGCGCCCGGTTTTGGGGAAAGAGGCGTGGAAGGAAAAATCCGAAGCGTGCGCTATGCCCGTGAAAAAAATATACCATTCTTTGGAATCTGCCTCGGTATGCAGGTAGCGGTGATCGAATTTGCCCGCAACGTCGCCGGGCTGTCGGGTGCGAATAGCACAGAGTTTGATCCGCAATCTCCTTATCCGGTTATCAATATGATGGAGCATCAGAAGCAGGTGAAACAAATGGGGGCAACCATGCGTCTGGGTTCTTACGAATGTGTGATTAAAAGAAATTCACTGGCGCATAATGCTTATCAAAAAACGAGGGTTTCGGAAAGGCATCGCCACCGGTATGAGTTGAACAATGACTTTGCAAAAGAACTGGAAAAAAACGGGATGATTCTCTCCGGTGTAAACCCGGAGTCAGAACTCATCGAGATCATCGAACTAAAAGACCACGCTTATTTTTTGGGAACCCAGTTTCATCCGGAATATAAAAGTACGGTGGAAGGCCCCCATCCATTATTTCTTTCATTTATCAATGCAGCGTACGCTCACAAGCAAAAAATTGAAAATTCTTAACTAAATTTGCGGCTTAATGTAAGTTTTGCAGGTATGCTCCGACCTATGGCCATAAGCATTTCTGCAACGGGAAATGATTTTTAACCGATATACGATCACTAAATCATGGATAGGAATTCGATTACGGGGCTGGTTTTGATGGTGTTGCTTACCCTGGTCTATTTTTATTTTTTTGCACCTAAGCCTGTACCACCCAGGCCCACAACAAATACCGAAAATGTATCTACCGTGTCTCCTGATTCCCTTATTCTGGGGGAATCTGTGGAAACAACACCGGAGGTGGCTGAGGTTGTCAATGACTCACAACGAGTAGCTTCTCTCCGCGACCGATATAGCGACCTGCACAAACTCGTCGCCGGTGAAGAAAAAGTGGTTACGGTAACGACCGATGAACTGACAATAAATATATCTACCAAAGGTGGGCATATCCAGTCGGCTTTCCTGAATGGCTACAAAACCTTTGATTCGCTTCCTCTTCCTATTCAGGCCAACGACCCCCGAAATGAATTTTATTTCCCCTTTGCTTATGAAGGTCGTGCGGTCCGGTCGGATGAATTGTTTTTTGAGCCCTCAGAAGCGGGGTTTACTCTTACCGGAGAAGAAACAAAAACCCTTACTCTTCGCGCTTCCATAGACGAAGGTCGTTACATTGAGCAGGTATATCATTTTAAAGGAAACACCTACGATTTTGGCTATGAGATTAATTTTGAGGGTATTCGTGAATCCCTTGGAAGGGAATCCTCCTTTACGATTTTTTGGAAATCGTACCTGCCCAAAACCGAACTTTCCATTCTAAACCTTCGCCAAAAGTCAACAATCGCTTACCGCACCGGTACGGATGTGGACAAATTATCCTATTCGGATGACCCAGAGTCTGAAAAGCTGTCGGCGCTGGTCAAATGGATATCCTTTAAAAGCCAGTTCTTTTCGCATATCCTTATTGCCGATCAGACCTTCCGCTCCGGAAACATTAGCATGACCACACCGGAAAATGATGAGTCTTTAAACCGGGTGATGGAGGCCAAACTGGTAGTGGACATTGATAAGTCCAATTCTAATAAAAATAAGTTCTCCATCTATATGGGACCTAACGAATACTATACTCTCCGATCCTACGATCTTGATCTGGAGGACGAAATGGATTTGGGCTGGTCTTTTATTGGCTGGATCAATAAGGGAACGGTTTACGTTTTTAAGTTTCTTGAAAATTATATCAGCAACTACGGAGTGATCATTATTGTTCTGGCGATTTTGATCCGACTCTTGATGTTTCCGCTTTCCCACCGGAGTTTTATGTCAATGGCAAAAATGCGGGTGTTGAATGGGACACAGGAGATGAAAGATCTCGATGTCAAACACAAAGACGATCCACAAAAACTCCAGATGGCGAAGATGGGCATCTATAAGGAAATGGGAGTGAGTATGTTTGGCGGATGTCTTCCCATGCTTTTATCGTATCCTTTTTTGATTGCCTTGTTTTTTTTCTTCCCCCAATCGGTAGAACTTCGACAGCAGTCATTTCTTTGGGCACATGACCTCTCAACCTACGATTCGATTTTCTCCTGGGACGCGCAGATTCCGCTCATAAGTTCTGTGTATGGAAATCACATCAGTTTGTTTACCATCCTGATGGCAATTTCTACTTTTGTTTATACGATCTACCAGCAGCGTTCTCAGCCGGCTACCGCCGCAAATGCGCAGATGAAATATATCGCGTATTTTATGCCGTTTTTCCTTCTTATTTTCCTGAATCGCTACTCTTCCGGACTTAGCCTTTACTATCTGATGTCAAATATTCTCCAGATTGCTCAGACCTCTATTATAGGGTTATTCCAGAGTGATGAAAAGTTATTGGCGCAGATGTACCAAAACAGGGATGCCCTGAAAGCCAAAAAGGGAAAAGGCGGAAAAGAGGCAAAACCGAAATCCCGCCTCGAAAAATGGGTAGAAGGTGCTCAGAAAAAACAACAGGAAGCACTCAAACAAAGACAACAGGAACAAGGGCCTAACCGCCGTTCCCGAAGACAAAAATAATCGCTTAAATTGATACCATGCGTACCTTGTTGCCACGGCTTCGGTTATGGGCTGCTGACCCGCAACGGAAACCCTGGCAGAAAGGGTTATGGAGGCATAAGGGTAAGCTGAGCTTATTGTTTCTTTTGGCGATTTGGTTTGCTTTTAGCCTTCCCTCTTCGCTTTTTAATGATCCGGTTTCGACCGTGGTTCTTGACCGCAACGGGAGTCTTTTGGGCGCACGTATAGCCGCAGACGGGCAATGGCGTTTTCCGAAACCGGATTCCGTACCCGAAAAATTTGCTCAATCCCTTATCGTTTTTGAAGACAAAAGGTTTTATTCCCATCCCGGGGTGGATCCATTGGCTTTGGCGCGTGCTGTTCGGCTAAACTTTTCACATAAAGGCATCGTAAGCGGGGGCAGTACCCTTACGATGCAGGTTATTCGCCTTTCGCGAAAAGGACAATCGCGTAGCTTTCTCGAAAAGCTGAAAGAAATGTTTCTGGCGATGCGGCTGGAATTGCGTCTTTCAAAGGCGGAAATTTTGCGCCTTTATGCTGCAAATGCTCCTTTTGGTGGAAATGTCGTGGGCATTGATGCTGCTTCCTGGAAGTATTTTGGAAGGGAAGCCTATAAATTGTCCTGGTCGGAATCGGCGACGCTTGCCGTATTGCCTAATGCCCCGAGCCTTATTCACCCCGGTAAAAACCGAGAGATTTTGCTCGCCAAACGAAATCGGCTGTTAAGACGCCTATATGAAACCGGAGTGATAGACTCTACAACAGCGAGACTCGCACAACTCGAAGATTTGCCGGAAAAACCCTTACCCATTCCTTCTTATGCACCTCATTTGCTGGAGCAAATTCATCTTGAAAATGAAGGTGAGAAAAAAGAAAAAACCCTTACCCGAACTACCCTTCAGCAGTCTGTTCAAATTCAGGCAAGTGATATTGTACGGCGGAGATATACGCATTTTCAGCAAAATGGAATTCACAATGCGGCTGCATTGATTCTGGAGGTAGAAACCGGCGATGTGGTGGCTTATGTAGGGAATACCCCTTGCGAAGAGGGCGAAAACGGCTGCGCCGTGGATTTGGTCATGTCGCGTCGAAGTACCGGAAGCATTATGAAACCTTTTTTATTTGCTTCCATGCTCAACGACGGTGAATTACTCCCCGGTATGCTGGTTCCCGATATTCCTTCTCACTACTCCGGATTCAGCCCAACCAATTACGACCGCACCTATAGCGGAGCAGTTCCTGCCCGCCGGGCGCTTTCCCGATCCCTCAATATCCCCGCCGTAAGGCTGCTTAAGGATCACGGCATCGCCAAGTTTCTCGATATTCTCCGCGACTGGGGCATTACCAGCCTAAACCGCTCGGCGGATGATTATGGACTCACCCTTATCCTCGGCGGAGGCGAAGCCTCTCTTTGGGAACTTGCAGGGGTTTATGCCAGTATGAGCAGAACCCTTGCGAACTACCGCGAGTACAATGGGAGGTATGATCCCGCGGGTTTTCACTCCCCCAATTACTATCAGGAAAAATCAGTGCCCCGGCTTGATCCTTCAAAATTTGATCGCTTGCAAAAAGAAGGCAGGGTTAGTGCTGCTGCTGTTTGGTTTACCTTTGAGGCTATGGTTGCAGTGACTCGTCCGGAAAACGAAAGTTTTTGGGAAAATTTTTCCTCCTCGGATCGTATTGCCTGGAAAACGGGGACAAGTTATGGCAACCGCGACGCCTGGGCTGTAGGCTGTACCCCGGAATATGTCGTGGCTGTATGGGTCGGAAATGCCGATGGTGAAGGCCGTACCGGCCTTACGGGCGCTACTGCGGCTGCACCGGTGATGTTTGATCTTTTTAACACACTTGGTTACCAACAAAGCTGGTTTTCGCCTCCTTTGGATGAAATGATACAAGTACCCCTCTGTCGTCAGAGTGGGCATCGGGTTCAGGAAAACTGCACGGAAGCGGATACTACCTGGATTCCGCTTTCGGGTATTCGCACGCCTTTATGCCCTTACCATGAGCGGATAAACCTCGACCGGACCGGGACGTTTCGTGTTCACAGTGACTGTGAATCTCCACTGAATATGCAACAGCGATCGTTTTTTATTTTGCCTCCGGTCCAGGAGGTTTATTACCGATCCCGCAACCCGGACTATATTCTTTTGCCCGACTACCGGGAAGATTGCCAGGTCTCCGGACTTGCCGCAGGTAGAATGATGGCCGTGGTTTATCCGGGAAATAATGCACGGATTTACGTACCTACGGAATTGGATGGAAAACCGGGCAGCACAGTGTTTGAGGTGGCCCACAGAGATCGTACTGCACAGATATACTGGCATATAGACGAAGATTTTATGGGAATGACGAAAGAAATTCACGAAATGAGTCTTAACCCCCCACCGGGAAAACACCTGCTTACCCTGATAGATAATCGCGGAGAAAGCCTTTCCATCGCCTTTGAAATTCTTTCCGAAAGCGAAAAAAAGTAAAAATGGATGTAAGAATTGACGGTAGAAGTGAAGCGAATTTAGGCGAAAGGGGAGTAAGGTTTGACCAAGGGTGAAAAAGAAGGCTTATATATGATCATTTCTGGGGAAACCAGCGGCAACAGAAATGTTAGGATATAGCCGAAATAAGAAAGGGTAAAAATAAAAATCGCCGTGAAACGTCAAAAGATTTTTAAAGAAAAGCCCTAGTTTTGAATTGTAAGAAAAACAGTATTCGGATACAAATCGGATAATGTAAAAATATATTTTAACCTGTCTATATTTCAAATGTACGGTCGTTCTCAGCCACCACCTTGCCGTTTTATCTCCCCCAATTTTAAGCTCCGATAATTCCATTTCCGGTACGACGGAGAGATAATAACATTTTACTGTTTACCCTGGCCCGGCCATATTCCCGGATTACCGTCAGGATATTACTTCCCGTCGTACTAACGATCTCACTCCGAAGGAGTGCCGACATGAATATTTTTCACCCAATGCTTCGTTTGCAAATTTAGGGATTTGCTTCTGATGTTTTCTGTTTAGGTGGTTTCCAATTCCGGTATTCCGGTGGGGAAAGGTATGTCATTGTCCGGCCTCCTTGCGGAGGGGATTTCCTTGCGCTGAAAAATAGGTTAATAGGTAAGTTCCGCTGGGTGAAAGCCTTTCGTGGAACTTATTGTTTTGTCGGAGATTCCGAAAAAGTCACTAATTTAGGGTATGTGTCTTATACTTTTTGGTTACCGGGTACATCCCCAATATGAATTGATCATTGCGGCCAATCGCGATGAGTTTTATGAACGCCCCACCTTACGCGCCGGCTGGTGGGAGGAAAATCCGAGCCTTCTGGCCGGAAAAGACCTGAAAGCGGGCGGTACATGGCTGGGCCTTAGCAAAAACGGTCGTTTTTCCGCTATTACTAATTTTCGCGAACCTTTTAATATAAAACCCGACGCTCCCTCACGGGGCGCTCTGGTTACGGATTTTCTGGCCGGTGATCAGTTTGTGATGCCTTATCAAAACGAACTTCGTGCAAAAGCTGCGGATTATAACGGTTTTAACCTCCTGACTTATGACGGGGAGAACCTGGGCTGGTTTTCTAATCGGGGAGAACTGGGGATTTTGCTTACTCCGGGTATTTACGGCCTTAGTAATCACCTGCTGGACACTGCCTGGCCCAAAGTGCGCAGGGGAAAACAGGATTTATCCCAAATCATTTCCCCCCAAATGGAAATTGACACGGAAGCACTTTTTTTTATGATGGAAAATGAAACACGGGCTCCCGACCATGAGTTGCCTCAAACCGGGGTATCTCCGGAGTGGGAAAAAATTCTCTCGGCGATGTGTATTAAAAGCCCTTCGTATGGAACACGGGTCACAACCGTAATTTTATTGGACAAAAAAGGAAAAGTTTTTTTTGAAGAACGATCGCGGATTTCTGCAGAAAACCCAGTAAAATTTGAATTCCATTCGAACCGTATTTTTGAGGATTCTTTCTAAAATTGTTAACGAGTGTTATATGAAATCATCTACAATTTTTTTTAAAAGATTTCTGTTCATTTGGGCTTTATTTCCGATTTTAGCCTCTAGCCAAAATGATGCGCCTCCCGTTTTGCCTTTGTTTGAAGAGGAAGACATTCTTAACATTACGATTACTACCGCCTTAAACGAATTGCTTAAAGATAGAGAAGACGAAGCTTCGTATCATCCGGCAACGATCACCTATCCTTCCAAAGAAAATCAGGAAATATCGCTTCCCATTCGGGTAAAAGTCCGGGGAAATTTCCGCCGCCAAAAATCCAACTGTGATTTCCCTCCCTTGATGCTCAACTTTGATACGCTTACTCAGCATACGGTCTTCGAAGGGCAAAATAAACTCAAACTGGTCACCCATTGTCAGTCCCGAAAGGCGATTTATGATCAGTTTGTCGTTTCGGAATACTTGGTCTATAAAATGTACAATCAATTGACTGACAGTAGTTTTCGGGTGAGGTTAGTAAAAGTAACTTATAAAGATTCCGAAGGAAAAGCCGAACCTCTGGAAAGAGTCGGATTTATCCTTGAAGACGAAGGCGACGTTGCCGCCCGGATGGGCGGAAGAATTTTGGCCGTATCAAATGTACACCCGGATAAAACCCATTACGAATGGGTGAATCATTTATCGGTTTTTCAATACATGATTGGTAACACCGATTGGTCTATTGCAGAGCTGCACAATATCCGGCTGGTGATGATAAACCCTGCAGAACCCCCCCTTGCCGTTCCTTATGATTTTGACTGGTCGGGTTTTGTAAATACACCCTATGCCCTTCCTAATCCGGACCTGGGAATTGTCTCTGTGCGCGATCGTCTTTTCCGGGGTTTTTGCCGCACAGAAGAAGAATTTGAGGTTACTTTCCAGCTATTCCGAAACAAAAAAGCCGACTTTTTCCGCCTTATAAATGAAAATCCACTGCTTGAAGAAAAGACTAAAATCGCGGCAGTTCGTTATCTGGAACAATTTTACAGTATTATTGGCAGTGAAAGGGGAGTGGAAAATGAATTTTATGAAAAATGCCGCACGACAAAATAACCCGCTGAACGTTTTATTTATGACTCGCATCCTGACGACCGCTTTTATCATGGGTATCCTCTGTATGTTTACCCCGGCTCTGTTTTCACAGATTAGCTTGGATTATTACCTTCCTCAAGGTATAACATACGACCCTGCGGTACCCAAACCCTCGGAAATACTGGATTATGAAGTAGGGGAGTGGCATGTGAGTCACGATCAATTGGTATATTATATGCGGGAAATGGATCGTTTAAGCAATCGTATTTCGCTTGAAGTTATTGGCAGAACCTACGAAAACCGTCCTCTGCTGCATCTGGTTATTACTTCTCCGGAAAATCACCGAAATCTGGAGGAAATCCGCCAGAAACATATTGCTCTTACCTGGCCTGATAAAGCAGGAAACCTGGATATTCGTCAGATGCCGGTGGTGGTTCACATGGGGTATAGTATTCATGGAAACGAAGCCAGCGGTTCAAATGCAGCTTTACTGGTCGTCTATTTCCTCGCTGCGGCACAGGGAGAATGGATAGACCGTCTGCTCAAAAATGAAATTATTATCATTGACCCCTCTTTCAACCCCGATGGTATGAACCGCTTTGCAAGCTGGGTAAATACTCACCGGGGGATAAATGTGTTAAATGCAGATGCAAACTCCCGCGAACACAATGAGGCCTGGCCCCGGGGACGTACCAATCACTACTGGTTTGATCTTAATCGCGACTGGTTACCGGTGCAACTCCCCGAGTCCCGTGCTCGGCTGGAAAAATACCACCAATGGAAATACAACTACCTCACCGATCACCATGAGATGGGATCTTCGTCCACTTTCTTTTTTCAGCCGGGGATTCCTTCCCGGACTCATCCTTTGACTCCGGAAGGAGCGGTTTCCCTAACCTATAAAATGTCGCCCTATTATTCCGCTGCTTTGGATAGTATCGGGTCGCTTTATTTTACCGAAGAAGATTACGACGATTTTTTTTACGGAAAAGGTTCTACCTACCCGGAGATAAATGGCGGGGTGGGGATTCTGTTTGAACAGGCGAGCAGTCGCGGTTTTATTCAGGAAACCGAAAATGGTTTGCTGACATTTCCTTTTACCATCAAAAACCAGTTTACTACCTCCCTCGCTACTTTAAAAGGGACGCTGGCCCTTCGCACCGAATTGCTGGAATACCAGCGCGATTTTTACCAAAAAGCCCTAACCGAAGCCGAAACCGACCCTGTAAAAGCCTATGTTTTTTCTGCTGGGAAAGATTTTAGCCGGGCACGAGAACTCGCCGAAATTGCCCTTCGGCATGAAGTTGAGGTGTTTCGACTGGTAAAACCGCTGGATATTTCCGGAAACCTTTTCACTCCGGAAAACAGTTATATTATCCCCCTAAAACAACGTCAATACCGGCTGATTCAGGCGATGTTTGAGAAAAGGACAACGTTTGAAGATAGCTTGTTTTACGATATTTCGGCGTGGACTTTCCCGCTTGCATTTGCGGTACAATATGAGGGGCTGGATAAAAAAACATTTCAAGCCGAATTGTTGGGTGCTCGTGTTTCCTTCGAAAACCCCCGGGGATCCGTCAACGGCGGAAAGTCAGACTATGCCTACGCATTCGAATGGTTTGATTATTATTCTCCCATTGCCCTGAACCAACTTATGAACAAGGGAATCCGGGTAAAAGTTGCGACTCAACCTTTTGGCATAAAAGAAGGCCCCCGATTTGATTACGGATCTATTTTGATTCCGGTGCAGGGGCAAGAGTTAAATCCGGAAGAGTTGTATCAGGTAGTGAAAGAAATCGCCGAAGCCGAAAATGGCCCTACGGTTTTTTCGCTGAGTAGTGGCATGACTACGGGGGTGCGTTTGGGAAGTGAGACATTTAAAACTCTTGAGAAACCTCGTATCGCATTAGCGGTGGATGGAAATGTCAACAGCTATGAGGCTGGACAGGCCTGGCATTTGCTGGATGCGCGTTATGGTATGGATGTAACTCTTTTGCCGGAATCCCGGATAACCTCCGGGGATTTGGATGAGTATAATACCCTCATTCTGGTTCACGGAAATTACGGGTTTTCTGCGGGAGATCGCCTCCGGCTGTGGCTGGAAAAAGGCGGTGTAATTGTAGCGGATAAAGGCGCCGTAAGATGGCTTTCCCAGCAGGGGTTTTCTCAAATAAAGATGAAAACAACCCCTGAAAATTCCCGAGATACCCTTTTTGCCTATGAAGACCGAACCAATATTGAAGAAGCCCAAAGCATCAACGGGGCCATTTGTCAGACGAAGGTTGACCTTAGCCATCCGTTGGGATTTGGTTTAGGGCAGGAGACTTTACCGGTATTTCGAAATGCGCGAATTTTTATGGAAAAATCGGAGAACCCCTGGGCTAATCCCGTTATGTACTCAGACAAACCTTTGATGAGTGGGTATCTGTCGGATGAAAATGTGGAGGTACTGCGCAATACGGCGGCAGTTACCGTCGTTAAAGCCGGAAAGGGGCGCATTATTGCCTTGGCGGATGACCCTAATTTTCGCGCCTTCTGGTACGGCACCAATAAAATTTTTATGAATGCCATCTATTTTGGGCGAATTGTCGAATAATCCGGTGAGATTAATTCCGATTTTTCGTCTAATGTAAAGGAATTGAAAAAAGAACTTTTTATTAGATTTAAAAATTTGATGATAAGTTTGGATTTCGCAAAGTTATCCTTAAATTAGTTGTGATAAGAGAGAGTATAAGTGCTCTAATTCATTTTGTTTTACCCCTATTCGTAAGTTTTTGTTTTACGAACAAAAACGCTAGGATCCAGGATATAGCTTTTCCCACTAAATGAAGCTTTTTCTGGTCATTTACCTTGCCAGGATTAGATTTTTAAACATCTGTGTCAGAATTATCTGATGGATAAGCTTTTGGGGTTATTGAACCTCAAAAGGGAAGGACTATTATTGATTTGCAATTACAAAGGCATGATATCCAAAGCATTAACACTATTGGTTCGGGAACTAAACGACTATATCAATACGGTGGACATTGACAGTGCCAACCGTCCGGATGTGGTAGAACTGGGGAATATCGCCCTGGCAGAAAATTCCGGTAATACCAATAATGGTGCGATGGAAAAACTGGTGCTCAGTCTCGTAAATATTGAAGAAGAAAAACGGCTGAAAAATTCGCCTACTTATATAAAAAATGGAAACCAGACGGAATATATCAATCCTCCGATTAATCTAAATCTTTACCTTCTTTTTAGCTCCAGCTTTGACAATTATACCACGGCTTTGCGAAGACTTTCGCAAGTGATCGAGTTTTTTCAGGGCAAATACGTTTTTACGCTGGCCAACTCGCCTAATTCGGGTTTTTCCAACGACGCGCAGGTGGCGGGCATGAAACTCATACTTGATATCCATACGCTTAATTTTGAACAGATCAACGACCTGTGGGGTTCCCTCGGGAGCAAACAGGTACCCTTTGTGATGTATCGAACCCGACTGGTGATGATTCGCAGAGATTCTCTTTCTGCAACCTCGCCTTCGATCGAAGAAGTTTCCGGAATTGCTAACTAAATACCCAAAGTACAATGGGATTTGCCATTGCTTATAAACGTTTATTTTCCGTTCGAATAGATCACGGATACTTTCTGAACCAGGGCAGCCGGGATTTTTCGTCTTTGTCGGAAAGTGAACAAGAACCGATACGTAAATCTTATCAGGTTCAATCTTTTTTTCGCCTGTCCCCAACACCCGAAACCGAGCAGTTGCTGAGGGGAAGAAAAATGGTTTTTCGACAGACGCAGGAGGGCTTTTTTGTAGGACTTGAGATTCAAAAACCGGCGGCGGCACAGGGATTTTTTCGACCAGAAATAAGGCTGGATGCGCCCCTCAGGCTGGCATTTAGGGTTGACCTCAACGACCCTCTTTTTTACAACTATACGGCTCTCCCTCTAAAAGGAAACCGCTTCAGTGCGTATTATTTTTCAAATGAAGCTGCAAATTATTCCGGAGAACGATTCCTCTCCCGTCCGATTCCGCCCTACCGTTCTACAGTTTTTTATGAATCAGGCGATTTGATTACAGATAATACGGTCTCACCGTCGGCATTGTATGAAGCAATTCGTCAGACCGGCCCCGGACCGCGTATAAACGCTGACTGGGTGGCAGTCTCTCCTGCCTCGACTCAGTATGTATCACGGGAAGACCGAATATCATTTCTTCCCCCTGTATTTAACCTCGATCTTCCATCGAACCCAACCGGGCCTGTTATTCTGAAACTCTCTCGCCCTGGAGAAACAACCCCCCGTTTTCAACAAACAATAATGGCAACGGGTTCTGCTTCAGTCCCGACAGACCTCCGGAAAGTCACACCTGGGCGATATGATCTTCGGGTCGAAAATTCGTCCGGTGTGGCTATTGAATCTCCGGTTGCCGGGCCCTGTTATGTGACTCCGGCTTCGAATGAATCACGCCCTTTTGCTATCGTCGAAATCGTTCACCGCACTGACATCAATCAAGGAGAATACGCTTTGTTGACTGGATCCGAACAGGATTTGACCTCTCCGGAATATGTCCTCCATTTTAAAAACCGGACAACTTTCTGGCGATATATCTTCAACCGGGAACAAAACCCTTCGGATGCTCAGTTGGGCGAATTGGTGAGAGACGGCGGTCCCGGCGAAAAAAAGAAGTTTCGCACAGCCAAACCTTTTCCTCTCACCCGATCACTGACACAGCTAAAAAAGTTTAATACCGATGTCCTGCTTCCAAATCCGGAAACGACAATGATTAAACCTGACCCCAACGATTCTCAAATTTATTCTGAAATCTATATCAACAGTTAATCCTATACCTCTTATGGCAAGCACATTTAAAACCCCCGGCGTTTATGTACAGGAAATCCGAAAATTTCCCCCTTCCGTAGCACAGGTGGAAACAGCCATTCCGGCATTTATTGGTCATACCGCCATGGCTCTTAATACCAATGGAGAAAGCCTGAGCATGAAGCCCTGGCGAATTTCTTCGATGGTGGACTATGAATTGTATTTCGGGGGTGCCGCTCCGGAAGAGAATATTACCATTTCAATCAACGAAACCCGCGATGCGGGAGGTCGTGTCACTGCTCAATCTCTGATTGCTTCAATGGGAGATCGTTCTCCCTACATTATGTATTATTCGCTGCAACTTTACTTCGCCAATGGCGGAGGCCCCTGCTACATTGTTTCGGTCGGGGATTATGCTACGCCCGTAGGACTCGGCGATGATGACAGCGGCTTAAGAGGGGGATTAAACCTTCTGGAAAAAGAGGACGAACCTACACTGATTGTGTTTCCGGAAGCGCAGGCGCTCAGTTTTAATCCTGCCGGAGCCGGCCAGGCAGACCAGGGCGCTCTCTACGACTTTGCCCTTCAGCAATGTGAGAAACTTCAGGATCGGTTTGCGGTAATGGATATGCTGCCGCATACCTCCAGCACACGGGTAAATGATTTGCAGAATACTTTTCGCGACCGAGGGGTGGGCAACAACAGCCTGAAATACGGCGCCGCTTACGCTCCTAATCTCGAAACGATTTTTGATTACCAGTATAATGCTGCCGATGTCACGGTTTCTTATATCGTAAACGGAGCGCCCAATGCTGCGATTGCCGATCTGGCTGCTCTGGAAACTGCCGATAAAGGCCTGTATGCCCGCGCTCAACTGGCGATCAATAGTCTTCCTTGTATCCTTCCGCCCAGCCCGGCAATGGTGGGAATTTATGCTTCGGTGGACAGTACCCGAGGTGTATGGAAGGCTCCGGCTAATGTAAGTCTTAGCGGAGTTATCCGGCCCATTCTTAAAATTACTCACGAAGAACAGGAAAACCTCAACGTTCATACCTCCGGTAAATCCATCAACGCGATTCGCGCTTTCACGGGAAAAGGCAACCTCGTATGGGGCGCTCGTACCCTCGCGGGTAACGACAACGAATGGCGGTATGTATCGGTGCGCCGCTTCTTTAATATGGTGGAAGAATCGGTGAAAAAAGCTTCCGAACAATTTGTCTTTGAACCTAATGATGCCAATACCTGGGTACGGGTGAGGGCAATGGTCGAAAATTTCCTCCTCCTTCAATGGCGTGCAGGAGCCTTGGCCGGTGCGAAACCCGAAGACGCTTTTTTTGTGCGCGTAGGACTGCCGGAAACCATGACCGCCGTGGATATTCTCGAAGGTAGAATGAATGTGGAAATCGGTATGGCCGTAGTGCGCCCGGCAGAATTTATCATTCTGAGGTTCTCTCATAAAATGCAGGAATCCTGATCCTGAATTTAGAAGGATACGGTAATGACGTATAAAACGCCAGGTATTTACCTGCGGGACCTGACACCCCCGCAGCCTGCGGATCCGTTGATCGAAACGGCACTGCCGGCATTTATCGGATATACAGAATTCGCCCCTGAAAGGGGCCGGTTTCTCCCTGTGCGAATCCGGGATATGGCCCATTTTGAAACCCTTTTCGGAGGAAACTACCAACCGGATTATTACTCCGCAGATGTACTTCCCGACGGAGAAACGCTTATATCTGTCGGTGCTGACAAACGCTTTTTCCTGTTTGAAAGCCTGCGTTTTTACTTCGATAATAACGGGGGCGATTGTTTTATCGTTTCGGTCGGCGGATATGATGACATCATTTCTCTGGGGGAATCAGACGGAAACACGGTATCCGGGCTGTTGGGAGGATTAAAAGCGCTGGAGAAAGCAGAGGAGGTTACACTGCTTCTGTTTCCCGATGCGGTCGAACTTGAATCCGAAAGCGATCTCGGGCAACTACAAATGGCTGCACTTGCACATTGTGCGCAACAGAGAAATCGGTTTTTTATCGCTGATTTGAAAAACCATCCCCAATTTCTGACCGCAGTGGATCGGTTTCGTGATGCTATCGGGAATAATAACCTTCCCTACGGGGCCGCTTATTTTCCGTGGTTATACACTCAGTACGATCACCTTTTCCATTTCCATGAGTTGAAGTTCCGCATTATTGATGGGGATTCGGTCTTTCCGGTGAATGACTATACGATTTTTTCGAGCAAATTCTCCTCCGCCGAAGCTGAATCGCACCGTCAGATGATTGCTGCGGTCTTGCGGGAAGGTGAATATATTTCAGCCATTGCCGAGATCATTCACGACGCTCAATTAAACCGGAAAAACCTGGGCATGATTGAAAGTAGGTGGAGGTCTTTGTCTGGGGCTATTCTAATACCTACGGATGAAGCCCGAAAAGAATTGTTGCAAAAGGCTTTTGCCTGGTTGACCGAGGTTGCTCTGGTTTTGCCCCGACTGGATCAGAAACTATCCGATGTGCTGGATGATTACATTTTTGTCCAAAAGACCGACAAAACCTATATCGGAACAATCGAAAAGCTGATTGGGCTTTATAAATCGGCTTCTTTGTACGACTATTTATATCCGGCTCAAAATGGGGATGAGGTTCATGAATTATTTTCAGATCTCAACGGCACAAACTGGATACGAACCTCGGTTGTGCCACATATCCCTGAATTTGCGGATTGGGCAGAAGGAGAAGCCGAGGGCGAAACCCCTTATCTGGAATCATTGGTCAAACACCTGGATAATGTGGCAACTCCCCTTATTAAGGTGTTGAAAGGCTTGATTGATCGGGCGATTGCACAGGAGCAGACTGCCGAACAGATACTATTTTCCCGGCATCCGTTTTTCGCAAAAATATACGCACAACTATCGCTGCAATTGAAAAAAATACCCCCTTCGGGTGCCGTTGCCGGGGTATTTGTACGCACCGATGCGGCCCGTGGTGTTTGGAAAGCCCCTGCTAATGAGCGGCTGGAATTTACCCTGGGTCCGTGTATCGAACTCGACGACAGCGACCAAGAGTCGCTAAACGTTCACCCTACCGGAAAATCGGTAAACGTTATTCGTTCGATCCGAGGGCGGGGCACCCGAATCTGGGGGGGCCGTACACTGGCGGGAAATGATAATGAGTGGCGTTATGTTTCCGTCCGGCGGTATTTCAGCTTTGTGGAAGATTTTGTGAGCCAGTCGGTTGACCAATTTGTTTTTGAACCCAATGATGCCAATACATGGATGCGTTTGAGGCTTGTCCTTGACAACTTTTTCCGCTTGCAATGGCGGCAGGGAGCTTTAGTGGGAACTACAACAAATGAAGCCTATTATATTTCCGTAGGCTTGGGGGAAACGATGACACAGCAGGATATTCTGGAAGGAAGATTAATCGCAGAAATTGGCCTTGCAGCAGTAAGGCCTGCGGAGTTTATTGTTATTCAATACGTATGTCGGATGGAAACATCCTGATAATCAACAAGATGAGATTTTTAGTTTAAATTATCATTATATCAAAAATCAGAATAATTATGGCAAATTATCCATTACCAAAGTTTCATTTTCAAGTAGAATGGGGTGGAACAAACATCGGCTTTACGGAAGTATCCGGTTTAGATGTCGAAACGGAAGTGATAGAGTACCGTCACGGAGCAAGTCCCGAGTATTTTAAAACCAAAATGCCGGGTATGCAGAAATACGGTAATATCACCCTTAAGCGCGGCACTTTTGCCGGTGATAACGAGTATTTCAATTGGTGGAATACCGTAGCACTCAATACCATTGAGCGCCGAGATCTGACCATCAGTCTGCTCAACGAAACCCACGAACCGGTTGTCGTTTGGAAAGTGAAAAACGCTTGGCCGATCAAAGTTCAATCCACCGATCTGAAATCCGATGGAAATGAGGTGGCCATAGAGAGTATCGAAATCGCGCATGAAGGTCTGAGCATTCAAAACGGCTAGCGATGGCTTTAGGAGAATATCCCCCCGTAGGGTTCCATTTTTCAGTGGTCTTTCAACTAGTGCCTTCGGCACCGGGAGACATCATGTTTCAGGAAGTTTCCGGACTTTCGGTTGACATGGAAACCGAATCTTATGTGGAGGGCGGCGAAAACCGCTTTACACACCAGCTTCCTACCCGTACAAGGTACTCGGATCTGACGCTGAAAAGAGGAATTGCCCCGGTTTCTTCAGGAGTATTCAACTGGGCAAGGAATGCCATTGAGTTTTTTCACTTCCAGCCGGTGAATGTGATGGTATCGTTGCTGAACGACAAACATGTTCCCATCGCTTCCTGGTATGTGGTAAATGCCATTCCCAAACGTTGGGAGGTCTCGGCATTTAATGCAGAACAAAGTTCGGTTGTGATCGAAACAATGACGCTGAGTTATCAATATTTTAAAAATATCCGCTTAGTATTTTAGTTATGCCATTGGAAATCAGAGAGTTAGTAATTAAAGCCGTTGTGGCGCCTGAATTGCAAAACGCGCAGGATTCCACCCCTCCCGAAACTTCGGCTTCGGAAAATGTTATTCGCACGATTGAAGACAAGCGGTTGTTGCTGGAAATTGTACAGGAGATGTTGGAAAAGAAAAATGAACGATAGCCATGTTGCCAGAAATACCCGGAGTCACCAGCGGTGAACTGAAAAAGTTTAAGATCGAGGCATTTAACTCCTCTAAAAGGACCCCGCGCAACAGCCCTGCCAAGTCCTTTGAGGTAATGTTTAACCCGAATTCTTATTCTGAAAAGATTCAGATCAACTTCACTCCCCGGCAGGAACCGGGAAATGATAGCCGCCGTCATGTATTTAATAGTATCGGGCCGCAGGACTTTCAGTTTGAATTTCTGATTGATGGTACAGGTGCGTCTAATTCCGGAAATGGATTAGGCGTAGGTGCTGCCTTGCCGGGTTCTGATAAGATATTTAAGCCGATCAAGGTTGAGGAAAAGGTTAAACAATTTCTGGATGTTTGTTATGTCGTAGAAGGAAAAACCCATCGCCCCCTATACCTGATTTTGACTTGGGGAGTACTGGTTGCCCATTGCGTACTCAAATCCGCAGACGTTAATTATACCCTCTTTAAACCGGACGGTAAACCTCTTCGCGCAAAAATCAAGGCCACTTTCACCAAAAGCATGGATGATGGCCTCCTGGAGCGTGAAAGACGGCTGAGTTCTCCGGACCTCACGCATATCCGGATTGCCGGGGAAAACCAAAACCTCCCGTTAATGGCCGATACCATTTACAATGATCCTTCTTACTATTTGCAACTAGCCCGTCACAACCGGCTGAAACATTTTCGCAGACTCAAAACCGGGCAGGAACTACAATTCCCACCCCTTAGAAACGAAAACGAATGACTTTTCCACGAACCATCCATACAAACGTCACCCCGGATACGCCTACATTTGTCGTCCGGCTGAATGGTAAGGATATTAATCCTGAATATCAGGTCATGTCAGTAGTGGTTACCCGTGCGGTAAACCGTATTTCGATGGCAGATATTCTTCTTTATGATGGAGACCCCTCCGAAGAGGATTTTAAAATTAGCAGTTCTTCCGATTTTATTCCCGGAGCCGAGGTTGAAGTCCAATTTGGCTATCATTCCCAAAATAAGACGGTTTTTAAAGGCATTATCACGCATCACTCCATCAAAATAAACCCGGGTCGCCCCTCTGTCCTTCGTATTACCTGTCGGGATAAAGCGGTTAAAATGACGGTTGGTAGGAAAAATGCTTATTTCCATAAAAAGAAAGACAGCGACATTATTAAATCGCTTATTTCCCAAAATGGATTGCAGGCATCGGTTGAAGGTACCAAAGTTACTCATCCGGAAATGGTTCAGTATTATGCCACGGACTGGGATTTTGTGCTGAGTCGCGCCGAAGCCAATGGTCTCCTGGTATTTACGGAAGATGGCAAGGTATCCGTCAAAAAACCCCAACTCGGCAATCCGGCGGTCTCGGCTCTTTATGGGGCAACGATTCTGAGTTTTGAAGCGGAAATGGATGCCCGCTATCAGTATGGGGGCGTTGAAGCAACCTCCTGGGATTCCGCCAAACAAAAAATCGTGTCTGTCAAAGGCACAAAACCCTCGAACCTGTCTCCGGGTGATCAGACCTCCGACAAACTATCCCAGACCCTGGGCATTAAAAAATACCCGGTCATGCATGGCGGACAGTTGAAAGATGTCGAGCTTCAGGAGTGGGCCAATGCGCAATTTCAAAAAAGCCAACTGGCTAAAATTCGCGGAAGGGTGCGATTTCAGGGGTATGACAAAATCAAACCCGGCGATACGATCGAACTCGGCGGTTTGGGAAAAAGATTTAACGGAAAAGCCTATGTATCCGGCGTGCGGCACGAGTTTGACAATATGAACTGGGAAACCGATGTGAGTTTCGGGATGGATCCCAACTGGTTTCATGAGCAATTTGACAATATTGTCAGCACTCCCGCATCGGGGTTGTTACCCGCGATTCACGGCCTGACGATCGGCATCGTTACCAAATTGGAAAAAGATCCGGATGGGGAAGATCGGGTTCGGGTGATTATTCCTACGATTGATCCTACCGGAGAAGGTTTATGGGCACGGGTGGCCTGCCTGGATGCCGGAAAAGAGAGGGGTAGTTTTTTTCGTCCGGAAATCAATGATGAGGTGGTACTGGGTTTTCTCAACGACGACCCCCGCAACCCCGTGATTTTAGGACAACTTCACAGCAGCAAAAATCCCGCACCGGTGAAGGTAAAAGATACCAACCATGAAAAAGGTTTTTACACTCGTGCCAAGATGAAACTGGTTTTTAATGATGAAGATAAATCCATCACGATGGAAACCCCCGGCGGACAGAGCCTGGTGATTGACGATAAAGCCGGTTCTATTGTCATTAAAGACAAAAACGGCAATACCCTCACTTTGGATAAAGCCGGAATCACATTGGAAAGTGCTAAAGATGTGATCCTCAAGGCAGGAGCTAATCTTAAAGCAGAAAGCAGCGCGAATATGGAACTCAAGGGCGGAGCTCAGCTAAAAGCCACCGGCAGCGCCGGTGCCGAGCTAAGCACCAGCGCCATCGCCACCATCAAAGGCTCCCTGGTAAAAATCAATTAACCATTAACCATTAACCATTAAGAATGCCTCCCGCAGCAAGACTCAACGATATGCACGTTTGCCCGATGGTGGACCCCCCTGGCAAACCCCACGTAGGAGGCCCTATTACCGGGCCGGGTATTCCTACGGTCTTAATCGCCGGCAAGCCGGCTGCGGTAGTCGGAGACATGGTCACGTGTTCAGGCCCTCCGGATTCTATTGTCAAAGGGTCGGCTACGGTCATGATCGGGGGCAAACCCGCCGCACGAATGGGCGACAGCACTGCACATGGAGGGTCTATTATTCTGGGAGAATTTACGGTAATGATTGGAGGATAATCTTATGGCTGATTACGATTTTATAGGCAGAGGGTGGGCATTTCCCCCCACATTCGACAAGGCTACCGGAGGGGTGAAAATGCTCACCGGTAAAGACGACATCCAAAGTAGTATTGAAATTATTCTCACAACCGGAATCGGTGAAAGGGTAATGCGTCCCGACTTCGGTGCAGGAATGGAAAAACTTTTGTTTGAACCGTTGGATACTACTCTCCAAGCTTATATGAAGGATGTTATCCAAACGGCTATTCTGCTGTTTGAATCTCGGGTGATTCTCGATGATGTACGCCTTGAACCGGTACAGGAAGAAGGCCTTGTCCGGATATTTATTGAATACACCGTTGCGGGGACTAATACCCGAACCAATTTTGTTTTCCCTTATTACCTCGAAGAAGGAAGCCAAATTCCTAATGAAACTCCTTAAAGCATAACCGGAACAAAAAAAAACTATGAACCAGGACTGCACTACATATAGAAACCCCCTCCGGAGAGACGGTACCAGCCAGAATCAGCGCCTGCTGGAAGCCCTGGGGCCGGATTTTGTGAGGGTTGACGAAAGAGAAATCCAGGACTGGCTGTTATATGCCCGTAAATATGCCCGGCTGGTTCGGTTTTACAATCAACAAAACCAGCCCGATGGGGACTGGGTGACTTTTATCGAAAATGATATCAGCACGTTGGTTTCCATGGTTGCGGAAACTTCGGTTGATCCTTATAAAAAGAAATTTGAGCAATTTGTCTCCGATGCAGAAAAAGCAATCGGTCAGCCGGAAAATAGCGCAGCGGCATTTGCCGGAATGCTAGTAACTCTCTTTGAGATGGCAGACAAGCTGTTTCTCTGGTACCAAAAATCAATTCCCACGCTCAGTCTCCATAAAAAACTGGATCGGCTGATTCATTCAAAACTCGACTATTCTTTTGCCGCAACTTTACTTTGGCTGAAAGAAGCCAAGAGTATCGGCCTGCCTCTTAAGGAAGCTGGACTTCCGGACATTAATACCGACCGCCTGACCCGGGCCTGGCCCAACGGTGATTTTCCACTGGAAGAAAAACCATTTCTCTGGGGAATTCCGGAGACCAAAAGGCAAATTTATCGGGAAACCGTAAAACTCGAAAACTTGTTTCGAGGGTTCTACGAGGCGATGATTTCACTCGTAAAACAGGCTCCCGAGTTTTTGGAAGAAACTTTCACCTCGTATCCGGAGCATGAACCCCATATAGCGCTTTTCCTGGCTTTTCTCAACCTGATGAAAATTGCCCGGAACCACATGAACAGCCTCACCAAAAGGCATCTCGATTTTTATTATAAGGAAATCCTTCAACTGAAAAACCGCCCGGAAGATCCCGATGAGGTGCATATTATTCTTTCCCTGGCCAATAATTTCGAAAACCATCTTATTACCCTTGATACTACTTTTGATGCCGGCCCGGATGGAAGTGGTGCGGACCGGATTTATGCGGCAAATGAAGAAATTGTTGTAAACCGTGCAATCATTGATCCTGAGGTCGGGTTGCGTACCTTATTCCTCAACAAAATCTTTGAACCGGCTCCCGATGCTTCAACAGACCCCGGCATAGCACTGACTGACTTTTCCGTGGAAAATATATATGCCGCGGCGGATGCCGATTCTGCCGACGGTAAAGGCGAAGAACTACCTAAAGATTTCCCCACTTGGGAATTGATGGGCAGCGAAAAAATGCCCTTTGCAGAGGTGGGATTTGCTATCGCTTCTCCGATGCTTTTGTTGGGAGAAGGAACTCGAACGGTCCGGTTGGTATTTCAGTTCCGGAACATGGCCGAAACCGTATCCAAATACGGTCGTTCCCGAATAAAAAGCGAACTGGGCAATAATGTAAAAATTTACCTGACCGGGGAAAAAGAATGGATAACGGTAGAAAATCGCACCGTTGATATTTTGACGGATATTGTATTTCCCTCTGAAACACCGGGTTCTGAAGAAACCCTCGGCGAAATTATTTTTGAATTGTCGCTGGGGGTAGAAGTTCCCCCGGTAGTTCCCTATTCGGAAGAAGTACACAAACGCGGACTCGATGCTCGTTTTCCGGTTGCCTTATTTATTTTTGACAACGAGGGTCTTTCAACCCTGGGCGACCTGGATCTCAACCTCCGGGGTGGGGTAGCAGTATATGCTTCTGACGCCGAATACCTCAAAGGGGAATTTGTCCTGCATAGCGATTCTGTCTATAAAGCCAATGCCGACGTTATTGGTATTTCCCCGGAAGATTCGGGTGCTTACCTCTGGAGTCGGATTGATATTGAAAATCCCCAACCCTGGCTTGCCAAAGATCCGGCTAAAGAATTGCCCTATCAGTCCGGAGATATTGTTTCCTACAGCTCGGAAAAGTTTCGCGCTAACGCGAAAGTGTGGGATTTAAATCCCACCGTAGAGGTTAAGATTTGGGAATCCGGGCCTTTGGGAAATATTGGATTTGACCCGGCCAAAACGTATGTCGCTGGCGAATTTGTCAGTTATGAAAACTGGCTTTTTCAGGCAAAAACAATCATTGATGCCATTGCGCCGTCGCTTTCTTCCTCTTGGAAAACTCCTCCGGTATATCCGACCGACAAAACCAGTTTTGTCAAAGGGGAAATAACCCTTTTTCAATCCTCACCCTTTATTTTACGCGCCGATACTGCTTCGAATATCGAACCTGAATCCGGTGCAGACATTAATATCTGGCAACAAATTGAAGATTACCAGCCCTCCCCGGCACAGCTTTACAAGGTTGGCGATGTTGTTAGGTTCGATTTTTCGTTTTACCGAGCCAGAGCAGGCTCTAAAGGAATTGCTCCGGGATCGGGTAACGGATGGAAGGAAAAAGATGGTTTTTCTCCCGGTACTGATTACAAGACAAATCATGAAGTGGTTTTTAAAGAAAAATTATATAAAGCCACAAGCGATAATCAGGGCATTTCTCCCGATGGGAGTGCAGGTCTATGGGGAGAAGTAAGCAATTATAATGCTTCTCAACTGTATATGTCCGGAGGAACCTCGGTTCTTCAAAACAAACTTTACCAGGCCACTTCCCTTTCGTTAAATGCTTCGCCGAATAATTCGGGGTCTTCATGGGTGGAAAAATCGGCATGGCTGGCGACCCAAACCTATTCGCCCTCCACAGATGTCATTTTCAGTGGAAATTTGTACCGGGCAGCTTTTCTTTCAAAAGGAGTAAAACCCGATGGCAGTTCCAATAGCTGGGTTGAAATTCCGGTTTGGACAGCTAATCCGCTCAATCCCTATCAGGTGGGCGATGAGGTAAACCATTTCGGTTTTCTCTATACCGCAGATGCTATTCAATCGGGAATTGAACCCACATCTTCTTCAAATGGTTGGGCATTGATTCCTGCCTATTCATCAGGGGTATTTTATAATTTTGGCGATCGAATTCGCCATGGCGGAGTGATTTATCAGGCAAAAATTATGGGTTTTCTGGTTGCTCCTACGGGAACGCCGGGCGACCCTTTCTGGCAGCAGGTGATATCAATTGCCACTCTGGCTGTTTATGATTCGGCTACTCTGTACAATTCGGGGCAAATGATTCAATATAACGGAGGCAGCGGTTTTTTGCCCTATCTGTCAACCGCAAAAACTCAAAATATTAAACCCGATCATTCCGCACCTGTCTGGAGTCTGGTTTCTATAGTAAATCTGTACAATGACAATACCGAATACCAAACCGGAAACCTGGTACGCATCTTTCAGGGAATCCCCAACATGAACCGGTTTTTTAAGGCAACGGCCAATGTAACCGGCGATCATCCGATAAACCTTAACTTTCCCTGGGTCAATATTTCGACATCCGTTCCCGAGTATTTGGCTTCCGCTCAATATGCTGTCGGGGACGATGTGAAAGTTACGATTTCCCCCGGAAATGCCCGCTTTTTCCGGGCCGCTGAAATTTCTATTGGCGATCATCCTGCCCAACTTTCTTCCCCCTGGTCAGATATAACGAGTTCGGTTAATGCCTGGAGTTCCTCCACGGCTTATACTCCTAATTCCACGGTTAAAGTAGTTCAGTCCTCGACTACTCGCTATTTTACGGCAATTTTGGCGAGTAAAGGGGCAGACCCGACCGGAGCTACTAATCCCTGGACCGATATTTCTGCCACTATTGCCCTTTACGACAATACCAAAGAATACGCACCTGAAAACCACGTCAAAGTACAGGATTCCGGGACGGGGCTTCTTAAGTTTTTTCGAGCTGATGGATATACGCTGGGATCGTATCCTGTTAACGCAACAGACATTTGGAATAAGGAAAGTAGTGTCCTGTCCGCCTGGAACCTCTCTACTTCTTATCCAGAGGCTCAACTGGTAGAAGAAGGCGAATTGGCTTATCAATCTCGCGTAAAAAATACGGGGATTTCTCCTTCGTCGGGTGCGCGTATCTGGAAAAAACTGAATGCCCCGGATTATAGTGAGTTTAACGTTCTGGCTTACGATGCAGAAAGATCGTTTTTAAACGGTGATTATGCGGTATATGAAGGGCTGATTTATCAGGTAAACAATGTTTCAGGTATAACTGGGACAGAACTGGCCCCAATTCTAAATCCTGCCTGGGAGAAAAAATCAAGCTTGGCAGAATTTGATGCCAGAGCAGAATACCCGGCGGATACCTTTGTACGATTTCGGGGAAAAATCTACCGATCTCAGGCGCTGACACGAGGAGTTCCTCCTAATTCCGGTCTGTTGGTCTGGGAAAAAATAGATATGACGGCTATTGAAGAATATACCTCGGCGCAGGTATATTCACCCGGAGACTATGTATTTTCGGGAGGCGTGGTTTTCCGCGCAAATGCCGGAATTGCCGGAACAAATCCTCCCACCCTTGATCCGGAAGATGAACCGTGGAAAAGGATTGGCAGTTTCGCTTCTGCGAAAGATTATTTTCCCGGTGACCATGTCTGGATTGGCGGCTCCGTTTATAGATGTGAATTACCGGTATCAGGAACCAAACCGGGTTCCGGTACGGCATGGGTCGAAGTTCTAGATATTCCGGACTACGATTCCACTTTTGTATATGAGGCAGGAACGGTCGTGTATTTTTTCGAAAAATATTATCTCGCAACTGCCCCAACGACGGGCGATCAGCCGGGTCAGAATTTTTCTTTATGGGAAGAAACTACCCGTATAAATTCTTTTAACGGAATTGAGCGTTTTCTTCCCGGTGAGTATGTTCGTTATGGTCGAAATATCTACCGGGCACTGACGACGGTAGTGGGTGACGATCCCGAAAATTCCCCGGAACTCTGGCAGATAATCGGTGCGATTCCGGTTTACAATTCCGAAAAAACGTATTTTCAGTATAGCCATGTCCTTTCCGCCGGAAAGGTATATGTGGCAATGAAAAACACCCAAGGCCTTTCGCCCGAATCGGACACCACCCAATCGGTATGGCGACCGGTATTGTACAGCTATCCTTATAAATTTTTCCGTAATCCGGAGATTTATAAGTTTGAGGTAAGTGTAAATGTGACGGGAATTCAAAATCTGATTCTCGAAAACGATGAAGGCACGATTGCTCCGGGAAAACCGTTTTTTCCGTTTGGCTCCGCACCAAAGGTGGGCGGTAATTTTTACATCGGGAGTTACGAAGTTTTTTCCAAAGCTCCTTCCAATGTCAATATTCAACTTGAATGGGGGGATCTGCCCATATTGGGTAATGTGTTGGATTTTAAGGCTCATTATGCCAATTACGCCGATTCGTTGTTTGATGAGGACGATCCTAAACGACTCTCGGTGGCCGATAAGGGAGATACTTCATCTTCGCCCGTTGGTTCCAATAGTCATTTTCAAGCAGGAATCAATCTTTTGCTAAGCGGAAACTGGCGCACTTTCGGAGAGGTCAATTCCCCCATTACTGATCCGGCGGTACCGATTGAATTATTTCCTTCCACCGTTTCGACACCGACACAAACCGATCAACTGCGAAATTTCCATTCGGTTTCGATGGATTTTCCGGTAGTATTTGATCGTCTGAATTTCAAACGAGACCCCAATCTGGCGCCTTTTACGGCTTTCCGGAATGGGATGTCTCGGGGATTTTTGCAATTCCGGCTGCTGAAAGACTTTTTTCACGCCGATTTCCCTCGGTTTGTTGCAAAAGCTGCAATCAAACAGAAGGTCGAATCCTTCCCCAATGCACCCTATACGCCGCTGGTCAATCGGATAACGCTCAATTATTCCGCTTCGGAAACTCTTAATTTTAGCGTAAAGTCTTCCGCCGATTTCTCCACACGGGTGGAAAGATTCTTTCACATTCATCCTTTTGGCCACGCCGAATTTTTCCCGGTAAAAGAAACTCCTTCGGATCAGGTATTTACCAGTCCATTGTTGGTGCCGATTTTTGAAACCAAAATTTTAAACCCCGAGGATACCATTCCTCCTACCGCCGAGCAGCAGTACGTGGACGCTACCGGTAATTTATTTATCGGGCTGCGTAACCTCGATTTGCCGCAAAATCTTTCTATCCTTTTTCAGGTAACGGAAGGTAGCGAAAACCCTGCCCATGCGGGTCAGCGCATGGTTTGGTCCTATCTGTCTTACAACCGATGGAAATATTTTGATCCTTCGCAGATACTCGGTGATACCACCCGTCATCTGCTGACATCGGGGATCATTAAATTTTCCCTGCCTAAGGATATGACCGATCAAAATACCCTCTTGCCCGGAGGCGGTTTGTTCTGGATTCGCGGCAGTGTGGTCAATTATGCCGATGGCATTGCCAAAGGGCTTAAAGTTTTGCCACAGGCACTTCTCGCCGGCTACCGCAAACAGCCGGAAAATGATCCCAAACACCTCGCAACGGTTCTTCCCGCAGGCTCAATCACGGACTTGATCATTCGCCAGTCGGCAATCAGTGAAGTTTCCCAACCTTTCTCGTCGTTTGGTGGGAGACTGGCCGAAACCGATGAACATTTTTACACACGAGTAAGCGAACGCCTCCGTCACAAAAACCGAGGCATTACGATATGGGATTACGAACGCCTTGTACTCGAACAGTTTCCCGATATTCATCGAGCAAAATGTATCAATCACGGAAAACCCGGGAATGAGTTGGTTGCAGGGAATGTTCACCTCGTGGTGATACCCAACCTGCAAAATAAAAACGCAGCCAACCGCCTCAAGCCGGTGGTGAGCGTAAACAGACGGAATGAAATCCGCGATTTTCTCAAAACCCGCGTTTCGGATTTCGCCGAGGTTGTAGTTCAGTCTCCGGTTTATGAAGAAATCAGGCTAAAAGCTGAGGTGAAATTTGCAAGGGGAAAAGACATTGGGTTTTACTCTGCCCAAATTCTAAAGGACGTGATCCGGTTTATGGCTCCCTGGCTTTATGATACAGCGGCAGAACTATCATTCACAAATGAAATCACCCCTGCAGCTTTGTTAAATTTTATAGACGAACAACAATACGTTGACTATGTGAGAAACTTCCGGCTGGAATACCGCCGGGATGAAAATAGTCTTTGGGAAAAGGTAACCGGCGAGAAGATCACGGCTTCGATAGCTTCGGCAGTTCTTGTCCCGGCTCCGGAAAATTTGCATGAGATTCACCCCATTGAAGAAGAAAAATGCCAGATAACAACCTCTTTTTAATTCGCGATCAGGTTTTGCCTGACAGTCAGAACTACGAGTTTCTGCGAAAGACCGGAATTCAGCATATTCAGAATCTGGCCAGTAAGTTGTGGACGGACTACAACGCTTCCGATCCGGGCATTACTTTGCTCGAAATGTTGTGTTACGGCATTACGGACTTAGGTTACCGCACATCGTATGATCTGAAAGATCTGCTTACGAGGTCGGAAAAAGGAGCCGCTCTCACACCGACGGGCTTTCATCAAGCCCGGGAAATTCTTACCAATGCTCCTGTAACCTTTAAAGACTTGCGCAAAATCCTTGTGGACATTGAGGGTGTGCGAAATGCATGGGTGGAAAAATATACAGACACAGAACTCAACGGGCTTTATGAGGTGTTTCTGGAGTTTGAGGAGTTTGTTGAAGACCTGAAACTGGGATTGAAAGATCGCGACAATTGCCTGGGGGAAAAACTCAAAGGCAAATACGAAAGCCCTGAAGTAGGAAAATTGCGCTTGCAGGTCACCCGCGATATGTTACTGAGGGAACTAAGTGTTTTTCCAGAATGCCCGGGGCAGGTTGTGGTTCGTCTGTTAAATCCTGATGGAGAGGTACTTAAAACCGCCAGCAGGGAAGTAACGGAAAGCGGGGTTAAAACCCCCGTTGTGCTCAACTGGGTGATTTTCCCGACAACTGATGAGGATGAAAATTATTATATCCTCGATGCGGTGGGTTCTTCGGTCAAATTGTATATGAACATTGCCGGGGTTCGCGCCGACTGTCTCTCGGAGGTCGAAGGTTATGCCGAAATTATCCCCGGTGATAAACACGATGGCCCCACGAAAGACAATTATTATTACTTCTACGACCTGATTCTCGATTTTCCTGAACTCGGAAGCGCGCCTGATTACCCGGCAAAAGCAGTACTGGGTCTCTCCGACTACGACAAACGAAACCTCGAAGGTGAATTTCTTTATACCGACGGAAAGGCGATCGCTTTTGATGTCGAACGTACCCTGACTCTTGAAGCGGTGTACATTTATGGACATAAAAAAGGGAAAGTAACGGTCGAAGTAAAAAATATGGCCGGAAAAGTTGTCTGTTGTAAAGATGTGGAGGTGAAAGGCGAAGACCGACGAACAAAAGTTTCGCTCGAATGCACACTTCCTCCCTGTCAGAATTATCGGATAGAGGCGCGTTCGGAGACCGTAAAATTATATGCAAATCATCAGGCGAATTTTCCCTACACAGAGCCGGGTGTAATAATTTTAATGGGGGGAATGGCCAGTGAATACCTGGAGCAGGAATATTATTTTTTCTACGACTGGGAAATCAGTTTTGAAAAACCGGTAGGAAAAAATATCCCTTCTTTTTCTTTTACCAAAACAGCTGTCCGCCAAGCGGCTCGCGACAAAATACTTTCAAACCGCAATTTATGCGAAGATTTAGTGAGGATAAAAGACCTTCTGCCCGAAGAAATAGGTATATGCGCAGACATTGACTTGCTGCCGACGGCGAATGTGGAGGAAGTGATGGCGGAGATCCTCTATCGTATGGAGATTTTTGTAAAACCTCCGGTACGATTTTATACGCTGGATGAAATGTTTAGCAAAGGAAAATCGGTGGAGGAAATATTCGATGGCCCGGCGTTGGATCACGGATTTATTGATGACGAGGAATTTAGCCGGATCGTTTCCCGCCGAGTGTTTCGGGCTTCCGATATTATCCGCGAGTTAATGGATATTCCGGGGGTACTTTCGGTGAAAAATTTGGTGATGGTCAGTTTCATAGACGACCGTTTTCGTGATGAAGAAAAATGGGAGCTTTGCCCCTCCAACGACCCGTGCCGGATTCCCAATTTCAGCCCGGCCCGCTCAAATATGATTTTTTATAAAAAAGATCACCCCTTTTATGCCAATATAGACAAAGCCCGCTTAATTCTTCAAAATCGGGAAGCCGAAGACCTGCGAATAAAACATAAAGAACATCCGGACAACCTTCCCATACCTGTGGGAGAGGATATGGAACTCGCAGACCATTTTCCGGTGCAAAACGACCTGCCTCTTAATTATCTAACGGGGCAATACAAAGTACCCCATTCTGCCCCCGAATTGCGAAAGGCACAGGCCGCGCAGTTGAAGGGATATTTATTGTTTTTTGAACAGTTATTTGCCAATTACCTCGCCCAACTTTCGCATATAAACGACCTTTTTTCTTGGGAAAAAATTGCAAAAGACGAAAAAATCCGCACCTATTTCACACAGCCATTAAACGAAGCCGAAATTGCCGGTTTGCCGGATCTTTATACGGAATACACCCAGCTTCGCACTCAGTTGGAAGAAATCGTAGAAACCCAAGAAGAAGCCTATGAGCGTAAACTTCGTTTTCTCGAACACTTGATCGCAAGATTTGGCGAGGTTTTTACCGACTACAGCCTGGTTATGTTTGGCATGTATGACAATAAGGCCGCCGTTTCGCGAAGAATCATTGAAGATAAACAGGCTTTTCTTGCGGATTATCCCCAATCAAGCAGCGAACGCGGGCAGGCTTATGACTATCGTTACCCCCTTGATCCGGAAAACCTTTCCGGCCTTCAGCATCGGGTTTACCGCAAGTTGGGGATTCGTTGTGTGAAAAATCACGACCTGGCCGGGGACGAAGCCAAAGCCTATTCGGAGGGATTTCATGTCGTGGAACATATTCTTTTGCGAAAAAGAAAGGAGGGCGACCCATCATTGCCGATAAGTGAAGGCTGTGAGGACGGCTGTCCGGAAGTTACCGACCCCTATTCCTTCCATGCTTCTGTCGTTATTCCTGCCTGGCCTCATCGGTTTCAAAATATTCATTTCCGGCGGCTGATGGAGGAAACCATTCGGCTGGAAGCTCCCGCACATGTTTATCTCCGAATCTGCTGGATTGGACATGAACAAATGCGTCTGTTTGAACAAAAACTCAACCAGTGGGAATGTGCATTGGCAGAACTCAATGACCAAAACTACGAATCCTACCGGCAAAGCCTGGTCGGTTTGATTGACAAACTTTTTAGTCTGGAAAATATCTATCCACCGGCGCGGCTTCATGATTGTGAATCAGCCGGAAACGATACGCCGCAGTTTGTACTGGGGCAAAATAACCTTAATACTTTAGGATCAATCCATCACGAAAATTTATTGCCATGAGCACCCGCATACAGAATTATTATCCCAGCTTTGTACCCAATCAGGTATTGACCGATAGTCAACTCAACGAACTTCGTTCCTTTCTCGATGAGCAGGGAAGGCTTACCCGCAACCGACTCATTGGTACCGGAATCGTCTGCGGGCTTCATGCCAATTATTCTGCCACAGAAAAAAAACTGGATCAGGAACTCCATGTTATTGCGCTTAGCGGCGGACTGGGCATTACTTCCGAGGGCTATCTCCTCGAGATGGAGCCTGCCACATTTTCCCAATACAGGCTGTATGAAGGTATAGACCGCGACGGAGATAAAACCATTGACTATCCTCACTGGCGCGATGCCAAAAAACCGGTTTATGAATTGGTTCCGGATCAGGCCGATCTTGTGGACATTGAAGTAAAAAAAGAACCGGAAAAAATCTTTCCACTGGAAGAGCAATACGTGCGCAACCATATACTGGTGGTATATATCGAACCGATGGATGAAAGCCTTAAATCTTGCCGTACCACCGATTGCAGCAACAAAGGCTCTCGTATCCGCCTGACGGTAAAGGTATTACTGGTGCACGAAACAGATCTTTCCGGAATCCCCAAAAACAGCCCGCTGAGTGCCCGAATGATTCATATTCCGCGATTCCATACGGCTCTTCCCCAACCGAAGCCGGAGGACGGTTTGGATACAATATACCCACTTTCGACCATTACCCGAACGGATGACATTCGCCATGCTTACGGCCTGATTATTCTCAAAACGCTCTCACACCTTCGGGACGTTTTGGATAAATACCGTCGGCACGATGAACTTCGGAATTTCCTTCAGGTGAAAAAAGAAGACCTCTGGGAAATTGTGGGCCGAAACAGCGGAGACGACCCCGTGATTGAATTGCTGGAAAGGCTGACCCATATTTTTCCTGAGGGCAAAGATGCAAGCGATTATAATCAGTATCACTACGACTTTATCCGCGATCTGGTAGTGGGAATAAATGAATTTGAAGTTGCCTGGTGTCAGTTGGTGCAGTCGTGTAAAGGTCCTTCAGACTTCCCCCGGCATCTTATGGTGCGCCGCTTTGAATCCTCCCAAAAACCCGACGGTACTACCTATCGCCATGTATTTCAACCTTCGGCTGTAAAAAATCAGATGTATCAGGATTGGGAGAAAACCCGGAGACTATTTCTTCGGATTCTCTATATGGTCGGCTATTTTGACGCCGAAACCGTAACCACCTACGGTGACCTTTCCCGCGTGCCGGATATCCGTATTACGCCCGGCCAGACGGGTTTTTATCCCTTAGGAGAACGAGCCATTCCTTTTTACTACAACTGGCAGGAAAATACAAACCCCCTGCTTTCCTTTCCCGAAGTATGGCAGCCAGCAATGAAATGTACCCCGGAAGAACCACTGACCTTTCATCAAAACCCGAAATTAAAGCCTGATGCTTATGCTCAAAATCCCCTGTATTTTGATCTCCGGCAAAAATCATTTTTCCAGATAGAAGGCCATATTGGTAAAACGCCGGGCGAAGTGATGGACTTTCTGAAGTCTGCGCGGTTGATACATAACCTCGATTTTGATGTGGTGTTGTTTTATCTTTCGACCTCGGTGGACGAACTCCGCGATCCCATTCCCAATCCGTTATTGTATAAAGATTATGTAACTCACCTCACAGGTATGGAACACCTCAGTGGAGTAGCCCCCGGAGACACACTGATCCTGCTTGCCGATCCTAAGTGTCCAGGGTTTGATGATGATGTGGTGGTTGCCGATTTTACCCTCAAAGGAAAATTATCCTGTTGCCTCGATTTGGAGTCGGTGGATCAGACCTATTATTCAGAGCCACGGGCAAAAATGGAGGTTCATGTTTTCGATGAAGAAAAATATTATTTCGGAGATGCGACCGTAGAACTTCGGAAAAAAGGAGAAAAGACCGTCTTAGCTTCGAAAACCACGCCCAATCAAACCAAAGGAGACGGTTCTACCCGTGAAGGCATTGTTTCATTTGAAGGACTTACTGAAAAAGTAGGTTATGAAATTACCGGAACTGCCCGTAAAGACAATCGGCTGTACATGGGAACAACTACCGCGATGGCTACGGCGAAAGGACAATGGGTAGAATTGATTTTATACCCGGTAATGGAGCAAACCGAACCGGAAGTTCGCACACGAGGATTTCTGGTTGAAGAGGAAAAAATCGTCCCCCCTGCCAAAACCGCCAAAAGCGAAGAAATTACCGAGGAACGGCGACAAAGCCGGGTAAAAGTAGTTTTTGCGATGAACAAAAAGGGTGATTATCAGCGAAACCGCACCTATCAATCGGTTCAGGAGTTTATTAGTGACGACAAACTTCAGGCTGCCACTCTTACTGCAACTTTCAAAGATACATTAGGCAAACTGAAGTCAGTGTATAAACGTGCCGACGGGCAAAAAGAACAAGATTACCGTCAGATGATCGAACTGGTGTTTTTGGCCTATCTGGATCGCCTGGTAGAGACAACGCCCACTTCCTTACCTTCGGATGCCCGCGAGGTAATAACCGCAGAAATAGAAGTCCTTTCTGAATACGGCCAGTCCGGTTCTGCACTTAAAAAGACATGGAATGCTCCTGCACTGAAGAAGAGTTCAGATGCAAATATTATCGAACAGATCAACCGGTTGTTGAAATAAAAACAGGTTAAATCACTGAATGTCAGATCAAAAACACATTATTGGAAAACAAATTGTCGAACTCCAGGTAGCTCCCGGATCCGATGTTTTTACCCTCCAGCAGGAGGTGAGTTTTGTATTCCGCAATGAAGTGTTACCGCGATTGGAAAGTTTGTTTGACCGGTTGGTAGGGCCTGACACGGTCATAAGGCTCGAACATTTGGAAATAGATTTAGGAAAAATTGACCCGACCCGGATTTCGGGATCCCTCGTCGAACAGATTCTGCCGAAACTGGAGCAGGAACTGAGAGAACAGATCGTCCGGCTCACCAATACTAACCCCCCGCCGGGCCATGGTTCGTTCCGGGTTAGCCAGAGCCTGACGGAAAGCCTTATTTACTTTCTCGAAAATGGTTTTTTACCCTGGTGGGAAAATCGAGAGAATCGCTCGGAATGGGAAAAATATGTAAGGGATAATTTAAATCAAAACCCGGAATCCCTAAAAAAAATCCTTGTCTTACTGAAAAAAAATCCACTGGCAAGAGAAAGGCTTCTGTTGCAGTTTGGACCGGAAATATTAGCCGTTTTTTTAAAGGAGGGCAATTATTCTTTCCCCGAAACCCTTACCCAAAACGAAAACGCATGGGTAGAATTGGTGAGACTGGCCGGAAAAAACCGCCGATGGGACGCCGCTGCAATTCGCGCTGTTTTCCATTTGACCGTGTGGGAAATCATTCTCAATGGAAATATGTCTGATGCTCCCGACCGTGTGTTTTGCCACCGGTTTATTTCGATTTTCTCCCAAAAATTCCGCATTTCCTACCCCGATTTTTTGAAACAACTGCTCGAGTTTATCCTGGAAGGAAAACCCTCCCATCACTTTGACGAAACCTACCTTCGTCCGATTCTTCTCAACCTTTGGGAAAATTGGAAAAAACAAACGGGACAAAAGACTTTTTCCTCATCGAGAAGTGCAAACCCTACAGAAGAACAAACAGAAATTTTGCCGTCTCTGAAGGCAAAAGACAAAAACAAAGACCCGTTTGTTCCCTGGGAAAAACCCGAAAAATTTTCACAAGACCTTCCGGAAAGCGGAACCGAAATTTTTATTGGAAATGCAGGTTTGGTTTTGCTACATCCGTTTTTACCCCATCTTTTCCAGGCTTTAAAACTCACCGAACAAGGTAAGTTTAGCGATGAAAATAACCGGCATCGAGCAATTTTTCTGATTCAGTACTTGGCTTCCGGAAAAACGGAAACTCCGGAACACGAACTGAGCCTGAACAAAATATTGTGCGGGTTGCCTTTGTCAGTGCCGGTAGAAAAAAACCTTTCACTGACCGAAGCAGAGACCGAAGAATCGGAAGAACTTTTGCAGGCTGTTTTAGGCCATTGGAAAGCATTAAAAAACACTGGCCCGGATGGATTGCGGTACAATTTCCTTTTACGAGAGGGGAAATTGACCTTAACATCGAACGGTTGGCGACTGGTAGTAGAACAAAAAACGCAGGACATTCTCCTCGGAAAACTCCCGTGGGGAATCAGTAAAATTAAATTATCGTGGATGCCGGATATGTTGGGCGTGGACTGGGCTTAAAAAATAAAGATATGAAAACATCGGTAAAACGAAACGAAAACCAATGGGATGGGAAAGTTTCCGGAAATTTTTTTTCTCCGGTAACGATTCAACCTAAACTCACTGTCGGCCAGCCCAATGACAAGTACGAGCAGGAAGCCGACGCGATGGCTCAGCGAGTGATTCAGCGAAAATGTGCAGACTGTGAAGAGGAAGAAGAAACCGTGCAGAAAAAACCGGAACTTCAACTCCGCAATATTCGGGATTACTCCGAAGGATTTGTGGACGACGAAGACCAAATGTATCAGTCGCCGGTACAGATGAAAGGCGAAGGCAAGACCGAATACGCCAGCGACGACATTCAGCGCAGCCTAGAAAACAACAAAGGCGGTGGGACAAACCTTCCATCAAATACCCAGACGGAAATGCAATCCGCATTTGGCAGCGATTTTAGCGGAGTAAAAGTTCATACCGACAGCCAGTCCGTGCAGATGAATCAGGAACTGAACGCCCAAGCCTTTACCCACGGCAAAGACATTTACTTTAACAGCGGAAAATACGACCCTAATTCCTCCGGTGGCAAAGAACTCCTTGCCCATGAACTTACCCATGTGGTGCAGCAGGGCGGAGGCCAATAAAAATTAATAGAATCCATGATCACTCTCTCCATTGCTATACAGAAAGGCGGTTCCGGGAAAACCACAACGGCCATCAACCTGGCGGCGGGTCTCCGCCACTTGGGGAAATCTGTATTGCTCCTTGACCTTGACCCTCAGGCAAATATGACTCAGGCGCTGGGGTTTGAAGATCCTCAGCCTAATCTTTACGACCTTCTCCGGCAAGAATTTGACGGAGAGGAGGCGGGTATTGATAAAGCGATTGTGTTTTCCGGCGATCTTCCGCTGATTCCGGCTTCGCTTGATCTCGCCGGGATCGAACTTGAACTCGTCAGCGTCTATAACCGCGAAAAGGTGCTGCGCACCATGCTTCAACCACTGGAAAATAAATACGACTTTCTGGTCATAGACTGTCCTCCGGCAATCAACCTCCTGACCGTAAATGCTTTAAACGCCAGTGACTATGTCCTGATGCCGCTTCAGGCTGAATTTCTGCCACTGCGAGGGGTGCATAGTTTTATGAAAACGTTTCAAAAGGTGCGGAAACAACTCAACCCCGAATTGAAAATTCTGGGTTTTGTCCTCACTCGCTATGACTCGCGAAAATCCATGAATCGAAATATTCTGGATCAACTGAATGCCGAATTTGGCAGCCTGGTTTTTGAAACGAATATCCGCACCAATATCAGCCTCGCGCAGGCGCAGGAATGGGGGCAGGATATCTTTCGTTTTGATAATACCTCCAATGGAGCTTTTGATTATATGCAACTCGCTCAGGAAGTCCTCCTGCGCCTGAATAAATAATTTTTCACCGAATTTTCGTAAAACCACCCTGGCCATGAGACTGATTCCCATACCCATTCCCTCCGGACTCACCGAAAGATCTACCATTACTTCCGGTGCCATTACCCCACAGGATGAAACCGCTGGATTTGAAGACTACGGGGTGATTTTTACCACCAGTATTTCTCCTTCCCCGGAAGATTTCGACACAAATGTTCTTCTAAATTCTATTGTAGAAAATACAGAATTACCTCCGGAAGACACGGATCGTTATTTTACCGTTATCGGGGGTTATTACTTCGAAAGGATTCGGGTAAATAATCAAAAAGAGGCCAGAACTACCCGCGTTTTCGGAGTTGCATTGGATCGTTCTAAAGGGTTTTTTATCGAAGAAGGCGGCAGTGTCATCCTTCGGGATCACTGGCGTTTGGTTGAGGAAAAACGAACCCTTGACGCCACCAATGAGCGCACCGCCGGCGAAAAAACCGGCTGGACGTTTATTGTCGCAGAGGCGAAAATGCCCCGCAGCAAATACCCGATGAGCGGAAAGCTGATACTGATTTTTGTGCCCGAACCGGAAACTACGGTCTGTCCGGCAATTCTGGGAATACGGCAGCAACCCGGAAACCTCACTTCAAACCAGCTAGAGGTTGTTTTTACTGTCGAATTGACGGAAGGAAGCCCTACCGATTATTTATGGGATTTTGGAGATGGAACCGGAATTGTGAAGTCAACGTTACCGGAGGTTTTGCATATTTTTGAAAGACCGGATGGGGATTCTGCTTCGTATGAAGTAACGGTCATCATCAATGGTCCGGGAGAATGCAAAGACCAGGCATCCGTTTTTTGCCAGATACCCGGTGAATGCCCGGTAGTTACAGGTATTTCGCAGAGTGAACTCGAGTTGACGGACAAGGCTTGTTCGGTTTCGTTTACGGCAGTATTTTCGGGCCCGGCTCCGGAAAGATATCGTTGGAATTTTGGGGATGGTTCGGGGGAAAAGATTACGGAAAGTCTTTCGGTTTCCCATACATTTTCCCGCTCGGCGGGAGATGCGGCCACGTATGAAGTAGAATTAAACACCGAAGGCCCGGGCAGTTGTACGGGTGCAGCTAAAACATCGGTCAAAGTTCCTGCAATGATTGCTGAACCCCAGTGCCCGGTTTTTCAGAAAATCACTTATGAAACCAGCCAACAGGAAACCCAAGCACTCGCTTATACTTTTACGGTTCATTTTGAAGGCCCCAAGCCAAGTCAATTTTTGTGGAGTAGTGGGGGAAAATCGGATCCTTTTGTCACCGAAGAGCCGGTTTTTACGCATGTTTACAAACAACCCGGCGGCAAACCTGAAAAACGGGTGATTCAGGTGGTGATGGAAGGCCCGAATAGTTGTTATGATTCGGGAGAATTGGAATTTATTTTGCCGGGTGTATGTCCGGTCATTCATGAAATGAATTTTGAGTTGCTTACTGCTACCGGACAACGCCAGGAGGTGCAATTTCGCGCTTTTATTGAAGGACCGGCTGCGGATTCCTACGAATGGGACTTCGGAGATGGAACCCCCAAACTCACAACCGATAGTGCCATGCCGGTACATGCCTACTTACGACCTGCGGGAAAATCGGCCATTTATAAAGTTAAGGTTGCTGCCTTTGGCCCGGGAGAATGTTTTTCAGAAGCAACACTCGACTGTGAGATTCCGGGCGTGTGTCCTCATCTTACCGAAATCCATCAAAACCCGCATGAACCTTCCCTAGCGGAATATGAAGTTACTTTTACGGTAATATATGACGGGCCTGTACCGACAGAATTTGTCTGGAATTTTGGAGACGGTAGCGAAAAAATCACCGTAACAGAACCGTCCGTTACCCACAAATTCCAACGCCCTGCGGGAAAGCCAATCTTGCTTCAGGTCGAAGTTGTAGGTAAAGGTCCCGGTGATTGTTATGCCGTCCTTCGTGATTATTGTGAAATACCGGGGACTTGTCCCGTGATTGATGAGGTGAAAATTGCGCTCGCACCGCTGGAGGAAAAAACACAAAAAGTAACCTTTACAGCCCAGACCCATGGCCCTCAGCCGGAAAAATATACTTGGGACATCAGTGATGGTTCGGCCCGAGTGGTGACTGAAGGTGCCACATTGGTTCACGATTTTGTCCGACCCGCCGGGAAAAACCGCGATTATGAGGTTAAATTGACCATCAATGGCCCGGCCTCGTGTATAGATGGAAAAACCGTAGTAGTTAATATTCCGGGAAGATGCCCGGAAATTTTGAGCTTAAAGGCAGTAAATGAAGTACTTGAGCCTTCGCAGTTACCCGTTTTATTTACTGCTGAAACCAACGATTTAAAATCCGATAGCTATGTCTGGAATTTTGGAGATGGTTCTCCAGAACAAACGACGGCTCAGCCTCAGATTCGATATGCATTTTCTCGCCCGGTGGGAAGAACGGTGCGATACAAAACAACGGTTACCGGAAATGGCCCGGATCAATGCAAAGCCAGTTCTTCGGTAAGTGTGGACATTCCCTTTGTATGCCCGGAAATAACGAAAATAGGTTTTGCCGCAAAAACACCCACTGTATCGGGAATGGAAGTCGTTTTTGAAGCGCACCTGTCCCTGCCCGAACCCTTACCCAAAACTTTTACCTGGAACTTCGGCGACGGGAGCAAAGAAGTTATTACCTCCCTTCCGAAAATTGCTCATTTATATGCACGTCCTGCGGGAGACTCTGCTAATTATGTCGTAGTGCTGATTACCTCCGGCCCGGATCAATGTTCTTCCAAAGGGGAAATAACGGTTTCGGTTCCGGGAATTTGCCCGGTGATCAGTGATATACAGGTTATTACGTCGTTAAAAACCGAGACTTTTGATGTTACGCTTAAACCGCTGGTTTCCGGCCCGGCTCCCGATGGTTACAAAGTAGAGTGGGGGGATGGTCTGTTTCGTCCAGAAATGCTTGTCCAACCTCCGTTTGCCAATAGTTATCCCCGCCCGTTGGGGGAAGACCAGCCCGTGAAAATCCGGATAATGAGTTTTGGCCCGGGAACCTGCCAGTCTTCGCGGGAGGTGGATATTTTAATTCCCGCTCAATGCCCGGTTATTACCAATGTACGTCAGACGCTGGTTTCGCAAGACCTTCTTACTCATACACTTCGCCTCGAAGCCGTGTATGAAGGCCCGAAACCGGAAAAATTTACCTGGGACTGGCTGGAGGGAAATGAACCACAAATAACAACCGCTCCGGTAAATACTCACACCTTTAATCGCCTTGCCGGAACCGATCAGACTCTGTCTGTAAAAATCACAACTCAGGGACCTAAAAACTGCGGTTACACAGAAATCGTTCCTGTACTTGTACCCGGTTCCTGCCCCAAAATCACCAATGTCCAAAAGGAAATTCTGGAGGCGGGTGCTGATTCACAAACATGGAAACTGAAAGTCATTTATGCCGGTCATCAGCCAGAAAGTTTTACCTGGAATTGGGGAGACGGAAATAAACCGGAAATAACGACCGCTCCGGAAGTTATCCATAAATACGAACGTAAACCGGGTGATGACAAAACCTATATCGTTTCGGTTGTAGCAAAAGGCCCCAAAAATTGTGAAAATACAGGCGAAACCATAATAGAGATTCCCGGTGTTTGTCCCAAACTCCGCAAGGTAAACGTGGTCTATTCTACTCCCACAAAAACCCAACAGCCCGTATCGGCAGAGGTGGCAGTGGACGGACCTTTGCCGGAAATTTTTTATTGGAACTGGGGGGATGGCTCACCGGTGGAGGAGACCCCCAAACCGCTTGCTACTCACAAGTACGAGCGAAAACCCGGCGATGATAAAATTTACGCCATCATTGTTACCGCTAAAGGGCCGGAGAGTTGCCAGAGTGGTTCCTCTGCCGATGTGGATATCCCCGGTATTTGCCCGACTATTCTGAAAGTAAATACAACTTATGCTACGGTTGAACCGGAGTATCAGGAAGTAAAGGCTACCCTTGTCTTGGATGGTCCCGCTCCGGGTCAGTTTGTCTGGGAATGGGGCGATGGGACAGCCCTCACACGAACGATGGTGCCGGAAGCCATACACCGGTATCGTCGCCTTCCCGGCGACGCGGTAAGCTATACCGTACAGGTGATGCCGGAAGGCCCTGAAAGCTGCCGCTGTGAAGAAAGTTTTGAAGTATTCGTTCCGGGTATTTGTCCGCAGTTGAAAGAAATTAAAGCCATCATGTCCCGGTCGGAAGCAACTACTCAACAGATTCGCGCGATGGTAGTTTCCACTGCGGCAAAACCTGAAAAGTATTTCTGGAACTGGGGCGACGGTTCCGACATTCAGGAAACTTCCTCTGCTGAAAATCATCACGATTTTCGCCGCCCGGAAGGAGACGACGTGAGTTTCAAAATTACGGTAAAAACACAGGGACCGGGCAGTTGTGAACAAAACATTGGAACGGAGGTTTTTGTTGCAGGTATTTGTCCTGTTATTCAGAAAGTAAACCAAAGCCAGACGGGGCTGGATAAAACGACACAGAAGATGAAGTTTTCTCTGATCGTTGACGGCCCGAAACCCAACAGCTATTCCTGGAACTGGGGAGATGGATCAAAACCGATAACTACTACCATTCCAGAAGCCGAACACACATTCACCCGTCCGATGGGAGACGACCGTTTTTTTGATATGGAGGTGGTAGTAAACGGCCCTGGAAAAAAATGTGTAATTCCTGCGCAAACTCGTGTGAAAGTTTCGGGTGTTTGCCCGACGGTGACGGAAATGAAAGCCGAATCGCATTACAGCGCAAGAGACTACGAGGAAATCCGAGTATCGCTGAGCCTCGATGGCCCCACGCCGGAAAAAATTCGATTTGACTGGGGTGATGGAGAAGAACCTACCCTTCAAAAAGAACCCGTTGCTATTCACAAGTACAGGAGGCTTCCGGGAGAGGATCGGAAATATTTCATCACTGCCCGTCTGAAAGGCCCCGGAAGTTGCGAAAATGAGGCAGAGGTATCGGTAAACGTTGCGGGTATTTGTCCGTTGATTACGGCGGTTTCGGCGGAAACATCCTCGGAGGGAATTTTGAAAAAAACGCTGTCATTCCATATAACCACCGATGGGCCGGATCCCGCTTTTTACGAATGGAACTGGGGCGATGGCAGCAAAAATGAAAAAACCGACAAACCCTATGCGGAACATGAATATACCCGCCCCTTCGGGGAGGACGGTAATTTTATCGTAGCAGTTACGGGCTTTGGGCCGGGAAAATGTAATTGTTCGGGACAGACAACGGTAAAGATCGAAGGCGTGTGTCCATCGCTGGTTTCGGTTTCCGCCGAACCGCTTCCCCCGCAGGGACCCGACCAGGCAGTATGGTTTACTGCAAACCTGGCCGAAGGCCCATTGCCAGAGAGTTATGAGTGGAATTGGGGCGATGGCACCACCGATGAAAGTGCAATTCCCCGTGTAAAACATATATACAAACGCCCCTTCGGCGAAAATAAAACGGTTTCCGTATCGCTGACCTGTCGTGGCCCGAAAGCCTGCCAGAGCAGTTCGGCTACAACGGTGGTGATTCAGGGTTGGTGTTCAGAAAATATTCAATTTAACCATATCCGGAAGGCACTCAAACCGGTATCACAGGAAGTGGAATTTACCGTTGTTACGGATGGCCCGCCTCCCTCCGGTTATGTTTGGGAGTTTGGCGATGGCACACCGGCGGTGGAAACCCGACAGCCGACGATGTTATATGCCTACAAGCGTTTGCCCGGAGATGATCGCAGTTATACAGCTTCGGTTACCGCGAAAGGCCCCGGACCATGTAGTATTTCCTCCGATCAGTTGATAAAAGTGGAGGGCATTTGTCCTCAAATAAAAAATATTGACCATCAGCTTATTCCTTCTTCCGACGAAAAACAATCGGTGCGGGTGTGGGTGACCGTAGAAGGGCCACAGGAGGGCGTAAAATACCACTGGGAATGGGGGGATGGAACCCAGGCCATAACCGACGTACCGGAAGCCGTTCATGCTTGGACCCGACTGTACGGGAAAGACCAGCAGTTTTTAGTAAATGTTTCCCTTAAAGGTCCCGAAAGCTGTGGCTGCAATGCTATTACACAGGTATATATACCCGGAAGATGCCCCAAACTAATCTATCGGGGAACTGATTTTGGGGAATACAATTCTGAATATCAGACCGTAACCGTAACTTTCGACATTGAAGGCGAAGGTCCGGAATCGTATTCGTGGTATTGGGGAGACGGTGAAACCTTTGGCTCGGATGGCATAATCGGAACGCATACCTATCGCCGACCCATGCAGGATACCGATTATGCTGTGCGGGTGGTGGCAAATGGCCCAGGCTACTGTGCCGAAGAGCAGTGTGTGGTGATTCAGATTGAGGGTTCTTGCCCCCGAATTACCCGGTTGCAGACCAGCTATTGCGGCGATAGCACAGAAGGGCAGGAAATAAGGATATTTGCCCAAACCCGAAGGGAGGGCAATTATCAATATGAATGGAATTGGGGAGATGGCTCTCGATTGGAAAAAACGAGTGAGCCTGTGGGGAAACATTTTTACCGATTTGGTGAAGGAAAACCCCGCGATTATCAGGTGAGTGTAACGGTTACCGGAAAAATTCATGAACCGGAGGCCGATGATTGTGAACCCGTTTTTTGCGGAAATACCGAAACAACAACTGTACACATTGCCGGATTTTGCCCGGCGATTGTCGCCGTTCGTCCGGTCTTGGGTAAAGCCGATCGGAGCAGCCAATGGATCAAACTGATCGCCATTACGCGGGGAGCAATTCCTAACCGCTATACATGGGATTGGGGGGATGGTTCTGTCCGGACAACCACATCGGTGCCTTATGCCGAACATCTTTTCCGTAAAGACCCGGATGGTCCGAGGACCTATTCGGTACGTGTGATTGCATGGGGACCTGCTTCCAAAAAAGGTGGGAAAGAATGCCAAACCCCCTACGAAGTTCAAATAAAAATGGAAGGTGAAGAAGTTCGTATTGATTGTTAAAAATGAATGTACAACCCATCGAAGTCTCCTTGCAGTACCTGGCGCGTGCGTTAGAAACCCGCTTGAAACTACATTTTGGCCAGAAGGCCGATTATAATCATTTGGGAGAAATCCCGCCTCCGGCTTTTGAAGGAGAAGAAACTCCTTTTACAATTTTTATTGACAAATACCAGATGTCCTTCGAAGAATATGTCGTGCTGTTGCTTGCACTGGCTCCGCATATTCAGCCCCATTTTCTGGACGCTATTATCTCTGCCGCGATTCCCGAAGGTGGCGATTTCCCACAGATCGGTGGGGCACGAGGGCAACAGTTTCGGGGGTTTTTGCCGACGGGGGAAACGGCTTTGTTTCTCCTTGCCGGAGACAGTATTCAGCGGCGCATGGAGGTGATGCAAATTTTTTCGGAAGAACATTTTTTCTCAAGAGAACACATCCTGCACCTTGAAGCACCCAAAGAAGATGAGCCTGAAACCAGCGGGCGTTTGCGCCTTTCGCAAGACTATGTGGAGCTATTTACCCTCGGTGCTGCTTCGCGCCCGAAATTTGGCTTAAATTTCCCCGCTAAAAACATCACTACTCTCATGGATTGGGAGGATTTGATTTTAAATCCTCAAACCCAAAAACAAATCCGCGAACTGGAAAGCTGGATTACCTACGGAGACGTGATCCTCAATGAATGGGGAATGAAAAAACGCATTAAACCGGGTTTTCGTGCCCTTTTTTATGGCCCTCCGGGTACGGGTAAAACATTGACTGCCAGCCTTCTTGGCAAATACACCGGACGCGATGTTTATAAAGTGGACCTCTCAATGGTGGTTTCCAAATTTATCGGTGAAACCGAAAAAAACCTCGCAGGTCTGTTTGCCCGGGCAGAAAGTAAAGGCTGGATACTCTTTTTTGATGAAGCGGATTCCCTTTTTGGAAAACGAACCAATGTCCGCGATGCCCACGACAAATACGCCAATCAGGAAGTATCCTATTTGCTGCAAAGAGTGGAGGATTACGACGGTCTGGTGATTCTCGCTTCCAATTTTAAAGGAAATATAGACGAGGCCTTTATGCGGCGGTTTCAATCCGTGATTCATTTTCCTTTACCCAAACCGGAAGAACGCCTGAAGCTCTGGGAAAAAGCCATTCCCTCCGTGGTCTCTCTCGACCCAGACATTAACCTTTCTCATATTGCCGGGAAATATGAACTTTCGGGTGCCAATATCATGAATGTCGTTCAATATGCCAGCCTCCGGGCACTGGAAGGTGGTAGTACGACTTTTAAGCGGGAAGAAATCATGGAAGGAATTGCCCGCGAATTTGCTAAAGAAGGTAAAGTTGTATAGAAAATGGGGATTGTTCAGGGATTCTGTTAATTTGTCAGCGTTTTTTGCAGAATATGAAAAATTATCAGATTCCCGCATTTACCCTCATCGTCATCGTCCTGCTTTCCGGGTGTATAAACTCTTCCGGCGATTCTTCTTCGGAGAAGTTTGCCGCAGATAGCCTGACCATAACACAGGGTGCGGAATTGTTTGAGCAGCATTGTTCGGCCTGCCACAATTTCCGACAGAGAGGGATCGGTCCCAACCTTGCCGGCGTAACCCGTCAGGAAGACCCCGATTGGCTAGCCGCATTTATTACCAACTCTCCACAAATGGTTTCCGCAGGTGATGCTCGTGCGGTGAGTCTGTTAGCAGAATACAAAATTCCCATGCCTCCTTTTCCTTTTCTGACAGAGGGAGATATTTCTCGCTTATTGGCCTATATGCATACTTTTGCGGCAGCGGAAACCGCGGTGATTAAGGGTGATACACTTGGAGATCCGATTGCGGATTCCATCGTTTCCTCCGGTATTCATCTTGTGGTCGAACCTTTTGTTCAGGTTCCTCCTTCTGCAGCAGAACCCCCTCAGGCAAGAATCAATAAAATGTTACCCATGCCGGGCACGGATCGGTTGTTTATTCACGATCTGAGAGGGAAACTCTATGAAATTATGGGAGATTCTGTGCGGACATTTCTCGATATGGCCGTGTTGCGGAAAAATTTTATCGAAAAACCCGGACTCGGAACCGGCTTGGGAAGTTTTGCCTTTCACCCCGACTTCACCTCCAACGGTTTGTTTTATACTACTCATACCGAACCCCCCCAAACTGCGCCTGCCGATTTTGCTTTTGAAGATTCTCTTCGTGTGACCCTTCAATGGGTGCTTACCGAGTGGAAACAGGCGAATCCTTCTTCCCCCCATTTTTCCGGTACAGGAAGAGAACTCATGCGGGTGAATATGGTAACCGGCATTCACGGATTTCAAGACTTAAATTTTAATCCTTTGGCAAAAAAAGGCGACCCGGAGTACGGGTTGCTTTATCTGGGGATTGGAGATGGGGGTTCTACGGGTGAAGGGTATTGGTTTGTATGTCATGACAAACGAAGAATCTGGGGGTCGGTGATCCGAATTAACCCCGCAGGGAATAACAGCCGGAATGGCAAATACGGGATACCTCCCGATAATCCTTTTGCCAAAGATCCCGATCCGCAGGTGGTGAAAGAAATATTTATCTATGGTTTTCGCAACCCCCACCGAAGTACTTGGGATATGGACAATGGTAAGATGTATGTAACTGATATTGGTCAGGCAAATATCGAAGAATTAAACCTGGCCGTTGCCGGGGGAGATTATGGATGGAGTGAGCGCGAAGGAACCTTTCGGATCGCGGATCATATAGAAATCGGCGATTTATATCCCTTGCCGGAAGGCGATGAGTCCCGAAATTTTATTTATCCGGTACTACAGTTTGATCATGATGAAGGCAGTGCCATTTCGGGCGGTTATGTTTACCGGGGCAAAAAAATGCCTTTATTACAGGGAAAATATATCTTTGGTGACGTGGTGAGTGGAAGGTTAATGATGGCAAACGCAGATGAACTTCAAAACGGAAAGCAGGCACCGATTTTTGAACTGGAACTTGAAGTAAACGAAAAAAGCCAAAACCTGGAGAGTCTTACCGGAAACAAAAGAGTAGATTTGCGGTTTGGTCAGGATCAATACGGGGAATTGTATATATTCACCAAAGCAGATGGAAAAATATGGAAAGTGGTAAATTCACGGAAATGAAACCCCGCTACCGGCGGCCCAAATGGTGGACCGAGTTTTTGGTCGAGCTTGCCGGTATGTATAAGTTTATCGTAAGATTTTTTCGGGAACTGTTTCACCCGCCTTACGAATTAAAAGAAGTGATCAATCAATGTTATCTGATTGGTTATAAAACTTTGCCATTGATTGCTTTTACCGCCTATATCGGTGGTATCGTATTTACCCGGCAGTCCCGTCCGAGCCTGGAATCTTTTGGAGCCGTTTCCTGGCTGCCTTCATTGGTAGGGGTTGGGATAATACGGTCATTAGGCCCGCTGATTGCCGGCCTGATCGGTGCAGGTAAAATCGCCTCTAATATCGGCGCGGAATTAGGCTCAATGAAAGTTACCGAACAAATTGACGCAATGGAAGTTTCGGGCACCAATCCCTTTACCTTTTTGGTTATTACGCGGGTATTGGCTTGTTCGCTGATGATTCCGATTCTGGTAATGTTTTGTGATATGATTGCCTTGATGGGCGGATTTACTTCGGTGTATGTAGGAGAGGGAGTGAGCTTTCCGTTGTATTTTTCCCAGGCATTCAGTACGATCAAAATGGAGGATATATTTGCCTCTTCGCTTAAGTCGGTACTTTTCGGTTTTGCCATTGGTATTATCGGTTGCTACAAAGGATATAATTCCCAAAAAGGAACTGTGGGCGTCGGAAAAGCGGCAAACTCTGCCGTAGTGTTGTCCATGTTTATGGTATTTGTGATTGACTTGTTTACCCTCCAGATTATGACTCTGGTAAGAAACCTGCTTTATTCCTAAAGACATGCCACATATTCTGAACCAACGTTCCACCCGTACTTTTTCCTATGAAAACCGTGAGGTGGTCATCGAAATAGAAGGCCTTAATAAAAGTTTTGGCGAAAATCACGTGCTGAAAAACATCAGCATGAAGTTATTCGAAGGCGAAAACCTGGTGGTTTTGGGAAGGTCGGGAACCGGAAAGTCCGTATTGATCAAATGTATTGTCGGCCTGATGAAAAGCGACTCCGGCATTCTTCGGGTAATGGGTCGCGATGTTACGTCCATGAATTCTTTTGCGATCAATGATCTTCGAAAAAGAATTGGTTTTTCTTTTCAGATGTCGGCGCTTTACGATTCGATGAATGTGCGAGAAAACCTGGAATTCCCCCTCAAACGCAACGAACCCGGTTTAAACCAGGCGGAAATCAACGACCGGGTGGAGGAAGCCCTGAGCAATGTAGGGCTTTTGTATGCCATAGATCTTATGCCGGTTGAACTTTCCGGAGGTATGCAAAAGCGAGTGGGTATTGCCCGTACATTGATTCTAAACCCGACGATTATGCTCTATGATGAACCTACGGCGGGGCTTGATCCGATTACCGCAGGCGAAATCAACGAGCTTATCCTCAGTGTGCAGGAAACATACCATACCTCTTCCATTATTATTACCCACGACATTACCTGTGCCCGGATGACCAGCAACCGTATCAATTTTATGTATGAAGGGGAATTTGTATTAAGAGGAACTTATAATGATCTTTCGGAGGCTGAAGACCCGAGGATACGACCATTTTTTGAATATTGATTACGAAAACCGAACAAGTTATATGAATCAGGAAACAATCAAACAAGCGAAACTGGGCAGCTTTGTGCTCGTCGGATTGATTTTGTTTATCGCTGTTTTGGCACTCGTGGGTCGGCAGCAGAATGTATTTGAACGCACTTTCCGCCTTCAAGTGCGGGTAACCAACGTACAGGGTTTGCAAAAAGGCAGTAACGTATGGTTTTCCGGGGTAAAAATCGGCATCGTCAAAGATGTAGTGATTGAAAGTACTCAATCGGTATTATTGGAATTGAAAGTAGGCAAAACCCTTCAGCATTTTATCAAAAAAGACGCCACCGCCAAAATTGGTTCGGATGGACTTTTGGGAAATAAAATCGTCATCATTTCCGGTGGCACAGAAGAATCCCTGGCAGTCGAAGATGGCGACATGATTGATGCTTCTCAGGGCGGCCTTAATACGGACGAGCTTATGGCCACCTTCAAAGTAACCAACGACAATCTCGCTGCGATTACCTCGGACATCAAAACCATTCTTACGGACATTCAAGGCGGTAAAGGTAGTCTCGGTGGAATTATTCAGGACTCCATTATGTACGATGAACTTCGTGCTAGTATCACTTCCGCTGCCGTTGCCAGTCGCAATACCGCACAGGCAACCCGTGGCCTTACCCAACTGGTCTCCAAAGTCAATGCTGGCGAAGGAATGGTGGGCGCCATCCTCAACGACACCAGTTATGAAAACCGTGTGGATCGCACCCTGGTGGATGTAAGTAAAACCGCTGATGAAGCTGCTCGTACGGCCGAACAACTCAATAAACTCACAAAGGATCTTCAGGTCATCATGGCCGGCATGGATGACCCCAACGCGCCTATGGGCATGATGCTCAAAGACTCCGCCTTTGCCAATACGCTTCAGGAGAGCATGACCAACCTGAAAAATAGCTCAGATGAACTCGACAAAACGCTTGAGGCTGCACGAGAGAGCTTTTTGTTCCGTAAGCGAATATTTAAAAAAAATAAACCTGAATAAGACCACAGGTTTATGTTGGAACAATAATTCAAAACTGCTTGCAAGTCAGAGAGTTATTTTATAAGTTGGGATAAATAAACTAACTCCATACTTATGAAAGTACTGCTTCCCATCGCGCTTCTGATTATTGGATTATCCTGGGGTTGCACCCAGAAAGAGCTGGTTCAGCCCCTGGCTGAAGAAAAAGCGGAAACCTGCAATCTGTATTCACAGGCAGCGGTAGAGTATCGCGAGGCCGGACACAACTCCAGCCAGCCATTTCTCTACCTGGTGCTAATTAGTGAAACCGGCAACCGCTATCAGGATGTGTTTCCTGCCAGTTTTAAACTGGAAGATTCTTACAAAGTAGGAGACAAAGTTGAAGTTACTTTCCACTATGATTTTAGCGGAGACATGGTGTATGTGAGTGCCTGCGGAAACGGCGATCTGGAAAATCCGGTCTATGAGCGGATGGCTCAGATCGTAATTTGCGGTATCAAAGGCAATTCCTGACGACTCCAACACCAAGTAAGTAAGATTAATCACCCTGCGACCTGAGATTACGCATATTCTCCGGTCGCAGGTTTTTTTTAATTATTCCTTTATGAAAAACATCCTCAATCAAATCATTGCTAATCACAAACAATCAGAGCGGGAAGAAACGCTGGCTATTCAACAGGAAATCGAAAACCCTGCTACCAGTGATTCCCGGCGAAATTTTCTGAAAAAAACCGCCTTGGGCGGCATGGCAATCACCAGCCTGATGGGAATGTCCATTAGTGATACCATTGCTCAGACTACAAGTAAAGTCAACCGGCTTTCCAATCCCTCTGACCTTAAGATCACGGATATGCGCTACGTTACCATTTCCAACGGAACCTCCTTCACCAATGCTCGCAATGTGTTGATCCGCATTGATACCAATCAGGGTATATATGGGCTAGGGGAGCTACGTGACGGTGCCGATCCACGATACGGACTTTTCCTGAAAAGCCGCATCCTCGGTATGAACCCCTGCAATGTCGAAATGCTCTTCAAAATCATCAAACCCTTTGGCGGACATGGCCGAAAAGCCGGCGGCGTCAGTGGGGTAGAAATGGCGCTGTGGGACCTTGTCGGCAAAGCATATAACGTGCCTGTATGGCAACTGCTCGGCGGGAAATACCGAAACAAGGTGCGACTGTATGCTTATATCCCTGCCCATAACGCCAAAAATATGGACGTCGAAAAGTTTAAGGCAGATTGTAAAGTCCGCATTGAAGAGCAGGGTTTTACCTGGCTGAAAATGCACCCTGGAATTGGTGTTTACAGCGATGTGCCGGGAGCGACCGTAAACACACCCTTTATTCCCGGCTTTAAGGACAACAATGCCGACGATTTCCTCTCTTACCAAAACACCCGACATGCCTTCACGGGGATACAGGTTACCGATAAAGGCCTGGAATTGCTTTCTAATTATGTAGAAACCATTCGCAATATTGTCGGATATGATATCCCGCTGTCTGCGGATCATTTTGGGCATTTTGATGTAAACAATTGTATCCGGGTAGCCAATGCACTTGAAAAATTCCGTTTGGCTTCGCTGGAAGACTTTGTGCCCTGGGACAGTATTGATCAGTTGAAAATGATTACGGATTCGATCAATTCGCCCACCATCACCGGCGAAGACATATTTGGCAAAGAGGCCTTTCGCAAACTCTGCGATGTACATGCGGTGGACATTGTGCATCCCGACATGGGAACTTCCGGAGGTATTCTGGAAACCAAAAGAATTGGCGATTATGCCGAGGAGACAGACGTCGCGATGAAAATGCATTTTGCCGGGACCCCCGTTTCCTTTATGGCGAATGTGCATTGCGCAGCGGCCACGCAAAACTTCCTCGCACTGGAAATGCCTACTCAGTGTGTGGACAACCCCTGGTGGCCAAAACTCGTCAAAATGGTGGGCGAACAACCTTTATACACCAAAGGGTTTGCACACGTACCTACGGACGCTCCCGGCCTCGGGGTCGAACTCAACGAAGAAGAACTCAAAAAACATATCCACGAAGAAGACAAGAGCTATTTTGCCCCGACCCCGGAATGGGACGCCAAAAGGTCGCATGACCGGTTGTGGAGTTAAGAGTTAGCGAGATCAACCTTGTAATTATTTACTTTGCGGAGAGGGAGGGATTCGAACCCTCGGTACCCGAAGGTACAACAGTTTTCGAGACTGCCCCATTCGACCACTCTGGCACCTCTCCGGAAAACGGTTACAAAGTAAAGAAATTCTAAGCGGAAATCACACAATTACTTAATACTTATTGTGCCGGTCCAGTTCTCTTTTGGAGTCCCGGTCTTTAATGGAGTCGCGTTTGTCGTGGATTTTTTTGCCTTTTGCCAATGCTACTTCTACTTTGGCCAGGTTTCGGTCATTGAAAAAAACTTTGATCGGAACGATGGTATAACCTTTTTGTTCGATCGCTTTTTTCAGTTTCTGTAACTCCCTTTTTTTCAGCAATAATTTTCGCTCTCGTGTAGGGACGTGATTGTTGTAGGAACCTTCGGTATATTCGGCAATGTTCATGCTCCAGATAAACAATTCTTCCCCCTGAAAAGCACAGTAGGCTTCCTGCAAATTAACTTTGCCGTTTCGTAAAGATTTGACTTCGGTTCCGGTTAGCAGTATTCCTGCCTCCAGCCGATCTTCGAGCGTGTATTCGAACCCCGCTTTTCGGTTGCTTACAATGGTGGTATTTCGTCCTTTGATCGTCACGGTCAGATTTTAAAGATATTTTTGTTCGAGAATTTGCCGGTGATACAGAGCGTGGCCGGCTATGATATAAAATAATGCCCGACAGGAAACCGGTTTTCCGTTTGCCGTGCCCATTTGGGTAAAAGCTTCATCGGGCATAGTGTTTACCAGACTAAGGGTGGACTGCCTTACCGTTGAAAACTCATGGAGCAAGTCTTCCCACTTTCGCGCAGCAAATTTCCCGGCAGGAACATAATCGTCCTGCTCAAACCCTTCAATGGGTGTGGTGTCTCCTCGTCCCACCCGCAGTGCGCGGTAAGCCATAATACGCTCGGTATCAAGGATATGCCCCACTACTTCTTTTACCGACCATTTTCCCTCGGCGTATCGGTAATCGTGTTTTTCGGAAGGGATATTTTTAAAAAAAGAAAACAGAGATTTTTCCTGTGTGTTCAGAAAACTCCGAATATCGGTATCTGCGGGTACTAACCCAATATAGGTGAAATAGTAAGGTGCGTATTCGGTTGGGGAGGGAAATCCGTTCATTTTACAATCATTAATTTTTAGTTTACAACTTTTCTCACAAGAGTCCGGTATGTATAAGCAAATTCGTTTTTTTCATCTGCCTGATGGGACTCTATTTCCGTAATAGTCCAGTTTTCTACGTTGGAAAGTCGAAAAAAGGTATCGCCATCTATATCTGCATGAACTAATGTTTCATAAATTTTCGAAATGTAACCTTTTTCCACGCCTTCCTGAAATAAGGCCGAACCTCCGACGATAAAAATTTCGGGTACATCCCCGCAAAGTTGGATGGCGGATTCGAGCGAAGGAGTAGTTTCTATTCCTTCCGCGGCAAAATGCGGGTTTCGTGTGATGATGATATTTCGCCTGCCGGGCAAGGGTCTGCCAATGGATTCAAAGGTTTTTCTTCCCATCAGAATCGGCTTACCCATCGTGAGCTGTTTGTAGCGTTTGAGATCCGCCGACAACCGCCACGGGATAGAATTTTCTTTCCCAATGACCTGATTTTCCGAAATCGCGTATATGGCACTTATGGCGGGCATATTTTTTTGAGGTCGAAAATACTATATCTTTGTGTCATGAAAAACTATTGGCTGATCTGTCTGACGTTTTTGTTTTTCGGCTGTGTGGAAAGTATGCCGGAGAATATTTTGTCCGAAGAAAAAATGCAGGTTGTGCTGGCCGATATCCATACAATGGAAGGCATCGGTGATGCCAATATCCGGCATATAAAAGCCCGGAAAAATTTTCGGGAAGATATGCAGGATGAAATCCTGAAAAAACACGGCCTGGACCGGCCCACGTTTCTACGAAGTTACGAATATTATCTCAACCACCCGATACTGATGGATTCGATTTACTACCGAATGATCAAAGATTATGACCAGAAAATGGAACAGTCGTATGACAAATCTTTCGGTAAAGAATCACCTCAGGCAACTAAACCCGGAGCTGCAGGAATTCAATGATGAAATGTGTTCACCCGCATACTTTTGAAAAACTCGGATTCGATGAAATTCTCGCCTACCTTGACAATCAGGTCAAAAGCGAGGAGGCAAAAGCCGAAATTCCGCTTATTCGCCCGGAAAAATCTTCAGAACGCATTCTCGCAGAGTTGTATAAAGTCCGCGAATTTAAAGATATTCTGGAATTTGGCGATCCCTTTCCCTCACTTCGGATAGGCGCTATTTCCCCGATTCTGGCACGTCTGGAAATAGAAGGCAACTGGCTAAACCGGCAGGACTTGCACGCTTTTTTGAGTTGGCTGGTCATTATTCGCGAAGTTACTCATTATCTTCGGCAACGCAGTGAGAAGTATCCACACCTCCATCAAATGGTCAATCAACAGGCTTTTGATTCGGGGTTGATAAAAAAAATTGAGGAAGTTTTGGATGAAAGGGGCAATATCCGGGACAATGCTTCTCCGGAACTGGCTCAAATCCGTCGCCAACTCATTTCTACGGCCAATGACCTTCGCAATACTTTGTACAAAGTGCTTCGAATGGCCAATGAACAAAACTGGAGCCAGGAAAAGGAAATCACCATTCGAAACGACCGGCTCGTCATTCCGGTAAAAGCCGAAGCCAAAAACCAGGTTGCCGGATTTGTTCAGGATGTGTCTCAAACCGGAGGAACGGTATATATCGAGCCGGCAGAGGCCCTTCCGCTCAACAACCGTATGCGGGAACTTCAGTTTGGCGAACAAAATGAAATTATTCGCATTCTTCAGAAAATTTCTTCGGTTATTCGCCTTTCCCTCGACGGTTTACGCGAATTTCGGGAGATTATCACCCATGTTGACCTCATTCAGGCCAAAGCCCAGCTTGCGGTTGACTTGGATGCAGGCCTTCCGCTTATCGAGCCGGAAGGGGAAAAACTGGATATCATACGGGGATATTACCCATTGCTTGTCCTCAAAGCTAAACAAACGCCCTTTGAGGTAGTGCCGCTCAATCTGAAGATGGATGCTACCGACCGGATCGTGTTGATCTCCGGACCCAATGCCGGCGGCAAATCGGTTACACTAAAAACCATTGGTCTCCTTCAGCTAATGCTCCAGTCGGGATTTCTTATTCCGGTGGACGAAAGTTCGGTTTTTCGACTGTTTGATTCCCTTTTCCTTGACATTGGGGACGAGCAATCCGTGGAAAATGACCTGAGTACTTACACCTCCCATCTGTTTCAGATGCGCCGGATGGGAGACCGTATGACACGAGGTTCCCTGTTTTTGATTGATGAGTTTGGCAGCGGTACCGATCCCAAACAAGGCGGTGCTATCGCCGAGGCCTTTTTAGAGCGATTTGTGAGGCAGGGAGCTTATGGGGTCATCACTACCCATTACGGCAACCTGAAAGAGTTTGCAGAAATCACCCACGGGGTGATGAATGCGGCGATGGAATTTAATACGCGAGAGTTAAAACCTACTTATACCCTTGTCAGTCACATGCCGGGCCGTAGTTATGCTTTTGAAATGGCCAAAAGGGTAGGGGTACACTTCAGCATTATCCGCAATGCCCGTAAAAAAGTGGGGACGGATGAAGTGGAAGTCGAAAAATTGTTGCACGAACTTGAAAAGAAAAATCAGGAGCTTTCCCGCCTGGTAAAAGAAAATGCCGAGAAAGAAAAAAGCCTGAGTGAATTAGTGGAAAAACACCGACAGCTTTCGGGAGATCTGGAAAAGAACAAAAAACAAATCATTCGGGAAGCGGAGGCTCAGGCAAAAAACATCATTTTGGGAGCGAACCGGCAAATAGAACAAACCATTCGGGAGATTCGCGAAAAACAAGCGGAAAAAAAGGCCACTCAGGAAATTCGCCAGAAACTCGAAGCTGCTATTCCCGAAGTTACTCCTCCCGACCCGGAAGAATATTCAGTTGCGGAACCCTCTTCCGAACCCAAAAGCCGCGATAAAAAAGCCAAAAAAGAATTTCGGATCGAACCCCTTCCGGGAGAAATACCCGTGGAAGGAGATTGGGTAAAACTCACCGATTCCAACTCCTACGGAAAACTCATCGAATTGCAGGGTAACCGGGGTGTAGTAGAACTCGGAGAGATGCGCCTGACCGTAAAGACCCGGCAATTGATCAAAATTAAACCCCCGAAAGAAAGCAAAAAACCCGGAGCATACCGCCTTATCGGCGATTACACGGTACCTGCAGGGCGGTTTAAAATTGATCTGATTGGAAAAAGAGTGGAAGACGCCCTTCCGGAAGTAGATCGTTATCTGGAAGAATCTCGGCTGGCTGGACTGAATGTATTGCGCATCCTTCACGGAAAAGGCAATGGCATATTGCGTGAGGCCATCCGAACACACCTTACCGGCCAAAGGTTGGTGAAAAGCATCAAAGATGCACCGGTTGAAGAAGGCGGAGCCGGTTGGACAATTGTCGAACTGACACCCGAAAAATAGGCTTCGCCTATAAAAAACCCCCTTTTCCGAAGGGAAAAGGGGGACACACAACTCTAACGCTTTTATTCATGAAAAACCGTCCTGAGACAGGTTTTCAAAGTAAGTAAGTAATCTTTGAGGGAAGATTTTGAAAAATTCGCCGAATGGTAAAGGTTCACCGATAGAATCATTAATCGGTACGACAAAAGGCGTTAGGCGCGGTAAATGTGTATTTCGTCGTTGATTTTGTGCATTTGGTCTAAAAAATAACAAGGGTCAGAGAACGCAGGTCGCAGCGGTTATTTTTTGAATTGGATATTTGGTATTTTGGCTGAATGAGCAATGATCTTTCCACCCATCCGTTGCTGAAGATTCCGATCTTTCAAAACCGGCTGCTGATTCACGTAATCTTCTGGTTGAGTTATGTGAGTTTTTTTGCCGTAGTGAATGCCGGAGGGCAGGATGAGTTTACCGAGGCATTTCTTGACCAACTGATCATGTTACCGCTAAAGCTGGCGGCGGTTTACCCGGCTTTATATATTCTTATCCCCCGGTTTTTGCTTACCCGGAAATACTGGACTTTTGTTTTTTTGATCATGGCTCTGATGTTGCTCGCGGGTTTATTGCAACGGGCGATCATTTACTACATTATTTATCCCGTAAAATACCCCGATTTTGCCCTTACAGAACTGGAGCCTTTTATGCACGGGTATAAAATTATTCGGACGGTGCTTCAGATTACATACGTATTGATATTTACCTCTGCCATAAAAATCACTAAGTACTGGTACAACGATCAACAGAAAGCGAGGGAGTTGGTACGGGAAAAACTGGAGGCCGAATTGAAATTTCTCAAATCGCAGATTCACCCACATTTTCTTTTTAATACACTCAACAACCTTTATGCACTGAGCCTGAAAAAATCAGACCATGCGCCGGAGGTGGTGCTGCGGCTCTCCGGCCTGGTAAACTATATGCTCTATGACGCCAGTGCGCCTAAAGTGCCGCTGGCACGGGAGATTGACAGCATACACAATTATATCGCCCTGGAAAAAATCCGCTATGGAAATAATCTGGACATATTTTTTGATGTAACGGGCAATATTTCCGGTACCCAGATTGCGCCGATGTTGTTACTGCCTTTTATCGAAAATGGCTTTAAACACGGTGCCAGCGATGAAACCGACGATAAATGGATTACCGCAAATCTAAATGTCAATAATGAATACCTGACCTTTAAGGTGGAAAACGGCAAGCCGGGCATTCGCATAAATCCGCGGGAAAACTATCCCGGGGGAATTGGGCTTCAAAATGTAAAAAGAAGACTGGAGCTTTTGTATCCGGACCGGCACGAACTGAAAATCTACGATGAAGAGAGCACTTTTTTGGTTGTACTGAAAATTATTCTCGAATAGCCTTATGAAAATCCGCTGTGTAATCGTTGACGACGAACCGCTCGCACTCGATGTGCTGGAGGCCTATATCGAAAAAATCGAAGATATGGAGCTGGTGGCAAGGGTAGAAAATGCCATTGAAGCCTTTAACCTGCTTAACCGGGAAAAAGTGGACTTACTTTTCCTGGACATCCAGATGCCCCGGCTTACCGGGATTGATTTGTTGAAAAATATCAGTCACCCGCCCCGTGTCATTTTTACTACCGCTTACCGGGATTATGCCCTTCAGGGATATGAACTGGACGTTGTTGATTACCTCCTGAAACCCATTTCTTTTGACCGGTTTTTGAGGGCCGTTACCAAAGTTTATCAGGTCGGCGGGCACCTCGAACCATCCCTTCCGGTGAATAATATTTACCCGGAATCTGAAACGGGTAATTACAGCGATGCCTTTATCTATCTGAAAGCAGATAAAAAGATGATTAAAGTGCTGTTGAAAGATATTCTTTATATCGAAAGCCTTAAGGATTATATTCGTGTCCGCACCAAAGATCGGATGGTAACAGCCTATCAGCGGATTAGTTATATGGAGGAGAAACTTCCGGAAGATAAGTTTATGCGAATCCATCGTTCGTACATCATTGCAATGGACAAGGTGGACGCTTATTGTAATCCCTGTGTGGAAATTGGCAAGACGGAGATCCCCATTGGCAGAAACTACCGATCCGAAGTACTCAAAGCTTTGAACCAAAAAAACCTGCTCCGCGAGTAGAAATCAGGATTTTTCACCGTTTGCCAGGGTGGCTATATCCCGAAGAATGTTATGGCCCATTTTGAGTTTTTTGGTCATCAGATATTTTTCATTGTGGGGGTTTGGCGTAATTTCAATGGGTACATTTTCCACGATTTCAAGGCCATAACCAATCAGGCCGGCTCGTTTGGTGGGGTTATTGGTCATGAGCCGCATTTTTCTTATGCCGAGATCGCGCAGGATTTGCGCACCCACACCGTAGTCGCGTTCATCCATTTTAAACCCTAATTCAAGATTTGCCTCTACGGTATCTCTTCCTTCTTCCTGAAGTTTGTAGGCTTTGAGTTTGTTAAGGATGCCAATTCCCCGCCCTTCCTGTTGCATATAAAGTACGACACCTTTTCCTTCCTTTTCGACCATTTCAAGGGCACGACTCAACTGCGGGCCACAGTCACAGCGGCATGAGCCAAATATATCTCCGGTAATGCAGGAGGAGTGCACACGGGTAAGTACGGCGTCGTCTTTATCCCAGGAGCCTTTAGTGAGAGCGAGATGAATTTCATCCGTATTGATCTGCCGATAAGCAGTAAGCTCAAAGTCGCCAAACTTCGTCGGCATTTGTACCGATATTTCGCGTTGGATAAGAGATTCATGCTGAAGGCGATAAGTGATCAGGTCTTCAATGGTAATGAGTTTCATTCCAAAGCGATCGGCTACAAGCCGAAGGTCAGGCAGCCGTGCCATCGAACCGTCTTCTTTCATAATTTCAACGATGACGGCGGCGGGTTCCAGTCCGGCTAGCCGGGCCAGATCAATGGAGGCCTCGGTATGGCCCGTACGGCGCAGCACACCCCCGTTTTTGGCTTTGAGGGGGAATATATGCCCGGGCCGGGCAAAGTCTTCCGGATGGGTGCTGTTGTCAATCAGCGCTTTCACCGTGCGGGCACGGTCACTCGCCGATATGCCGGTCGTACAGCCATCTTTTAAGTAGTCAACCGAAACGGTAAAGGCCGTTTTATAGGCTTCGGTATTTTTACCTACCATCATATCCAGCCCGAGTTGTTCACATCGCTCTTCGGTCAGGGGAGCGCAGATCAGTCCGCGTCCATGAGTAGCCATAAAATTAATGACTTCGGGGGTGACAAACCGGGCGGCTATAACAAAATCCCCTTCATTTTCGCGGTCTTCATCGTCAACGACAATAACCATTTTCCCTATGCGGATGTCTTCTATGGCTGCGGAGATGGAATCTATTTTGATTTTGTGCATAAAATTTCAATTAAAATACAAAGATAACGATTTCGCATCGGTAATGGTTTTTTAGTCTCTTCTTCTGTAGGATTCTCGCAGAAAAAGGCGACTTTCCGGCCCTTTGTTCAAAATCAAATCGAGGATAGAAAGACCCGGAACAAAACCTTCAAATACCTGGGTATAGGGAGTCCCGATAAACCACTCAGGCAGTTTCTGTAAGGAAGGATCAAAACCCCGACGAAAATCCTGATCATAGTGGCCGGAGGGAAAATACTCCTCCGAAAAACGACGATTCAGTTGTAGCCCCAACATCTCTTCGGAGAGCATTAATGATTTTTCCAAAACTTCCATCAGGCTGTGAAAATCCTGCTGAAAAAAGCCTTCCATCTGGTCAGCGTAAAACTCAAAATAAGGAGCATTTTTATAGGCATTTACCAATGTGCGCCAGTGATTGCCGGCCCAGGGTTCTGCTTGTGATACTTTTTTTAGGAGAATGGGCACTTTGTCCCCCCGTCTTTCAACCGGGATGGTAAGCGGTAATGTACGGTTGGCTACTCGTATAAAGGCCCGGTTTGTATATTGTTGTTTGCGAAAATGTTGACACACTTCAATAACGACACTTTCTTCCTGTATAGCGGCGGCAAACCAGGGAATGGGGGGAAAATAAGCAATCGGGTAAATATTCATTTTCAGCGCAGAGTTTCGTAATTTCGGCAAGGATTTGATTTGGTCCTCAGCGGATTCCGTGTAATTGAAACGGTTCGCTGAAGTTGTTTTTGCCTTTACCGACGGCTAAATTAAGCTGTATTACCCAAATACCCGATTATGAAAAAAATTGGACTGGTTTTTTTGATGGTTCTTCCGCTTATGCTCCGGGGACAAAGTGTGGGGTTTTATCTGGATGTATGTCGGTTTTTCGATTTTCAGGTGAATAAAACCATCGCAGAATTCTATTTTGCCGTGGATGGGACAACCCTTGAGTACCAGAAGGATGAAGACGGTCTGTATCAGGTCTCCGTAAATATCAACTGGCTACTCCAAAGGATAGACAACGGCGACAGTATCCCGGTTATGGGCGATAATTACAACCTCCAGTTTCAGCCCGAGGAAAGATTGAAGGATACGACTGCCGAGTTGCGCCGTAAGACTTTATTTAATCTTCAAAAGGTAGATCTTGAACCGGGAATGTACAAACTCCAGGCAATTGCCTACGATCGTTATGCTCCTGCTGCTCAGAAAATAATGGCCATCCATGAGTTTGAAATTAAAGCCCTTTCTCCTAATCAAATTGTCTTTAGCGACATTAAATGGATTGCGTACGAAAAAGATAGCAAAGGAACCGTTGGCAGAACCCGCGATGACCTCATTCCCCTGGTTACCAATGATGCATTCATTAATCAGGATTCCCTGGTTTTTTATCAGGAAATTTACAACACCGATGATGTCCTTGATCAGAATTTTACCGTGCGTTCGCGCTTCTGGCAGGGAGATAATATTCTATATGCCTACGAACAAACCCAAGCCCGGCCGCCCCGACCGCAGAGAAATGCTTTCCGGGAAAAATTTGACATCCGAAGCCTAAAATCCAATACTTACTATCTTCAGGTCGAAGTCCTTAATTACAAAGGGTTGCCGGTAGCCACCTATCGCAAAAAGTTTTTTGTCTATAACTCCCGTGTGGAAACCGAATATGATAACCTCGCTGTTACTAGCGAAACGGATATTTTTAATGATTATTCGGAAGAACAACTTGATTATTACCTCCGAACGCTTTCCTATATCAGTACTGAGCAGGAATATAATTTTGCCCGAGCGTTGGAAAGCCCGGAGCAGAAAAAAAACTTCCTCTATACATTTTTTGAAAAACGCAAAACTAATCCCCGCCAAAAAATCCTCGCGTTGTGGAATGGGCATCTTGCAGCCTTGGATTATGTAAACCAGCAGTTTAAATCTTCTTTCCGGGAAGGCTGGCAAACGGATCGCGGAAGGGTGTTTATTAAATATGGTATCCCCAGTGATATTGAACGTTATCCCGGCGAATCAGCCATTATTCCCTACGAAATCTGGCGCTATGATCGTCTGGGGGCACAAAACAATGTGATTTTCATCTTCTACGATTCCGATCTCGCTTCAAATGAATACCTTCTCCTTCATTCCACCAAATACGGAGAAATCTCCAATCCGAGATGGAAAGAGCAGTTGCAAAACAAAGGCCTGGTACCGGGAACGATTGATTTTGAGCGGAATGAGTCGCTGCAAAATCCCTTTAACACCAAGTTAAATCCCAACGACTAAACATGGGGTGGGGTAGGCGAATGCTGTATAAATGGTGGCTGGGGATAATAAAAACACTGGGTTTGTTTCCCTGGCCGGTATTGTTCCTGTTTAGTGATCTTTTGTTTGTGGTGATTTTTTATGTAATCCGTTATCGGAAAAAAATTGTCAGGGAAAACCTAAAAAAGGTTTTCCCACATAAAACCGAAGCGGAAATAAAAACCATCTCCCGGCAGTATTACCACCATCTTTGTGATCTGATCATAGAAACGCTGAAGGCATTTCGGATGTCAGATCAGGAACTGGCCGAAAGAGTCGTGTTAAAAAATACGGGATTACCCGAAAAAATCCAGGAATCGGGAAAAGGAGTATTGGTGATAGGAACCCACTATGGCAACAACGAGTGGCTGACTTCACGAGTAGATCTGATGGTGGGAAAATTATTTCCGACCTATGGGGTTTACAATCCCTTTTCCAATAAAATTTTCGACGAATTAATGATGACCATGCGGACACGCCGGGGGATTCAAATGATCCCCATGCGCAAGGCAATGTCGCGGTCGGTTGCTTATCTTCGTGAGGTGTGTATGATTGGCTTTATCACCGATCAGACGCCGCGGTGGGGACAGCAGTATTATTATACTTCGTTTTTTGGCGTTCCTACGGCATGGTACACCAGCATTTCAAAGATTGCCTTGCGCACGGGGGTACAGGTTTATGTGGCGGATGTTCGGAAAATCGGTCGGGGGCGTTATTCGCTGGAATTGATACGGCTGCCAGTCGAAGATTTTCTGCCAGAATCCCCTGAAAACATTCAGCGTTTTACGGATATGCAGGTCGAAAAACTCGAAGAAATGATTCAGGACAACCCCGCCTGCTGGCTGTGGTCTCACCGGCGGTGGAAACGCCCGCCGCAGGAGGGAGATAGCTTTTCGGAAAAATTAGCCGGGCTTATTTAGCGAAGGTTTTTCACAATCAGATCATTGTGAATTTTTTTTATTCCCTGCTTTTATTTCCCTAATTTTGTATAAATGCAAAAAGAAGAACAATGTTCAATTTATCTGATATGATGGGCAAAATTCAGGAGATGCAAAATCGCCTGAAGGAAGTGAAAAACCAGTTGGAGGACATCACCGTCGAGTCGGAATCGGGTGGCGGCATGGTGCGGGTAGTAGCAAATGGCAATCGTAAAATCATGAAAATTACCATTGATCCCGATATCATAGACAAAGACGATCCGGAAATCATGGCAGATCTGATTACGGCAGCGGTCAACAAAGCGCTGGATATGGCCGAAATTCGCGGACGCGAAGAGCTTGAAGGCGCAACCAAAGGCATTTTGCCTAATATCCCCGGATTTGACCTTGGACGATTCGGTATCTCCTGATAACATGACGCCTGTAACGGTTGTGATCCTTAATTGGAACGGAAAAAGCTGGCTGGAAAAATTTCTCCCTTCGGTTGTTGCGTCCTCTTATGAAAAAATGGAAATCCTCGTCGTGGACAATGCTTCCACAGATGATAGTGTAACCTTTCTTCACAAAAATTTTCCTTCGGTACGAGTCGAAGTGCTTGACTCTAATTATGGTTTTGCCGGTGGTTACAATCTTTCTCTGCCTTTTGTACATACACCCTACCTCGTATTGCTCAATAGTGATGTAGAGGTGGATCCCGACTGGCTGGGGCCGCTGGTGGAAATGGCAGACGCCGACCCCGCCATAGCCGCGGTACAACCCAAAATCAGGGCCATCCACGACCGGGAAAGTTTTGAATATGCAGGCGCCGCCGGCGGGTTTATAGATTTTTTTGCTTATCCTTTTTGCCGGGGACGGCTATTTGATATAGCCGAAAAAGACTCGGGTCAATACGATGCCCCGCTGGAAATTTTCTGGGCCACCGGCGCCTGTTGCCTCGTGCGCAAGCGTGTGGTGGAGGAAATCGGTTTGTTTGAAGGGGAGTTTTTTGCCCACATGGAGGAAATAGATTTTTGCTGGCGCGCCAAAAATTACGGCTACAAAATAATGTACCAACCCCAAAGTGTAGTTTATCACGTGGGCGGCGGTGCTCTTCCGAAAAGTAACCCGCACAAAACTTTCCTCAACGTGCGCAACAGCCTTGCCTGTATGTACCGAAACCTGCCGCAAGGGCAGGTATTTTTTCGGATGTTGGTAAGGTTAGTATTGGACGGTGTTTGGGGTTTTCGGTCGCTTTTGCGTTGGGATTGGGGAACGATCGGCGCAATTATTCAGGCCCATTGGGCGTTTTTCCGTAAAATTCCTCACTGGCGAAAAAGACGCAGGGAAATCTACCCTCAATTGCCAACCACCATGCCCCAAGGAGGCTATTACCCCCGCAGTGTGGTTTGGTTGCATTTTGGAAAAGGAATAAAACACTGGCAGGATTTGCCGAGTATAAAAAGTTGAAAAATCCGGTTACGACCCCCTTGAAGACCACCTTCTGCAAAACAAATAACGGTAATCACCGGCATGCGGCGGGTAGGAAAATCCACAGCATTGCGGTATTTGTAGATAATGGGGCAGGTAAGCAGCGGCGAGGTTTTTGAAAATGCGATTGCGAATCAGCTTTCCCGCTTGGGAGAGGTACAATATTATCAGCGTGGAAGCGCTGCGGAAATAGATTTTATTTTAAACCGGCAAAAAGCTTTTGAGGTAAAAGAAACGCCTTCCCCCTCGGACTTCACGCTCGTGAGCCGATTCATCGGATCGTAGGTGAAGGCAAAAGCGCAGATTTCTTTGCCTTCGCCGAGGACCTGCCAAGCCATCGCGCTGATGTTGCCGTTAAAGAGGTTCGGTGTGCCGCTGACAATCGCGGACGCGCCGGTGTTGTAGTGCAACTCAAAGGCAAGGAGGTCGCGATACGTGCCGCCCGGTGTCGCCGTCGAAGGTTGGTTAAATTTGCTTAACCACCCCCGGATGTTGTATTGATAGTCGCCGATTTGCAAAAACTGGCTGCCCGACTCGTAGCCGAGGTTTTTGCCGATCATTTGACCCAGTACGTCGTAACGGTGTTCGCTCAGGGTGGTGTATTCGGTTTCGTGGCCGGGGTTGTCCGAGAACAAGTCACTCCATCAAGCGTAGCGAAATCACTGCACCCTGCGAGCCTTTTAAAACCACCTCCTTTTCACTGAAAAGGGAAAAATAATACATACTGTCTTCGATTCGATCCAAATTCCGAATCGTAAGTACGATATAATCCTCCCAAACGAAATAATTCCATCCCCCTATTTCGAATTGATCATCCAGATCCCGGGCTTCTTTTATTTGGAAAAAATTTAACGAAAACTTTAGCCTCGTGAGAGCATAGTAAGGCGTTGTGAGGTAAGTAGTATCTTGGGCAAACAGCAGGTTTTGGAAGGTCAGTTGGTGAGCCGTCGGCTCTTCTTTTTCATGAGGGTTTTCTTCTTCTAACAACCAGATTTTATTGATAAAATAGTCGGAAAGGAGCGAAGGAAAATTTGTCGGGTGCTTCAAATCCGAAACTGCTACTTTTTCTGCTTTAAAATAGGTATGGAAAGTGTTATCAACCTTTAAAACA
>JANRJC010000010.1:0-125570 GCA_033764335.1 Bacteroidia bacterium | reverse complement strand
ATAGCGTGGGGGTCCACCTCTTCCCTTCCCGAACAGAGTCGTTAAGCCCCACTGCGCCGATGGTACTGCGGTAACACGTGGGAGAGTAGGTCGACGCCACCCTTTTTTTCGGGCTGTCCACACCGGACAGCCCTTTTTTTTTGTCTTTGGCGCTACACCAACCGCGTTTTCGCCAAGTAATAAATAAGATAAATCCTCGGTTTTTGTCGTATATTTGCACAAAATTCATTTCGCCGCTATATGCCGAAAAGAAAAGTTGCAAAAAAAATCTACGTCCTTGATACTTCCGTTATCCTCTATGACAATAAAGCGATAACCAACTTTCAGGAAAATGACATTGCTATCCCCATTACTGTATTGGAGGAATTAGACAGTTTTAAGCAGGGAAATACTACCAAAAACTTTGAAGCACGCGAGTTTATCCGTTTTATAGATAAACTTTCCGGAAAATTTACCCTTCAGGATTGGATACCCATTGATGGGCCAGAACTGGGGCAGTTTAAGGTCTTGATGTCTCACCGACCGACCTCCCTCGACGCTGAAAGAGTATTTGACCATTCGAAGCCGGACCACAAAATTCTGAATGCAGCTATTGCTTTACAGGAAGAAGAAAAACAAAGCAAAGTAATCCTCGTAACGAAAGATATTAATCTTCGGCTGAAAGCCAAAGCACTCAACCTCCCGGCAGAGGATTATGAAACGGGCAAAATTAAAGATGTTAATAATCTCTATACAGGGAAGTCGCTAAAAGAAAACGTCTCCTCGGAAGCCATTAATCACATATTCCAGGAGGAATTCATTTCGATAGATTCTGTATTTGAAGAAAAACCGGTGGAGAATCATTATTTTATACTCCGCAATGGAAATCGGTCTATTCTCGCTTACAACAACCCTTTTAAAAATCAACTGGATCGCATAGATAAACAGTCTGCTTATGGAATCGTCCCTAAAAATGCAGAACAAACCTTCGCACTTCATGCGATCATGAACCCCGATATTAAACTCGTCACCATACAAGGAGTAGCCGGTACCGGGAAAACCCTCCTGGCATTGGCCGGAGCATTGGAACTGCGGAGAGAATACAGACAGATTCTCATTGCCCGACCCGTAATTCCTTTGGGAAACAAAGATATTGGTGCACTTCCCGGTGATATTAAAGAGAAGTTAAATCCTTATATGGAGCCCCTTTGGGACAACCTTAAATATATTAAAAATCAGTTTCCTCCCTCAGACAAACGGTACAAACAAATTGAGACCATGCTGGAAGAGGAAAAAATCGTCATTACTCCCTTAGCCTACATTCGGGGAAGAAGCCTTTCAAAAGTGATTTTTATTATTGACGAGGCACAGAACCTTACGCCGCATGAAGTAAAAACGATTATAACACGTGCAGGTGAACAAACCAAGCTTATTTTTACCGGAGACATCAATCAGATTGATACGCCCTACCTTGATGCCCAAAGTAATGGACTCTCTTATATGATAGACAAACTCAGAGGCCAAAAATTATTTGCCCATATCACCCTTGAAAAAGGAGAAAGATCAGAACTGGCTAATCTGGCAAATGAACTACTGTAGATTTCTCCTGTCGGCACCTGAACATTTCCACAGTGTGGATAAAACATGTGGATAACTTGTGGAAAAGTGGAAAACTTGTTCATAATTCTTAGGGAAAAAATTTGGATTTACTGCCATAGGTGACGAAATTAGATTCATCAAGTGAGAGATAAAAGACAGGTTAAAGAAACCCGACTCACAAACAGAACCTGCCAAAAGCAGAATTCTGGAGCAGTTCTCTGAACAGGCAGGTGAATAACCAAAACAGGAAGAGTAGATTTCTGGCAAAATCCTATGGGATGGGATGCTAAACAGACCACGCGTGGTTAGGTAGTATCCGGTACAGCAGCATACAACTGAAAAGAAGTGTCTGACTGATATTAGCCCGAAGTTGTTTCGCGGGATGTAAAAACCTCATTGGACGGACAAGGCGCGAGCCACATTGTTCCGGAAAGGAGGGACTATCCTAAATAACTGTTCTGCAAAGATATGTCAACTTCGCAAGAAGGCTTCAGTGCATGGCAAATCTCCGCAGATCGCCTAAAGGTTGAGACTCGTAGGAGTTTCGATTGAAGGGCTGCCGCAATAACTGTAACTTGACATTGGCAGTAATCCTACGGGAACTGGCAATGAAGCGGGAACACTATCCAAAAGATTGCGTTCCCGCTTTTGTTTTTATACTTTTTCAATCATTTTCTTATACACGAAACCAAAGCTTACAACCCAGAAGTTGATTTGTCAAGCGATTTCATATAGTCAATGTCTTTGTGCAGGGTATGGATACTTCCTCCGGTCTGCCGTGCAATTTTGATATAATCGGGATGTACAGGACTTCCCCGCTTTTGGTCGCAAATAATAATTCTCACGGGGTGATGGATTTTATCCAGAAGTTCTATATCCCGAACCGCACTTTTATTGTCGGCAATTAAAATCACTTCGTCAAAATTTTCAAGATATTGAATACCCGTTAGAATGGCTTCAAGGTCATTTTCCGGGGAATCTCCTCCGTTGCCCTTTTTCATTACGTATTCCATGGTAGCCACGATCTCCTCCAACTCACCGGATTTTGACCGGTAAACGCCCCCGGCACGTCCCGTTTTTTTCTGCCAGGTTTTTTTACTGTTGCCGTCATTAAAAAAAACGAAATGCCGAACCTTGGGCTCACCCCGGTCAATATTTTGTTTATACCAGAGTACTAGCTGTGCGCCAAATTTATACATAGAACCCGTCCAGTCCACGACAACCAGCATGTTTTTCCATTGAGGATTTCGCTCCATTACCCGGAAAACGGTTGAGTCCCGCGTAGTGGCTCTGCCAGCAATAAGGTCTTTCAACTGTTCCGCGGTTTCCACCTCGTCCATTACCGGTGCTTGTCGGGGCCTGTATTTAATTACAAAACCATGAAAGTATTTTTTTGCTTCTTCTTCGGTTATACACTGAGTCTGAAGAATCATATTCCACCGGATAGAAGGCGATTGTAAGGAAGAGTCCAACGCAAATAAAGTCAGAAGGCGATCATTCAGTAATTGATAATAATTAGTGCGCCACTCTTCAATATTTTTGGGATATTTGGTAAAGACCAGATCAATTTCATAGGCAACATTTTTCTTTGAAAGTATTTCCCACTCGGACGTGTTTAACATTTCAAATTTCGCATATTCCATTCGAAGAGCTACCTGTGGGGTATATTCGGCAAAAGTATAGAACGGAAGTTCATACGTATTCCACTTGATATTATCATAAACAATCCGGTCGTCCGCCCGAGTAAAAGGGTTGAGTAGCAGGTAGATGAGGGAGAATATGATCCAATTTTTTTTCATAGTCTCTTTGCCGGGTAGAGTGTTTGGGGCCTTCTTACAGAAAAATAACGATAATCGCGCAGAATCATTATTTAATTACTGGAAAATACAAAAATGGTGATTCATTGTCAAGACTGATTACGGAAACAACCACCAGAACTATTTCTTAATGATAACCAGAAACCGTTGCTTTTTTAGTTCATATATCTTCATTTTCTAACGATATTACCCGCGTTTAGGTTGGACAAAAAGTGGGGTGTCATTTTTTTTTGCATAATGATGAAAGCGATAAAAGTTACAGTTGTTTCCCTGCACAATATTCGCTTTTTTGGCATCGTCATTTACCAAATAGGGAGTTGTTGAGCAAACTGTTGTTCCATATCGGTCGGTATTTTCTGCTTTTAGGGGGAATGTTTAAGACCCTTGAAAAGCCTGGAGTCTATTACCGGCTTACAATGTCGGAGATGGTTTCGATGATTATTGGTAGTATGACCATCGTGGTGATCATTTCTGTATTTATCGGGGCGGTAAGTACTCTTCAGACAGCCTATCAGTTGGTTACCAGTCTCGTACCCAAATCTATCATCGGTTCGGTTGTTTCGGCAACGACTCTCCTTGAACTTTCTCCCACCGTTCTTACATTTATTCTCGCCGGCCGTATTGGCTCCAAAATTGCCTCGGAAATAGGCACCATGCGAGTTACGGAACAGATTGATGCTTTGGAAGTAATGGGCATAAATTCCAGCGCATATCTTATTTTGCCCAAAATCGCTGCCGGTCTTGTTGCGCTTCCCATTTTGGTGACGGTTTCCGCTTTTTTGGCGCACCTCGGCGGAATGGTTGCCGGCGACATGTCCGGTGCGGTAACCAGTCTGGAATTTGCCATCGGAGTACAAACTTATTATGATCCCTATCAGGTTGCAATTATGTATGTAAAAGCTTTTACCTTTGGTATGATCATTACGACGGTATCCGCTTACCAGGGTTTTTATACCCAGGGCGGGGCCTTGGAAGTAGGCGCATCAAGTACAAAAGCAGTGGTTTACAGTTGTCTGAGTATGGTATTGGCTGATTATCTGATTGCAGAAATAATGTTATAAAAATAAATCCATAAACGCTCACCCCCAATCCGGCTATGAAACAAAAAATTCTCATTATCCTTGCCTCCAGCCTTTTTGTACTTCTCCTAAGTGGAATTTATTACTTTTATTCTTATAAGAGTCAGCAGCGGTTTGCTCATTACGATCCCCGATTCAACGATTACCTTTCGGCTTATACCGCCGGAGAGATTAGTCGCAATTCTCCGGTACGTATTCGATTTGCCTATGATATAATCGAAAAGGATCAGGTCGGGCAAATACTGGAGGAATCTCCCTTTTCATTTTCTCCCTCCATATCAGGAAAAGCGCAGTGGCTCGATACCCGGACTCTGGAGTTTAAATCCGATGAAATTCTGCCTTCGGGTACTATTTATCGGGCTTCGCTGGATATGCGCATGATCGGCAAAGAAATCCCCGATGATCTGGCTACTTTTCCTTTTCAGTTTGCCTCTCGTCGTCAAAATCTGGACGTACAACTTACCGGAATTCGACCCTTAGGCAACTCGCAGCCTCACTGGCAACAGGTTTCCGGTATCGTCAAAACAGTGGACTTTGAACCTTCGGAGAATATTGAAAAAATATTAAAAGCTTCCCTGGGAAATAAAGACCTGAAAATCAAATGGTTGCATAAAGAGTCTGCCAACGAACATACTTTTGTGGTGGACAGTCTTGAACGTTCAGAAAAACCGTATGAAATTGCCCTTTCCTGGAATGGCGCTAAGCTGAATGTGGACAGCCGGGGGGAAAAGAAAGTTCCTGTTCCTGCATTGGGAAGTTTTTACCCCATTCAAACTTATACATACAACAATCCTGATCCTTATATCGTGCTGGAATTTTCAAATCCGGTGAAAAAGAATCAGGATTTAAGTGGGTTGATTTCTATGGGCGAAACCGGACTGCGGTTTGCCATTGATGCAAACCAAATTCGAATTTATCCCCGCAGTGCCGTAACCGGATCCGCCGAGATCAAAGTAGAGCCGGGTATTCTGAGCGCTGATGATGAAAAACTAAATATCCCTTTTCGGGAAACCGTGGTTTTTAGCGAGGTAAAACCGGAGGTAAGGTTGGTAGGACAGGGTACCATTCTCCCCAAATCGGAAAATAGCCTTCCGCTGGTTTTTGAAGCCGTAGGCTTAAAAGCCGTGGATGTGCGCGTGATCAAAATATTTGAAAAAAATGTTCCCCAGTTTCTTCAGGTAAATCAATTGGATGGCAGTCGCGAAATGAAGCGGGTAGGGCAGATGGTCGCTAAAAAGCGAATAGACCTGGACAAGAACAAAGAGCTGGACCTGAATACCTGGAACCGGCATTCGCTGGATCTGAGTAGCCTCATCAGTGCAGACCCCGGGGCGATTTATGAAGTTTCGCTGGGCTTCCGAAAGTCGTATGCCTATTTTACCTGTAGTGAAGAAACACAGGAAAAGGACAAGGACATGTTGGAGTTGGAAGAAGGCTGGTTTACCTATGTGGAAGGTTCCGAAGACAGTTTCTGGGATTATTATTATGAAAACTACGAAGACCGTGAAGATCCCTGCAAACAGGCCTACTACAATATTGAAAAAATTGCCAAACGAAACATTCTCGCCTCAGACCTCGGTCTTATCGCCAAACAAGGGAGCCACGGTGCGTTTTATGCCGTTACAAATCTTAAGACTACTCAACCCGTCGCAGGTGCCAAACTCGAAATCTACGACTATCAGCATCAGTTGATCACAACGGCTACCACCGACGACAAGGGTATGGTTCGGGCAAAATTTGATCGGACCCCCTATCTGATGATAGCCAAAATGGGCGAGCAGCGGGGATACCTGCGAATGGATGACGGATCGGCCCTTTCGATGAGCCGGTTTGACACACAGGGGCAAAAATACCATCAGGGAGTAAAAGGATATATTTATGGAGAAAGAGGCGTATGGCGTCCCGGCGATCCGATTTTCCTGACTTTTATCCTGGAAGATAAAGAAAAAAGCCTGCCTGCGGGCCATCCGGTGATATTTGAACTGCTGGATCCTCGCGGACAAGTCGTCGAAAAAATGGTCAGAACCGAAGGCGTAGGAGGGTTTTACCCCTTTCCTACGGCTACGGCCCCGGATGCAGCTACCGGCAATTATCTGGCCCGGGTAAAAGTCGGCGGATCAACCTTTACCCAATCGGTAAAGGTCGAAACCATTGTTCCGAATCGTTTGAAACTCGAACTGGATTTTGGCGTGCCGTATCTATCCAAACAGACTTTTACCCGTGAGGCAAATCTGAAAGCCCAGTGGTTACATGGAGCCATTGCCAAAAACCTTAAGGCAGATGTAAAAGTGACCCTTCAGGACGCTCCATTATCTTTCCCTAAATATTCGGAATTTAACTTTACCGATCCAATAAGAAAGTTTTCTGCCGAAGAAAAAACGCTTTTTGAAGGCAGCTTAAATGAAACAGGCCTGGCAAAAATTCCCGCAAAAATTACCGCCAACAGCGACGCTCCGGGTATGTTGGTAGCCAACTTTAAAGGAAAAGTGTTTGAGCCGGGCGGAGGTTTCAGCACCGATCGTTTTAGCATGCCTTTTCACCCTTACGATACGTATGTGGGTGTAAAAGCGCCCAAAGGAGATGCTGCAAGAGGAATGCTGCTGACAGATACCGACCACAATATCGAAATTGCAACGTTGGACAAGGAAGGGAAACCGGTATCGAGTGAAGTTGAGGTGAAATTTTATAAACTTGAATGGAAATGGTGGTGGGACAAATCCGAAGATAATATCGGTACGTATCAGGGAACCGTAAATGCAGATGAATTACAGACCGCCAAAGTTAAAACGGTAAATGGCGCCGCCGTTTGGAAGTTGAATGTAAAATACCCCGACTGGGGTCGCTACCTGATTCGCATCACGGACAAAAATGGGCATGCTACGGGTAAAATTGTATATATAGACTGGCCCGGCTGGGCGGGGCGTTCTACCGACAACGAACGGGGCGGCGCTCAGATGCTCAATTTTACTGCGGATAAGGAAATGTATAAAGTGGGGGAAAATATTCAACTGAGTATTCCTTCCGGCGGTCAGGGACGGGCGCTGGTGAGTGTTGAGACGGGGCGAAAAGTCCTCCAGGCATATTGGGTAGATGCGGTTGAGGGAACCACCCGCTTTTCTATTCCGACAACGGCTGATATGGCTCCGAATATTTATGTCAATGTGACCCTGCTTCAGCCGCATGCTCAGACCTTGAATGATCGTCCGATTCGCCTTTACGGAGTTGTACCTTTGAAGGTCGAAGACCCGGCTACGCACCTGACACCGGTTATTGTTATGCCGGATCAGTTGGAGCCCAACTCGCAATATGCCGTTAAGGTAAGCGAACAAAAAGGCGCCCCCATGACTTATACCCTTGCCGTCGTGGACGAGGGTTTACTGGGGCTTACCCGTTTTCAAACGCCCTCCGCCTGGGAAACTTTTTACCAGCGCGAGGCATTAGACGTCAGAACCTGGGATATATTTGATCATGTGATTGGCGCTTTCGGTGGGGAAATAAAAAGTATGCTCAGCATCGGAGGTAGTGAAGATTCGGATGGTCCGGAAGGCAAAAAACCGGATCGGTTTAAACCGGTGGTTAAGTTCCTCGGCCCTTTTGAACTGAAAGCCGGAGAAACACAGACTCACAATATTGACATGCCCAACTACGTCGGGGCGGTACGCACAATGGTAGTTGCCGGCTCACCTCAGGGGGCTTATGGTTCTGCTGAAAAAAGTACAACTGTGAAAAAACCCCTTATGGTACTGGGATCTCTTCCCCGTATGCTTGGACCGGGTGAGCAGGTGCAGTTGCCGGTAACGGTATTTGCCCTTGAAGACAATATCCGTGAGGTAAAAGTTACGGTACAAACCGGCAAACAAATGCTCGTCGAGGAAAACGAAGTGCAAACGGTTCGTTTTTCTGAAACGGGTGAAAAAATGGCCAATTTTAAGTTGTCTGTTTTAAGTACCTTAGGAAAGGGGACGGTAAAAATTACTGCACAATCGGGTGAGTATGTGGCAACCTATGAAACCGATATTGAAATTCGCACACCGAATCCACGGGTTACCGATGTATATGCCAAAGTATTGGAGGCCAATGGTACCTGGGAGCAGGGGGTTGAGCCACTGGGCATGAGGGGCACAAGTCATGGCGTTGTGGAAGTGTCGGCGATTCCGCCTTTAAGTCTGGGCAATCGCCTGGAATATGTGATACATTATCCCTATGGATGTATCGAGCAAACGACCTCCGGCATTTTCCCACAAGTCTATCTTACCCGCCTGCTCAAACTTTCTTCGGAGCAAAAAACCGATGTTGATAAAAACATCCGTGCCGGTATAAATCGCCTCAAACTATTTCAGACAGCGGGAGGTGGTTTTGCCTATTGGCCGGGGCAGTCAGAGGTGAATGAGTGGGGAACAAATTACGCCGGACACTTCCTGCTTGAAGCCGAAAAAGCGGGATATGCTCTGCCTGCGGATTTACTGCAAAACTGGAAAGGTTATCAGCAGACACTGGCAAGGGAGTGGAATGGAGGAGATGATGCCTCTGCCCTTACGCAGTCTTACCGATTGTTTTTGCTTGCGCTTGCCGGGCAGCCGGAACTGGGGGCCATGAATCGTATGCGTCAGCACACCGGGCTGTATGCAGCCGCTCTCTGGAATCTGGCAACGGCTTATCACCTGGCTGGTCAGAAAGAAGTGGCGATTCAAATGACCAAAACCTTGAGCAAAGATGCTAAAAAGTATAAAGAGCAAAACGGCACTTTTGGTTCTACCGTGCGCGATCAGGCCGTGATTTTGCAGGCGTTGAGTGTAATGGACAGGAAAGCAGAAGCGGGCGCATTGGTTAAAGCAATTTCAGACCGATTGAGTTCCGAAGAAGAACTGAATACCCAGGAGATTGCTTATTGTCTGGTAGCAATCGCTCGTTATGTCGGAGAGGGAAGTACCTCTTCCCGAATGAAATTTGCCTGGAGACTCGATGGGGGCAAATGGCAGGAGGTTTCAGAGGATGCACCGATATGGCAGGTGGAATTGGCGGACGTAAAAAAGGGAATGCTGGAGGTCAAGAATAAAAGCGGTGCGATGATTTATCCACGCCTGATTCTGGACGGAATCCCGCAGCAGGGAGACACAACCCGTGCGGCTAATGGGGTGGAGATAAAAGTTACTTATACCACGATGGATGGGCTGACGCTCAATCCTGCGAAAATTGAACAGGGTACTGATTTTATTGCCAAAGTGATGGTGAAAAATACAGGAACCATGGATTATGAGCAGATGGCTATAGCTCAGATTTTCCCCTCCGGCTGGGAAATCCATAATACTCGTATGGATGGTTCCGGCTCAGGAGGAGTGATTCCGACATTTCAGGATTTTCGGGATGACCGGGTATATACCTTTTATGATTTGAAGCGATCCAGCACCAAAACATTCCATATTTTGTTGAACGCCAGTTATCTCGGAAAATATTATTTACCCACCGTTTCTACTGCGGCTATGTATGATCCTACGATCAATGCCCGGCAGGGAGGACAATGGGTTCAGGTAGTTCCGGCAGTAGGCAATTAAAAGAAACCGAAGAAATTATTTCTGTCTGAAAAAGAGGTTTACCGGTACGCCGGTAAACCCAAATTTTTCCCGGAGTTGGTTTTCAAGGTATCTTTTGTAAGACTCCTGAACGTGTTGGGGGTGATTGGTGAAAAAGAGAAAAGTAGGGACTTTGGCCTGAATCTGGGTAACATATTTTATCCGGATAATCCGTCCTCGGGATGTGGGAGGATGGTGCCGGTTGATCGCATCGAGCATTTTTTCGTTTAACTCGTTGGTCGGAATTTTTTTCTCCAGATTTTGATAGACGGCTGTGGCTTCTTCGAGGACTTTGAGGAGCCTTTGTTTGGTCAGCGCAGAGCCAAAAATAATGGGTACATCATTAAAAGGTGCAAGTCTTTCCCGAATGACTTTTTCAAAATCGCGGGCAGAGTTGGTTTCTTTTTCGAAAAGATCCCATTTATTCACAAGGATGACCACCCCCTTTTTGTTGTTGACAATCAAGCTAAAAACCGCTAAATCCTGGGCTTCAATTCCTTGATTCGCGTCAATGAGCAAAATGGCAACATCACAGCTTTCGATGGCTTTGACGGTGCGGAGTGTGGAGTAAAACTCAAGGTTTTCCTGAATTTTTGCTTTTTTCCGTAGTCCGGCGGTATCAACCAGAATAATGTCCTGTCCGAAGGCATTAAATCGGGTATCAGTACTGTCGCGGGTGGTTCCGGCAATGGGTGTTACGATATTGACATCCTTTCCCAGAAGAGCATTTATGAGACTGGATTTACCCACATTGGGTTTTCCGACAATTGCAAAACGGGGAATACCCTCGTTATCGTTATATGGTTTGTCTTTGGGGAGAACATCCACAATCGCGTCCATAAGTTCGCCCGTACCACTTCCATTAATGGCAGAAATCGGAATCACTTCGCCCAGCCCCAGTTCATAAAACTCAAAACTTTCGGTAATCCGGTTGGGGGTATCCACTTTATTGGCGGCGAGAATCACCTTTTTGGGGTTTCTTCGCACCAGGTTTGCAAAAGATTTATCCAACGGGGTAACTCCGGCAGCGATATCCACCATAAAAATCAGGACATCTGCTTCTTCCATGGCAATGTGAACCTGCTCCCGGATTGCTTTTTCAAAAACATCCTCGGAAGCCGGAACATATCCGCCGGTATCAATGACGGTAAATTCATAACCGATCCACTCTGCCTTACCGTAATTGCGGTCGCGGGTGACCCCGCTTACATCATCCACGATTGCTTTCCGCTCTTCGATCATCCGATTGAAGAGGGTTGATTTGCCTACATTGGGCCTGCCTACAATTGCTACTATACCACTCATAAAAGGTATGCAAGCTACAAGGTATCAGTGAGTTTCCCAAGTTTACTTTAATGGGAGGCAGAAAATCAGGCGGCGGATTCCATTTCTTCGTAGGTATAATACCGAGCAATGATCTGATAAAGAGTGAGTGGGTCAAAGGGTTTGGTCACAATGTCATTCATTCCGGCCTCCATAATCGTCTTAATTTCTTCTTCCAGGGCCGAAGCCGTGAGCGCAATGACTGGCAAATGAGCAATGGCCGGATCTTCAGATTTGCGAAGGATTCGTGTCGCTTCGATTCCGTCCACTTCGGGCATGTGTATATCCATCAGAATAATATCGAAGGATTCTTTCCGGATTTGATCCAACGCTTCCTGGCCATTGTTGACAACGGTTGTGCGAATTCCCCATTTCTCCAGAAATTTGCGTGCGATTACCTGGTTGATTTTATTGTCTTCGGCAACCAAAACACTCAATCCATTGAGGTTTTTGAAGGTTTTGCGTTCACCCAGAGGATTTTCTGTATCGGTTTTAATAGGATTTTTTACCTCGGCAAGAGGGAGGTAAAAATAAAAAGTACTTCCACTTCCCGGTATGCTTTTCAGCCGTATTTCGGATCCCATGAGTTCCAGGAGTTTTTTGGTAATGGCTAATCCCAGTCCGGTACCTCCGTATTTCCGGGCAGTATCGGCGGAGGATTGGGCAAATTGTTCAAAAACCAGTGCCTGTTTGTCCTCCGGAATACCAATGCCCGTGTCAATTACCTGAAAAAGAATGCCCTGATCGGACGTTTTTTCTGCCCGTAATTCCACATAACCGTGTTCGGTAAATTTTACGGCATTGCCCATAAGATTGGTGAGAATCTGCCCGAGGCGTACCGGATCTCCGTTGTAGTGTTCGGCCAATGAGGTATCGTAGTGGTATTTTACGGTTACATTTTTATCCTGACCTTTGATTCCGAGGGAGTGGGTGATACCGCGCACAATTTCATGGAGATTAAAATCAATGTGTTCGATATTGAGTTTGCCGGACTCAATTTTGCTAAAGTCCAGAATATCATTGATGAGGTTTAGGAGATTGGTTCCAGAAAATTTAAGGGTTTTTAGGTATTCTATCTGGTCGGGACGAGGGTGCTCGTCCAGCAGAAGATGGGTCATTCCAATGACGGCATTCATCGGAGTACGGATTTCATGGCTCATTACGGAGAGGAATTCGGCTTTGGCGCGGGAGGCATCTTCGGCTACTTCTTTCGCTTTTTTCAGATCGGCAGCCTGTTGACGAAGCCTTTGATTAGCTATTTTTTTGTAGCGGAGGAGGCGATAGAGATAAACCAGTAGTCCCAGAGTTACCGAGATTCCCACGATGCTTATAGCCAGCAACACCCGTTGTTTGCGGATCATATCTTTGTGTACCAACTGCTCTCTTCTCAGCAGATTCGCTTCGGTTTCCCGCTTTTCAATTTCAAACTGGTGGCGTATATTGGCGGTTTGCTGGAGTTTGGTTTCATTAAAAAGGCTGTCTTTGTATTGGGCATACATCTGGTGGTAGGAAAAAGCTTCCTGAAAACTGCGGTTGGCTTCGGCAAAATTGGTTCGCAAATGGAGGGCTTCTACTTTTTGGGAAAGAGAGCCATATCCCATTGCCAGATCGTAGTTTTTCTCAATATAAGGCTCTGCCGTTTTCGGCTGGTTCAGATTCAGGAAGTTGGCTCCGAGGTTGTTAAGGATGTGAATCCGAATATCCATTTCATCGGTAGCGGCGATGACATCCAATGCCTGAAAAAGGTATTGGATGCTTAATTCGTAGTTTTTGTTTTTTCGATGCAGGGCACCAATATTGTTGAGTAAAAGAGCCGTTTTGTTGCTCTGATTTAATTCCCGGAATATTTTAAGCGCATCTTCGTAGTTGAGAATGGCAAAAGAATCCTGATCAAGATTGGCAAATGCCACGCCGAGATTTATATAGGCGCTTCCCTCAAAATCTTTGCGGTTGATTTCTCGGGCCATTCGCAAAAATTTATGGAAATAATCCAGCGAAAGCGAGTCCATGCCCTGCTCCAGATAAATCAGTCCGATATTGTTGTAAGCAGAGGCCATACCGTTTTTATTATCGGTTTTTTCCCATTCGGCAAGTGCTTTTTGAAGAGATTCCATACTTGCCGGAAAATTGCCCGCCTTTCGATGGATAAGGCCCTGAATCTCAAATACACGGGGGATTTCCTTCACACCTTTTTCCCCGACAAGATTCAGAAAATAAATCGCCGAATCACAAAGTTGAAGGGCATTTTCGTATTCTCCTTTCAATAAATGGTTGTTTGCCCGTCGTGTATGCAAAATTCCCAGTTGAAAAGTGTCTCCGGCAAGGTAAAACAACCGACTCGCGTTTTCAAAACAAATAGAGGCTTCTTCCAGCATCGAAATATATTCACTAAGATAGCCGAAGCCCCGGTAAACTTTTGCCAGACGGGGGGTGTCGTTCATCGTAATAGCCAGGGATTCCGCGAGATTAAGATAATGATAAGCAGAATCAACCGAAGCCGGGAGAACCTCGTCCACCAGCCGCAATGCTGTTATATACCGGGTAGTATCACTTTTCGAGGTCGAAATAATCTTTCGAAGGCTATCGGCTTTGGGGGTGTTTTGGGAAAAGGCCAGTGTACAGAATAAAAAAATAATTCCAGGTGTAACAATGTATTTGTGCCTCATCTTGCCTTAATTTCTGCGGAAAGGTCGGGTTTATAAGGCGAAAAATAAAGCCAGGAATACGCCAGTTATTACTTCGAAAGTTGGAAGAAAGAATAATTGAATATTCGTACTATTTATTCATAACCAAAATCACGAAGCATAGAATTGCTGTTTTTCCAGCCTTCGCTGACCCGGACATATAGTTCCAGAAACAGGCTTTCCCCCAAAAATTCTTCGATGTCTTTTCGGGCAAGTGTACCGATTTTTTTGAGCATAGAACCTTGTTTTCCAATGACCATTCCTTTATGCCCTTGTCGTTCAACGTGGATAGTCGCTTGGATGTAGGTGCGGTTTTCTTCTTCGGTAAAAGTATCAACCACCACTTCAGTGCTATAGGGCAATTCTTGTTGCAACAAAAGAAAAATTTTCTCCCGGATGATTTCCGCTACAAAAAAACGCTCGGGGCGATCCGAAATCTGGTCTTTTTCAAAATAAGGTGGACCTTCCGGCAGGTATTGCAAAACAAGTGATTTGAGTTTTTCGACATTGGTGCCGGTGAGTGCAGAGACGGGAATGGCTTCGACAAAAGCAAATTTGTCCATCAATCCTTTCATTCGCAGAAAAACCTTGTCTTCCTCTACCGCATCTATCTTGTTGATAACCAATATTTTAGGGATATGGGTTTTTTCGGCAAGCAAAACAAGATCTTCTTCCGGGAAGGTTTCATTTACAGCGATAAGCAATACGATAAGGTCGGCGTCTTCGAGTGATTCGCCGATAAAATTCACCATTCGTTCCTGAAGTTTGTATTTGGGCCGGATCAGTCCCGGAGTGTCAGAATAGACAATCTGGTAGTCATCGCCGCTGTCAATGCCAAATATCCGGTGCCGGGTAGTCTGGGCTTTGGGGGTCGTAATGCTCAACTTGCGACCCAAAAGGCGATTGAGCAGGGTGGATTTACCTGCATTGGGCTTCCCAATGATGCTGACAAACCCTGATTTATGAGAAGAAGTGGATTCCAATAGAAAAATATTAAAAAGATTTGCAAATGTAAGATGAAACCTTTAACTATGTACTCTCGTTTAGAAGATATAGAAAAAATAGTGGCAAGTTAATAACCCAACACTTAAAAATATATTGCGGGGTGGAGCAGTTGGTAGCTCGTCGGGCTCATAACCCGAAGGTCACTGGTTCGAGTCCGGTCCCCGCTACAAAGAAACCTCATACAGATTTTGTATGAGGTTTCTGCTTTTTATACCCTCTCTTTCTCGCATGTTGTGTTTTGGGGTTTCTTTCTTTCCGATTGTTTGATATTCACAATATCTTTGCCTGTCCCAAATAAATAAACCGAACAAAAACCATGAACCTTTTTATCCTGTATATAGATCCCGGATCCGGGAGCTTTTTGTTTCAGTTGCTGATTGCCGGTGGGCTGGCGGTTAGTTTTTATTTTAAGAAAATCCGGGAAACTCTGCTCAAATGGTTCCGGGCGTTTTTTTATTCTCCTGACAAACCGGAATAAATCTTCATGTTTTTCCTTCCCGGCTCTTTCCGCGATCCCAATGGGGGTGTTTTTTCGGATCAAAATAAGATATACCGATGGATTTCCCCCCGGCACGAGCCGCATTACCGCCATTTGATGGATTCGGGGTTGTATGACAAGCTGGTAAACAAAGGCTGGCTGATTCCGCATCAGGAGGTCAAAAACGAAGGATTCGGCCTTCCTCCGGATTATCGGGTAATCGAACCCGAAAAAATTTCCTTTATCTCCTATCCCTACGAGTGGTCTTTTGGGCAATACCGGGATACGGCTATCCTCACCCTGAAAATTCAACGACTGGCCATGGAGCACGGCATGTCTCTACGGGATGCTTCGGCTTTTAATATCCAGTTTCACAACGGGAGAGTAGTATTTATTGATACCACTTCCTTCGAAATCCTCCAACCGGGCAGGCCCTGGGTGGCTTATGGTCAGTTTTGCCGCCATTTCCTTGCCCCACTGGCACTAATGGCCTGCGACCTTCGCCTCGGAACAATGATGCAGCAATATGCCGATGGAATTCCGCTGGATTTGGCTTATCGGTTGCTTCCTCTGCGAATGAAAATAAAATCAGGACTGAGTATTCACCTTTTTTTTCACGGTCGTTCCGGAAACGGGAAAAATGCAGCGCCTCCTCAAAATTCCCTCGCATTTTCTCCGGCTGCTTTTCAGGGATTGATTAACTCTCTCGAAAACACCCTGAAAAAATTGACGGTAAAAAGACAGGTCTCAACCTGGGAAAATTATTATAAATCCATGATTATCAGCGATGATTATCTTTTGAAAAAAAAGGAAATTATCACTCAATGGATAAAAAATATCCATCCTGTTTATACTTGGGATCTCGGTGCTAATGACGCTACTTTCAGTCGGATCGCCGCAGAATACGGCCTGACTGTTGCCTTAGACTCGGATTCACTGGCAGTAGAGTGGGGGTATCAAAAGGTTTGTTCGGAAAATATTTCCAATTTATTGCCGCTGCGAATGGACCTGGCCAATCCCAGTCCGGGTTTGGGTTGGGCTAACGAAGAACGCACGGCCTGGCTTAACCGCCCTCTGCCCCAACTGACACTTGCTCTGGCACTGGTTCACCATCTTGTGATCGGAAATAATCTTCCCCTGGCCGAACTGGCTCGTTTTTTTTCCCGGATCAGCCCGCAGCTTATCATCGAGTTTATTCCCAAATCCGACCCTAAAATCCGTGAAATGCTGGCATTTAGGGAAGATATTTTTCCGGAATATCACCCGGCGGGTTTTGAGGAAATATTTTCCGTATATTTTACAATCGAAGAAAAACAGACAATTCCCCATTCTGAGCGGATTTTGTACCTTATGCAGCGAAAAACAGGCATGGAATGAAAAAAAAGGCATTCACCTACTTCTTCCGGGAAGAGAAGATCTTATCTTTTCTGCATCTGCCCTTGTTGCTGCTGTTTTTTATTCTTTACAGTTGGAAACAAAGCCTGTATTTTTTCTCCCTCCCGGAGGCATTTTTGTTCTGGCTGGCGGGCACTATCGGTTTTTTACTTTTGGTGCTTGCGCTTAACTTATTGATATTTAATAATTTAGCTAAGGCATCTGCCAGTGTTTCTTTTGCCGGAATCGTATTCCTTCATTATTCAACACTCTATAAATTTATCAGTGAAAATCCCACGGTTTCCGAAATGGGCAGACATCGGTTTCTGGTTCCGCTTTTTTTGATTTTATGGGGAATCGGGATGTATTATCTTCATTTCCATCAAAAAGAACCGCGAAGGCTGACTCGCTACCTGAATCTTCTATTTTTGATTTTGGTGACAGGTGAGATATTTCAGGTAATTGTGGGTTATGGACAGTGGTACGAAGGATGGAAAGAATTAAAGGAAAAATACGTGAACGCTCCGGCGCTGGCGGTTTCGGCCAAAAGAGATTCGTTTCCGGACATTGTGCATATCATTGTGGACGCACATACAAGTTTTGAGAGCTTGGAAAAATTCTGGGACTATTCCCCCTCTTTGAGGGAGTTTTTTCGGCAAAACAACTTTTATATCGCCGAAAAAGCCCGCAGCAACTATGACCATACCGGACAATCCATTTCCTCGCTTTTTGCGGGAGATAGTATCCCGCTGCTCCATACGATGAATGTCGAGTCGCATTTGAGCAATGCAACGGTGCTGGAGCTGATTTCGCACGGAAAAATTCCCCGATCCCTCATGAAACAGGGCTATCAAATAATCAACTACTCTTTTTTCGATTTACCGGGCGCGCCTCGTTCTCGGCAAAACCCTTTCATTAGCCACCCGGTCCGGACAGGAAAATTTTTGTGGAGCAAAACACTGGGCGGAAAACTGCAAAGCGATTTTTTTCAAAAACCGACCTTCCAAAGCGATCAGGAAACCGTGGAATTGCTTAAAAATATTTCTTTTTCCGATTATGATTCACCGGTATTTGTTTATGCCCATCTGGTGATTCCTCATGCGCCGTATTTTTTTGATGAAAAGGGAAAAAATTTTCCCGATGGACACCCACCGGGAAAAGAAGATCACGAAGCCTATCGCGACCAATTGATTTACACCGATCAAAAATTAACAGAAATAGTTACTGCCCTTTTGAGGGACCCCACCCGGCAGCCGGTAATCATCATTCAGGGAGACCACGGTTCCCGGATATTGCCCGACCCGGAAGAAAACCCGACAGAACGATTTACCATCCTAAATGCCTTTTATTTCCCGGACGGAGACTATACGTTATTAGACGACTCACTCACCACCCGAGAGACTTACCCTGTGGTTTGGGAGAAATATTTTACAAATCCGTAAGCTTTGCCTCAAGCCGTTTTTATTCCAATACGAGCCGTAAACATCAGGCTTTCATTTTCCCCCGGGTCAGGCCGTAGGACTAATCCATTTTGTGTACCCGAAGTTAATGCCAAGACACCGTCGTTTTGGAAATCAATGGGGCATATTCCCATTTTGGTATAGGGTTCGGTTGTTGTGAATAAATTATCACAAAAAGCTTTTTCAAAATAAAACTGGGCGTTCAAAGATTCTTTATCCCCGATAAATACTTTGAAGTGAATATGAGGTACCCGTCCGATGTACCAACAAGGAAATATGGTCTTGAAAGTACACCATCCCTGTTGATCGGTTTTTTGAAGCCCCCGGAGGTAGGTGGTTTTACTAACGGGTTTTACCCGAAACTCACTCGCGGAACGCCCTTCCCCGTGTTTGGCAAAAAGCATAAACATTTGCCACTCGTCCTTTGCAATTTCTTCCGGATAACCGCTGTAATTGCCTTCGGCATCAGAGTGCCAGACCTCTACGATGGCATTTTCGATAGGGCTACAATCCGGATAACGAAGTACCTGGATTTTGAGGTTGGTTTCTTTGCCTTCACGGTCTTCCCGAATGTCAATTCGATGCGGAGAGGGAAAATAAAAAGGGCCTTCGACTTGACTGGAAGTCAGAATACAAGGCTCCGCTTCACTGATCGGTGCAGGCGTTAGAGATATATTGGGATTGGGGTCGAAAGTAAAAAAAAGATTTCTGATCAAGGATCGCCGGAAAACCCAGGCAGTCAATACGCTCCCTCCCAGCAAACCCAAAGATCCTATTACAAATTTTCGCCGTGTTTGTTTTGTCATAATCGTAAAAATTAGTTGCCGAATAATAAACCAAAGATACTTCGGCAACAAAGGCTCACGCATCCGTAAATCTGCGTATTTTTTTCAGCAGAAAATCCCCGCTTCCTGTGAAATAATATTTGGCAGGCGATTTTTCCCATGTCTTCGCCGAAAGTTGTAGCCGATTGGCAAAAATTCCCAAAACCCGCGAATCTGTCGCAAATATCATTTTTTCCCGCCGGAGAGAAGAACCGAGATTTACTACTGTTAAATCATTTAATCCTTTTAATCTCTCAAAAAATAAGAATATGAAAACTTTAAGTCTGTTTTTCTTCGCGCTGGTTCTTATGATGTTTGTTCCTTCTCTGCTTCATGCTGGACAAATGCCAACCTACACACCGGATTCGGTGAGTGTGGATACCGGAGAAACCCCTTCAGTTATTAATACTAATTTGAACAAGGTGGTAAAAGATGCCAGGGTGTATAGCCTGTTTTCTCTGCTTTTGTTGCCTATTTCACCTCTGGCAAGCTTTATTTTGGGAATTATTTCCATTGCAAAAGCAGGAAAGGCATTAAAAATGATGAAAAAAACCCCTGAATTATTTGACCGTAAATTGCGTAATAAAGCCATAGCAGTTATTGTAAGGATCGTAATTTTGAATATTCTTATGCTATTTGGTTTAAGTATAGCTCTTTTGTATATTTTTAACCAATAACCGGTTCTTCGGCCTAACTTCCCCATCTAAAAACCCAAATATGCCCTCACCCCCAACCGTAATATTCACTTCCAAAGAAGATGCGTTTTACCAGACACTCAACCGGCGGGTGCGCGAGTATTTTCGGTCGAAAGGGATTTCTACTTATGCCAACGCCCGGTTTTTTGCCAAAGGTTTTTTTCTGGTGGCGGTTTATATTCTCGCTTATGGGGTAATAATGGTTTTAGGCGAAAAGGCGGCGTGGCTGCTGGCGGGTTATAGCCTTATGGGAGCATTGGCGATACTGATTGGTCTGAATCTGGGGCACGATGCGGCACATAACGCGATTTCCCGGCAACCGATGATAAACCGTGCGATACGCCTGTTTTTCGACCTTCTGGGGGCAAATTCCTTTATGTGGCGAAACCGCCACGTATTCGCCCACCATCCTTACCCCAATATTTCGGATCAGGACTCCGACATTCGTCAGGTAGGGTTTGTGCGGATTTTCCCCAACGACACGGTCAAAGCAGTTCACCGATACCAGCATATTTATATGCCTTTTGTTTATCTGCTTTATACGCTTCATTGGCTGTACCGCCGCGATTTTGTGGATTTTTTTTCGGAAAATATCGGAGCTTTCCGACGAGGAAAATTTCCGCGCGGGGAATTTGTTAAGATGCTGGCATTCAAGGTTTTTTATTTGGGGTATGTGCTGGTAATTCCGCTGATTTATGTTGAACAATCTTGGGGAATGATTTTGTTAGGCTGGCTGGTCATGAATTTTTCGGCGAGTGCTGTGGTTGCCATTGCGTTGGTATCTGCCCATGTGGGAGAAGATGCGGTATTTCCGGAGCCTGACAAAACAGGGAAAATGGCCGCTTCCTGGGCGGAACATCAGGTGATGACGACTTCTGATTTTGCGACGCAAAACCCGATTGTCAATTTTTTATTTGGCGGATTTAACCATCATGTCGTTCACCATCTTTTTCCCCGTGTATGCCATATTCATTACCCTTCGCTAACTCCGCTGGTCAGGCAAACCGCCGAAGAATTTGGGCTTACTTATCTTTGTGAACCCCGGCTGGGGCGGGCGATTTTGTCGCACTGGCGTTTGTTGAAAGACCGGGGACCTGTTGCGTGGAATCAGTATGAATTTTAGTCGAATGATTTTTTTACCGCTGTAATATGAGTTTTTTCTGGACGATATTTTTACCGGTAATGGCAGGCGGGGCGGTAACGTCTTTATACCTGATATTTTATGTATGGAAAGGGACAAAGTTCCGAAAGCTGAAAATCAATCCGCAGACCGCACCCTGGCCGATTATGAAACGCGAAATGGGTTTTTCTGCGCTCTCCTTTGGGGTTTTTGCACTGGCAGGGTATGGTTTGGATGAAGCCGTAAGCAATGGCTCTGCGGCAATTTATTACGAAGCCGGTCAGTATGGGTGGTGGTACCTCGTAGTTTCCCTGGCGTTGGCTTTTCTGATACACGATACCTGGTTTTATTGGACCCATCGGTTGTTGCATTGGAAACCAGTTTACAAAATCGTTCATTCCTGGCACCACCGGTTTCACAATCCGAATCCGTTTACAGCTTTTGCTTTTCACCCGCTGGAGGCAGTCGTACAGATTGGGATCATTCCGCTGGTAGGAATGGTTTTACCCGTTTATCACGGTGTCTTGGTGTTTTTTGCGACGTTTGTATTATTTATGAGTGTTTATGGTCATTTGGGGTTTGAGCTTCGGGCAAATAAAAAAGGTGTGTTTAAAATATTTAACACCGCCATTCACCACCACCAGCATCACCGATATTTTCACTGCAATTATGGTATCTACTTCAATTTCTGGGACCGGATGATGAAAACCAACCATGCGACTTACCCGCAGGCTTTTATTGATTTTAGTGAAAAAGTGGCGAAGGAATAGAGGTTTAGGCTTTTATTTTCCAAAAGAGTAGGTCATGCTAATCCGGAACGGCGTACTGATATGGGTGTTTACGGGCAAAGGGGTTAGCATACTGGCGTCAATTCGAAAGTATCCCATTTCCACCCCAATGCCGGTACTGATTTGGGCAAAACCGCCCCGGAAGGCGTCAAATGACCGAAAATTCACCCCCTGCCGCAGGTAAAGGTTCACATTTTCGCCTACATTGAGCGTTTCCTGAAGACCTATTGTATGAATCGGGCGATAGCCTGGGATATAAGACATCTGATAACCCGCCGAGATACCCGCAAAAATGGCATCTTTCTTTTTCCATTCGATCTGCGCACCCGCCCGCCAGATCGGCCCAATGGCAGCTAATCCGGTATCGCCAGGAAAAAAATCGAGTTTGGGGCCAATGGCAGTTTGGGATACAGCGGCCCGCAGCCACAACTCTTGTCGGGGTGACTGCAAAAGTGCTTTCTGGAATTGCAGCCCCCATTCTCCTGCCAGGGTTCTCGTCACCGAAGGATTATCTTCACACACCCAGGTGAGGCGCGATTGAACTCCGTACAAACCCGCTCCCACACTCAACCAGCGATTGATTTTCCAGCCATATTGGATACCGACTTTTGTAGAAAATATTTGGCTAAACGACGGATTGGGGGGAGGACAGACGCCGTTTCTATTAGGCGACCAGCCGAGATTAAACCCGCCCAAAACAGCACTTATCCGGTGTCGGGGGCGGAGCGAAAAACTCAGATTTCCTTCCAGATGATGAAATCCGGTAAATATGGAACTTAATTCGGGGTTGTAGTGAATCTGAAAACGGGTAATATTGGCGGAATCATACAACAAAGCCGGATTCATGCGGCTGTGGTTTCCCATCATGTTTTCCGGCAAAACTACTCCCAATCCGCCCATTCCTTCGAGGACAGCGTCAGGGTTGGATTGCACAAGAGGCATAAAAGCAGTAATATATCCGGGGTCATTTTGCGCGGCCACAACCGCCGGGAAAAGCAAAAGGATAAGTAAAAGTTGTTTTTTCATGGGTTTACAGAAGTTTACGCTTCGCATAAGATTTCTCGATTTACCGGCGAGGACATCGGCGTTTTGCAGAAAGGGCAGGGTCGTAATGTTCCGTCGTAATCGAGCAAAAGGTACGAAATTCCGCCGCCGCATTTTACATATTTCCGTGAAATGCCGGGATAGGTTAATACAGGGTAGTCGTCAAACGCGGGCGAAAAGTTGTACCGGTAAAAACATTCGTCTAAAATCTTTTTTTCTTCCTCCCGCAACTCCACATCCTGTCCGGCAAAATGGCCGACGGCTCGGGGTTCGAGGATATTGACGGTTGGGATTTGCCAGGCTCGCATGAGTTTCATAAAGTCATCTATTCCTCCGGCAGTAATGTATTCTCTTGAAGGACAAATATTTATGCTTACAAACAGACCGGCATCCAAACAGTTGCGCACCGCATTTTCCACCCAGAAAAAGGAGCGATTATTGCCTCGGAAAGCATTATGTTCTTCGGGAATATGATGGTCAAGGCTGACGGCTACGCCTTCGAGTCCGGCGAGTTTTAGGTGAGTAGCTTTTTCGGGTGTAAGTCCGTAGCCGGAGGTATAAATCCACTGGCTGGTATGGTCAAATCGTTCAATCAGATAAACGAGGTCTGCAAAGCGGTTGAGCGGTTCTCCTCCGCTATAGACAATCTGACTCACGCCATAGTTGACCATTGCGCGGATTTTTTGTTCGTACTCCTCCCGGCTGAGAATGTCTTTCTGATTGAGGGTATCCCACTCGCTGCAATGCGCACATTGAAGCGGGCACTTTTTGGTGATAGCGACAAGCAACCGGCGCAGGACGCCTTTGTTTTGCCCGGAGGGTAATACCTCTTCCAGGTGATGGTAAAAAAATTTATTAAACGCCGGCGAAGGCCAGAGCGGATGAAACATGTCCCAGCCGTATTTTCCGCTGATTTTAAAACCTTTGTGGAGTTTTTGTCCGGCGAGTACCTCTTTGCCGTGTTGCCGAAGTTTTTGTAATGCTTGTAATGCCCTCAGCGGATGACGGTAAAGCCGCAGTCCCTGGCGGAAAATGTCCGCAAACATTCGTATCTGTACGATCCGGAATTCGAGGTTTCTTACCGGTTTCCAGGTCATGGTTTTTTGTTTGTTACCATTTGATTTTTTTGCAAGGCATCCATCAATACGGAGAGTTCTTGCGTTACGGTTTTTTGGTTGGCTCGCATATAGCGGATAAACTGCTTATCGGGCGCGTGTTCGTAGTTTCGGATATGGTGGTAATAGCCGGTTCCTTTGAGTACATAGATTTCGTTGGTTTCGGCGGGGTTTTCAAAAGTCAGGGTAATGGCCGACCCGGAATGAGGCTGTATGGCGTAATTTTGGTCAATGCGGCCAATTTTATCGGATACCTCTTCCCCTTTTTCATCAAAGGCCGAAATCAGGGGCACTTCGGTGTAGTCGGTAATTTCCTTCCAATCATTAGCCATTCCAATTTCATCTATTTCCCAGAACTTGTAAGCACATTCCAGCCGGACATTTACGGTTTCTCCGGAGGTTTGAGAAAGGTCAAGGGTAAGCCCCATTCGTTTTGACATATTTACTCCCGCATTGTGGAAGGTTCCGGCTTTTTTCCAGCCCTGGGTTGTTTCGATCCAGACATTGAGGGAGATTCCGCGTTCGGAGGTGCGGGCTTCGTATTTTTCAACGGGTACCTGATCCATCATTTCATTCCAGCGGTCAAAGCGATTACCAAAAGCCCCAAAAAACACTTCAGCTACCGTTTCGAGCCACTCGGTCTGACGGGCGTTGATAATGAGCATCGGCTGATCCGTGTTGAAATCACTTTTTTTGAAAGAAAATGTGGCTGTATTCAGTTGGTTTCCGCCGGGGAAGTCGGAAAAGTTGTAATTCAGGCTGTCTGTATATTTGATCGGGTCAAGGATGTTTTTCCCGTTCATGCTAAGGGCCTGATGAGGATATACAAGTTTCTGATATTCAAATAGTTGGTTATTAGTATTTATTCCGGTTTTTGCTCCGGGCGAAAGTTGGGTTCGCAGCAGTTTTAATTCGTCAATAAACTCTTCTTCCGGCAGCTCGTTGGCGACGGTAATTTTTAGATTTTGCCCGGTTTTGCCGAGATTTTGCAGGGGCAGAAGGTCGGTTCTTTCCAGTGAGCGGGAGATGGCCCCGGTGAAAAGTGTCCCCTGTTTGGTTTGTGTCCCGTCAGGCGCGATTGCATATACCTGCGGGCAGTTGCAGACTATAGCGAGGAAAATACCGGTAGCAGCAATAATACCCATACCGGCAATAGCGGTATTTACGACGACATTAAGTGCCTCCGCCGCCGAATACAGGCGACTAACTTTTATGTCATCCGTCAACAGGATAATTTGCCCTTCGTTTAAGGATTTGTCTATATAAAGATTCGTTGAATGCAAAAACTCGGTCCGGTAGGTTTTGGGTATTTTTTTTTGTGGAAAAAAGTCGGATTCCGGAAAAATGAAGGGGTAACTAATTTTTTCGGCATCCATTCGCATGCTGTCTTTTCCGTACTCTAGTACGGTAAGGTAATACATGCCTTCGGGCGTATGAGCCAGTGTATAGGGACGCGACCGTGCATGATAACGGATAAACTCATCCCAATTTGTCAACTTCGCGTAAGGGGTTTTTCCCAAATCTGTAGGAAGTACATCCACTTTTTTGTAAAAAATACAACTCGAAAAGAGCATTGAAAAGATCAGGAATAATCCCGACATGCGGAGGGCAGGGCTTAGTTTGGGTTTCATTGTTGGAGGTTTAGTTAATAGGCTACCTTATAAAAATAAAACACATGTCGCCTTCGCACGGGCGCGAGAACTCTTTCGTCGGTTTTGGCAATTTTTTCATAACCCCATGCGAGGAAATAATTCCCATACCAGTATTCGATATCACTGTTATAGTCTTCTTTGATCCGGTCGGTCATAAACTCGGTCTGAATCTGTTTGAGCTTCCGGCTTTGAATCACTTCCCCCTTTTTGACGAGGCGCGACTGAATCAGTCCCTCGTGGTTAAAGGTCATGGTAGTGGTGGTATCTTCGTCGTTGTGAAAAACCTGGACTCTTTGTTCGAGTTTGTCCGACATGATATTCCAGATAGGGAATGAATTGTCCCACTTCATCGTTCCCTTAAACTTGTCGAATCCTGCGGTGATCGCATGAGTATAACGATAGCCCAGCAACACATTTCCCCTTCCCGGGCGGGAATAACCCGTTTCGCCACTAAGCGGGTTAAAGGAACTGTTTATTTCCTCATAAACCGGATAATAAGCCTCGGCCACCAGAAGATATTCGTCGGGAGTTTCGATAATATCGTGAACCAGCAGATTCACATCGAGGATAAGTTCGCGGGTAACTTTTTTCTTTTTGGCGCGTTTTTCCGCCTTTTTCTTTCTTTTCTGGGCTTTCTTTTTGACCTTTTTTTCAATCTTCTTGCCGTAAGCCTCGAAAAAATTTTCAAACTCGCTGAAGTTATAGTATTGTATAAATTTTTGCGAGCGGTAAGAAAATTTCGCTACATATATGCCCTGCGCTTTTCCTTCGAGTTTGGTATGAGTAACCCAGGTGCTAAAACGCTCCATGACCTTTTGGTCAAAATAGGGCGCGGCATAAGTTCCGATGACCAGAAACTCTTCCCGGTTGATGTGGCGAATACGGCCTGTAAGCAGGCGGTTAGGGCCTTTGGGATTGATTTCGAGATTGCGGATGAGTTTGTCCTGGGCGTATTCTTTGATATAAACTTTGTCTTTTTTCCGCTGGGGCGAATGATTAATCACCACGCTCATGCTTCGGGCCACTTCATTGGTCGAAAGACTTTGAACTGAAGAAGCTTTGTAGTAGTTAAATTTTTCCTCCAGCGTTTTGTTTTCGTAGATGTCGGAGCGCATCAGCACCATTTTGGGGTTGTACTGAAGAATGCCGAGGAAAATCGGGAAAACGGCGGCGACGGCGGCTCCTCTGCCGAATTTTTCAAGTTTGCCCATTTCCGTTTCTCCGCCCACGTAGGCCATGTTTTTGATGACACTAAAATCATTGACCTTTACTTTATAGGGAATGACACCATCGGTAGAGAAAATTTCCCCCGTTTCGGCATTCAGGCTAATGATCTGAAAAGGCGTTTTTAGTCGGGACTTTAAGGGCATAAACAGCGCATGTACAGCCACCCCGTCAAAATATTCACGCTGATAAATCAAACCTTTTTTCACGGCGGCTTCTCTTTTCCAGATTTCGACAAAATCAGTGGTAAACTTGGTGAAAGTCCAGATAGGATCCTTTTCTGCGTCCGTAGTATCTGACTGGTGGTACAAAACGAGACCGAGGTCTCCGGTTGCCGCCACATAATATTTATCCGAATATCCCTCAACGGCCACTTCCATGCGAAGATCAGGTTCACCTTCCTGCGAAAAGCCGGCTAAACATCCAATTACAGTAATCGCGAGTACAATAAGTTTTTTCATATTTCTAAAATAAGAAATCTCCCTAAACCTAGATAATTTTGTTGAAAAGACTTACAAAAGGTTGATTTTATTCTGGGAGTGCCCTTCCGGTGGTTTCGAGTCGAAGCCGGGTCAACACTGCGCGCCCTTCGGCGCATCGCAAGTGGGGAAAATTCAAAAGGGGGGCGCACCTGGGTGCTACCGATGTTGCGGCCCTCCGGGCCTTAGTGTCCGCGACACAGCGTTTTGTGCCGAAGGCATAGGCCCGGAGGGCCGCAACATCGGTAGCACCCAGGTGCGCCCTCTCTTTTTTATTTTTGCGTTGCGCCAGAGGCGCGTGTCCGGTGTATCCATAGCGATGGGAATTTATTCCCTCGTTTCACGCATTCCCTCGTTTCTTGCGTCCCCTCGTCCCACGCGCCCTTCATTTTTTGTTTGCCTTTTCCAGCTTGCTTGCAAATCTGCCACAAAATCCCCAATTTATGGCCGTTTAACCCTGGTTTCGGGCATGAATCCTGACAATAACACAAACCGCTCCCTAAATTGGGAGGGAAAAAACGAACAATCCCCCGCCGTTTCCCGCCGCAATCACCTGCTGGTGATTGGGATTGATGAGTATGTGCATGTCGGCAGGCTGGCAAACGCCGTAGGGGATGCAAAGGCATTTGCTCAGGTATTGCTCGACCGATATGCCTTTGCGGCGGAAAATGTGCAGGAAATTTACAACGGCGAAGCCACCCAGCGGAAAATTACCGCCGCCTTCCGCGATTTGCTGGAACGGGTAAAACCCGGCGAAAACGTGGTTATCTATTTTTCCGGTCATGGCCATTATGACCCGGTGTATGAGGAAGCCTATTGGATACCCGTGGACGCCCAATACGAAGCCGAGGTGAGTTATATTTCCTATAGCCACCTGACCAAAGTGATAAAGTCCCTGAAACAGGCCCATCATGTCGTGTTGATCGTGGACAGTTGTTATTCGGGTGCAGTTGTGGTGCGGGATAGCCCCCGCGAGGAGCGGCTGGAAAAAGACCCTTCGCGGTGGATACTCGCCTCCGGTCGCAATGAAGTGGTTCCCGATGGCATCGCCGGGCAACACAGCCCCTTTGCCGATAAACTGCTGGACATTCTGAACCGCTACGCCGGGGAAGGCATACGCATGGGCACATTGGCCGACAAACTGACCACCGCCGTCACCTACAACTCGCGGCAGACCCCCATTGGCCGTCCGGTTTACGATGTCGGGGATCAGGGCGGAGAATTTATTTTCCACCCCCAAAAAAACGAAACCCGCGACTGGGCAGAAACCCAAAAAACAAATACGATCCCGGTCTATGAACAATACCTTCAGACCTACCCGCAGGGCAAATACCGGGAGGAAGCCGTGTGGGCAGTTGCGCAGCTGTCGGACGACAAGGCCGGTTATCGCCGGTATTTGAAAGAATATGAACTCCTTTCCGGCCAATATGTAGAGACAGCCCTGGACAAACTCGACTACATCGAGCAGCGGGAGCGATTTGAGCATGCCCGGCGTCAGGGCGAAGCGGCATTGCGCCGTTTTCTGCGAGACTTGCCCGGCGGAGTTTTTGCCGCACAAGCCCAGTCCGAGATCGCAAGGATTGAGGCGGCGGAAAAACCCCAGATTCCCGAACCCCCTGCCGAAAAACCCCCTGAGAAAAAACCTGCGGAAAAAAAGCCCGAAGAAAAAAAACCTCCGGTACAAACAATCGTTTCGACCCCTAAACCCCAATCCCCGCCAATTGTGAGTGGGCGGATGGTGGGAGGAATTATTGCTGGTTTGTTGGGGGTATGGTTGGTATGGTGGCTGGTGAAACCAGAATCACCGGGATTTGATCCTTCAAAAAAGCCGGACACTGCTACAGAGACCGTCCCATATATAGATCCGAACATCTCACCCCCTTCGGGAGAATCCACCGAAAAGAAAAAAACTCAAAAAAACACTTCTGATAAAATATTGCTGCCGGAGATGGTAAGGATTGATGGAGGTTCGTTTGTAAGAGGAAAATATACGATAACCATAAGTGATTTCTTCTTGGGGGCGACAGAGGTGACCTTTGACCAGTACGATGTTTTTTGTGAAAAAACGGGTAGGGAAAAGCCTTGGGATGAGCGTTGGGGAAGAGGATCACGGCCGGTAATAAATGTAAGTTGGGAGGATGCGGTGGCATATTGCGAGTGGCTGAGTAAGGAGACGGGTCAAAAGTGGCGGCTGCCGACAGAGGCGGAGTGGGAATATGCGGCGGGCGGCGGTTCTGAGGGACGTACGGAGTATGCAGGCACAAGCGATGTAAACCAGTTGGGGCAGTATGCCTGGTATGGGGATAATTCGGGTAATCAGACGTATCCGGTGAGGCAGAAACGGGCGAATAGTCTGGGTTTGTACGACATGAGCGGAAATGTGTGGGAGTGGTGTTCGGATTGGTATGGGGATTATCCGGAATCGGCGCAGCAAGACCCGACAGGCGCCTTGAATGGCTCGCGCCGTGTTTTGCGGGGCGGTAGTTGGCTCAACCGTTCGGGGAATTGCCGCGTGGCTCTTCGCGGCAACGATGCGCCGGTGTATCGCGGCTACACCTATGGGTTTCGTGTGGCCCGTCAGTTCTAACTGCCTGTCCGGCTTTGGTATGAGCTAAAGGAGGGAAAGGAAAAAAGATCGGGGTTTGGGGCGGTAGCCCCAATTTTTTATAAAATTTTTAGTAAAGAGGGGATAATTTTTTTAGTAAGGTGGGGCGCCTTCGGCGCATCGCAAGTGGGGAAAATTTAAGAGGGGCGCTGGTTGGCTACAAACATTCGACTCCTCCGGAGTCCGGCTACGCCGAGCTTCTGGTTTTGGCATAGCCGGGTTGCGAAGTACCCTTATGTTGAGGCGAAGCCTCTGACTCCGGAGGAGTCGAATGTTTGTAGCTGCATAAGGCCTTCTTTTTTTTTATTTTTGCGTTGCGCCGTAGGCGCGTGGCCTACGTATCCATAGCGATGGGAATTCATTCCCTCGTTCCACGCATTCCCTCGTTTCCAACGACTAATTATTACAATGTTTGCGGATCATGCTGTAGGCATTAACGTCGCCGAGTTCGCCGGCGCGGCTCCAGTCGAGGCAGGCGCCGTTGAGGTCGCCACCCTGGAGTTTGATTGAAGCGCGGGCGTTGTAGGCGCTTGGGTCGTTGGGGCGCACTTTGACCACGCGGTCGAGGTCCTGCACGGCGGCAACGAAGTCCTTGAGGTTGATATAGGCTTCGGCCCGGTCAAATACAAGGTCCATATTTTTGCCTTTGCTTAGCCGGATGGCTATATCGAGGTCCTTGATGGCTCCTCGGTAGTCGCCCAGCCCGCTTTTGGCTTTGGCGCGGGCGCGATAAAAGCGTATTTCTTTGGGTTTGGCTTTCAGCCCGATGTTGAAGTCGAGCATGGCCCCGAGGTAATCTTCGAGGTTGTTGCGCGCCCTGCCGCGGTTGTAGTAGGCCTCCGGATTGGCGGGATTGATGTCCAGCGCCAGGCTAAAGTCCTGAATCGCACCGGGATTGTCGCCGAGCAACATTCGGGTGTATCCGCGATTGTAATACGCCGCATCGTTGCGCGGATTGAGTTTCAACACCAGGGTAAAATCCAGTTCCGCGCTTTCAAAATCCTGAGCCTCCATCTTGGTGAGACCCCGCTTGAAAAGTTCCTTTTCGGTTTGCCCGAAAGTCAACGTGGAAAGGAATAGGCAGCCAAAAACAACACAAAAAATTTTCATGGGAACATTCATTCTTTCGTCCATCGGGTTTGATTGGTAAATGTAGAGAATCGCCGTATTTATCACAACGAAGGGAAAAGATTAAGGAGGTAATATTTAACGCAAAATCTTCCGCGATCCGGAAAAAATACTACCTTTGAGGCCTATGAAGAAAGCCATTCAGGCCATTTTGCAGCGGGTATTGGGGTTTGAGCGTTACCTCTTTGTTTTTTCTTTGTTTAAAATCAGGACTTTACGTTGGGACGGGAAAAATAAAGAGGGGGATTTTAATTTTTTTCTCGGCATGCTCAAACCCGACGATGTGGTGCTGGATATCGGTGCCAATATTGGTATAATGACCGCCCTCATGGCGCAGAAGTGTAGAACAGGACGGGTATATGCTTTTGAACCCGTGCCGGACAACTTCCAAGCCATGCGGAGAGTGGTGAATTATCTTCATTTAAAAAATGTTTCTCTTCATCCGGTTGCCCTCGGGCCGGAGAAAGGAGAAGTAGAGATCAAAATGCCTGTGATAAAAGGGGTGAAAATGCAGGGACTTTCGTACATTCGACATGAGACCATTGCGGGTTATCCGGTAGGACATATCTCTTATCGAGTGCCGCAGGTGGCTTTGGATGAATGGGCTTTCGACCCGGAAGAGCGAGTTACGGCCATTAAAATGGATGTCGAAAACTATGAGCAATTTGTGCTTCAGGGAGCCAGACAACTTTTGCGCAAACATCGTCCCGTCATTTATTGTGAACTTTGGGACAATGAAAACCGCAAAAACTGTATGCAGATTCTCCAGGAAGCCGGTTACCTTCCCCGGGTGCTTGTAGCGGACACACTGGTGGCGTTTCAGCCTGGCATTCACCCCCATCATAATTTCTTTTTTTTCCCCGAAAGTAATGTTCTATGATTTCTCTTTTCGCTGAGCGAAAACCTCTGAATGCGCGGATTTTTCTGCCTGCTTCCAAAAGTGAAAGCAACCGGGTGTTGATTATCAACGCACTCTGTCAGGGCCGTTGTGATATTCGCAATATCTCTTCTGCCCGTGATACGCAGACGATGATCAAATTGCTGGATTCCGAAGGCCATGTTCTCGACGTGATTGACGCGGGTACGACCATGCGGTTTCTCACGGCTTATTTTGCTGCGGTAGGGCGGGACCAGATTCTGACCGGAACGCCCCGTATGTGCAAACGCCCTATTGGCATTCTCGTGGAGGCACTCCGAAACCTCGGAGCGAACATTGACTACTGGAAACAGGAGGGTTTTCCGCCCCTGCATATTGTGAGCCGCGGTGAACCGCTCCACGGGGGCAAATTGTCCATGCGCGGCAATGTCAGCAGCCAGTTTATCACGGCGATTTTGCTGATCGCCCCGACCTTGCCCGGAGGCCTGCGCCTGCATCTGGAAGGCGACATCACTTCGCTTCCGTATATCGAAATGACCCGCGATCTGATGCGTACCTTTGGCGTCGAAACGCATTGGGAAGAAAATACGATTGTCATCCCCGAAAAAGATTATACCCCCGCCAGTTATACCGTCGAGTCGGATTGGTCTGCGGCCAGCTACTGGTTTAGCATGGTGGCTTTGGCCGATGAGGCGAACATTTTCCTCGAAGGCCTTCGCGAAAACTCGTTTCAGGGCGACAAGGCCATTGTGGATTATATGGAATATTTTGGGGTAAAAGCGGTTTTTCATCCCGAGGGAATACAGTTGGTCAAAACCGAACCCCGGACGGTGGAGGGTTTGCTCGAAATAGATTTTACCGAAACTCCCGACCTCGCTCAGACTATTGCGGTGGTAAGCGCGGCAACGGGTATTCCGGTGAAAATGACCGGGCTTCATACCCTGCGCATCAAAGAGACCGACCGGATCAACGCTATCCGCGACGAACTCGCCAAGTTTGGCGTCACCGTCCTTGTCCACGAGGACAATGCCTGTACGATCACGGGAAAAACCACCCCTTCTTCCAAAAGCATCGAAACCTACGAAGACCACCGCATGGCGATGGCATTCGCACCGCTGGCACTCATTCAGCATGAGTTGCTGATCAAAGACCAAGAGGTGGTGAAAAAATCGTACCCCGAATTTTGGGAACATCTGGAAGTCGCCGGTGTTAAAATCAACGAGTGGTAGATGAAAGTATTAATTATCGGTGCCGGCAACATGGGCACTACCTATGCCCAAAGTTTTATCACGGGGAGTGTGGTACGACCGGAGGATATGTTTTTTCTGGAAAAAGGAACCGGAAAAGCCGCTGAACTGCGCCTTTTGTCTTCCAATCCTTTGCAGACCGTTCCGGGGGAATTTGTCCGGGAAATGGATTTGATTATTCTGAGTGTAAAACCTCAGGACTTTGCCGAACTGGCCCGTACGCTGACGCCGTTTCTTCGCAAAGATCAGCTGATTTTGTCCATTATGGCGGGCATTACGGTCAAAAGCATATTTGACCGGATGAAAGTGGAAAAGATTGTGCGGGCGATGCCCAACCTTCCCGCACAGGTAGGGCAGGGCATGACGGTATTTACCACTTCGAAAAAAGTGAGTAAAGTCGAGATTTTTGCCATTCAAAACCTGCTCAATACCACCGGGAAAACCCTTTATACCCCTCATGAGCCGATGTTGGATGCAGCTACGGCCGTTTCCGGGAGTGGTCCCGCATTTGTCTATTATTTTATGAATGCAATGATGGACGGGGCAAGGCAAATGGGTTTTTCCGACTCGGAGGCACAGTTGTTGGTGACACAGACGTTTCTCGGCGCGATCAATCTGCTCAACCGCAACAGCCTGAACTGCCAGGAGTGGATCGAAAAAGTATCATCCAAGGGCGGGACAACCGAAGCCGCCATGCGGTATTTTAGTGAAGTAGAGTTAAATGCTCGGATAACCCACGGGCTGGAAGAAGCCCGGAAAAGGGCAGAGGCGTTGAGCAATCCCTGAAAATGAACAGATATTTTGCGCAAAGTATTGCGCAATAAGCGGAGAATATATAAATTTACCGCGCTATCTATTCCATCAAGAGAGGAGGTAAATAACGTGATTATCATCAAAGTGAAAGAAGGAGAGTCAGTTGATCGCGCACTCCGCCGTTATAAAAAGAAATTTGAGAAGACGGGCATTTTGAAAGAGGTCCGTGGACGTATGTTCTACAGAAAACCCTCAGAGGAGAAGAAAGAAGTGGAGAAAAAAGCCATTAATCGTCAGCGTCATTACGCGATTGATAATTTCTAATCAATGATTCCATCCTGTCCGGCAGGAAGTAAAACAAATTGAGCGCCGCCCAATCTCTTTGAGGTTGGGCGGTTTGTGTTTTTGACTTGATTCTACGCCAATAATTGCTTAGATTAAATTTTTAGTTGATCTCGGCAAGGGGTAATGATGAATGTCATTCGGGAAAGTATGATAATTCTCTCTGATTCATCGTCTCTTTGAAGTGATTTGAACGTAGAAATAAAAGTAAACACAAAACTTCCTCATGTTGAAAGAGCAATTCCAGCGATATCTAAAAATCGAGAAACAATATTCACCTTTGACCGAAAGTGCGTATCTGACCGATTTGGAGCAGTTTTCGGACTGGCTTACGCGGGAATTGAGGCAGGAATTGTTCGAAGCAGACGCTGCGGCACAAATCACTCATAAAAATATCCGGGCCTGGATGGCTTATCTCATCGGACAAGGCCATTCTACTCGCACCGTTGGAAGAAAGATTTCGTCGTTAAAAACTTTTTTTGACTTCCTCCAGAAGTCCGGAATCGTAGAAACCAACCCGGCGGCCCGTGTAAAAACACCCGGATTCGAAAAAAAACTCCCCTCCTTCCTCAAAAAATCGGAAGCCGAAAACCTGTTTGACCAGGTAGAATTTGCCGACGATTTTGAGGGGATCCGCGACCGGACCATGTTGGAATTGTTTTACGGCTGTGGCCTCCGTCGGGCCGAACTGATGAGTCTCCGGGCTGGCGACATAAATGAATATGACCGCAGCATCCGGGTGACCGGGAAAGGAAATAAAGAGCGCATAATTCCCTTTGGCAAACATGTAGAAACGGCATTAAACCATTACCTTAAAGCCGTGGAGGAGGCCGGTTTTTCGGCGGAAGAACATTTGTTTATGCGAAAAACCGGGGAAAACCTTTATCCCAAACTGATTCACCGGATTGTAAACAAATACCTTTCACAGATAACTTCCCTGGCCCGGAAAAGCCCGCATATTTTGCGCCATACCTTTGCGACTCATTTGCTGGACAATGGAGCCGATCTGAATGCCATCAAAGAACTTTTGGGGCATTCGAGTTTAGCTTCCACCCAGGTTTATACCCACAATTCGATCAGCAAACTTAAAGCTGTCCATACGCAAGCCCATCCCAGGGCAATCAACCATAAATCAGATTCATTATGAAAATTACCATTCAATCCATTCACTTTGACGCCGCCGACCGGTTGAAGGACTACATCCAGAAAAAGTGTGACAAACTCGACCAGTTTTTCGACCGTATCATTGATGGTGAAGTAACCCTAAAGGTCCACAATGAAAATAAGGGAGGAAACAAATTTGTAGAGTTAAAAGTGAATGTGCCGGGAGACACGCTCGTGGCCAGTGAAAGTGGCCAAACATTTGAAGAAGCAACCGACCTTACCACCGATAAAATTAAAGAGCAGTTGCGCCGGTATAAAGGAAAAACGAAAGGAAGAGTCCGGGCGTCCGGCTCATAACCTATATTCATGAAAACATTTTTGTGGGCTGCCTTCGGGCGGCCCTTTTTTATTCGATCAAATCTTCAGCAATTTCTTCGATCTTTCTTTTCCCCGCCTTTTCAAATTTGCTGGTTGTCAGATAACCGGTTTCGAGTACATCGGTGGAATCCAGCGGTTGAGGGCCGCTTATGCCCGCCAGCCATTGTCCTTTTTCCTTAAATTCGAATACAAACACATTTCCGCTTTCCGCCCCGGTTTCAATTCGGCTTTTGCCCAGAAGGCGAAACGTTTCCGGTTGATTTCCCCGGGCAATCAGCCATGCCGCCAGGTCGCCTTCGGCAAAAGCCTGCTGATTGAAATATTGGGGAGGAAACAAAACAATATGTCCCGATTGCGAAAGGTCAATAAATAATTGGTTTCGCGTGCGAAAATCTGCGGCCAGTGCCTCCCAAACCGTTTCCGGTACCGGGAAACCTCCTTTTAATCCCGCCATAGCTGCGGCCAGACGCACCTCCGGCTCCGGGTCATCCAGCGTAGTTTCCAACAAGCGGATCACCGTCGTGTCTGAAGGAAAAAAGGCAAAACACTGAAGGAGGGCAATCTTTTGCGACGGTTCCGCAGCGGAAAATTTATTCAACAGCGGCGGCAGACTGAGGGTCAGGTCGGCAGGCTTAATTTGCCCCGAAACCAAACCCGCCGAAATTAACTCCAGGGCCTGTAATTCGTAAGGCGATTCAATGGCCAGTTGGAAAAGCTCCTCTGCGATAAGCGGTATTTTTTCGGGAGTTTCAAACAATTGGCCGAGTACCATGCCCTGATAAGATCCCAATTCGGGCGTTTCCTGGCGCAGGATTCGCATAAGGATGTGCAGGGATTCGTCCGACTTTCCCTGAGCGAGTACAGAAAGAGCGGCAGCCTGGAGCGGTGTTTTGCCTTCGAGGGAAGAAAAAATTTCTTCGATAAAGCGGGTCGTTTCCGCATTTTGAATGCCGGCCAGCCGTTGAAAGAGCTGATAGCGGATGCTTTTTTCACCGAGGTTGTCGTCGGGTTTGGATTGCCGGAGCACCGGATACAAATCCGGCAAATCTTCCGGCAACAAAACAATCTCCGCTACCTGATTTCGCAGCGAATCCAGGCCGTCAGAATCTGCGGCACCTACGGTACGCAAAAATACCTCGGAAGCACGGAGTGGTTTTGCCGGCTTTTTACATCCCGGAAAAACGCTAAAGAAAAGGGCTAATACCAATATCAGTAGGCGAGAATCAGGTAAAATACCGGAAATCGTGGCCGTTTTGAATTCGTTGGAGAGATTCATAAATCAATTTTACTACACTTTCAACATCTGCTTTGTGGGCCATTTCTACCGTGGTATGCATGTATTTTAAGGGAAGGGAAATAAGCGCAGAGGGTACCCCTTTATTCGAATAAGCAAAAGCATCGGTATCTGTTCCGGTAGAACGCGAAGCGGCTTCCCGCTGGAAAGGTATCTCAAAGTCGCGGGCCGTATCCTGAATGAGGCGCAACAATTTGTTGTGTACGGCAGGACCTACCGTCAGCGAAGGCCCTTCTCCGGAGCGGACTTCGCCGTAGGATATTTTATCAATCATGGGGCTGAAGGTATCGTGAGTTACATCCGTAACGATGGCGACGTCGGGGCTGATACGTTCGGCGACCATTTGAGCACCGCGCAGCCCTACTTCTTCCTGTACGGCATTTACGACGTAAAGCGAGTAGGGGAGGGTGATGTTATTTTCCTTTAAAAGCCGGGCTACCTGAGCAATCATAAAACCACCCACTCGGTTGTCCAATGCCCTTCCGACATAATAACGGTCGTTGAGAACGGTAAACTCGTCTTCATAAGTGACAACACATCCCACATGGATGCCGAGTTCTTCGATTTCTTTTTTGTTGCGGCAGCCACAGTCGAGGAAAATATTTTTGACCGTTGGCCCATTATCTTTGGTGGAATCGTGCCGGGTATGGATGGCCGGCCAGCCAAATACCGCTTTGACGATGCCTTTGTCGGTGTGGACATTTACCCTTTTGGAAGGTGCAATCTGATGGTCAGAACCACCGTTGCGCACCAGATAGATATACCCGTCATCTGTGATATAATTGACAAACCAAGAGATTTCGTCGGCATGAGCCTCAATAACTACCCGGTAATCCTGTCCCGGATTGATAATGCCATAGACCGTGCCGTAAGCGTCAATTTCGTATTCGTCCACATAAGGTCGGATATAGTCAAGCCAGAGTTTTTGCCCACCGGATTCAAATCCCGTCGGCGAGGGGTTGTTGATATACGCTTCAAGAAAAGACAGGGAAGAATCGTTGATCACAGATAATGCAGACATAAAAGGGGTTACTTTGTGGTGAATGACAAAGGTAGAAAAATTTACTATTTTTGTACGTTCGAATTAAGAAACCCGTATATGATGAAAAAACTGATTTCCCTTCCGCTTCTTTCTGTTATCCTGCTGATGCTGACTGCTTGTGAGTCTAAGTCTCAGCAAACCACTTCCGCCGAGCCGGAAAAAACGATTGAAACAACGAAACCCACTCAAATAACCCAAATTCTCGATCCCCAGGGATTTATGGAAAAACTTCAGGCCAATCCCGGTGCACAGTTGATAGACGTGCGTACCCCCGGTGAAGTCGCTTCCGGTTATATCGCTGAAGCCCAAAACATGGATATTCAGTCGCCCGATTTTAAAGAACAGCTTTCGACATTGGATCCTTCAAAACCCGTTTTTGTGTATTGTGCGAAAGGCGGGAGGAGCGGCCAAAGTGCAGAGATGTTGAAAAAAATGGGTTTTAAGGAAATTTATGATTTAAAAGGCGGTTTGACCCAATGGAAAGCAAGTGGAAAACCCCTGGTAACCCCTAACAACTAATTGATCATCATGGATATACTAAAAAGCGGCTGGCCCTGGTATGTTTCGGGGCCTTTGCTCACGTTGATATTAGGTTTGATGCTCTATATGGGCAAAACCTTTGGCGTTTCCTCGACTTTGCGCGATCTCTGCGCGATCGGAGGTGCCGGTAAAACCAATCCCTTTTTTCAATACCGCTGGCAGGATCAGATATGGAATCTGGTCTTTGTGGCGGGCGCGCTTATCGGCGGCATGATTGCCGCTACGCTGCTCTCCGATCCGGAGCCGATTCAACTTTCCTCGGCTACGATTTCCGATCTTGGGTCGTTGGGATTCAGCACGGATGCCCAGCATCTGGCACCGCCGGAAATTTTTTCGTGGAATGCGCTGTTGAGTGTTAAAGGTGTAATATTCATCGTTTTGGGAGGATTTTTGGTGGGATTTGGCACCCGCTACGCGGCAGGGTGTACTTCCGGACATGCCATCACCGGTCTGTCCAACCTTCAGGTTTCTTCCCTACTTGCCGTTGTCGGCTTTTTTCTGGGCGGATTGTTTGTCACCCATTTGATTTTCCCTTACCTCGCAAAAATTTGAGGATATGAATACCGAAAAAAACCTTGTGATGATAGATGCGGAAGAGTGCGGCCATGTCGCAGTCACTCCCGAAAAAACCAACCCCTTTAAAGGATATTTTGCCTACCTGATTGTGGGTATCCTGTTTGGGATTATTCTGACCAAGTCTGAGGCTATCTCGTGGTATCGGATTCAGGAGATGTTTCGTTTTCAGGCTTTTCACATGTACGGCATTATCGGCTCGGCAGTCGTGTTGGGCATAATACTGGTGTATTTACTCAAAAAATACAAAGTCAAGTCCATCCACGGCGAACCGATCATCCTGCCGGAAAAAACTTTTAGCGTACCGCGGTATTTGTTTGGCGGCACGATATTCGGAATGGGCTGGGCGCTGACCGGCGCATGTCCGGGGCCGTTGTATATATTGGTAGGAAACGGGATCACGGTTTTCCTCGTAGTAATCCTGAGCGCCGTTTTGGGCACATGGGTTTACGGCATGGTGCGGCAGTACTTACCCCACTAATGCGGAAATTTTTTCTTGCGAAAACAGAGAGGTAGATTTACCTTTGCCCAACTACTGATCGAAACGCCCGAGTGGTGAAACAGGTAGACACGCAAGACTTAAAATCTTGTGAACAGCAATGTTCGTACCGGTTCGATTCCGGTCTCGGGTATTTTAAAGCCTCCGGAGATTTTCGGGGGCTTTTTTTGTGTGGGGGGGTATCCAAAACATTCGCATTACATATAGTCTTTAAAGTCTTCTAATGGAGCATCAAAATCTTTGGTCATCGTAATTTTTACACTACCACATCCAAATCTAGGGCGTTTCCCCTTTTCTTTTTGCACAGGTGGTATTTCGATATATTTACTTTTTACAAAAAGTAAGAAATTAAAAACCTCCATTTGTGCAAACTCTGGTAAGAGTTGTATTTCTTGTAATATTAGTTTTTGTAACATGATACATTCAAACTTAACCATTCAAAGATACAAATTTTTATAATCACTCCTTGTTGATGAAGCTAAAAATGCATAAAATGGGTAAGCTTTGGTTAGATACTATGCTTATATTTCCTCCCATTAGTTTTTTCTAAATATTACAAAATATCAAGGCAAATATAATACTTCGCCTCCCTCACCTCCTCAAAAAAAACGGCCTTCGGAATCCGAAGGCCGTTTTTGCGTGAAGATATCAACAATCCTCTTGCAGGTCATGAATGTTTAGTTGACCGAGATTTTTTCAGGTTTTTTTGTGCTGTCAAAGTACTTGGCTAATACGTCGGGAAGTTTTTCCAACGCTACGGTAAGGCCACGGGCGTGTCTGGTGGGGACAAAGGTGATTTCGCTGCCACGGGTTGCTAAAAACCCCATGGGTTCCATACCAAAGCCTGCACCTGCACCGCCGCCCATTCCATGGGCTGTTTTTTTGTCTTCGCCTTCTCCTTCGCCAAAGCCGAATCCCAGACCCACGCGCATAACGGGAATACATTCGTATTCGCCCAGTTTGAATTGTTCACCAATAACCGTTTCAGTTTTTGTTTCATTTTTCAGAAACTCGGTGATTTTGCTCAGAAGGTCATCAAAATTTGTGTTCATAGCGGTAATTTTTAGGATGTGTTATATAAGGTTGTAATCATTTGTATCTGAGAAATGCCAGCCCCATGCGCAGTAAATTGTTTTTTATCAGAATATCGGCCTCGTTGCGGCCCGAAAAATTGATCTTTATATCCTTGCCGGTTTGGGTTTTAATCATAAAAAACAGCGGAAACAAATAGGCATTTAGAACATAATCTTCGGCATCAATGTCTGCGTGCAAACGCCTCACCCGAAAGGACTTTATAACCGAAAGTATTCTTTGCAGAATATGTTTAACCGTGATTTTTTTCTTTTTTGGGGGGCTTTTGGGGGTTTTCTTTTGCGGAAAATGGGCTTCCGGATAAAGAGGCAGGAACCGGGTTTTCCAGAAAAATTTATAGTTCAAGCCAATCTCACCGCCTTCCGTGATCACCAAGTTTGCACGAGTGATTTTTCCGAGTCGCACTTCGTAGATGTCGTTTCGGGTATTAATTTCCAACTCCAGGGACATTAACAAAAGTCCGAAAAGCAGCACTAATAACCCGGTTGTGAGAATGAGCACCCACATGGTTTGTGTTTTTTAATGACTTCTATATTCTGAAAAAAGGAAGATAAAAAAATTGACAGATAGCAGTAGGAGGCATGATTTTTATCACAGTATGGATTTTTTTGTCCTTTATGTCGTTTGCCTTTTCCATTTTCGGAAAAACCGTTCGGAAACGAACACTTTTATCGAAGAGATTTTGAGATAAATATTTGAAAATCAATATTTTACATAACGGCACGAGTCTTGGCTTTTCGGAAGGATAACCTTATGATTTTTTCCTGATGGACAGCCCGATTTCTCAATCCCAACAAACCAAGGACCGCCGCTGGCGGATTTTTCGGCTTTTGCTGATCGTGCCGGGATTAGTGTTTGCGGCGATGTTGTTTCGGTACTTGTTGCGGCCCTCGGCGGAAAGTGCTTCTTTTCGGTTTGCGACGGTCGAACAGGGCGAAGTCGAAAACGCCATTTCCACTACCGGGCTGGTCGTACCGGCTTACGAGCAATTGCTCACCTCGCCCATTACCGCAAGGCTCAATAAAGTATTGCACCGCGCCGGTACCAGCGTAAAAACCGGCGAACTTATCCTCGAACTCGACGAAGAATATACCCGTCTGCAATACGAACAACTAGGCGACGAACTCGAACTCCGCAAAACCAATGTGACCAGCCTCAAACTCACTTACGACAAAGACCTCCGCGACCTCGAACTTCGCGACCAGATCAAGGCGCTGCAACTCTCCCGTCTCGAAGCCCAACTCGCCGATGCGCGCCAGCTTCAAGCCGTAGGCGGTACCGCCAAGGAGGAAGTCAAACAAGCCGAACTCGCCCTTCAAATTGCCCGGCTCGAAAAATCCCAGCTTGAAAACGAACTCGCTTACCGCAAAGAGTCCCTCGCCAGTGACCGCCTGAAACTCGAACTCGAAGTACAAATTCAGGAAAAAAGACTCGCCGAACTTGCCCGCAAACTCAATGAGACCCGCCTGCGTGCGCCCAATGAAGGCGTTATCACCTGGATTAACGAGGACATCGGCAAAAATATCGCTGAGGGCGAAGCCCTTGTGCGTTTGTCCAATTTGTCCGGCTTCCGGATCGAGGGCACCGGTTCAGACCTCTACGCCGACCGGATACGGGTCGGCCTGCCGGTAAAAGTTCGGATCAACCGCGAGGTTTTACCGGGATTGATTACCAGTATTGCCCCTGCTGTGGAACAAAACAGCCTTCAATTTCAGGTGACACTGGAAAACCCTTCCGCCGAGGCCCTTCGCCCGAATATGCAGGTGGAGGTGTATGTGATCACCGACCGCAAAGCCGACGCCCTTCGCGTCGTCAATGGCCCCGCTTTCACCGGGGCAAAAGAGCAGGACATTTTTGTCGTGGAAGGCGACCTCGCCCGCAAACAGCGGGTAAAAGTAGGACTAAACAGCCTCGAATACGTCGAACTTCAGGGAAATATTCGCCCCGGCGATAAAATCATTCTTTCCGATATGCGCGATTATCAACACCTCGACCAAATCAAACTCAAACCATGATCCGAATCTGCTTATCTCTATGGTGTTGCCTGATGGTTGTGTCCGTTATCCCGGCGCAGCCGGACACACTTGATCTGGAAACCGTACTGGAAATGGCACGTCGTCAGTCGTTGCCGGCTTTTCGGGCGCGTGCCGACTGGTCGCAGGCACAATACCGCCACCAGAGCTTTCGCGCAGGCTTGTTGCCACAAGTAACCCTTAGCGGTACTGTCCCCAATTATATCAATACTTTTTCCCAGACAACCCAGCCCGACGGCTCCATCGCCTTTCAGCGAATTTCCTATAACAACTCCTTTTTAGCTTTGGGCGTGTCCCAAACCCTTGCCGCTACCGGAACAAATATTTTTGTACAATCCAATCTTCAGCAGTACGACGATTTTGCCAGCGACCTTCGGCGGTACAACGGTGTGCCTTTTCGGATAGGGGTGCAACAAACCTTTTCCGCCTGGAATCCCACCCGCTGGCAGTTAAAACTCGACCCGGTGCGAATGCTGGAGGCCACCAAACAGTATCAGTTTGACCTGGAAGTTGTGAGTCAGGCAGCCCTTACCTTGTATTTTGATTTGCTACTCGCCCAGATTGACGGAGAGCTTGCCAAAGCCAACCTTTCCAGCAGTTTTACCCTTTACGGGATTGCGAAAGCGCGTTTTGAGTTGGGGAAAATTTCGGAAAATGATTTGCTTCAGCTTCAACTGGAGCAGATCAACGCACGGAAAGCCACCAACGATGCCAGTCAGGCGGTACAGGTTGCGGCTGCCCGGCTGCGAAATTTCCTGCGAATGGAAGACCCGTCTGAGATCTATCTTCGAAGCCCCGAGGCAGATTCTCTGCCCGAGGTGGACATTTCCTCCGCTCTGCAACGAGCCGCTGCCAGCCGTCCGGAGTACGAAACCTGGCGCCGCCGCCAGCTTGAAACCGCCGAACAAACCGCACGAATAAAAGCGGAAAATGGATTTCAGGTTACGGTACAAGCCTCCGTAGGATATGCCGGAAGCGCAACCACGTTTTCCCCCATTTACCAAAATCCCCAGTCCGAACAGGGAATCTGGCTCGAACTCAGCCTTCCACTTCTGAACTGGGGCAAAGGAAAAGCCGAAACCCGGCTGATGCAAATGGAGCAGACCTATACGACCGAATGGGTCAACCAGCAAAATCAGGAATTAGAAAACGAATTACGCCAGGTAGTGAGGGCCTGGCGGCAGGTGCAGGAAACCCTTCAGTTTGCACAACAGGCACAGGAAATTGCGCAGCGGCAATTTGACATTTCCCAAAACCGTTACCGCCTCGGAGAAATCAGCACAACCGATCTGACCCTGAGCTTGCGGGCCAAAGACCTCAGCCGCAGAGCCTATATGAGCAGCCTAAGGGAATTTTGGCAAACCGCACAGCAACTGCGTTTGCTTACACTATACGATTTTCTCGGCGATTCTCCGATTCAACATCCTTTACCCTGACTTTTATCTCAAATAGTATGATACACTTACAAAATGTAAACAAAGTCTATCGCACTCAGACGGTAGAAACCCTGGCACTCAACAATATTTCCCTCGAAGTTGCGGAGGGCGAATTTGTATCCGTGATGGGGCCTTCTGGTTGCGGAAAAAGCACAATGTTGCACATCATGGGTTTGCTCGATGCCCCCTCATCGGGTTCGGTGACCCTTGATTCACAAGACCTTTCGACGTACACCAACCACCGCCTGGCAAAATTCCGGAACGAAAACCTGGGGTTTATTTTTCAGAGTTTCCATCTGATCAATGACCTGGCGGTGGTGGACAATGTAGAATTGCCCCTGATTTACCGCAGGCAAGGGCTTTCCGCCCGGCGAAAATCCCTCGCCGAAGATGCCCTGGAGCAGGTAGGGTTGCGGCATCGAACCCAGCATCGTCCCAGCCAGCTTTCCGGCGGACAAAAACAGCGAGTAGCCATCGCCCGGGCGATTGTGGGAAAACCCCGTATTATTCTCGCCGACGAACCCACCGGCAACCTTGACAGCGTAATGGGGCAGGAAATTATGGACATTCTCCTCCGGCTGAATAAAGAATCCCGGACGACCATTGTGATGGTTACCCATGATGAAAATATTGCCCGCCAGACCCATCGTATTGTAAGACTTTTTGACGGCAGCCAGGTTATGTAATTCTTTTCGGAAAATTCAGACTATGCTAAAAAACTATATCAAACTCGCGTGGATTGTTTTGGGCCGAAAAAAACTATTCACCTTCATCAGTCTTTTTGGGATCAGCTTTACCCTGATGATACTGATGGTACTGACAGCGTATTTTGACAGCGAACTCGGCAGTCACCCCCCGCTGAGCAAATCCGACCGAATCTCCTTTTTGAATCGGGTGGTGATGGAACAAATTTTACCCGATACTACCCGGATCATTGACAGCACAGCGATTGATGGCGTAATGGCCAATGACACAACCCTCAATATCGGCGAACGCACCATCAATTATAGCAGTTCTTCGGCCTCTTATTCCCTGCTGGACAGATACCTCCGCAACGTTCCTTATGCAGAAATCACCTCTTTTTTTAGCCCTTCGCAGAGTTTTGACCTGTTTATCAACAACAAAAAACTCGTCTTTAATACCCTTTACACCGACGGTTATTATTGGGATATTTTTGATTTTGAGTTTGTGGAGGGCGACCCCTACCGACAACCGGCCGTTGACGACCGAAGCCCGGTGATCGTCATCAGTGATGCCGCAAGAGATGCTTATTTTGGATCCGGGGTTAATGCTTTAGGTCAGGAGATTGCCCTAAACCGGCAGTTATTTCGGGTGGTGGGAGTCGTGAAAGAGATCAGTAATTCGAAAGGATTTCTTCACGCGGAGGTATATCTTCCCTTGACCCATATTCAGCCGGGTATTTTGAAGGAGCCGGGTTTAATGGGAGGATTTGAAGCCGCTTTCCTTTCCGCCCGCCCTGCCGACCGTTTAAAACTGGAAGCAGAAGTGGCCCGTAAAGCCGCGGTAATTCCGTTGCCCGACCCTGAAAATTACAATACACTTACCCTGCAAACCCATACTCTTTTGGAAGGATTTGCATTAAGAGTTTTGTCGGAAAATGACAAAACCGTTGCCTTGCGCTGGTTGTACAGCATTGTCGGCAGCTTGTTAGTCCTTTTTATGCTAATACCTACCCTCAACCTGATCAACGTAAACGTTACCCGGATTCTGGAACGTTCGGACGAAATCGGCGTGAGAAAAGCATTTGGTGCAAGAACCCGAGATTTGTTGATTCAGTTTGTGTTTGAGAATGTATTATTGACCCTCATTGGCGGTATTATTGGCCTTATACTGGCAATCTGGCTTATATATACCCTAAACACTAGTAAGGTACTGGGGGGTGTGATTCTTTCGTTTAGTCCTTCGGTTTTTGTTTATGGATTTTTCATCACTCTCTTTTTCGGTATTCTTTCGGGACTGTTGCCGGCCTGGCGTATGTCCCGTTTACACGTAATTGAAGCCCTCAAACAAAATGCAGCATGATTTCCCATATCTTTAAACTCATCTGGAATCGCAAGCGGCAAAACAGCCTGCTGATCCTCGAAATTTTCTTCGCTTTTTTGATTCTGTTCGCTGTCTTGGGAGTGGTCTTTTTTAACCTCGACCGTTACCGGCAGCCGCTGGGATTTGAAACCGAAAATATCTGGGTGGTTTATTTTACCCTTCCTCCCGGTACGGATTCTTCGTTGCTCGTCAATACCAAAAAACAACTTAAAACCACGTTGAAACAATTTCCCGAAATCGAGCAACTCAGTTATAGCTCGCATATTACCCCTTTCTCCAATTCGAATTCCGTCTCAACCAATGATCACTCCGGCTTTAGTCTTCAGACCTGGCTTTGCGAAGCCGACGAAGATTTTGCCGAAACGATGGGGCTGAAACTTGTGGCGGGCCGTTGGCCTAACGCCGCCGACTACGACGGCAAATACACCCCCGTGGTCATCAATCAATTATTACTGGATACTTATTTCAAGGACAGTAGCATGGTGGACAAAATTTTTTCTTTTAATGGCGAAAACAAAATTGTCGGAGTGGTGGAGCATTACAAATATTTGGGTGAATTTGCGAAAGAAAATCCGCTAACCTTCTTTCCTTTTCGGGAAGATGACCTGCAAAGCCCTGCGCTTTCGATACGACTTGTGCCCGGTACATCTGCGGATTTTGAGGAAAAACTAAACCGCACCGTTCAGGCGATAACCAAAGACTGGGAGTTTGCTATCGAACACTACGAAACCCGGCGGGTGCGCAACAGCCAGGAAGTCTGGATACCCCTGGTTGCATTGCTGGTAATTTGCACGTTTTTATTGGTGAATATTGCCATGGGCCTGTTTGGCGTATTGATCTATAATGTCAGCCGTCGCCGCCCCGAGATCGGTCTGCGAATGGCGATGGGGGCATCTTCGGGAAGTATTGTGCGACAGTTTATGTTGGAACTGTTTTTTCTGACCGGTCTGGGATTGGTTTTGGGGGTGTTTTTTGCCGTTCAGGTACCTTTGCTGAAACTATTTGACGTTCCGGTTTCGATTTACCTCTATGCAGGTTTCGGGGCAATGTTTATTATTTTTACCTTAGTGGGATTATGTACCCTTTATCCGAGTCAGCAAGCTTCAAGGATTCATCCTGCCATTGCCCTGCATGAAGAATAAACGCCAGATATTGATCATTGACGACGACCGCGCAGTATGCGCCTCGCTGGAACTGCTTTTTAGCCGTGCGGGTTTTAACACGGTTGCCGCTTCGGGGCCGGGAGAAGCAATCCGGACATTGGAGCAAATGCCGCCCGACCTCGTCGTGCTGGACATGAATTTTTCCATAGATACTTCCGGAAAACAGGGCCTCGAATTGTTGCGAGAGATAAAAAATATTTTTCCGGAAATACCTGTAATCCTTCTGACCGGCTGGGGCACACTCGAACTCGCGGTGGCAGGCATGAAAGCAGGCGCACGCGATTTCCTGACCAAACCCTGGGACAATATTCAATTGCTCGGCGCAGTAAACACAATATTCGAACTCGGAAAACCCGACGAACCCCAAGGTATGCTCCATGAAAGTTTTGATCGAATTGTGGGGAAAGATCTGGGTTTATTGCAGGTATTACAGGTAGCCAATCGCGTAAGCCACACCGATGCCAGTGTGCTAATCCTCGGCGAAAGCGGTACCGGCAAAGAACTACTCGCCGAGGCGATTCACTTTGCTTCTCCGCGGGCAAAACTGCCCTTTATCAAGGTAAACCTGGGAGGGATTTCGACTTCCCTTTTTGAAAGTGAAATGTTTGGCCATAAACGGGGGGCATTTACCGGAGCCGTGGACGAACGCCAGGGGAGGTTTGAACGCGCCGACAAGGGCACTATTTTCCTCGATGAAATTGGCGATCTGGACACCGGCAGCCAGGTAAAACTCCTGCGGGTGCTTCAGGAAAAAACCTTCGAAAAACTGGGTAGCAGCCAACCTCGGGCGGTAAATGTGCGAGTAATCTGTGCAACCAATCATAACCTCAAAGAACGAGTAGCCGAAGGACTTTTTCGGGAAGATTTATTTTACCGTATCAACCTCATTACCCTGCATTTACCTGCTCTCCGAGATCGCCCCGGTGATATTCCGCTATTGGTGGATTTTTACCTAAAAAACCTGAAAGAAATTTACCACCTGCCCCATCTGAAAATAACACCTGCGGCGAGGAACTGGCTTCAGGAACAACGGTTTCCCGGCAATATCCGTCAACTCAAAAACCTCGTAGAGAGAACCGTGCTCGTTGCTCACTCCGACCGCCTCGACCGGGAAGATTTTGCAAGGCAATACGACGACGACCTGCGCGGAGAAACCACCATCGTATTGCCGAAAGTAGGCGAAATTACCCTCGAAGAATTGGAAAAGCGTATGATCCTCCAGGCGCTGGAATTTCACCGCCACAATATCAACCGCGCTTCGCGTTCGCTGGGTATTACCCGTTCGGCATTGTATCGCCGTCTGCTCAAGTACGAAATTCCCCATGACACTGAATCTTAAATACGGAATCTATATTGCCCTGCTTCACCTGGTGATATTAGTCCTGACGGTGCAACTGCTACAAACTCATAAGGTTTGGATTTTTGCTGTGGAAGCTGGACTGATAGTTTCGCTAATCGTAGCGTATTATTTGTATCGCAGTTTTGCCAAACCCCTCACACTCATTCGGCAAGGTGTGGACGCCATCCGATCGCAGGATTTTCAGAACACACTCGCTCCCGTCCATTCCCCTGAAATCACGGCCTTGGTTCAGGTCTATAACGAAATGATGGCCCATATCCGAGAAGAGCGAAAAGAAATCCAGGCTCAGCATTATTTTCTCGAAAAACTCATAGACGCTTCCCCTTCCGGTATTCTCATTCTGGATTACGACGGATTTCTAACCTACATGAATCCGGCGGCGACCACACTTTTGGGGTTGTCGGAAAATCGGATCGGCCATTCGCTTGAAAATATTCATCACCCGTTGATACAGCAAATTTCCGATATGCAGGGAGGACAGTCCCGCGTGATTTCCCTCAACGGAATTTCCCAGTATAAATGCCAGATGGCACATTTTATTCACCGGGGATTTGCACGGAAATTCCTTCTGCTGGAAGAGTTGACCCGTGAATTGCTGGATAGCGAAAAAAAAGCCTATGGGAAAGTCATACGCATGATGGCTCACGAAGTCAACAATTCCGTTGGGCCGATCAATTCGATTTTGCATTCGGTATTGGATATGCAGGCAGACAACCTTTCCCTGGGGGCAGAAAAAATAGGCGAGGTGCTTCAAATTGCCATCGAGCGCAATGAAAATCTCAACCGATTTATGCAAAATTTTGCCCGTGTGGTGCGATTGCCCGCGATTCAGCCCGAAATCCGTTCGATGGATGAATTGCTGCAACACGTTGTAACCCTGTTAGAGCCGCAGGCAAGCGAGATTGGAATCCAGATTCACCTCAATCTTGCCCCCGAACCCCTGACAGCCTCTATTGACCGGGCACTGATGGAGCAGGCGATACTAAACATCCTGAAAAATGCCCTGGAATCCATCGGAAGTAACGGCGAGATATACATTACGACGGGGCTGAATCCCCGGCGACTGACTATTGCCGACAACGGCCCCGGATTGACCGAAGAGCAGGCCCGGCAGCTATTTACCCCGTTTTACAGCAGCAAACCCCGGGGACAGGGCATTGGCCTGACCCTGGTACGGGAAATCCTGACCCGGCACGGGATCAGATTTTCCCTAAAAACCGGCGAAGACGGTTGGACAAGGTTTGAGATGGAGTGGGGGAGAGCCGTTTGAATGAGAGAGGGATAATTGCTATCTTCGCATTTGTGGAAAGGAAAAAACAAACTCAATGTTTATTCAAAAACTGGCGCTTACCAATTTTAAGCGTTTCTCGGACCTGGTAATTGAAAACATTCCCAGCCGCACCAAGCTTGTGCTACTCATTGGTTCCAACGGTTCCGGAAAATCGTCAGTTTTTGATGCTTTTGACTGGATAAGTAAAGGTGTTTTTAAAAAAATTCCTTATGGGGACCGCGATGGATTAACTTATTATCGCAAAGAGGAAAGCCAGAAAGCGGTTTTGAATGTTGAATTTGCAGATGGCTCTAATCTTCTTAAAGAGGACTGGAATCTGCTATCTCCCATGAATCAGGATCTTGCAAAGAAGTTTATTGGTCGTAGCAGCATTCGTACTGTACCCCGGATTCTAAATAATGCCAATCCCGAACAGGTGGCGTCAGACACAGATAGCCCGCCCACTTTTATTGAAAACGACCTTCGTTTTTTTAATGATGTTCATTTATATATTCAGTCCATTAACCGGGCCTTGAGAGAGCCGGTTTTTAGCGGAAAACAAGTGGATGTGTTGAAGATTTTTCAGGATTTTATCGAACCCTTTAATACCTCGCTTTCCAATATTTTCGGGAATGATCCACAGACAACTATTCGTATTGCTGAGTTTGAAGATGCAACACCTCAAACTCCGGCAAAACTGGTTTTTCAGAAAGGCAGCTATAAAGTTAATTACAACTTCCTTAGTCATGGGGAAAAACAGGTAGTGATTTTGTTACTCAATTTTATTGTCAGACAAGAATACTACAAAGACGCCATCCTTTTTATTGATGAAATGGATTTGCATCTCAATACCCGTTTGCAATACAATACCCTCAAAGAAATTGTGGAAAGATGGATTCCGGATTCTTCCCAACTATGGACCGCCACCCATGCTTTAGGATTTATAGATTACACTAATGACTATGAAAAAGGTGTAATCATTGATTTTGATGATCTTGATTTTGATCAGCCTCAGGTTTTGGCTCCTTCCGAAAAAAACAATTACCAGATATTTGAACTGGCGGTCAGTAAAGAGTTTATAGATAAAGCTTTTCAGGGAAGAACCATTTTTTTTGCAGAGCAGAAGGACGCAAAAACTTATAACGATTTAAGTCTTCCCAATACTTTTTTCTTTGATGGGAAAGATAAATTAGGGGCTTTTCAAAAGGCTAAAAACCTAAATCTAAAAGCATTAATTGACCGCGATTACCTAACCGATGATGAAGTCATCGAATTAAGAGAGATTTATCCTTTCTTATACATTCTTCCCTATTATTGTATTGAAAATCTACTGTTTCATCCTGAGAATCTGGAAGAATTTTATGCCTCGGCACAAAAGCCATATGATAAAAACCGTTATATCCAGGCTATTCAGGAGATAAGAGATAAGAAAAAAGCCCATATCGCCTCCGGTATCGCTAAGGCAAGGGATGGTTATCCTTTTTTTAAAGAAAACGAAAGAAATAAAAATTTCAGCGAACAACTACACCGGTTTAAAAACAATACGCATGTTATCGTAGATATGCTCGAAAGTGAGGATTTTGAAACTTTTTTTAAAGTGCTTTCTGCCAAAGACCATGGTAAAACGCTCCCGGAAAGGCAAAACCTGAGCCGGGCGGAGCTTGCCAGGACCCGATGGTTTAGGCAAAAAATCGAAAAAAGTATAAATCCTTAAAATTGTTTTCCTCTCACCGGAAAACCCCCACTCGTTCGCTATAGCTTTTGCCTTCATGGGTAAACCGGAGCAAATAAACGCCATTTTCCAGATGGGGGGGAATCTGAATTTCCAAACCCTCCGCGGCTCGGTTCCATTCCAGACGAATTTTCCTGCCTGCCAGGTCGTATAACTCGATTTCTGCTAAAAACAACCCCTTTACCACTACACGATCCTGTGCCGGATTGGGGTATATTTGCCACAAAGTCTCCAACGCATCGAGGGCCGTAGCAAAATGCTCATAAACCACTTCTCCCCCACACGAAGACTGATAAGTGACACGATATAAACCTGCCTGGCTGGGAAAAATCGCTCGTATATTTCCGGGAAGTTGTCCCTGAAAATTGGTTGTCCCCTGGGCAATTAACTGCCCGTCAGGCGCATACCAATTGATAAGTACAAAAGGATCGGCTCCTACCGGAAAAACCAAATGTAAAGAATCCCCGTCTGCCACAATTTCCGGTACTTTTATGCTAAAAAGATTTTCGCTGAATCCGGAAGTATAGGGCATGGAAGGGGTTTGTAAAGCGTGGGAAGGGACAACCCGAAACCGATATTTGTCGCTGGCGATGAGGTTAGCAGGATAAATCCAGGCTATGCTGTCAAAAAAGGCTTCTGAAGTTTTCTGCCCCCATACAAACGGCGGATCGAAAGATCCGTTTTCATCGGATACTTCCAATGTATAAGTATTGGCGGGGTTGCGGTGATCTAAGGCATAAAAGGGAAAATATAGCGTATCCCCCGGGCAGACAAAAACGGAAATATAAGGCGAAGGGTGCGGTGCTTCAACGACATTATGCAGCCGGTCGAGTTTTGCCACAAAAACACCTTCCCCGCCTCCGCAACCCGTAGTGTCCAAACCAAAAGGCATTCCGCCTCCCGGCGTGAGGCTACCCCCGCCTGTACCGGCGAGTAGCAGATAGCCCTGCGCATCGGTATTTAGTGCAGCAGGCCCATTTCCTACGGTATGCCCGACTTTCAGTAATCCGGTTAGCCGTCCATCCTCCGTGTATTGTGAAATCAGGGTGTTGGCCGAAAAATTGGCCTCGTTGCGCACAGGCACAGCGTTGCCATCGCTGCTGTTGACCAGCAGCGGTTGATAATTGGCGATTTGTTGTGCGATATAAACGGTTTGATCATTGGCTACCGATAGTTTGAATACCGGATTGGAACTGGGCAAAACAATCAGTGAAACGGGTAGTGCAAAGGACGCGGTTCCATTGGCCTGAATCCGCACCAGGGAAAGATGATAATTGGGGTCAAGGGCCAGAGTCTGGCTGCCTGCTTTGAGGATGGATTGCCCCTGTGCCTGAACCAGTAGATAGACATCTCCCTGAGGAGACACGTCCATATCGTCAAATTGTTCCGAGTAACCGGTCTGATCTATCAGCCGACTCCACAAAAACTGTCCCTGTGCATTGTAACAAAACAACATGGAATTGAGCGGCACAAAAATAAATCCGTCTTCGCCGGCAATTATTTTCCCATCAAAACGGGCACTGTCCCGCGCCTGCACCAGGGCATAGGAATTTCCCAGCCGGTCGTTATTTACACGTATTGCCGAAATCGCTCCCCAGGGATCATCTCCTTCCGCATAACCGTATTTGTACCAGCGGGTCGAAAAGTTTTTTTCCAGACTGAGTAATAGTGTTCCGTTTCCCCGGGGTTTTACTGGCCCTCCGTCAAATATCTGACCGTTCCAGAGCAAAGTGTCGTTCCAGGTAGTTGTTGCGGTCAGCCATTCGAGGGTATCGCCTGCCTGAATCTGCGTGGCCATTTTGACCGATGAAATAACCCAATCACCTTTGGCATCAAGGATAAAACTACCCGACAACATACCATTGGCTTCGTAGCGAAAAAGGAAGCCAAAAGCCTGCCCGCTGTAAATGCCCGCTCCTATATCAAAGGAATGATACTGATCGGTATAGGTGAATTGTGTGCCGGCGGCTCCATAGATGTAGAGGGTGTCAATGAAAGGGTTGCTGAATCCAAAAGTACCGGAAAAAAATACCTGCCCATCCCCACTCACGACCATATCCGTCAATTTATTATAAGAGGAAGCCGGGCCGTTGACGAGTTGGTTGCTAATGATTTGTGCCCAAAGCAAGTCTCCATTCGAAGTATATTTGAGTAGAACGGCTGCATAGGGAGAAGCCGGTGAAGTAGCCAGTGTCTGGGTTCCTCCTCCGGTGGTGTAAGCTACCAGCGAATCCGGGATTCGGGCCAGGACATAGACATTGCCTGCCTGATCCGATTCGATAAAGTCAACAAAAATGTTGGGGTTGTAATCCTTTCCTGCACAAAGACTGCGTGCCCACTGCCAGGTTTGTGCCTGAGCGGTTACAAGAAAAAACATCCACAAGGCCAGAAAAATAATTTTCGGATTCATATAAACACAATGGTTAAGTTTTTTGTATAAAAATTATTGTTTCACCAGTTCTACCCGGCGGTTGAGGCTTCGGCCAGTTTCTGTGTCGTTGGTTGTCACGGGGGCGAGGGATGATACCCCTTTGGGTATTAGTCTCGCCGCCGATATGCCATACTTACTAATGAGTGCCTGGGTCACCGCTTCTGCCCGCCGTTGAGAGAGTTCGAGATTTGTAGCAAATGTTCCGGTATTGTCGGTATGTCCTACGACATAACAGGCCAGCAAAGGCCGCTCGCGCAGAAGGTCTGCGATGGCAGCAAGAGCCGGCTCCGCCGTAGGCAGGAGGTTTGCCTTCCCGGTTTCAAAATAAAGGGAGTAGAGCACCGCTTTGCCTTTTCCATCTATATCTTCTCCCAACTGACGGGCACTGACCTGGCCGGTTTCCATTTCGGTTGTCTCGGTAATATGAAGGATCGTGTAGGGGCCGTCAGAAGTTTCGGCAGTATATAAGGCAATAAAAATCTCACCGGTTTCCCCTTTCCCTATAAAACTCTGGTATCGTTGATTTTTATCCCAACTTCCTACCAGTGCGTTAGGAAGGGCTTTTAGCAAAAAGGTATGCATTTTTCCGCATTCACTGCCCTGACAGTTGTATAGTGCCTCAAATCCCGCTTGTTTTAAGGCGGTTTCATAGTTGACCATAACTTCAAAGGCTGAGCTTTCTTTAGGGTTTCGATAAATAATCAGGGTTTGGGTTCCGGATATTTCCCGGTATTTTTCGGGAGCATCGTAAGGATATTTTGTGACAGGACCGAGTGCGAGACGATAAACATCGAAACGCTTTTGGGCATAACTCATAATAAAAGATCCCTTAAACCGAGAGACCGAAGGATGGTCCTGGCTGCCGGGGGCATCTTTTTGAGCTTGGAGAAATAAACAACTGATAAGGGCGATAGATAAAATGAAGATACGGTTCATGCTTTTTTTTATCCCCGAAAAACGTCCATACAGGGATAAAACCCAACTTTTGTCCTACTACAATACCCCTACAAAAGCAGTAACCCGGTGGCTGAGGTTCTCGAAGCCAACAGGGGCAGTGATCGTTAGATATTTTGCATCCATACTACGAGGTCTTGCGAAGCATCGAGTGCGAGTTTTTTTCGGAGACGGTAACGCTGGGTATCTACGGCCCGGAGGGTAGCATGAAGAAGCGCCGCAATTTCTTTGTTGGAGAGGTTTAAACGCAGATAAGCGGAAAATCGGAGATCATAAGCCGTGAGTTGGGGATTCACTTGTCGCAACCGGTCGAAAAATCCGGGGTGTACCTGCTCAAAATGAATCAGAAATTCTTCCCACTGATCGGTCTGACGCAGATTTTGGCTGATAAAGGACTGAATTTTTTTCAGATTGTCGGAGGAAACGGGTTTGTCGCGGGAAATAAGTTCTTTCAACTGCTGAGAGGCCTCGGAGAGGATTTGGTTTTTTTGGACGAGGTAAATAGCTTTTGCGGTAAGTGCCCGGTTTTTGAATTCCATTTCACGGGCGAGGCTGTCGGCGCGGAGGCGTTCCGCCTCGTGTTCGCTTCGCAGCCGGAGGCCTTCGGCCTTGTTGCGCCGGAGGCGCATAACCTGGGCGTAGCCCAACACTCCGGCCAGCAGTAGCAGGCCAATGGCAAAAAACGTCCAGCCCTGGCGAATGCGTTTTTCCCGCTCGATTTTCACCTGAAGCCCGCTGAGGTTGAGTTCTGCCTCATATTTAGCCTGTAAATCGGCTAGCTGGCGGGTTTTATCCAGGGTAAACTGGCTGTCGCGCACGGCGATGAAATTTTGCAGTTGCTCCCGTGATTGCCGATAATCGCCCGTAGAGGCATAATGTTCACTCAAAACTTCGTAACAATCCATTTGCTCTTTGAGCATTCCATGTTTTTTCGCCAATTCGAGCGCGGGTTGAAGGTAACGCAGCAGGCTGTCGCTATTTTCGGTTTTGAGGTGGTTTTTAGCAATGTTTTTCAGTGTATTGATCTGCCCCGTCAGGTCGCCGAGGGATGTATATAAAGGCAATGCCCGGTGGAGGTATTCATTGCTGAGATTCAGATTTCCTAATTCCCGATAACTTACCGCCAGATTGTGATACATGGTGGCAATACCTTTTGAGTGATTTTTTTGCTGGTAAAGGTCTAATGTTTGGGTATAACAAAGGATGGCTGAGTCGTGTACTCCCAATGCTGTATGAATCATTCCGATATTACTCAGGCTGTTTGCGATGGCGGTGGTATCTTTTCGGATCTGTTGGACGGCGAGTGCTCGTTGAAAAAAAACAAGCCCTTCGCGGTAATTTCGAAGGTTCCATTGAAGGATTCCCAGATTATTAAGGGCGGATCCTTTCAGGCGTAGATTTTTATTTTTTTCGCCAAAACTTAGTACCTCTGCAAAAAGCCTTGTGGCTTCATCGTATTCTCCTTTTCGACGGGCGAGCATGGCTCGCTGGCTTAATCCTTCGGCGAGGCCGGCTTCCCAGCCTTGCGCGCGAGAATTTTCTTCTCCCTGCTCAATCAAACGCAAGGCTGCCGCCGGGTCTTGTAATCCTTCCCGATAAGCAGAGTCATACAAAGCCTGAATTGCCGTTGTGTCTTCGGGCTGGCCCGAAAGCCTGAAAAATCCTCCCAGTACGAGGAATAGTATTCCTAGTAGTCGCACCATCGTTTGAATTTTCCCTCAATATACCCTCTCAGAAATCGTTATCCTCGTTGTAAAACACTAGTGCGGTATGAATGACAACTCCTTCCCAAGTTTCGACGGCTTCGGCAATGCGGAGTTGGGTATAGTTCAGTCCTTCGGGCACAAAAACGAGGTACCACCCCTCGGCGAGGCCCAGGCTGTGGATGTATCGGGCGAGTTGTTTTTTCCCGTCCTGAAACTGTTTCGGATATCGATAGATTTTGGCTTCGATCACGTATTCGCGGTTTTCCAGATTGAGGATCAAGTCGGCTCTTCCCGGCCCGGCATGAGGCTCGAGGTAACTTTTGCCACCGCAGGCCAAGAGAAAAGCCTGAATGTAGGTCTCAAAACTGTACATTAGGGCAGCTTCTTTGATGGACACGTACTGGCCGTTTTCGTCTTTTTCGCGAAAGTATTTAAAACTGCGTCGTTTGACGTAGGCTTTGTATTCGGCGATGACTTTGGCCATGTCGAGGATGCCCTCTGGGGAGAAATAGTTCCAGGGGGCGATATTCTGGATGATTTGTTTTTTTTCGCCGTTTGTATAGGGATAAAAAGCGTCGAGCAGGGCTTTTTTGTAAAGGGGAACCCAAAAGGTAATTTTGCCCTCGCCATCGTCGCGGATCAGACCATGGATGTGCAAAAATCGGGTGGCGGGGTCGTTGATACGGAAGGGATAGGGTTCTTCGGTAAACAAAAGTCGCTCGACGAAAGCTCGGTGCTGGCGCGCTTTGTTGATAATATTGGAGACATTTTTGTCAATGGCCAGGCGGTTGTACCAGTCTTCGACGACAAAGTAGTCTTCGGCGGTTAAGACAGGTTTTTGGGGAAAACGCTCCACCAGTTGATAGGCAAACCCATTGACCAGTCCCGGCTGGTTGGCGGTGATATGGGAGATATGGGCGAATACCGCCGGGTCAAAACGCTGGCCGGTTTCGGCTTCGTGTTGGCCGAGAAGTTCGACGGTTTCGGCATCGGTAAAGTAGGGAATGGCGAGGTTGTCGGCTATATTAAAAGGGCTGGCATTATCGTGAACGATCCCAACGATATTATTTACCCCGACGAGAATGACGCTTTTCAGTCCGTGGGTCTGTCGAGAGTGATATAGATTGCGGATGGTGTGGAGAAACTGCCCAAAAAGCTCCGGATTCAGCCCTTCGATTTCGTCTATGATTAATACAAGGAGTGAATTTTTAATTTCGCTGATTCTGTTAAAAAATTGTTCAAACGAATCAGGCTCCGGAAAATCAATTTCCCATTGCCGCTGAGCCTCGCGCCGAAAATAGTGCATTAGTTCCTGAACGGAGGTCTGAGAAAAATTCTCTAGATTGATATGGAGGACTTTATATCCTTCTTCAATAAGTTTTTCGGTGAGTAAGAGGAAGTAGGTACTTTTCCCCGTTTGCCTCGGTGCCCAAATCGTAAAATACCGCTCCCGATTCACCATGTCCTGTCCCTCTGCGACCAGCGCAGGCCTTATTAGCGTATAATGTCGCGAAGGTATATTCGGACCGGAAGTATTAAAGTATCGGGCAGCTTGCATAATTTTTTTTCTTAGGCGAAGATACGAAAAAATAGGGGGATTTTGGGGGAAGAAACCCAAAATTCTCTCGCCGCCGAAACCGAAATACCCTAAACCCGTAAAGTGGTATATCGAAGATTCTTCCCCTCCCTGTTTTTTGGTGAAAAATAGTTTCGCCCTTATTTTCTCTTGTATAAAATCCCAAGATTACTAAACCATGAGTCAACCGTACGCTGTATGGCTTCTTAAACTCCGCGAAAAGGTCAAAAAAATGGTCGGTCGCGTTGAGAAAAACGACCCTTCTAACCTCCAGGGTGATTTCGATCACTGCAAGTCGTATCTGGAAAATTTGTTTAAACAGTCCATTGATCATGAAGTGGATCTGGCCCCCCACATTCCCATTATTATCGAAATTCAAAACGATCTCGCAAAGGTGGACAGTTACCTCAAAAAACTCCCCCGTACCTTCTGGGATTTTTTGATGGATGCTTTTGAAGACATGAGTCGCCTGATTTCCAATTTCTTGGGCTTGGCCTGGGATAATGGAAAACTGATCGGCCCTCCCGGCAATCCCTAAAGAGCCAAACCTGAGATTTTCCTTCCGGCATTCGTGCATTCGTGTATTCGTGGCGATCATCTATACGCCACTATAAACGTTTTTTTTTCGTTTTAGGAGAAATTCTAAATCGAAGGGGGTGCGTTTTGTTTTTCGGATTGTCCTAAGTATGTTTTTACTGCCTGCTTTCGCTTCGGCACAACCGGGCGAGGTAAATCCTTACCTGCTTACCACTCATCCGCTGGGCATGTGGGTTTCTCGGATCAATCCCAATTTCCAGTCCCAGCCGGTGTCGGAAAAGGAAATTCGCTTCGGTTTCTCGGGCGGTAATGTCTGGCTTCCGCCCGTAGCGGGTTATATTCCCGCTGACCCGGAAGTTCGCGCACAAATGGAGAAGCTGATCTGGTATCACCGTAACCATGTTTTTCTGCGCCAGCCTATAGCTGCCGACAGATTGTATTTCGCTGCCGACGGGATACTTCGGGAGTTTCGCGCTCAGTATCTATTGCCTTTACCTCGTTCTCAGCAATTATCGCTGGGTTTCCGCGCTTATTTTCTCGGGGGTGGCAAACCGCCTTTTTCGCTGCTGATTAGCGATGGTTTTATCGAATGGTTTCACAGTTATGTCGCCGGAGGGGAAGACCCTTTTGCCCGGAAAGTCTATGGATTTAATCGGGCAGGGTTTCATTTTAGGGATGAAAAAGGGCATAATTACCGCATGGAAGCGGGGGATATTGTTTTTCCCGGGCTTGAGTTGGATTACCACTGGTTTCCGGTCATTCGCCGCAATCGGCTGGGGGTTATAGCGAATATGGGGATTCATCTCGGTGTCAATACTTCTCGCTATAATGTTTCTTTCGATCCGGGGGCCTCTTTTGCGGCTACTCGTGCATTTTTATGGGAAAAAGGCCATAAACTGAAAATTTCCGCGGGTATAAGCGTTTTGTATCCGGGAGTTTTTGGCAACCCTGCTCCGGTGCGGTTTATTACGGCAAAACGTATTCACACTTTATCCTGGGAAATCAATTACCGAAAAACGCTCGATGAAAAAACGGCGTTGAGTGTGGGTTTGTACTATTATTGCCAAAGTCCTTACCGGCAACGGTCGGAATACAAGTCGCTGGTTCTTTATGGCCCTGAAATTTCTTCCCACTGGCATTATGCACTTTCGCATTTGTATAAGTCGGCGGAAAACTGGTCTTTGTATTTTACGGTTGAAAAAAAACGGTATAATTTTTCGGTTTATATCCGAGAAGATTTTAAGGTAAATAATGCTCCAGACATGCAAACGGGCATCCAGTTTTCTTTGCCACTTAGTTCAGCCAGTAGGACAGTTTCAGCACCAGTGCGCGGTTTTTAGTCCGAAAATTTTCAGGATAAGCATTGTCCGTAAATACAATAAACAGATCGGAAACGGGTGCATACCGCCATTGAAGGCGGATATTTACATTAATATTGTCTATCTGGTTGTTGTATTGGACAAAGGTCGTGAGAAAAAGTTTGTTGGTAAAAGTAAGATCAAGTCGGGGGCCGATAAGGATGAGTGTTGCACTAGTATAGGGTTCGGGCAATACAATTTTATTCCATGAAGCCGTCAATGCCAGATTGGCATAGGGTTGTACACGGTAGGTAAGTCTTCCTCCGAGGCTAATTCGTTCTCCGTTGAAAAATCCGCCATAGCGGGCGGTGAGTTCGTAGTTGAGTAGTTTTCGGCTGTCGGAAATATAGGTGAATAAGGCTTCGTTCCACTGATAATCGGTGCCGCGGGCGAGGGTATCTCCGCCGGTATTGGTAGGGTCAAAGGGGGTAAGCAGCCGCACATAATTTTCGCGGATTTCGGCGGTAATGCTGCGCAGGTTGAGCCAGTTGAAGCTGTAGTTTAAACCTGTAATACGGTCGGTGAGTTTTCCCTGCGGGTCAAAATACATTTCTATTCCACCGCCGGGGCCGTGGTTGGCGAGGGAGGAATTGGCGGGGAAAAATTTGTATTTCACTTCCGGATTTGTTCGAAAAAATCCTTTTCTACGTACAAACCCGGTTTCCGCGAGATAGTCTGCGCCGACCCAGGCCTGATTCCAGGAGGCTAGCAGGGTTGGGGTGTTGTAAGTAACATTTCCGGCCAAAGCAAAAGCATCTTTCCCTGCGTCGGGATAAAAGGCCTGGTGGTAAAATATTTTACCGGTCCATCGGTTGCTGGCATTGGCGAGGTTGAGGTCAAATCCGGCAACTCGATTGTAGGCGTATCCCCGGTAGATGGAGTCTTTCGGGCTAGCGGTAATCTCTTTGTTGACCATAAATACCCCGACGTTGGAGCGGGTAAATATTTTCCGCTGAAGGGCAATCACGCCAAAATTGGTCGCCGGAACCTCTGAGGTCGAGCCGGTCTGCATGTTCATCAGGCCTAATCGCCAGTTTTCGCCGAGTTTTCCGCTGAGTCGTGCCCCGGCATATACGGGGCTTTGAAGCCCGATTCGGCGGGAAAAAAAAGGCCGAATGTTTTCTGTACCCAAGCTGGCAAAAAGGTCGCTGTTTTCCAGAAAAAACTGCCTTCTTTCGGGGAAAAACAGTTCAAACCGATCGAGGTTCGTCACTTGCTGATCTACTTCTACCTGCGAAAAATCGGGATTCAGGGTAAGGTCGAGATTCATCGAGGTGGAAAGGGTAACTTTTGCGTCCAGCCCCACGTCTCCGCCGGGGTTTATTTTTTCTCCGGCTTCGACATTTTGCGATCCCCGCCCGGAGACGTAGGGGATGACGGAAAAGCGTGTGCCCAGTTTAGGAGGAGGATTGTCCCAAACGAGGGTTCCGGTAAAGGCAAGGTTGGCCGTGGGGAATTGCCGAGGCACGGGCGCCCAACTGGATTTTTCATTGCCCTTCAGGGCGAGACGGCTGAAGTTTATGCCCCATTCGCCTACGCCTTCGCGATAACGAATACTGCGGAAGGGAATTTCAAATTCGGCTACCCACCGGTCGGGGTAATTCTGGACGGCAGACTTCCATTTGCAATCCCAGTCAAGGGAAACCGCCCCGCCATTTGATTGAATGCCGTCCCACTGCGCGCCGGAGGAAGAAATGCCGAAAGAAAACCCGTTGGTTTTGTCATTATAGGTATCAATAAAAGCGAGGAAATTTTCATTTCGCCCAAAAGCAAAATCTCTGCGGAGGGACTCTACCGGTCGTTTTCCGGGCAAAGTATCCCAGCATATAATGGCCATATAAAAATGGTCGTCGTTGTAAGTTACGATCACTTCGGTCTTGTGGGTAGCAAACCCGGTATCAATGGGTAAAACACGGTGGAAATTTTCGGCATGCCCGGCGGTTTTCCATACGGGTTCGTCGAGTTTGCCGTCCACCTCGATAAGGTCATCCGTAGGAAAAATAAACAGCCGGTAATTTTGGCGGTTATCCTGAGCGGAAATCCGGGTAACGAGGAAGCTTAAAAAGAAAAAAACGGAGAAAAAAATGCCAACTAGTCGCTTCATGAGGAAAGTTTTATAAGAAGGATACTTCACGGGTTGAAAAAAGACATTTTTTTCAACTTTCAGGTATTTTTTATTGATAATCCTGTCTTCGTTCCCGTCTAAAACGAGCAGTCCTTACAGCAAATAATCATAAACCCAATAATAAAGCCCTAACATCATGAGTATTCCCTCTTTTTTTTCATTGCCCCTTTTTGATATGGCCGGCCCTACCGGGGGTGGCCCTTCGGGAAAGACCCTTTATATGGTTACTTACTCTCGTACCCTGACCGGTGGCGGGTTTCAAGCCCACCGAATTGTTATCACACCTCCCGACGACCCAAAAGACGTTTATCAGATTGAGTTTGAAGTCGAATTGATTGACTCAAGCGATGATTCGGTTGTGTCAACCAGTTCGGCTACCTTTTTTCGTGCAGCAGTAAATGTCAATAACGGCCATAGTGCACCAATCCGCATATTGCCCAACTCCGAATTTGCTCTGATTTTGCCGTGTATTGAACCAGATCACGGAAATCCCGCAAATGGAATCGTTCATATAAAAACGACTTTTACTTTCGATGACAATACTCAGCATGTTGTGGAGACGAGTATTACTGAATATGAGTCCACCACGGAAGATCATATCACTTATTTTGCCGGAAATAACCAGTCCGGGAGTTTTCCAACCCGGCCGGATGGCCCTTTCGAGGTTTCCATCACCAATGTGGTTCCCGGAGAGAATGGAGTGGGTATGATGATAGACTGGTCTTCCGATATGGAAGTAGGCGGTTTTACGGTATTTGGTAAATTTGATATTGATACCCAAAACCAGGCAAAAGGCCAATCTGTTACCGGAGTTGACTATGTATCTGGTGAAATTTTAACCCGCCGCCCCATAGAAGTGCTGTTACCTTATCCGAGTGCGGAAAACCGGCCTGTCGGGCAGGCGTATAATTTCCGGCTTACTGCTGAGTTTTTCCTGGACGGCGGCGGAGACCCCATTGCGGTACTCAACACTTCCGGTGTTTATAATATCCTTCAAAATGCCCCGGCAAACCTTCCGAATATGGATTTTGACGTATAATACACAAAAGGCAGTTTTACCCAATGAACGAGTCATCCTGAATTTTCGGGATGACTCGTTTTATTTATCGGGAGTTCCCCATTTATACCTATATTAGTTTCTGATATAAGAACTTTCAGGGTAATGAAAAAAAGAGGGCTATTTTCGAGATATTTCTTGTTTGTTTTCTTTTTGTCGGCGCAGGGTTTTTTGCAGGCACAAACGGACAGCCTGAAGGCTTCTTTTTATAAAGTGAGTGGCGATTCGTTATTGGAAGATTCCCATATAGACAGTGCCCGTGTGTATTTTCAAAAAGCAATTGCTACTTCTGCGAACTCTCCGCAATGGCCCGTATCGGTAGAGGCTTATCTGGGTATAATCGCATGCTTTTATTATAAAAATGAGTTGGATAGCATGGGGAAGTATTTGGCTAAAGCGGAGAAAATCGTTAGTCAGAACGAACAATTACACCGAGAAAATCTACTCATTATCTACAATCTGTTTTCTGCAATGTGTCTGCAGCAGGGGAATATGGAGTTGGGTCTGGAAAAAATAAAACAGGGTTTACGACTTCGTCCCGATGATCATTTACGTTTTCATTTTCTACAACTAGGGGCAGAAGCTTATCGGGCGATTGGCGACTATGAGAATGCCAAAACGTATGCAGAGTCGGGAATAAATATGGCTGATTCAATCGACACAATTTCGTCGCTCGCATCTTTTAATATGAATAATACGCTGGCGAGTGTTTACTACTGGTTGGGTTTTTATCCGGAAGCCTGGAAGATTTTTCAAAAAAATCTTCAGATGATAAATAATGATCGCTCGAAATTTACGCCCGATGCTCGCATCCAAACCCTTAATGGATTGGCTTTATGTAGTTTGGAATTAGGAAAAAAAGAGAATGCCCGAACCTATTTGTCCGAGGCTCAAAACTTACATAAACAAAATCCGAATGATCAGGAAAGCACCTTGTACAACCTGGGATTGGTTTATGTCGAAAACCAACAATGGGATTCCGCTCAGGCCTGTTTTTTAGGAGCAATTCGACGGAGTAAGCAGACCGGAGATGCGATAAATCAGGCAAAACAATACCGCCAGTTGGGTAGAATCGCCCATAAAAAACATAATAATGCCTTGGGACTTTTCTACTTTGAAAAGTCAATCGGAGTATTGTCTGAAAAAGATTTTCAATTGGACGGAAAGAAAACACCGTTGCTTAGTGGGATCAAATCGTATAAGGAAATGTTGTTTGTCTGTTGGGAAAAAGCGAAACTTTTACAAGAGATGGGAGCAGACTCTTCTTCTCAAAGTATCTATTACCTTAAATCTTCCTTTGCCACTTACCAATTCTGTACGACTCTTCTCGACACGATGCGAACCATTTATCAGGAGGATTCCAAAAAATTCTGGAATGAACAGGTTCGGCCCTTGTATGAAAATGCCGTCTCTACCACTGTACACCTCTATCAGCGCACCGGCAAAGACGAATACCTAAACGCGGCTTTTCGTTTTGCCGAAAAAAGCCGCGCCGCGCTTTTAGCTGAAGCAGTGCGAGAATCACTGGCCCGTGAGTCGCTGGGAGTTCCGAAAGAGGTATTGGATCGGGAGAAAGAACTAAAAATCCTTATGGCATATTACCGCGAACAGATTTTTAGGGAAAAATTAAAAGAGGCGGAAAAGAATGAGAAGTATATTTTATTTCTCGAACAAAAAATCTTTAGCCATCGGCAGCAGTACGATTTATTAATGGATATGATAAATGCAGATTATCCCAAGTACTTTCGTATCAAATACGATAATCATACCGCTGATATTCCTTCCGTACAACGTTCACTCAAAAACGGCGAGGCGTGGGTGGAATACGTTTTTACGGAGTCTTCGATATTTGTATTTTGTATAACTCCGACAAAAGCTCAGGTGGAAGTTTTGCCTCTGCCTTCCAATTTTAAAGATACGTTTTCCGATTTTATCGCCCGCCTTAACAATCGGGAGGAGATTATGGCAAATGGGTTTAACCGGGATTTTTTCAAAAACTTTACCGATAATTCCTACCAACTGTTCGAACTCTTGCTAAAGCCCGTTTATCAGGACGATTTTACTCAAATCACCTTGGTTACCGATGGTATATTGGGCTATCTGCCGTTTGAGTTGTTGCTTTTATCTTCTCCGCCCCCAACGCCGCAAGTGGATTATGGCAGTTTAAATTACCTTCTCAAAAAAGTTTGTGTCCGATATGAATACTCGGCTACACTGGCAGGAGAAAAAGGATACTCTCGTAAAACCAACCCCCAATTTGCCGGATATGCTCCTGTTTACTCCGATAAAAACCCCCAAGCGAACCGAAGTAACCCCTTAACTTGCGAAAAACCGAAAAGCTCCGATTTCGGCCCCCTGACCCATAATATGGCCGAAGTCGAAAACGCCGCCCGAATATTAGCGGGCAAGGTTTATTCGGGAGGGGCGGTTTCCGAAAATTCATTTAAAAACAGGACCGATCATGCACGGATTATTCATTTTGCCATGCATGGATTTTTGAATGATTGCGACCCGATGTATTCGGGCCTGGTATTTTCTGCCACAGGGGATTCGTCCGAGGATGGATTTCTGCACGCTTATGAAATTTACAACTTAAATCTGCGGGCAGATTTGGCGGTTTTAAGTGCCTGTAATACCGGTAAAGGGCAATTGAATAAAGGAGAAGGCATTATGTCCCTGGCGAGGGCTTTTCGTTATGCCGGATGCCCGAATGTGCTGATGAGCCTCTGGCAGGCAGAGGACGAGGCCACAATGGAGATTATGAGCGGGTTTTATCAATACCTGGACAAAGGAAAAGGCAAAGCAGAGGCACTTCGATTGTCCCGACTGGACTATATAGAATCGGGTAAAAAGAACCATCCTTTTTTCTGGGCGAGTTTTGTTTTGATCGGAAATAACGAGCCGATAAAACAAAGATTTAGGTGGGAAGCGTATGGTTTTATGGCGATTTTATTAATTGGAATCATCTTCGGAGGAATCTATTACCGCAAAGCTTTTTCTCAATCCGGGAAGTTTATTCCCGGATCCGAAAATTAAAAACCCTCATTTCTTTCATTTAGCCTTTCAAATTTGTATTTCCGGCTGCTGGCATCTTCCTTGCAGTTTGTTTCGGATGACTCATTGAAAATACTTTAAACTATGGATCCATTTTTTTTGGTAGAAATCGGCGTAGTCGCCGTCATCATTGCCCTTCAACTGGTGGTTTTTTTTCGAAATAGCAGTACCATCCGGCAACTGGGCAAAATCTATCCGCCGGCGGAACGCCTGAAAGTGAAATCGCTTTCGGTTCCAACTTCTGGGCCGGTATCGGACGTAGAACCGGTACTGGTGGTGGATGAAAACGGTTCGTATAGTCGAAAATTTCAAGAAATACTCATTGCTACAAATGGTTACCTGACTCGCAATCCCGGTGCGGCAGATTTTGATATTCTCAAAGATGTCGCCGAAAGAAAAGTGGAGTCGGTGGAAAATGCCATTGATGCTAATATTACCCTGCCTCTGTATATCGGACTTCTGGCTACTTTCACGGGTGTCATTATCGGTCTGGTAAGGATTGCTTTTGATGGAGTAACCGATGATGCCATTCAGGCTTTTATCGGCGGTGTGTTGATTGGGATGATCGGTAGTGCTACCGGACTTGCCCTGACCGTGCGCAGTAATTTTGCCTTTAAAGAAAGCAAAAAAAGCCGGGACAGTGATCAGTATGACTATTTTACTTTTCTCCGCACCTATATACTCCCGGTGCGCCGGAAAGATCCTGCGATGTCCGTTTCGTCCCTGCGTGAAAACCTCGCTGCTTTTAATGAAGGTTTTGTGCGCTATCAGGAAAATATGAATGACTCCCTCTCACAAACCCTTCGTCTTTTTGGCGAATTGAAGGAGGTTTTTCAACAAATCCGGAGTATCGAACAAGGTGTAAATGGCATGGGGCATTTTCTCCAAGCCAACAATGGGCTGATTGAAAAACAAATTGCCTATATTGATTCTTATACGAATAAGGCGCAGGAATTTACCCGAAAACTCACCGGGCATATTACCGATATAGACAAACAGGTGGGAGCCTTGGTGGACGAAAATATCAAGGCTCTTGACCGCAGCAGTCAGGCGGCTTACCTGAAAATGGAGCGTTATTTATCTTCCATTGACAAAGCCGACAATAAAGCTTTTGCCGAAGCCTTAAATAAAGACCTTTCCCACATCCGGGGGGATATCGAAACCCTTCAGCAGAAAAGTATTCAGGTAAATGCCCGACTGCTGGATCTGCTTCAGCAGGAAAGCAATACCCAGTCCGGGACAAGTGATAAGATAACGGCGATCGGTGCACGACTTGAACAAATTTCCCACCAACAGGAAAATGCGTTTACAAGTTCCATTGGGTTTAAATTGTTTATTTATTCCGGTGTACTGGCCTTTCTTACGACAATTGCCGGGGGTGTTTTTTTCCTTATTAATCAGTTCGCTCAATGAAATACGATAGCTCAAAACTTTTCTGGGTAAGCTATGCTGACCTGATGACAGCCTTGTTTATCATCGTCCTGGCGCTGTTTATCCTTAGCTATAAAATGTTCAAAATGCGGGCAGATGCCCTGCTGCTTACCGAAGAAGAACTCCGGGTGCGAAGTTTGGAGCTCGACCTTCAAAGCCAGGCACTTGAAGACCTTCAGCGGCGGCTGAGTGAAGAGGAGTTGCACGCCAGTTCGCTGATTCAGGAACTGAATAATGAACGTGCCCGCCTCCTGGTCATGGAAGATGAGTACAAAAAACTTCAGGAAATTCAGAAGTCCATTGAAAAACTGGACCCCCGCTATTTTGTTTATCAACCCTTGTACAAACGGCACGTTCTTCGTGCCCAGGTACAGTTTCCCAAAGGGAAAAGCGACATTGCCGAATCGTATAAGTCCACCCTGGTGGAAGCAGGAAAGGCCCTTAAAGGGCTGGTGGACTTGCTCGAACCCAATGATAATATCAAATACCTGCTTGTGATTGAGGGTATGGCCTCTAGCGATGCCTATACCCGTAACTACGAACTGAGTTATGAACGAGCGCTCTCTCTTTTCCGGCTCTGGGAGAAGGAGGGAATTTCTTTTGATCCCAACCGGGTGGAAGTGATGATTTCCGGAAGCGGAGAAGGCGGAGTAGGACGTGATAAGGCGGACGAGGTTAAAAACCAGCGGTTTTTGATCCAAATCATACCCAAAATCGGCGAACTAAAAGGGATTTCGTACAATACCCTTCCCGAAACAACCACGCCTTCGGATTTATAATGCCAGCAGATTCCGCATGATGTCTATCCGCCAGTTTTTACTTTCGGGTAAATCTGCCGCGGTTACGATAAGGTTTTCTCCCAAAGCCTTCCGGCTTAGTTTGGTCAGAAAAGAATCAGAACCGCTCTGCCCGATCACTTTGTGAAAATAAACTTCTGCTGCTTTTTTTCGGTTTTGTTTCTGTAAATTAAGTCCCAAGAGGTAATTCGAAAGGGATTCGTCGGTATCATACGGTTTGCCTACACCGAGATTTTCGGGCCATTCCAGCGATTTGCGCAAATAGGCATCGGCTTGTTTGTGGTTTTTATTCTGAATGGCTTCCAATGCTCCTCGTAACAGGGCCTCTTCGTAGATAGTTCGCCCTTCTGAAGCTCCCTCAAAAGGCAAAATATTGAGGTTGCTCAACTGACGAATGGAAGAAGTATAATCTTTGATATTCAATGAGGCTTTTGCAAGGTCAAAACCGAGGGTATAATTTCCGGGAAATTGTATCACTGCCTTCTGCGCGAGTGCGAGTGCCTGCGCGGGGTTATTTTTTGCCCATTCTTCCTGAATCATCCGGTGATGATACCGCCACTCTCCCGGTGCTAATTCCAACGCTCGTTTTACATCGTCATAAGAATCGCCCGTGAGGTCTGCGCGAGCAATGTAAAAAGGCGCAAAATCGGGTTGATTGGCCAGTGCCTGAAAGATCATTTTTGCTTCTTCTTTCCGGTTTAACGCCCAATAATTCAATCCCAGAAAATAGGCGGTTTTCCATTCGGCTTTGACCTGGAATGCCCAGTCCATCACCGGTAAACTCTCTCTCCGATAGGGAAATACAAAATCCGGCTCTCTGCCAATGGTGCTGTTTAAATGGGGAATATCTTGTTTATTTCCCTCTTTCATAAACAACCAGGAAACCCACAGAAGGTTTTCGGTATGGGTAGGGCCTAGTATGAGAATCTGGCGGGCATTTTCGTACAAACCGGCATTAGCATATTGGATGGCCGTTTCCAGAAAGGTCTCATGAGGAAATTCGTTGTTGAGGCGGATTAGTTCCTGATAATTTGGGGCGGAGGGATTTGTCAGGTATTTTTCTGCTTTGGCGAGATGGGACAGCGGATCGAGTCGGAGAATGGCATTGCATATATCCATACTTTGCAACGTGTCTTTTTTTATCCGATACGCGGCAGCTTTTGCCCATAAAGCGCTGATTTGCAGAGGATCATAAGCCACAGCTTTGTCTGCATAAACCAAAACCCTGTCATAGTCTCGGGTAAAAAGAGAAATTTGTGCCATTTCTGAATAGGCGGCTGCTCGGTACTGGGGCGAACGGGCAGCCCAACCCAACGATTCAAGGGCATTGACCGGATCTTCGCTGGCCCGGTAGAGAATACCCGCAAGATAGTTGGCCCCTGCATGATAGGTGTCTATGCTCAAAGCCTGATTTATGATTTCAAGACCTTTGTCATAGCGGGCATTCCGGAAATAAATTTCGGCCAGACTTACCATTGCATCTATATGCCAGGGGTCGAGGGAAATACAGGTTTTAAAGGCGACCTCGGCTTTATCATAATTTCGAAATTCCATTTCCTCTAATCCGTCAAAATAATGGAAGGAGGGGGATTCTCGCTGAGTAGGTGGTTTTGCTTCAAAAGGTCTTTTTATCGCAAGTGCCTGTGGATCAGAGGTATAGTGAATGTCTGCCTCCGGCATGGATAAATGAAGGATTCCTCCGGTATCCCGGATACGCAGGGTATCCACCTGCATGGGCGAAAGTGTCAGAATGTTTTCGCTGACGAGTTGGTTGCCGAGGGAAATTTTAACAATGGTTTTTAACGGGCTCAAGGCGTTGACAATTACAAGGGCTTCGCCCTCTTTGCGTTGTACATGCACAACGGCCTGTTCCGACACGGCGGAAATTCCGCCGGTTTTTTTCACCGGAAACCAAATCTCCCGCCAGGCATCCGCACTTCCGGGCGCAAATCCCGCCTGTGTTATCGGATTGTTATATCCTTCGGGAAAATATTGGTCAAACATCCTCCCCGCCTGAAATTCAATATATTGTCCATCTGTATCTGTCAACAAATCTTCCCAGATTCCTCCGTCCCGCGCCAATGACCACAGCCATAGTTTTTGCCCGGGCATTTCTTCGTACAGGGCATAATGGCCAAATCCAAAGTTTTTTTCGTGAAAATAGCCGCCAAAGTAGGTATTGTATTCGCCGACTACATGATAGGATTTGGATGGACCATAATTATTAAATTTATACTCCGCAATATGTCTCCCCTCCGCATCGTAAGGCCATGACAAAGGGTCGCCGGGATGGGTGAGGTAGGTATTCCCCGGACAGAATAATTCCAGGTCTTTCGTAGCTGCGGCGGCAGCGGTCATCCAATTGTAATACGACTGGCGGAGAGGGGTCGGGTTGTGCCACAATACACGGGTTTCGAAATAGGCTTTGTCTTTTGGCAAACGGATTTCCACTCGCCATTGTGTTCGCGAAGGCAAATCCATCGTCCCCACCCAACAACTTACGCTTCCGTCTTCGTTTTCCATTAGCTGATAGTCAACGGGAGACGCGGTGGAAGGATGGTGGCCAATAATGCCAAAGTTAAACTCTATCCCTCCGGAAGTCCACGGCCCGCGCATGGAAATGTTCCGGAATTTCATCACTTCGTTTTTGTAGATAAACTCTTCTCCGGTACTTTTTTCGATGGCACCATATACTTTGCCTCCGGTTTCGGGAAGGACATATACTTCGATATAATCGTTTTCTAATTTTACTACTTTCCAGTCCATCGGTTTGCCCTCATGGCTGTATCCGTCAAACTTGTGGTAAGGGTAAATTTTGGGGTTGCTGCCCAAAACCGGTACAGGATCGGGATCGTCGTAAGGATAAGTTTTGAGAGATTGTATCTTTTCGGATATATGGGCCTTGTTTTGAGCAAAAACATTCGCATGAAACAAAAAGCTTAATCCGGTTAGTAGGAGGGCGATATTTTTTTTCATAAGGAATGATTTTGAGTCGGTACAGGTTTTTTTGCGCCTACTTCGTTCAGCCAGTTTTCGAGCAGATGATCGAGTTCTGTTACTTTTTCCGGCAAGTCGTGTGCGAGGTTTTGGGTCTCACTTAAATCCTGATGGAGATTATAGAGTTCATATTCGGGGCCTTCATACCATTTTATGAGTTTCCATTCGCCTGCCCGCACAATGCTGTAAGGTTTTACCTGATCCCCCCACCAGTAATGAGGAAAATGCCAAAACAGGTTTTCTCGCGGAAGAGTAGAGGTTTCGGTAAAAATCGGTGTCAGGTCTATTCCATCATTTTGAGTAACCGTTGCTCCGGCGATGTTGCAAATAGTAGGGAAGAAGTCATTGCTGATTACAGGGGTATGATTTCTGCTTCCGGCTTTGATTTTTTCGGGCCAGTTGATGATCATCGGCTCGCGAATGCCTCCTTCATAAGGATAACCTTTTCCGAGGCGAAGGGGATGGTTGGAGGTAGAGACGATATGTCCGCCATTGTCGGAGAAAAAAATAATCATTGTATTGTCTCGAATTTGTAGGGAATCAAGGGTATGCAGAAGCCTCCCCATCACATCATCTACGCTTTCAATCATGGCAGCATAAACCGGATTTCGCTGGCTGTCGAGCGGCATTTTGGTGCGAAAATGTTCGGTATAAACATCCTCCGGGCGATAGTCGGGCAAAAAGGGGTCTTCCACTTGTCGGGTTTTGTATTTTTCAGACACGTCTTTTTTGGCTTCCAGCGGAGTGTGTACGGCGTAGTGCCAGAGGTTCAGGAAAAAGGGGCCTTTTGTGTGATTTTCCCGGATAAAACGAGTGGCTTCGTCTCCTTCTCTTTCGCTCAAATATTGGCCTTCTTTTTTGCCGCTCAGATTTTCAATGGACAACCCTCCTGCTTCGTAGGGATCAAAATATACCGGCGGCTGCCCCAGGTCGGTTCCTCCGTAATTAAAGTCAAAACCCTGATTTTCGGGTTGCCAGCCTTCGGGGCCGAGATGCCATTTTCCTACATGGCAGGTGGTGTATCCCACGGATTTTAAGGCTTCGGCAAGGGTGATTTCTTCCGATTCCATCCAAAAAGGATTCCGGGGAGTGAGCAGTGAATACCCCGGAAGGGTATCGTATCCTGTGGGGTTTTTTCGGTCGGGGGGAATTTTTACTCCGGAGGCCTGCCCGCGAATCCAGTCGGTGATTCCCAATCTTGCCGGGTATTTCCCGGTCATAATGGAAGCTCGTGTAGGAGAACAAACCGCACAGGCGGCATAAGCTTGGGTAAAAACCATTCCTTCCGCGGCCAGGCGGTCAATATGCGGCGTCTGGTACAATTTGCTACCCATAAAACCTACGTCCTGCCTGCCGAGGTCGTCCACCAGCACAAAAATAATGTTGGGCCGGTGGGCAGTGGATTGCTCGGATCGGTTTTTACAGGACATAAAAAATACAGCCGTCAGGCAACACAAAACCATTCTCCGAAAAAAAATCCGGGAAGAAAAAGGGGCTGAGTTCATATCCGGAAATAGATTTTGTGTTTATGAAGAAAATAGGTCAGGTACCAATAGACCCCCCAGACCAGCAGTGCATTGGTAATGTGGTAAAATCGCGGTGAAAACCCGATTCCTCCGAATACCCCGTCGTTGAAAATATGCACCAGGCCATTAAGCCAACCGCCGCCAATGTTGGCAAACAGGTAAATGAAAATCGAATTCATACCCACAACGGCAAAGAAAAACACGCTCTTTTGATACCCCTTTACGTCCACCAGCCAGAACATCCCTGCAAGGGTCAGCAACGCCCACCCACCGGAAGCAAATACAAAAGAGGTGGTGGCAATGCGTTTGATGATAGGCGTAATGCTAAGCCAATCGAGGCTATAGCCCAAAAACAGTCCGATGCCGCCGAATATGACAAGAGTTTTGATCTTTTCTATTTCGGGTTTGGTCGAAAGGAGAAGGTTTCCTGCCATCGCGCCCCATATCGTATGAGCAGCAGTGGAAAGGCAATTTACCGTAACCCAGCCGCCGCCGTCATTGATTTTGCCCATAAGCAGCAGGTCGGACCAGGAGCCAAAATTGGCATCTTTGACAAACGGCGAAGCCGGGTCGTAGGCCCTGTAAAGGATTTCAGCCAATAGCAGAAGTCCGAGTGACAGGCTTAGCTGCATTCTCCAGGAGAGCCGGATCACGAGGAATGTTACCAAAACCGTAAAGGAAAGCTGGGTCAGCACATTCCAGAGTTCCCATACGAGTTTTCCGCTATACACGCAGTGAAGGCCCGTGCCAAAAAGTAGCAGCATTCCACAGCGGTAAAGGATATGGCGAAAAACCTGTGCCCAGGGTTCTCCTTTTTCCAGTCGTTTGTTGAGGGAAAAAGGCATGGCAACTCCGACAATAAACATAAAAAAGGGTTGGATCAGATCCCAGAAACGCAGCCCGTTCCAGGGATGGTGATCAAACTGTACCATTACAGCGTGGAAAAAACCTGTTTCTCCCGCCGCTTCGTGTAAAGCGTGATACACTTCGGCGGATTCACCGAGGAGGAGAAACATGGTTGCCCCCCGGAACAGGTCGAGAGACAATAGCCGTTTGCCAATGGGTGTGTCGGTGGTAATCATTTGACGTTTCTTAAGTCGGTAATGAGTTGAACAAGGGATTCGGTTACAATACGACTGATTTCCCAGCCTTTTTCGGTGGAGGCTTTGCGCGGGTCACCGTAAACGCCGTTCGGAGTCATTGCTTTCATTGTCCGGTAAAATCCGGCTCGGGGGCCTCGGAGCATGTCTCCTTCTGCCCAGGGAAAGGTCGCCTCATTAGCACCCTGTCGGATCAGCTTGGTTTTGACCAGATCAGGGGCAATGAGCAACATCAGGGAAGTTTCAAACTCGCAGGCGTGTCCCACCCCGCCCGGGCCGCTCTCATTGAGGGGAAAAAGAGCTTCTCCGGCAACTTTCCACCAAGTGACAAAAGTAATCTTGATTTCCGGATACCGATATCCGAACTTCTCGGTAATCACCGTGCCGATCCCCAAATTCCCTCCATGGCTATTGAGGATAATGAGGTTCCGAAATCCATGAATGGCTACGGATTTTAGAATGTCTTCGACCTGGCGGCTGAAACTTTCGTGTGAAAGCGTCAGTGAGCCGGCAAACTCCATGTGGTGTTCACTGCATCCGATGGCGACGATGGGGAGAATAAGGGTTTTTTCCGGAATAGCCTCGTGAATTTTCCGACAAAAATGTTCTCCAATCATCCGGTCAGTTGCCAGAGGCAGATGAGGGCCGTGTTGTTCTGTGGCCGCAATGGGAAGAATGACGGGAATGCTTCGTTCCAGCGCGTCAATCTCCGGTGAAGTAAGTTGGTCCCAATACATATTATTTTTTTACAGCCCAAAGTTCAATTTCTACCAGTAAAGTATATAACAACCCCGACTGAACGGCGGTTCTTACGGGTTTCGGATCGGGAAAATAGGTTTTATACACTTCGTTAAACCGGGGCCAGTTGGCCAGGTCGGTCAGATATACATTCACTTTAAAAACATCACTCGCCGTACATCCTCCGGCTTGTAATAACCTCATGCAGTTATTCAGGGTATAAGCGGCCTGCTCTTCAATGGTATCTCCCACGATCTTTCCCTCCGGGTCAATGGATGCCTGACCGGAAATCACCACCAGTTGATGTGGATTGACTACCAGTACAGGTGAGTAGGGGCCCGCTGTTTTATGTTGAGAAACACCCGCCGGTACCATTCGGGCAGGACGATCCGCCGCAGGGCTTTGTCCCAGGGGATTGGGTAAATAACCGGTAAATCCGGCAATTTTCCAGCGTCCGTTTATTTTCCGGCAGTAGTAAAGGGTCTGCCAGCAAAGGGTATCGGTTTGCCCGCTTTGGGTTTTGAGGTTTCCGTCAAATTTTTTTCGGACGACGGCGCTGTTTTGACTGATTTCGATGTCGCGAAGGGTAGTTATGCGGTAAAGAGCGACCCGTGAATCTTCCGCCCATTCGGTCTGCCGGAAGATTTGTGCCTGTCGGAGCCATTCTTCCTGATAAACCTCCAGCGTTGGAAAAGCGAGTACCCAGGAGTCGGGATTGGATAGTTTTTGGGCGTCTGTGCCCATAAATCCTTCTTCGATAAAGTCTCCGGCTACCGCTGACCAGTCTGCACGGACAAATGCTTCGATGTCTCGCCGGACAAGCATTTCCCAAATATCATAACGGTCATTATCGGCGGGGGTAAAAGGGTTCTGTATTGACATATTTATTCGAATATTCGGGTTTGATGTAAAAATTCTTTGACTGCCGCCATGTCGGGTTCTACTCCCAGCCCCGTGCCTTCGGGAAGATAAACATAAGGCGGGGTTATTTTTAGGGGTGTTTTCAGCAGGTCGTGTTGCCGAATCAATCTGCCGAATATGTCTCCCGGCCAAATACAAGAGGCTGCCGCCGCCGAAGAATGTACGTACATCGCCTCTAGGATACCCAGGTCTATTTCCGAACCATGCCAGCAGGGCAAACCCGCGGCATCCGCAATATGATCCAATTGCTGAAACTTTGCCAGCCCGCCGTTAAAATTAAACCCGTCCACGGCATCGAGCCGGATCGCTTGGATGGCATCTTTTACTCTTTGGCCATGAAGAATATAGGGCAGGGAAACATGGAGACATATTGGAACCGAACTGTAGTTTCTCAGGGAGGCATAGTCTTGAAGCAGCCAGCGGGGAATGGGGTCTTCGAGGCAAAGGACATTTCCCACCTCCGCCAGGCCGTCGAGCCGCTTGCGGGTTTCGTAGGTAAACTCCCACCGTTCGTTGGGATCGAGGATCACCTGCATGTCGGGGGAAGTCTCTGCGATAATCCGGCACCAACTTACAACATCATCTTCGAGGTCGCACTTAAATTTAAGGCAATCATAACCCATGCCTGCAAATTCGCGGGTAAGCTCGGCAATTTCGTCCGTAAACCGATGACTGGACCATGCGCCAATGCGCACCTTGTCCCTCACCGGCCCACCGAGGATATCCACCACGCGCAGGTTGTGACATTTGGCGAAAGCATCCCAAATGGCGCATTCAAACCCGTCATACTCCCGGCAGAAAGTAAAGGGAAGCTTTTGCAGGGAAAGAGATCGCAAATCTTTTCCTAAAAGAATCCGGCTTATGTCTTCTACCACATTCCAGTCGTGACTTCGATACAATTCTCCCCAACCAATGACTCCGTTGTCTATCTCCATGCGGAGGATAACTTTTGCAATCTGATCAAACTGTACCGACCATCCCGCTTTTGCTCCAATGGGCAATTTGTGCAGCGGCTTGTGGATTCCCCGGCTTTCAATCCTTTGGGGAAAAGCCGGGACGATGACTTCATAAGCGGTGATTTGCCTGATTTTCATTTATTCTACAAAGGAATTATTGTACAAAGTAAGGGTCATGCCGTTGTCCACCATGAGCGTTTGTCCGGTGATGGAGCGACTCATATCCGACAACAAAAAAACCACAGCATAACCCACATCTATTGCCTGAATCAGATGGCGAAGTACCTGCTGGTCGTGGGTATGGTGATGAATCCATTTTTCCGGATCGGGATCCCAGGTTCGAATCAGGTCGTAATTTTGTTCGGCATCCACAAGACCCGGCCCCACGGCATTGACCCGGATATTCTTTTTTCCTAGTTCTACGGCCATGCCTTTTGTCAGGCCTTCGACGGCGTTTTTGGCACTGCAATAAAGGGCGTAACGTAACGAAGTCGCTTTGGCGTGAACCGAACTGATATTGACTATTGCTCCGGGTTTGTCGTAAGAAAGGAGTTGGTTTACAAATGTTTTTGACATTTGCCATACTCCTTTAATGTCCACATCGTAGAGGTGGGAAAATTCCTGCTCGGTCGCCTCATGTGCATTTTTGCTCAGGCCGATGCCCGCATTATTTACCAAACCATCCACGGGGCCGTAGGTTTGATTGATTTCTTTAAACATCTGTTCTATCTGCACTGGGTCGGTTACATCGGCGACAACCGGTACAGAACCCGGGTATTTTTTAGCGGCGGCTTCGGCTTTTTCGGCAGAAATCTCATTGATAAATAGTTTTCCACCCGAGACAGTTACTGCCTGGCATACACCTGATCCTACTCCAAAACCGCCACCGCCGGTGACGAGGATATTTTTTCCCTGTATGTTCATCTAAGGCAGATTAGAATTAAGTCTGTAAAATTCGGGTTGTTGATTGTTTCGCACGATGATCAGGGTTTTGCCCTGCCCACCCTCTACCCAAGCCATATCCCTTACTTCTCCGGTGATCTTTAGTCCGGTAGCGGTGGGTTTCATGGGGGTAAAATTTCCCTTTCCATCACCCTGTAAAACTACCCCGTGATTGCCGTCATAGACTCCCAGCTTGACGCGGGTTCCGTTAAGGTTGCCCGCCAGTATAATGTCCGGATGGCTGTCGGAATTGATGTCTTCGAGGATGAGGGCATATACGGGTGAAATCTGTGCCTCGATGGGTAGCGAGATGATGCGAAACTGTCCATTTCCCTGATTTTCGATCCAGGAGGTGGAAAAAGTAAAGGCCTCCAATACTTCGGCATCTTTTAGATCTTCCGAAGAAAAAATATCGGTAATAGTGGCCTCTGCATAATCACTGTATTTGATGTATTTTCCCTTTAGTTTGGGCAATTGTCCGATAAGGTCGTCTCGCCACGGCATCGGATAATTTTTGCCTTCCTGATAATAACACAAGATCGGATCAATGGTGCCATTATTGTCAAAGTCTTTGGTGTAAAGGGAGGCCGGTTCGGTTACACTTGCTTTGATCTGCGTGTTTAAACCATAGTTTCCCACCACAAAATCTGTATCTCCGTCGTGATCCATATCCGCCGCTGAAACTACATTCCACCATCCTTCGCTTTTATTAAGCCCGCCTGCCCCCGAAATTTCGTTCAGCCCGGAGGGGGTATTTACAAAAATCCGAACAGGCATCCATTCGCCTACAATCACGAGGTCGGGGCTTTTATCTGCGTTTACGTCCGTCCAAAGCGCATCGGTAATCATTCCCGGCTGTAAAAGAGCCGGGCAAAAGCTTGAGGTTATATCGGTATAAAGCCCTTTTCCATCATTTTGGAGAATATAACTCCTCGCAGCAAGCGGGTATTTTCCCGGAATTAATCTTCCTCCTACGAAAAGATCGCTGTCTCCGTCGTTGTCAATGTCGGCTGCGGTTACACAACTGGCGGAGGTAAACATTAGGGGGAGGGCGTTTGCTGCGCGGGTAAAAAATCCTCTTCCGTCGTTGAGGTATAAACGATCCTGAAGTGCCGGGTCTTCGGGTGCAAATTCGTACCCGCCGCTGGTTACATATAAGTCTTTATCCCCGTCGTTGTCCACATCTAAAAACAGAGCCTCCATATCTTCCGAAGCGGCGTCCGTTTCCAACGCAGGTTGGGGGAGGTTTTTCCACGTTAGGTCTGCCTGCCGGATGAAAATTTTCCCCGGATAACCTTTCGCACCTCCGAGAAAAAGATCTTCTTTGCCGTCTCCGTTCACATCGCCACGGGCTATTTTCGGCCCCTGTGTGGAAAGAAAATGCGGAATCAGGGGTTGAGTTTTAAAGTCAACGAATGCATTCTCCAGGTGTACATACTCGAAAAGTGGGTTTTGGGGGGAAAATAAAAATGATCTTTCGGGAGTGTTTTGGGCAATTTCCCCGCCCAACTGAGCGATTTCCAAAAGCGTATCAACCGGTGGCGAGGTAATATATTGGGACTCACCCGTAGGCCAGTGGATTTCGAGATATTCAATAGCGGTATTTTTACCCAACCCAAAGAACAGAAGAGGTTCGACCGATGATTGAAAGCCGCGTACCGGCATCATTGTCTGGCAGAGTCGGGTTTCCTTTTCTTTGAAAACTACACAAACCTCGGTACCGATTGAAAAGGGGTTGGCATTGTTTCCGATAAATTTGAGGCGAAGAAAATGACTGCTGTCGGATTTGGGGAGGTTGTTTCGGTAGAGGGAGGCCGGAGCATTGACATTATTTACCACAAGATCAAGGTCTCCGTCATTGTCGAGGTCTCCGTAAGCAGCTCCATTTGAAAGAAAAACCTTTTCAAACCCCCATTCATCGGTTTTTTTTGAAAAAGTCAGGTCGCCATTATTTTTGTAAATATAATTGGGTACTTCAATTGGTGGCATTTGCGAAAGCAGGTCTTTGAGGGCGATAGCCTTGTTCTTTTGATCGGATTTGATTTTTTCATCCGCAGCAAAAGCCATGAAGTCCATATTGGTATAATCGCGTTTGTAGCCATTGGTGATAAACAAATCCTGGAAGCCATCATTGTCATAATCGGCAAACAAAGCGGCCCAGCTCCAGTCGGTATTGGAAATGCCGGCGAGTTGCCCCATTTCGCTAAAAGTCCCGTTGCCGTTGTTGAGTTGGAGCATGTTTCGCATGTATTGTTTGTGAAACCCGGCGGAGACGAGGCGTTGGTTTTTTTCAAAATTATCGGCTCCAATGCTCATTTTCTGTCGGAAATGATCTTCGGGCAACATATCGAGGGAAAGAATGTCGGGCAGGCCGTCGTTATTGATGTCGGCAATATCCGATCCCATTGAAAAAAGCGAAACATGGTCTATGTATTCGGAAAGGCTCTCTTTGAAGGAGCCATTTTGCTGGTTGATGTATAGATAGTCGGGTTCGTTGTAATCATTAGAAACATAAATATCGGGCCACCCGTCGCGGTTAAAATCGGCGGCGCCGACACCCAAACCAAAACCGAGGACATTGGTAAGAATACCGGCGGAGCCGGTTACGTCTTTAAATTTGCCTTGCGGTTGCCCGGGCGGAGGAATTTGGTCGTTGCGGTATAGTTTGTCACCATAAAAAGAATTTTCACGGGTTTTCAACTGATGCAGTAATTGGGAAAAACCGGCATATTCCTGTACCGAGTGATTTAGCACAAATAAATCCAGATCACCGTCTCGGTCATAGTCAAAAAATAGTCCCTGTGTGGAGTAGCCGGGATCGGCAATTCCGTAAAGTTCGGCTTGTTCGGTAAAAGTGAGATCGTGGTTGTTGATAAAAAGAAGGTTTTTTCGCGCCTGAGGATCGGCGGCGGCGGAGCGGGAGACATAGATGTCGAGCCACCCGTCGGCATTGACATCGGCCATCGAAACACCGGTATTCCAGAGGCCTTCTGCCGTTACGCCGGCTTCTTCAGCGATTTCTTCAAACTCAAGGTTTCCTTTGTTGAGGTAAAGGTGGCTGGCAACGAGGTTTCCGGTAAAATAAATGTCGGAAAGTCCATCATTATTCAAATCGCCTATCGCCACGCCTCCTCCGTTGTAGAAGTAGCCGTAGTTTAAGACATTAAACTGCTCGCTTTCCTGCAAGGTGTTTTGAAAAGAAATACCGGTTTTGTTTTCCGAAAGTAGGGAAAAAGATTTTTCCGAAGTGTTCTCACAAGCGAAAAAAAGTAACGATAGAAACAGGAGCAGGCAATTTCGGTAAACCATGGAGGCTAAGGGATTTTAGATTGAATATTGTCCGGATAAAGAGAAAAGTTAATAAAAAAGGCACTAACAAAACGGTTAGTGCCTTTTTTATTTTCACAAAAATGAGCGGGGGTTATTTTTTATCCCACCATACTTTTGTGCTGTTTTTGTCGCCTCCGGAGAGTTCAGGCAGGCTCTGTGCGGCTTCGGTAGCTGCACGGTTGTTGCTGAATTCGCCGTCAACAAAGGTCATTCTTCTGAAAATTGCAGTTGTACCCAGGTCAGGATTGTCGGAGTTGAGAATCGGGATCAGTTTCGGATAGCCGGTTCTTCTTACTTCGGCAAAAGCTTCCCATCCGTCGGGATAGAGAGCGATCCATTTTTGGGTAATGATTTGCTCAAGATTCCTTTCCTGAGAAGCGCCATCTTCCCATTTTACGGGGATATCGGTGGAGGGCTGAGTATTGAAAACATCACCGGTAGCCACGGGGGTAGAAGTGCTGGCGAGGTAAGTATCAATATCCGTATCGGAAGCACCGGCACGGTCTTTCATGGACATACGGATACCCATTTCGTAGAGTTCTTTTGCAGAACCACCCATGCTCCAGCCAATCAACGCACCTTCGGCGCGGAGGAGGTAAACCTCTGCACTGGTCATAACAATGATCGGAGGGTTGGTTCCGCCTTTGCCTTCGGGAAGGTAAGCCGGACCTACGTCAGAGTTTCCGGTATTAAGGGCCGGGATTTTGTCCACCTTTGCCTGGCCGTTGCGGAGACCTTCGTAAGGACTGCCATCGCCGTCGGAGTCACCTTCGTCCGCAGGGCTGAAATATACACCGATACGAGGGTCATTGTAACCTTCTAGGATACTTTCCATCAGGGAACTCATCCGGAATTCCCCCCAGTTGGTGATCGTGGTGAAAGGGTTGAGGGAGTTTACGGTGGTAGCAATCCACGCATTGTCAGAATTGTCTTCCATTACACCAGCCGCTACAGCTTTTTCTGCCTCCGCTTTGGCGAGAGCAGGTTCTACATAACGGATACGCATGGCCAGACGCAGGCGGAGGGAGTTAGCAAAAACGATCCATTTGTCCACACTTCCGCCAAAAATCTGGTCATTGTTTCCAAATACGTTTTCGCCACGGTGGGAGTTGAGAGTAGCTACCGCTTCGTCAAGCGTTACAAAAAAACTTTTGTAAATGCTTTCCTGAGTATCATAAGCAACACTGGTTTCGCCGTTTCCAAACTGGGAATAGATGGCCGGACCCCAGTAGTCGGTGATACGGTGGTATCCTTGCACACGCCAGATTTTGGCAATGGCTTCTTCCACGGGAAGATCATTTTCGCGAGCAAAGTCTTCGACGAATTTAATATTCGGAGCGGCTTCACCGTAAAAAGAACTCCAGCAGAGGTCAATCCAACGACCCACTTCTACATAACGGTCGGAGTCAAAATTCGCAGCAGTGGTTGCGAAATACTGGCAGTAGAGATCCGAGAAAAGATTCTCTGAAATCTGAAAACGCCAGTGTTCACCGTGCATTGCATAATACTGTGCACGTGCAAAACCCTGTCCAAGCAAAGAGCCGTCAACGTTGGATGCAATAAGAGCATCGGGGCGCGTATTCAATTCTTCGAAATTTTTGGTACAGCCGTTCGCAAGAAGAACTGTAACCGAGAAGATTAAAACATACTTAATGTACTTCATAATGAATAGTGTTTGAGTATCCAGACAAGGTTAATTATCCTAAATTTTAATTACACACAGTTACGCTCTCCAATTAACTGTCCAAATACAGAATTTGTTCCTCATAGAAATTAAAAATCAAGACTGATACTTCCACCAATAGATCTCATGGTGGGAGGAGCAAAAGAGTTAAATCCTTCGGAAGCAGTACCTGTTCCTACAAGTACTTCGGGGTCAAGGTCGCCTGCGGCGTTATAGAAGAAAAAGAGGTTTCTGCCTACTACCGATAAAGATACGGCATTCAGTCCTGCAACGTCAACCGGAATCCGGTAACTCAGCACAAGTTCGCGCAGACGGATATTGGTGGCATCATAAGAGAAGGCTTCCCCAACCGGTGCGTTACGACCGCCAAAGTTTACCCAGAATTGTTCGGAAGTGATTTGGATATTATTGGGTGAACCGTCTTCTTTTACGGCTTCGTAATCTTCGAAGAAGTTTTCGCCGAAGATTAATCCGCCTTCGCGACCGTCGAGGGTTTGTTCGGTGAGACCATCGGCATACAGGATGGCATTGGTGAGCGAGGTTACGCTGCCGCCAAAACGCATGTCAACCAAGAAACTTACGGTGAGGTCTTTGAAGGTAAATTCGTTGCGGATACCGCCCAGCCAATCGGGGTTGTAGTTAGCTACAAGCTCGGTCAGACCGCTTGTTACAAGGGGAAGGCCATTAGCACCGATGATTACACGACCCTGATCGTCTTTCTGGAAACCGCGAGAATAAACTTCTCCCCATTCTCTTCCCTGCTCGATCCGGAAGGAACGAAGGAAGTCGGTGGAAACGGAGATACTCGGGCGTTCGTCGTTGATCTGAATAACTTCGTTGCGGTTGCGGGTATAGTTAAAAGAAATATCCCACTGGAAGTTAGTTGTTTCAACCGGGCGCAGCGAAAGAATACCTTCGATACCTTTGTTTTCTACGTCACCGCCGTTGGTGAAGAATTGAGAAGCTCCCGAACCCACGGGCAGAGCAACGGAGAACAACTGGTTGAGGGAGTTGGATTTGTAGTAAGTAATGTCAATTCCCAAACGGTTGTTGAAGAAACGCAAGTCAGCACCAATTTCGAGTGAGCGGGTTTTCTCCGGGAGCAGGTTTGCATTAGGAATCGTCGTACTCAGGGAGAGGTAACCATTTGCGCCACCGGAAGCTACCGTAGCCGTGCGGAGTGTCTGGAAGGGGTTGGTATCGTTACCTACTTCTGCCCAGGAACCTCTTACTTTTGCGAAAGTAATAAAGGTCGGAAGGTCAATCAGATCAGACAGAACTGCATTCAGACCGAAAGACGGGTAGAAGAAAGACCAGTTATCGGAAGGAAGCGTAGAACTCCAGTCGTTACGACCCGTGATGTCGAGGAAGATGGCATTCTTATAAGACAATTGAGCGAATGCATACACCGAGTTTACGTCTCTCGGTGCGCCAAAGCTGTAAGAAGCTCTTTCATTCTGGCTGTTACCGATGGAGAAAAAGTTCGGTACAGTGAGAGCGGTACCGGTATTTGCATCCACCTGCGAGCCTCTTTCCTTACGAATGTTACCACCGGCGTTTATATTAAAGTAGAAATCGTCGGTCAGGTTTTTCTCGTAAGACAAAAGAGCATCAAGGTTAAGTTCGGTGGACTGGCCGGAGAATACAGAATATCTACCGTTGTCGGCAATGATATAGTTGTCATTCCACCAACGATTTTCTCCGTTTCTGAAGAAACGGTCAACCGAAGCTCTACCTAAAACCGAAAGACCCTCGGCGATATCGTATTTCAACGAAACAAAACCGATTACGCGGTCATTGTTGCGCTGATTAGTCGCGCGATTGATCGTCCAGTAGGGGTTTGCACCACCGTTGGAACCGGGAACCCAGTAATTTTGACGCACACGACCGGAAGGAAGGGTGTATTCAAAAATGGAGGCATCCTCGGTGCGAATGTTTCGGGGCAGACGGAGCGCATGGCGGATCGGGTTGTCAAAACTTTCCCCTTGAGGCATCTGGTTGTCTATTTCGTCTCTCAGATAGTTCAATTTGGTATCCAGGGTAAGTTTTTCAGAAAGTTTGTTTGTAATACGCAGATGCACATTGTGACGGGTAAGTTCATTTCCGGGAACAATACCGGCTGCATCCGTGAAGGTGTAGGAGAAATAGGTCTGGGTAGCTTCGGTTCCTCCGGAAATAGCGAGGTTGGTTGCCCAGTTTTGGCCTGTCTGGAAGAAGTCCGATACGTTGTTGGGTTGTCCTTCAAGCGAATAAGTCGTAGGAGACCATCCGGGATCGGGAGACCAATGGGCTACGCTTTGGCCGGAGACTTTAGGTCCCCAAGAAGCTTCCGAAGCGGGAGAGTATTGGCCGTTGCTTCCCTGTCCGTATTCGTTTTGATAATCGGTCAGGAGGATCGGCTGGGTAGCCATATACGTGGTGCTAAGGTTTACCCGAAAACCTCCGGCTTTGCCGGTTTTGGTGGTAATGATGATGGCTCCGTTGTTGGCGCGGTTTCCGTAGAGAGCGGCAGCGTTCGGGCCTTTCAGTACCGTGATAGAGGCGATGTCGTCAGGGTTTACATTGGTGATATCTCCCTGAATGGGTACACCGTCCACGACGTATAGCGGCTGGCTGTTGCCCGCGATGGAGCGGTTACCCCGAAGGATTACGCGCGAAGGCGCACCTACTCCTGCACCGGAGGGGCTAATCGAAATACCTGCCACTTTACCGGAAAGGGAGTTAACCACGTTTAGATCGCGGGCTTTGGCGATTTCATCAGTGTTTACACTCTGAGCAGCATAGGTAAGGGCTTTGGTTTCCCTTTCGATACCGAGGGCGGTAATGATTACCTCATCGGCAGTAATGTCTTGCTCTGTCATGGAAACATTGATGGTCGTGCGTCCGTTCACGGCCTGTTCTACGGTTTCATAACCGAGAAAAGAAAATACCAGAACGCCATCGGAAGGTACACTTACACGGTAGTTACCGCCTGATTCAGACAGTGCTCCGGAGTTGCTTCCTTTGACCGCAATGGTTACGCCAACCATACCTTCGCCGGATGCATCCGTTACACGGCCGGTGACAGTAGTTTGGGCGAATAGACCCGTAGTCAGTAACAACATGATTGACAGTACGCTCAGGAGTTTCCCAAAAGGAACCTGCGTAAATCTGAAATCCAATTGTCGAATGTGATTCATAAAAAGATGGGTTAATGATTTGAATGCAAATTCTTTGTTCCTGTTGTAGTTTTAGGATAAATGCATAAAGAACGAATCTGTTTCCGGGCGTAATCCTTTTCGGTATTACCGGAAACAGTAATAAAAGTTGATTGGGTATTTTATGGAAAGAATATTGACATAGCGGTAATCATCACAATGAAAATTTTATTCAAGAGCGAATACACAAATATTTCACCGGGGGGGAGAAATTGGGGGAGAGAGAAAATATTTCCGTTCCATAGTTAGTTAGTAGTAGTCCTTACAAAACTGTGCGCGGGCACAAGCTATTAAAAAAAAGCCAATCTTTCTAAAGATAGCAAAAATATTTTTATCGGCTATATCACTTAAACGACAACCCTGAGGTCTCGGGTTGCTTTTACATAGTATTGGACGTTTTCTTTTACGGCTATATCCAACGGCAGCATCCGCATACTTTCGACTTCGGATTTCTTGATCAAATGCTCTACAATATTCATGATTCCATAATACCCTTGTTTGAAAGGGTTTTGATTGATCAGAAACTGAATTTTTCCGTTTTCCAACAACTGAATATTTTTTTCAATCAGGTCAAAACCTACAAGGCTTATATGATCCAAAGCTCGCTCCTGAAGGTAGGTTGCCAGCAGGAAAATCCGGGAAGTGGTCACCATCAATCCCCGAATATCGCCGACCGAAAGCAGGTTTTTATCCAGAAAATCAAACAATTCCTGTCGCTCACCAAAAGGGGAAAAGGCGAGTTGAACCACTTTGGTTTTCCCTTCGTTGTGGGCGGAAAAAAAATCCCGAAATCCTTTTTCTTTTTCGATCAGGTGATGGGCATTGGGCAATCCTTTTTCCAGATGGAGTACTCCGACCGTACTGTTGGGGGGGATCAGGTAGGAGAGGAGCCGCCCGGCAAGCACACCGCTTTGATAGGTATCCTGTCCGATATAACCCAGGTTGCAGGACTCTTTTCGGGCCAAGTGAGTATTGATCTGGATATAGGGAATCCCCCGCCGTTGGCATTTTTCCAAAAACTCCATGGACTCATTAAAAAAGTCGGGCGCGAGAAGGATGGCGTCGGGACGGTCTTCGAGCAAAAGTTCTGACTGACGCACAAAACTACGAGTATCATCCTGATCAAAAAGATAATACTGGACGGTAACGCCGTAGTGCTCCACCGATTTTAAGGCAGTGTCTATTCCGTTTTTGGGTTCTTCCCAGAAAGGATCCTCTGAATAATCGGGCAATAGAATCCCGATCCGAAGCATGCGATTATAGGCGAGCGTACTGGCGATGATGTTTCGCTCGTAATTAAGCTCCTCCAGAACTTCCTGTATTTTTTGTTTGATTTCAGGTGCGACATTACCCCGGTTGTGAAGTACGCGATCTACCGTGCCCCGGGATACCTGGGCTCTTTCGGCAATATCCTTTATCCTGATCCTTTTTTTCACAGCACTGAGTTTCCGTTATACTTCGAAGACAAAACCGCTTTCTTTAAGTTTGTAGTACCGGGTCATATCAAATTTGTACAATCGGGCAGCCCGATGAGCAACCCCTGTCTGATATTCCTCCAAAGATACCAGAAGATTCATTCCCTGCATCTTTCGGCGAAAATTGGGTTTGTCCAGTTTTTGCCCTAAAATTGCTTCGTACAATTCCTGCAACTGGAGCAAGGTGAATTTTTCCGGTAAAAGCTCAAAACCAATCGGCTGATGCCTCACTTTTTGCCGAAGGGTGTTGACCGCATGTTGGATAATTTCTTCGTGGTCAAAGGGAAGTTCGGGTAAATATCTCACATCAAACCATCGTATATCACTTGCCTCCGGCCCGGCATTCAGTTTGTATTTTCCGGGTTGTATAAGGGCAAAATAAGCCAAGGTAATTACCCTGCGATTGGGATACCGTCCTACTGCACCAAAAGCCTGTTGTTGTTCCATAAACAACCGTTCCATTCCGGTCATTTCTCGCAGAATTCGTCGGGAAGCTTCATCTATATCTTCCTGATACAGGATAAAACCACCGGGAAGTGCCCACTTCCCTAAACTCGGTTCAATGGCCCTCCGGATCAGCAATACTTCCAGTTTCCCATCTTCAAATCCGAAAATGGTACAGTCTATGGACAAGGGATCTATTTTGTCGGGGTGTGTGTGTGACATATAGTTACATGCCCAAAATAGAATCAAATTAACAAATTGCAAAATTTTGCATATTGCAAAATAATTACTGTACTTGTGGTACAATTGACTATAAGCATAATTCTAATATCCTATCTTAATCCACAGCATTATGAACTCCCCCCTAAATTTATCAAACTCGGTACTTATCGGAAGTACTGAATATTTTCCCGGTGTAGGAAAAATTTTATATGAAGGAAAGGATTCCGACAATCCTCTGGCCTTTAAGTATTACAATGAAAACCAAGTGGTTGCGGGCAAAACCATGAAAGACCACTTTCGGTTTGCCGTAGCTTACTGGCATACTCTCTGTAATACCGGCAGTGATCCTTTCGGCCCCGGTACCAAAAAATTTCCCTGGCAAAAAAGCTCCGATCCGGTTCAGCAGGCTCTCGACAAAATGGACGCAGCGTTTGAATTTATTACCAAACTCGGGGTTCCTTATTACTGCTGGCATGATGTGGACCTCGTGGATGAAGGCCCCACAATTGCCGAATACGAACGCCGAATGAATGCAGTCGTGGACTACGCCCAAAAAAAGCAGGCCGCTTCCGGGGTAAAACTGCTTTGGGGAACGGCCAATTTGTTTTCCAATCCGAGGTATATGAACGGTGCCGCAACCAACCCGGATTTTCAGGTGCTGACCTATGCGGCTACTCAGGTTCGCAATGCCCTCGATGCTACCATCGCACTCAACGGCGAAAACTACGTGTTTTGGGGTGGTCGTGAGGGATATATGTCGCTGCTAAACACCAATATGAAGCGTGAACTCGACCATCTGGCCCGATTCCTTCATCTCTCAAAAGATTATGCCCGCAAACAGGGTTTCAAGGGAATGTTTTTCATTGAACCCAAGCCCATGGAGCCTACCAAACATCAGTATGATTTCGATTGTGCTACGGTGCTGAATTTTTTGCGTGAATACGACCTGATGGATGATTTCAGCCTGAATATTGAGGTAAATCATGCTACGCTTGCCAGTCATACTTTTGACCACGAATTGCAGGTTGCCGCCAATGCCGGGAAACTGGGGAGCATTGACGCCAACCGGGGGGACAATCAAAACGGATGGGACACCGACCAATTCCCCAATAATTTGTATGAAATCACCGAGGCTTTGCTGGTCATTTTAGAAACAGGCGGATTTGCCGGAGGGGGCATTAATTTTGATGCCAAAACCCGTCGAAATTCCACCGACCTGGCCGATATTTTTTATGCCCATATCGGTGCTATGGATGTATTTGCGCGCGCACTGATGATCGCAGATAAAATCCGTACCCAGTCTCCCTGGATGAAATGGCGCAAAGATCGTTACGCTTCTTTCGACCAAGGAAAAGGGGCCGATTTCGAAGCCGGCAAACTTTCGCTGGAAGACTTGTGTTCCTTTGCCCTTTCCGGGGGTGAGCCGACACAGATCAGCGGAAGGCAGGAAATGTTTGAAAACCTGATCAATCAGTACATCTAAAGCGGAAATCAACGGCCCGTAAGCACACCCGGGCCGATTTCAAAATCATAGGAAACCATTTGGCGGTGGTTGTATAACCTCGCCACGTATTTCCCCGGTTGCCATCCCGCTACATTGAGCGTGATCTTTTGAGTGGGAGGTACGGGGGTGAATAACCGACTCATGATTTCCTCCCGGTTTTGATTCAGGATTTGCAACGCCATGTCTTTGTCTCCCGATACGGTAAACTCTACCATTAAGGTATTTTTGACCGGATCGGGCTGGGCTTGTATGCTGCTTTTTTGGGGATTTACGCCGGTCTGAATTTCCGGATTAAAACCCTCGGGAGATTTGATCAAAAACATACCCACAAGTGCCATAAGAATGATTGCTCCGGTGCGGGTAAGGGTGCGTTTTACAGTCAGCCGGGTTTGGTGTTTGACCGATTGTCGAAGGTCAGGACGATAAGGCATTTTGGTAAAATAAATTTCACGTATAATTCTTTTTACGAATTAAAATTTATTTTTGTTTATTTTTTGTATTTAATTTTATCAAAAATTACACGAGTTGTAATTTTTGAAAACTAATTTCAAATGCCTTATAGCAGGCCAAAAAGTTCGGCATCAATCCGATTGATGATCTGGCCAAAGTCTTCCGGATTATTTACGTAGTCGAGGGGATCTACATTGATAATCAATAAGTTACCTTCTTTGTATTGACTTATCCACTCTTCATAGTTCCGGTTAAGGTCTTCCAGATACCGGATGCTGATGTTTTGTTCGTAATCTCTTCCTCTTCGTGAAATCTGTTCGATCAGTTTGGGAATGCTGGCCCGAAGATAAATCAGTAAATCCGGAGGATGTATCATTTGACTCATGGATTTAAAGAGGTCGAAATAGTTGGCAAAATCTCTTTCGCTCAAATGATGGGTTTCTTTGAGATTTTTGGCGAAGATAAAAGCATCCTCGTAGATGGTGCGATCCTGGATAATGGTATGGGGACTTTCCCGTATTTTCACCACCTGATTAAACCGGCTGTTGAGAAAATAAATCTGAAGGGGAAATGCCCAGCGGGACATATCCTGATAGAAGTCTTCCAGATAGGGATTGTGATCCACCGCTTCGAGGTGGGGTTCCCAGCGATAGTGATCGGCAAGCTTTTTTACGAGGGTAGTTTTCCCGGCTCCAATGTTGCCGGCAACTGCAATATGCCTGAGGATTTGTTCTTTCACGCTTAAAGTATCGGTATTACGGTTTTGCCGCCAAATGTAGGAAATGGTAGTTATATTTGCATTATGTCTCGCTTACTCATCAAAGATGCCCTTCTGATAAATGAAGGAACTCGTACCGAAACGGATATCTTGGTCGAAAATGGCCGGATTTCCCGCATTTCACCGAATATCCACGCGATAGCTGACCGGAAGATTTATGCCGGAGGAAAATACCTTCTCCCCGGAGTGATTGATGACCAGGTGCATTTTCGCGAACCGGGCCTTACTCATAAGGCGGACTTGAGTTCGGAATCCCTGGCCGCAGTTGCCGGGGGAATAACTTCTTTTATGGAAATGCCCAATACAGTTCCTCAGACGCTTACTCAGGAATTGCTGGAAAAAAAGTTCCGCCGGGCCGCCGAAGTTTCTCCTGCCAATTTTTCCTTTTTTATGGGAGCCTCCAATGATAACCTGGAGGAGGTGCTCAAAACCAATCCGCTTACGGTATGCGGGATAAAAGTTTTTATGGGTTCTTCCACCGGAAATATGCTGGTGGACGATGAAAAAGTGCTGGAAAATATTTTTCGGGAAGCTCCGATGTTGGTCGCTACTCATTGTGAAAAAGAGGAGATAATCCGTCAGAATACGGCATTTTTTCTTGACCAATATGGCGAGGATATTCCGGTAAAATTTCACCCGGAAATCCGCAGTGAAGAGGCTTGTTATGTTTCTTCTGCCCAGGCAGTGGCTCTTGCTCAAAAATACGGAACCCGTCTGCATGTGCTTCATATTTCGACGGAAAAAGAGTTAGCGCTTTTCGATAATGCCCTTCCCCTGCACCAGAAAAAAATCACGGCGGAGGTTTGTGTGCATCACCTCTGGTTTTCGGCGGAGGACTACACCGAAAAAGGTTTGTTGATAAAGTGGAATCCGGCGGTAAAAAAACTTTCGGATCGGGAAGCTCTTCGTCGGGCATTGATCGAAGATCGGCTGGATATTATTGCGACGGATCACGCACCGCATACGCGGGAGGAAAAAAACAATTCCTATATGAAGGCGCCCTCCGGCGCACCGTTGGTTCAGCACAGTTTGCCTGCCATGTTGGAACTGGCAGCAGAAGGGGTGCTTTCGTTGGAAAAAGTAGTGGAGAAAATGGCGCATTCCCCGGCAGTGTGTTTTTCGATCCAAGAACGGGGATTTGTAAGAGAGGGCTATTATGCCGATCTGGTGATCGTGGATCCCGACCAGCCCTGGCGGGTGTCAAAGGAAAATATATTGTATAAATGTGGGTGGTCGCCATTGGAAGGGACCCTTTTCAGGCACAAAATAGATACTACCATTGTAAATGGCAATGTGGTTTGGGAAGGCGGTAGGCGGGTAGGAGATAGTAAAGGAATGAGGTTGACGTTTGACCGGTAAGTGTTTCGGAGAAAAAATTTAGTCTTCTTCCAAAACGCCTTCCTGGTTTCGATCCGGGGAAATCATCCGAAAATGTGCATCACCCCCGGTTTGTTGTTCGTTCCATGCTTCGCTGAGTTTTTGGTACAGTTCCTGATTTTCAGCATTCGCCTGGAGCCATTCTTCCACTTGTCGGATTTGTTCTTCATTGGCTTCGCCCGAAAGATAAGCCGCAAGGGGATTAATCGGTTGGTTTGATTTCATTAAAGGTAGAAATTAGATCATTCAAATATTATTATTCGGAAGCGGCGAAATAAATTTACTAAAATTTTGGTAATTCTACGGGGTAAGGATATTTTTTCGATAAATAAAGTATGTATATCAGCAACAGTATCAAAGACCTGATTGAGGCGATAAAAGCCAAAAACGTCATTCTATTTGCGGGGGGGGGAGTTTCGATGAACTTGGGGCTACCTTCCTGGAATCAATTGATTCATAAACTGGCTGAAGACCTGGGCTTTGACCCGGTGCGATTTCGGGAAATGGGCGACCATCTCGTGCTGGCGGAGTACTACAAACTCAACAAAGGCATTGGTTCGCTGCGAAGTTGGATGGACAGGAACTGGCATTCCCCCAAAATAGACATTGCCTCCTCCCAAATTCATCAGTTGATCATCGAACTGGATTTTCCGATTATTTATACCACTAACTACGACCGGTGGATCGAATATGCATACGACAGTTATAAAAAACCGTATGTGAAAATCGCGGATGTTTCCGACATCAAAGACATTCGGGAGGGGGTGACGCAGATTATAAAATTTCACGGGGACTTTGACCATGACTCTTCGATTGTCCTTACCGAATCCTCTTATTTTGACCGGCTGGATTTCGAAACGCCGCTCGACATCAAACTACGTGCAGATGTTTTGGGCAGGTCTATCCTTTTTCTCGGATATAGTCTTACCGATATAAATATTCGTTTTTTGCTCTATAAACTCAACAAACTGTGGGAAAAAGCCAACAGTATGCAGGCCAAACCCCGGTCGTTTATTCTGCTGGTGCAGCCTAATCCCGTTCAGGAAAAAGTCTTGGAAACGCGGGGAATTACCGCACTGGTTTCTGAAAACCCGGACCCGAAAGAAGGATTGATCCAGTTCCTTCAGACCCTTCGCGGTGAAAAAGATCAGCCTTTTACCTCTGTGTGAGGATCACTTCGAAGGTTTTCTTTGAGCTGAGAAAGATAGGCAATCGAACGTTCGATTTCCATGCTCACTTCTTCCATCCAGCTATTCGCCCCGAATTGATTGGCCAGAAGAAAAGCGCGTATATTTTCCAAACCGGAAATATTGGATTTTATCTGCCTTACTACCCGGATACGGGCATGTGCCAGTTGCTCCGGTGCATCCGGTTCTTTTTTCAGGCGAATCTGGCTTAACTGACCCTGGAGATTGTGGGGATAAATCCAGTTGATTTCCGAAGGAATGCCCGGCCCCGGGGCTTCGGAGATGATCGTATTGCCTCCCTTTATGGCAAATACCGGAGCCGAGGGATACGTCTTCCGGGCAAGGAAAAAAGCTTCCCGGATCGAAAAACCCGGTACTTCATCTTTCAGAAGGATAACTTCCGGAACAACCTGAATGAGGCTCGTCAGGAACTCATATTTATCGCAGACCGTAAAAATTTGTACCGGGAAAGTGGTTTTTCCCAGAACGTTTTCAGCAGGAGGGGTGGAATTTTTTTCAAGAAGCAGGACTTTCAGAGGAGATTGGCGGGCAACCTTTTCTGTATTATTTGTCATATCAAAATTACCGGTTGAGTTGACTTTCTTCCGAAGGGGATAAAAACCAACGTCGGGTGAATCGAACGATGTATAATTAATAAAAGAACGAAAGGACTCCAAATGATCTCGGAACAGTATATAAGCACCCGGATTACTTTTATTGTAAGAATCTCAGGAAAAAAAACGATAGGGAATCCAAAACATTTGAAATAAGGCAATATTCAGACCAACTGTAATGTTAACCGGAGGTTAAAATTGTTTTTAAATTAAAAATTAAGTGTAAAGGAGGTTCCTTCTCCGGGAGTGGTTTGAAAATTGATGGATCCTTTGTGCATCCGCATGATCTGCAGGGACAGACTCAGCCCGATTCCGGAGCCTTTCTTTTTGGTGGTGAAAAAGGGAATGAATATTTTGTCAATATACTCATTGTCAATGCCCTGGCCATTGTCTTTGACCTGGATGATTGGCTTGTGATCCGATATTCCAAACAGGGCGATTTCTACTTTAGGGGCAGCAATTCCTTCGACCGCTTCCAGTGCGTTTTTCACCAGATTGATCAATACCTGTTCCAGCAATTCGGCATCTCCTTGTATGGAAATCCCTGCTTCCGGCAGGGTAATTGTCAGCCCCACATTTCGCTTGTCAAACTCCGGCCTGAGCAGCGATTCTACCCGCCGGATCATGTCGCCGATGACTACGGTTTTAAAATTGGGTTTTTGAATGCGGGTGAGGTTTCGGTAAGCGTGAACAAAATGCAAAAGCCCTTTGCTCCGGCTCTCAATGGTCTGTACGCTGTTGAGAATATCGTCGGCATCGTCTTCGTCAACCTCTGCAAGCGGTTTTCGCGCACCTTTTTCATCGGTCATCAGGGTGTTGACGACTTTGGCAAGGGAAATAATCGGCGTGACGGAGTTCATGATTTCATGCGTCAGCACCCGAATGAGTTTTTGCCAGGTTTCTACTTCCTTTTCATCGAGTTCGCTGCGTATGTCCTGAAAGGAAACTAATTTATAGCCGGTATCCTGAAGTTTAAACTCGGTAGCCTGAATGGCCAGGTGTTTCATCTCTTCATTGATAACGACTTTTACCAGTTTTTTTTCCCCGCTTTCAATTTCCTTGACGGCGTTCATCAGTTCTTCATTTACCCGGGAAAGGATCCGGATATTGCTCATATAAGGCCGGTCGAGGAGTTCGGAGGCAGCTCGGTTCATAAGCATAATTTCTCCCTCTTTGCTGTAACAAAGCAGCGCGACGCTGACGTGTTCGATTACATTTTGAAGGTATTGATAGTGGGTTTCTTTTTCTGCGCGGAGGTCCTGGTATCCTTTGATAATCTGGTTAAAGGCATCTTTAAGCCCGATAAAGGATTTTCCCCGTTTTTCGGAGGTAAAAGTCTGGGTAAAATCTTTGTGTTTGATGGCCATTAAAAAATTTTGAAGGTCGCGGTTGGTTTTTTCCACATAGCGGATCAGTTCCAAAACCAGCCCGACGATGGCGGCGGCAAAAAAGAGTTTGGTCATGGGCCAGTTGTTTTGTTCCCAGACAAATTCAAATACAAAAACCGCCAGAGCCAGAAATATGACCCGTATGACAATATTAAACCGAAAGGATTTGATGATCATGGGCTGGATACTTGAAAATGGATATCGGTAAATTCAAAATCCGTATTTAGTCATTTTTCGATAGAGTGTCGTGCGGCCCAATCCCAATTCTTTTGCAGCTTTGCTGATGTTGCCGTTGTGTTTGGAAATGGCATGTTTAATGGCCGATTTTTCGACTTCTTCCAGATTATAATCTTCTTCCGGCGGGTTTTCGGCACCGGAGTAAGGATTCGGAGAAATTTCTTCCGGCAAAATGCTCTCCAAATCTTCCATGATAATGGCTCTTTCCAGGGCGTGTTGAAGTTCGCGTATATTGCCCGGCCAGGAGTGTTGTTGAAGTTTGCGAATAAACTCCGGTCGGATTTCGGGAGCTTCGCGGCGGTATTTGGCGGCAAAAAGATGGAGGTAATGATTGACCAGCAGCGGAATATCTTCGACCCTTTCCCGGAGCGGCGGCAGAGTAATTTCGACCGTATTGATGCGGTAGATCAAATCCTGGCGAAATTTTTTCTGTTCGACCATTTCGTAGAGCGGCATATTGGTAGCGCAGATGAGGCGAACGTCGGTATTTACGGCGCGGTTGGCACCCACCCGGGTGATATGGCGGCTTTGAAGCGCGGTGAGCAGTTTTGCCTGTAAAGGCAGCGAAAGATTGCCGATTTCATCCAGAAAAAGCGTGCCGCTATGGGCGGCTTCAAAACGCCCTTCCCGGTCCTGGCGAGCATCGGTAAAAGCGCCTTTTACGTGGCCAAAAAGTTCGGACTCAAACAGCGTCTCGGCAATGGCGCCGAGGTCCACGTGAACAAAAGGTTTTTCTGCCCGGAGCGATTGGCGGTGAATGGCCCTTGCAATGAGTTCTTTCCCGGTTCCGTTTTCCCCCAGGAGTAAAATATTGGCATCGGTTGCCGCTACTTTTTCGATGGTGCGGAATACCTTCTGCATGGCTGCGGAGCGGCCAATGATTTCGTGCGAGACGGGTATCGGCGTTTGTTCCTGCGCAAGCGGCGTGGCCACCGGCAGCGGAGGTTCCTCCTGGATAGCCGAAAGCACCGTCGCCTGGAGCGCCTCATTGTCCCAGGGTTTGACCACAAAATCGGTTGCCCCTTCTTTCATTCCCCTGACGGCGAGGTTTATGTCCCCATAAGCCGTCATCAGCACAACGTGCGTGGAGGGGACCGTTTTCCGGATTTTTTTCAGCCAGCGCAATCCCTCTTTCCCGCTGGTAAAACCGGCGGTAAAATTCATGTCCAGCAGTACGAGGTCATAAGTATTTTCGGCCAGGAGGGCAGTGAGGTTATGCGGATTATTTTCGGTAAAGATTTCGGTAAATTGTTGTTTAAGGACAATTTTGGCGGTCAGCAGAATATCCACATCATCATCCACCACCAGTATCTTCGCATTTATTTTTTTGCTCATGCCCCCGGTTGCTTTTCGGTAAATATAGGTACAGCCGAGGCAAATTAAAAATGAGTGCAAAATTTTATAGTAATAAAATATAACAGTGTTATTGGGAATGCGGAAACTTTTCTTCCGGTAGTTAATTGCGGTAGCGAGGATGGGCCTTTTGAGGAGACCTGCCGCAGGCTTAGGGACGAAAGGCAAGGTGCTTGTTTGCCTTCGGCGCAGCGCGAGGGGAGTGGCCGTGAAAATCTCTCGCTTTAGCTACCGCTAGGCGGGAAATAATGATAGCGGTTAAAATGACGCCCTTCGGCGCAGCGCAAGGGGGGAAAATTTAAGGGGGGCGCTGGATGGCTACAAACATTCGACTCCTCCGGAGTCCGGCTTCGCCTCCACGCAAGATACAAACGTACATACGTATCCATAGCGACGGGAATTCATTCCCTCGTTTCTTGCGTTCCCTCTCTCTTTTTATTTTTGTGCTGCGCCGGAGGCGCGTTTCCGGTTTCATTATCATTTGCCGCTTGCTTGCAAATCTGCCACAAAATCCACAATTTATGGCCGGATAATTTCCTGCGCTGTAAATGGATACCGACACAAGAGGAAGCCTGAAAATCCCCCCGACGGAAAACCCCGCCGTTTCCCGCCGCAACCACCTGCTGGTGATTGGGATAGATGAGTATAAGCATTTAAAACCGCTTAACAATGCTGTTCGCGATGCACAGGAAGTCGCTCGTGTGCTTACGACGGACTATGCATGCGACATTCCCGATTTTGCCCCGCCGTTGTATAATAAGGACGCAACACGCTCCCAACTGATAAAAACGTTTGATACCCTGACCTATAAATTTGCCGAAAAAGAATATCAGGACAACCTGATTATTTATTTCGCCGGACATGGGGAATGGAAAGAAATAATGGGTGTGGGATACTGGGCTTTACACGAGGCAGAAGGTAAGGATCTCAGCACTTATTTTTCCAATGCTGAACTCGTATCGTATATAAAACCTATCAAATCCCACCATACGCTGATCATTACGGACAGTTGTTTTTCCGGTTCGTTGTTAAATGAGACCGAAATGCGCAGTTCCCGTCGGCTAGAAAATACTCGATCCCGTTATGTATTAGCTTCCGGTTTGTCGGACGAACCGTCTTCCGATGGGCAATCAGGAGAACATAGTCCTTTTGCCCAGGCTATGCTCGATTTTTTGAAAGAAAAACGGGGAAACGCAATTCAACTCTGGCATCTCAAAGACCATATTCAGAAATATTTTGATCAGAATCGTGTTTCACAGACCCCCATTTTCGCACCTTTGGGGATTCCCGACCATAAAAATGGCGAATTTTCTATTTACCCCCGCCTCAACCTCCTCCACGAACTCAACCGGCGCATCGAAGCGGGCAATCCGGAGGATTTGGAGCGGTTTATCGAAGACAACACCGCCGAACTCCGCACGCACAAAAAACTCCATTTTGCCCACGAAAACCTTGAAACCCTTTTCTGGAATCGGTTGGAAAATAAACCGGACGGAGAAACCTGCCTGGCCTTCCTTTCGCGGTATCTGCACAGCAAAAACGGCCGCCCGGAGAAAGCGCTAAAAGCTCTGGAAACCTGGATCGAAAAACAATCAGAAGAAAAATCGGAACAGACCGAAGACCTGGCTTTATGGCAAAGCCGCCTGCGCAAAGCCGAGTCGGAAAGAGACACCTTTGCCCGGGAAAATGCACAACTCCTCGAAAAACTGAAAAAAGCAGAATCGGAAGCTGAGGAGGCGGGCATAACCTTAGATATTCAGACGCAGAAGTGGGCAGCAGAAAAAGAAATTTTCGAACAAAAAATAGCGGCCTTCCCTGCAAAAGAAAAAAGCCTGGAAGAATCAAAAAATTTATTGCTAAAGGCCGTAAAAACTGCCGAGTCGGAAAGAGACACCTTTGCCCGGGAAAATGCACAACTCCTCGAAAAACTGAAAAAAGCAGAATCGGAAGCCCAGAAAGCGGGTACTCAAAATAAACTGTCACTTCAAACCCTTACCGAAAAAATCGCTGCCCTGGAGAAAAAGTTAAAAGAAGCTGAATCTGCCCCCAAACCTGCGGTCCCCTCTATCGAAGTGAAAGGCGGCAAAATCATCCTACCTGAAATGATTCCGATCAAGGGCGGGACGTTTATTATGGGGAGTAATTTAGGTGCGTCGAATGAAAAACCGCTACACAAAGTCACGGTGAGCGACTTTGTGCTGGGGAAGACAGCGGTGACCGTGGCAGAGTTTTCCTGTTTTATAACTGTAACCTTATACCTGACAGATGCGGATAAGATGGGCAAGAGTTATATCTGGAATGGGTCATCGCATGTGGAAAAAAATGGAGTAAACTGGCGGTATGACGAGAGCGGGAATATACGTCCCGAGAGTAAGTACAACCATCCGGTGATTCACGTAAGTTGGAACGATGCCAAAGCGTACTGCGACTGGCTGAGCGAACAGACAGGCCAGAAATGGCGGTTGCCGACGGAGGCGGAGTGGGAGTATGCAGCGGGGGGAGGCACTGGGCCGCGTACGATCTATGCGGGCACGGATGAGGAGAAAAGCCTGGGTGAGTATGTGTGGTACAATGCTAATTCGAATAATCAGACACATCCGGTAGGTCAGAAAAAACCCAACCGACTAGGTTTATACGATATGAGCGGGAACGTATGGGAATGGTGTTCGGATTGGTATGGGGATTACCCCTCTTCGGATATATCCAATCCAACAGGCCCTGAAAAAGGCACGAACCGGGTGAACCGCGGGGGCGGTTGGGACTCCGTCGCGGAGAGCTGCCGCGTTTCGTTCCGCAGCAGCGGCGCGCCCGACAACCGCAGCCACGACTTGGGGTTCCGGCCCGTCAGGACTCCTTAGTTTTTGCATTTCTTACCTTTTTACCTTTTGGAGCGCAAAAAAACCTCAAAAAGTGGCTATGGGGGGTGCAGTCTGCATGGCAGATGCCACGTTACGCGTATATGTTACGCATATAGTCAGGAAGAAGACGGAGGTTTTGGCATGGAAATGTGTATATGCGGGCCTCTGTGTGTGCATATATGAATGGTTAATGGTCAATTGTTAATTGTTAATTGTTAATTGTTAAGTGTAGATACGCCCAATCAAAGGTGTGGGGCCGATTTTGTCAGGGAAAGGCGCAAAAGGGTGCGGCGGAGAGCGGAAAAACCGCTTTTTGCGATAACCGGACACATTTTTGCAGAGTGACGGGGCGTTTTTGGTAAAAATAGAGGCAAAAACAGGCGCAAAAGAGAAACGCGGTAGTACATATATGCGCGATTTGGGCGCGGGGTTGCGCATATATGGGGAAAATCTATACAGGGAAAAAAGGGGAGAGCATATATGCTGACGGCTTGGGGCATGGCCAATGTCACGCGCCCTTCGGCGCAGCGCAAGGGGGGAAAAATAAGGGACGGGCCGTTGGCTATAATCCTGTCACCCCTTCGGGGTTGGATCAACGATCCGTTTTCGAGGGGAATAGTCGTTCCATTTTTTAGGCCGCAGGCCAACCCCAAAGGGGTGACAGGATTATAGCACAAATGTGCGCCCTCTCTTTTTTATTTTTGCGTTGCGCCGGAGGCGCGGGTACTATGTATCAATAGCGATGGGAATTCATTCCCTCGTTTTGCGTTACGCGCCCTTCGGCGCAGCGCAAGTGGGAAAAATTTAAGGAGGGCGCCGGATGGCTACAAACATTCGACTCCTCCGGAGTCCGGCTTCGCCTCCACGCAAGATACAAACGTACATACGTATCCATAGCGACGGGAATTCATTCCCTCGTTTCTTGCGTTCCCTCTCTTTTTTTATTTTTGCGCTGCGCCGGAGGCGCGGGTCTTATGTATCAATAACGATGGGAATTCATTCCCTCGTTTGCATCTCCCGTCATGGAATTTCCCCCATAATTCCCTATCTTCCGGCCATGAAACCTGTTTTGATTTTTTCCTTGCTCGTGGTTTTTGGGGGGACAATATGTTACGGACAACTGCCGGAGGTCGCTCCGGGTGAACTCGAAATCCGGATCAATAATCAAATCGTTGATGCGGAGACGTTTAGTCGTCAGCTTTTTTGTATGAATGGAGCTGACACACTTACGGTTACTTACCTGCCAATGGATGTGGTGGAGGCGGAGGATTATGTGCTTTTTAACGTCGAACTTTGGGCGCAGTCCAATCTGGGCCAGCCGCAGCTTTTGGGGCGAATAGACAAAAGCGAGGCTTCCAAAACGCCGGAACTTCGTTTCAGGCTAGCGGAACTCCAAAAATCGGCGATTCTCGCGCCGGGGACAAACGCTATCCGCGGTAGCCTCCAGATTCGGCAAATCCTCAAGGTCTCCGGCAGCCGTGTGCTGGAAGTCATAACGATGGGTGACAAAGGGGTTTTTAGCCTTAATATGGTACCCGTTTGCCCTCCGCAAAAATAGGGCTTAAAAGGCCGTATTTCTCCCCGAAATACGGATCATCTCCCGCAGGTAGTCGTTAAATTCGTCTTTTTGAAGCAACGTTTCCAGCGAAAGGTGAAACCGGTACCGCCAATAGTGTTTGGGGTTGCTCGGCACATTTATCCTCTCAGCATGGGGGTTTTCCAACCGGAGGTTTTCGTCCATGGCTACCAGATCCTGAATCGGGAAAATGGTCCACATACTGGGCGATTTGAGGTGGCGGTCTATGATTTCGCGGCAAATCCACGGTTCGCAGTAGTAGGGAGCCTCTCCGGCATATCCGAGGATATGGTTGTAAAACCGCTGGGTTTTGTTGCGGTTTTCTTCCCACCAGCCGCGCACGGTTGACATGTCATGGCTCGAAGGGGAGGAAACGGACATATACGGTGCTTCCGCCGGTACGCCAAATTCTCTTTCGGGGTTTTTCGGCATCCGCTGGATTTCGAGGCTTAATATACCCAGGTCGTCCATTACGCCCGGGACGCAGGCCGGAACCATTCCCAAGTCTTCTCCGCATACCAGCATATCGGTGGCGGCTTTGAGTGCGGGCAATTTTACCATTGCCTGGTCGCGCCAGAACCACTCGTGCCGGTGGTAAAAATAGTCGTCGTAAAGGCGGTTGATCGTCTGCTGTGTCCCGTAATCGAGGTCCGCAAAGGATTTGGTGAAATGCAGGGCAATCCGGGGATTAAATGCCTGTCCTTCGGAGCCGGGGGCTTCGAGGAAAATTACTTCGCGGATCATGCCAAAAAGGGCCTCTTTTGCCCGGTCGTAATAGGTTTTGTCTTCGGGTTTTTCGGCTTGTTTTGCGAGGCAATAGGCTTCAACTGCTTTCTGGGTCTGAAAGGGTTCCTGAATCCGGAACCTGCCGTTGCGACCCATTTCCAGAAATTCTCGGGCGGCTCTTTCGGCGTATTCGCCTAAAAATTCATTTACAAGGTAAGCCGGAATATAGGGTTTGCAATATCTTTCATAATCCATCCAAAGCCCTCTCTGCGCGAGTTCTTCGCGGCTTAGGGGTAGGGAAGGGTTAAACTGCCCCAGCAGGCCTTCTACGGCATCGCCGGGAATCTCCCATATTCGGAAAAAACCGAGGATATGGTCTATGCGGAAGGCGTCAAAATAAGCGGAAAGGTGTTGGAGGCGGCTTTTCCACCAGGCAAAACCGTCTTTCGCCATTTCTTCCCAGTTATAAGTCGGGAATCCCCAATTCTGTCCGGTAATGGCGAAGTCATCGGGCGGGGCGCCTGCCTGTGCATCCATTTTGTAGAGGTGCGGGGAAGTCCATGCGTCCACACTGTGGCGATAAATACCAATGGGAATATCGCCTTTTAACACAACGCCTTTACTCCGGGCGTAATCGGCGGATTCTTTGAGTTGGTGGTGGAGGTGATACTGGATAAAATAATGAACCGCCACATCATCATAGTTTTCATAATCGGGAGAAGTTAATTTTTCGATTTCGGCGGCTTTGTAAACAGAAAAATCGGGCCACTGCGAAAAGTCGGGCGTATGGTAGCGATCCCGGAGCATGGAAAAAACGGCGTAAGGAACCAGCCATTCGCGGTTTTCTTCGAGGAAAAGTTGAAAATCGGGGTCTTTCAGAATTTTTTTCTTTTCCTGATCATATAAATCCTTGAAGTACGCCGATTTCAGATTCATGACGGCCTCATAATCCACCTCCGGCAGGGCGTTGAGCCTTTCTTTTTCGGCCTGAAAAACCTTCATTTTTTTTGCGGCTTTCAGTTTGCCCATTTTTTCGGGATTCAGGTAAAGAGGATGCAGGGCAAAAACCGAAATCGCCGCATACGGATACGAGTCGGTCCAGGTATGAGTGGCTACGGTATCGTTTACCGGCAGGATTTGCACCAGTTTCATGCCCGTTTTCACGGCCCAATCCACGAGGGGTTTTATGTCTGCAAATTCTCCCACGCCGGTGCTCGACTCACTTCGCAGCGAAAATACCGGCAGAGCCACACCGGCGGCTTTCCATTCGGAGTTGGGGTAACGAAACTTAATGTCAGTGACGACGGCGGCGGTTTTTTTGCCTCTTATGGGTGTGTGGAACAATTTTCGGTTTTCACCGGTTTCCCAGGCGACAATCTTTTTCGTTTCGCGGTCGTAAATGCCGTATTTATATTCGATGATGCCGACGGTGACGAGCATGGGGAAGGTAACTTTCCAGAGGGGATAATCGCTGTCATCCATGACAATGGCCTTGTTTTCCTTCCAGTCGCCGAGGGAAGGGTGGTTTCCGACGATACAGAAGCTGTACCGGGAATCAATTCGGGGAGCATAGAGGCGGAACTGGTACAACATACCCGTTTCCGGAACTGACGCAACGGGAGTATCGGTTTTTTCGCCCGGAGGGCGGCTCATCAGGGCACGGGTAAAGGCCGAGGTGAAAAAAGTATGTTCCATATCTTTTTCCGGGCGCCAGAAGTCTATTAAATCAACGCGCTGAAATCCCGTATCAAAGGGTTCTACTATTCGGTTTGCGCCCCATTCCCAGGTAAAAGCTCCGGTATTTTCATCGAGAATGCCGTATTTATATTCAAATCCTTGCGGCGATTTTATCTCTCCTTCCCATTCCCAACGCCCGTTTTCGAGATAGGGGAGTGGGATAGCGGATTCAGGTTTCCATCCTCCCAGTTCTGGCGCAGAACCACCAATAAAGAGTCGTTGACCCCATTGGGTGTTATAGTGAATAATAAAACGGAATTTCATATTTCGCTTTTACAATGCTAAAGAGTTTACTAAAAATCGGGAAAGGAAAGGAGGCCAAAATAACAAAATCCCTTTGAAAAAAGGAATGAATAAAAACGCAAAACCTGTGCTTTATTCAGGGTTTTAAAATGTTTTCGGTTTTGCTCAGGTCGGCACAGTAGATATTGCCTTCTCTTATAAAATAACCTTCTTCTCCGCCGGGGGCAATGACAAAACTGTATTCATCTTCAGGGCCGTTTATCTCCGGGCCGAGGTTGAAAATGACGCCGGGATTTCCATAATCGTCCAGCGTGGTTTTGTATATATCCAGACCTCCAAAACCTTCATAACCGGCGGAGGCAAAATAGACCGTTTGACCATCGGCCATTAAAAAGGCCGAACGTTCATTTTGGGGTGTACTTAGTGCCGATTTCTCGGGGTATTTCCAGCTTTTGCCATTTTTTCGGATAAAAAAAATGTCCATTTGATGTTCTTCGGGTTTTCCGGCTACGAGGAGGATAAGTTTTTTTTCGGGCGAAAGGGCAAAACTGCCGGTGCCACTGAATATTTCTAAAACCCGGGTAAGTTTTTTTCCCATTCCCCGCAAGGAGGGATTTTCCGGGGGGATTAGTTTGGTTTGATAATAAGGCCCGCCGGTTTGTTCCCAGAGGTAATTCCAACTCTGGAAATACAGTATTTTTCCATCCGCCGAGATAAAAGGTTCGTCTTCGCTGAGGGCGGTATTGATTCCGTGGGGAAGGCTATAAGGCTTTTGCCATTTGCCGCAGACATTTTCGCTTACCCATATATCTTTGTCATAAAGGCTGTCGCCTTCGGGCGTTTGATAGGGTTCGTTCCAGATTTGTCCGCCGCGGTTGGTGGAAAAAAACAGGTATTCGCCGTCAGGAGTGATGGCGAGGCTGGACTCGGTAAAAGGTGAATTAAGAGCATAAAGGGGATAAACCCGAATTTCGGAATCGGGTTCCGGTATAATCACTTTTTGAGCAATACATTCAACTGACAACCCCAAAAAGATTATAACTTCCAGAATAATAGCAGCCCTTAGGATCATGCCTGCAAGTTAATATTTTCTTATAATCCTCTAAACCGATCCTGCCAGTAATTGTTTTTGCTTAAACGCAGGTCTTTAAGGGTGGAACTGCGGACGTTGATGGTGAGCGAATAACTTTTCTGCGCACCAAAAGGTATCCAGGAAAAGGACATTTCCCAGCAATGGAGGTCGCGGAAAATGGTAACTCGTGTATTGGTAAATTCCAGGTTTTCGATATCAAATCCGCTGCTATAACCGATTTTCCACTTGGGAGTAAAATTGACATCGCCGTCAAAATTCATGGTCTGGGTAATGCGCGCTGCGTTCAGGTCGGGTTTGGTATAGCTGAGGTTGTAGCGAAAACGCAGGGTCCAGGGGATATCAAAATCCACGTATTGATAGAGGTTATTTGAAATCTCCCGAAATTCGACTTCATCAAACTCTTCGGAGCGATTTTTCTGGGCGCCCTGTTTTTTCGAACTGAAAGAGGTGGAAAGGCTTATTTGCGCACGGGTGATCCGCCCGAGTTCTCCCGTTTCCTGAATCATGAGCCGGTCTTGTCTGCGCGCCGTTGGCGGTTTGATGGGAACCGGAACATTATCCGGGGCAAATACATAAGGATCCATGGTCATCGAGCCGTTTAGGTCCACTTTGTTGTTAAAGAGGCTGGTTCGGGCGCGAAAACTAAAAGGTGCGAGTTGGAAACTGTCTGCGGCAAAGTTATAACTGGTCCCGATGCCGATGTTGTCGAGCACATTGATACGGGCAAATTTGTCCTCTTTTTCGTCAAAATCTTCTTCAAAACTTTCCTTTTTCCGGTATTTCATTTCCAATACACTGGAAAGATTAAAGCTAAAGGACTGACTTTCCCCTCGTGAAGGTCCTCCGTAAATCCCGTCTTCAAACAAACTGTAAACCTGGGTTTTGGTTCCGGTGGTATCGGATTGTACCTCGTCAAAAAATCCCCATTTGGCCTCTGAAAAGTCAGGTTTCAGGTTATAGGACACGCTGGGGCTAAACCGCTGGCGGAAGGCGATTTCTCTTTTGGTTTTGGGCAAAACATAAATTCCGTAAAAGTTGGTAGTCGCACCTAGGGAAGTGTTAAAATCATAAGCACGTGCAAAACCGGCAACGGGTGTTTCTACGATTTTTTGTTGTTCGCTGTCCCAGGTTTTCTGGATGGTTTCGGTGTACCAATATTCGGCGTAGGAAAAATTGGGAGAGATATTGAGGTAGTTAAACAGCTTCAGCGTCGTAGAGGTGGAAGCATTGTGGCGCATTCCGTTGGAGTAAAACGATGATCCTAGCCGTTTGGTCAGGATACTATCTCCGCCTTCAATGACCACATAGTCGAGCGAATCTCCCGGGTGAAGCAGGATGTCGTCAATCAGGGTATCCGGAATCGTTTCCAGCGAGTTTCTCGCTTGCATATTGTAGTTGATGCCCAATTGCGCGAGCCATTTCAGGTTTTTATTGCTGATCCCACGGAAGGGCGTCTGGCGGTTCATGTTAAAATTAAGTTCCGGAAACTGAAGGCTCATCGTTTCCTTGTTTAAGTCCTGCTGGTGCCTGACGCCGAGGTTAAAACTGATGGGGAGATTGTTAAAATTTTTCTGAAAATTGACAGACGAGTTCAGGTTGTTGGTGAAAAAATCGTTTTGGTTATAGCTGATTTCCCGTTGAAATCGGTTGGAGGAGGAAATATTGACCGAAGCCGAAATCCGGGCTGTCGGATCAATGGGCTGGTTGTGGCTCCAGTTGACGCTCCAGGCGGCGGTGCGCTGGAAGTCCGGGTCGGTTTTTTCATTAAAACGGGTAACTCCGTATTGGAACCCCATTCGGCCACTAAACTTGTAGCGTTTGTTGTAGGTAGTGCTGGCACCGAGCCGCCAGCCGCCTCTTGTATAAATATCCCCTTCCAGTCGAAGGTCAAAATTGTCATTAATTCCCCAGTAGTAACCCATGTTGCGGAGGAAAAACCCGCGATCCTGCGCTTCACCGTATTGCGGTAGAATCAGCCCGTTTTTCTGCCCCTTTTTATTCGGAACAAAACCAAAAGGAACCACTACCGGTATCGGAAAACCCGCAATCACCAGATTGAGCGGGCCGCTGATAAGTTTATCATCGGGCAACATTTTTAGTTTTCGCGATCGGATAAAGTAGTGCGGATCTTCGGCGTCGCAGGTGGTGTATTTTCCATTTTGTCCGTGAAAGGTCCCATCGGGGTGGTATTTGGCTACTTCCGCCAGTACAAAACCCTCAGACTCAACCATTCGGCCTTCAACGACCCTTCCCTTTTGGGTTTTAAAATTGTAGGAAATCGCCCGCGACATATACGTTTCGCCACTTTGGGTAAATTCCGGTGCGCCAAGATAGGTGCCGAGGCTGTCGGTGGTTCCATTGGCATACAAAGTCTGTTTGTCAATGTCCACCCGCACTTCTTTTGCTTTCAGGCCGATTTCATCGTAGTTAAGTTCGGCATTTTCATAAAGAAAAAGGATGCCCTGATCCACATCAAAAACGATGGAATCGGCGGCTTTATAGGTCACTTCCGCCTTGAGGTCGCTGGCGGCTTCGAGCGAGTCGAGGTAAATTTGGCGCGGATCAGAAGGCTGAACCCCGGTTGAATCACCCGAAAGGGCATTGGAAGTAGCTACGGAATCTGCGACATTCTGGGCAAATAATGCAGAGTAGCCCGAAAACAGAACGACCGTAACGAAAATTGTATTTTTTAGGAAAAATCCTATTAATTTGTAGTGCCTGAGTATATGTTTTACGTGTAACAATCTTCTTTTTTTGGTATTCTGACGATCCTTTCGGGTTGCAAATATACAGGAAAACAAAAACGATGTTGTAATCGTCTCACAATAGTGTTTCCTCCCAAAGAAAAGGTTGGCTCAGTAAGAAAATCGCCCTCTATGAAGAGATTCCTTTTTTGGCTTTGCTTCTTGTTTATTTCCGGTCTTTTTTCCTCCTCCTCTATCCTGCCGGCTCCCTCTTTGGGTGAAGGCCCGATCCGTACAGTAATTATTGATGCCGGGCACGGCGGCAAAGATCCCGGAGCCGTAGGTTCCCGCTATCACGAAAAAGATATTACCCTGAGTGTAGCCCTTCAACTCAAACGCATATTAAACGAGAGTATGCCGGAACTGAAGGTGGTTCTCACCCGTGAAACGGATGTTTTCCTTGCTTTACACAAACGCGCCCAGGTCGCCAAAGACAACCAAGGCGATTTTTTTATCAGTATTCATTGCAATGCCTTAAAAAATAATACCAAATACGGAGCGGAAACCTATGTATTGGGGATTAATGAAGGGCAGGAAAACTACGAGACCATCATCGCCGAAAATGAGGCGATCCTTTTTGAAGACAATTACGGGGATATGTACGGTGGTTTTGACCCGAGTTCTCCCGAAGGTTATATTTATTTCAAATTGCTGAAAAACGTATTCCGCAATGAAAGCACCCGCCTGGCGGAAAAAATTCAACACCAATATTCCAGCCGCATCGGCAGAAAAGACCGGGGCGTAAAGCAGGCTCCTTTTGTGGTATTGTACCTTTCCGGGATGCCGGCTCTACTCACGGAAACTGGTTTTATTACCAATTACGAAGAGGAAACTTTTCTCGCGAGTGAGTCGGGCCAGATTTATATTGCCAGTTGCATTTACCGGGCAATCAAATCCTACAACATGGAGTTCTAAAAACGTTTTTTATTTCTGGATACGTCGAACGGCCAAATGGTCGCCGACGGATATTCGGCAGATATATTCGCCTTTCGGCAAATGGTCCATCTGGAGTTCAATCTGGTGATTGCCCATGCTGGTGTATTGCGAATAGACATTTCCCAACGAATTGCCTTCCGGATCATCAATAGCGATGTGAACACGGGCCGGCTCATAAAGGTTTAGTTCAATGGCCGTTCCGAATATCAGAGGATTGGGGAAAAGATAAGTTACATGCCAGCCATTGTGCAGGTTCTCCAACGCAAGTACCTCGCTAAAACCGGCTTTTTTTCGGGTGTTTTCCTGTCTTAGTCGGTAGTAATTGGTGCCGCTGGAAGGCGAGGCATCGGTAAATGAAAAATCGGAAAGATTCTCTTCCCGGTTTTTGACAGGGACTTCGCCAATTTTTTCCCAGGTATTTCCATCCCGGCTTCTTTCCACCCCAAATGCCCGAATGTCGGACGCTACCGGAGTTGCCCATTGGATCGTTGCCTGATTTCCTTCCATTGCAGCCGAAAAATCGGCAAGAGGCACATCCGGTATGCGGAGATTTTCGACCTCAAGGGCGAGGAGTTGGTCGTATGTGTTTTCGGGTGAATAAAAAACCATTTCCGGCGCGTCGGTTTCACTGCGCCAAACGGTGCGAAGTACCGTCATATTTCCGGTAAGTTCCCAAGAGTCCCTCATTTGGGTCTGGATATTTACCCCAATATCACCGACGTAGGAATATTCACTCTGAGCAATGCTGAATAGTGGCGCAAGGCCCATAAAGACCCCGCTAAAAATTGTGATAGCTTTCATAATCCGGCAGACTTTTAATTTTGTTGTACCGAAAATAAAGCCGATAAGTGTTGCTTTTTTACCTGCCCTTGGGGGAATATGACATGTGTTAGAAATCGGATAAAATCACTTATATTGTCTAGGAATCAATGCTGACCGGATGAAATTGTTTTACAGACCCTATTTCCGATCTGTTGTTTTCTGGGCTGCACTCCTCAGCCAGTTGCTCCATGTCCGAGTGTTTTTTACTTACTCCGGCTCCGACCGTAATCAGCAGATTCTGGCCTCCCTCAATTGGCTTCAGGGAAAAGGGTTGACGGTTCCTTCGGTTTCCGCCACCGATCTCACACAGGTAATCTATCTTCCCCTGCACGGCTGGCCGCCGGGATATTCTTATCTCGCGGGAGTGGTTTATCGGTTGATTGGCGGATCGGAAAAGGACTGGGGAAAGATTTTTTTTACCGCAGAATTGCTGGAATATCTGGGCGTTATTCTGGTTTTCGCCGGTACACACTTTTTGTTAAATCTTCTCCGAAAAGAGATTTCAGCCTTAGTTTATCCTTTGTTGTTTATTTTCTGGGTATTTTCTTTTACTCCTTTTCACTTTACGACAGCCAGTGAGGAGATTGCCTTGGGTTTTTTTTTACTAGCCACGGGTGCCTGGGTGAAAGGGACGTTGAGCGATAACCTCGACCTTCGGTGGATAACCGCTGCCTTTGCCGGTTTTATGCTGGCCGGCTGGTTTCGATATGCCTATATACCTCTGGTAATCGTCGGACCAGTCATTTTGTGTATTTCCCGTTGGAATCAGGGATCCGAAAGAAAAAAGCGGGCTTTGGGAGTAACCTTGGTGGGGCTGGGATTAATGGTCGTTTTATGGTGGGCCTTAAGCCCATCCCACAGTCAGGCCGGAGGCCTGACGGAAATGGCTTCGGGTCGCCGCTTTTTTCCGGAAAATCTGCTGAAAATGACGGCATTTCCCCTTAAATCTTTGTTTTTTATCGGAGGAGATGCCCTGATTCTAAAGCTGGGCATACGAGATCGGGCGGCATTGGTGAGCCTTCGGCTGCTGTTTGTGGTTTCCTCGGTGGCTTTGTTGCTGTTTCCGATAAGGATGTGGAGCCAATACGGAAAAGACTTTATTCAGTCAAAACCTCTTGCAAGACCGGTAAGTGGTTTGCTTACGGCGATGTTTCTGGTTGTATTGCTGATCGTTATCGGCTTTTTGTCTTTATTATCTTTCCTCAATCCGGTAGAAGTTTATTCCGGAAATACCTGGACTTATGTGGAGGAAACCCGATATTATGCTCCATTACTCGTGGCTTTTGCCCTATTTCTGCTTGTGCGCTTTCTGGATCACGATACCAGCCGACTGGGCCGTTCAGCACTTCGTTTTTTTTTACTGGCAGCCCTTTTGTTTAGTGTCGGGCATAAATCCTACCGCTATTATACCCGATTTGTAAAAAAAGATACAAGAGAAACCCGCCACGATCCCGGCGAACAGTTTTTTACGGAGGTGTATGAATATGTAAAACGACAAAAGGAAAACAGGTCTGTTCCTCTGGTTTTTGCTTCGGGCAAGGAGTTTTGGGAGCAGGATGAGGCAGTGGTTGCCGCATGGGCAGGAGCAGGCATTATACCGTTTGAAAAACTGACGGATACGACGGCCTCGGTAAGAGGCCCGGTTGAAATTCTGGTCAGAACCGGCGGCAGTATCCGAAAATCTGACCTGAAACGATTCGCCATTCCGACCCAACCACCGGTACAACTCCTTTCCCACAATGGAATAACCTTGTATGGTTTAATGTTTTCGATAGAAAAGGAACAAAATTAATTGGTAAAAAATGTATATTTGTCCGGTAATAATCTTGTTTGTTATGAAAACCCGGACCATCACACTGCTTTTTGTTTTGTTTTTTTCTGTTCTGTCCTACGCTCAGGAGGATAGCAAAATAAAATTTGAAAAAACCACCCACGACTTTGGCAACCTGGCTAAAGACGCTCCGGCGGTTTATTCTTTTAAGTTCACCAATACTTCCGAAGCACCGGTTGTGCTCAGCCGTGTAAAAGCTTCCTGCGGATGCACCACGCCTTCCTGGACAAAAGAATCGGTAGCTCCCGGTAAAACCGGTGAAATTAATGTGGAATACAACACCAGTAGGGTAGGGCCTTTTACCAAAACGGTAACGGTTACTTACGACACCCTTGCAAAACCCGTAATCCTCTATATCAAAGGCAACGTGGAACAACCCGCAGGCGGTGAAGATTTTATCGCCTTTGCGCACAACATCGGCGGGCTTTCCTTCGATAAAATCAATCACAGTATTGGTACCTTAAATTCGGATGCGGATAAAACGCTTGAAATTCAGGTGAAGAATGTAAGCCCTCACAAAATCACTTTTACCGGTCGTTACGAGAAAGAAATGATGTTTGAAGTAACTCCGGGTAAAACGGAACTCATCCCGGGCGAAAAAACCACAATTAGCATACATATTGACGGAGATAAATTTATCACTCCCGGTACTTTCAGCAAATCGGTGGTAGTTTATACCGATGAAGCCGAAAATGCCGCCAAATCTTTTCTGGTAAATGGAAACCTCAACCGTGTTTATTCGCAAGCCGAATTGGACCGTATGCCCAATATCGCGTTTGAGACGATGGAGTACGATGGCGGCTCCGTCATTGACGGAGAAAAAGTGGTTTATGCCTACAAGTTCAAAAATACAGGCACAAACGATCTGGTGATTGAGTCGGTAAAAGCTTCCTGTGGCTGTACCGCCACGGCGCCAAAAGATATGATCATTCCCGGGGGTGGCACTTCCGAGATTGTGGCAACTTTCGATTCGCGGGGCCGCAGCGGTGCCCAAACCAAAACCATCACGGTTCGCTCCAATGACCCGGATAGCCCGACCGTCATCCTTCGGCTCAAAGTGGAAGTAGAGAAAGACCCTTTTCACATTGAAAACGCCGGTCCGGCAGCGGGAAGCCAGTGATTAATGGTTAATTGTCAATGGTTAATGGTTAATGGTTATTATATACTAGGTGGCCCGTCAGTCCCCCTTGTAAGGGGGACGCCCGACGGAAGGGGGTTCAACGAGTAAGGATTTATTTTTTTTGAAACCTCTTATATTTGTATTCGTATTAAGTAGTCGCTGGTAACAGCAAGTTATTTTGAAATGGGGACGACACGGAATTGACGGGTCGGTAAATGTAAAGTATAAGCATGCAGTGGGCTGTAGGAGAACCACTTAAATCCACTTCTGCGAACCATAAATGGCGAAAGAAATTACGCTCTCGCTGCCTAGTTAGACTAAGCACTGAGATGTTTTCCGGAAACTTTTATCTGTCAGGTTTCTATATGGAAGGCACATCAACCCCGACAGGTTGCTGCTGTGAATCGCTTCGGGCACAGCTTAAGACAAGGAGCAAACTCATCAGGCACGCCCCCGTTGTTCGGGTATCCTGACGAGTAACAAAGAACAACTAAGCATGTAGAAGGCTCTATGTCTGCTTTCTCCGGACGAGGGTTCGACTCCCTCCGTCTCCACAACTTAAAGGAATAACCCTCTGATAATCAATTTGTCAGAGGGTTATTTGTTTTTTGTACTGACAGATTTGATGCTTGAATGGTATTTTTATTTCTTGGATTAATCAACAATCAAAAGTACCTTGGTTTTTCCTCCCCAATCCTAATTCCGATCTTCATGTCTGATATAAATCACCCCAAAACTATTCTCAAAATTGAAACTGGGGGGCATACCGGTAGTATCACCGAACTCCTGCTCACCTCTGATGGGAAACAAATAGTTACCTCCAGTGAAGATAAAACCATTCGGGTCTGGGATGTGAAAACGCTAAAAGAATCCCGCAAAATTCTGGGTCAGGTTGGGCCAGGCGTATCCGGTGAAGTCAAAGCTATGGCGCTGACCGCAGATGATAAATACTTGGCCGTCAGTGTTTATGTGGGAGACAATGACCGATGGGGGCATCCTCCTTATGCGGCGGGATCTGTTATTGTGCGGATTTACGACTTTGTAAGAGGTACTCTGCTGAAGATACTTCATCCCGGTCATACCAATGCGGTTTACGGGATGGCTTTCAGTGAAGATTCGAAATACCTCGCCACAGGTGCCGAAGATAATTCCATTCGTATTTGGGAGGTTGAAAAAGTGTTGAAGGAATCCTCTCCTCATCCGACTCATATTATTACCAATCAGGGCATTCAAAGACCCAATGCTGTCAAAATCTTCAAAGTTGACGGTGATTATCATGTCGTTTATGCGGATTATAGTGAATATATCAAATCCGTTAGCCTGTATTCTTTAAACCAACAGAAAGTACTTCAGTCGTATGTGGATAAAGATCGCCTCCAGTATGTGGCTGTAAGTGAAAATTTTATCGCTGCCTGCGGGTATTCCCGGCATATACTTGTTTTTGATCGGAATCTGCAACTGAAAAAGACTATTCTTGTCGAGGGGGGAGCTGCTGATCTTGATTTTTCTCCGGATGGAAAGCTACTTTTGGCAGGCGGGAAAATCACCACCGATAATGATCCTGTAAAAGTGAATATCTATGATGTTGAAAATGACTTTGCTTTGCGTTATTCATTTGAAAAACACGATGCAGATACGCAGGCAGTCGTTTTTCTCGACAATGAAACGGCGATCTCCTGTGGTGGAAACCATAAGGAGATTATGATCTGGAAAGCGTTGACCGGTGAAATTCTGGGGGAGATAAAACCCAAAGGTAGTACGATATTTGGCGTGGGTATATCGGGTAAAAAAATTGCTTTTGGTAAAACCCAGGATTTTAAAAATGATCAAAATAATTATGCACCGCTGGAAACGTACTTTAATCTGGAAAATTTTGAAGTCAAAAAGATAACTCCTGCTGAGAAAGACGCCTTTCATCGGGCAATTACCTCTAAAGACGAGAAAATTCTTTTTATTGATCCTAATGACCAGTGGGATTTGTTCCTTAAAAAAGATGGATATGACTACCGGATGTGGCGAACGGGTGGATGGTATTACCATGAAGCATTTGGATTCAGCGATGAGGGATATGTGCTTTCAGGCGGGCGAGGGGGAGAGGTAAGGGTGTATAATGAAGATGGAAATACAATTTCCTATCTTATCGGTCATGCCGACAGAGTTTGGGATATCGCTTCTGAAAATAACTGGCTGGTAACAGGAGGAGTGGAGCAGGTAATAAAGATTTGGAATCTGAATGGGCTTAAACAAAATCAAAGGGAAATTTACCCCATGCTTAACCTCTTTGTGTCCAGTGATGGAGAATGGGTGATATGGAGCAAAAATGGCTATTACAATGCCAGTCTGCATGGAGACAAACATATCGGTTATATCGTCAATCAGGGAGAAACCGAAGAAGCCCTCTGGTTTAACAGCGACCGGTTTATCAAAACCCTCTATCGCCCTGATATTATAAAATTAATTCTGGAGACCGGCAGCGAAGAAGAAGCTTTGAAAAATGCCTCTCACTCATCCTCTGCTAAAGTTGAGGAAATCCTTCCGCCTAAAATCGAATTGCTGCTGAAAAACAGTATTCAAACAGATGAACCGGTTTTTGACCTCGAATTTGAGGTCAAAGCTCAAAAGGATTCGATCAATAGAATATGGATTTTGAAGAACGATGATTTTGTGTTTGAAAAGAAAGCAGAAGATGAGAAAATAGAGACCTACCAATGTATCGAAGTATCCTTGTCTCCGGGTGAAAACCGGTTTACTATTCTGGCTGAAAGCCTGATTGCCAAGAGTAATCCCGTGGAAGTGAATTTTGAAGTGGACACTTCAAACTGGAAGACCAGAGGCTTTGATTTTGAAGAAGATGACGAGAAAACAGAAGAAATAAAGCCCAATCTGTATATTCTTACCGTTGGCGTTTCCCAATATAAAAACTCTGATACGGAAAAAATCACTAACCTTGATTTTGCCCATGTTGATGCCATCAAGGTGGCCGAAGCCTTCGAAAAGCAAAAGGGAAAAGTTTATCAGGATATTATTGCAAAAGTCCTTACTGATGAAAAAGCTACCCGCCAGGGCATTCTCGATGCTGTCAGATGGCTGGCTGATCAGGTGAAAGCTCGTGATGCGGAAAAGAAAAAAAACAATAAATCTAGTAAGGATGTTGCACTCATTTTTCTTGCCGGTCACGGACTAAAAAAGGATTCGAAGTTCTTTTTTTTGAGTCACGATACAAGCACAAAAAATCTGGAACAAACCGCAGTTTCTTTACTTGATTTGGGCAAGGAGATTACCGCTTTACCATCTGAGTTGATAATCATGACGGATGCCTGCCATGCCGGAAGAATAAGCGCCGATAGTATGGAACTGATTGAAAGCGGAGAGCTTTCTAAAAGACTTACTTCAATCAACGAACGCGCTCAAGTGATTTTGAATGCAACTTCTGCCGATAAATTGGCCTTTGAATTGCGGAAATTTGGGCACGGCGCGTTCACCAAGGTTTTGTTGGATGGGCTAATGAGTTTTGACGAGGTTGATGTCCTGAAACTCACATCTTTTGTACAGCGAAATGTGAAGGAAGCTACTAAGTCGTATGCAAAAGGGCCGCAGGAGCCTAATATTACGATTTTCGGGTCGTTGTCTTTATTTAATTTGTATAAAAACTAAGCAAACATCCCCATCAATCGGTGTATCCCTGCATTTCTACCTACCCAGTAGTGGCGGAAGATCGCTAGGAAGATTAACAATTATTTAATTCTGCTTAACATTTGATTTCCTGCCAAATACATAATATTGCAGCGTGTTACGGAACCAAAAAGCCGATTTCATTCAGACTGAAACCGGCCAATAATTAAGTTACTTAAACTAAATACACTCAAAATTATGAAAAGAGGCTTACTTTTCCAAGCCGCAGGTGGATACTCATGCCATTTGCGAAGCATTAGTCTAGTCTTAATCCTTCTGTTTTCCGGATTTTACGGCTTTTCTCAAAGTAGCGTCAAAGGTAAAGTGACCGACGCTGCCAACGGTGAAGCGATCATCGGCGCTCGTGTCATTCTGAAAGGAACGGCTATCGGAGCACTCACCAATGACAAAGGGAATTATGAAATTGAAGTTCCTGACTACGGGACTACATTAGTATTTTCCTACATCGGCTACGCCACCGTAGAGGTTGCTATTGACGGGAAAACTACCATTGACCTTCAAATGACGGAAGCGGCTATTGGTATGGATGAGGTGGTCATTACTGCCCTCGGTATTGAAAAATCAAAATCGCGCGTAGGTTTTGCCGTTCAGGATGTTCAGGGTTCCGACCTGATTAAAGCACGCGAGCCAAACCCGATCAACTCCCTCACGGGCAAGATTGCCGGTTTGAATGTTGGTGCTTCCGCCGAATTGCTCGGCGCGCCTCAAATCCTGCTTCGCGGTTCTGGCAATATCTTGTACGTTGTGGATGGTGTACCCATTCAGTCTGATACCTGGAACATCAGCCCCGACGATATTGAAAGTATTACCGTTCTGAAAGGCCCCAACGCATCGGCTCTCTATGGTTCACGGGGACAATTTGGTGCCATCCAAATCACTACCAAACGCGGTACGCGCGATAGCCGGGGATTTGTGGTTGAATTTAATTCTTCCAACATGGTAGAATCGGGTTTTATGACCATTCCCAAAGTGCAAGATGAGTATGGCCCTGGCGACCACGGCCGTTATGCATTCACCAATGGTAAAGGGGGTGGTCTGTATGACAACGACTACGATATCTGGGGACCGAAATTTGAAGGCCAAATGATTCCTCAATACGATGGCGTCGTTGATCCCAACAATACTTATACTACAACTTTCGCAAACGGAGCCACTCATACAGGCAATATTATCCCCACTCCCTGGGTAGCCCGTGGTGCCGATAACCTGCAACGCTTTTTGGAGAATGGTTTGTTGTCAACCACCAATATGGCTGTTTCCGCTCAGGGCGATCGCTACGATATGCGTTTTTCCGGTACTTATACCTATCAAAAAGGCATTGTGCCCAATACTCAGTTAAACGGAGCCAATTTTAATACTACGATTGGTTATGATCTTTCTAAAAAACTTCGGTTTGAATCCTCCTTCAACTACAACCGGCAGTTTACTGACAATATCCCCGACGTGCAGTATGGTCCTAACTCCATGATATACAATATTATCATCTGGGGAGGTGCTGACTGGGACATTGACCAGATGCGCAATTACTGGCAGCCGGGTAAGGAAGGTTTACAGCAGATTTATGCGGAATATCAGCGTTACAACAATCCGTGGTTTCTTTCCTACGAATGGTTGCGCGGGCATTACAAGACTGATATCTATGGTTTTGCTTCTTTAAACTATGAGATAACGCCTTCGTTGAGTTTGCTGGGCCGCACACAAATCACTTCCTATGATCTTTTCCGTACCGAAAAATTCCCCTATTCAGCTACGGTTTATGGCAGAGAGCAGGCCAGAGGAGATTATCGGGAAGACAACCGCGAACTGTTTGAAAACAATACCGACGTATTGTTGACCTTCGATAAAGATATTACCTCTAGTTTCCACCTCAACGCTTCCGCCGGGGGTAACATTCGTTCCTTTAAATATAACTCCACCTACGCCACTACGGATTATCTGAACGTACCGGGCTGGTTTAACCTCAACAACTCCCTGAACCCTAAGCGAGTATATAATTATGCATCGGATATGCTGGTGCTTTCGACTTATGGTTTTGTGGATTTCGGTTACAAGAGTATTGCCAACCTGTCGCTGACCGGCAGATGGGATAAAAACTCTACACTTCCTACCAGCAAAAACAGTTTCTTCTATCCGTCCGCTTCGCTGAGCCTTGTGGTTTCCGAAATGTTGGAAATGCCCGCCGCCTTTCCTTATCTGAAGTTTCGGGGTTCCTACGCTTATGTAGGTTCGGGTTTGACGCTGCGCACCATTGGCCCTGCTGACCGTGCTACCGGTTCCGACGTAACCGGTTATGGGGTGGACTATGCTACTCCCTTTGAAGGCCCCCAGTACACCAATATTGCTGCGTATTCAATTGTAAACCGTTACAACAACCAGCCTTCGGCTGCATTTTCCAACTCCATCGCCAACCCGAACCTAGAGCCTAGTTTCAGCTCTTCCTGGGAAGTAGGCGCGGACGCTCGTTTTTTCGGCAACGCACTCGGTCTTGATTTTACCTTCTTCCGCACTTTGGACGGCCCGGGTATTTTCAATTTGCCGATTTCCGGAGCAACGGGTTATAGCAGCCTTGTAGAAAATGGTATCAAAACCAGCAGAACCGGCGTAGAGCTTACCCTTACCGGAAAACCCGTTCGCGACCGCGGAGGTTGGAGCTGGGACATCGTGGGTAACTGGTCCACTTACAGACAAGTGCTGGAAGAAATTTATCCCGGCGTGGATGTATTAGATCGCTTTTACAAAGTCGGCGACAGATTTGATAAATATTATGCAGCGAAAGTACTCAGAACGGAAGATGGTCAAATTATCAATGACGCCGGTGGACGCCCCATTATCAATTCCGTACCCCAATTTATGGGTTATCTCAACCCCGACTGGACCTGGGGGATTGTCAATAAAATCCGGTATAAAAACTTTGGCCTGAATTTCCAGGTTGATGGCCGGGTAGGAGGCGTTATTATCAACTACATTCAGCGTCAGACCTTCCGGGGCGGTCGCCATATTGCTACGGTTCAAGGAGAAATGGGCGAGGCTCGTTATCAGGATTACCAGGGTAATAAGACCTGGATTGGGGAAGGTGTGCAGGTTGCCAGCGGATCTATTAAACTTGATGCCGACGGCAATATCACAAATTACGATGAACTGACCTTCCAGCCCAATGCAACCGCTACTTTCCTGCAAGACTGGATTAGCCGTTGGTATGCAACTGAGGAAGCAAACCTGACCGATCGCACTTACGCCAAATTGAGAGAGGTAACCTTCAGCTATACCATCCCGGAATCCGTGTTGAATAAAACCTTTTTCAACACAGCGACCATTTCTCTGATTGGACGCAACCTGCTGTATTTTGCCGAAACCAAAGACCTGGATATGGACCAGTTTGTAGCCGGTCAGGGTTATTCAAGCCTGCAATCACCTACTTTACGCCGCTTTGGAGTAAACCTGAATTTCACTTTCTAATCCTATGTCTTTTTTATCTGACTCTCAAAAAAATTATACAATGAGACCTTTCATTTATTTTATATTGGTAACTGTCTTCTTTTTTGCTTCCTGCGAAAATTTTGACGAGTTGGCACTCGATCCCAACAGGCCGACAACTGCGCCCGCTTCCCTGATCCTGAACAACGTCCTGAACGATTTATATGACATTAATCGTCCCTGGAGCCTGGAGCATCGCTGGAACCAGTACTGGTGCTGTAATTACAACTATTACGGCGATAATGAATACAGATGGACCACTGGCGATTTTCGGTATTTTTCCATGAAGAATATTGCAAAAATGGAAGAAGAGGCTTTGAAAACCGGAGTGGACGAAGTCAACGGATACAGCGCCGTAGGAAAGTTTTTGAAAGCTTTTTTCCTCTACGACATGACGATGCGGTTTGGGGATATACCCGCAAGTGAAGCTGTTCTGGGAGCCGAAAATATTTTCCCCAAATACGACAGCCAAAAAGAGGTATTCCAGATGATCCTGACTCTGCTCGACGAAGCGAATGACGACCTGGGCAAACTTCTGCTTGAAAATACCACTCAAATTGACGGTGATATTTATTTTGGAGGAAGTTTGGAAAAATATCAAAAGGCCGTCAATAGCTTTAAATTGCGCGTACTGTTACAGTTGAGCAAAAAAGAGGGCGACGCTGAGTTAAATGTCAAACAGCGTTTTACCGAAGTGATGAATAACCCGGTGAAGTATCCTATCTTCGAAAGTGCTGAGGATAATTTCGAATTTACCTACATTGCCAATATCAACAACTATCCCACCAACCCGGGTAACAGAGGTTTTGATAGCCGTCGTTACAACATGTCTGCAACTTACCTCAACACGCTGGCATCACTGAAAGACCCCCGCACCTTTATTGTCGCTGATCCTACTGAAGCAGGAATTGCTGCGGGATTATCTCCTACCGATTTCTCTGCCTATTTAGGTGCGCCCTCCGGCGAAGACCTTTCCATTATGACCTTCCGCATGGGTAACGGCGAATATTCTGCGATTAAACAGGATCGTTATTACGGTTCATTCGGCGGCCCGGAGCCAGGCGTTATTCTGAGCTACCATGAGACGGTTTTTAATATCGCAGAGGCTATCAACCGCGGTTGGATAGGTGGTAACGCCGAGGAGTTTTATACTAAAGGTATTACTGCTTCCCTGGAATTTTACGACATCAGCAGTACAGACATTCAGGCATATCTTGCACAGACCGAGATTGCTTACAAAGGAAATAATGCCGAAGGATTAAACCAGATCATGCAACAGCGTTACCTCTCTCTGTTCCAACAGTCGGGACGTGAGGCTTATTACCACTGGCGTCGCACGGGCTTTCCTACTTTCGATGTAGGAGTAGGTACAGGCAACGGCGGGGTGATTCCTTATCGTTATCAGTACCCTGCTTCTGAGCCTACGGCCAATAAAGCCAACTATGAAGCAGCATTGACCAGCCAGTTTGGCGGAGAAGATAATGTCAATGCAAAGATGTGGCTGATTGAATAGGGCAACCTAAAAAATTAATTTTAAAAGGGTTCAGGTATCCGCCTCGAACCCTTTTTTAATTTTTGTTGTTAGGGATAGGGAGGGTATCATCGGAGGAAATTTAGGCATTTGTTGACTCAATTGAACTTGTCCGGTTTTCCTGACCCCTGCATACCGAATCTTTTCCCATTCGAAAAGGTGACGAGGGTGGGTTTGTTTAGGTGGTTGTAAACAATGCTGGAAATGCGCCACGCCGGTCATCACCGTCTTGACACCCGCATCGTTGATGCGTTGGCGTAGGGTCAGACCATGGTCTGACCCTACCTGCGTTTTCGTAGGTGTAGGTCAGGTTGTCCATGACGCCGTAGGCGATCGGGTCGGCGACGGGGTTGGTCATGCCCTTGCGTTGCAAGGATTTGATGTTGCCATTTCGGTCGTAAACCAGGTTCGTTACGTCATACCGCCCGGAGTTCACATTCCAACTGCTGCTGGTTTTTTCCCGATAGCGGGCCAGGGTCAGGCGGTTCATTGGATCATAGGTGAAAGCAAAGGCGCGGATTTCTTTGCCTTCGCCGAGGACTTGCCATCTGCCGGGCAGATTTCGCTGCGCTCAATTGCATCGCGCTGATGTTGCCGTTGAAGAGGTTGGGCGTGCCACTGACAATCGCGGACGCGCCCGTATTGTAGTGCAACTCGAAGGCGAGGAGGTCGCGATAGGTTCCGCCCGGCGTCGCCGTGGAGGGTTGGTTAAATTTACTTAACCACCTCCGAATGTTGTATTGGTAATCGCCGATTTGCAAAAACTGGCTGCCTGACTCGTAGCCGAGGTTTTTGCCGGTCATTTGACCCAAAACGTCGTACCGATGTTCGCTCAGGGTGGTGAAGTCGGTTTCGTGGCCGGGGTTGTCGGGGTCTTCGGTTTTTTGTTCGACCCGCAGGAGGCGGCCCCGGGGGTCGTAGGTGTAGGACTTGAAAATCGTCGCGCTGCGCTCGTAGGGGGCGAAGTCGGGGCCGGGCGGCTGATCGAAGAAGTAGCCCGTGTGGGTGTGTTTGCTCAACAACAACTCCCCGGCGAAGTTGTACTCCTGCCAGGTGATATCCTTGTCCTCTGCCGAGCAGATTTCGCTGCGCTCAATTTAGGTGGTTGTTGGCTTGGGTCTGGATTTCGCGGCCATACTTGTCGTAAAAGGTTAAGGGAAGGGGTGGAAATCGTGGTACCCGTGCGCTCGGTGTCAGCCAGCTTGTTTTTGAGGGATATCGGTCGGGAGCCGGGGGAGGAGAGAAACGAGACGGAGTCTCACGCCAGCTATTGTTGTTCTTAGGGAACAGTGGGGCACTAACCCGGGGGATGTGGATTATCAAATTTTTCCTGGAAGAACTCAGATAAGTCAGGCTCGATAGTTATAAGTCTCCCACGCAATTTCCAAGACTTAAAGTATCCATTTGTATAAAGCGTATCCCTGTCATTTGTGATAAATACATACTCGTAGTATTCATCATCAAACATTTCAAGGGCAGAAGGCTGTGTTTCATTAAATTGGCTTAATACTTTATGCAAAGCTCTATCTATTTCACGCGACTCTATCGTATCAACCTTTATATCTAGATTTTTCGTTTTTTCAAAAAATATGAATACTTGAGATCCCCAGATATCTCCATCATCTATATATTCGTATTTATCGTATTTGTCATATTTATAAATTATAACCGATGGCCTACATGAGGATAGAGCTAAGGCTACACAAAAAGACTTCGCTAACAGCGATAAATTTGATGTTATTTTCATTTGAGTTCTCTCTTTGAGGGTGTTCAATAGGGTATAATTCCTTTTATAGGTTTTCGGTCGGTCAGAGTATATCTTTGCTTACTACGAGCAGAACATGCACGGAATTTTGAATTGTATCGGTTCAAAAGCTCTTATTCAACCGCTTTAGTTGAAACAGGGCTGACTGTTTCATATTTACTACCACGGTAATTGGTCCGTAAATCTTCGCCTAGAGCTTTAATTATTTGATTTCCCCAGTTAAGCGTTGTTTCTTTTTCTTCCGCATTGGGAAAAAACGGAAATACACTCCTATCATCTGTTTCACTAAGGCGCCTTTGTTTTGCCGCTAGATCATATGCTTCATTATATGCGTGGATGAACTCATGCCCCAATATAGCCGTAGGTGAGCTATATATGTAGTCCCCCTCATCAGGAATAAAATATTCACTTCGATCTTTTTGTAATGATTGGGATCCCAACCTTGGAGCCCATTCAATAAGCCCTATTCCTCCATTGTGAGCGCCCCCCTTAGATGACAACTCTATAGTGACATTGGGTTTATCATTTCCAATAAATGCGTCCAAAATATCAACAGGTTCATCCCCTTCTTCCCCAAAATTAACCTTTGAAGCCCCTTTTTCTTTAAGATGGTTCAATGCCTGTAGGGCATCAAGAGCGAACTGATTATCGCCTTCATAGACATTACCGTCTTCATCAAGAAGCTCCCGCCCATTGTATGTTAGATTGTTCACCTGAGTGGTCTCCTCTCCATCGTCTCCTACTACTTTTTCATAAAGAGTAATGATAATCTCTTTACCGTTAGGATCAACAAATAGTAACGGATTATTGGCTACATAAACAAACGGCGAAATCGGTAAGTACTTCTCCGCCATTCCATCCACCCCATTCCACCGCGAAGCCGCCGCATCATACATCCGCGCACCGAAGTCGATCCAACCGAGGCCGAGTTCATCTTGCGCTTCCTTCCCGGTAAACAAGTAGCTATTCTTCACCGCAGGCACGAGCGAAAGACCCGCCATCCGTAGCCCGAAGGGGTAGTAATGGTCCACCTGCAACACTTCCCCATTCACCGGGTCAGGACTCACCGCCCCATCGCCATTCATATCCGCAAACATCACCCGCACGTTCCCGAGGTGGTCTTTCAGGAAGGTTTCATAGATCAGGTCTGAACCCGCTCGCCTTACCCGCCCCTCCTCATGCGCGAAAAACTGAATCGCCGTCGTAGCGGAAGAACCATCCCCATCGTTATCTTCGTAATGAAACGGCCCCACATAATCCGTTTCTACGGTTGTTGAAGAACCGCCATTGCCAAAGACCTTCTGCCGCAATTTTGCGCCAGATGCATCGTAAATGTACTGAATTTTCTTTCCATTCGAAAACGTGATGAGGGTCGGTTTGTTTAGGTGATTATAGACAATGGAAGAAATCCCCTTATTCAAATCCTGCTTCAGGTTGCCACTATTGTCATACAAGTAATCCGTATTCGAGGTATTGCCATCCACGAAATGCTCCACACCCGCCATCACCGTCTTGACGCCCGCATCGTTGATGCGTTGACGGTAGGGACAGGTCGCGACCTGTCCCTACCTCGCGTTTTCGTAGGTGTAGGTCAGGTTGTCCATGACGCCGTAACCCGGCGGATCGGCCAGCGGATTGGTCATGCCCTTGCATTGCAAGGTCTTTATATTGCCGTAGCGGTCAGTATCCACATTCCCCTCAAATATATTCATCAATAATTTATCCAAGCCCAGTCATCATCATCCAATAGGAGCAAAAAATTATCTTTAATCGTTACACCTAATCCAATTTCCTTATAGTTTTCTATAGGAATCACCATTAATGTATCTCTGCCGTTAGCCCGAAAATAGATTTTAACTTCGTCATTGGGCGGACAATAGTGCTTGATTAGTTTTAAATCCCGGGTTCCTCCATACCAAAAAGTTTCTTTATATATAAATTCCCCATCATCAATATTGAGGAAAAAGCTATTCAAGGTTTTTGCATAGGTGAGCATGTATATTGCTAAAACGGGATCTCCCTGGCAGGCATTAATATCTTTTACTCTGGGAACTTTTTTGCAAGCACTTATCGTTACCGAAATAATTAATAGACCTAATATCCAAATCCATCTTTTCATTTCATTTGTGTTTAT
>JANRJC010000006.1:0-106695 GCA_033764335.1 Bacteroidia bacterium | reverse complement strand
GGGGTCAAATACGCCGGAATGTTACCAACACCCAAGGGGTCAAACCGCCGGAATGTTATGCACATTTTGGGGGTCAAAGGTCCGGAATGAGGGGGTCAGATAAAATCGGAACGAGGGGGTCAAACCGACCGGAATATACATTTTAACGTCAAACTATCAATGCAAAGCACTAAGTTGATAATATTTTGATGGTTGTGAAGATAAAAATGGAGTTGTAAAATGTAATCATTTATTGCTGGAGCCAAAAGGTGTAGCCAATTATAAGATTCTTCTTCTCCTTGTTTTATTGTTCTTTTTATTTCTTGTCCGAGCCAAGACTTCTCTTGCATGAAATTCACAAAACTGGCGGGTGTTAATTTCCCTTTTCGGATTGACTTGATAAATATTTCTCTTAACAAATGGCTTCGACAAAATTGAATAGAGAAATGATAATTTTGTAAAATTGATTGATAAATATGTTCTTCATCCGTATCAAAATACTCCGAGACATGGCCTGAACTATCAATTATATGAGAACTTGCCAAGAACATCATAGGATGATTTTTCTTGTGCTCGTGAGCCTGTTGTTCTAAAGCAGAGTATTTCGGTAAGATGTTAGGGTCGTACATAAGAGTAAAAAATATTTGCTCAGCACTCCGGTCACTTACTTCGTCACTAAATTTTCGAACAAACTCCATTATCTCGGTTAGATCAATTTTTGAGGAAAATTGTCCTAACTGCATGTTCTCTTTTAATTCTTTATACCGCTTAGTCAACTCAATAACCTTTTCTTCCTCTTTTGCTTTTTTATAATATTTTATTGCCTCTTGGGTAAATTGGGTTGATATCATTTTCGTTTCATCTTCTCGCTCAAATGACATTTTCTCATAGGCTTCGCCTATTTCCTTTTCCCAAATTAACTTGTTATTTCCAAGTTTCGCATCTACTCTTTTACCAAGTTGTAGTATATCTATTTTTCTAAAATTATCATTTTTTTGAGCAAGACTGTACAATTCATTTTCTAAGCCTATAAAATCTGCTTGATTAAATATTTTATTTTGTTCAAGCATGAAATGTATTAGAGAAGTATTTAAATAAGATTTTTCTGGGAGTGAAAAAGTCTTTACAACTTTCAGGAAAAATTCTCGTGCTTCTTTATGCTCATCAGAGTTTTTAAATTGAGAAGAAATTAGAAGTGCATTCTCTGTTAAGTTGATTACATGAAGTCCTAATGAGCGAGTATCGGTTTCATCAACTTTTTCGTATAAAATTTTAGCAAGTTCAGTATAAGCCTTGGAAGCAGAAACTGCAAAACTACTATGCTTTTTTAATGAATGCCACAAGACATGTGAGTACCGTGCTATCAAGTAAAGATTTTTTGTATATTTTAATCGATTACTGAGATAGTCAAAATCTTCGTCTTTAAATGCCTTTAATGATGGATATTCAAAGGGATTACCGTTATTATCCGTGCCAGCATATGTATAAGATATTACATTTCCACGAGTAACAAAACTAAGAGTGTCAACTTCTACCTGACATTTTCTAACTGTTTCTTCATCGCCTACTTTTTGTGCTTCATCTCGAAACTCAACAATACTCTGTTTTATTTTTCTGTCTATATCATAGTCAGAAAAAATTGTCACTAAATCAATGTTTTCTAAAATATCGTATATTTTCTGCATTTTATAAGTTTTATGGCAATGTTTCAGCCGGTATATTGGCAAATCTATTTCTGTCGCTTGTACTTTTTACCTAAAAAAATTGCAGGAACGATGTCCCAAACTTAACAGTTATCATTCCACCATACTCCACTTTATTAAAGTCGTCTGTACCAGCAGTTCTAATGCTCAGAAATGGAGACATGCCAATTTTTACATTTGGATTGTCTTTTGCCGATGGATAAAAGAATATCCAACTTTCAAGCCTCAACCTATTTAAATTATCAAATGGATTATTTGCCCCCTTCTTTCCCGTGAAGTCATAATAAACAGTAGGTGAGTAACTAAAACTGCCTTTTCCTGGATAAATTTGCAATGAAAATGCAGGAGAAAATGTCGGCTTAACACCTGGGGCATCAATAACTAAACTCGAGGTAGCAATAACCCCATTGCTATTTATAGGATTAACAACGCCAACCTCATTTGCTGCTTTCCAATCATAAGAGTATCTAATTCTAAATTGTGGAGAAAACTGCTTGGCTTCTGGTTTGCCTTTTGTGAAAAAGGCTACATACTTTAATTCAAGAGCGTATGAAGTTTCGATTGTTTTCTGTTCATTTGATTTGCTGCCAGTAGGATAATACTTAAAAGCAGCCGAACCATATTCAAACTGCCCATTGAATAAATGTCGAGATATTTTTCCACTTTCTCCTGTATTATCCTTGGTGTACTGTACTGCCAATATACCTCTCCAAGTTGATGAGAATCTGTCAAGCTGTAAAACGTTGTCAGATTTAGTAGTAAGAGGCATTCGAACTGTTGGCCTTAGTGTGAATGTATTTCCTTTCTCAGTTTTCTCCCAATTTAACTCCGATCCAGCTTCAATTTGACCATCTTTGATTGAAGTTGTCCCATGGATAAAAGGTAATAATTTGAATTTTACGTCTTGTGCAAGTCCGATGAATGGAAATAGCAATAAAAAACTATAAAGTAATTTCTGTTTCATAGTAACCTCCTTGTAATTTAAATGTTAAACTTTGATCATCAGCAACTCCAGGCAAATCAATGCCAAGTTTGAAAGTTGCATCTTCAATGCCTACAACTCTAATTTTTATCCTTACTTGGGCATCGGGAATTTTTCCTGTCCAAGTTCTTTTTTTTGTTCCATCGGATTGAATTACTTTAATTCCATTAATGAAAGCATAGAACAAAGATAAACTTCCACTGATCGGTTCAAGTGTCAATGTAAAGTTTCTTACAAGTTCCAAGGATAGTATTAAATTTTTTTTCATTTTCATCTTATTTCAATATTTATGTGAATGTTGTTTTAGAATCACAGCGAACGTTTGGATGTACGCCCGTGCCGCCGTGTGTTGGCTTTGAGCGTTGGCTTTCGGCGGCATGGTCGTGCATCCTTTGTTCGCTGATTTTTTTTACTTGCATATGATGCTTTCCCTGTTTTAGTCCAAGTACTCTCGAAATAAAATTTTTGCGTATGAATTTCCGTATGAATTTATGAAAAAGCGGCTTAATAGCAAAAGCAACACATAAAATGATAACAATCCGATAGATATATTGAATGCTATTTGATTTGTATAGAAATATTTGAATAAAATCAAATTGCCTATACAAAAAACAATCCCTAAAAGGCTTCCGCCAATTGAATTTCTTATTGCTCCATATTCAATGTTGTGCTTTAACAAAAATTCATTTTCATGTAATTTCTTTCTGACTTTACTCATTACTTCAACTATCTTTTTCCTTGCTTCTAAAACGTTCACCTCTTCTGCTAACTTATCAGGTAAAATAATATTGAAGTCCTGCCTTATCTTTTCTCTAAAAAGTGTTTTGTAGTCATCTGTATATTCGCTATTAGCGTACATCATAAAGTTTGTAGTTGGCATATTTATTTCTCCCTTAAAGTAAAACCTTTGAAACACCTCTTTGCCTAACGTCCTTACATATTGGGATAAGTAGAAAACAAGAATTGAGGGTAAAGCAATATTTCCAATGATATTAGTTGCCAGATTGTCTCCAATAAATTTTTTGAGTTCAGGCACTAAAAAAAAACTGTTTAATACTATTGCTGGCAGCACAACAGTTAAAACAGTTGGGAATATCCGCCCTTTTATGTTATATTTATCCATGTTCATTATTTGTCTGCGTTTTTAGCAACGTATACTTGATAATTTCCGTCATCCTTAATTTCAATGGAAATATTTCCGTAATGTTTCGTTGAAAGAGCCTTGTTTTTAGCCAGTTTATTGTAATATTGATAATCATAATCAACACCTTTTAGTACAGATGCGATTACCCAATCAGGTTTTATATGCTGAAAAACATCATCATTTACATTGTGTTTGCTTCCATGATGAGGTGCTAGAAAAATATCTGCTTTTAGTGCGGACTTTCCACATTCTTCATAAATCTCATTCCACGCCTCAATGGTTGCATCTCCGCCTAGTAAAATTTTAACCCCCTTGTACTCAATCATTAGCACATAACTCAAATGATTGTATTCACCCTTCTCATTTGCCAGTTTGACTAAACTCTTTGATGGTGATAAAATTTGAATATTGTCTGTATTCCAAAAATCCGCTGATGAGTTTCTGTATAAAAACAAGCATTTTGGGCTTTCTGTGCTTTTCCTAAATTTTTGATAAGTCTCCCAATCACCACGTTCGTAAAACGGAGCCTTGTCTAAATCAGCCTTTGACAAAACCTTGTTATGCTCAGTATCCCAAAAGTTTAGTACTGTAAAATTGGCTTCTATTTCATCCATTCCAGAAAGATGGTCCATGTCTGGATGAGTAATTATTAGTCTGAAAATGCTTTTCCCTTTGTAATTTTCTTTTATAAAATCTACTGGGTCAATCAAATAATTCTCGTCAGTAAAGCGAGAATTATCAGTATCTACTACCGTTAAATGCCCTGATGGAAAATCAATTATTGTGCAATTGCCTTTTCCAACGTTCAGAAAATGAATTTTTAGCATATTATATTTATTTTTTCATTGTTTCAGCGAACGTGAGCATGGACGCTGTGCCGCCGTGCGTTGGCTTTGCGGGTTGGGCTTCGGCGGCATAGGCGACCATGCATTGTACACGGCCATTAAGTTAAGAAAAAAAGTGTAACTTGAAGCAACGAAAACGGAAGCGTTAGGGATCGAAGTTTACGATGGGCAATAGATGATATCCGCAAATTTTGTCAGTTGGATGCGGCCAAGCGAGTGCTGTATCTGGAGGATCCTGCGCGAAACTTCACGCGGAAGCGGACACTATTCTTTGACCGGACGGTAGGTCTGGTGCTGAGTCTTTTAAAAAAAGTCTTGCCATTGAGTTATTCGACTTCTTTGATCGGTTGAAAATAGCGGAAACAGCCCCCACAGTCAGTGCTTTTGTTCAAAGGCGGAAGCTGATCAAAGCGAGTTTTTTTCAGGTATTTTTTCATCATACGGCTGCGGTTTTTTCGCGGCGGTTTGCCGCCAAGACCTGGCACGGGCTGCGCCTGATGGCCATAGATGGGACGGGATTACGAATTCCGGATGAATGGGGGCTGGGTGAACATTTCGGCTGGCATCAAAACCAGCATCGCGATGTGCCGTCCACCCGATGGTTGGTGTGCCTGGATTTGCTCAATCACCTCCTCGATGAAGTGGAACTCCATCCCCGAAGCCAGGATGAGAAGTCCCTAGCTGCGCCGCTTGTAGCACGGTGGTCGCCCTCGACCCTGTGCATCTATGACCGGGGCTTTGGCAGTTATGCCTTCCCCTGGTTGCATCAACACCACGGGTCCCACTGCCTGATCCGCCTCAAGACGACCTTCAGCCCTATCGTCATTGATTTCCTCGCGGCAGGGCATGCCGAGCAAATCGTTCATACCCCCCTGAGTGAAAGAGCCGTGCGCTCCCTACGAAAAATGGGCTATGAGGTCAACCGAACCCCCGAACTTACCTATCGCCTCATCCGGGTCGAACTCCCTACGGGGGAAACCGAGGTGCTTATGACCACTCTACTGGACACCCAAGCCTTCCCCCGAAAATACTTCGGGCAACTCTACTCGCTTCGATGGGGGGTCGAATCGGCCATTTTCGTCCTGAAAAGCTTTTTCCAGGCTGCGGTATTTTCGGCTTACTCCCTCCCGGCTGTCGAACAGGATCTCTGGGCCCTCTTTGCCCTCTACAATATCCAAAGTATGTGCCTCCGGGCCAAAGAAAAAGCCCTTGCCAAAATCAATTCTCTGCGACATTTTACCTATCCGATCAACCGCAATGTTGGGATCGGTTTGATTAAACGGTTCGCACCACCCCTCTTCCTGGATGAGGTCAAACAATGGATTGCCCGAATCCCTGTTCTCCTTGATGAACTCATCCGGCATCTTCAACCCCAAAGGCCCCGCCCCAGTCGACCGCGTATCCGCCGTCTCCTGAGGGGGACAGAAAGACATCGTTTCGAATTTAACGATAAATCCCGCCTATGAGAAACTTTTTTTCCGGATTCCAACCCTTTTTGGACGCCTGCCCAACCGGTAACTCGTGTGCCTAGACTAAGCCTATATGGCCCGCCTTGCACCAACCCCTGTGTATCTGCAGGTTTTGAACTTAACTTAATGGGGTTGGTGCGACGTTAGGAGCATGGACAGCTATGCATTGTTCTGCGCATTTTCAATATTATATTGATTTTCAATTTTTTATGATTGCTAAAGCTCTACGAAAATCCTTTCCAGCTATTTCAATATGATAAATTCCAGGCGGAAATTTGTCAATATGAAAAATTCGTACAACTCCATCAGGTGTAATCGAATTGTCTTCAAAAAGCAATCTCCCTAAATTATCAATCAACTTAACAGATGACGTGGAAAGGCCTTCGCATTTTATAAAAACCAAACCCTTTGAAGGGTTCGGCCACATAGCTATTTTATATTTATTGTCTTGGTCGTTTATGGAAGTAGAAGTTGTTATTTGACAAAGTTTTTCAACAAAAATATCGTCACCAAGAGAAGTCAAAATGAAAGTTCCGTCACTTGGATCAAAGTCAACTGTGTCAACAAATCCGCCTGTAATATATACATTTCCGGCAACAGACAAGGCGATCCAGTTACCAGAACCAGTGCCGTTTGTTCCGCCCATGCTTTTTGCCCAGATAAAATTTCCGTTATTGTCTAATTTGGATATAAAAATGCCTCCACCAAGAGGAGCGACCAAATTGAAAGTTCCGGTACCGAGATCAAAGTCAACTGTGCCACTAAAAGCACCAGTGATAAATATATTTCCGGTTACATCCAAGGCCATCGAAGTACCCCGATTGTCTATCGCTTTCGCCCAGATAAAATTTCCGTTATTATCTAATTTAGATATGAAAGAAAGTAGTCGACCATCCGTAGTCATATAGAAAACTCCGGCACCCGGGTCAAAGTCGACTGAGTATTGAAAGTAGCCTATGGTAAACACATTTCCGATAGCATCTACTGCTATAGAACGTCCTAGATCACTGCCTGATTCTCCAACCATACTTTTCGCCCAGATAAAATTTCCGTTATTGTCTAATTTAGATATGAAAATATTTAGGCTGCCAGGGGAGGTCAAATTGAAGGTTGCGTCACTCGGATCAAAGTCGGCTGTACCTTGAAACCCACCAGTAGTATATACATTTCCAGTAGCATCCAATGTTAATGAGAAACCAAAATCATTGCCTAGCCCGCCTATGCTTTTTGCCCAGATAAAATTTCCATTATTATCTAATTTGGATATGAAAATATCCCTAGAACCAGCCGAAGTCAAATTAAAAACTCCTTCGTTCGGGTCAAAGTCAGCTGTGCCTTGAAATTCGCCGGTGGTATATACATTTCCAGACGTATCCAACACTATAGAGGAAATAAAATCTGCACTTTCCCCACCCATGTTTTTCGCCCAGATAAAATTTCCGCTATTATCCAATTTTGAAATAAAAGCATCATATGAGCCAGCGGAGGTCAAATTGAAGGTTGCGTCACTAGGATCAAAGTCGGCTGTACCATTAAACTCACCTGTAATATATATATTTCCAGAAGCATCTACTGTAATAATGGGATTATAACCAGAACTTCCCCCGACTATATTTTTTGCCCAGATAAAATTCCCATTATTGTCTAATTTGGATAAGAAAATATCTGAAAAAGCTCCTGCAGTCAAATTGAAAGTTTCGTCGCTTGGATCAAAGTCAGCTGTGCCACTAAAAATGCCAGTGGTATATACATTTCCGATAGCATCCACAGCCACAGAATGTCCGTAATCACGAGCTGTTCCTCCTAGCTGTTTTGCCCATACAAAGTTGAGATTTTGTGAGGCTATTTCTTCGCTCTGACCAAAACTGAGGAGCAATATTATAATGTAAATATTTTTCATTGTTTTATTTTTTTGTTGCGCACAACAACTAAGTTTTCGTGCAACATCCGTGTATTCGCAATATTGCGTATATCCCCTAAATATCTTCGAGATTCATATCCTCCAGCGGGCTCCGCAGTTTCTCCTCCGCGTCCTTTCGCATATACAAATACCGCTCATCGTTCAGACCGTAAATAACTCGCCCATAAAGAACTTCGCTTATTCGATCAATACTTATGATGAATCTAATAATATTTTTTCAACATTCCAAATATTTTGGCCGACAGTATCACCTATCTGTCCTTCTTTCCATTCCCTGCTGCATGAATATTTGTTTTCTGTCAACCAACCGATCATCCCGCCGCACATTTACCGATTCGCTCAGCCGCAAACCCGCAGAATAAATGAGGGAAGTTGAAAACTCTGTAAAAGATATTTCTGCGTGCGAGGACGCGCCCCAAGAATAAAATTTGAGAAGGTTGCCGTTTTTCTATAAATGTTGCGCCCTCTACGGGGCTTTGCCTCTCCGCTTTCGGTGCAAAGCACCCGCCCCGAAGCGGGCGCAAACCAAAATGTCACCCCTCCGGTCTCGCCCCCGTTAAGGCCCTTCCTTCCCTAAAGGGGATCTAACGACCTTACCGTCGTCAGGTCCGAAAGGACTCCATAAGGAGGTAACGGAAACCGTCGGTACACGCCCGCTTCTCCCTCGGAGAAGTGCGTTTTTCACGACGCAAAGCGTCCTCCCGACGACCGCAGGAAGGAGGGACCTTTTCTGCGTCCGACCGGAGGTGCGACATTTTGGTTTGCGCCCATACTTTTCGGCAAAAATTGTTTGGAAACCTGCTGACAATTCGGATACCGGGGCAAAGTTCTCTCTTTGCCGTGATTTCTGGTTTTTACAGATTTAAAATTCGCAGTAACTCTTCAAGGTTTTTGTCTTCATCAAATACTGCTTCAATCTCGATTTTAAAACCGTTCACAGGCACACAATCCAGCATTCCTTTGCGGGCTTTAAGAATTAGCTCGTATTCGTTTTGGTCATTGAGGCGGTATTGTTCCAGTACTTCTTTATCCGGGTCAATAATCCAATATTCCCGTATCTGATGAGCCTGATAATCCGAGAATTTAATTCCCCGGTCATTTCCTGCAGTTTTTGTGGATAGTACTTCAATCACAAGATCAGGGGCGGGAAATAAACTTTGCCCTTTTTTAAAAGTTTGGGCTTTTTCATTTTGGAAGAAACATATATCCGGCTCATAATCATTCCGGGATAGGGAAATCATGATTTTTTCATACCCCACATAACCGAGTTTCTTTTTTTTGACGTATGTATTAAGTAGTTGATATAAAGAACCGGTTACATCATTATGTTCTTTTTTTACCGGGGAGTGAATGATAATTTCCCCGTTGATAAATTCCGCTTTTTCGAACTCAGATATATTGTTGTAAAAAGTGTTTCTGGAATCGTTCATATTTTCTCAAAAAATCGAAACTCCAAATTACATATTTTCTCCGAATTTTAATCACACCCCATGAATTGGCACTATTTATCGGTTAAGGAAGCACTGGAACTCACGGATTCCTCCCCAACAGGGCTTTCTTCGGGTACGGCTTCGCTGAAACTTCAGCAAAATGGCCCCAATACGCTCCAGGAGAAAAAACAAAAGTCCTGGCTGGTCATTTTTATCGGGCAGTTTAAGGAGTTTATGTCTCTGGTGTTGATTGCGGCGGCGATTATCTCCGGTATCATTGGCGACCTTACGGATGCCATTATCATCGTTGTGATCGTGTTGTTAAATGCGGTCATTGGTTTTGTGCAGGAATACCGCGCTGAAAAAGCGATTCTGGCGCTTAAAAAAATGGCTGCCTTGCAGGCGGTGGTTCAACGCGACGGACAACCTCAAAAAATACCGGCTTCGGAGCTTGTAACGGGTGATATCGTCTTGCTGGAAGCCGGTAACGTTGTGCCTGCTGACTTGCGTCTCATTGAAAATCACAGCCTCCGGATTGATGAATCTGCTCTCACGGGAGAATCGGTAGCCGTGGACAAAACGAGCGACGAACTGTCGGCGGAAAACATACCCCTCGGCGACCGTATCAATATGGCTTACAAAGGCACTCTCATCACCAACGGAAGGGGTAGGGCACTGGTCGTAGCAACGGGCATGAATACGGAAATTGGCAAAATCGCCCGACTGCTTCAGGACGAGGAAGCCGCTACTCCGCTCCAAATTCGAATGGCCGACTACGGACGGAAATTGTCGCTGGTTGTGTTGGGCATTTGTGCGGTTTTATTTGGAATGGGTTTACTGCGGGGGGAAGAATGGATGGATATGTTGTTGCTTTCCATCAGCCTGGCCGTGGCCGCGATTCCGGAGGCTCTGCCCGCGCTTATTACTATCGCCCTGGCGATGGGCGCCAAACGTTTGGCCAAACAAAATGCCCTGATCCGCAAACTCCCCGCAGTCGAAACGCTGGGATCGGTCTCCTATATCTGCTCGGACAAAACGGGTACACTCACCCTCAATAAAATGAAGGTGGTGGAGACTTATGAAACCGATAATCGTATCGCGGAACTGGCTATTTCTCCTCTTATGCTCGTGATGGCTTTAAACCATGATGTCAGAACCACTCCTGAAAATACCCTTACCGGCGACCCCACCGAAATAGCCCTGGTGGAATTTGTGAAGGAAAAAGAAGGCGATAAAAATTACAACGATATCCTCCGCCGTTTTCCCCGTGTGGCAGAAATACCCTTTGATTCCGACCGGAAATGTATGACCTCTGTTCATGGCTTTGAAGGGAAATATTTGGTGTTGTCCAAAGGAGCCGTTGAATATATTTCAGAACATTTGCGGACGGGCGAAAAAAATACCGCGATCCCCGCGGAAAGTGAAAAATTTGCGTCGAAGGGATTGCGTGTATTGGCCTTTGCGGGGAAAATACTGGACAAACTTCCCGAACCCTTTACCGTCGAAACGGTTGAAAAGGATTTGATTTTTGCCGGGCTTGCAGGCATGATTGATCCGGCGAGGCCGGAGGTTAAAGCGGCAATCGCAGAGTGCCGGACTGCGGGCATTAAGCCGGTGATGATCACCGGAGATCATCCGGCAACGGCAACCGCGATTGCGCGGGAAATAGGTATTCTCGATGAAAAGGGCCTTGTGATGACCGGGACAGAACTGAGAGATATGTCCGCAGACGAATTCGCCGAAAAAGTAGAACAAGTTTGTGTATATGCCCGGGTAAGCCCGGAACAAAAAATCAATATCGTCAAAGCTCTTCAGGCCAAAGGCCATTTCGTCTCCATGACCGGCGACGGGGTAAATGATGCGCCTTCCCTTCGTGCTGCTAATATCGGCGTTGCGATGGGTATCAGCGGTACTGACGTAAGCAAAGAGGCGGCGCACATGATCCTTCTGGATGACAACTTTGCCACCATCGTCAAAACGGTCAAAGAAGGTCGAAGGATTTACGACAATATCCGAAAGTTTGTGAAATACATTATGACCTGCAACAGCGCGGAGATTTGGACGATTTTCCTTGCACCTTTGCTTGGACTGCCCATTCCCCTGTTGCCCATTCATATTTTGTGGATCAATCTGGTAACGGACGGCCTGCCGGGGCTTGCTCTGGCCAGAGAGGGCGCAGAAGCCGATGTCATGCAACGTCCCCCGGTCAAAAGCGGAGAAAGTCTGCTGGCTCGTGGCATCGGGTTGCATATCCTATGGGTGGGTTTGCTGATGGCGGGTGTGACACTCGGCGTGCAGGCCTGGGCCATAAACCACCAACAGGCACACTGGCAGACGATGGTTTTTACGGTATTGTCATTGTCCCAACTGGGGCATGTGATTGCCATTCGGAGTGAAAAAACCTTTTTATACAAACAGGGAATTTTTTCCAATCCTTCGCTGCTGCTTACCATCGTCCTGACAGCCCTTTTACAAATGGTCATCGTTTACCTTCCCGCCGCCAATGAAATATTCAAAACCCAACCCCTTAGCCTGAATGAGTTATTGATATGTCTGGGTTTATCCGCAGTGGTTTTCCATGCGGTGGAGTTGGAAAAATGGGTGAAGGGGAGGGTTTATTCTCCCCGTGCCATTTGATCCAGATGCGCGCGGATCGCTCTGCGAAACAGCAGCGAAATGAACCACAAAAAAGGCTGTGTATAGGGTTTCAGGGGGAATAGCTGAAACTTACGAATGACGTGCGTAAGGTTGTTTTCTTGTGTAAAATACCATTCTTCCAGAAAATGAGCGGCCAGTCGGTTGAGGGGTGGCGAAAATTCACAGAGTTTCAGGGTGATTTTTTCGCCGGGTTTCCATTCGAGGATTTCCTCCACGTGGTGTGAGCCGTCGGTATTTTCAACTGCGATCCGGGAGCCAACCATCGTATGGGTACGTTTTTCATATTCAGCTTTTCGGATTCCGGGCAAAACGCCGTAACCCTGAAACTCGCTCCACCGGTCTGTGTTTGCAATTTCATTGGCGATTTCAGCCGCGGTCAGGGCGATCGCTTTTTTACATTCAAATCGGATAGGAGGCATAGAGAAACAGGATTAATTTTCTTTTTTCTGCGTTACAAACTCGCTAAAACTTCGGGCGGCATTCGTAAATTCAGAGGGGACAAGAATGATGGTTGTTGTATTGTTGTCTATCCCGATTTCGGACAACATCTGCATCCGTCGTAATTCAATGGAAAGAGGACTTTTCTCCATTTCAGATGCGCCCTGGGTAAGTTTTAAAGATGCTTCCAATTCGGCTTCCGCCTTTACAATCCTCGCTCGTTTTTCTCGGATTGCTTCTGCTTCACGGGCCATCGCTCTTTGCATGGCTTCGGGGATTTCAACATCTTTCATTTCAACCATTTCAATTTTGATCCCCCAGGGTTCGGTTATTGCATCTACCATTTTTTGGAGCGTGTTGTTTATTTGTTCTCGTTCTCTCAATACTTCGTCGAGACTATGTTGTCCGATGATATTGCGGAGTGCGGTAACTGAAAATTGATATACAGCCTTGTTGTAGTCCGCTACTTTAATCACTGCATCCGCAGGGTGAATGATTTTAAACCAAAGTACTGCATTTACCTTTATCGTTACGCTGTCTTTCGTAATCGTCTCCTGGCGTTCCAGGTCAACGGTTTTGGTTCGTATATCTACCCGCTGTTGTCTCTCAATCACGGGGATCAGCCAATAAAGTCCGGGACCTTTTATGCTCACAAATCTTCCAAGCCGAAACACAACGGAGCGTTGGTATTCCTGTGCGATGCGAAGCCCGGAGATAAGGATAAAAACAACGATGCCAATAATTGTGGGGAGTGTCATTTAGGTTATTTTTCAGGATTTAGAACTTTTACATTTAGCTATTAAACTTACTTAAATAACCGAAGATTCTAAACAATTACCTATGTACGAATTCTGTTTCGGATTTTTGTATTACTTTCCCAACTTTCTCTATATTGATCCTCCTATTTTCAACTATAGAACCTAACTGCTATGAATCGGTTTTTTTACATTTCTGCGAACTTTTTTTTGCTGCTGACAGCCATCCTTTCCCTTTCCTGCAACTCCGGATCCAAGGTTTCTACCCCGGTCTCAGCTACCGAATTAGTGGATCCATTTATCGGGACGGCGGATCACGGGCATACTTATCCCGGCGCAACCGTTCCTTTTGGGATGGTGCAACTCAGCCCCGACAACGGGACGCAGGGCTGGGATTGGTGTTCGGGTTACAACTATGTGGACAGTGTGATTGTGGGTTTTAGCCATACACACCTCAGCGGTACGGGTATCGGCGACCTCTGCGATGTGCTGATGATGCCTACGACCCGACCGGTGGATTTTTCCAAAACCATTACCTCCCGCGACGATTACGACTATCGTTCTGCCTTTTTGCACGAAAAGGAGGAGGCTTCTCCCGGTTACTACGCAGTTTTTCTGGAAGATAGCAAAGTCAAAGTTGAACTTACCGCCACCCAAAGGGTAGGGTTTCATCGCTACACATTCCCGGAAAGTGAGGCTTCCGCAATTGTCATTGACCTCGGTTTTGCGATCAACTGGGACGCGCCCGTGGACACCAAAATCGAAAAGGTAAGTGAAGATAGGATTACCGGCCACCGCCTTTCCACGGGCTGGGCAAAAGACCAGCGGGTGTATTTTGCCGCGCAGTTTTCCCGCCCGATGGCGGATATTCAAATCGTAGCAGATACAACAACCGCAGACAACGGCACACAGCGTATGAAGTCTGCCACTAAAATTTCCTTCCCCACTCAAGAAGGGGAACAGATTATGGTGAAAGTGGGCATCTCTTCCGCCAACCCTGAGGGTGCGCTCAAAGCCCTGGACGAAGTTGCTGACTGGGATTTTGATGCAGTAAGGGAAAAGGCCCGGAAAGCCTGGGAAGATGAACTTTCGGTGATAAAAGTGGAGTCTGACAACGAACAACTGAAAACCATTTTTTATACCGCTCTTTACCACAGCCAGGTCGCACCGGTTTTGTTTTCCGATGCCAATGGTTATTACAAAGGGGCGGATGACAAAGTACACAAGGCGGAAAACTATACGAAGTATGGCATATTCTCTCTTTGGGACACTTTCCGCGCGGAAAATCCGCTATTTACGCTCACCCAGCCCGACCGGGTAAATGATATGATTCAGTCGCTGATGTCTCACTATCGCGAATACGGTTTGTTGCCGGTATGGTCTTTATTGGGCAATGAAACCAATACCATGACGGGTTATCACGCGGTCCCGGTAATTGTGGATGCCTATCTCAAAGGTTATCGCGGATTTGATGCCGAGGAAGCATTCGAAGCCATGAAAAAAAGTGCCATGCAGGATATTCGCGCTACCGATTTCCTCCGCCAATACAATTATATCCCCCACGACAAAGCGGGGCAGTCGGTTACTCGTACCCTCGAATATACCTACGACGACTGGTGTATTGCCCAAATGGCCAAGGCCCTCGGTAAATTGGATGATTATGATTATTTTATGAAACGCGCCGGCAATTTCCGCAACGTATTTGACCCTTCGACGGGTTTTATGCGCGCCCGTATGGCCGACGGATCGTGGAAAACGCCCTTTGACCCCAAATATTCGGATCACAATGAATCCGCTGAATATACCGAAGGAAATGCCTGGCAACATACCTGGTTTGTGCCTCATGATGTTCATGGAATGATTGAGCTTTTCGGGGGAAATGAGGTTTTTGTCACCAAACTCGACGCGATGTTTACCGAAAGTTCGGACATCAGCGGGGAAAATGCTTCGGCAGATATTTCCGGCCTGATCGGGCAGTATGCCCATGGCAACGAACCGAGTCATCATATCGCCTATTTATATAATTACGCCGGTGCCCCCTGGAAAACGCAGGCAATCGTCAGGCAAATTTGCGAAACGATGTACACCGATAAACCCAATGGCCTTTGTGGAAACGAAGACTGTGGGCAAATGTCTGCCTGGTATGTGTTTAGTGCGATGGGCTTTTACCCGTTAAACCCGGCTCAGGGAATTTATGTGATCGGCAGCCCGATGTTTGACCGAACGGAAATCCGGGTAAATGAAGGAAAATCGTTTGTGGTTACGGCAGAAAATGTCTCAGGGGTAAACAAATACATTCAGTCGGCGAAGCTAAACGGGCAAGCCCTGGATCGTTCGTACATTACCCATGAAGAGGTGATGAAAGGCGGCGAATTAGCTTTTATCATGGGACCACAGCCGAATGAGTCATGGGCGGTTTCGGCTCAATCCGCTCCTCCCTCGATGAGTTATGATACCCGGAGTAAGACACGGATGGCATCCTTAAACTGACTGAAAAATGAAGGGTTACGAAGTAAAAAACATTGAAGACATAGACTCACCGGCGCTTTTGATTTATGAAGACCGGCTGCGGGCAAATATCAAAGAGGCTCTTCGCATAGCCGGAGGCCCTGAGCGCCTCCGCCCGCATGTCAAAACGCATAAAATGGCCGAAGTAGTAATCCTCCATTTGGAGTTGGGGGTTCGGAAATTTAAATGTGCGACCATCGCGGAAGCCGAGATGCTGGCTCTCGCCGGAGCATCGGATGTTCTGATCGCCCATCAACCCACCGGCCCCAAAATTCACCGAATCGTAGCGCTGATAAGGCATTTTCCCTCCGTCGTTTTTTCGACGATTGTGGACAATGAGGATACTGCGAAAGAGATTTCGGCGGTGTGTGAAAAAGCCGGTGTTGTAATTCCCTTGTTTTTGGATATAGATACCGGCATGCACCGCACCGGAATCGCTCCGGGCGAAACAGCGATAAAACTTTATCGCCTGCTTGATACCCTGCCCGGCGTATCGCCGGGAGGAATACACGCCTATGACGGCCATATCCGCGACCGTGATTTTTCGGTGCGTAAGGAAAAAAGCGACAAGGCTTTTCAACCCGTAAGTCAAATGATCGAAACGATTGAGGGGGAAGGGGGAAATGTACCCGCCATTATTGCCGGAGGCAGCCCTACTTTTCCGGTTCACGCCCAACGCCCGGATGTCCAACTCAGCCCCGGAACGTATGTCTTCTGGGATGCCGGTTATGCCGAGATGTTGCCTGACATGAATTTTGTTCCGGCAGCACTGGTATTTACACGGGTGGTGAGCAAACCCGGTGAGGGGCTTATATGCCTCGACCTCGGGCATAAAGCCCTTGCTTCGGAAAACCCGCACCCAAGAGTAAAACTCCTCGACATCGAAGTCTCCGCCTTTACCGGGCATAGCGAAGAACACCTGGTAGTACATACCCCCGATGCCGAAAGGCTGAAACCCGGGGATGGCCTCTACGGGATACCGCTTCATATTTGCCCCACAGTTGCCCTGTATCAGGAAGCCGAAATTGTGAATAATGGCAGGGCGCAGGGACGTTGGAAAGTCGTTGCGAGAGATAGGAAAATTGGCGTATAGTTTGCGTATTTTCGAAAAAAACCATTTATCCTCACTATGCAGGCAACAAAATTTTCTCCAGAAACCCCTCCTCAGACGATAGACCAGGTACTTACAGAATTGGATGAAATTATTGAGCACGCTACCGCGAAAAATGATTTTTTGGGAATATTTGCCTATATCTATCGCCGCACTACCGCCGAGGTAAAAAGAGCCATTGATAACCGCGAGTTTGAGGATAATGCGCGGATGGAGAAGTTTGATGTGACGTTTGCCGGATTTTACATTAATGCGTATTGGCAGTACCGCCGGGGAGAGAGGCCGTGTCGTTCGTGGATGGCGTCTTTTCTGGCCGAAAACCGCGAACTGAGCATCATGCAGCATCTATTTATGGGGATGAATGCCCATATCAATTTTGACTTGGGACAGGTGGCAGCAAAACTGGCAACGGGTGCTCAGATATATGCGCTGGAGAAAGATTTTATGAAGGTAAATGATATTCTCCAATCCCTGATTGATGAGATGCAAAGTCGCCTGGGCCGATCCTCTTTCCTTTTCAAAGTGGCTGACTGGATGGGCGGGCGCCACGACGAGTTGCTTATTGATGCAAATATGCGTCAAGCGCGGCAGAGAGCCTGGGATTTTGCCTGTAAGCTGGCTTTTCTCGAAGATTCAGAAAAAGAAGCCGCTATTGAAGCCTTGGATAAAGAAGTCGAAAAACTCGCCCGCAAAATCCGCACCCCTGACAATTACTTCGTTGGGGTGATGTTTCGCCTCATTCATCGGTTTGAGGAAAAAAATATCCAGAAAATCATCCAAAAACTTTCGAAATAGCGGAATTATAAGCTCACAGTAAAAGCGCATAAGGTTTCACGCAAAGAACGCCAAGAATCCGCAAAGTACGCAAAGGGCCACAACGATCACCGAGAGGCTCTTAGCGGACTTTGCGAGACCTTTGCGCACTTTGCGAGAACCATCGGAAGGCAAAAAACAGGGAGTGGGCGCACTTTGCGAGAACCTCCTGAAAAAATTATAAAATAATTTGTGCAGGTTTTTTCCGAAAAAAACATCTAAAGAAGCAAAACTAAATTCGGGTGTCAGATTCGTTGATAGAAGGCCTGAAGGCCGGGGAGGAAAAAGCCTTCCGGCAATTGGTGGAAAACTGGCAGGATCGTGTGTATAATACGTGCTGGGGTTTTCTGCGCAATGATGAAGACGCCGAAGATATGGCTCAGGAGGTGTTTATGGAAGTATATCGTTCGGTAGGAAAATTTGAAGCACAGGCACAGATTGGCACCTGGCTTTACCGGATTGCGGTGAACAAAAGCCTGGAACTTATCCGCAGTCGAAAGCGGAAAAAACGTTTTGCTTTTTTATTGTCTTTTTCCTCCGACACCCCTTTTACGGAGCCTCATTCTACGGATCATCCCGGTGTAATCCTTGAAAATCGGGAGCGGGCGGGCCTATTATTTCAGGCGATGGAAAAGTTGCCCGAAAGCCAGCGGACGGCCTTTACCCTCCACAAAGTGGAAGGGTTGAGTTATGTTGAAGTAGGAGAAATTATGCATCAGAGTGTCTCCTCCGTCGAATCGCTAATGGTTCGCGCCAAAAAAAACCTTCAGAAATATTTGGCGGATTATTACCAGAAAAAATGATGAAAAACCGAAAAAATTTATCCGAAGAAGTCAGACAAACGATGGAAAGTCTGGATACGCTTACACGTGCGACTCCGGGTCCGTTTTTTTATACTCGCCTGAAAGCGCGAATGGAAGGCTCTCAAAACATCGCAATGCCCCTGTGGTATAGCTGGGTTTTGCAACCCCGGTGGAGTCTGCCAGTGATAACGATGCTCGTAATCCTGAATATAGGAGCAATATGGTGGACTCAAAATCATTCATCTTCTCAAACTTCGCCTAAGCAGGATTATCTTGAGTCCCTCTCAAAAGAAATTTCCTCCGGCAGCAGCGATTATGAACCCTTTTACAATTTTTAGGATATGAAAAAAATGGAAAATTCCCGATGGGCAGCCGGAGTGATTGTCCTGTTGATTGTACTAAACATGGTAACGTTGTCTTACCTGTTTTTTCAATCTCCTGCAAGGCCATTTGAGGGTGAAAGAATGGGTAAAAATGATCCGGTTTATATTTTTTTTCGGGACGAAATCGGCTTTGATGAAGCTCAAATGGCGACTTTTGAGCAGATGCGGGCGGAAAATCGTTTGGAAATGAGGCAGCATCACCAAACCATGCGCAAGCTGAAAAATTCCTTTTTCGGACTCTTGGCTACCGCAGAATCTGCTACCGCAGATTCGCTGGCCGGTGAAATCGGGCAACTTCATACCCGGATTGACATGACGGTTTTTAAACACTTTTCGGGCCTGCGGGAAATCTGTAATGAAGAACAAAAAATTCGCTTTGACCAACTGATTGAAGACCTTCTTCATCGCAGTCGTCCCCACCAGGGACCGCCGGGGCGGTAAGTTTATTTATTGATCCGCATTCTCAGATCAAAGTGAATTTCGATTTCATCCTGTACCCGTATCAGTCCCATAAGTGTAGTGGGGGGCGTAATATTAAAATCAGTCATGAGCAGGTTTTGTTTTCCGGTGATAATAAGACCATTCTGCCCTGATTTACAGGCTTTTAGAGAAACCCTGGCCGGTCGGGAAACACCTGCAATTTTAATAAACGTTTCCGCCGAGATATTCTGCCACTGACCTTCTTTGAGACTGGCAAAATCTTGAGTAAAGGTGAGGCTGTTCAGTTGAATGAAGATGTGGGGAAAGGTTTCTGCGTTGAGCGCCTCTTGCATATCCCGGTTGATTTCCTTCTGTCCGCAGTCCATGAGATCAACGGTAAGCCGGAGTACCGCGGGCGTAAAAATAACCTTGCGATTAGTTTCATTTACCTCGTAGGCCACTTTCAGCCGGGGGTAAGATTCGGTGGAATAGCAGGAAAAATGATTGATATTGGTTTTTCCTTTTAGAAATAACTGACTGGCATGGGTGATTTCTACTTCCGCTGCGTCATATTCAGAAGTGGGTTGAGGCGCAGAAGATGCCATGAGCAGGAAAAAAACGGAAGCCAGAAAGATTCGGTAAAGGGCGGAGGAAAGATTGCGGTTTGCCATGTGTGTGAATTTTCTTTCAAAAATTGACCTCAGGCATTACACCTGAGGTCATCAATGCGTGTACTACTCAAAAATTTCTATGAATATCATACAGATCATTTCTTGAGAAGGAGCTTAGAAACCTACGACAGCTTCGACCACTACCCCTTTGAAGAGACCTTGATTAAATACGGTGGCTTCGGCAAAGTTGGTATAGGTTTGGTTGACATATTCGACTTTCATCAGCACGTTAGGAGTTACAAACCAACCACCACCGACTTGAATTCTTTCGATTGATTGAGGATTGGTTACGCCTTCGGTAGCTTCTTTGGCGGTGTTATAGCGAGCACCGAGGAATACACTTTCGTTGGGGAAGAACCGATAGATAGCTTCTACGGACATTTGGTTCCAGGTTCTTTCGGCATTGGCTTCCACTTCTGCGGCGGTTCCGCCTTTTGCGATTTCATAGACACCGAATACTTCCAGACCGGCTACTTTTACGAACGGGTTGATCATGACTGCGGTTACTTTGCTGCTGAATCCGGGGCTGTATCTACCGGAGCGGAAGTTGTCGGCTGCTCCATTGGCAATCAGGACTCCGTAGTACCGTGATCCTGTACGGTCGCCAGAGTAGAGTGTATTGGAAGCAGATTTGGCTGTGTAATAAACCGAACCGGTAAGTCTTACGCGAATGTTGTCATTGATCTGTTTGTCATAACCTACTTTACCAATGATGGCGGGAGCGAGTTTGCCTTCTACTTTTTCACCGGTAACGGGGTCTGTATAGTCACCGTCCACAATATTACCTTTGATTTCGCCATTGGTCATACTTGCCATTGCAAGGAAACCTGCTTTTTGGAAGTAAATTTCACCACCGATTTCTGTTGCAAAAGCATCCATGATATAGTTTCCTACGAAGGGGTTGTAGATAGTATTACCATTGTCGGAGCGGCGGAAGTGGGTATCACCGTAGTTGATTTCCATGTGGCCGACTTTGATAGTAACGTTTTCCATGATTTTGTCGAGGACTTCTACATCAAAAGGCAGTTTGTCAATCTGGATATACCCACCTTTTACCCATGTTTCCTGATGGTGTCTTGAAGAGAGGTACATGACCAAGTTCAGTCGAATGCCTTCGGCCAGTTGCGCGTCAACATTCAGGTTTGCCGTGGCAAGGTTGAACCCCGGGGTCAGCTTGTTGAGGCCGTTGACGAGTTTGTCGGTACCGTCTTCATTTACATAGTAAGCTTTGTTTTCGTGAGAAAGAGCCTGAAACTGCTGGGCGAAGTTTCCTCCTATGCGCACTTTCATTCCGTCAAATTCTGCACCGGGTGTTTTTGAGGTTTCAAATACGTTTACGCCGCTTTGATCAGGTGATCGGAAATATTGGATTTTGAGATCCTGGGCTACGACGAGATTAACCAATCCTAACATCATTGCCACTAAGAAAAATCGGGAGATAAATGATAACTTTTTCATTGTCTTAAGTTTTTGGGGTCAGTTAATATTTTTTTATAGAGATAATTGGAATCAATTTTTGATCAGTAATAAGATCAGGAGGCGATTTGGCTGAGGGTAAGTTTAAATTCGATGGTAACATCTTTTCCGGTTTTAATTGTACCGAAGACTGCTACCGGAGGTTCGACCTGATACTCGACCATGTCAAGTTTATGGCTGCCGGTGAAAGTAACCGAACCGTCAGTGTTGACTTTGGCTTTTACAGTCAGGTTTACCGTTTTGGTTATTCCAGCGATTGTAAGTGTGCCGAGAGTGTTGAGTGAATAACCGCCGCTGGAAGGAGTGATGCTTTTTACTTCTTTGAGTTTGTAGGTGATATAGGGGTTTGCTTCTGATTTGAGGGCTTTGTATAAGTTTTTATCCATCATTTTTTCCCCGGTATCCATACTTTCGACTTTCATCGAAACTTTCAGAGAAGTAAGCGCCGTGAGTCCGTTTCCGGTTACAATCATCACACCTTCGGCTTTGGTTTCTTTTACATTGGCATGCCAGTCGTGAAGGGTAGAAGTACCGGTAACTTTAACTTCGGTATTTTCATTTGCTTTGAAAGTAGTCTGAGCGAAGGTTGCCGACATCAGAAAACTTATAAGCAGAAGGGTTATGGAAGATAAACGTTTCATTTTTTGAGGCTTTTATGATTTCAGTTGTTCTTCTTTTTGTTTCTTCGTTTGATAATGCTAAGGTAGAGGGGATTTAAGCCGGAGAAAGCGTTATGTGTCAGCCGAGCAGATGACTTTTGGCAGGAAGGTGAATGATATTTTTCAGGGAGGGAAGAGACAGCTCAATCTTATAATTTTTCAAAAAAGTCAAGCTTATGACATATTAGGGTTAATAATCTGTTAATATTGGCTGCCTAATATCGTTGGTTGATTAACAAAGTTTAACCAAACCCATTTTCTTAATGAAAAACCTAATTCTACCCATCCTCCTCACCCTGTTATTCGGGGCGGGGACTCTGACTCTGCATTCGCAGGTGACCACGGCTACTCTGGTCGGGAGCGTCCGCTCCGCCGACGGGGAAGGCCTGACCGGCGCTTCCGTCGTTGCTGTTCATACGCCTACGGGTACCCGGTACGGGGTAACCAGTCAGGATAACGGACGGTTTACTCTGGCTAACCTCCGTGTAGGTGGGCCTTATATTGTCGAAGCTACCTATATTGGTTATCGCAAACAGACCTATGAAGGGGTTTTTCTAAACCTGGCTCAAAAACTGGAGCTTTCCTTTGAACTGGCTGCCGAAGCGGTCTCCACCGATGAAGTCGTAATTACTGCCGACCCCAATGGAATCATAGATGACAAACGCACCGGTGCTTCCACCAATATCAGTAACAACCAGCTACGGGTATTGCCGACGATTTCCCGCTCCGCGGCCGATTATACCCGGCTAAATCCTGCTTCCGATGGAAATTCTTTTGCCGGAAGAAATGATCAGTTTAACAATTTTTCCCTCGACGGTTCTATCTTCAATAACCCCTTTGGACTGGACGCTGCTACTCCGGGAGGACAGACCGATGCCCAACCCGTATCGTTGGATGCAATAGAACAGATTCAGGTTTCAATTGCCCCTTACGATGTCACCCAGTCGGGTTTTACCGGAGCGGCTGTGAATGCCGTTACCAAATCCGGAACCAATGAATTTTCCGGAACGGTTTTCGGTTTTTTCCGAAATCAGTCCATGACCGGCGCCAAAGTAGGTGGTGATGAAATCAATGTTGCCGACCTGAACCAGTTCCAGACAGGCTTCAGCCTCGGCGGGCCGATTATTAAAAACAAATTGTTTTTCTTTGCCAACCTCGAAATCGAACGCCGCGCCGATCAGGGATCCAACTTTATCGCTGCCGGTGCAGGTCGTCAAGGCGAAAATGTCTCCCGTGTAGAGGCCGCAGACCTTGAAGCCGTTTCTGCTGCCCTTGCCTCATTAGGTTATGAGACAGGCCCTTATGAAGATTATACTCACCAGACCAATAATGAAAAGGGCATTCTAAAGCTGGACTGGAATCTCAGCGAAAATCATACGCTTTCGGCAACCTACAACTTCCTGAATGCTTTTAAGGAAAAACCGGCTCACCCTTCGGCTTTGGGAAGACGCGGCCCGGACGCCACAACGCTCCAATTTTTTAACTCCGGTTACCGTATCAACAACATCATTCACTCCGGGCTTGTGGAGGTTAAATCTATTTTCGGAAACCGCTCTTCTAATAAATTCCGGGTGGGTTATACCGCTTTTAGAGACTCCCGCGATCCGATGAGTGCCCCTTTCCCGGTGCTGAACATCAACCGCGACGGAATCCGCTACATCGTAGCAGGGCATGAACCCTTCTCCGTTCACAATCGCCTGGATCAGGATGTATTTCAACTCACCAACAACTTCAACATCTATGCCGGGGCACATACCCTGACCATCGGTACATCTTTCGAAAGATTTGACTTCAACAACTCTTTTAACCTCGGCGTTTATGAGCCTTTTGGAGTGAATTATCCCGGAGGAACCTTTGGCCCTGGTTTTGAAAGTGTGGAAGCCTTCCTGGCTTATGCACAAACTGCCGACATGCAGACCGTAATTGATCATGCAGAAAACCTCTTTGCCGCCAACGGTGGCGATGAAGGTGTCGAAGGCGAAGGTTGGGCATTGGCAGAAACCAATGTCGGGCAGTGGGCATTTTATGTGCAGGATGAATGGGACATCAATGACAATTTTAAATTGACCCTCGGCATTCGTTCTGACCTGCCCCTCTATTTTAATACCCCGGAAAAAGCGCAGGAAAATATTGACCGCAATTGCTGTTACGATCCGTCCATCACCTATTATGATGAAGAAGGGGCAGCGGTTACCTTTGATCATACTGTTTTGCCTGAACAGCGTCCGCTGATTTCCCCCCGACTGGGATTTAATTATGACCTTACCGGAAACGGCAGTAGTCAGCTTCGCGGCGGAACCGGCCTTTTTACCGGTCGTTTTCCTTTTGTATGGGTAGGCAATCAAGTCGCCAACCCTAATTCCTATTTCTACACGGTAACCCGCCCCGATTTCCGTTTCCCCCAGGTCTGGCGCACTAATCTGGGCCTCGATCAGCAGTTTGCCGGCGGTTGGCTCGCAACATTTGATCTGATCTATACCCGCGACATCAATGGGATGATGGTACGCAACTACGGCCTCAAACCTCCTACTGCCACCTTACAAACCTCGTTTGATGATCGCCCCATTTACGGCGCCAACGACCGTGCAGCAAACAATGCTTATGTATTCACCAATACTGACATCGGTTATACATTCAATGCAAGTGTGCAGATTCAACGCACTTGGGAAAACGGATTTTTCACCAGCCTGGGCTACAATTTCCTCGATGCAAAAGACGCCAGTTCGATTGAAGCGGAAATCTCCAGCGACGCCTACGACCGTAACCCTGCTTTTGGAAATGTAAATGAGGCAATTTTAGGACCGTCTTTGTATGGCAACCGGCATCGTATTGTGGGTGCAGCCTACAAAAAATTTGAATATGGCAACAACCTCGCTACGACGGTTTCTCTGTTTTTTCAATATGCTCAGGGAGGACGTTTTAGTTATACTTATTCGGGCGATATTAATGCCGATGCTTCCGGCCTTAATGACCTGATTTATATCCCTACTCAGGCAGAAATTGGCCAGATGAACTTTGCAGGTTCTTCTGCCGAACAGCAGCGGGCGGCATTGGAAGCCTTTATTTCTCAGGATGAATACCTAAGTGCTAATCGCGGGGAATATGCTGAAAAATACGCCATTCTCAGCCCCTGGTACAACAACTGGGACCTCCGCGTGCTTCAGGACATAGGATTTAACGCCGGGAAAAAAGTTCATAAGATCCAGATCAGCCTAGATGTGCTCAATATCGGCAACCTAGTAAACTCTAACTGGGGAGTAAGGCAAATCCCGGTAAATACCCAGCCTATCGGGGTATCGGTAGCGGGTGGAGTTCCTACTTATAGTTTTGATACAGCCCTGGATCAGTCATTTACCAACGACTTTAGTCTGTTGTCACGCTGGCAGGCACAGTTAGGCTTGCGGTATATTTTTTGATAAAGCCTAATAATAAGGTATTATAAATAAAAAACTCCCCTGAAGCGATTGGGGGAGTTTTTTTATTTTGAAGATTACGGAAAACGGCTATTTATCTATATTACCGCGACAAATACATATTCCGTTCATTGTAGGCTTTCACGAAAAAGGGATCTTTCAGATCGCTGATGAAATAAATTTTTTCCCCGGTTGACTTCATTTCGGGGCCGAGTGCTTTGTCCACATTCGGGAATTTATCAAACGAGAAGACCGGAACTTTGATCGCAAACCCTTTCAGTTTCGGCTTAAACTTAAAATCCTTCAACTTGTGGGTTCCCAGCATGATTTTAGTGGCGTAGTTGACGTAGGGTATCTGGTTTGCCTTAGCGATAAAAGGCACAGTACGTGAGGCACGAGGATTGGCTTCAATTACATATACTTTATCGTCTTTGATGGCAAACTGGATATTGATCAACCCTTTGATCTGCATGGAAAGTGCAAGTTTGCGGCAGGTGTCGGCCATTTCCTGCTGAATTTTTTCACTCAGATGAAAAGGTGGAAGTACGGCCATGGAATCGCCCGAGTGAATACCGGCGGGTTCGATATGTTCCATCATTCCGATGATGTGAATGTCTTCGCCATCGCAGATGGCGTCGGCTTCGGCCTCTATCCCCCCGTCGAGGAAATGGTCAATCAGTACCTTATTGCCCGGTACTTCGTTCATGATTTTGATCACGTGCCGGGTGAGTTCGTCATCGTTGATGACGATCCGCATATTCTGTCCTCCCAATACATAAGAGGGTCTTACCAGTACGGGATAACCCACCCTCCGGGCAATGTCAATGGCTTCGTCGGCATTTTCAGCCACACCGAAGTTGGGGTAGGGTATTTCGAGTTTTTTGAGCAGTTCGGAAAATCTTCCCCGGTCCTCCGCCATGTCCATCATGTCGTAACTGGTGCCGAGAATATTGATCCCGTGGCGGTGCATCTTTTCTGCGAGTTTGAGTGCGGTCTGGCCACCGAGTTGAACGATCACACCTTCCGGCTTTTCATGCTGGATAATGTCGTAGATATGTTCCCAGAATACCGGCTCAAAATAGAGTTTGTCCGAGATATTAAAATCGGTCGAAACAGTTTCCGGGTTACAGTTGATCATGATGGTTTCAAAACCTTCTTCTCGTGCGGCAAGCACCCCGTGTACACAGCAGTAGTCAAACTCAATTCCCTGCCCGATACGGTTTGGGCCGGAGCCAAAAACCACTACTTTTTTACGGTCGGTTACGACGGATTCCGTTTCCTCGTCAAAGGTGGAGTAGTAATAAGGAGTTGCGGCCTTAAACTCCGCGGCACAGGTATCCACAAGTTTATACACCCGTTTGACATTGAGGTCTTTGCGGCGGTTATAAATCTGGCTTTCGAGGCAGTTGATCAAATGAGCGATCTGTCGGTCGGCATAGCCGTTTTTCTTGGCTTCCAATAGAAGTTCGCGGGGTATATCGTCAATGGTATAGCGGGAAATTTCTTTTTCCAGCGTGACGAGGTATTCAATTTGGCGGAGGAACCAAATGTCTATTTTGGTGGCTTCGAATATATCTTTAAGCGGAACACCGAGATGCATGGCATCTTTGATATGGAAGATGCGGTCGCCGGAGGGGCGGCGCAGGCTTTCCATAATACGTTCCAGGTCGCGAAGTTCTTTGCCATCGGCTCCCATTCCGTTACGGCCAATTTCAAGGGATTGGCAGGCTTTCTGGAGGGCTTCATTAAAACTCCGACCTATGGCCATTACTTCGCCTACAGATTTCATCTGGAGACCCAGCAAGGGGTCAGCCCCCTGAAATTTGTCGAAATTCCACCGGGGGATTTTGACAATCACATAGTCGAGGGAGGGTTCAAAGAAAGCGGAAGTATTTTTTGTAATCTGGTTGGGCAACTCGTCGAGGCGGTAGCCGACGGCAAGCTTGGCGGCAATCCGAGCGATGGGATAGCCCGTGGCTTTGGAGGCGAGTGCAGAGGAGCGGGAAACGCGCGGATTGATTTCGATGATAATGATATCGCCGTTTTCGGGGTTGGTGGCAAATTGCACATTACATCCACCGGCAAAAGTGCCGAGTTCTTCCAGGACGCGGAAGGCGTAGTTGCGCATCTGTTGGTAAATGGTATCGGGCAAGGTCATTGCCGGCGCCACGGTGATGGAGTCGCCGGTGTGAATGCCCATCGGGTCAAAATTTTCGATGGTACAAATCACAATTTTATTGCCTGCCCGGTCGCGCATGACTTCGAGTTCGTATTCTTTCCAGCCGAAAATGCTTTGTTCGACCAGTACTTCGTGAATCGGACTGGCCTGAAGGCCGCGTTTGAGTAAGAGGTCGTAGTCTTTGGCTTCATGAACAAAAGCTCCTCCCGTACCGCCCAGGGTGTAAGAGGGACGTATTACCAGCGGAAAACCGATCCTTTGGGCGATTTCTTTACCTTTTAGAAAGGAGTTTGCCGTCTCGGCAGTAGGTACCGGAATGCCAATTTCGTGCATAAGTTTTCGAAAAACTTCCCGGTCTTCGGCTTTATCAATGGCTTTGATATCTGCACCGAGAATCCGCACCTGGTATTTTTGCCATATCCCCGCCTTCTCACATTCTACAGCGAGATTGAGCGCTGTCTGCCCACCCATAGTGGGTAGAACGGCATCAATTTTTTGTTTGGAAAGGATTTTCTCGATGGAATCAATCTCCAGCGGCAGCAGGTAGATATCATCAGCCGTGACCGGATCGGTCATAATGGTTGCCGGGTTGGAATTGATCAGGGCAACCCGGATTCCTTCTTCTTTGAGAGCCAGAGCCGCTTGGGAACCGCTGTAATCAAACTCACAGGCTTGCCCGATAATAATAGGTCCGCTGCCTATGATCAGCACGGATTTTATGGAAGGATCTAAAGGCATGTGCGCTAAATTTCGCGCAAAGTTATAAGGATAATACTTAAGTCAAAAGGGAAATTCCGCTTATAGACTAAAACATTATTTCATATCTTTATACAATGAATCTGGAAGAGAAGGTAAAATATAAGTCAAGCTTCAAAAATGAACTTGATCGGTTTGCGGAAAAACTCAAGAGATATGTCTCTACAGAGGACGGAGATTGGACGGTAAAGGGTTTTATAGATGTATTTAAGAATGTTTATACAATTTCTTCAGATACAAAAATTGTCTCAAAGATTTTAGAGATACACCTCTTTCCCCAGATTCTGCTTTTTGCTGAAAGCATAGATTATAAGATTATCCTCGCCGAAAAACAAAACTGGTATCCTGATCTGACATTTGTAAACAAAGAAAACGAAGCGGTCAAGTTCGCACTTGACATTAAAACAACCTTTCGCAGAAACCAAAAGACAGCAGGTTTTACCTTAGGAAGTCATGGAGGCTATTTCAAAGAGAGAGACAAAGATAAAAATATTCAATTTCCGTACAATCAATATTTGGGACACTACTGTTTAGGTGTTATTTATACAAGAACAGAAATATCCGATGATCTATCTGAAACAGAAATTTTCCAGGTACAGGAATTACAGGAAGAATATGAAACACAGGGAAAAAAAGTGGGTGAACGTGAAATAACTACTGTAAAAAACTTAAAATCAATCGCTTCTGTCATTAAAAATTTCGATTTTTTTGCCGCCGAAAAATGGAAAATCGCAAGCGATAAACAAGGTTCCGGGAATACGGCTAATATTGGGTCTGTTGTTGGTATTGCTGATTTAAAGAATGAAAATGGGATTTTTAGCCAATTGGGCGAAAATTGGTTTGATGAATATTGGATAAATTACGGTTCAGCTACGATGATTAAAGAGGGTAAATCAGTGAAGATTACAACTTTAAAAGATTTTCTTGAATTTAAAGGAAGAACAGACCTTTGGGAAAAAATAACGTCTAACACTAAGCGCAAATGAGAGTAATTGTGCCTCCCATAAAAAGCCAGGGTATAAAAACAAAACTAGTTCCTTGGATCATGGATCTTGCACCTAAAGTACAAGGCCGTTGGATTGAACCCTTTCTAGGGACGGGAGTAGTTGCCTTTAACTCCGGTTACAAAGAAGCAATTCTTAACGATACAAACCCTCATATAATCAACTTCTATAAAGGTATCCAAGACAAAACAATCACCGCACCTTTGATGAAACGCTACCTTGAAAAAGAAGGAGAACTTTTAAGTAAAGCATCGAATAACGGGTATGAACACTATTTGAAAGTACGAACACGATTTAATAGTGGAGAATTTTCGCCTTATGACTTTATTTTTCTCTCCCGCGCAGGTTTCAATGGAATGATGCGTTTTGGGAGTAAAGGCAATTGGAATATACCTTTCTGCAAAAAACCGGATAGGTTTGCACAAGCATACATTACGAAAATAACCAATCAGGTCGCTTCGGTTTCGCAAATCATTCAACGTGAACCTGCGTGGATATTTTACAATCGGCCTTTTTCGGATATCATACCGCTTGCAACCGAGAATGACATAATTTATTGCGACCCCCCTTACTACGGACGCCATGTTGACTACTATAATGGCTGGACGGAACAGGATGAGGAACTTTTGTTCAACTTATTAAGCAAAACGAAAGCGAAATTTATTCTTTCCACCTGGCATCATAATGACTGGCGGGACAATGAGATGATCAGTAAGTTTTGGAATCGGTTTAATATTGTTACCAAAGATCATTTTTACCACAATGGCGGCAGCATAGAAAACCGCAGAACCATTGTTGAGGCACTGATTTGCAACTTTGACACGGATCATTTTGCAGGCCATAATCATGGGGTAAAAAAAAGGCTGTATGCAGAGCAGTTATCATTAAATTTTGAAAGTAGTTGCTGATGCAGCATTTCTTCCTCTCCTCCCGTCAGAAGAGAAAAACAAATACATGAAAAAGATTATACTCTTCCTGATGGTGCTTCTTGCAGTTATGCCGCAGGTTTTTGCCTGCTCTATTGCTCCTTATGAGATTCCTTTTTGCCAGATGGCCGAATGGTATCCCGAAACGACCATTGCCCGTGGCAAAATTTTAGAAAAAATCGAACACGGTATCCGCCTCGAACTCTACGAAATATACCGGGGAAGTGAAACGCAAAGTGAAGTGATTCTCTGGGATAAAGAAAATTTTGACTGTAATGGGACGATATTTGATTATTCGACAGAGCATATAGGGGAAGTGGGTGAAACGATCCTCCTCCTGATGCAGCCGATTACAACGGCAGAAAGTACTTGGGAACAACCCGGCGATTATCGCAATCTGTATAGCCGGATTGATGGTTTGGGCCTCCTGGCGAAGCCCATGGTTCAAAACGGTGACAAAATGAAAGGCCTTTTTGCGGAAGGGGTTGATTCTATTGACCTTGATGAACTTGCGGAAAAACTCAGCGACTGTGCGACCGGTATCCTCACCCCTCCGCGTGTTGTGGGTGGAATAATCGGTCTTGACATTTATCCCAATCCCTCACAAAATTATTTGTTTGTCGAAAATGAAATCTCTCCCGAATCGGAAATACAAATTTTTGACCTTAGCGGAAGACTGGTAATGAAACAGGATTCTTATGCCGTGGAAGCTGGAATTCGTATCAACCTGCTGCCCGAAGGAATGTATATTATTTCCGTAAAATCAGAAGGTCTGACGATGCAGGAAAAATTTCTGGTTAACCGCTGATAGAAAAAGAACCGGACGGTAAAAATCCCTTGATTATCTACCGGGGAGAAGCTATTTTTGCGGTTCGTTTTATCAAACCCTTAGATCCCGCTGAAAATGGCAATGAAACTGTCGGCCTTTAACTTCGAAATACCGGATAATTTAACCGCTCTTCACCCTTCGGACCCTCGTGACTCCTGCCGCCTGATGGTCGCTCATCGGGATTCCGGTAAAATTGAACACCGCAAATTTACAGATATTCTGGAGTATTTTGGCGAAGGCGATGTGATGGTATTAAATGATACGAAAGTATTTCCTGCAAGGCTGATTGGCAAAAAGGAAAAAACCGGTGCCAAAATTGAGGTTTTCCTGCTCCGTGAACTCAACGCCCGACAGAAGCTATGGGATGTGCTTGTGGAGCCTGCTCGTAAAATCCGGGTAGGAAATAAATTGTTCTTCGGAGAAAATGACCTTGTGGCCGAAGTCGTGGACAATACTACTTCTCGCGGTCGTACGATTCGTTTTCTCTACGACGGGGAAAATGATGAATTGCATCAGCTCATTGATAAATTGGGAAAAACGCCCATCCCTCCTTATATAAGCGATGTCCGTAATGTCGAAGCCAAAGACCGCGAAAATTACCAAACGGTTTTTGCCAAAAATGTCGGAGCGGTTGCGGCACCTACTGCGGGTCTTCATTTTACCCGTGAACTACTTAAACGTTTGGAACTCAACGGAGTAGAGCAAGCCTACCTTACTCTTCATGTGGGTATCGGGGCCTTTAATCCGGTAGAGGTTGAAGACCTTTCCAAACACCGGATGGACTCTGAGTATTTTGTGATACCCAATGAAGCTCGTGCTCTGGTCAATCAGGCCAAAACAAGCAAAAAACGGGTGCTGGCTGTAGGAACCTCGGTAATGCGCGCACTCGAATCGGCAGTTTCCGCCGGGCGTATGCTTAACCCCGCCGACGGCTGGACCGATAAATTTATTTATCCGCCTTACGACTTTAATATCGCCAACGCTTTCTTAACGAATTTCCATCGCCCCAAATCAACACTTCTGATGATGGTTTCGGCGTTTATGAACTACGAGTTTATGATGGAATGTTATGAAACAGCCGTCAAAGAAAAATACCGGTTTTATAGTTACGGCGACGCCCTTTTGATTCTTTAATATCATCGGGTTTCCCGCGCTCAGTTCAAAACAATGAACCGAAGTGTTTTGATCGTTGCCGGAGGAAGTGGTATGCGCATGGGCGCAGACATTCCCAAACAATTTCTGCCACTGGCAGGGGTTCCGGTGCTTATACATACGATTAATAAGTTTTTTCGCTGGGAGACTAGTCTTCCTCTTGTGCTCGTATTGCCGGAAGATCAGTTTGGCTACTGGGAAAAAATTGCAGAGGAGTTTCTTCCCGCCTCTGCGCGTAATCAGATTAGCCTTAGCCCCGGAGGAAAAACTCGCACCGAGTCGGTACACAACGGGCTGGAAAAACTCGCCGGGCGCGTCGGAAACGCTGCTCAGACGCTCGTGGCAATCCACGACGGGGTGCGGCCCTTTGTCAATGACCTCATATTGCAAGGGGCATTCGAAATGGCGGAAAAGCAGGGAGCTTCCGTTGCCTGTGTGCCTGTAAAAGCTTCCATTCGAGAGATTACCCAAGAGGGCAACAGTCGGGCGGTGGATCGTACCCGATTTTTGGAAGTGCAAACTCCCCAAACATTTAGGCTGGAAGAAATATTGTACTGCTACCGCAATCGCCCGGAAAAAGGCAATTTCACCGACGATGCCAGCCTCTACGAACTTACCGGAAAAACCGTCGCCATTTGCCCCGGTTCTTACGACAATATCAAAATCACCACTCCCGAAGATATGCTGGTAGCAGAAGGACTAATGCGGTGAAATCCGAAGTTAGAAATACTTGGCGCGTTTTTAATATTTTGTTTTGTCTGCTTTTATTTCCCATAACTGAAAGGCACGAATCGCTTCTTCGGGAAGAAGTTGTGTCATGGGAATTTTCCTTTCAGAAAGTGAGATGGAAATTTCCCTATAAATAAAACTGTCGTCAAAACCGATAAGCGCTGCATCTGTTTGGTTATTGCCATAGAATACTTTTGAGGGTCTGGCCCAGTATATTGCGCCGAGGCACATGGGGCAAGGTTCACAACTTGTATAGATTTCACAGTCTTCCAGTTGAAAAGAGTGGAGTTGTTTGCATGCTTCCCGGATCGCTACCACCTCGGCATGTGCTGTGGGGTCAAATGTCTGGGTTACGCGGTTATTGCCCCACGCAAGGATTTCCTCACCTTTCACGACAATTGCTCCAAACGGACCGCCCCCGTTTTTTACACTTTCCACCGACAGACGGATGGCTTCCCGCATAAATTTTATTTGCTTTTCGTTCATGTTTCCGTATAATGAATTTCTCCGAAACGGCTGTTTTTTATGAAACTTTCTCTCCGGATTTTGCCCATTTTTCTTTTTTTCCCCACACTTTCCTTTGGACAGGCAAAATACTTTGTTTACTTCAAAGATAAACCTGTAGTTTCAATTTCTTCTCTCATCAGCGAATTTCACCCCAAAGCACGGGAGCGGCGGGAAAAAAATGGTTTGCCGATGATAACGGAAACGGATATTCCGGTGAATGAAGAGTATAGCTGCCAGGTAGGTGAACGGGTTCTTACCTTGCGTCATTGCCTCCGCTGGCTTAATGCGGTTTCCGTGGAGGCTACATCCGAGCAAATAGCCTCGGTTGCGGTCTTACCTTTTGTTCTTCGGGTAGAGCCTTTTTCATCCGAAGCGGAGCTTACATCTTTTCCCTCCTCCACAGTCAATCGTTTCGACACATTACTCACACTGGTGAGGCGTCAGATGAATCTGGACTTGCTATTGGACAGCAATCTTACGGGAAAGGGAATACGAATTGCCATTCTGGACGCAGGTTTTCAAGATGCCGATATTCACCCGGCGATGGAAAGGGTGAGGCAGTATTCCCGAATAGTCGCTACCAAAGACTTTTATGAGGGAGACGACAATGTGTATGAACATTCGCTTCATGGAATGCAGGTACTGAGTTGTATTGCGGGAATGTACGAGGGCCGCGCGCTTGGGGCAGCAATGGACGCGGAGTTTTTACTTGCACGGGTAGAACACGAGACCAAAGAAATTGCTGCCGAAGAAGATCATTGGATTGCTGCTGCCGAATGGGCAGACAAACTGGGCGCAGATATCATTAGTTCATCGGTCACTTATACCGACAAACGATACACTTATGCCGATATGGATGGGAAAACGGCTCCTGTGAGCCGTGCAGCAGCGATTGCTGTGCAAAAAGGTATGGTTGTGGTATGTTCGATGGGAAATGAAGGCGACGAAAAATGGCGTTATATGGGCGCACCGGCGGATGTTCCGGGCGTTTTATCGGTTGGGGGTTCGCTGCCGGTATTGCCCATGCGCAACCCATTTTCTTCCATCGGCCCTAATGTGCTCAACCAACGCAAGCCTGATATTTCTGCGCCGGGGTTTGTGCTGAGTGCGATTAAAAAAGACCAATATGGCGAAAATGCCGGAACCTCTTTTTCTACTCCGCTAATTGCGGGTGTCGCTGCCTGTATGATTCAGCGTTATCCGGAAAAAACACAAGCGGAGATTTTTGATTTGTTATGCCATTCCGGCCATTTTTACCCTTACTATGACTACGAACTGGGTTATGGGATAGCGGATATGGCACGGATTCTGGCAACGGAAAACGACTCTATATTCCCGACATTCGAAGTGATACACCGGTCTGATTCCGTAATTTTAAAGATGGATATGGCCTATATGTATCGTGATAGTACAAATTTCCCCAATGGAAGGGTATTGTATTATCATCTGGAAAATGAAGAAGGATATCTGGGCGCATATTTTACTATTCGCTTAAAAAACAATACCCGGTATTACTTTTTTCGAAGGCGGGAGACATCACATGGCATTCTTCGAATCTGGCTGGGAGGGTATCTATATGAAGAGAGGATTTAAGTTTGTTTGTGGAAACAAGGTTTTTATCCTATTTGAACCCGCTCAAAAAAAGCCGTATATTTGCGGTATGCCCAACAAAGGTCTGACGCATATTGCCAATCCGCTTTACGACGTGGTTTTCCGCTATATGATGGAAGATAACCGTGTGGCGCGGTTGTTTTTGTCGGCGGTTTTGGGGGAAGAAGTGCTGGAACTGGTGCTGAGTCCGACGGAGTTTAGCAAAAAAATCGGGGGAGAATCGGGGATAACGGTGACGCGCATGGATTTTAATGCGCGGGTAAAACAGGCCGACGGCCGGGAGCGGGTAATTTTGATCGAGTTGCAAAAGGCGAAGTTTTACCATCAGATCATGCGTTTCCGCAATTATCTGGGGAAACAATACCAAAACCCACAGAATGTGGGGAAAACGGGGGAACCGTTGCCGATTTACCCGGTGTATATTCTGGCGGAGTCCTTTACGGAGGAAAAAATTCCGGTGATCCGGGTGATTCGGAGTTATACCGACGTGGCGACGCAGAGCAATATCGCAGAAAAACACCCGTTTATCGAGGCGCTGACCCACGACGCAACGGTGATTCAGGCGGAGCATTTGCAAGGCAACCGGCGGACGCTGTTGGAAAAGACGTTGAGTATTTTTGATCAATCGGCGCAGACAGATGCGAAAGGCCATAAACTAGCGCTGGATGAACAATCCTACCCCGAGACGTACCGTCCGGTGATTCGTCGGTTGCACAAGGCGTTGCAAAACCCACAGATCGAAGAAGAAATGGACCTCGAAGACGAAGTCTTGGCCGAACTTCATAAAAAAGACGAATTGCTGGCTGCGGCTCTACAACGCGAAGAAGAAGCTCTACAACGCGAAGAAGAAGCCAAGCAACGCGAAGAAGAAGAACGCAACGCGAAAAATAACCTGATTAAACGGTTGTTTGCTTTAGGCTTGAGCGTGGCCGAAATCGCCCGGGATACCGGGATGACCGAAGTCGAGGTGAAGAAAATTGTGAAAAATTAGTAAGAGGTTGCAAACTTCTTTCGCTTTTATTGCTCTCCCCCTTCTGTAGCCTGCTCCTTTTGTCTTCGAAGAATGTTTCGCACAACTCGTACCTCAAATGCCTGAATACCGTCGGCTCCGCCGCCAAATTCCTGCCGCACATAGGTCAGTATCTGCGCGATTTCTTCATCCTTGAGGAAGTTATTTGCGGGCATCACTCCGTTATAGGGCTGCCCACCTACGGTTATCGGTCCTTCGAGACCGTTGAGTACGACTTCAATGGTTTTCTGAATATCTCCTGTAATCCATTCGGAATCCAGGAGCGGCGGAAAACGGTTCCCATCTCCTTTGCCATTGGGCTGATGACAAGCACTGCAATAGGTAGCATACAATTTCGCTCCGGCTTTAGCCCGGCCTTTGTCCAGATTGTCTTTTACGATATCGGGGGTTTTTATATGAGGCAGGTTTTTGCGTTCTTCCATTTCTGCCAGTTGTGCCTGACCAAACGAGTTTTTATCGCCTTTGTACATAATTCTCCAAATTTTCCCCTTCTCACTTTCGCTTACATAGAGCGATCCATCGGGTCCCATGGCTATGCCCATCGGGCGGGCAGCCGCGTCGCTGGTATTAACGATGGTATCCACCTGTGCAAATCCATCGGCAAATACTTCCCACGGCCCGGAAGGGGTACCATCCTTAAACGGCACAAATGCCACAAAATACCCCGCCTGGGGATACGGCCCGCGGATAGTTGATCCGTGAAAAGCGATAAATGCTCCATTTTTGTACCGGGAGGGAAACTGGTCGCCTTCGTAAAAATACAGATCATTGGGTGCCCAATGCCCGGGAAAACCGATAAGAGGCTGTTCATATTCTGCACCTTTGGCCTCTTTTTTACCATCGCCGCCATATTCGGGATTGAGGAGTTTTTTTCCCTGCATATCGTCGTAATAGTAATAGGGCCAGCCGCCATCCATGCCTTTTTTTACGCGGAAAAACTCTTCCGAAGGCAGCAGTGCGCTTTGCCAGGTGTTATACAATTCCGGCCAGGTGCGCACGAGATCGTCCCGCCCGTGTTGGAGGGCGTAGAGATCGTTTGCCTGGTGATTCCAGTCCATTCCGACAATGCTTCGAATACCTGTCGCATAGTGAACCCCGTCTGCCTGAACCTGGTTAAGTTTGTTTGCATCAAACTGCCAAACGCCGCCGTGAAATTCGAGTTGAGGGCAGGGATCCTGTCCGGGAGAACCGGGTTTGCGGTTTTCGACCTGGCATACATCGCCGGGCGAGCCAAAAGGCACATATAAATGACCGTTGTCGTCAAAAGCGAGCGGTTTGGCGATATGCTCGGAGCCAAACTTGGCGTTTTTGTAGTCATCGGTGAGGATAAGCTCGGCTTCGCCTTCCGGGATGAGTTTTCCGGGCGTCAGTTTTGTCCGATAGACTTCTCCGGCGGTGCTGAAGTAGAGGTATCCCTTGTAAATTTCCATTCCTGTCCCGTAAGTACCTTTTTCGGGGTAATTTTCGAAAGGTTGGATCACATCTGCTTTGCCGTCGTTGTCAGTGTCGCGCAGAGCGATAATACCTTTGGGTTTGCCTACCCGGAGTTTGACGTATATATCTCCACTTTCGCTCACGGCAAGATGCCGGGCGCGGCCTATACTATCAACTACGACGACGGCTTCAAAACCCTCGGGCAAAACGAGGCCGCCATTGTCAGGGTCGCCGGGAGGCAGAGGCTTCGGGGAATGGCATTGTATAAATAGGGTGCTGATAAGAAGGAAAAAAACGCCCATAAAAAAATATCTATGGCGTGCGCCAGCAGCGGAGGAAAGGATGGAAAACATTTTCATTGTAGTTAGTAATTATTGTAGCATCTGCCCCTAAGGCCGGGGCTTAAAATCCCATTTTTTCCATATAGGGAAATTTTTCCTGAAGAATATCGTCATAGTGATCCGCATAGTTGGCTACCCGTAAGATCATCGCACTCACCTCATTGGTATCCATTCCGTCAACTTCCCGAATCGTGCGAATATAAACGATGTCCTTGAAAAGAGTAAATGCAGCTCCATACAATTGATGATTGAGGGAGAGTAGTTCAACCGCGAGGGATTCCGAATTGGACTTCGGGAATTTCATTACCGGTGCGATACCGCTAAAATAGGCGCGTTTTTCCTGCTCGATATACCAAAGGTCCAGCATAATTTTGGCGGAGCCTTTGACCAGATTCCAGGAACCGGGCTGATCTCCTCGGCAGGTAGTGGGGTCAACACCGAGTTGACGAAGGGCATTTTCTACAATGGTGTAATGGTAAGTAAGATCCTGCATAAGTGTATGAAATTATGTTTGTTACAGGGGATATTGATTATATTCCAGCCAATAAGTCATGGTCATTTCTATCAGTTCATCAAACTCATCAAGATCCACGGGTTTGCTGATAAAACTGTTTGCCCCGCTCAGATAGCTATTTCGGATATCACCGGCATCACTCGAAGTGGTAAACACAATTACCGGAATCATCTGGGTTTCGGGATTTTCTCTGATTTTGGCAAGTATTTCAAGACCATCTACTTTGGGTAGCCTCAAATCCATAATGATTATGATGGGATAAGGTTTGGAACCGGATTTTCGTTCGTTTCCAAATAAATAATCAAGTGCCTCTTCGCCATCTCTTGCAACCTCTATCTGGTAAGGGATTCCGAGTTTACGGAAGGCCAGAAGTGCTAACTTTTCATCAGCGGGATTGTCCTCTACTAATAATACTGGCTTTGCCTGATTCATGTAAACAATTAATAATGATCGTTCAACTCAAAAACGTATTCAAAATAGGTAAAATTTCCAATGATTAAAAAAGGCAAAAAAAAACCGCCCTTCAAGTATGAAGGAGCGGTCCAAACCCAAACAAACACCATGAAAAAACTTATTAGGGTGTATTTCCGGCCAGGCCGGCGTTTGAATGTACTAAGGTAAATTTGGAATTGAATTGACCCGATTTCTGAAATAAGTTACCGTGGTGCTGTTCCGAAGATTCGGAAATTCTTCCAGCAAATCTTTTACTTCCTGTTCTGAAAGTTGTTTGCTTACGCCGGTGGTATTATTTCTTATGTACCAGGTCTGTCCCGTTTTTCGGATGTAGTACATACAATTTTGATTAGTTACACGTTAAAGATCGTTTGTGTTTTCAGTTATTCTGTTATGTCTTTGTAAAAGCAAATAGTTTGCCGGAATACCCAACCGAAGTTATAAAAAACATGAACGGTCATTCTGCTATCATCAATGGTTCTTTCGGCAGCTTTAACCTGCTTTTATGGACTCTGGCTGGAGTGAGAATTTTCCTGATAAAAAATTTTTCTGCTTAAACTATTAAGAACAAAGAAGATTTTTCCGCACAATTATCACCGAATGTCGGGTAAATTGTACATTTCCCGGATAGGGGCGTACTCGTCCTCGGGGATTTGTACCAGCAAGGGCGACCGGGAATCGTCTATCCACTGCAAGACCTCCAACATGCGGTTTTTAGCCATAGCAGTACAACCTGCTGTTCCGTCATCATTGATTTGAGCAACATGCAGGAAAATGCATGATCCTGCACCCGGTGAAGGTTCCGGGCTATTGTGTGCGACAAACATTCCCCATTCATATAAATCATCCTTTCGCAGCATGTGATCGGTACTTTTCCAGTCGGCGGTCACGGTTCCTTCATCGAGGATTTGATTATAGAAAGCGGAATTTCCGTCCTCGATGCACATTGTTGCCGCAGTTACGGGTTTATAACCGGTTTTTATCCAGTTCACGGATGCTGCCGGCGCATACCCAAAGGCATCTCCCAATCGAAAAACACCCGCAGGAGATTTTAGATCGCCTTCTCTTTTTACAGGCCCCTCGTTTTGGGTAAAATCTTCTACTCCCTTTCCCCATCCCATGCCTTTTTTGCCTACTACTACGGGAATAATCTCTCCGGATGGTTGCCATTTTTCATCCGCCCATTCAAAACGGCGGAGTTTCCCGGGTACAGCATCCCAGTCTGCTGTAGTGACAATAAGCAATTGCCGGTGTTCCGGTGTAGGGGCTGAGGGTAATTCTTCAGTCATTATTCTCGCAGCGGATTGGGTAGTGGGTTCGGATGTACACCCTGAAAAAAAAATAGGAAAAAGGATAAAAAGATAGCGATACATGCCCGGTTGTTTTTTCTTCGAATATACGGCTAATTTTAAGGAGATTTTCGGTTTGTCTGAAGAATCGGTAGTTTAAGATCGAAAATTCAGCGATAGTTTATAAAAGTGAGTTGTATGAAAAATTTTCGTCTGATTATGATGAGCCTGTTGTTTAGTTCGTGTCTATCGGGACAAGTATCCAAACTTGATTTTGTGCTGGTCATTCACGGGGGAGCAGGGGCTATAAAACAAAGTGAAATGTCACCGGAAAATGAAGCCCTTTACCGGGCCGGTCTGCAAGAAGCCCTTGATGCCGGCGCGACTATACTCGCCGGGGGAGGCCAGGCAGAAGACGCCGTGGAAGCGACCATTCGCCTAATGGAAGACAACCCCATGTTTAATGCCGGGCGAGGTGCCGTGCTCACCAATCGCGGAACGGCTGAACTTGACGCTTCTTTTATGAGTGGAAAATCGAATAAAGCGGGTTCCGTTGCCGGAGTAAAAACGGTACGCCATCCCATCTCTGCCGCCCGCAGGGTGATGGATTCCTCAGTGCATGTGATGTTTGCCGGGGAAGGTGCCGATCAGTTTGCTGCTGAAAAAGGGTTGGAAATTGTCGAAAACTCATTTTTTTATACCGAAACCCGCCTCCAGCAACTTCGCGCTCTCTTAAATCCGGAAGAAAACGAAAACACCGAGCCGCTGCTCAAAAAACACGGAACGGTCGGATGTGTGGCTTTGGACAAATCGGGAAATCTGGCAGCGGGAACCTCCACCGGAGGTATGATGAACAAACGATACGGAAGGGTAGGGGATGCCCCAATCATCGGTGCCGGTACCTATGCCAATAACCGCACCTGTGCGGTTTCCTGCACTGGTCATGGCGAATATTTTATCCGTAACGTAATCGCTTATGATGTGTCGGCGCTCATGGAATATGGGCAAAAAACGCTGCAAGAGGCAGCCGATTATGTGATTCATCACAAACTCTCGCAATCCGGCGGCACCGGCGGGCTGATCGCGCTCGACCGTGAGGGTAATATTGCCATGCCGTTTAATACCGATGGCATGTTTCGTGCTTTCATCAAATCCAATGGGGAAACCGGGATTGAAATCTACGGAAACCCCACAGACGGTAAATAATACTTCTATGTACCTTGCTGACTCCCGACAAATACGTTCCGCTGACCGAATCCTCATGGAGGAAAAAAAACTTCCCGGCATCCTGCTAATGGAGCAAGCCGGAAAATTATCGGCGGAAACCATTCTGGCCCGTTATCCCGCTCAAACTTCTTTCCTGGTGCTTGCAGGCCCGGGAAACAATGGCGGTGATGGCCTGGTCATTGCCCGGTACCTGCATCTTGCAGGCAAAGATGTAAAAATTCTTTTTTCTCACGATCCCTCTCGCTATCAGGGTGACGCTGCGATTAACTATGAGATCATCACTCATCTGCCCATATTAAAGGCCATTTACGGAAAAGAAGACACGGAAAACGCTCATATTGGGTTTGTGGATCCTCCCGTATTGATTGATGCTTTATTGGGAACGGGCATTGAATCGGAGTTACGCGGATCGGTGGCGGAGGTTATTAGTGAATTTGCCCGAACCAATCTTCCGGTAATTGCCATAGACCTGCCCAGCGGGCTGGATGCCAGTACCGGAGCGGTGGTAAACGCGGTATTAGAAGCAGAACTTACCCTTACCTTCCAACTCCCCAAAGTGTGTCACTACATTACCCCGGCGGCTAATTTGTGCGGAGAGGTGGTGGTGCTGGATATTGGAATATGGCCGGAAGTCGTAGAATCCCTTTGGATTCAACGGCGCCTGATTACGGAAACCTATTTTCGCAGTCAATATCTCCGTCGCAAAAATGACGGACACAAAGGTTCTTATGGCCATGTACTGCTTGTGGGAGGCAGTCGGAATATGGCCGGAGCCATCACCCTTGCCGCAATGGGTTGTATCCATTCCGGGGCAGGGCTTTGCACGGTGTTTACCCCTGATAGCTGTCGGCAGGCGGTTTTTTCGGCGGTACCCGAAGTGATGTGTGTAGCAGTGGGAGATCCGGGCAGTGCTTATATGATGGAGCGGGACGCTAATTTGTTTCGAGAAATTCTGGCTGGAAAAACCGCCGTGGTTGTTGGGCCGGGAATGGGGCAACACGTCGAAACCCAGGCTTTTCTGGCGGCAATATTGCCGATGATTGAAGTGCCCTTAATTCTGGACGCCGACGCCCTGAACATTCTGGCTCTGCGTACCGATTTGTGGAATTATTTACCGGAAAATACGATACTCACTCCTCACCCCGGAGAAATGCAACGCCTTACCCGGCGCACGGATGTGAATGAACGCCGGTTGGAAACCGTAGAAGAATTGGCCGCCAAACGGCGGGTTATCAGCCTTTTAAAAGGTGCAGGTACAATTGTCGCCACTCCGGGGGGGACTGCTTTTGTCAATACCAGCGGCAATCCGGGAATGGCTACCGGAGGTTCCGGCGATGTTCTCTCCGGAATTATCGGCAGCCTTTGTGCCCAGGGTTATTCGCCGGAGATAGCAGCAGCACTGGGGGTATATCTTCACGGAAAAGCAGGCGATACAGCCGCCGCAAAATATGGACAGGAAGGTGTGACCGCAAAGCGTATAACAGAGGCTTTTTCTTTTCTGTAAAATGCAAACCTGTATATTTGCCGGATTGTTTTTCGCAAGTATCTTCTAACTCCCACATTTCATGCTAAACCTCTCACAGGCTCGTTTAACCACTCTCGCATTGCACAAAGTTGGCAACAAAGCCAAAAATGAAGGTGTGGTCGCATCTCAGGAATTGTTTATCCTGGAAGAAGATATGGCACTTACGCTGAAAGACTATTTTCTTAATCCGTTTAAAACCGATGAGTTTTTCAAGTTTACCCATCCTACGGACTTGAATTTTAACGAGTTGTATATTTATTGCAACCGTATATTTACGCTTTCTCGGGAAGATTTTCTCGCTCAGTCCGTTCATATTCTCAATCATTTATATGCCCAGTCGGGGCATCCCCACATCAAAAGTGGTGAACTTTATGTCGGGCTTTTTCGGGAATGTGTGGTAGATGGGGTCGAACTGGAAGCCATCGGAATATTTAAATCCGAACATAAAGATCAGTTTCTGAAATTTGTAGCCGAAGAAGGCGAAGGTTTAACTATGACCGTAGAGCAGGGCGTAAATCTCCGAAAACTGGATAAAGGCTGCCTGATATTTAATACTTTTGCGGACGACGGTTACAGTGTGCTGATGATTGATAAAGGTAGCGAGGACGCGCAATACTGGCGCGACGATTTTTTGCAGGTGATCCGTATTCAGGATAATCGTTATCAGACCGAACAGTTTCTCAATCTGACCAAAGAATACTGCGAAAATGTGATCGGAAAAGAAAAAGATAAAAAGGATCAGGTCGTATTTCTCAATAAGTCCCTTAACTATTTCAGCAAAAATAAAGAGTTGGACATTGAAGACTTTAAACTTTCGGTATTTCCTACCACTGCCGAAAGTCAGAAGTTTGACGAATACCGCGCCACTTTTGAACAAGAACAGGGGTTACCTCCCGCAGAAGAAGGATTTCCCATTTCTAAATACGGTGTAAGAGTTATGAAAAAACAATTTGCCAGCCTCATCCGCCTCGATACCGAAATCGAAATCCGCATGAATAACCGCAAAATCGAAGAAGTTGCGGAATTTATGGAACGAGGATATGACGAACAACGGCGCATGCATTACTACAAAGTTTTTTTTAATGAAGAACTTGAGTAATTTTCAACGAATAGATTTGAGTTTAAGCAGAATATTTCTACTTTTGCACCCACTGAAAGAAAAACGAGTCAGAGATCATGGCAAAGAAATTCACTATAAAGAAAAACAGGCTGCGCACCCGTGCGAGAAAAAGAAAATTCAGTCTGAAAATAAATCCGGTAACCAAAGGAATTAAATTTACCGTAGAAAGAGCTAATGAACCGGTTATTGCTTCTCTGGAGGCTAAAATCAAAGCAATAGTCTGATATCTTCTTCCGCTATTTTGCGGGATTTTGTCCATAAACTTTTGGCGGAAATTAGGTACAAACCCTGGTTTCCGCTTTCTTTTTGTGTGGGAATAAATCGTACCTTTCATTAAAATTCTTCGGGCTATGAAAGTAATTTCCCTGCTATTGCTCCTATTGCTGAATCTGTCTGTTGGCCTTTTTGCCCAAAACCAACCTCCGCAGATACTCAACCTCCATGCTTCCTTTAGTTACACCGACAACCGTATGACCCTTACGTATGATCTGGTGGATGCCGAAGGTGATAGTGTGGAAATTTTTTTTCGACGGTCCGACAACGCTGCCGAAACCTATCTGGCCGACGTTGCCGGTGCTACCGGTGATATCGGATTTCCGGTAATGCCCGGAACCGGTAAACAAATTATCTGGAATGCCCCGCAGGCAATCAGTACCGTTTTAGCACAGGTAAAACTTATTGCGGACGACCGCCAACCCCTTGATATTCAGTCAATCGTGGACCAGGTGGACAGCCTGAGGCTCAAAAATGATCTCGGTTGGCTGGAGGGAATCCGCCATCCTGCGACGGGAATTGCCCATCTGGCGGAGGTGAAAGATTCGCTCGAAGCCCGGTTTCTTGCCGGAGGACTTACCACTTACCGCCAGGCGCAAACATTGGGGGTTTATTCGATCGAAAATATTATTGGCCTGAAACCCGGTCATGTGGATGAGTCTCAAACCTGGATTGTGGACGGGCATTTTGACGGTGTTCACAATTCACCGGCGGCCGATGATAATGGATCGGCGGTAGCCGGAATGCTTGAAATTTTACGAGAGGTGGCTCCCTGGCCTTTTCGCAACAATGTGAGGTTTATCGGTTTTGATCTGGAAGAAGCCGGAACGCTTGGGAGTCAGTTGTATGTAAATCAAGGGATTAAACCCTGGGAAACGATAGCCGGAGTAATCAATCTGGAAATGATTGGCTATTTTGATGCCTCCCCCAATACTCAAATCTTCCCCGCCGGGTTTAATCTGCTCTTTCCTGCGGCTTACAATGCCGTGGTGGCGGATAGTTCGCGGGGCAATTTTATCACTAATGTTGCGGAACCCAACAGTGCGACTCTGCGCGACAAATTTGACGATTGCGCCGCGAAATACGTACCTGACTTAAGAGTAATTTCGCTTACAGCTCCGGCAAATCCCGCTTTAGTACCCGATCTGCTTCGATCCGATCACGCTCATTTTTGGGCTGCGGGCATTCCTGCGCTGATGATTACCGATGGGGCAAATTTTCGCAACCCTCATTATCATACACCCGGAGATTCGGTGGGGACTCTGCATTTTACCTTTATGAGCCAGGTTGTAAAAGCCGCTCTTGGCACCTTGATTGAGCTTGCCGGACCGATTCACGGGGATGTGGAGGTTAGTGAAGTGGGTATTATGAATACCGGTCTGGGCAATCTCTCGACGATTTGTAAAATTGAGGTCGAACAAACCGGGACAGGCATACGGATAGAGGTGGGAGAGTGTGGGAAAAACGGTATAACCGCAAAACTAATGAATATTGCCGGACAGGCTGTCGCAGAGACTCGGACTATTCCCGGTAAAAGCGATGTCTATTTTAAAACCGAAGGTTTTTCGCCCGGAATTTATCTTTTATGGCTTGAAAATCAGCAAGGCATGTATTCAACGAAAATATGGGTTCGTTAAGCGGAACATTCGTAGGTGGCAATGTCCATGACCAGAAGATACCATCTTCCTTCAATTTCTCCGAGAAGAAACCCCATATTGGCATCCGTATCTATAATTCGCACGGAGACAAAACTTTCCAGGTTTTGGGCAGTAGCGATTTGTTTTTCGCCATAGTCGCCCATTTCTAGTTCCTTCAAGGTTCCCATAAGGCTGGAAATGTCCTTATAACCGGAAAAATTTGCCATAAAACATCCTTGTTTGGAAAATAACTCCCCGCAATCAAAGTCGGGAAGACTTTCTTCTATGGGCTGAGGGTTGAGTGCCGGTGTGCCTTTTTCCAGCCAGGGGGCATAGGTGAAAATATCCGGCAGGCTTTTACATAAATAAGGAACACTCATGGCACCCGGTTGGGTGAGAAAATAAAACCCTTTTTGAGGATGGATATAGGCGGCAGCCTTTTGAGTATCACCCGTTCGTATGGCAGTAAGAATTGCCCGTGCGGCTTCCATTTTTCCGCCGGTCAGCCCTTCGCGACTGAGGGTAGCGGAGGAAGGATTGTCAATAGTTTCATAGCCGGTAATCTGAAAATCTTTGTCGAAAGACACCCGGTTGCTGAAAAGTTGTTCGACTCTTTCCGTTTTGCCGGTAGGAATATAGGAAGAGACACCGGAAAACTCGGCAATAAAACCTTCTCCGGCAGGAATAACCTGGAGACTTTTATTGTTGAGATGAATGCTGCGGCTTTCCACGGTTTGGAAGCCCGTGCGGATGCTTTTGGCTACCTGGTCGCGGGATATATTTTCCGAGCCGAAAAATTTCTTCAACGTAGGGGCAAAATACCGGGCTTCGTCCAGTTCTTCATTGGAAAGATCGTTGTAGTAAGCCAGAAGGATACCCGTAATTTTTTCTTTGGGTGCAATAGTTGTGGTCGGGTTTTCCGTAGTCTGCGGGTTATCGGTGCCCGTAGTGGGGGTTCCATTTTCCTTAGGACTTTTTTTGCAACCCGAGAATGCAAAAAGAAAGGAAAAGATAAATATGGCAGGGATTTTATACATATCAGCGGATATTTTTCGAAGTTACCGATTCGTAAATGATTAGACAAATTTTGAGAAGTCTGAACATTCTTATTACTTCATAGTTATTAGCTTATTAATCACTTTTACGGATCATTTGTAAGAAAAATAATTTTGGGTAACTATTCCATAAAAGACCTTGAGCAACTTTCAGGAATTAAGGCTCACACCCTGAGAATATGGGAGCAGCGGTATGGCATTCTGGAACCAAAGCGCACGATTACAAATATTCGATACTATGACGATGAGGATCTGAAACAGATTCTGAACGTTTCCTATTTAAACCGTAACGGTCTTAAAATCTCAAAAATTGCCTCACTGAGTGCTTCGGAAATTCATAACCGGGTAAAAAGTGTGTCCGATACCAGCCCCGAATTTCCTAATCAGATTGATGCACTTACCATCGCCATGATCAATTTGGAAGAAGATCGGTTCGATAAAATCATTTCAACCAATACTCTCCAGTATGGTTTCGAGCAGACAATGCTTGACATCGTATATCCTTTTCTCAGTAGGATTGGCATACTCTGGCAAACGGGCAGCATTCATCCGGCGCATGAGCATTTTATTTCCAACCTCATCCGCCAGAAAATGATTGTGGCCATAGATGGACAGGTAAGCCGGGCATCCGTTTCGACGGTAAAAAAATATGCGCTGTTTCTTCCCGATGGTGAACTTCATGAACTGAGTTTGCTGTTTTCCGCATATATCATTAAGTCGCGCGGGCAGAAAGTGATTTACCTGGGACAAAGCCTCCCGATGGAAGACCTGGATATGATTTGTGATAAATACAATCCCGATTATTTGTTGTCGGTGATTACCACTATTCCTGCCAATGATCAGGTCGTAACATTTGCCCGCGATCTCCGGAGGCGATTTCCGGATAAGGGAATTCTTCTCGCAGGTTTTCAGGCAACTTACCGGAAAGCGGAAATGCCGCGAGATATTACGATTATGGACTCCCTTCACGATTTGATTGAATTTGTGGAGAAGAGCGGGAAATCTTTTAATGCGAAAACAGCTTGATTCACAGGCTTTTCGCAACTTTAGCACATAACCTCAAATAAAACCACATATCTGTGTAGTGGTAAAACTATGAGGGGGGGAGTAACTTGATGCATTCAATTCGTTAAATCCATTACTCCAATGAAAAAATTCAGTTTTACCCTTCTTTTTGCCCTGATGGTATTTGCCGGTTCGGTTTATGCCCAGGGTCAGTTGACCACTCCCGACCCCAGCCCGAAAGCATTTATTAAGCAGCGCGTGGGACTTACCGACATTTCCGTGGAATATCACCGTCCCTTTGTAAAAGGGCGTGAAATATGGGGCAAAATCGTTGGAATCTATGAAACCGACCAGTTGGAAAAGGGGCAGACACCCTGGCGGGCCGGTGCAAATGAGAACACGATTGTATCCTTTTCGACAGATGTAAAGGTAGAAGGAAAAGTGTTGGCCGCCGGTAGTTACGGTCTTCATATCATTCCTACAAAAAGTGAGTGGACCGTGATTTTTTCCGAAAACACCACTTCCTGGGGGAGCTATTTTTATAAAGTTGAAGAAGACGTTTTGCGTGTAAAAGTGAACCCCGGGGAATGTTCGTTTCACGAAGCACTCACATTTGACATTGAGCCCGAGAGCAATGACGCGGCACGGATCGTATTGCGCTGGGAGAAAAAAGAGATTCCGATAAAAGTTGCCATTAATACTCATGAAGTAGTGCTGGCAAATATGCGCAATGAACTTAGGGGTGTTCAGGGTTTTACCTGGCAGGGTTTTAACACTGCGGCTGCCTATTGCCTGAAAAATAATATTGCGTTGGAAGAGGGATTAAAATGGTCGGATGTTGCGATCAGCAGAGAAAAAAACTTTTCAACCCTAAGCGTAAAGTCTGGTTTGTTATCGAAAAAAGGCGAAACAGCAGAGGCCGAAACACTCATGGCTTCGGCGATGGAGTTGGCTACCAATACCGAGTTGAATAATTACGGATATGAGTTATTAAACCAGGGTAAACTGGATGCGGCTATTGAAGTATTTAAACAAAACACCGAGCGTAATCCGGATGATCCGAATGTGTTCGACAGTTTAGGCGAGGGGTATGTTTTGCGAAATGCAGAAGGTGATAAAAAACTCGCCATCAAGGCTTTGGAGACATCCCTTTCGATGAATCCCCCAGAGAATGTAAAACTAAATTCCCTTCGCCTGCTTAAGCAGTTGGGCGTGAAGAAATACGCGGAAGGGGCGCGATAGAGGAGCTTTTCCCAATATCAAAGGGTTTGAACCACCCAGAATGCGGAGAAACACGGAGGAGATTCTTCTCGGTGGTTCTCCGCATTCTCTGTGGTTCTAGGGGTTCTCTGTAGTTCATTATCCCCATTACTTTATAACTCCGATACTTAATTAGCCATTAATGAAAAAATATATAATTAGATATTTGTCTAATTATCGAAAACTATCTATCTTTGTTTCGGTTGTACTCAAAATGATGGATGATAAGGAAATACCGGAAATGAACGAACTATTTAAAGCATTAAACGACCCTACACGCCGTAAAATTCTGGAAATGCTCCGGGAAAAAGACCTTACCGCCGGTGAAATCGCCGATGCTTTTGAAATGACCAAACCCAGTATTTCTCATCACCTAGACCTCCTCAAGCAGGCTAAAGTGGTGATTGCCGTAAAAGAAGGCCAATTTATCCGTTACTCCCTGAGCACGACGGTTCTGGACGATCTCCTCGGCTGGGTGTTGTCTTTTAATGACGCTAAAAGTAAGAAAAAATGAAGTTTACCGATGTTGCTAAAAAAAACGGGCTGACGCTTGTTTTGGCTTTGTTTCCGCTGGTCTTGCTGGCGATTTTTTGGGAAAAATTGCCGGAAGAGGTTCCCGTTCACTGGAATATCAAAGGAGAAGTGGACGATTACGGTTCTCCGCATACGCTTATTTTTCTTCCTCTTCTCACGTTATTAATTGTTGGAATTCTTTGGGCAGTGCCTTTTATTGACCCTAAGAAAAAAGGGGAATATTTCCTCTCTACACTAGACACGCTGGGTCTGGCTATTTCTCTTTTTATGCTTTATATGTTTAGTCTTATACTGATCGCCAGCCTGGGTTATAAAACCGACATCAGCACTTTTGTCATTTATGGGGTATTGTTTCTTTTGATGTTTTTGGGAAATTATTTCGGCAAACTTCGTCCCAACTATTTTGTTGGAATCCGTACGCCCTGGACCCTGGAAAGGGAAGACGTCTGGATCAAAACTCACCGTTTTTCCGGAATAATCTGGGTAGGCGGTTCACTGCTGATGATGATACTCAAACTATTTGTCAGTAATGAGATATTCATTTGGTTTTTTATCCCCTTTATCGTGCTGATCTCTTTAGGCCCGGTTCTTTATTCTTATCTAATTTACAAAAAATGAATCTCCGAAAAATTGCGCTGTATCTGCTTCTCAGCTACGGAATTAGTTGGGGAACGGCACTTATCACCTGGCTCGCCGATATAAAAATGAATGAAATGCCGGGTTCTCTCCTAATCGGAGGGTTGTTTATGTGGGGACCGGCACTGGCGGTATTTATTGTTCAAAAGGGTATCTATAAGGAACCGCTGGCGGACTACGGTTTTTCCGTCAAAAACTTTGATTATCGGTTTTTCTTTGGAAGTATTCTGACGCCCGTCGCCGCGATTTTAGTTTTTGCGGGGGTGGTTTTTTTGTTGGGAAATATTGCGGACATCCCCGGTTTTGGCAAAATAAGTTTATTTCAGGATGCGATTGTGGACAATATCCGCAATATGACTGCCGGCTTGGGGGAAGATAAACAGGCTCTTGCCGAGGCGCAGGTGAGGTCTTTTCCGGCTTGGGCTTTTTTAGGGCTGAATCTTCTTTCCGGTATAGTTGCAGGCCTGACAATCAATCTTTTATTTACTTTTGGTGAGGAATTTGGCTGGCGAGGACTCCTACTCAGAGAGATGAAACCACTGGGATTTTGGAAGGGTAATACAATTATCGGTATTATATGGGGGCTTTGGCATGCTCCTCTGATTATTCAGGGACATAATTACCCGGGTTCTCCTTACTGGGGAGTGATTATGATGTGTTTTTTCTGTATATCTATCGCTTATCCCATTGCCTACATGGGAGAAAAAACGGGCAGCATTCTCGGCGCAAGTGCTTTTCACGGTGTGCTTAATGGGATTGCAGGTATAGGATTACTGATTGTAAAAGGGGCTAATTCGCTCCTCGCAGGCCCCGCCGGAATTGCTACGGTAATAGCTTTTTTGCTCATAACCGCAGGTATCCGGTATTTTGACCCCACTTTTTTTAAATCTGAAAAAATTGTTCCGGAAATTGAGAAAATCCATTGATACCCGTAAAGGCTCTTACGTCTAACCGGTATTCTTTTGGAAAAGCTTTTTGTGAACGGTAGTGGTTTCAATCACTGCCGTTTTTTTTTCTTTTTTGGGTCAGGTATAAATTATCCTCCCGTCTAATAAAAGTGGGAAAAGCAACAGCCGGTAGAGTATGATAAGTACTACTGCCGGTTTTTGTTTTTGGGGGTGTTGTTCCAGATTGAAACAATTCCGTTTCAATCTGAAACAGATTTTTTAAAAAAGCACAAATTATCGATGCTTAATAGGTTGACTATCAATGACTTTTGTGTTGGAATGTTTATTGGTAAATTAAATCTGTACTGCCGGGTTTTCCAACCTTCATTCAAAACAGCGGTCTTTCTCCCATAATCCCCCAATAGAGTCTGCCATGAACTATTTTTACAAATTTTTGATTGTAGCTTTGATTTTTTTCGGTATCAAAACTTCTTTTGCCGGGACTTCGCCTGCCAACTATCTTATGAAAGAGACGGTTCTTCAGGAAAAACCCAAGCCTAAAGAAGAAAAGACGGAAAAAACGGATTCCCCGCTTACCGTAATGTTTCGTGAACTTCTGGGTTATATTTATAATCCGGCTATATCCGAACCTGCGAAAACGGATAAGATGGCTTCTTCGGGAAAAGAGGTACCTCCCTCCAAGACGCAGAAAAAAAGCCTTCCGTAAATTCTTTACGGCATCATTACTTCGGGTGGGCAGATCAGCCCGGTATTTTTAACCCGATCGTCGAGTTTCATCAGGGCGGCTAATACAATCTGGGAATAGTTTTGAGAGGCGTTGCCAAACCGCCGCGACCGTGTCTGCCACAATTCCAATATCAGCTCTTTTCCACCTGCTTCGGGCTGAATTTTTTTCATTGCACGAGCCACATTTCCAATCCCGGCGTGATATACATGCATGACCAAAAGCCGAAACCACAAATCGGTTTCGTTGTATTCGAGGTTGTATTTTTGACAAAGCTGCCGGGTCTGTGGCAGGCATATTGTGCGCAGTAGCCGCGCGGCTCCGGCAGCGGATTTTTCGAAGTCCACCCGCTCATCAAGGGTATCATTTACCAATAACCCCATATCTCTGGCCACTCCTTCCATCAATTGAAAGGCTCCGTAAGCACCTTCGGTCGAAACTTGAAGTTTGCCCGGGCTTTCAATGAGCAAAATGGCTTGCGCATACCAGGGATCGGTCCCTTCTTCCATAAATACGCCCACGGCTTTGTCTATTCCCCTTAAAGCATTGTCAAACTGGTAGAAATGTTTTCGTCCACTGGTAAAATAAATTTCGTCCCCGCCGGAGAGGTTGTGTTTTCTGCGAATTTCTTCTTCATAAGCTCTTTTTTCCCGCCGAGACTTATACGCCCAATCCCAGGTAGAAATCATGCCGACGATTTCGCGGTTTTTGGCAATGTTTACGATGCTGGTATCGGGTCCGATTTCCATCATTTTTCGCCAGAATAGAGGTTGTCTCAGGGTATCCCAGCCTTCCGTATAAAGCGACGAGTCCTGCACAATCCGGAGGCAGATCGAGTCGTCGGTCAACTGAAAATACAAAACCTCTTCATCGGAAAATTTTCCCGGCGGAGTCAGGTGTGCCGGCCAGTTGACAAAAATAAAGGTAACAAGGCTCCCGATGAAAAACTGAAGTCTTCTCATTTATTCAGGAAACTGAGAGGCATCAATACCCGGAACTACCCGGAGTGCATTTTTATAATAGATCTTTTTTAAAACGTCGTCGGGCAAATCCATGCCGTACATTTGCCAGAAAGCATGCCTTTTCCGGTAATAGTCAAAATATTCATCGGCGGTCTCCAGTACACGGAAATAGGTGTAATATTCTTCCGGATGCCAGGAGTCTTTTCCAAACATAATCCTGTCCTGATATTTGATAAAAAATGCACGGGCTGCACGGGGCTGCCGGCCCAACTCTGCAAGAATGGCACCAATTTCCGTGTACATATTGGGCAGTTCGTCCATTAGTTTTCCCAATTTCGCCAGGTCATTGGCCATCCAGCCCATGTGGGCGTTGATAAACTTTGTGTTGGGATGTTTTCGGAAAATATTATGCTGTTCAGCCATAACTTCTTCCCAGGAGGGAAAAACCAGCGGGTCGCGATAGCGGTTGGGAACCTGTTTGAGTTCCAGCCACCTTTCGTTGTATTTATCGCGGGGTTTCCAGAATGCCGCCGGCTCGCCGGTATGAATCAGCACGGGTATGCCGAGTTCGCCACATTTCGCCCAGACGGGATCAAGGCGGGGATCGTCCACCGGGATGCGTTTGCCCTTGCTGTCTTTGGCGGTAAGCCCCAGGTCTTTGAAAATTTTCAACCCGTTGGCACCCAGTTTTACGTCGTTTTCAAGTTGTTTTACCGTAGCGGTTGTCCAGTTGGGATCATCAATTCCTTCAAAACTGATATTTGTAAAGACAATGAACCGATTTGGTTTGTTCTTTTTTATGTTTTCCAGCGACTGGGGGAGGCTCTCCGGGTTCCGCCAACCACGCCCACTGAGATTGACCATGACGGCCATATTAAGTTTGTCCATCTCTCGGGTAAGGTCATTAAGGTCCATCGTAGGCATTTGCCACTGGTGATTGTGGACATCAATAAACGGGTATTTTGCGCGGGTGACGGGGTGTTGTGGTACAACTAAGGTGGATATGGGGACATATTCCTCAAAACCCATGGTAGTGTCCGCGGGATTCAGGGGTTGCCCCTGGATTGCCATCGCGGCGGCGAAAAAGCTAATGCTCAGCAATATTCGAAGAAAGCTCATAAGACAGTAAGGATTATATTTAAACAAAAATAACCCTACTGCCGGCAAGCTGCAAGTTTTAGCAAATTTTACCGCTACTCATTTTGACAATCGGTTTTGGCCAGGCTTTTCCGGAGGTTTGCTAAGTGGGCAATAATAAGGATAAATGCTGCGATATAGGCCAAAAACTGAAAAATAGGGGCATAGGATTCCATCAAAAGCATAGCTGCGAGAAAACTGAATGCTACCCAAAGCAATAATTTCATGTTTTTATTTCCGGTATGTTTCGAGGAAAACCATACCGCTGCAAATCCGACGACCAAAAATACATAGTCCCATCCATGTTCCAAAAACCAATGATCCGGTATTCCGGGGGTATGCGAATGCACAGATGCACTAAAACCTATGTAAAACGGCGCAACCAGACAATGGATCAGACACACGGTTGCACTGGTAATCCCCAGATAATCAGAAATTCCGGGGTTAGTAGCAGAGGATTTTGTCGGAGTAGAAAACATGTTTCAAATATACAGGCATTTTTGCTAAATGCAACGGTGTTGCAAATAAATATTGTAAATTTACTTTTTCACCCGTTTCCGCTTTGTTAGATTTGTATATGCTTAGCAGTCAGTCATTAGTATTTTCTTATCCCGAGGGGCAATCGTTTCATTTTCCGGACATCCTCTGCGAAAAAGGGCAGTCTTTGCTGGTTTTGGGTGAATCCGGCAAGGGGAAAACCACCTTCCTGCACCTGCTGGCCGGTTTATTAATACCGCAGTCCGGTGAAGTCAGGGTAGGGGATACCTCCATTTTTTCCCTAAAATCCGGAGCAAGAGACACCTTTCGCGGCAGAAATATTGGTATCGTTTTTCAGCGGGCACATTTTATCACCGCCCTTTCGGTCAGAGACAATCTCCTCATGGCTCAATATCTGGCTAAAAAACCCCAGGATCCCCGCGTTGCCGAAACCTTGCTCAACCGCCTTGGACTGGAACATAAATCTACTGCCCGGCCTCACCGCCTGAGTCAGGGAGAACAACAACGGGTCGCCATTGCCCGTGCCCTGATCAATCACCCGGCGGTCATCCTCGCCGATGAACCTACCTCCGCCCTTGACGACCGCAATAGTGCGGCAGTAGCCGACCTGCTCGAAGCGCAGGCCTCCCAGGCCGGTGCCGCCCTGGTAATTGTAACCCACGATGTGCGGTTAAAAAATCGTTTTCCTAATCAGGTAATACTGTAAAAAAACCGAAATGAATATCGTTTCTGTCAGTTGGAATAATCTTCGCGCACGACCGATGGCCTCTTTTCTGAGCCTGCTGTTGCTGACTTTTGGCGTGAGTATCATTTCTCTCCTCCTTCTTCTTAACTCCCAACTGGAAGACAATTTCAACAAAAATGTCAGGGGCATTGACATGGTTCTCGGTGCCAAAGGCAGTCCGCTCCAACTGATCCTGGCCAGTGTGTATCATATTGACAATCCCACCGGAAATATTCCTCTCGCCGAAGTCCAAAAGGCAATGAATAATCCGCTTGTCGAAAAATGGATTCCCCTTGCTTACGGGGACAACTACAAAGGCTATCGTATTCTCGGTACGGATCATCAGTATGTGGATCATTATGGAGCATCCCTTGCCGAGGGTTCGCTTTGGAAAAATAATTTTGAAGTTACTCCCGGTGCATTAGCTGCGGAAAGGCTGGGGCTGAAAGTCGGAGATGAGTTTTTGGGAGCGCACGGGGTTGTTGGTGAGCTAGACATTCACGACAGCCACGCTTACAAAGTGTCGGGAATCCTCCAGCCCACCGGAACCGTAATTGACCAACTCATTCTCACCAATATAGCTAGTGTCTGGGAAATTCATGAAGAACATGACGAAAACGCCTCCAATGAACCCCACACGGAAGAATCGGGAGACATAACGGCTGCGCTCGTAAAATTTCGTACCCCCATGGGCACGATGATGATTCCCCGTAAGATCAATCAGGAAACCTCCCTGCAGGCCGCTCTTCCCGCCATTGAAATCAACCGATTGTTTAGCCTTTTTGCCGCAGGTATTCAGACGATAAGGGCCATTGCCCTGGCGATTATGGTCATTTCGGGGATCAGTGTATTCGTTTCCCTGTACAGCAGTCTGAAAGATCGGAAGTACGAACTGGCGTTGATGCGCACGTTGGGAGCATCGCGGTGGCAGTTATTTGCGTTTGTGATGCAGGAAGGCGAAATTCTCGCTTTGCTGGGATTTGTGCTGGGAATCGGTATCAGCCGGGGCGGAATGTTACTTTTTTCTTTGTTGGTTGAATCCGAATATCACTACCGGTTTGATATCGGGCATTTTCTTCCCGAAGAAAATTTGTTATTTGGGGTAACCCTGCTGATTGGTTTTTTCGCAGCACTAATACCGGGCATTCAGGCGTTTAATACCAATATCTCCGAAACATTAGCAGATGGATAAAATAAAAGGTTTTATGGGAATAGTGGTGATGGTAATATTGCCGATTTCCCTGGCCGCACAGCAAAAAATATCGTGGGAAACACTGGCGAAGGTAAACTACGAATACATCCAGAAAGTAGATCAGAATCTCTGGTTTGGTAAACCTTCTTTTCCCCCCGAAATCAAAACGCTGGAAGGCAAAACCATTCGTATTACGGGCCATGTGCTTCCTTCCGACGCCAGCGAAAACAGTTATATCCTTTCGGCTTTCCCGTTTAGTTCCTGTTTTTTCTGCGGAGGTGCCGGCCCGGAGTCTGTGGTCGAACTTCGCCTGAAAAAAAAGAAAGAAAAATACAAACTGGATCAGGTGGTAACCTTCACCGGTATTTTGCGCCTCAATGACCGCGAGATGGAACTTACCTATATTCTGGAGGAGGCTGAGGCGGAGTGAGATTGGATAATATGCATCTCCGTGATTTAAAAGATAGAAAGTATCACAAAAGCATTTTGTATATTTACCTGAGCAATAAATCAATACCTATATGCTTGGCAACCTGGATAATGAAATAATATTCAAAAAAGCTTTTACCCACAAAACAGTTTTTAAGGCTTTTGTTAGGGATATTTTGGGTATTGAGGTGGAAGTGGATAAAATTGAAACAGAGAAAAAATTTGATCCCAAAATCGGTTATGTGGATTTTGAATTGGATATCTTTGCCGAAAGTGTGGATAAACGAGTGGTTATTGAAATTCAACGTGTAGAATACGACCACCACTTCGACCGGTTTCTTCATTATTTTTTAATGTTGATTGCAGAACAGCAAAAAACCGCAAGGGAATATAATATTGATCAGACAGTTTATGTCATTGTGGTATTGACCGCACCCTATACGATCAGTGAAAAAAATGGGAAGCCCATTCTGGATGAAGTATTGTTGTTGAAACTAAACCCGCAATCGCTCAAAGGCGAAATTCGAGATTTGTATGGGCATCAATTTGTCTGCCTAAATCCGAATCATCCGGAAAAGGATACCCCTAAACAAATCCGAGACTGGCTGGATCTGATCTATCAATCTATCCATAATCCGCAGCGGCCCGTACTTAATATTGAAAATGAGGGTATCCGAAAAGCTATTGAACTGATTAGCTTTGAAAATCTGACACCGGCAGAAAGAGCAAACGCCAAAAATAAGGAAGCCGCAAAAATTGTTCTTACCAAAGAACGGCAAGCCGAGAAAATAGAAATTGCGCTAAATCTTATTTCCTTAGGTTCAGATGATGTTTTTGTTGCTCAGGCTACGGGACTGTCCGTTGAAAAAATTAAACAACTCCGCCAGGAGAAAAAAATATAGACTTATTTCTCCTTTATCTCCCCCAAAAATACTTCCCAAACCCCGATGGTTTCATTGCCAAATTTTTTGTGGGTCTGGCGGAGAGTAATTTCGGAGGAATAGGTCTGTTGTATATTGTTTTTAACCGATTTCAAGGCAAAGGTTAACTCCCCTGCCACGCGATTTTCCTGAAATTTCAGGGGCTGGCTGACCGATATGTCTGTGATGATAATATCTCCCGACTTGTCTTTGCCGGCGAGTCGTGTATGGGCAAGTGCAGATACGGTTCCCCATTGACCAATGGAAACATTTTTGCTGACAAACAGCCCGTAAATCAGTTCGACGGCGTGTTCTCTCAGGCTTTTTTCATAGGCAGGGTTTCCGATGATTTCGAGGTAGTCGCCAAAATCCACGAGCTTCTGTATGGCTCTTTTTTCAAAAGCCGGGAACTGGGTCGCCGAAAGGTTATTTGCCTGAAACTGAGATTCCAGTTGCTGGTTGGGACGTACCTGGGTGGGGTTAACGGCTGCCTGCCCCACTGCGCCCGGCAGGGTATAGCCGGGAATAAAAAAAAGAAGGATATAAATAAATTTTTTCATGGATCTTTCTGAATAAAACGCATGCCATTGATTTTGCCGTTTTTATAGTCGGTTTCCAATACTTCGATATTTCTCAGGCTTTGCAGCGGCATGGTCATTTTGTCAATAAATTCTTCCTTATTATACATTTCCATTCCCTGCATGGAACCGGGGCTTACCTGGAAAATCCGCACTTCGTCGTCGAAGATTTTTTCCAGTTGTTCCCTTCTTTTTTTCCAGTCCTTGAGATTGTCGGTGGAAAAATAATGCAACATGAGGGCGTAGTCATCCTTCCTTAGCGGGATGGATTCTGGTGCGTGGTGGCTGGATCTTCTCCTTACAATCGTATCGGGCCTGTAATAGGGCGCTTTGGCTATAAGCACGATTTCATTTTGGTTTTGTGCGATTTGTACACAGCCGCCGGCGTCAACAGCAAGGGGCCTGGGGGTTTGTTCATTTTCCAATACCCATACTTCCAGCCCGGTTACAGGTAGAGGGTCGTCTGCGTCCACAAAACAAAAGACGTAGTCCGTACTTTTTATCGTATTGGACAGGATTACAATCAATAACACCACCGCCGCCATCCCGGCGACGAGTGGCTTCGAGAATCGCAGGAACGGCGGCTTCGAGAGCCTCAGCCACCGCTTCCCCGCCGGTGGCTGAGGCTCTCGAAGCCATCGTTGCCCCGCTACCGACGTTACAAATGCCTCCCAGTCTGCAAATCCCACATACCGGCTTAGCATATTCAGTACATCAATTCGGGGAAGGTGAGGGTTATCAGAAGATTTCAGATGGGTGTAAAACCATTTTTCACTGATCCGACCGTTTACTGTCCGCGCCAGGTCTTCCTGGAAATTGACAATTTCCTGCCCCTTCCATTCCGAAATCGGACGGGTAATATGCGGATAGTTGGACTGGTATTTTTCACTCAGTGCCTGCTTCAGTAAATCAAAATATTTGCGGTCGCTTTCCTGCATACCCGAAGATACGCATTCGATCCAAATTGGGCTAAAAAACCTTTTGTAAAATGTTTTACAAGGGTTTTACAAGCGTTTTTCTGCGTTTTCAGACGTCTTTGTTCTACTCTTGCAACAACCTATTCGTTTTTCTACTCAACTAAAAATCCTTAAAAACATGACACTCTTACCCGTAAATTTTTTCGCTAAAACCGCTTTGTATTTTGCCGTGGCCTTTTTGTTGTTTTCGGTTTCTGCTTTTGGGCAATACGGTTATTCTTCTGCTTCTCTGGCAATGGGAAAACAACAATCGGTGCAGCATATCATTCCTCGTCCGGAGCATATTGTTACGCCCGAGTATATCAACTATCACAAACACAATATTCCCCTTCCCAGTCCCAATGAGTCAGTACACCTCGATCTGCGCTGGGACAACTCTAGGTTGGTTCAGGATCAGGTACTTCAGATAGGCATCACCACTGCAAACGGAGACGGCTATTTTGACCGCCAACCTGTAAATATCAGCCTGGTCATTGACCGGAGCGGTTCGATGGAGGGGGAAAAAATCGCCCGCACCCGGGAGGCAATGCTTACCTTCCTCAACCATCTCCAATTTGACGATCTTCTTTCCATTGTGGTATTTGACCATATCGTGGAAGTTTTGCAGCAACCTATGCCCGTGGGAGATAAATATATTTCTGAAAAAATCATCAAAAGCATCCATACCCGTGGTTCGACTGATCTAAACGCGGGCATTATCGAAGGTTATCGCCAGGTAATCAGCAAATATCAGAAAGGTCGCACCAATCGGGTAATTATTCTCACCGATGCCATGACCAATACCGGCACCCTCAACCTAGAGACAATCATTAAACATTCAGGGATATATGAAGCCGGTTATGAAGTGGACTTTGTGTTTATCGGTGTGGGAATGGACATCAATACCGATCTCGCCCGTCAACTCAGCGAAAGCAAAAAAAACACCTTCCATTTTATCCACGACCCCGCCGACATCAACAAAGTGTTTAATGCCGAAGTGGAAAGCCTGCTGGCACAAGTAGGACGGAATGTGGAACTTACGATTCGGTATGGAAATAAACTTGCTTTCAAAGATGCCTTTGGGCAGCCTTTTTCGGTGGGAGAAAAGGAGATACGGTTTGCCCTCAACAACCTCAACGGCGGACTCACACAAGTGGTGTTAGCTTCGTTTTTAAAGGATTACTCAGAGGAATCTGTGACGGTTTCCCTGGCTTATGATGATATGCGTAGTGGAAAACGTGTGACTCAAACCCGAACCATTGGCTCACCCGCCGGGATGGTCGGCGACCCCGAAGTCCAGAAAAACGTAACCATCGCCCAAATGGCCGTATCCCTTCAGCAAATGGCCGAATTGTACCATAAGGGGCAACACGGAGAGGCGCAATTTGCCTTGAGACAAGCCATTAACACAACTCGTGAGAGCGGTTATGCCTCCGACCCGGACGTAAAAAGAGTTTTGGACATTCTCGAAAACTACGCTGGCGACCTCAGCGAACTTGTGCGGAAGGATTGAGAAGCTATATTTTCAATTGGTTTAAAATTTCCTTAATTTGTGGAAGGAATCGTGGGTTAAAATGTAGTTGATTAATCAGCTTATGGCCGCAAAAGACTTTTTTCATGAAAGTGTAAAATCTGCGTTAGCGCAAGCGGGATGGAAAATTACGCACGATCCTTACCGCATGGACTATGAGGATGTAAAACTTGCGATTGATTTAGGAGCCGAAAAATTGTTAGCGGCAGAGAAAGGCTCAAAACTTATTGCAATAGAGGTGAAAAGTAGTCTTTCATTTATGAGTTTCATTCAGCATTGGGGCAGTTTTTGAATTATCGCTGGGTTCTTGAAAAATCAGATACTGAGCGTGAATTATTTCTTGCCGTTCCACTCGATGTTTATGAAGAACATTTCCGGTATCTCCTCGTACAGGAGATCATACAACTATACCAACTGCATATTTTAGTGTTTAACCCTGAAAATCAACAAATTGAACAATGGATAAGCTGGTAAAATATCGGGATTATGTCAAGGAAATTATGCGGGGACATGCAACCTATAGTCGCAAGTTGGAGGAGTTCGAAACTCAACTCTTATTTGATGACGATATGGGTCATTATTACCTTATGCGTGTAGGTTGGGATGGATTAAAACGTATTCATGCTTGTCTGCTGCATATTGACCTTAAAGATGGAAAAATATGGATACAGCGGGATGGTGTAGAAGAAGGGGTTACGAAAGAATTTCTCGACCGAGGGGTTCCCAAAGAAGATATCGTACTTGCATTTCATGCACCTTATAAACGCAAATTCACAGGTTATGCCACTGCTTAAGGAAAGAGAAGTTATTTTATTCCTTTTTTTTCATATCTTGATCACGACGGTTGCCGAGAATGTCCTTCCATCCGAAGACCATATACCCGGTCCGGGATAAAACTGGGGACGTTTTGTGAAATAGTATTGGTTGAAAATATTGTTCCCGTTAAGTTTAAGACTGATATTTCGGCTCAATGTCCATGAAAGGTTCATATCCAGCAAATGATAGGCAGGCACGATTCCGGTTGCCCCACTTGCCGAGGGAGTAACGGTATTAATCGCGTCGGAAAAACTTTGTGCGGTATAACTATGTAAGGCAGTCATACTGAAAAGGCCATATTCAAAGGTTAATCCATTTCGCGAAATCCACGCCGGCACGCTTTCCACTTTATGGCCGTCTATGGATACATTTTGATTCCCTGTGCGGATCGTCGCGTTTTTGTAACGGGCGTTCATCCAAGCGGTGGAAGTAAAAACCGTCAGGCGGGTTTTGCTATTAAGCGGAAAAACTCCCTGTACAAAAATTTCTAGGCCATGCGTTTCGGAGTCGCCGATATTGGTGCGGAAAAGGGTGAGGTTTCCGGCGGAGTCTGTTTCTGCCAGGGTGCCGATCCGTTGATTATACAACAGGCGGAAAGCGGTAATATCCCAGGAAAAAAACTTCCATGAACCCCGGAAACCTGCTTCCATATTATAGCCGAAGGCATCTTTCAGATTTCTGTCGGTGTATTCATAAATTGAAGCCGGAATAATATCCTTGAAAATCACCGGACGATAAGCCTGCGATGCTCCTGCGTAAAAATTGAGTTGGCTATTTACTGCGTATTCTGCATTGATACCCCAAAGCGGAAAAACGTGGCGAATGGTATGAGGCAAATCTCTTTCGGGATAATAAACGGTTGTTCCCGACATATTGCTTTCGCCCATCTCGGCCCGAAGCCCGGTATTAAGTGAAAATCCTTTTCCCAACACCCAGCGATTTTCGGCAAAAAAGGCAAAGTTGGAAGTTTTAAAATGCAAATCTCTGCCCCAGCCGGGCGCGGCCAAACTCAGATCATAATCGCTTCCCGTCGTGCCTTTCCCCTGCTGCCGTCGGTGCAGATCGTTGTTCATATATTGAATTCCGGCGGCGAGGGCATGCTGTTTTCCGATAAATTTATAGGTCTGCAACAGCCGAAGTTCGCTGGTAAGGCTCCGGTAATTGTCAATGTCCACCTGCCGGTGATTGTACTGTTGGGTGGCCGTTACAAAGGAATCGGGTATGGTTGCGGGTTTGTCAAACATGACACTATTTCTCGCGCCTAAAACCGCCGAAGTGGTAAATTTTATTTCGGTGGAAGGGGTTATTTTCCAGTCCATCACAAAAGAAGGAATGTGAATATGGGGGTTGTAATAATTGCGGGAACGGGTGGAGGATTGGGGATCGGCGTAAAACATACTGTCGGTCAATGGCCCTGCCAGACGGATGAGGTAGTCGGAGTGTGTCCATTCGAGTTTTAGCTGAAGATTTTTGGAGGGATTGTAAAATAGCGAAACGTTTGCGGCTTCATATTGGGACTGGCTGTTTTGGCGATAACCTTCACTACTTTTTTTGTTTACCCAGACGTAGTAGCTGAATTTTTTCAGGGTTCCCGACACCGAGTTGTAGGTGCTCACCAGTCCATAAGAACCGATGGTATTAATGGATTCAAAAGCCATTTTCTGCGCAGAGGGTTTTTTGCTGATGTAATTGAGCATTCCGCCAAACTGTGCCCCGTATTGAAGTGAGCCTGTGCCTCGGACCAATTCGATTTGAGACACCGCTTCCATCGGTATATTGTAATGACTGGCGGGATAACCGTACATATCGGTATTGGTGATGACCCCATCTTTGCGGATGTTAAACTCCCAGCCCCGGTGTGGATCCAGGCCACGAGTGGAGATATTAATCTGGTTGCCCGTGCCATCCATATCATAAACAAACACCCCGGGGATTTTGGAAAAAATCTGGCGTCCGTATTTTTCGGTTAGTGCGACATCTTTGCGGAGGAGGTTCACCACTTCATTTTTTTTACCGGAAAAGATAAAAGTATTCTGAACCGGTTCCAGCCGTGAAATATCCGGCAACAGGCTCACACCTTCCACGACCACCGAGTCAAGCGTAATGGTTTTCGAGGGTTCGGGGTTTGTTTGGGCGAATGCAGCAGAAACGAAAAAAAAACTACAGGCGGTTATCAGGTATAAGTGTCTCATTGAATAAAAGTAAACATTCAAAGAAACAAACATAGCCGGGTAATTGCCAAAAAAGGGTTAACGATTGTTTAAAAGAGTTAAGGAAAGGTTAATGGGGGGGAGGCTGCTAATGAAAATATTTTTCACCCCACAAAAAATTTCACCGCCGAAATAACCACGATCACAATCAGTAGCCGATAAATCCATACATTGGCGTTGGGGATTTTGGCGATGACTTTTACACCGATTACGGCGCCAATGGCCTGAAAAAGTGCCATCAATAGGCCGAATACAATGTGTACCTGATCGTAGTAAAGAAAAATAATCAGGGAGGGGATGTTTATCAGCCCTACCACTAACAGTTTGATCCCATTGGCGGCTACCAGGCTGTAATGCGCCGAAAGTACGAGTGCGGCCAATAAAAATATGCCCACTCCCGCCTGTATAAACCCGCCGTAAAAACCTATTGCCAAAAATATCAGCAAGGTTACCGGACGTTTATTTCGTTTTTCATCTACGGCGGACTCCCGTATCCACCGTTTGGTGTCGAGCAATAATACAAACAGCATAAAAACCATCAGCCCGCCCAATGTATAATTCATCGCCTCCTCGTTGAGGTCGGTCGCCACCAATGCCCCTGCAATGCCGCCAATCACAATTGGCACCAACAGCCATACCGAGCCTTTCATTTCCAGTTGCCCGGTTTTGCGGAGCGAATAAACCCCCACTACATTCTGAATCAGCGCACCGATCCGGTTAGTGCCATTGGCCACAGGCGCAGATAAACCGCAAAGGAAAATAAATAGCGGGAGCGTAATCAGCGAACCACTGCCTGCCAAGGTATTAATCACACCGGTAATAATACCCGCAACCGCAAATAATACCCATTGCATGAGATCGAGATCTACCGTTGTCAGATCTCCCATCAGTGTATTTCTCTTACGGGTTTGTTCTGGAGAATGGTTTCGATTTTTTCGAGGACTTCATCGGTGAGTTTGGGCAGGGCATCCAGCGATTTCAGGTTGTCTTCGAGTTGAGATACTTTGGAGGCCCCGAGGATGACCGAACTCACATTTGGATTTTTGGCACACCAGGCGAGGGCCATGTGAGTCATGGACATGCCGTATTCTCCGGCGAGGGTGGTCAGTTCTCTTACTTTTTCCAGTCTCCCCTCCTTAAAAACCTCCGTTTTCAGCCAGTCCAGTCCCTGGATATCGAAGCGCGTGCCTTCAGGCACGCTGTCGTTGTATTTGCCGGTGAGCAGACCGGAGGCGAGTGGTGACCAGATGGTGGTACCCAGTCCTTTTTCGTAGAGGCTGAGGTAGTCGAGTTCTACTTTCTGGCGGTGAAACATGTGGTACTCCGGCTGTTCCATCGTAGGGGGAATGAGGTGGTTTTGCCGGGCACAAAGATGTGCCTCCATGATGCGGTCGGCGGGCCATTCGGAGGTTCCCCAATAGAGTACTTTCCCCTGTTGGATGAGGGTATTCATTGCCCAGACGGTCTCTTCGACGGGTGTATCGTAGTCGGGTCGGTGGCAGAAAAACAGATCCAGATAATCCACCTGAAGCCTGCGTAGGGCGTTGTGGCAGGCTTCAATGACGTGTTTTCGGCTCAGACCCTTTTGATTGGGCAGGCGTCCTCCCCAAAAAACTTTGCTCGAAACCACGAAGGTATCGCGGTTCCAGCCCATTTTTTTGAGGATATTGCCCATGACCTCCTCGGACTTTCCTCGGGAGTAGATTTCGGCATTGTCAAAAAAATTAATCCCGCCGTCGTAGGCGGTTTTCATACAAAGTTCGGCGGTTCCGTCTTCGATTTGTTTGGCAAAAGTGAGCCACGAACCGAAGGACAAAACACTTACCTGTAAACCTGATTTTCCGAGTCGGCGATATTGCATAGTGAATCATTTAATACGAGGCAAAGAAACGGAATCCCGGACAGAGGGGCAATGGGTTTTGCAAATAATCTCGTATATTTGCTGTATGCCAAACAAAGGTTTGACCCATATCGCCAATCCGCTCTATGACGTGGTTTTCCGCTATATGATGGAAGATAACCGTGTGGCGCGGCTGTTTTTGTCGGCGGTGTTGGGGGAGGAAGTGCTCGAATTGGTGCTGAGTCCGACGGAGTTTAGCAAAAAAATCGGGGGAGAATCGGGGATTACGGTGACGCGCATGGACTTTAATGCCCGGGTAAAACAGGCTGACGGTCGGGAACGGGTGATTTTGATTGAGTTGCAAAAGGCGAAGTTTTACCATCAGATCATGCGTTTCCGCAATTATCTCGGGAAACAATACCAAAACCCGCAGAACGTGGGGAAAAACGGCGAGGCGTTGCCGATCTATCCGGTCTATATTTTGGCGGAGTCGTTTACGGATGAAAAAATCCCGGTGATCCGAGTGATTCGGAGTTATAGCGACGCGGCGACGCAGGGGAATATCGTCGAAAAACATCCTTTTATTGAGGCGCTGACCCACGATGCAACGGTGATTCAGGCGGAACACCTCACGGGCAACCGGAGGACGATATTGGAAAAGACATTGAGTATTTTTGACCAGTCGGCGCAGACCGACCTCAAAGGGCATATTCTCGCCCTTAATGAAGCGGCGTATCCCGAAGCCTACCACCCGGTGATTCGGCGGTTGCACAAGGCGTTGCAAAACCCACAGATCGAAGAAGAGATGGACCTCGAAGACGAGGTTTTGGCAGAGTTGCACAAAAAGGATGAACTATTGGCCGCAGCCTTGCTGCGGGAGGAGGAGGCGCTACAACGCGAAGAAGAAGCCAAACAACGCGAAGAAGAAGCTAAACAGCAATCCGAACAAGAGCGCAGCGCCAAAAATAACCTAATTAAGCGGTTGTTTGCCTTGGGGCTGAGTGTGGCCGAAATCGCTCGTGATACGGGGATGAAGGAAACCGAAGTACAAAAAATTGTAGAAAATCATTAAGGCCTCCTTCACCCCTTTTGTAAGATTATTTGACTACAAATAGCTTGTTGTCGTGCTGCTGCACCATTACGGCATCCACTGTTTCTTTCAGATCCTTGATCGAAAAGTTGATCATGGTGTAGAGTTTGAGATCGCTTTTTATTTCGACATCAAATTTGTCGAGTAGCAGGGACTCAAAGGAACTTACTTCCTGTTTGTTGTCCACACAAAGCATCAGCGAAATCGCAGAATTTTGCACCAGATTTACTTTTACTCCCGATTTATAGAGGTGGTCAAAAATTTCCTGCATCAACCTTTCTTCCATAAAGGAAAAATCTTTGGGTTTGATCCGGATAAATGCCTGCTCTTTTTTGACAATGTAGGAAGTGATAACGTCGTCATTGGTTTTAGCCGAAATCGTCGTTCCCGGTGCTTCAATGTCGAGAAAACATTTTACTAGCAAGGGAATGGACTTATTAAATATAGGTTTGATCGTCTTGGGGTGAATGACACTCGCACCGTAAAAGGTCATCTCCACGGCTTCTTCGTAGGAAAGATTATCAATTTTGACAGTATTTTCCCGAATGCGCGGATCGCCGTTGAGTACACCGGGCACATCTTTCCATACGGTCAGGCTTTCTGCACCGAGGCAATGTGCAAAAATTGAACCGGTATAGTCAGAACCTTCTCTTCCGAGAGTGGTGGTACGTCCATTGGTGGTAGAGCCAATGAATCCCTGAGTGATGACAATTCTACCGGGTTTCATCTGTGGCAGAACTTCTCTGCGAATATTTTCTTCGGTCAGTGTCCAGATCACCCCTGCCTGCTTGTAGGTGGCATCGGTTTTGACCAGTAGCCGGGCATCCGTCCACAACACATCGTGTCCAAGGGAATGGATATACTCCGCAACAATGACGGTGGAAATAAGTTCCCCGTAAGACACAATCCGGTCGTAGGTACGGGGCGGAAATTCTTCCAGGAGCAGGATTCCGTTGACGATTCTTTCGATTTCCTCCAGAAATTTTCGTACTTTTTCTTGTACTTGATGGATGTCGTCCTGGCCAAAAAGATCGTGAATCAGATGGACATGAAAGCGGCGGATTTTTCGGAATTGTTCCAGCGCTTCTTCCTGCTTTCCGTCTCGGGCAAGATGGGCGAGGTCTTCGAGATGATTGGTGGTTTTGTCAATGGCTGAAACGACAATCAGGCAGGGATCGCTGCTAAATTTTACAATAATATTGGCGACATTGCGGATGGCATCGGCATTTTTTACCGAGGCACCTCCAAACTTCATTACTTTCATACTCAGACTAAAAGATTAAACAACATTTGGTTATCGTTGACCAGTTGGTAATTAAATTTGTATTGTTTCATTCGCTGGATCAGCCCTTCAAAATCGCTGCTGGCTACCAGTTCGATGCCCACCAGTGCGGGGCCTGTCTCGCGGTTGTTTTTTTTGGTGTATTCAAAATGGGTAATGTCATCGTTCGGCCCCAGGACATTGGTTAGAAACTCTTTTAATGCACCGGCTCTTTGGGGAAAACGAATGAGGAAATAGTGTTTGAGTCCTTCGTACAGGAGAGCACGTTCTTTAATGTCCTCCATTCGCATAATGTCATTATTTCCGCCGCTGAGGATACAAACTACCCGTTTGCCTTCGATTTGGGACTTGTATTGATCCAATGCGGCGATAGCAAGTGCCCCCGCGGGTTCGGCTACGATGGCATCTTCGTTGTAAAGATTGAGGATTGTAGCACAGACTTTCCCTTCGGGGACGAGTACCACATCATCGAGCACATCGCGGCAGATTTCGAAAGTTTTTTCCCCGACTTTTTGTACAGCGGCTCCGTCCACAAACTTGTCAATTTCCTCCAGATAGACGACTTTATTTTCCTGAAGAGATCGGTACATCGCGGGCGCGCCCTCGGGTTCTACACCGATGATGCGGGTTTTGGGGCTGATTTGTTTGAAATAACTGCCCAGTCCGGAGGCAAGTCCGCCGCCGCCGACCGGGACAAAAACATAATCTATGCTTTCGCGCGTATCGGAAAGAATTTCCAGCCCGACGGTTCCCTGTCCGGCCATCACTTCCGGGTCATCAAAGGGGTGAATATAGGTTTTCCCATTTTCCTCACAATCTCGGGCTGCCGCCCGATGGGCTTCGTCGTAAGTATCGCCCATGAGGACGATTTCCACCCAGTTTTTTCCAAAAGATCGAACTTTTTGGATTTTTTGACGGGGAGTGGTAACGGGCATATAGATTTTGCCTTTGATACCGAGCCGGTGACAGGAGTAAGCGACCCCCTGTGCGTGATTGCCTGCACTGGCGCAAACGATGCCCTGATCTTCCTCAGATTTGCTCATCTGTGCCATACGGTTAAATGCACCCCGGAGTTTATAGGAGCGGACGACTTGCAAATCTTCCCTTTTGAGCGAAATATGGCAGCCATACAACTCGGAGAGGTAGGGATTTTCAAGCAAGGGGGTATGCATAGCTACCCCTTTCAGTCTTCCGCTGGCTTGCATGATGCTTGCCAGCGGAAGCATTTGGAGGGATTGTGACACCATGAGGCGTTTGGGTTAAAGGATTAACTTCTTTCCGGGCGTAGCTTACGCACTGCAGCTCCTGCCTGCCACATTTCCGACTCACGGAGTTCGCGGAGCTCTTCGGAGAGTTTGGAGCGGTAGTCAGCCTTTTGATTTGCGTTGATGGTGATCTGGGCTTCGTTGCCGGAGGCGACACTTTCGTAGAGTTCATCAAATACGGGAGCTACAGCCTCGCGAAATTTATGTCTCCAGTCCAGGGCACCGCGTTGGGCAGTGGTAGAACAATTGGCATACATCCAGTCCATACCGTTTTCGGCCACCAGTGGCATCAGGCTTTGGGTAAGTTCTTCTACGGTTTCGTTAAAGGCTTCAGAAGGGGAATGTCCGCGTTTGCGCAACAAATTATATTGAGCTTCCATTACTCCGGCAAGTGCGCCCATCAGGATGCCTCTTTCGCCGGTAAGGTCGCTATATACTTCTTTCTGGAAAGTCGTTTCAAACAAAAATCCGGAACCTACCCCAATTCCGAGCGCGATGACGCGGTCACGAGCCTTGCCGGTGGCGTTTTGTTGAATGGCAAAACTGGCATTTATTCCTTTTCCTTCTTTAAACAGGCGACGTACACTTGTCCCGGAGCCTTTCGGCGCTACGAGGAATACGTCCACACCTGCCGGAGGAATGATACCGGTTTTTTCGTGAAAAGTAAGCCCAAAACCGTGGGAAAAGTACAGTGCTTTGCCGGGAGTCAGGTGCTGTTCAATGGTCGGCCATGTAGCGATTTGCCCGGCGTCCGAAAGAAGATTCATCAGGATAGTGCCGCGTTCGCAGGCTTCTTCGAGGTCAAAGAGGGTTTTGCCTTCTACCCAGCCATCTTCTATGGCTTTCTGCCAACTGGAAGAGTTTTTCCGCTGTCCGACGATAATGTTAAAACCATTGTCTCGCAGGTTTAATGCCTGAGCGGGACCTTGCACACCATAACCCAGTGCCGCCAGGGTTTCGTTTTTTAAAACTTCCCGGGCTTGGTCCAGGGAAAATTCTTCACGGGTTACAACCGTTTCTTTGGTTCCTCCAAAATTAATAATTGCCATTGTGGTGAAAGATTAGTGAAAATTGGGTATGATTATAATTTTTCTTTGCCTGGTTCAGGCTCAATATTGTAAAGGCTGCCCTTTTTAAGTCTGCCATCGAGGTAGGCGACCAGGTTCAGTGGTTTACGAGAAATTGCAATAGTACCGGAGCGGGAAAATCCCTGAACCCCAAAAGGTTCCAGTACTTTAAGCAGCTTTTCGGTTTCATAAGGGTGTCCGGTGGTTTCAATCATCATGTATTCCGGCTCGACCGTAAGTACCCGTGCATGGTGATCTCGGATGATTTTTTCGAGTGTGCCGTTTACCAGACTTGCCGTAGAGACTTTGTAGAGAGCTAGTTCCTGGTGTACAACTTCACTTTCGGTCAGCGCAAAAGCCTTAATCACACCGACAATTTTGTCCAGTTGCTTGCGCAGTTTATGGATTTCATTTTCGGTGGAATTAATGACGATGATAAATCGGTAGATGCCTTTTACCTCGGTTTCCGAAGTGGTTAGGCTCACGATACTGATATGTCGCCGGGTGAAAATCGTGGTGATCCGGTGAAGAAGACCGATCTGATTTTCGGTGAATATGGATAAGGTGAACTTTTGTTCCATAATATAAAAATAAATAAAACCTAAGGCTCAAGTTTAATATCTGAAACAGAAGCGCCGCTAGGTACCATTGGAAATACATTGTCTTCTTTTTCTACGATGACTTCGAGCAGATAAGGGCCTTTGTGATTCAGCATATCATCCACTGCCTGGTTTAAGTTTTCCCGCTTATCAACCAATTGAGATTCAATCCCGTAAGCTTTTGCCACCATGACAAAGTCGGGGTTAAGAAGGTTGGTGAATGAATACCTTTTTTCGTAAAATAATTGTTGCCACTGCCGTACCATGCCCAGGAAGTTGTTGTTTAAAATCACAACTTTGACTCCGGCATTTTCCTGTACCAGACAACTCAATTCCTGAATTGTCATCTGAAAAGAACCATCACCAATAAAGGCAACTACTTCTTTGTCCGGGCAAGCCATTTTAGCACCAAAAGCAGCGGGAAGGCAAAATCCCATTGTACCCAGTCCGCCGGAAGAAACCCAAGCTTCGGTAGTTTTAAACTTGTAATACCGGGCCGCGATCATCTGGTGTTGTCCGACGTCGGTTACGACAATGGCTTCGCCTTTGGTTTTATCGGAAATCATTTTTACGACTTCCGCCATATTGATTTTCAGGGTTTTGGGATGAAGGTCGCGGTAAATGACTTTCTCGTGTTCGATGCGGTCGCATTCGGCAAATTCAGCCAGCCAATTGGCGTGTGAATTGGATTTCAACTGGGGTAAAAGCGCCTGAAGTACAGCTTTGGCATCTCCGAGAACAGGTATATCTGCTTTTACGTTTTTGTCAATTTCGGAGTGATCCACTTCAATATGAATCACTTTGGCCTGTTTGGCATAACGGGTGACATCGCCGGTTACACGGTCATCAAACCTCATACCGATGGCAATAAGCAGGTCGCATTCATTGGTTTTGATATTCGGGCCATAGTTGCCGTGCATGCCAAGCATACCCATGTGCAACGGGTGATCCGACGGCATCGCAGAAAGTCCCTGGAGAGTACTGCCAAAGGGAATACCGGTAGTTTCCACAAATTTGCGAAATTCTTCCTGTGCCCCGGATATTATTACCCCGTGGCCCAAAAGGCAAAAAGGTTTTTTCGCTTTGTTGATCGCTTCGGCTGCCGCTTCAATGGCTTTGGGATCAATATCAGGCAATGGCTGATAACTGCGGATTCCTTTACATTTTTTATAATCATAATCCAGCGTACCGGTTTGCGCATTTTTGCATATATCTACGACCACCGGTCCGGGGCGACCGGAGTTGGCGATATAAAAAGCCTTAGCAATGGCATCCGGAATGTCGCGGGGATCCGTTACCTGACAATTCCATTTGGTAATAGGCATAGTGATGCCGATGATGTCCGTTTCCTGAAACGCATCCGAACCGAGGAGATGGCGCGAAACCTGGCCGCTGATACATACCAACGGAGAAGAATCAATCATCGCATCGGCGATACCGGTGACCAGATTGGTTGCGCCGGGGCCGGAAGTTACCAGACATACACCGGGTTTTTGGGTAACCCGTGCATATCCCTGAGCCGCGTGAGTGGCTCCCTGCTCATGTCGCACCAGCACGTGATGAATTTGATCTTGGTAATCAAAAAGTGCATCATACACCGGCATGATTGCTCCGCCCGGGTAACCAAAAATGGTTTCCACACCTTCTGCAATCAGCGAAAGAATAATAGCTTCTGCGCCGGTTACCGTTCTTCGGTTTACCGGGTTTGTCTTGACTTGAGTTCCTGTCTCCATATTGATGGGATTAGGTTAAAGAATGTTTAGCACCGGTTTCTCACTTTGCGCCGTCAGTAACACACCCCTGAGAAGCGGGTGAAACCGTTTGAATATACTTATAAAGGATACCTTTACTCACTTTCAGCGGTTTCGGAATCCACGACCTGCGCCTGCGGGTGATTTCCTCCTCTGAAATATGGGCTGTGATCTGATTTTGAGTAATATCAATGGTAATGCCGTCGCCGTCTTTGAGCAGGGCAATCAATCCCCCTTCCTGCGCCTCAGGGGTAATATGGCCTACGACAAATCCATGCGTACCACCGGAAAACCTTCCGTCGGTGATCAGGGCTACGGAATCTCCGAGACCGGCTCCTATCAATGCACCTGTGGGTTTGAGCATTTCGGGCATACCGGGGCCTCCTTTGGGGCCTTCATAGCGAATGACGACCACGTTGCCGGGCTTAATTTCTCCGGCTACGATGGCAGCATTGGCTTCAAACTCGCTGTCAAATATGCGAGCGATACCTTCAAATTTTTCGCCTTCTTTTCCGGTGATTTTGGCTACGGCTCCTTTTTCTGCGAGGTTTCCGTAAAGGATTTGAAGGTGACCGGTAGTTTTTATCGGTTTTTCAATCGGGTAAATAACCGACTGATTTTCCGGCAGACCTGTCACCTGCGCGAGGTTTTCCGCCACCGTTTTTCCCGTAACAGTAAGGCAGTCACCGTGGAGGAATCCTTTTTCCAGCAGGTATTTCATGATCGCCGGTGTGCCGCCAATGGCGTGAACATCCTCCATCAGGTATTTTCCGCTGGGTTTCAGGTCGGCAAGCAGCGGTACTTTATCGCTAATTTTCTGAAAATCATCCAATTCGAGTGGAACATCCACGGCCGCGGCCATAGCGATGAGGTGCAATACGGCATTGGTGGAGCCGCCGAGGGCCATGACGAGGGTAATCGCATTTTCAAAGGCTTTGCGGGTCATGATGTCTTTCGGGCGAATGTCCTTTTCCATGAGATTCCGCATGGCAAACCCCGCCATTTTGCATTCGGCGAGTTTTTCCCGGCTGGTAGCCGGATTGGAAGAACTGTAAGGCAGACTCATACCCATCGCTTCGATGGCCGAAGCAATGGTATTGGCGGTGTACATGCCTCCACAGGCACCTGCACCCGGGCAGGCAGATTTGACGATTTCGCGAAAATCTTCCGGAGTGATTTTGCCGGAGATTTTTTCCCCCAAAGCCTCAAAAGCAGAGACGATGTTGAGGGTGCGGTCTTTGTATTTACCCGAAGCAATGGTTCCTCCATAGAGAAGGATGGCCGGGCGATTGAGTCGGCCAATCGCCATCATGGCTCCCGGCATATTTTTATCACATCCCACCACGGCAATGACTCCATCATACCATTGTGCATTTACCACAGTTTCAATGGAGTCGGCGATAACATCTCTTGAGGGAAGGGAATAACGCATACCTTCCGTACCCATGGACATGCCGTCACTCACCCCGATGGTATGAAAGACTAATCCTACCATACCTGCTTCACTTACCCCTTCGCGGGCTTTTACGGCAAGTGCGTTGAGGTGCATATTGCAGGTATTTCCTTCGTATCCCGTGCTGACCACCCCCACCTGAGCTTTTTTCATGTCTTCGTCGCTGAGGCCAATGCCGTAAAGCATGGCTTTTGCTGCGGGTTGGGTTTCATCCTGAGTTAATCTTTGGCTGTATTTATTCATCCTTGTTTTTTTAACCAAAAAGCCTTTCCCATGAAGGAGAAAGGCCTCTGTAAATTTCAGATCACAGTTTTTTACACAAGCCTTTCAGTATAGGTAATAATAATACCCACCACAATAATAATCCCGAATAGTAGTACGATACTGAAAAGCATAATCTTTATTCCTTTTGAAAAAAAGCCATTCCCGAAGTGAGAATGGCTTTTTTTTATATCTTTATACAAACCACTCTCACCCCTGATTACCCACAATCACGATTAGAAAAATAGAGGTGATAATAATTTGAAAAAAATTCATGTTTTTTATTTGGTCGTTGCAAATATGGCAAGGATTTTCCTTAATCCCAAAAAAAATTGATTTTTTATGATCGCTACTCTCTGAAGCATTAGATAAATCACTTTTGTATTCAGGGGTATTTTGGTTTATTTAGTTCCAAAATATGATTATGTACTATCGTCCATTCCTCAAATCCGGTGTATTTTTGAGTCTTTCAATTGTCCTCTGCGGGTTGTTTGCCCAAAAACCTCCCACCCTCCATTTGGGTATTTCGCAGGGAGAAGGAGGTTATCAGATCAAATTGGGAGAAAAAATGTTGCAGGAATATATTACCGCCCCTCAATATACCCTGTCTCAGATGATGGGCAATCCCAAAGGAAACAGCAAGGGTATTCTTTTTGATTTTGGCAACCCTCAATTTGCCGGGAAGGTATATTACGGGTTTATTCCTTACGGAGATTCCCGCCATCCCATGCCAGTGTATTTCCGGCTTCACTCCGATATTCTGAGTGGTAAAGCTTTTATAAATATTCAGGACAACCTCAGCGGTAAATATGACATGGTAGGTTGGGAAAAAAGCGGAAAAGGCACACTCGGATACCGCGTCCTCGACACCGCTGGTGCAATTGTCTATGACGGAATTGTTACTTTCGAAGGAACGGGCCCTTTTACGGTCGTATGTACGGTCACGGAAGGTCCTTTTGTGAATATCCTTTCCCATAACGCTGCAACGATTTCTTTTGAAACGAATCTAAAAACCCGCGCCTCGGTATTGATAAATGAACAGACATTTACGGAAGAAAAACCGGACCTCCACCATGAGATCCGCCTTACCGGGCTTCAACCGGATACCGAATACCCCTATACCGTAATTTATGAAAACAACAAGCTGACTTTTTCCCTTCGCACCGCACCCTTACCCGGGACTCGCAAAGCTTTTACTTTTGCTTATGCCAGTGATTCTCGCAACGGACAGGGCGGAGGAGAACGGGATATCTATGGGACGAATGCCTATATCATGAAAAAAATTATGGCTCTTGCCCACCAGCAAAAAATAGCTTTTTTCCAGTTTTCGGGTGACCTCATCAATGGTTATCTGACCAGCCCGGATGAGACCGATCTTCAGTATGCCAACTGGAAACGTGCGATTCAGCCTTTTGCCCACTATTTTCCGGTGTATATCAGCATGGGCAACCATGAGGCATTGGTACGAGAATTTGTCGGTGAAACGCAAAGGGAATATGTCAGCATTGACCGCTGGCCTTATGATACCGAATCGGCAGAGGCCGTTTTTGCCCGCAACTTTGTCAACCCCACCAATGGCCCTGCCAGCGAAGACGGAGCCGTTTATGATCCTAACCCCAAAAAAACGGATTTCCCTTCTTACGAGGAAAATGTGTTTTATTACACCTACGACAATGTGGCGGTGATTGTGCTGAACTCCGACTATTGGTATAGCCCCTCCACGGCAACTATTGACGATGTCGGCGGCGGTTTGCACGGATACATCATGGATCAACAGCTAAAATGGCTTCAGGAAACCGTTTCCCTGCTGGAAAAAGACGAGAATATTGACCATGTATTTATCACTCAGCACACCCCGACTTTCCCCAATGGAGGCCATGTTTCGGACGATATGTATTACAAAGGAAATAATGAATATCGCCCGTGGGTAGCGGACAAAAAACTCGAAAAAGGCATTTTGGAGCGTAGAGATGAGTACCTGGACATTCTCGTAAATCAAAGTACCAAAGTGGCCGCCATTTTTACCGGCGATGAACATAACTATGCGCTTACCAAAGTGAATCCGGAAATGAATATGTATCCCGAGGACTATGCCGGAAAAAAACTCACCCTGAAACGAACGATTTATCAGGTCAACAACGGCGCCGCCGGTGCGCCTTATTATGCACAGGAGCAAACCCCTTGGACGCCGTTTGTCACCGGCTTTACCACCCAAAATGCCTTGGTACTCATGTTTATAGAGGGAAAAAAAATCCGTATGCAGGTTTTGAATCCCGACACACTGGAAGAAGTGGACAGCCTGGACATGCGATAAAAAATTTTCCCTCATTCAAGGTTTTACCCTACCTTGCTTCTTAAACCTAAAACTACCCGATATGAATTCCTTTCTTCCCGTTTCTGGCGTAACCCTGATGCAAAAGTTTGCATGGCGATGGTTACTCCCGGTTGTTTTACCGGGGTTTCTGTTTTTATCCTGTCAGACGACTGAACCTGCGGGTCAGGAGTTGCCCGCTGCCTTGGCAGACAATGGCGGAATCTCTCTTCCCTCCGGCTTTGGTGCGGTATTGGTAACCGATACCCTGGACAAAGGTGCAAGGCACATTGCGATTCGCGACAATGGCGATATTTTTGTAAAATTGAAACAAACCGCTAATGGAAAAGGCATTGCAGTTCTGCGCGACTCGGACGGTGACGGCGCTGCCGATCAGAAAGAAATGTTTGCCAATTTTACCGGAACCGGTATGCGCATTCACAACGGATACCTTTATGCTTCTTCTGACACTACCATTTTCCGTTATAAACTAAATGAAAATACCCTTCTCCCCGATACCATAGGCGAACTTATCGCCTCCGGCTTTCCGGTACAACGTTCTCACGCCTCCAAAACACTGGCCTTTGACGGCGTGGGCAATATGTACGTAAACATCGGTGCGCCTTCCAATATTTGCCAAACCGAAGATCGCGTAGCCGGTTCGGTGGGTGTGGATCCTTGTCCGCAGCGGGACCGCCAGGCAGGTATCTGGAAGTTTAGCGACTCTCAGCCTAATCAGACCCAAACCGAACACGGAGTAAACTATGCCCGTGGTATCCGCAACGCCGTAGCTCTTTCGTGGAATACTTCCACTAATTCCCTTTACGCCCTTCAACACGGTCGCGACCAGTTGAATACCCTGTGGCCGGAAAAATTTACCGATGCCGACAATGAAATTTTGCCCGCTGAAGAATTTCTTCAGATCAGCGAGGGCGACGATTTTGGCTGGCCGTATTGTTATTTTGACCAGAATCAAAACAAAAAGGTGATGGGGCCTGAGTACGGTGGCGATGGCAAAGAGGTCGGCAGATGTGAAGGTGTAAAACCCCCGATTGTGGCGTTTCCCGGTCACATGGCCCCGAACGATCTGTTGTTTTATACCGGAAATCAGTTTCCGGAGTCGTATAAAAACGGAGCTTTTATTGCCTTTCATGGTTCGTGGAACCGCGCCCCGCTGCCGCAGGCAGGATATTTTGTCGTATTTGTACCGATGACAGACGGCAAACCGAGCGGAGACTGGCAGGTATTTGCCCAGGGTTTCCCTCAGATTCCCGAAGTAAAAAACCCAAGTGAAGCTGCTTTTCGTCCGGTAGGACTGGCGCAGGGGCCGGATGGTTCGTTGTATATTTCGGATTCGGTCAAAGGCCGTATCTGGCGCATTATGTATTATGGTGTATAACTAAATTGTGAAAATCCTTATGAATAAATTTTTATCAATCTTCCTAATCTCCCTTTTCTTTCTCGCCGCTTGTGGCGGCAATACTGGGCAGCAGTCTGCCGAACCGGAAACAAAACCGGAGGTAGCCGAAGAAACACCCACAGTAAGTGCCACGCAGCTTGCTGCGGGTGAAACGGTTTTTAAAACCTACTGTATGGCCTGCCACATGGCCGACGGCATGGGGGTCCCCGGTATGAATCCACCACTAAGCAAAACCGAATATGTCAACGGCGATAAAGATCGCCTGATCGGCATTGTGCTTAATGGACTTACAGAACCCCTCACCATTAATGGCGAAACCTATTCCGGCATTATGGCACCCCACAGTTTTCTGAGCGATGATGATATAGCGAATGTGCTAACCTTTGTCAGGTCCAATTTTGGCAACTCTTCCGGCCCCGTTACGGCGGCTGAAGTCGCAGCGCGAAGAGCTAAGCAGTAGGTTTATTTAGAATTATAAACTTATTCGGACCATGGAAGAAACCACGAAGGACACAAAGTCTTCACAAAGGGCACAAAGAGTCTTTTTCTTTGTGTCCTTCGTGGTTTATACTTTGCAGGCAAGAGTGTAAAGGCCGCAAAGCTCAAGGCGATAGGTTTAGAGATTTTTTATTCAACAGGCTCTGCTTCCCGGAGCACGTAGTTCATTTTGTCCAGGTTCGTAATGTTCAGGCTGAACTTTCCCCGAAAAGTGCGGAATTCGTCGGTATAATACATTTGACCATAAGACTGAAGTTCGAGTTCCATTACAGATTCAGGGCCGGCATTTCCGCAAAAAAAACAAGCACTAAACGGGTTAGCCGAAAGAGCATATCGTTCCGGTTCGATGGGTATTACATAACCCGTAATTTCAATAATTTTGCCTTCCATCGTTTTTATCGAATTTCCGAAAGAGGGAAAAAGCATCCAGGCTTCTTCTTTTTCGTAATATTTTTCTTCAAAACGCACGTCCTTCAGATCATTCCAAGTTAGGATAATCGGATTATCGGTTGGGTCAGCGGCAGTTGTATCCGCTGAATCCGCGACAGTGGGTATCGAAATTGCCGTTTCCGGAGTGTTTTCCGGACGGTTACCGGGGCGACAGGATGACAGACTGTTGAGGGCAACACAACCCAAAATCCAGCAAAGGAGACGAATCATAAGCCTAAACAATTGAAGGTACTTGGACAAATTTCATAAAATTTATCGCAAATTCAGTGATATTTGCTTTTTTTCAGGGGGGCGTTAGAAATTGAGAAGAAAATCAACTTTATCTGTTGATAAAAATTTGTTTCTTACGTCTATCAATTAGGAATTCCTGCATTCTTGCTTTGCGTAATTTCGGTTTTGCCTTATTCGACCCCAAAATGTATGCTAATGATGATGACGATGGAAATTCTAATGACCAAAGAGCCCTACTCGATGGTTCAGGCAGCAAAAACCGTGCTTACACATGATGGCTATCAAGTGATCGTTGAATTTCGGGAAAAGCTTGATTTTTCAGGAAAAATTATGGATGCCCTCGATATTATTCGGTATGTGAGAGAATCCTTTGGACGAGATACAACAATCATGATTATTGCCGGAGGCACAGACAACTGAAAAGCGGCGGAAATCCTTCGTTTTTTGTTTACCTTTTGCGCATGAAGAAAATTAGCTGGCGTCAGGTCATGTATATACACTTGTACCTGGGTTTGTTCTGTATGCCGTATCTTCTGATATTCGGCCTGAGTTCGCTTGATTTTAATCATCATTTTTTCCCCACCCAAACTGAAAAAAAACCGCTCCTCCCTATACGTTCTGTTCACATGCCTTTACTGGAAGATGATCGTATATTGGGCGAGGCACTCCGGGATTCGCTGGGGCTTTTTGGCTGGTACCTTCCCTGGGAGACAAAAAGAGATTCTTTGGTTTTTATCACGACCATTGCCCAGCCGGGCAAAGAATACCACCTGAAATTATCTCTTTCCAACGGAGAGGTAGAAATCACGGAAACATACAAAACTGCCGGACAGATTTTGCGAAGCCTTCATTTTATGGGAGAATCCATTCCTTCGGCTCCCTGGTGGGTCAATTTGTGGCAGTATTATCAGGTGCTCACCGTCTATTCGATGCTTTTCTGGACGGTTTCGGGTGTTTATTTGTGGTGGAGGAAAAAAAATTCCCATCCTGCTGAACGATGGGTGTTGTTGGGAATGGGTGTTTTTTCAATTGGTTTTATATTATTTGTATGGCTGGCAGGGTAAATTTGTACATCCTATTCCGGCAGATCCATTTTTATTCGGGAGCGTTTCTGCTGGTATTTTTATTACTTTTTTTTGTGACGGGTTATCTTCTGACCCAACACGATTGGTTCGATCACCCCGAACCTGTACAGGAAATAACGAGCCATTCGCTTCCGGTTCCGGGTTTTGAAGAAGAATCGGAAAAAATAGATTGGCTGAGGTCGCAATATTCCATTGTGGGCAAAAGTAACCCGGTGCGGCAGTCGGAAGACGGTTCCTGGCATGTGGATTTTATCAGCCCCCGACATACGATCAAAGTACATGTTTTCCCTCTTTCGGATTCCCTTTCCATTGAAAAAACCCAACATCCTCCCTACCGTACGCTGGTCGTTTTGCACCGAATGCACAATTATGGGGGAGGCTGGTTCTATAATATTTACCTGTTTTTTATGGACATGGTAAGTATTTCCCTGCTGATTTTTTCAGCCACAGGAATATATCTGTGGTGGAAACTCATTCCTTCCAAATGGCTGGGCGCAGCATTGTTGGTAGCGGGACTGGGTTATGTGGCCGGAGTGATTATTACTTTCCTTTGGTAGGACTTTCCCCCAAATCCATTGTACCATTGACGAAAAAGGCAGAATCTTACCTTTCGGATCATGACAGATTTCCCTTATATCTTTCATGGCCTTTGATTATTTCTCGCAGGAAAGCTATTCTACTTCAGACACAAGAAGCGGGAAAAATGAATAAGCGAGGGGAGATTGGGTTAAAAACGAAGAAAAAACGATCGTAACACATCAGTTTATTACATGGAGGAAATTAAAATGATTTTTGAAAAATCGCCGGAATGTACAAATTGTAGCTGTGTTTCTAACATGTGGTGGCTCCACCTCCCCTGTCAGGCACATTGAGTTTGGGTTAATAAATATTTCTCGATTACCGTTTGCATGAACGACACGCTACGCCGACGTAACAGGCAGGTATTGGTGTTGTCCTGTTACTTTTCGTTCTTTGCTCTTTTTCTCTTGTTGCCCTTCAAACCGCTCCAGGCGCAGGTCACATCCGATTTTACTTCGAATGCTCAATCGGGCTGTAGTCCGCTCACCGTCCAGTTTACCAATCTTTCTTCCGGTCCCATCACGAGTTATCTCTGGGATTTTGGAAATGGTAACACCTCCAACCTCCCTAACCCCGGCGTTATTTACGTCACCCCCGGAACCTACACGGTAACGCTCACGGTTTCCGATGGGAGTGCTTCGGACGTCATGGTAAAAACGGGTTTTATTACCGTTTTTCAGGATCCGGCAGCCAATTTCGGCGCTTCGGTTACCAATGGTTGTGCACCTTTACCGGTGCTTTTCAACGATCTTACAACCCTCGGAAATGCTCCCATTACCTCCTGGGTTTGGGACTTTGGCGACGGTAATGTCTCCAATCTTCCGACTCCCGTGCATACCTACGGTGCACCGGGTAGTTATGATGTAACGCTGGTAGTTACGGATGCTAATGGTTGTACTTCGTCACTGCTTCAACCCAATCTGATCAATGTATCCACCCCGCCTTCGGTAAACTATACCTGGACGGGCAATACCGGTTGTCAGATTCCGTTTTCGGTTACTTTCAACTCTACGGTGGCTCCTGCGGGTGCTTATACCTACCTTTGGGATTTCGGGGATGGGGCTACTTCTTCCCAATCTAATCCGATTCATACCTACAATACAGCCGGAAATTACACAATTGTCCTAATCGCCACTGATCCCAACGGCTGTGCCGACACCCTGGTGGATCCCAACGCAATTCAGCTTCAGTTTCCGGTGGCGGGTTTTTTTGCATCCAATACCAATGCCTGTACCGGGGAAGGGGTTTCTTTTCTAAATACCTCCTCGGGAGCGAGTAGCTATATCTGGGACTTTGGCGACGGAACGGTCGTAACCGGCCCTTCGCCGACGCATGTTTACAATTCTACGGGCACTTATACGGTTACTTTGTATGCCAGCAATTCGGTGGGTTGTAGTGATACCCTCGTACGCACGGCATATATAACTGTGAATCCTTCCCCTACTGCGTTATTTTCCAGTACCGATCCAACGGGTTGTGGAGTGCCGTTTGTGGTGGATTTCAATGACCTTTCATCGGGCAACCCGGTGGCATGGTTTTGGGACTTTGGCGATGGAAATACCGCCACGGCTCAGAATCCCAGCCATGTATATAATGCCCCCGGATTTTATGCGGTTACACTGGCTGTGGAAAACAGTTTTGGCTGTACCGATACCCTTGTCCAGCCGGCGTATGTGCAGATTGTGCGTCCTACGGCCGATTTTGTGCCCGATACCGTTTCCGGCTGTATCCCGCTGACGGTGGATTTCCTCGATCTGAGTTTTTCGCCCAATGATACCATTGTCACCTGGATTTGGGACTTTGGCGACGGGGGAACCTCTTTTCAGCAGAGCCCTTCGCACGTTTATTCGGCGGTGGGGCAATTTACGGTTTCCCTCGTAGTCATTACGGCTTCGGGCTGCCGGGACACAACGGTCTATCAATACATCGAAGCAGGCATTCCTCCCACGGTCAATTTTACCGCCAACCCGGTGGTTGTCTGTGCAGGTACCCCCGTGGATTTTATTGACCAGTCGAATCTGGGTACAGGCTGGACGTGGAATTTTGGTGACGGCGGGTTTTCCAATTTGCAAAACCCTTCTTATACATATAGCGACACCGGGACGTTTGATGTCACCCTGATCACCGAATATTTCGGTTGCCGGGACACTCTTACTCAACCGGGATTGATCACCGTACTGGGGCCAATTGCCGATTTTATTTTTACTCCTACGACCGGCTGTGATACTCCGCTTACGGTCAGCTTTTTTGATCAGTCTATCGCTCCCGACAGTTGGTTTTGGGACTTTGGTGACGGAGCAACTTCCAATTTGCAAAACCCTACCCATACCTATACCACGTTGGGTTCTTATACCATTACGCTGGTGGTGGGAAATGTGACGACAAACTGCGTGGATAATGCGACGGAGACGTTGGATATTTATTCTCCGGCGGCGAGTTTTACGGCGGCCAATACCTCCGGCTGTACGGGGTTGGTGGTGGATTTTACCAATAATTCCACCAGTGCTGCGAACTACTTCTGGGACTTTGGGGATGGCGCGACTTCTACCTCAAGCGACCCCTCCCATGCCTATTCGGCTCCCGGGGTATATGATGTGATGCTGATTGCTTCGAATGGCAGCGGATGTAGTGATACGATGTTGCTCGCGGGCCTGGTGAGTGTAGTGGGGCCGGATGCACTGTTTTCGGTAAGTAATACTACCGGATGTGCGCCACTGGCAGTTGCCTTTACCGACCTTTCAACAGCGGTTTCAGGAGCGATAGTCGGCTGGCAGTGGAGTTTTGGAGATGGCGGCACTTCTTCCGCTCCCAATCCTTTTTACACCTACAACCAACCCGGAAACTACGATGTAACCTTGGTCGTCGCCGACAATCAGGGTTGTGCCGACAGCCTGACGATTCCCTCTTTTGTCAACCCTACGTATCCTTCGGCTTCTTTTACTTCTGACGATACGTTGGCTTGTCCGGGAAGCCTTGTGAGTTTCGATAACCTTTCTACCGGGGTAGGAAATACCTATTTGTGGGACTTTGGCGATGGCACGACTTCCACGGCTATTAACCCTGTGCATGTATTTCCCTCGACTACCGGTTCTTATACCGTCTCACTAACCGTCACGGATATTAATGGTTGTGTGAGTAACAATATCCAGACCGGTTTTGTGAGTGTGGGTTCGCCTACGGCTGCCTTTTTTGCCGCGCCCACGCAGCAGAACTGCCCGCCGCTGCAAGTGACATTTACCGACCAGTCCAGCGCCAATGTAACCTCCTGGTTTTGGGACTTTGGCGACGGCACTACTTCGACGCTTCCCAATCCCTCCAAAATATACAGCCTGCCCGGGACATTTGATGTAACCCTCGTTGTGGGCACAACACAGGGCTGTTCCGATACCTTGGTCATGGCTGACCTGATTGACCTTAGCGGTCCGGGCGGATCATTTACCTTTACACCGATTGCAGGTTGTAGCCCACTGGACGTAACTTTTACCGCTTCTACCGGCGGGGCCATCAACTGGACATGGGACTTTGGCGACGGAAATCTCGGCTCGGGACAAACCGTAACCCATACTTATGCCAATGACACTATTGCCTTTCCGGTACTGGTGATTCAGGATACGGCGGGTTGTGTGGTAGCCATTCCCAGCCCCGACAGCGTGATTGTGTATGGCGGCCCCAATCCGATGGCAAATGTAGATCAGACGCAGATTTGTCTGGGGGAAATACTGACATTTACCGACTTATCCATTTCGGCCAATCCGATCATCAGTTATCTGTGGGACTTTGGCGACGGTGACAGCGCATTTGTCCAAAACCCCCAGCACATTTACACCAACCCCGGAAATTATGCCGTAAATCTGACCGTAACCAATTCCGACGGATGTACGGACAGTATTTCAATACCGATCAATATCACCGTAGGAACACCGCCAGCGGCGAATATCAGCCCTTCGGCCAACCTCGGTTGCGCTCCATTGGTTGTAAGTTTTGCCGATAGTTCGACCGGCCCGGCGATCATGACCGGCTGGGACTGGGATTTTGGAGACGGAACTTTTTCTACCCAGCAGAATCCTTCGCATACTTTCACCACACCGGGTGTTTATACAGTCAAACTGGTAGTGAGCGATGCCAACGGCTGTACCGACAGCACTACGCGGTTGATGACCGTGACCGGGCCTCCCAATGTGGACTTTATCGTTTCTTCTTCGAATGGCTGCGCGCCCAAAACCGTTCAGTTTAATGACCTCACAACCGCTTCCGTACCGATTCAGTCGTGGTTCTGGGACTTTGGCGATGGAAATACTTCCACTGTGCAAAACCCAGTTCATACCTATACCTTCAACGGTACATTTGATGTGAGCCTGACCGTAACGGACATCAACAACTGTGTCAGCATCGAACTCAAACCGGGCTTAATTCAATTGGCCAATCCGGCGGGAAATTTTGTGTCGGACGCCACGCCTTCCTGCCCGCCTGCGGTGGTCAATTTTACGGCGACGGCCAGTTCCGATACTACGATCACCAACTGGATTTGGGACTTTGGCGATGGGGCAGGGGCGAATGTTCAAAACCCTTTCCATACCTATTCAACTCCCGGTATTTACAATGTGAGCCTGATTATTACGGATGCCTTTGGTTGTAGCGATACGGTGATACAACCCCAGCACGTGACCGTCGAGACACCGCCGGTGGCTTCATTTTCGGTATCAGACTCATTTTTCTGCGCGCCGCAGACGGTTACAATTTTGGGCAGCAGTACGCCGGGTTCGGGGCCGATCGCCTCCTATTTTTATACATTTGGCAACGGAGCTACTTCGAATAATGCCAATTCGACCCAGTTGTACAGCACTCCGGGAAGTTATACCCTGAGTCTGGTTGTCAGTGATATTAATGGATGTGCCGATACCGCAACAAAAACGATTATTGCCAATCCGGGTATAACGGCAGACTTTGGAGCATCGTCCACGACAGGCTGTGCCAGTACGGCCATTACGTTTCTGGATCAGTCCACGGGTACGAATCCGCCGGTGATCTGGCAATGGGATTTTGGAGACGGGACAAACGGATTTACGCCATTTCCGACCCATGTATATGGAAATACCGGTGTTTACAACGTGTCTTTGTATGTGGAGGATCAGAATGGATGTTCAGACTCCGTGGTCAAACCCGCCTTTGTAAACCTGACGGCGCCCGTCGCGGATTTTCTGCCCGACAGTGCCAATGCCTGCCCGGGGCAGAGCATTAGTTTTACTGACGCTTCCCTGCCGGACACAACCCTCGTCGCCTGGTTGTGGAATTTTGGCGACGGCACAACCAGTGCGGTTCAGAACCCTTCCCATGCCTATACAAGTCCCGGTATTTACACCGTCAGCCTGACGATCACCAATGCGATCGGCTGCCAGCATACCGAAACCAAGATAAATGCAGTGCAGATATGGAATCCGCCTGCGGCAGATTTTCTTATGTCGGACAGCGTCGGTTGTGTACCCCTTACCGTACAATTTACCGACACCTCGATGATGGGGGCCACCAATATCATTGGCTTTCAGTGGGATTTTGGAAATGGCAATACCTTCGGGTTTCCCAATGCCACCCAGACCTATGCGACGCCCGGCGGTTATCCGGTGTCGCTGATTGTCACAGATGCCTACGGCTGTAAGGACACCGCTGCGCGTAACCTCACGGTTTTTGGTGTACCGGTTCCGGATTTCGTTAGCAGCAGCCAGGCAGGGTGCGCCCCCAAATCTATTAACTTTGTCAGCCAGACAACCGGGCCTACGCCGGTGGTGAACTGGCTCTGGAACTTTGGCGATGGCGGCACTTCTTTCGCAGAGTTTCCCAGCCATCTGTATGTCGCCAATGGCACCTACGACGTAAGTCTGACGGTGGTGGATGCCAATGGTTGTACCGATTCGCTGACCAAGCCCCTGTACATTGTTTTGGGCGATCCTCCGGTGAGTTTTTCGGTGGACAATCCTACCCCTTGTACTGGTGTGCCGGTCACATTTACCGATACATCTGTTCCTGATACTACGGTAGTGAGCTGGCTGTGGAATTTTGGAGACGGCACTACGTCTAACCTCCCTAACCCTTCTCATTCGTATCTGACGCCCGGTTCATACACGGTCAGTCTCACTACCACCAATATTGAAGGATGTGTGGGAACGGATACACTGGTGAATTTTATCCAGGTAAATACTCCGCCCGTGGCCGCTTTTGTCGCTTCGGACACCGCAGGATGTTCGCCGCTTCAGGTATTGTTTACCGATGCATCTTCCGGTTCCGGGGTTTCGATCAATGGTTGGAACTGGACGTTGGGAAATGGTTCGACCTCCGCGTTTCCCAATCCGATTGGAACCTACCTCAATCCGGGTAATTATAACGTGCAGCTTATTGTCTCCGACCTCAACGGCTGTACAGACACCGCTACACAGAATATCGAAGTATTTGTTTCCCCGACAGCCAACTTTGTACCGCTTACAACACTCGCCTGCGTAAACGACCCGGTGGACTTTCTCGACCTTTCCGGCGGGCCTTATCCGATCAGCAACTGGCTATGGAATTTTGGTGACGGAACCCTTTCCACCACCCAAAGTCCGAGCCATGTATTTACCACCGACAGCCTTTTTACCGTAACCCTTACCGTGGTGGATCAAAACGGCTGTGTGGACTCGATGACACTGTCAGACGTAGTCAAAGTAACGGCTCCCGAAGCCAATTTTTCCCTTAGCCATGTCCAGGCCTGTCCGGGGACTGCCGTGACCTTTAATGACCTGAGCATTCCCGACACAACAATTGTGAGCTGGCTGTGGACATTTGGAGATGGCTATACCTCTACCCAGCCCAGCCCGGTGCATACCTATACTGACTCCGGTTATTACAGCGTGAGTCTGACGGTGACCAATATTTTGGGTTGCAGCCATACCCTTAACGCCGTGGATACGGTACGGGTATTGCCTTCGCCGGAAGCCAATTTCCTTTCTACTTTTGTCAAAGGTTGTGTGCCCTTTGTAATGGGGGCTTCCAGCATCAGCATTGGCAACAATACCATCACCCAATACCAGTGGTACCGAGACGGAATCCTCGCCTCTCAGAGCCAGTCTGCGCCGTTTCAGTTTAATGTGGCGGGGAATTACGACATTAGCCTTGTAGTGACCAACGAAAACGGCTGTAAAGACACAGCCAGCCAGATCATCGAAGCCTTTGACAAACCGGTGGTGGACTTTCTGGTATCAGACACCATTGGCTGTTCGCCCGAAATCCTCATCTTCACCGACCTGACCAATCCGGCACCCCCGGCTACATGGTTTTGGGACTTTGGCGACAGCACATTTTCCAACACCCAAAACCCCATCCATACCTATGAGGACGACGGATATTTTACCGTCAAACTCACCATTACCGATGGCAACGGCTGTATAGACTCGATGGTCAAACCCCAACTCATATTTTTGCGCACACCAGAGGCAGATTTTGCTGCCGACTATATACCCAACTGTCCACCCCTGGACGCGACATTTACTGCGGTAGCGGTGAGTCCTTACGGAATTGCCAGCTATTATTGGGACTTTGGCGACGGAGGAAACGCCTACGGAAACCCCGTCACCTACACCTATGTGGACACCGGGAGTTATGATGTACGCCTCATTGTAACCGACTCGGTGGGCTGTAAAAAAGAAGTGCTGAAGCCCGACGCAGTAACTGTCCAGGGGATAGACGTGCCCGACCCGGCGGAGATACATTTTATTTCCGTAGAAAATAATGAATCCGTGCGCATTGTTTGGGCACCGGTATTGGATCCCCGGTTTGACGCCTATGTCGTCTATCGGCGAGACACAGTGGGAGGCCAATATCTACCCATTCACACCACTTTCTCCCAATACGATACACTGCTGGTGGACATTGGCGCCGGAGTGCTCAACACGCTCGAACATTCCTACTGCTACAAAGTAGTGGTGAGGAACTACTGCGGAACCGAATCTCGCCTCGGATTTGCGCAGGAACATTGCACCATGGAAGCCACCGCGACCCCGATCCCCGACAGGATTGTCGTGGACTGGAACAACTACATCGGCTGGGATCAGGTGGATCATTACGAAATCCACCGCGTGGCCTCCTACAACCCCAACAATACCGAGTTTCTCGACCTGGTGCCGGGATTTGTGACAGCATATATAGATTCGGCGACGAGTTGTTTCAACGAATACACCTACCGGATCAAAGCCGTAGGCGTAAATCCGCTGGAAGTGTCCTGGAGTGACACCACACAAGCCACCAATATCAAATCCGAACCCAGCGTCGCGACCGAACTCGTGACGGCCACAGTGTTGGAAGATCGTTATGTGCAGATCGAATGGAAGCGGTTTATCATGAACGATTTGACGACCGTTTTCCTCGAAAAAAGCATAGATGCCGGGCAGAACTGGAACACCGTCGCCTCTTTGCCCCCGACCTCAACCGGGTATATAGATACCGCCGTAATCGTACACGAAGAATTTTACACCTACCGGCTGCGAGCGAGAGACAGTTGCGGGTTTGTCTCCCCCTACAGCAATATCGGGACCAGCATATTGCTCACGGCGGGAACCAACGGGATTGAAAACGAACTTTCGTGGACACCCTACGACGGTTGGGAAAAAGGCGTGGACTTTTACGAAGTGCAGCTATTCCGCCACGGGACTAATACATGGGTAACCGTGGACATTGTACCGGGCGACAAAACCGGTTATCTCGACGCGAGCACGTTTGAGGACATTGAGGAGTTTTGTTACCGGGTAATCGCCCACGAATCCGCGGGCAACCAGGCGGTGAGCGTATCCAATACCGACTGTCTGCCGATTACCCCCGAAATCCACGCGCCAAATGCCTTCACCCCCAACGCCGACAACACCAACGACTACTTTTACCTGAAAGGCGTATATATCCGCGAGTTTCACATCAAAATCTACAACCGTTGGGGCCAGCAGATATTTGAAGCAGCAAACATAGACGACGCCTGGGACGGCACCTTCAACGGCCAGGCCGTGCCCGAGGGCGTATATGTATTCGTAGCCGAAGCCACCGCCAACAACGGGCGGAAATTTACGAAGAGCGGGTCGGTGACGTTGATACGGTGAAAACCCTTAAAAACCCCTTCCGCCGGTTGTACCCCTTAGGAAGGGGTACGGGCGGAGCGCAAGGGGAAAATGATGCCCTGTGCATAAAAGATCGGGCGCAAGCCCGGACACCGGAGGTGTCAAATGTTTGTAGCGAAACGCGGCTCTTGATTTTTTTTCGCTTGCGATGCGCCGGTGGCGCGATTCCGGGCGGTAGCTAAAGCGACCGGGGAGGGCCATCCGGCTTATCCCTTGTTGCGACTAAAGTCGCAACGCAGGTTGGAAAAATAAACAAAACCCGCCCTTCGGCTACAAACATTTGACACCTCCGGTGTCGCGGCTTCGCCGAAAAAAGTTTTGGGCCTCCACTTGGGCACCCACACGAGCATCCGAAGGAGCCTCTACTCGGGCACCCACAAGGGGTGCCCATACCGACGCCGTCGGAAAAACGCTTCTCCCTCGGAGAAGCCCACCCCAAGCCTCGGCGCGGGTAGTAAGGGCACCCCTTGTGGGTGCCCAAAACCGGACACCTCAAAAACGGCCATCCATAGGGGAGGAAATCCCAACTCCACACGAGCATCCGAAGGAGCCTCCATACGGGCATCCACAAGGGGTGCCCGTACCCGGGCCGAGGCTTGGGGGTGAGCTTCTCCGGAGGAGAAGCGTTTTTCGGACGGCGTCGGGTATGGGCACCCCTTGTGGGTGCCCAAAACCGGACACCCCAAAAGCGAACACCCCAAAACGGCCATCCATAGGGGAGGAAATCCCAACTCCACACGGCATCCAAAGGAGCCTCCATACGGGCATCCACAAGGGATGCCCATACCGACGCCGTCGGAAAAACGCTTCTCCGAAGGAGAAGCCCACCCCCAAGCCCCAGCACCGGTGGTATGGGCATCCCTATGTGGATGCCCCAAAACGGGGATGTCCTTGCGGATGCCCCAAAACGCCACCCCCAAAAAACATCAATAGCGCGGGGTTTAAACCCCGCGCTATTGATATCCCGCGCTATCCATATTGCGCGCTATTGATTGTACCCGGGGCCGGAGTCGAACCGGCACGGGTTTAACCCCAATGGTGTTTGAGACCATCGCGTCTACCAGTTCCGCCACCCGGGCTTTTTGGATGGGCTACAAAGGTACACAGGGGATCAGGATTAACCAAAAAAAATTTACAACCGGATTCGTTTTCCTTCTTCAAAACTCCGGATCGCGGCTTCGATGACTTTTATCGTCCGTACTCCGTCACTGCCGGGTACGGCCAGGGGTTTGCCTTCCCGTATGGCTTCGTAAATATTCTGATAATATCCTCCGTAATCGCCTTTCAGGCTCTCGATTTTTCCTTTCAGGTTTAGTCCTTTTATGGTCGTATGCATTAGCCCCCAGTCGCTTTCGGGTTCTGCGCCCCAACTTGTGCCCCGGGGAAGTATGCCTTGTTTGAGCAGTTCTTCCTGGGGATCCATGCCGTATTTCACAAAGGTGCCTTCTGTGCCTTGTAGTTTAAACCTCGGCCCGAGTTCTCTTACGAGATAACCGGCCATTAGATTGGCTTTCAAACCTTCATAATACAGGCTGATCTGAAAATGATCGGGGATGCGCCCACCCGTGCGCTGGGTGCGGATGTCGGCAAATATTTCCTCCGGCATGCCCAATAGGTGCAAAGCCTGGTCTATCAGGTGCGAACCGAGGTTATACACGATGCCGGCTCCCGGCAAGGGCTCTTCTTTCCATGTATTGGGTTGGATAAAATTGCGGTAACGCTGGTAGCTGGAATGAAATTCTACCACCCGACCTACCCATTCTCCGGCGATGACTTGTTTCAGGGTCTGAAAGTCGCTGTCCCAACGGCGGTTTTGATAGACACTCAAAATAAGCCCGGCGCTTTCTGCCATATTTACGAGTTCTTGGGCTTCTGTCGAGGTGATTGTAAAGGGTTTTTCAACAACTGCATGTTTTCCTGCTGCGAGGACGGCTGCGGTGTGTTCGTAGTGAAGGGTGTCGGGGGTATTGACAAATACGAGTTCGATCTCGGGGTCGCTCAGGATTTCTTCCATGCTGCGGACGATTTTCACGTAGGGAAACATGTCGTGTACGTCGCTTTTGCTGCGCTGCCAGACCTTGCAGATTTCAAATCCGGGGTTTATGTGGAGAAAAGGCCCGTGAAATACGCGGCCCGACATGCCAAAAGACAATAATGCGGTTTTGATGGGAGAGGTCATTTGTGTTGCTTAGATGCTTATTTTGGTAAATGTATTAAATATTGTTTAATCTGATATGAATATAGAAACCATTCTTGCACATTTGGCCGAAGACCGTGCCCGATACGAAGGCGCGGTTGTGCCGCCCATTTTCCAAAACAGTCTTTTTACTTTTGAAAGCTGGGAAGCCATAGATAAGGCGTTTGATGATCGCTACGAAAGTTTTATCTACACAAGGGGTCGCAACCCTTCGGTGGATATGGCCGAACAAAAAATCGCGGCTCTGGCAGGCGGCGAACGGGCTTTGTTGTTTGCCTCGGGCATGGCGGCGATTTCGGCGGCGGTGTTGCATTATGTCAAAGCCGGTGATCATATCATCACGGTGAAAAATGTCTATGGCCCTGCCAATAACCTGCTCAACAGCTATTTACGGGAAAAGATTAACCTCGAAACTACTTTCGTCAAAGGAGTTTCGGTGGCGGAATTTGAGGCTGCTATTCGCCCCCAAACCAAACTTATCTACCTCGAAAGTCCTTCCTCGGCGGTATTTTCGCTTCAGGATATTGAGGGGGTGGTCGAATTGGCGAAAAAACACGGCATTCCTACCATGATTGACAATTCATGGGCGACGCCGCTATATCAAAAGCCGCTGGAAATGGGGGTGGATTTGGAGGTTCATTCTTGTACTAAGTATATCTGCGGCCATAGTGATGTGGTGGCCGGGGTGGTAATTGGTCGGGAAAAGGATATAAAGGAAATATACATGCGGGAGTTTCAGTTTATCGGTGGGAAAACTTCTCCTTTTGAAGCATGGCTGCTGATGCGGAGCCTGCGCACGCTGCCCATGCGTATGCGCGCTCATCAGGAAAATGCGTTGAAAGTTGCGCGGTTTCTCGAAAATCACCCCAAAATCGCCTCGGTAACTTATCCCGGACTGGAAAGTCACCCGCAGTACGCGCTTGGCAAAAAACAAATGACGGGCAACAGCGGTTTGCTCGGTTTTCGCCTTGCGACGGAAGACCTGGCGCAAATCAAGGCATTTGTCAATGCGCTATCGCTTTTCAAAATCGGCGTAAGCTGGGGCGGACATGAAAGTCTGATTTACGTACCGGCCATCAGTTATCTCAAAGAGGTCGCGCCAGAGCAGTTTCAGGCCATGGGCATTTCCCTGGGGGATATGCGCATCTCCGTAGGGTTGGAACACCCCGACGACCTGATCAATGATCTGGAAACCGCGCTCGCAAAGGTGGGAGAAGCGTAAAGATCATCAACTTATTTGTATATTTCCTCTATGAATGAGTCCCGTATCTATGACAATCACGGCAGACCGATTGATTATGTGCGAATTGCCGTGACGGATCGCTGCAACCTGCGATGTTTTTACTGTATGCCCGCCGAAGGCATTACTTATGTCAATCGCAAGGATTTGCTCAGTTATGAAGAAATCTCCCGGCTGGTGGCGATTCTTGCCGAAATGGGTGTGCGAAAAGTGCGGATCACCGGGGGAGAACCTTTTCTCCGTCGCGACCTGATGTTTTTGTTGGAAAAAATTGTTTCCACTCGGGGGATTGAAGCGGTTCATATTACGACAAACGGCGTGTTGACCGCTCCTCATGTGCCGGCACTGAAGGCTATGGGAATAAAATCCATTAACCTGAGCCTTGATACCCTGGACAGGCAGCGGTTTATGGAGATGACGCGGCGCGACGAACTGCCCAAAGTTCAGGAGTGTCTGGAGGCTCTGCTGGCGAATGGTATTTCGACAAAAATCAACGCCGTGGTCATGGAGGGAAAAAATGTGGAAGATATTATTCCGTTGACGGAATTGGGGCGCAAAGATCCGGTGGAGGTGCGTTTTATCGAAGAAATGCCTTTCAACGGGGCGGGAGCCAATTATCCGCGTCTTGCATGGAATCACCGCAGGATTTTGCAGGAGTTAAAAAGCCATTACCCCGAAATCCACAAAATTCCCGACCCGGATCACTCCACCTCGGAAAACTACCAGATTCCGGGTTTTGCCGGTACGGTAGGCATTATTCCGGCGTTTACCCGCACCTTTTGCGGTACTTGCAACCGTATTCGCCTCACGGCAGTAGGGCAACTCAAAACCTGCCTCTACGACGACGGGGTGCTGGACATCCGGGCGTTGTTGCGATCCGGGGCAGCGGATGGGGAAATACGGACGGCTTTTCTAAAAGCTTTTTCCAACCGGGCCAAAGATGGCTACGAAGCCGAAAAAAGACGCAGCGCCGACCGGCCTGTGAACGAGTCTATGTCCACGATTGGGGGGTAGGAGTTGGAAATTTAACAATATTTTCCCCTGAAGATTTTCTAATTTGGGGGTTGAAAATTTATAAAATCTATGTTTTTGAATAAGTTATTATTTCTGACAGTGTTATCAGTTTTGCTTGCAACCGGCTGTAAATCAGACTCTCAGCAGTCGGAAACGCGGCTGGGGTATCTGGGCAAGTATGTCAGTGATTCTGCCGCGCTGTTTCCTAAGGCGGATGCGCTTAAGCTGGAAACAATCCTCGCCGGGTATGACGAACAATACAATCTCTCCATCGCCGTATCTACTGTACCCACACTGGGAAATCGGTCGCTCGACGAAAAAAGCCTGGAAGCAGCTTCTCGTATGGGCCTGGGCAAACCGGGTATCAACAACGGGGCACTGATTTTTATTGCCCACCACGAACGCAATATCAAAATCCTTACCGGCTACGGCCTCGAATGGCAGGTGCCGGACTCGATTTCGAATATGATTCTGGATCGCATGATTTTGCCCCGACTTCGGGAAGATGATTATTTTGCCGGGGCAAAAGACGGGGCCGAGACGCTGGTACGCGAGGCTTCGCAGGTGAGTTGGAACGTGGACTTTGAGGAGTTTGAACCGCTTCAGCAAAGCGCGGATTCTGCCGTCGGAAAAATTGTGAAATTTCACGCAAGGGCACTCTCTCAACCACCGGTGAACACGATTCAGGATTTGCAGTTTCACCCTATGTACGCCATTCAGGTTCAGACCATTACGGGAGATTCTGTGAAAGTCTATTTTTCCAAATATATGCTCGATATGGTGGATCGTATCGCTAATTGGAATGACGGGATTATTTTTGCCCGGGTAAAAAATACAACCCCCTGGGAAGTGCAACTACTTGGAGCTGAATGAACCGTTTAAAACTACTGATCGCAGGAAATTTTCTCCTTTTTTTGATGGCCTGCCAGCCGGAACGCCCGCTGCTGGTTGCCGTAGCGGCAAGTCTGGGACCTCCGATGGAAGAAATCACCGCCGCGTTTGAAGCGCAGACGAAAATACACGTGGATATTTCGGTGGCGGCCTCCGGTGTGCATACCGCTCAGATTACCAACGGCGCGCCGTTTAATCTGTTTTTTTCGGCGGACATGAAATACCCTCAGTTTCTGTACGAAAAGGGTTTTTCCCGGGAAGAACCTATCGTTTTTGTCATCGGCGAACTGGTTTTCTGGTCAAAAGATTCGGTAGGGGAGGGGGATATTATCCGCTATTTTTCCCGCCCCGACCTGGAAAAAATCGCCATTGCCAACCCGGAACAGGCTCCTTTTGGTCGCCAGGCGCTGGACTGGCTCACAGCCAACGGCTGGGATGAATTGCTCGAAGGCCATCTTGTTTATGGCGAAAACATTAGCCATGTCAATCGGTATATTTTTTCGGGTGTGGTGGATGCCGCTTTCACTTCGCGTTCGGCGATGTTTGACCCCAACCTGAAGGGCAAAGGTTACTGGCTTTCAATCGGAAGTCTTGCGGGAGAAGGCATTCCCCACGGAAGGGTTGTACTCAAAAACCGCCACCGCGACATAAATGCTTTTAACAATTTCCTCCAGACTCCCGAGGTTGCGGCAATTTGGGAAAAATACGGTTATTCCATACCCGCCCGCCGCTGAATTTCTTCGTTAACCCAACGCAAAACGGCCTCATTTTCTCCCGCCGGAAACCAGGTGATGTCCTTATACCTGCGAAACCAGGTGAGTTGCCTTTTTGCGTAACGACGGCTATTCTGCTGGATTTGTTCGATGGCTTCCGCCAAGGTATTTTTCCCCTGAATATAACTCACCATTTCCTGATAACCAATGGATTGAAGGGATGGATTTTCGGGAGAATAGCCCCTTTCCAGCAAACTTCGCACTTCTTGTTCGAGGCCGTCGGAAATCATTTTTTTTACTCTTTGGTTGATGCGTTCATACAAAACCGGGCGATGCTCGGTAAGCCCGATTTTGATGAGTTGATAGTCTCTTTTTTTTTCGGAAGAATGGTTTCGATAAAGGGAAATGGGGTTTCCCGTAGCGCGAAATACTTCCAGTGCGCGGATCACCCGCGCCGGGTTCGCTTTGTCAATCTGGTCAAAAGTTTGGGGATCGGCTTGTTGTAATTCTTGCAGCAGATTTTCGAGGCCATTCTCCTGAAATTCTCTATTCAGATGATTGCGTATTTCGGGCGGAATGACGGGCATTTCGTCTATGCCTTTCCAGAGTGCGTCAATGTATAAGGTCGAACCTCCGACAGTGATAATAAAGTCAGAAGTTTTGAAAATTTGTTGAATCATTGTTTCGGCTTCTGCCTCAAACTTCCCCGCACTGTATATTTCGTCGGGAAAAAGAATGTCCAGAAAATAGTGAGGGATACCTGCCTGTTCTTCTTGGGTGGGTTTTGCTGTACCAATGTCCATAAATCGGTACATCTGCCGGGAATCCGTGGATAAAATCGCGGATCGAAAGGTCGTCGCGAGGGTTACTGACAGGGCCGTTTTTCCCACAGCCGTAGGGCCTACAATCGAAATCAGGTATTTCATGAAGGCCCGAAATAAAAAATTAAACACATGGTGAAACTATGGACAAACGGCATGGTATTTGTGATAAAATACAAGTATCCAAGATCTATTTGTAGGGGTAAATCAAATAGATTTATTCATCCTCATTCAAATTGCATTCTACGGCGGTTTTTGTTAGAATGATTTTTGAAATGTAGGGTAAATGAAACGTGACTGTCCTGGCTTTCGCCGGGACAGTTTTTTTTAACTCCTTGTTTTGGGCAACTGCATATACAGAAAAACCATTGCCCCAAAACTGATCACCAGCCCCCCAAATTCTCTCGCTTTTTCGATATAGGGGTAGGCATTGGACATGCCTTCGCTGAAGGCGATTCCGTCTTTATTGGTCAGGAACTCGTAAGCACCTACCGCATGGAAAACGGCTCCGATGACGCAGGCCGCCAAACCGACCCATACCGCAGGTTTGTAATATTTTCCCGCGACAGCCAGCCCAAAGAGGGCGGTGATAAAGAGGTAAAAAATAATCCATGCCCAGGCGTCCGGGTCATTAAACTGGACGACGGTAAAAAGGGCAAATAATGCGGTGAGAAAAATGTTTGCGACTTTCATAACAGTTAAAATTCGATTCGGTAACTGAGCAACGGGATGATTCCCAACTGGTATTTGGTTACAATTTGTTTCAGGTAGGTATCGTAAGTCTGGAAGGCGATGTTTTTGCTGTTAGTAACATTCTGAATGTCAATGCCGAACGTGCGGGTGTAATTTTGCCGATTGCGTTTAAAGGTGATTCGCAGATCGGCGCGGAAGTAGTCGGGTAATCGCTCGGAAAAACCTTCGGTTTCATCAAAAACAGTCGTAAACGCCACGGCGGAAGCAGCGGTATCTATCGGCATGGCGCGAAATCCTCCCTGATAAATCAGGCGCATATTTAGCCCCAGGACTTTATTTTTGTTCTTTTTGGTGATTCGGTCAAATTCTCTTCCGCCGGTGAGGCTGAAAACATAATTTCCATTAAACCGGGTGTCTCTTTCCACGCCGTCGCCGGCGGTGTATTTGGACTCATACAAAGAGCCACTAAACAAGTAATAATAATTTTTGCTCAGGTATTTTTCGACGGAAAATTCGAGGCCGTAATTCCGTCCCGTTCCGGCATTTTCCAGCGAATCGGGCGTATATCCTTCGACCAAATTCAACACCGAATAGGTGCTGGTCGTTTGGTTGATAATCGGCACATTGTACAGGTGCTGGTAATAGGGCTCCAGCCGCAACACCAGGTTTTCACTCAGCTGATGATTAAAACTCAGCACGATATGATGGGCTTTGGTAAAACCCAGATTTCGGTTGGGTAGGATATCCGGATTTTCGGGCGAGGTGGAAAAATACGTGCCGGGCAGTTGTAGCTGACTGTGAAGCCCATAGGCCAGCCGCAGGGATTGACGCAGACTCGCCTGCCAGTTGAGCGAAAGCCTCGGCTCCAGAGAACGGCTGTTATTGAACAAAAATATCATGCTATGAACCCCGGCGGTAAAGTTGAGGGAAGGGGTAAAATTGTGTTCGATCCGGGCATAAGGTTGCAGCAGGGTATAAGTTCCGGTATTGTTCACGAGGGTTTTAAAGTCATCGGTACTTCCCGGAGGTCGGGAGATGCTGGACATTTCGTAGCCCAGCCGATTGAGGAAAATACCTGCCTGCAAGGTGGTGGCTGCTCGTAGTTTGTGGGTAAAAGCGGTAGTCGCCGAAAACCGCACCTGTGTCTGCCGGTCGCCTTCGGACTGAAGGCGGGTTTGCAGGTCGGGAAGGAAAAACCCTTCGCGGTCGCTGTCTATGGCCGATACGGCTACAACGCTTTTGAGCAGGGATTTTTCGCCTAAAAGCAGGGTGTGGGTAATGCCTCCCGCTCCCATATTGGAGTGGAAATCAATGTCAAACCGGTCTTTTTGATCGCGGATGGTATCTCGGGGAGCGCGGAAGAAGTTGCTGCTGAGGCCGCCGATCCCAAAAAGGGTGAAATTGCCGAAGTTTTTGGTGGGAAGGGAAAGGTTAAACGAAAGGTCCTGAAAGGCAATTTCTTCGTCTCCGAAGGAAATACCCATCTGCGAAAGCAGACCGACGGTAGAATAGCGGTAATTGACGAGAAAAGAACTGCGGCTGGCTTTGCTCAAAGGCCCTTCTGCGGCGAGGTCAATCCCTATGAGGCCTGCCTGACCGGTAAATTCGTATTTTTCTTCGTTTCCTTTCCGTAGGTGAATGTCAAACACGCCGGAAAGTGCGTTGCCAAACTGAGGGCCGAAGGCTCCGGTGCTGAAACTCGATTCGGTGAGCAACTGGGTGCTGAGGATAATGGTTCCGCCTCCGGCCTGGGTCAGCCGGTCGGTAAAGGTTCCGGCATTGGTCAGGTGGTTGGGATTGACAATGTCCACCCCTTCCATGCGCCAGAGCACTCCGTTGGGGCTGTTGCCGCGCACCACGAGGTGATTGGCCTGGTCATTGCCCTGAACCACACCGGGATAACTCGCAGCCATCCGAGCCGGATCAAAATACACAGCGGCATAACGTTTGGTTTCTTCGACGGTGAATACCCGCGTGCTGACTCTGCCGATGTCGTGAATATTGCCTGCGGTGATTTCGACGGCCTCGGCCTCGTAGATTTTTTCTTCCATCTGTACTTCCAGTACGACCTCTTTGCCGGCATTCAACTCAAGGTCGGGGTAGGTATAATCGGCAAAACCGGGTTTGGCTACTTTCACAATATGCCTTCCGGCGGGAACATTTTCCATGCGAAACAGCCCGTTTTCATCCGAAGTAACCGGCAAAAAATCGGGCAGGTCTTTCAGGCTGATAATGGCTTCAATTATCGGATGTCCGGAAGCATGATCGGATACATGCCCCCGGATGGTCTGGGTAAATTTTTGCCCAAAAACGTCGGAAAGAGCAAAAAAACACAGGAAAAAAAGGGCTGAATGAAGGAGTGTATGCGAGAAAAGTTTATAATAATGGTTCATTGTTCCGGTAATTTTGAATTCACTTTGTCCAAACAAAGGAAAACAATTTTGGGTAAAATAGGATTTCTCTAAGGTACAAATATTTCCGGTGGAGGAGGAATGATTTATCTCACTTTACCCGCGAAATGAGGAAAGAGTGATAAGCATTTTGCACCAGAATATACAACATAGGCCCCAGTGCAACCAGCGGCGACATATAGGTAAGCCCGAGCCAGATGCCGAAAATAGTATTTTTCCTGCCTAACGCCATGCTGCCTTCGGCTTGCAGGGTCTTGCCTCCGGCCAAAGTCCCCAGCAGCATACTGATGCTGAAAATTATGACGGCGACTACTCCGATCCCGAGGATTTCTCCCAATCCTGCCGTGCTTTCAAAGCGGATAAAATGGGTGGCTTCAGCGATGGCGATATATACGTTGAGCAGAAACAGGTAAAAAGAAATCCGGTTAAATGCGTTGAGTTTTTCGTTGAAAACCGGAAAAACGGTTCGCACCAAAATCGCGAGAAACAGCGGGACAAGGATCACAATCAATACCGAAGCCAAAATATCTGGTGTCGTAACGCCCTCTGAAGCCGGAATGATCATCGGCAATACAATTGGAAGATAAAGTGCAGTAGCGCAGTTGGTGGTGAGAATCGCCAGGGTAACGGGTTCCAGTTTGCCTTTGAGATAACCCATGATCACAGGAGCCACCGAGGCCGTAGGCTGGATCGCCATCACAAAACCGGCGAGGGCGTAGGTCTCCGACCAATTGCGCACGATTATATACCAGACGAGTGGAATACTCAGAAAAAATACCAACAGCCAGATTTGAAGCGGGTGGAAAATATCCTTGTTATAGCTGATTTCCCGGAAGGAAAAAAACAGCAGCAGCATGATAAAATATTTTACCAGAAAGGTGATTTCGTGCCCAATGGGGAAAATCACCCCCAAAATCATGGCCACTAGCAGGTATCGAATATCCATGCGGCAAAATAAAAAAACGCGGAGTAAAACTCCGCGCTAATGATCTATTAAAACTACTACTACTACTACTACATAGATAAATACTGCAAAAGCTCCTTCCGGGTTTCAGGATTTTTGAATTTTCCCGAATATTCTGCGGTAATGGTACTGCTGTTGACATCATTTACGCCCCGAGACGATACACAATGGTGATTTGCGTCAATGATAACGGCTACGTCTTGTGTTCCTAATGCTTTTTTCAATTCCTCGGCAATCTGCCGGGTCATGCGCTCCTGCACCTGAGGACGACGGGCAAAGTATTGCACAATCCGGTTGAGTTTGGAAAGCCCTACGACTTTTCCTCCACTCATATAGGCTACATGGGCGCGACCGTAAATCGGTACAAAGTGGTGTTCGCAGTTGGAGTAAAACGTAATGTCTTTTTCGACCAGCATTTCCCGGTACTGGTATTTATTTTCAAAAAGTTTTACATCCGGTTTATTGTCGGGGTTTAAACCGCTGAAAATTTCTTTTACATACATCTTGGCGACACGACGGGGCGTGCCGCTGAGGCTGTCATCGCTGAGATCGAGGCCCAATGTTTCCATAATTTCGCGGAAATGAGACGCTATTTTCTCAATCTTCTGCTCATCACTCAGCGCAAAGGCGTCAGGGCGAAGTGGCGTATCTACGGAAGTGGCCACGTGGTTGTCGCCAATCTCGTCATGATAAGTCCCGTGTTTCCCTGTGTGGTGGCCGTTATGACCTTTCCCGTTTAAAGACGGGCTGTTCCACAAAGTTTCGTTCGGTTTCATTTATTATTATTAAGGGTTAAAGAATTCATTACAACAAACGGCAACATAACCAAAATGTTCAATCCGATAATTACCTCAAAACTACCTTTTACTTCTTTCGTCAAATGTCGCCTGTATGACGGGGGTAAAAATATTGGGTTTATGCTTACAAACAATTCTGGGGTCTTTTTGTTTAATTTTTTATCCCCAAAACTTAAACAAAATAATACCTGAGTCTCATTTATAAGAGCATGCAAAATACAGAAATACTGGTAATCGGAAGTGGAATGGCGGGATTAACGGCTGCGGCGTTATTGGCTTGTGACGGCTATCCTGTTACGATTTTGGAGCAGAATTGGTTGCCTGGAGGCTGTTCTTCTTCGTATCCGCGCAAACATTTTTGGTTTGAAAGCGGGGCCACTACGCTGGTAGGCCTCGATCCGGGCATGCCGGTACATTTTCTTTTGGAAAAAACGGGAATTTCAGTTCCGATAAAAAAGCTGGAAACTCCTATGTTGGTTTATCTGCGCGACGGTCGTGTGATTACCCGGTATCCGGACTTGGATCTGTGGATTGCCGAGGCCGAACGGGTTTTCGGCCCCAAAGGCCAACGGCCTTTCTGGGAGTATTGTTACCGGATTAGTCTTTTTGTCTGGCAAACTTCTCTTCAACAACGCGCATTTCCGCCTTCTTCGCTGAATGATATTTTGGATATGGTGCGTAATTTTCGCCCTGCTCAGCTTCGTTTTGCTGCCCTGGCTTACCCATCCGTAGGGGATCTTCTCCGCAAATATGGGCTGGATCAAAACCCGGACTTTGTGGACTTTGTCAACGAACAACTCCTAATCACCGCTCAGAACTACCTCGAAGAAGTGAATGTATTGTTTGGTGCTACGGCTTTGTGTTATACGTTATTTTCCAACTTTTACGTCCCCGGCGGTATGATCAAACTGGTAGAATCTCTCACAGGCTATATCGAGTCGCGGGGCGGTAAAATCGAGTTGCGCAACCCGGTGGAGAAGGTTTCCCGGGTAAAAGGAGGTTATATCGTCCAATCGAAAAAAGGCGAATACAAAACGGCCAAACTCATTTCTTCTCTTCCTATCAACAACACTCTGGCTTTGTTTGATGACCCCGTGCTGACAAAAAAATATGCTAAAAAAGTGATGCCTTCTGCCTCGCTCAACAGTGCTTTTTCCCTGGGGTTTGCGGCAAAAAGGTTCCGCGAATTTGAAAGCCTGCATCACCAGATACACCTGGAAAAGCCGTTTTCTTTTACCCAGGCGCGCAGCATTTTTCTGAGCCTGAGCGATCCGGAAGATACTATTCGTTGTGAGCCGGGCCAAGTGGTCGGGTCCGTTTCGTTTCATTTGCCCAACCCCGGAGAGCAGCAGGTAGAAAATAAAGAAACGGTACAGGAAGAAGTGTTGGATTTGCTCGAAAAACGCGGATTTATCCGCAGGGAAGACTTACTGTATGTCCATTCCTCCACTCAGAAATCGTGGGAAAAATGGACCGGTCGCAAATGGGGTTTTGTCGGCGGTTACCCGCAATACCTCCGGATCAAACCCTGGCAGATGATTGATGCGCGGTTAAATCGCGAGGGTGCGTATATTTGCGGTGACAGTGTTTATCCCGGTCAGGGCATTCCGGGGGCATGTTTGAGCGGAATTATAGCATGGAAAAAATTGTCAGCAGACTGGCACCGACGCCTAGCGGTTTTCTCCACCTCGGCAACGGGTTGAACTTTGTCCTCACCTGGGTGCTTACCCGTCGCGCAGGCGGCAAACTCTGGCTGCGGATTGACGACCTTGACGCGCCACGGATGCGTGAAGAATACCTTGAAGACATTTTCCGCACGCTCGAATGGCTGGGCCTCGATTACGATTACGGGCCTTCCGGGCCGGAGGATCACCGCAAAAATTACTCCCAGCAAAACCGTCGCGACGAATACCAAGCAGCCCTTGAGCAGATCGCCGCACAGGGCGGAAACGTGTTTGGCTGCGTATGTTCGCGTTCCCAAATCCAAACCTCCGGCGGGCAATATATCGGCACCTGCCGCGAGGCAGCGATTCCCCTTTTCCAACCCGAAACCGCCTGGCGTTTGCTTACGCCGCCGAAGACACTAATCCACTGGGACGATTTTTTCCAGGGAAATAAGTCGGTAAATCTTTACGAAAGGATGCGCGATTTTGTGATTCGGCGCAAGGACGGTATTCCTGCCTATCAGATTGTTTCGGTTTGGGAAGACATCCACAACGGAATCAACCTGATCGTAAGGGGCGAAGATCTGGCCGACTCGACGGCGGCTCAATTGTTTCTGGCTCGTTTTTTCCCGGAAAACGCCTTCGCCCACACCCGTTTTTATCACCATGCCCTGCTTACAGACAATGAGGGCCGCAAACTTTCCAAGTCAGCGGGTTCTTTTTCCCTGAAAGAAATGCGGTCGGCGGGAAAAGGCCCATCGGCAGTGTTCCGCGAAGCCGCAAAAATACTCGGTCACGCGGAGCGCGAATTTACCACCGCAGCGGAGTTTCTATTTTGAACCCCCTTCCGTCTGCCGTCCCCCTTACAAGGGGGACGGCAGACGGAAGGGGGTACAAAAGCTAACAACCGACGGAAAGTGGTTCAAATCAGCTTATCAAGAAGAAACGTCACCGTGCGGAGTTCCTCCGCAGGGTCTTCGCCGCTGTACTGCGTTTTGTCGCGGTTTACCCAACCTTGGCGAATCGTCGCGGAGCCGTCGGACTGAGGGGCGAGTTCTATCCGAAAAATTTCAAAACCCGTCCAACTGCGGTGAAAATATAAATAGTTGTCTTCAAAGAAAATAAACCATTTATCCTCCATTTCACGGGGTATCAATCCGTTTTTCAGGCGATTAAACTCCTCGGGAGTAAAACTTTTTTTGAGGGATAACTCGGCCCTAGATTCGGGCATCGGCATATTTTTCCACCTTGTTCGGGTTGCTATTTCCATTTTGTTTGAAATTTTAATTTTTGACAATTTAGCAGTAATGGGGAATAAGTAAAAAAAAATTCGGGACGGAATGAAAATAATTCGGTAACCCGCCGCCGCCGCGGATACAGGGAGATGGTTTACGTCTTTTAACATTCGTAGTTGGCACCCGCAAAATTGTTGGGTTTGTCGGATATTTTTTAGTAAATATGCAATTGAATTGCACATTTACTAAAAATGCTAATACAACGACTAATTGCTCCCACTATCCGGGATTTTCGAACCTGGTTTCCCGTGGTTTATCTAGGTGGACCCCGGCAAAGCGGGAAAACCACGCTGCTGCGGCATCTCCTCCCCGATTTGCCCTACGCAAGCCTGGAAGATGCCGATGCCCGCCGCAGGGCGGAGGAGGATCCCCGTCGTTTTCTCAATAGTTTCCCGACGGGGGCGATTTTAGACGAGGCACAACGGGTGCCCCATCTGTTCAATTACCTGCAAGGTTATGTGGACACTGACAAAAACCGCCGTTTTGTTTTGTCCGGTTCGCAAAACTTCCTGATGATGGAGCATATCACTCAATCCCTGGCGGGCAGGGTAGGCCTATTAAACCTGCTTCCGCTTTCGATTTTTGAGATGGAGACTCATCAGTCTCCATCCGGTTTGGAAGCATTTGTTTGGCGGGGCGGTTTTCCGGGTATTCATGGAGAGATCGCGGTGCCACCGGAAGTATTTTTTGACAGTTACATTCAGACCTACCTCGAACGGGATGTTCGGATGCTGAAAAATGTAGGTGATATTTCGGCATTTGGTAATTTCATGCGGCTCTGTGCGGGAAGGGTTGGCCAGCCACTCAACCTGGCTTCCCTTGCCACGGATTCGGGCGTGACACCGAATACTGCTAAAGCTTGGATTTCTGTTTTGGAGGCATCGTACCTGATTTTTAAACTGCCACCCTATTTTGAGAATTTTAATAAACGGCTTATCAAATCCCCTAAACTGTATTTTTTCGACACGGGTTTGCTCTGCAATCTGCTGGGCATCACCTCACCCCTCCAGTTGGAACGGCACCATTATATGGGGAATATTGTCGAAAATGCCATCATTGTCGAATTGTACAAAAAACGCACAAATGCGGGCAAACGCCCGAAGTTCTGGTTTTGGCAAGATCAAAAAAATAATGAAATTGACCTACTGGTGGAGGAGGACGGAGTGCTGAAAGCCATCGAAATCAAATCCAGCCAGACCTACAACTCCCGCCTCACTTCGGGACTAAAACTTTGGCATAAACTATCGGGCAACCCGCCGGAAAACCAGTTTCTGGTCTATGCCGGAGAGCAAGAAGGCGAACTCGAACACGGCCGCCTGCTGCCCTGGCACAAGGGGCTGGAGTTGCTGTAAGGGGGCGGGATATTTCTTTGTGGTTTTGAGACCGCAGGCGAATGTTTGAAACAAAGAACCTTTCGCAATCACGCGCGCTTCGGCGCAACTCCTGAAAAAAAAAGGGGGAACGGGCCTCGTGGCTACAAACATTCGACCTCT
>JANRJC010000064.1:0-124750 GCA_033764335.1 Bacteroidia bacterium | reverse complement strand
TTTGCTCCCTTGTCTTGATTTTTCGATGCTTTTTTCTGTATCTTTGACATAGGTCGGGATTTTGTAGGTTTGTTTTTTCGTCATCTCAAATGTACAAAAAACCGACCGACTTTTTTTTATCCCCATTCATGCAACAACGCCACCACGAAGCGGCAGTATGGTTGCTTATGGAAAAAGCGGGTTGTATCCAAAGTGAGGAAATCCCCGGTTTTGAGAAGTATAGGCAGCAACTTCTGAATGCTTCTAAAGGTTTGCCCCAATACGTAGAAGTGGTTTACCGCCACGGAATATCTCCCGATGATGGATATGAAACAAACCCCGGCTTTGCCAATTATTCAAAAGTCAAAGCCGGGGATATTGTAGCAAAGGACAAAAAAGGGCCTGTGATGGCTCCTGCCGATGGCATGATGCTTATGCCTCTTTATCAGCCGCAGGGGGAAGAAGGTTTTTTTCTCGTCAGGGAAATGTACTAAAATCTCTTTCCCCTATACTCACCGGTCCACGGCTTTGTCCACGACAATTTTTTCTTCCCGATTTGCGATTTCCCAGGCAGTATAAAACACCTGCCGGGCAATTTTCGCCGTCTTCTCAAAGTTGATTTTTTCTAAATCGTCAGTAGGTTTGTGGTAATCTTTATGGGTACCGGAGAAATAAAAAATCACCGGGATACCGTTTTTGGCAAAATTGTAATGGTCACTTCGGTAATAAAACCGCTGCGGATCATTGTCTGCATTGTATTTATAGTCCATTATCAGCCCTGAATAGGTTTGGTTTACTTCTTCGCTGAGCGCATGTAGTTCTGAACTCAGACGGTCGGAACCAATTACGTAGGTATAATTGGCGGAATCCGGCAAACTTTCATATTTGCTGTCAATTCTTCCAATCATATCAATATTCAGATTAACCACAGTACTGGCAAGGGGATAAAGGGGGTTATTCGTATAAAATTCTGAACCGAGCAGCCCTTTTTCTTCTCCGGATACCAGCATAAAAAGAATGCTTCTACGGGGCCTGTACCCTTCCACCGCCGCCAGGGCAAATGCCTCAGCGATTTCCATAATGGAAGAAGTGCCGGAGGCATCGTCATCCGCACCGTTGTTTACTTCGCCGTTTCGGCTTACACCGATATGGTCATAATGGGCGGTAAGCACAAGGAGTTCCTCCTTTTTATCGGTTCCTTCCAGGTATGCTAATACATTTTCTCCGCTTTTAACGGAGGTTTCCACGTCTGCATTTAGCGAAAATCCTGCTTTTTTGAAGTCGAGTGTGGCAGGTATGTCCGAAGTTTCTAATTCTTTCTTCAGGTTTTCCGGTTTGCCTTTGCCCAGTCCCAGAAGGTAATTGCCCATCGTTTCGGACAAGTATAAACCTGCCATTGAGGCGGTCGGCTCCCCGGTTATGGACATCGAACCTCTTCCGGCAAAGCGTTTTACCGTTTCAAATACCGAGTCCGGCAGGATAATCATAAACGCTTTCGCTCCGGCTGCTTTATAGGTCTCCCCCCGTCGCCGCCATTCCCGAAGTTGATCCAGAAGACGGAGGGGTTCTCCCCCCGTAGTAACCGGCGAGCCGGAGAAAACCAATACCAGTTTGTCCTTAACATCGGTGTGACGGAAGTTGTTGTAGGTATCGGAGGACAAACCATATCCTCCAAAGACAATATCTCCTGACAATTGGGCGGGAAGACCCATGCCGTAATAGGTGAAATCCTCTTTAAAATTAAACGTTTTTTTGCCCAAAGAAATCGTTGCTTCATTTACGCCGGACTGATTAAGGTAGAAAGTCTGATAATAACTTCCTGATTCCGGGACGCCTCCGGGGAGTCCCATCCTTACAAATTGGGACTTTACATACAACCCTGCAATTTTCTGCCCGCGTTCACCGGTTTCACGGCCTTCAACGAGGTCATCTGCCAGAAAGGAAATATGCGCTTTGATGTCCTGCGCCGAAATCGTTTTAGCGAATTTTCGTGCATTTTCATTCCCCTGGGAGAATCCATGGATAATCACCAGCGAAAAAAGAAAAAGTGGATAAAATAACTTCATGTTGCTGCGATTGGTGAAGCGGAAATTTAGTAAAAGACGGAGATTTATCCCAATGCCTGAATAATTCCCGCAAAATCCGCAACATTAAGGCTTGCACCGCCTACCAGCCCGCCATCAATATCTGCCTGTGAAAATAACTCCGGAGCATTGGCGGCTTTTACACTTCCTCCATAAAGGATAGAGGTATTTTCTGCTACGGAAGCTCCATATTTTTCGGTAATCAGTGACCGGATATACTGATGCACTTCCTGGGCCTGTGCGGGGGAGGCTGTTTTTCCTGTGCCAATCGCCCATACGGGTTCGTAGGCAACGATTAGTTTACCAAAGTTTGTTGCATCAAGGTGGAAAGCACCTTCGCTAAGCTGGATTCGATTTACTTCGAGGGTTTTGCCCGCCTCGCGTTCGGCCAGCGTTTCACCAATACAATAGATCGGAACAAGTCCGTGGGCGAGTGCGCGATTGATTTTTGCGGCAAGTACGGCATTGGTTTCTCCGAAATACTGCCTGCGTTCGGAATGTCCGATGATCACATGGGTTACCCCGATAGAGGTAAGCATAGACGCCGAAATTTCACCAGTGTAGGCTCCACTTTCTTCCTGGTGGAGGTTTTGTGCAGACACAAATGCACGGTCATGGGAGGCGGCAAGTTTCACAATCTGAGGCAGGTAGGGATAGGAAGGCGCGAAAATAACCTGAACATTTTCTTTGGTATTTCCGGCAAAAGCTTCCAATACACCTCCCGCCAGGCTTCCGGCTTCTGCTGAGGTGAGGTTCATTTTCCAGTTTCCGGCTGCAATCTTTTTGCGCATAGGGGTTTTTAGTTAGGAATGATAAATGATTAATGATGAGTTTTCCAGTCGGGATTAGGCAATCGGAATTCCTGATTGCGGTATTTTTTCGTTATTTCAAAAACTTTGGATAAAATCGTTTGTTCTTCTATGTCAAAGTTTATTCCTTTTCGCAACATCACCTTTTCGGCTACTTCAAATGCTTTTTCCAGGCGATAGGTGGTCATTTCTTCTGCCCCTCCCCAGGAAAAGTCGGGAATATATGACCGAAGAAATCCCGATCCAAACAGGTTGGCGAAAACGCCTACAACTGTACCGGTATTAAACATGGTATTAATTCCACATTTGCTATGGTCGGCCATCATAAGGCCGCAAAACTGAAGCCCGGTATCGCGAAATTTTTCGGTAGGGTAGTGCCAGAGTTTTACATCGGCATAGTTGTTTTTGAGGTTGGAAGAATTGGTATCCGCTCCCAGATTACACCAATAGCCTATTACGGCATTTCCTAAATATCCTTCATGGCCTTTATTGGAATAACCCATCAGGACAGAATTGGCAATTTCTCCGCCAACTTTACAATGGGGGCCGATGGTGGTGTCGCCGCGAAGTTTTGCGCCCATATTGACATGTGCATAATCGCAGATGGCATGGGTGCGGCGTATGATGGCCCCTTCATTGATTTCGACATTTTTTCCTAAAAAAATCGGGCCGTCTTCGGCATTAATAATGGCTGCGCGGACTTTGACTCCGGGGCTGACGAAGATATTATCCGCACCATAAATCCGGGTATGAGGGTCGTCAATTTTCCCGGAGGTTTCGGTGCGGGTAATCAACTCGAAGTCGAAGGCAATCCATTTGTCGTTTTCCTGAAAAATATCCGGCAAATGTCGGATTGCGGGAGGAGAAACCGCCGTTTTTTCGGCTTTTAACCCCAATTTCTCCAATAATACTACATCAATAATACCGTGGTGGTCGGCGGGCAAAAGGGTCGGTGAGAAACGAGCAATGAGGACTTCTTTTTCCGGGTTGAGGTAAAACGTTTCGGGAGCCGCTTCATTTACCAGATGGCGAAGTTCGGCTATAGGAAGGAATTTACCATTGATCCAGATGACCTCTCCCGTAGGAAGAGGATCATTAAAGCGAATCCCCAGATAATCATAGGAAACTCGGAGACAGGGATTCCCTGTGATGCGGTTCCATCTTTCGGTTTGAGTAAAAATACCTTTCCGTATCTCGAATACCGGTCGGGTGAATGTAAAGGGAAGCAGGTCGAAATGGGAGGTGTCTTCAAAAAGGATATAGGCCATGGTTGGGAATTTTGAGGTAAAAATAACACAAAAAGAGCAGTTCTTCTGAACTGCTCTTCTTCAAATCTTTCCTCAAAAGAAGAGAGTCCTCTCTACTTTTTCGTGGTTTTGTTCCCGTAACGGCTGTAAAACTTGTCCACACGACCGGCGGTGTCAACCAGTTTTTGTTTACCGGTGAAAAATGGATGGGAATCGCTGGTGATATCCAGTTTTACCAGTGGGTATTCTTGCCCGTCATCCCAGGTAATCGTTTCTCTGGTTTTTACGGTTGAGCGGGTTTTAAAGGAAAAATCGGTAGAAATATCCTTAAAGATAACCTCTCTGTATTCGGGATGAATGTCCTTTTTCATTGTATTCAATTTTTGCCCCGCAAAGATAGGATAAGGATTATAAATAAACAATTGTTAAAGGTAAATTTTCGTTTGGGTGTTGAGCAGGAAAATCTTATTTTTGCTCACGACGCTGTATCCTTACTATGAACGGAAGACTTTTTATACCGCTATTGACTCTTCTGAATGTTTTGTCCCTGGCTCCTTTTGCTCAGGGACAGAATGTACTTCTCAACTATTTTAGTCTGGCTTCTGACGGAGCCGACATCCTGCTTGAGTGGGAACTGCCCGACGAGGCTAATGTGGTGGAATACAGAATCTTCCGACGCATTAATGAAGACACAAATCAGGATCATATTGTGACCCTTCCTTCCGATGGAAGTGGAAAATATCAATACCTCGACGACGGTATTTTCAAAACTACCTCCCGCGTAATTCACTATGACCTTCAAATCATCACTGGAGGGAAAACTTATACTTTTACCAGTAGCATGTCTCACAATCCTACCTCGATTCAGCGTACCTGGGGAAGTATAAAGTCAATGTTTAAGCCTTAAAAAAGGGTTGCCGGTCATTTTCTGAAATTTTTAGCTTATGATTTGTTCAAAAATTCTTCTGAAAGGGCTGGTACTTGCCATGCTGCTCGCCTTGTCGCTGCCGGTTACCGCCCAAACTTGGTGCACAAAGGAAAATCAAGACCTTTGCCAGTCTTACCTCAATGCCTTTAGCCAAGCGGGCCTGTCGGCTTCTCCCATAGATATTGTTGCTATGGAGGTGGGAAAAAAATTTATGGGCACTCCTTATGTAGCCAAAACACTTGAAATCGAAGGGGACGAAAAACTGGTTGTAAATCTTTCCGGACTCGACTGTACTACTTTTCTGGAAAATGTAATCGTGTTTTCCCGCCTGATTAAACAGAATCGTCTGAACTTTGATGCTTTTCAGGAAGAACTGGAAAAGGTGCGATACCGCAACGAACAGCAGGGGGCATATCCTTCCCGACTCCACTATTTTACCGATTGGATTTATCACAATACTCAAAAAGGAATTATACAGGACGTTACCCAAACCTGCGGAGGGAAACCGTATATCAAGCCGATTAATTTTATGTCCACCCATACAACGGCCTACCGCCAGCTTTCGGACAGTGTTTTTGTAAGGGAAATCAAAAAGGTGGAAAAAGAGATTAGTTCCCGCAATTATTTTTATATCCCCAAAGCTGAAATCGCACAAAGGGAGGGTAATATCAAAAGTGGCGATCTCATTGCGATCACCACTTCGATTGCGGGTCTGGATATCGTTCATGTCGGTTTCGCGATCAAACAAAACGGGCGGACCCATTTGTTTCATGCTTCAACCGGCTCGATGAAAGTAGAAATTTCCGAAAAGCCGCTTTCGGATTATCTCGCAGCCAATAAAAGTCAGTCTGGGATTATGGTTTGCCGACTGGTAGAGCCGAACTAAATTTCCTTCCAGACCATAGCACTTGCACCCAAAATTGCAGCATTAACGTCCGGGAGGCCGGAAGGCGCAATTTTGACTTTATTTTTATAAATGGCGAGGAGGTTATTTTCCATGTGCCGGTGAGTAGGCTCAAGAATCCAGTTTCCGGCTTTTGCTACTCCGCCAAAGAGGAAAATCGCTTTGGGACTTAAATAGGCTACGGCATCAGAGAGTGATTCGCCCAGGATTTTTCCGGTATATTCGAATGCTTCAATGGCCACAGGGTCTCCATTTTCGGCGGCTTCAAAAACATCCTTGGGTGTAAGTTTTTCCGGAAGTATCTGTGCCAACGGACTATCATCGGTCGAGCCGGCAAGCAATTCCTGTACGGTCAGCACAAGGCCTCGGGCGGAGGCATACGTTTCGACACAACCTTTGCGCCCGCAAGTACACATCCGGCCTCCTCTCACCGCGCATACATGGCCAAATTCCCCGGCGAAACCGTCGTGGCCGTAAATAAGCTGGCCATTAGCCACAAACCCACTGCCTACTCCTGTACCCAATGTGATGACGATGAAGTCTTTCATGCCTTTGGCTCCACCGTAGATCATTTCTCCGATAGCTGCCGCGTTGGCGTCGTTGGTGAGTATGATCGGTACATCCGGGAAATATTTCCCAAAAAGTTCGGTCATCGGAATCACCCCTTTCCACTTAAGGTTGGGCGCATATTCAATGGTTCCTTTAAAATAATTTCCGTTAGGCGCACCGATGCCTACGCCTTTGATTTCAACAGGCTCCGGAAGAGAGTCAACCAGACTGTGTACAGCATGAGAAACTACCCGGACATATTCTTCCACGTCCTCATATTTAGGGGTGGAAAGAGAGGTTTCTGCCAGGGCGTTGCCATGCTGATCTACAATTCCGTATTTGGTATTCGTTCCGCCAATGTCTATACCAATTGCTACTGGGGTCATATACTGGATGTTTGATTTTAAATGATTTTTATTCCTGCGCGACAACTTCGGGGGCTTTACCGATTTTATAACCCTTCAGGCCATAAAACAAAATATACACATAACACAGGATCGGCACCAGAAACGAAATCTGAAGCCCCGCACGGTCCGCAATAGCACCCTGTATGACGGGTACAAGTGCACCGCCGAGAATCATCATCACCAGCAGGGAAGAACCCTGTGAGGTGTATTTGCCCAGCCCGTCAATCGAAAGGGTAAAAATATTAGACCACATAATGGAATTAAACAACCCGATGCCAATTACCGTCCACATGGCAATGGCACCACCGGTAGCGACGGTAATAAACAGGAGGACAATATTTACAGCTCCGAAAACGGCGAGGGTTCGCGCCGGGAAGGACTGCCCCAGTACAAACGCGCCGATATTTGCCGCAACAAAAAGTAAAAAGGGAAGAACCGCTACAAGACTGAGCGTAAACCCGCTTTTTGTCAGAGCTGCAAAAAAGACAAAAGCAAAAACCATCAACGCAATCACAACCATGGTGATAAACAGTTTACTGTCAAGCTTTTTCGAAAGTGAAGCCGCACCGAGGAATCGGCCAATCATGGCCCCCCCCCAATAAAAAGCAAGGAAGATGTCTGCTTCACCGGGCTTTAATCCCCCGATATTTTCCAGCCCCAGGTAATTGATAAGCGAACTTCCAATAGCTACCTCTCCGCCTACGTAGCAGAAGATGGCAAACATTCCGAATACCAGATAAGGATATTTTAATGCGCCCAGACCGGGTTCAACTTTTTCGGTGTCTATATTGGGCAAATCTGTAAACCAGATTATAACTGCAACCAGTACAAACAATGCGGCAAAGACCAGGTAGGGGGTTTTAACAGAATCTGCGGTGAGTGTTCCCGAGGCATCGGCAAAATATTGAAACACAAGGTACCCCCCGATAAGCGGAGCGATCGTTGTGCCGAATGAGTTAAAAGCCTGAGCCAGATTAAGCCGGCTGGAAGCCGTGCGCGAAGAACCTAAAATCGCTACATAAGGATTTGCCGCAATTTGAAGCAGGGTAAAACCGATTCCCAGCAAAAACAACGCAGCGAGGAAATAGCCATAAACCTGGTTTTGGGCAGCCGGATAAAACAGTGCACAACTTAATGCGGATATTCCCAATCCGGCCATGATTCCGTTTTTATAACCGATTTTCTGAATCGGGTCGCCGGTTGTAGCGGAAATAATAAAATAAATCAAGGATCCCACAAAATAAGCCCCAAAAAAGGCAAACTGCACCATAAAGGCCTGTGTGAAATTCAGTTCAAAAACTTCTTTCAGGTAGGGAATCAGGATATCATTCATGCAGGTGATAAATCCCCACATAAAAAACAGTAGGAACATGGTATATAATGCAGCCGGTTTTGCCACCGCCTGCCCCACTTGGGAGGGAGTATTGCCTGTTGGAGTAGATGTAGTAGCCATTCGTTTTGGGATAAATAGATAATCCGTCCAAACTAAATCGTTTTAGTATAAAAAACAAAACTAGTAGTTAGGTATCTGTTGGAGGGTGAGATTTACTTCCGAAATCTTTACATTGTTGTGAAAAGTTTGTATCAGGCGTTTGAGCTTTTCGTCCAGTTCGGTACGCTTTTGATCCACTTTTGCGGTGTTTTTGGAGAGCGTTTTACTTTTGTCCAGAATCTCCATGAGCCGGGAGTGGTAGAGTTTGTAAGTAGAAATATATTCGTTACTCACAGACTCTAGTTCCTGCTGGATAAACTGCGCCTGATTGGCGGCATAGAGCGGATAGTTTAGGCGGGGTTCATTTAAGGCTTTCTGGTAGTCGAGATTTCCCCTGCGGTCTTTATGAACTTCAATAATCTTATTTATTTGATTGTCAAGCTCTTCCGGGCGATAGTGTTTGCTGATAAGATCATTTATCGGGATAGTCGTCGGTCCATTGGATATCGTTTCGGGATAAAGAGTATTTACCCGGTCCACGGTAAAAGTTCCCATGAGGGTGCGAAGCGCTTCGGTTTTGACTTTTAGTTTGTCCAAGTTTGAATTAAAATCATAGCTGGCGCGTGCAAGCGCTTCGTAATGGTTGATGTATTTACCGAGTGATTCTTTAAATTTTTTAAAATCTTCAACCGAAACATCTTTTTCCTTCACAATGGTACTGGATACGAGATCCACCACGGCACTGATAGAACTAAGTGCCGGAACAGAACTGGTCAGGGCCGTAGTGATGGGGCTTTCGACGATGGTTTTGACGATTTCGAGGAACTTTGTCGGGTTCCGATCATTAAATTTTGTATTCGATTTAATGATTTGCTGATCTATAAGCTGGATGATTTCGGTGTTGAGCGAAAATCCCAACTCCTCATTTGTCGGGCTATTCAGAAGCCCCACATCGTTGAGATATTCTGACTGGGCAAGGGCGGCATCAATGGCATCAAAAGAATGAGTAGCAGCCCGGATAAAACGAGCCGTCGTGACAATCTTTTCCTTTTTGGTTTTTAGCCGAGATTCTTTCGAAAGAAGGTCGCTTTCGGTAAGTTTATTCACCTGTTGCAGACTGGAACTCAAATCTGTGTTTAGTCCGGTGATTTGGTTCTGGACATTTTTGAAATTCGTTTTCACCTTATTAAGGGAATCCTCCAACGCTGTCTTTTCAGCCTGGAGAATAAAATACTGCTTATAGATCGCAGCCACAGAGTCGGACAGGGATTGACCTGAAAGAGATTGGGCCGGCATGAATATAGCGATCATATAGCCGAGCAGAGTGGATAATCCGGAGATACGCATGGGCGGTTTTTTGACTGAAGAAAGGGATTAATCCGGCAAATATAAAATTTTTCAAACCTTGTTGCCTTTAAGCCTGAAATAAATTCTTTCCTCGGGTAATTCATCAAATCAACTAAAACGATTTAGTAATCTGCCTGAAATTTTTATATTTATCCGAAAATCGTTGCCCGGCTTTTATATATGAAAAGAACTTCCCTCGCCGATATTGCAAATGCATTAGGGGTATCCCCGACACTGGTTTCGATGGTTTTGAACCATCGGGGTGATAAAAACGGCATAAGCCCCGAGACACAAAAAAAAGTGAGGGAAAAAGCGAAAGAACTTAACTACCAGCCCAACCGCATGGCCCGGGGATTGAGGCTGGGTAGGTCTAATACCATAGGACTGATTGTAGCGGATATTTCCAATTCTTTTTATGCCCAGATTGCCCGAAGCATCGAAGACGAGGCCGCTAAACAGGGCTATCATCTGCTGGTTTCCAGTTCGGACGAAAAGGAAAATCACGAAAAAGAACTGATTGAACGATTTTTGGAGCGGCAGGTGGACGGATTGATTATTTCCACTACACTTACTTCTTCGGATACACTGGCAGAACTCTGGAAACGGCAGATGCCTTTTGTATTAATAGATCGCTATTTTCCTTCTTTTCAAACCAATTTTGTAATTGTGGACAATGCGGCTGCTTCCGAAAAAATGGTCTCCCATCTGATTCAAAACGGCTATACCCGCATCGGTTTACTGACCATTACACCGGGTCATATCAGTTCGATCTGCGACCGGGTGGAGGGCTATAAAACCGCTCTCAGAAGCCACAATATCGAATTTGATCCCCGATTAGTAAAAGAAATATCTTTTGATCATCCCACCCAAAGTGTAAATACAGCTATCGAGGAGTTGTTGTATCTGCCTGACAAAGTAGAGGCCATTTTTGCCCTGAACAACCGTCTCGCCGTCACTTGTCTGGAATGTCTGAGTGAACGCCAGATTTCCATTCCGGAAGAAATGGCTTTGGTAAGTTTTGATGATGAAAACCTTTTCCGCTTTTGTCATCCGCCGATTACTGCGATTGCCCAACCGGTAAAAGACATCGGAAAAGAAGCCTTTCGAGTACTAAAACAAGAAATGGATACGGACAAACCACCGGAAAATATCCATAATATTGTGCTTTCCGCAACATTGGAAGTACGGAAGTCTGCCGTCAACCGGTCTGTTCTTGAATGGTAAAATTTATGACAAATAGAAGATCGTTTATCAAGCTGTCTGCCTTCGGGGCAGTATTTACGGGGAGTATTTTGAAAGCCTGTGTGCAGCCTCCGGCTGCAAAGAAGGTTACAAAACCCATTGTAATTTCGACCTGGCGGCACGGCCTCGGCGCCAACGAGGCGGCGTGGCAGATTCTCTCGCAGGGAGGACGCGCCCTCGACGCCGTCGAGGCCGGGGTGCGGATTCCGGAATCAGACCCCAACGAGCGAAGCGTCGGTTATGGGGGCAGGCCCGACCGCGACGGGTTTGTCACGCTCGACGCCTGCATCATGGATGAAAAAGGCGACTGCGGTTCGGTTGCTTTCCTGCAAAATATCAAAAACCCCATATCGGTTGCCCGGCTCGTAATGGAAAAAACGCCTCATGTCATGCTGGTGGGGGAAGGTGCTTTGCAGTTTGCCCTGGCCAATGGTTTTGAAAAAGAAAATCTGCTCACGCCGGAGTCTGAAGCCGAATGGAAAGAATGGAAATCTCAACAAGCAGAAATCCGCCCGCCAGAGATAAATGTGGAAAACCATGACACCATCGGGATGGTAGCAATTGACCAGGAGGGAAACCTGTCGGGGGCCTGCACCACCAGCGGAGCTGCCTTTAAGTACCACGGAAGGGTAGGGGATTCGCCGATTATCGGGGCGGGATTGTATGTGGACAATGAAGTGGGCGCGGCCACGGCTACGGGCTGGGGAGAAGCAGTGATAAGAGCCGTGGGCTGTTTTCTTGTAGTAGAACTCATGCGCCAGGGGCACAGTCCCGAAGAAGCCTGCCGTCTTGCCGTAGAGCGGGTCATTAGCAAAAATCCTGACTGGAAAGAGATTCAGGTAGGTTTTCTGGCTTTAAATAAAAACGGCGAACACGGCAGTTATTGCATCGCTCCGGGGTTTGACTATGCCGTTTATTCCCCTGAAATCCCCAACGAAATGATCAAAGCAAAAAGTAAGCTGTAATCCTTTTATTTATCATGCCTCTCTCCATCCTCGAAATTTGCATAGACTCTCTTGTCTCGGCCCTCGCGGCTGAAAAAGGGGGTGCTCACCGGGTCGAACTCTGCGACAACCTTATCGAAGGCGGAACCACCCCAAGTCTGGGCATGGTTGAACGTTGTAAAAAAGTGGTATCCCTGGGAATTATGGTTATGATACGCCCGCGTGGCGGCGATTTCCTTTACGATGAGGCGGAGTTTGAGGTAATGAAGCAGGACATTGCCCATGCAAAAAATGCCGGAGTACAGGGTGTCGTATTCGGAATCCTTCATGCAGACGGTCGCATAGACAAAGATCGTGTAGCAGAATTAATCCGACTTGCCCGCCCGTTGGAAGTGACTTTTCACCGGGCTTTTGATATGACTCCCGATCCTTTCGAAGCGTTGGATGATCTTATGGAATTAGGCGTAGATCGTCTGCTTACCTCCGGGCAGGAGGCCGAAGCTTTTCAGGGAATAGACCTTATAGCCCGGCTCGTAAAATATGCTGGTGATAAAATAATCATTATGCCCGGCGGCGGAGTAAATGAAAAGAACGTTCGCGAAATCATCCGCTCAACCGGTGCAAGTGAATGTCATACCACCGCTAAAACAAAAATTGGAAGCGCAATGATTTACCAAAACCCCCGAGTATATATGGGCAGCCCCGGCTCCGCTGAATATGAAAGGTGGGTCGTGAGTGAAACACGAGTAAAAGAAATACTTCAGCAGGCTAATGAATAACTTCGTGCAATGGTTTATATTTAACCGCAAAACATATACTACTACTAAACAAATGGCTATGCAAAAAGATCTGAAAAAATACTGGAAAATCAATATCCGGTATATGATACTACTTCTGACAATATGGTTTATTGTATCCTATGGGTTCGGGTTGTTTTTGGTGGATATCCTTGACTCGATTCAAATTGGCGGTTTTAAGCTGGGTTTTTGGTTTGCCCAGCAGGGTTCCATTTATGTATTTATCATTCTTGTTTTTGTGTATGCCTGGTTGATGAACCGGCTGGATGAAAAATATGATGTGGACGAGAAGTAAAAGCAGGATATCCTTAAATCATTAATTGCAAAAATCATGGGTGTACAGGCATGGACTTTCTTAATTGTCGGGCTTTCATTTGCCCTTTATATAGTCATCGCAATCTGGACAAGAGCAAACTCTACACGAGAGTTTTATGTTGCAGGAGGAGGGGTCTCCCCACTGGTGAATGGCATGGCTACGGCGGCAGACTGGATGTCAGCGGCTTCATTTATGTCAATGGCCGGATTGATTTCCTTTATGGGAAGAGACGGTTCTATTTATCTCATGGGTTGGACGGGTGGATTTGTTATGTTGGCCTTGTTGTTAGCACCTTACCTTCGAAAATTCGGCAAATTTACCGTTCCGGATTTTATCGGAGACCGCTATTATTCGCGAACGGCGCGAATCGTCGCGGTTTTTTGTGCGATTTTTATCTCCTTCACTTACGTTGTCGGCCAGATGAAAGGCGTGGGAATTGCCTTTTCCCGTTTTCTGGAAGTGGACTACGCGACGGGGGTAATCATTGGTATGACAATCGTATTTTTCTACTCCGTGTTGGGAGGCATGAAAGGAATCACCTATACCCAAGTCGCGCAGTACTGTGTGCTGATTTTTGCATACCTCGTCCCGGCAATTTTTATCTCGATTCTGGTCACAGGAAACCCCATCCCGCAACTGGGTTTTGGTAGCACCACAACGGAAGCTTTTGGCGGTGAATACCTATTGGCAAAATTAGACGCTATTCACACCGATTTGGGATTTAAAGAATACACAGCCGGAGGTAAAAGTACCTTCGACCTGTTTTGCATTACTTTAGCACTAATGGCCGGAACGGCAGGGTTGCCTCACGTTATCATTCGATTTTTTACGGTTCCATCGGTAAAGGGTGCCCGAAAGTCGGTCGGTTATGCCCTGATATTCATCGGAATTCTTTATACAACAGCCCCTGCTGTAGCGGCATTTGCACGCTTAAATATGATTCAAACCATTTCGGGGAAAGAATATGCTTCGGCTCCGGATTGGGTGAAAAATTGGGAAAAAACGGAATTGATCAAATTTGAGGACAAAAACGGCGATGGGGTCATGCAGTATCTCGCCGATAAAACAACCAATGAGGTGACCATTGATCCCGACATTATGGTGTTGGCCAATCCGGAAATCGCCAAACTTCCCGCCTGGGTAGTGGCACTGGTTGCCGCCGGGGGACTGGCTGCGGCACTTTCTACCGCAGCGGGGTTATTGTTGGTTATTTCTACGGCGGTTTCTCACGACCTTTTGAAAAAAACTTTTAAACCCAATATTACCGATAAAGAAGAATTGCGGTATGCGCGAATTGCCGCTGGGGTCGCGATATTGGTTTCGGGCTATTTCGGGATTCATCCGCCGGATTATGTGGCCGCAGTGGTTGCCTTTGCCTTTGGACTTGCCTGTTCTTCGTTTTTCCCCGCCATATTTCTGGGTATTTTTGACAAAAGAACCAATACCCAGGGTGCTGTATCGGGTATGTTAGTAGGAATTATCTTTACCGCCGGATATATCATTTACTTCAAATTTATCAACGTAGCCGCTAATACTCCGGAGAACTGGTGGTGGGGAGTTTCTCCCGAAGGCATTGGCACCATTGGAATGATATTTAATCTGCTGGTGACTCTGATTGTCTCCCGGCTGACGCCTGCGCCACCTGCGGATATTCAACAGATGGTAGAAGATATTCGTATTCCTCGTGGTTCATCTTCCCCGACATCCGGACATTAGATAAAGAAAGGAATTAACCGGAAAGGGTTTGCTGAATAAAAAAAACAAATTCGTACCTTTGCCGTGGCAAAAAATTAAGGTAGTAGTATGAGTGCAAACGAAGAATACGTCTCGCTCAATTTTATTGAAGCAATCATTGAGGACGAAAAGAAAAAAAACGGCGGAAAACCGATCTTAACTCGTTTTCCGCCGGAACCTAATGGCTATCTCCATATTGGGCATGCCAAGTCTATCTGTCTCAACTTTGGCCTTGCTCAAAAATACGGAGGAAAAACAAACCTCCGCTTTGACGATACAAACCCCACTACCGAGGAGGTTGAATATGTGGAGTCCATCAAAAGAGATGTGAAATGGTTGGGTTTTGATTGGGAAGACCGCGAATTTTATGCCTCGGATTATTTCGGGCAATTATATGATTACGCCGTTTCCCTGATCAAAAACGGACGTGCTTATGTAGATGATTCTACTCCCGAAGAAATTCGCCGGATGCGAGGTGTTCCCACCGAACCCGGTGAGGAAAGTCCCTGGCGAAACCGGTCGGTAGAAGAAAACCTCGACCTGTTTGAGCGGATGAAAAACGGCGAATTTCCCGATGGTACCCGCGTACTGCGTGCCAAAATTGATATGACTTCGCCCAATATGCACCTGCGCGACCCGATTATGTATCGGATCATTCATGCTCACCATCACCGTTCCGGTGATGCCTGGTGCATTTATCCGATGTATGACTGGGCCCACGGTCAGAGTGATGCCTTGGAAGGAATTACGCATTCGATCTGTACACTGGAGTTTGAAGTTCACCGCCCGCTGTATGACTGGTTTTTGGATCAACTGCCTCCGTTTGACCCGCGCCCCCGGCAAATTGAATTTGCCCGGCTCAATCTCAGTTATACCATTACCAGCAAACGCAAACTGCTGGAACTGGTCAACGGCAAATATGTTTCCGGATTTGACGACCCGCGGATGCCTACTATTTCTGCCATGCGGCGAAGGGGCTATCCGGCGGCGGCTATTCGCAATTTTGCCGACAGGGTTGGGGTAGCGCGTCGTGAAAATGTGATTGATGTTGCCTTACTTGAATACAGTGTCAGGGAAGAACTGAACAAAACCGCCCCCCGCGTAATGGCAGTTTTGGACCCGTTGAAGGTAATTATTACCAATTATCCCGAGGGTATGGTGGAGGCATTTGAGGTTGAAAACAATCCGGAGGATGTTAACTCCGGCTCACATACCATGCCTTTTTCCCGGGAGTTGTACATCGAGCGGGAAGATTTTATGGAAAATCCTCCGAAAAACTTCTTCCGCCTCGGCCCCGGTCGGGAAGTGCGACTGAAAGGAGCCTATATTATCCTCTGCAATGAGTTTAAAAAGGATCCGTCCTCCGGAGAAATAGTCGAAATATATTGCACCTATTACCCCGATACCAAAAGCGGGTCTGATACCAGTGGTAAGAAAGTAAAAGGTACTCTTCATTGGGTGTCTATACCTCATGCGCTGGAAGTAGAAGTTCGGCTATACGACCGTTTGTTTAGGGATCCTGCTCCCGACGGAGATAAAGACCGCGATTTTAAGGAGTTTTTGAATCCTGATTCGCTGGTGGTTACCCGGGCATTCGTAGAACCCAGCCTGAAATCTGCGCAAGTTCTGGATGTATTTCAGTTTATGCGAAAAGGCTATTTTTGCGTGGATCAGGATTCTTCGGAGAAAAAACTCGTCTTTAACCAGACCGTGACGCTGAAGGATAGTTGGGCAAAAGAGCAAAACAAATCCTAAACTTGCGGTAACCAATGCGGAAAATCGCAATTTCTGATATACACGGGTGTCTCAAAACCCTAAAAGCCCTGGTCGAAGAGCAGGTGGAACTGACCCGAAAGGATCAGTTGTACCTGCTTGGCGATTATATTGATCGCGGGCCGGACTCCAAAGGAGTACTTGACTATATCATGGGGCTAAAAGAATCGGGCTTTTCGGTCAATTGTCTTAAAGGCAATCACGAAGAGATGCTCGTTCAGGCCGTGGAGGACTCGAAAGAAATCTCCATGTGGCTCTATAATGGCGGACAAGAAGCCCTGGCCAGTTTTGGGACGGATGAACCTTCCGAAATACCGGAAAAGTATATCAATTTTATTAAAAATCTCGACCTCTATTATGAGGTGGATGAATACATACTCGTTCATGCCGGGTTGAATTTTGTCGGTGAAAAACCCGAAAAAGACAGCAGCCAGTTCCTCTGGCGGCTACATAACCCGCTCCGCGATTACAAATCCATGCTTTGGATTCGCTGGTGGTACGAGGATATTGATTGGAACTGGCTTCAGGACCGTATAATCGTTCACGGACATACGCCCGTGGAAACAGATGAAATATGGGATATGTATGACCTTCTCGAAGAGGATCAGGTGCTCGATATTGACAATGGATGTTTTGCCCGCTACAAGCAGGGAATGGGGCAGTTATGTGCATTTGATCTGACCAATCGGGACCTTTACTTTCAGAAAAATATTGAATAATCCCCGACAGAATCAATCCCGCGCCTATTCATCCTTCCTCACCGCATATTACCCTTCGCCAAACTCAGGAATACTCCGGACATACCGGGTCCGTATTCGCTATGGCATTAAGCGAGGATGAAAAATGGTTGTTTACTTCCGGTGATGACGGTATCGTTGCGCAGTGGGATCTTCACGCGGTTCGTGATCAGGGAACAGCGATACTTCGCACCGATAGGAGCATTTATGCTCTGTTATGCCTTCCCGACAATCGGCTGATGGCCGGTACCAGCGATGGAACTCTTTATCTGCTGGACCTTAATGATCATAAAATTATCCATACTCTCCGTAAAACAACCGCGTCTATCTATAATCTGCATTTCGATAAAGTTACCGGAATGATATGGTGCCTGCACGGATTGGGGCGCCTGACTTTGTTTGAGGCTGCAAATCTGCGCGAAATCGCCTATTTGCAATTATCGGCAAGGCATTTGCGTTCTGTTTGTGAAAGTGCCGATGGACAAAATATGTTCATTGGTACCAGCGATAACCGTATATTAGTGTTGGATCGGAGGCAGGCAGGATTGTTGCAGGAATGGGAAGCACATAAAAATTCGGTATTTTCCCTGGCTATTCTCCCCGACACAGATTATTTACTTAGCGGCGGTATGGATGCACATCTGAATATATGGGATACAAAAAATTCATTCAAATTGGTGAAAAGCTTACCTGCTCATTATTTTACTGTCAATGACATTGTGATTTCTCCCGATGGGAACTATTTTGCTACGGCAAGTCGTGATAAAACTTTTAAGCTCTGGAATTCACTTAGTTTCGATTTATTGAAAGTAGTGGATTATGAACGAAATCAGGCGCATCGTCATAGCATAAACCGTATCAAATGGTTAAAAGCAGACAACAATATTCTTTCTTGTAGCGATGACCGGCGAATTATTCGTTGGAAAGTAATTTTGAATTAAAAAAACAGAGCAATGATTACCCCTATTGAAATAAGGCAACATACATTTAAAAAGACCCTCCGCGGCTTTGACAAAGAGGAAGTACAGGCTTTTTTAGTTGCACTTTCTCAGGAGTGGGAACAGCAACAGGAAAAATACCGCTCCCTGAAAGAGGAAATGGAAAAAATCCAGGCCAGCTATCAAACACTCAAAGAAGTGGAGGATATGTTGCACCGTACTCTCATGCAGGCGGAACAGTCTTCCCGTGATACCATTGAAAACGCACGTCAAAAAGCGGAACTCCGGTTGAGGGAAGCCGAAAGCCGTGCCCACGAAATCGTGAAAAAAGGAATCGAAGACCGCAATACGCTGCAAAAAGAAATCGAAGAATTTGCCCGCAGAAGGGATCAGATTCTTACTCAATTACGGGTTTTCCTCAAAACACAACTCGACCGCCTCGAATCTTTTGAAATGGCCGAACTTCCTCCGGCCTCTTTCAAATCCTTACGCAAGTCTCCCGAAAAAAATAATATGGAAAGTTTTCTCGGTTCAGGAGAAAATGGCACTTCCGACAATAACCTTCTGAACGATATTATGAACGAATTGTAATATGATCCTATCTGACACGAAAATTCTCGATGAAATCGAAAAAGGAAATATCGTAATCGAACCCTTCCGCCGAAACCGCTTGGGCAGTAATAGTTATGATGTCCACCTGGGCAAATATCTCGCCGTTTACAAAGACCGGGTACTTGATGCAAAAAAACACAACCAAATCGAAGAAATCATTATCCCTGAAGGTGGTTATGAACTCCAGCCGGATACCCTTTATCTGGGTGTCACCGAAGAATATACCGAAACTCACGGCCATGTGCCTTTTCTTGAAGGTAAAAGCAGTATCGGAAGATTGGGGATTCATATTCACGCTACAGCAGGTAAAGGGGATGTGGGATTCTGCAATACCTGGACACTGGAAATTACGGTGGTGCAACCTGTAAAAGTTTATGCCGGTATGCCCGTCGGCCAACTTATTTATTTTGAAGTGGACGGCAATGTCATCAACCCCTACAACCGTAAGGAAAATGCAAAATACACATCGCGTACCACTAAACCGGTGGAGTCTATGATGTGGAAAAATCAGTTCTGATTTTGAATAACGATGAACTTTTTTTGAATAAAAACCGTACTCTTACAGAGCGGTAAAAATGAAAAAACTCACTTCCATATTCCTCGGTTTGTTTTACCTCATTCTTTCCATTGGGGTAAATGTCAATTACCATTATTGCCTGGGAAGACTGGATTCTATTGAGATTTTTATTACCGACATACACCGTTGCTGCGAATATGAGGAACGGTTGTGGAGTTGTTGTGAAGATGAAAGGTTTTTTTTCCAACTCGAAGAAGATCACAACCTCTCGCCGATTAGCTCGTTTGTTTCTGATTTCCGGGTGTCTGTTCACCCCCCTCAAATAGAAATTCCGGTTTCGCCGGTTTTACTTTCCCAAATTTCCCCAATCTTCCCTTTGGAAGATGCCCCTCCTCCCAGCCCGGAAAAAGCATGGCTGCGGTTTTGTTCTCCTATTATTTATGGTTAAAAATTAAATAAACTCCCGATGGCGTATCTCTCGCCTTTTTCCGTTTGTTTAATTTTTAATAATAATTCTAATGAAATCGCTGATTATCGTATTTTTAGTGACTCTTGGGAGTCTTTTTTTCCTACAACCTCTGTACGCTCAGGTAGCTGCCAAAGGTATTACTACGGTTGAGTTTAATGTGGACGGGGTTTGTGGTATGTGCAAAAGCCGTATCGAAAATGCCGCCCTGATCAAAGGGGTAAAAATGGCCGAATGGAACCAGAAGTCTCATATTCTGAAAGTGGTATATGACGCCAATAAAATTTCTGAAAAAGAAGTGCATGAAGCCGTTTCCCAATCCGGCCACGACACCGAAAAAATAAAAGCTTCCGACGAAACCTATAAAAAGCTCCCCGCTTGCTGCGCTTTTCGCGACGGAGCAGAGTCTCATTAGGTCTTTCGATGAAATACCTATTTAGCAGTCTGCTATTCCTCGGACTGTTTCTCCCTGCCCGAAATTTTTATGCGCAGCAAGTTTCTCAATTCTTGCAGGGAAAAATTGTTCAGACGGATGAGTCCGGGTTGTCTCAACCCGTGACGGGCGCGGCGGTTTATTGGCAAGGCACAACCGTAGGGGCACTTTCGGATAAAAACGGAGAGTTTCGCCTCTCCCGGACTACCGAAACCTCTAGGCTGATCGTCTCCTATACCGGAAGCCAACGCGATACGCTGGAAACCTCCGGGCAGGATTCGATGATTATTTTCCTTAAAACCGTCCTCGAACTTGATGCTGTGGAAATAACGGCCCGCAACAAAACCACAGGCATCTCTTTCCTCAATCCGCTGAAAACGGAGATTATCTCCGAAAGGGAGCTGCTTAAGGCAGCTTGCTGTAACCTAAGCGAAAGTTTTGAAACCAGTCCCAGTGTGGATGTTTCTTTTAGTGATGCAGTTACCGGAACGCGCCAGATTCAGATGTTGGGGCTTGCCGGCCCTTATACCCAGATTACCCGTGAAAATATCCCCGATGTACGCGGCCTTTCTGCGTTGTATGGACTTACCTATACGCCGGGACCGTGGGTAGAAAGTATTCAACTCAACAAAGGTGCGGGTTCGGTGGTAAATGGTTTTGAGAGTATCGCCGGACAGATCAACGTAGAACTCCGCAAACCCGAAACCGCTGACCGCTGGTATTTTAATCTCTACGCCAATCAGATGGGACGAGGCGAGGTCAATATCAATTCTGCACATAAAATCGGTGAAAATTGGTCAACCGGAACCCTGCTTCATGCCAGTGACAATCGTTTTAAGCAGGACAATAACGACGACGGATTTCTCGACAATCCGGTGGGAAATAACTTCATTGCCATTAATCGCTGGAAGTATATCGGCAACAATGGACTGATGTTTCAAGCAGGGGTAAAAGGTACAATGAGCCGACAGACTGGCGGGCAAATGAATTTTATCCCCGAAGAACACAAAGGTTCTGCCCTTTTTTGGGGATTGATTTTGAATGTGGAAAAACTGGAAGGCTGGACTAAAATCGGAAAAGTATTTCCCGATAAACCCTGGAAGAGCATCGGTCTGCAGATTTCCGGTGGAAACCATGGACAGAAAAGTTACTTTGGTTTAAACCAATATGATGCCCAGCAACAAACCGGTTATGCCAACCTGATTTATCAGGGCATATTTGGTAATACCAATCATAGTTTCCGCACCGGAGCCAGTTTTCAGTACGACCGTTACGCCGAAACCTTCAATGCTGTCCCCTACGACCGCATGGAAATGGTGCCCGGCGTATATTTTGAGTACATTTTTTCACAGCCGGAGCGTTTTTCCCTTATCAGCGGAATTCGTGCAGACTACCACAATATTTTTGGGGCCTTTTTTACTCCCCGGATTCATGCGCGGTATGTTTTGGCGAAAAATACAGTCATTCGTGCCTCTGTGGGGCGTGGGCAACGGACGGCGAATATTCTTGCCGAAAACAACGGCTTATTTGCTTCTTCAAGGGTAATCTCTATTCAGGGCGATGGCAGCAATAAACCTTATGGCCTGAATCCAGAAGTCGCCTGGAATTATGGACTAAACTTTACCCAGAATTTTCGTTGGGATTATCGGGACGGATATGTGAGCTTGGACTTTTATCGTACCGATTTCCAAAATCAAATCGTCATTGACCTGGACGAAAGCCCTCAGAAGGCGATATTTTCCAATCTTACCGGCCCGTCTTTTTCCAATAGTTTTCAGATTATGGCTGAGTATGAGGTCATTAAGCGACTGGACGTGAGGTTGGCTTACCGATGGTTTGATGTAAAAACAACCTATAGTAGCGGTTTGCTGGAAAAACCGTTGGTTTCTGCCCATCGTGCTTTTGCCAATTTTGCTTATGAGAGTCGAAGTTATTGGAAGTTTGACCTGACGGTAAACGTGCAAGGGCGTAAACGGATACCTTTTACCGGGAGCAATCCCGAACCGTTTCAACTGCCTACGTATTCCCCCGCTTTTTTTATGATAAATGGGCAGATCAGTAAGGTATTTCGGGAAAAACTGGACATATATGTGGGAGTGGAAAATCTGCTAAACTTTAGACAGACCCAGCCCTTCATTTCCAGCGAAAACCCATTCTCCGAATTTTTTGACAGCGGGTTGGTTTGGGGGCCTATTTTCGGAAGAAATATATATATGGGGATGCGCTACAAAATCAAGTAGCAGCGCGCAGATTTTTTAGAATGTACTTTCCCAGAATATCAAACTCCAGATTCACCCAATCTCCGACTCGTATATCCTGAAAACCGGTATGTTCAAAGGTGTAGGGGATGATCGTTACCGAAAAACGGTCATCCTCTGCTTTTACAACCGTAAGGCTCACCCCGTTTACACAGATAGAACCTTTATCTACTAGCAAACCCGTAAATTGGGGATCAAAAGCAAAATAAAACATCCAGGAACCGTCGCGTAATTCGATCGAAAGAACCTGGCCACGGGTATCCACATGCCCTTGTACAAAATGACCATCCAGTCTGTCGCCTACTCGCAGGCAACGCTCAATATTGATCCGTCGCCCCAATTTCCAGGCCCCAAGGTTGGTTTTCTCCAACGTTTCCTGAACCGCAGTTACCCGGTACAGGGCGGGTGTTTGTGTCAAAACATCCGTAACCGTAAGACAAACCCCATCATGAGCAATGCTCTGATCCGGTTTAATGGTATCTTCAAAAGGAGTTTCAATCAGAAAGATCCGGTTGGACCCCCTTTCCTCTATCTCCCGGATCACACCGGTATATTCGATAATTCCTGTAAACATAATCACCGCATCAAAGTCACCCAGCCTGTACGCTCGCCGGGTGTATTTCCGCCAAGCCCCAGTTCTTCGTAGCGAATGTAATAATAATAAACACCTTCTTTAGCCGCTTTTCCATCAAAAGCTTCTCCCTGCCACAACACACCGATGTCGGTAGTGGAAGTGTGCATAAGCCTTCCCCACCGGTCAAACACCTTAAACTCCTTCAAGATGACATCTCTGTAAAACTTGGGTTTGAAGATATCATTTATGCCATCCCCATTGGGGCTGAATACATTCGCCATCACAAGATCGGGGCAGTAGTCTATACAAAACGGCTCAGAAAGCGGGCTTGTATTACCCAGCGTGTCAGTTGCCGTAACGGCATAACAACCGGCATAGGCATTGAGGTCATTGTTGAAAGTAAAGAGAAGCGTGGTATCGAGGCTAAAACTTCCGAAAGGAAGGCGTGATACTTCCCGGTAAGGGCCGGCGGGATTATTGGCAAACAGGATGGAAATGTATTCACCATCATCATCGCAACTCAAGAGCGGTTTTGATACGATTACTTCGTGCGAAATCTCCAGACAATTGCCCGAAACGGATATATCCGGCGGGCAGGGCGGTTCGTCGTCCTGTGCAAAGTCGCAGGCTACCTGTGAGTCATTTATTAGAGGATCTTTGATTCCCGGTACCTGATGACTTCCCGTTGAACGTATAAAATAGCAGTATTCGATGGACGGATTGAGGTTTAAATCCTGGTAAGTATGGGTATTAGCACCGGTTCCGGGTACGGTAGTGATGAGGAGAAAAGGCCCCCCGTTTTCACTGCGGTGGATTTCATATTCCTGATTCATCCAAGGGACAAACTCTGTCCAGGACAGATCCATGGAATTACTGCCCGTTCCGGCAACTGTCAGGTAAATACTGGAGCCAATATTTTTACCATTACTGGTATTGACCAGAAGTCCCAGTCCGTCAAACAATTCTACTCGATAATTATACCCCCTGATGTCGGTATCAATACCCGTATCTATATAAGTAGTATCATTATAATTGAGGTTGGCGATCTTAATAGCGGGAAACCCGTTGTTATTTGCCCGATATAGGTGGTAGGCATAAGGAGCCGGAAAAAATTCATCAATAACAGGCAAAGACCATGATACAAAGATCGAGCCGTTGACAGCATCGGTTACAGACACGCTGTCATTGGTCATATATAATTCGTCATTCAGAATCTCAATGCATACTTCATTGGTAGCACAACTTTCGAGTGCAGGGATAAGCGGTTCTGAGGGCACATCATAAATTGCCGTAACGACATAACAGATATCTTTTCCAAATATACCCTCCAGATCGGTGAGTGAATCTACCCACTGAGTGGAAAGCCAGCCTTTATTATAACTAATAAGGGTAAAGCCCGCTTCGGAGGGACTGACTTCACAGCAGACAGTGTCTTCCATCCAGCCGGGGCTGCCTACCCGGCGATAGACATTATAGCCGAGCACTTTATCTTCACAAAAAGTAGGCAGCCAGTTCAGCGTAACGGAGCGGGAACCTTTTGTTACCGAAAGTTCTGTCGGTGGCGGCGGTATTACACGAATGGAGACAGCTTTATTGGCAGAAAGAGTGGTACTGAGAGAGTTGGGAGAGGAATAACTTTTGTTGTCGGTAGCGTAAAAATCCACCTGATAAAACTGTTTCCGGATATTATCACATTCCGTTTCCCAGCGGATGGTACCTTTAATAGTGTCCACGACAAGGCCGACATTATTGAGTGTACTGACCGGGAGATCATTGTAGGTAAAAGAATTACCCGGAACCGGGTCCACGACAAGCCCGCCAACCGTAGCGGTATTGGATACCGAAAATGGGCCATTGTTGCCGATTATTCCATTGTTAAGTTCAAGATAAAGACTATCACCCTCATCAGGGTCATAAGCGAGGAAATCAAACTCAAGCACATCGCCTGCATATACACAGGTATCATTAATGGTTTCAATTACCGGTGGATTATTGTCGCAGTCAATGACCCATATTGCCATATCGCGCACGACAAAACCGAGCAACTGGCCATTTCTCCATTCTTCCACGACATAAGCAAAGTTGAAAATACCTTCTTTGAGCGGGACATCCCAGGTGACAATGCCCGTGACCGGATCCATGGTAAAAGTACTATTTCCAAAAGAAGGATCATCGGGGAAACGGTACCCATTGGCGATAGTAGGCGGGTTAGGCGGGTCATACTGGTATGATTCTTTCAGATAATAGGAAAGCGAATCACCGTCGGGGTCAAATCCACCGGGGTTATGAGTCCAGATTTTTCCCAGGCAGGCATCGTCCAGAGGCTCGTTGAGAAGGAGTGGTGTATTATTGGAGCCAATAATAGGAGGCGTAATAAAAATCCTTGTAAAAACATAAAAAGAGACCTCTTCTGGAGACGTGATATTATTTACAGATCCGTGGCGGGCGATATCCTGATAGCGGATTTCGTATTCCCCCGGGCCGGGGAATATATAGGAGACATAGTAAAGATTTCGTTTTACGGTACCTTTTACCACTACGCCCGCTTTGGGATTGGGGATCGTACAGTCGCTGGGTACATTTACGAGATTGCCGCCGTTGGCGCGGGGAACCTGGGTGAGGGTAGCGAGGAGTAGGGGCGGGTTGGATACCGACCAGATTTCAATATCCGCCGAACATCGGTCAACCCCGGCGGGAGCGGGGTCTGTATAGGTGGTCAGCGTAATTTCGTAGCTGTTGGAATTGTTGGGGTCGTTGCGTTGTGCCGTGATCTGACCCGCAAGGTTGTGAGTAGCCCAGGCATTGGGGGTTAAAGAGACAATGCCCGCCAGAAGCGCGAAAACAAACCGAAGATTGCAGGTTAGGTAGGGGTTACCAGTTAGCATAGGGTGTATTTTATTTGCAGGTAACTAAAAAACCGGTTGAATAATATACAAAATTAAACGAACCTTACCCTAAAACCCGATCTATTTATGATAATACATGACACCGGGGCGAGGGAAGGATACTATTATACCTTATAAAGACCCGAATAGTTGAGACATTCCACAGAGATAAAAAAAAATCTACGGTAAGAGAAAGAAGTAAACGAATTCTTTAATACCCCGTTGCATATTGTCGGAAATTATCCGTAATTGCACGACCATTTCAGGAACCAATAGAAACAGATGGATACTAAAAGTTATAAAACCCTCTCCGCAAATGCATCCACCGTTGAAAAAAAGTGGTTGGTAGTAGATTTTGAGGGAAAAGTACTCGGTCGTGCAGCCAGTGAGGTTGCTCGTATTCTACGGGGAAAACATAAAACCTATTTTTCTCCGCATATAGATTGTGGTGATAATGTAATTATCATCAATGCGGATAAAGTGATCCTTACCGGGAATAAACTGGATCAGAAGACCTATATTCACTACACGGGTTATCCCGGTGGTCAACGTGAGATCGTCGCAAAGAAAAAACTTCAGGAAAACCCGGTAAGTCTGGTAGAAAATGCCATAAAAGGCATGCTTCCAAAAACAAAATTGGGAAAAGCAATTATTAAAAATTTGCGGGTTTATGCGGGCGGTGAACATCCTCATGCCGCACAGGAACCCCAATTGTATAATATCTGAACAGGAATTATTTATTCATAACATGAGTGATATCGTTAAAGTAGGTCGAAGAAAACGTGCGGTCGCCCGGATTTTTCTTTCTGAAGGTGGCACGGGTAAATTCGAGGTCAATGAACGGGAACTGGGAGAATATTTTCCCGTTGAACCCTTACGCCTGAAAGTGCTTCAGCCTTTTACCGTTTTACATCTTCCCGATGGTGAATTTGATGTACGGGTAAATGTAAATGGCGGCGGAATTGCCGGACAGGCAGAAGCAGTAAGAATGGCTCTCGCACGGGCACTGACAGAGACCAATGAAGAATACAGAAGCCCTTTGAAAAAGGCCGGACTCCTCACCCGTGACCCACGAAGAGTAGAACGGAAAAAATACGGATTGAAAAAAGCAAGAAAGAGTACACAATTCTCCAAGAGATAACAGGATATGGAGCAACCTACCTACGAGGCACTACTGGACGCAGGCGTTCACTTTGGCCACCTCAAGAAAAAATGGAATCCTTATATGTCGCCCTATATTTTTATGGAGCGAAATGGGATTCACATTATTGATTTGAATAAAACGCAGCGAATGCTCGATGAAGCTACCCGTGCTGCCAGACAGCTAGCGATTTCCGGTAGAAAAATTCTTTTTGTCGCCACCAAAAAGCAGGCAAAAGAAATTGTCGAAGCAGAAGCAAATCGCGTAAACATGCCGTTCGTAACTGAACGCTGGCTCGGTGGTATGCTTACCAACTTCGCTACCGTTCGCAAGAGTATCAAGCGGATGAAAAATATCGAGAAAATGAAAACGGACGGGACCTTCGAACGGATCAATAAAAAGGAGCGTTTGATGCTTTCCCGTGAGCAGGCGAAACTCGAAAAAATTCTCGGGGGTATCGCAGAGCTTAACCGCCTGCCTTCCGCTTTGTTCATTGTTGATATTAAAAAAGAACATATCGCCGTCGCCGAAGCTCGCAATCTCAATATCCCGACGATTGGTATGGTGGATACGAACAGTAACCCCAACTTGGTGGACTTCCCGATACCCGCCAACGACGATGCTACCAAATCTATTCAACTGGTACTTACAACCATCACCAACGCAATTGCCGATGGTCTCGATGAGCGCAAAAAACGCCGCGAAGACGATCGCGTAAAACGTGAAGCTGACCGCCAGCGCGGCGATGAACCGGTTGCCGTTGAAGATTAAGGAATAAAACGGAGACTCAATCCCGGAGGCTGTCTTAATATTTGAGGCAGCCTCTTTTTTTATGCAGCATTTTCAGGTGTTTTGCCGTCTCCCGGTAAAACAAGTTATGAGACAACCGATTCTCCCTCCTCCTCCTAAACCCCGGATGAAGTATGTGTGGGTTTTTTTGTCTTTTTTCTTTCCCATTTTCCTCTTTTCCCAGGGTTATGAAGATGTTTTATACCTGAAAAATGGCTGGATTCTTCACGGAACCCTGATCGGATCAGCTTCGGATTCGCTCGTGCGTATTGAAACCCACGACCGTAATGTTTTCGTTTTTCCTCAGACGGATATTCTTCGGGCAGAGCAAAAAATAGCCATTCTAAAAACCCCACCGAGATATTCTTCCTCTATACGTATTGAAAGAGAAATATCCTACCGAAACAAAGGTTATTTCCTTCTTGCACAAGTGGGAACCATGATGGGTAGTGCCAGCGATGTAAATAATGAAAGCACAAAATTGTTTAACCCTCATATAATTAATGGATACCGGTTTAATCGCTTTGTATCTGCTGGAGCGGGCTTCGGCATTAATCTTATGGCCCGAGGAGCTTATATGCCGATTTTTCTGGATGTCAGAGGTGACTTATTAAAACAAAAAATGACGCCTCATTATTATGCAAATGCAGGGTATTCTCTTCCTCTCTTTGAAAGGGACGTTGTATGGGGGTGGTGGGGACAGCCCTTAGAGGGAAGTTATAAAGCCAAAGGGGGCCTTCTGCTGGATGGCGGCGCCGGGATTAAAATCCATACCCCTTCAGGGTTTGCCTGGTTGCTTACCGGCGGTTACCGGGTGCAGCAAGTCGAAGAATCATACATGACCTGGGGCGAAGTGAGAATTACAGAAAGATATACTTTTCAGAGAGTATCACTTCAACTAGGGGTGATGTTTTAGGTTCAGGAAGTCTTAAAAACCTCCTGAACCTAAAAGAGGCCTTATCTCATCAACTGAGGATCGAGCTTTTGTATTTCAGCAGTAAGCGCATCAAGTTTTTCCGTTTCACCTGTCTGGCTATAGTGTTGTTGTAACATTTGCAGAGGGAAAAAGAACTCTCGGTTTTTGGGGAAAAAGTCTTTCGTTTCGGAATAGTACGCCAGGGTCTCTAATGCACGTATTTTCCCAAATTCAAACAATTCATCTCGTTTAGCCGGTTCTCCCAGTCGGTCGTATATCAGGCCATTCCGGACAATCATGTAAGGATCGGGAGTGACTACTTTGGAGGGGAATCTTGTTTCCATAAAGTCCATCACTTCTTTCGCGTGAACCTTATTTTCCTGAATTTTTTGTTCGTGAGCAGCAATGACTTTTGCCACACTGTCTGCGACGGACGGGTTTCCCGCATTACGGGCGCGGAGTAGATTGATTTCGGAAAGTAAGTCCTGATTTTCCCGAAGATATCCATTCGCCAACCGATAAAAAGTGTTGTGATAATTGCCCAGCATTCGCATGATGTTTTCATCATAATAAATTTGGGGATTATCGAGGTTGGTATATTTAAACACTTCGGTCATGTTTTTGCGCATTCTTTCCAAGTCCAGGTCTCCCGAAAAGGGATCGTAGGGATCATTTTTTCGTGGTTTTTTGACGGGGAGAATACGATAAGCAAGACCTTCGAGCCTCAGGAAAGGATCCAGTCCGAGGAAACTGCTGGGGGTTACCGTATTAGCAAAATAGATGGGGCGTTCCCAGTTATTACCTGCCACATTTTCCAGCAGGTTGAGAATCAGAATATCTTTGAGTTCGAGGTATTTATTTCCCTGCCCTCCTCTTGTCGGAACCTCCCATGACATAGGAGACTGGATATATGGCATATCCGTCGAATAAATAATTCCCTGATCCAGAAGGGCTTTTCCATTGGCTGGAAGCGAAACGGGGAGTTTGCCGCGATTCCCAAAAGCTCTAGACTGATTGGCCTGGCCCTGGTAGTCTTTTTGTTTGAGACTTAAAGGTAACGGCTCCGATTCATTTACCTTCTGATACATCTGGTCAATATACCAATCAGTATTAACGTAGCTAAGACAGAGAACCCTTACGTCGGGGCGTATTCCTTCTACTTCCTGTATGTACCATAAAGGGAAGGTATCATTATCGCCGTTGGTAAAAAGCACGGCATTAGGTGCGACTGAATTAAGAAGATTGTAAGCCGACTCCGGCGCCACGTAGTTTCCGGCACGGGAGTGATCGTCCCAGTTTTGAGTACCCATTAGCAGAGGGACAACCAGTCCTAAACCTGCGGCCAGATAATGAGCAGCAGGTTTGATAAAAGTTGCCAGAAGCTGGTATAAGGCAATTACCCCTAATCCAATCCAAATAGCATAAGTCTGAAATGATCCGGCAAATGAATAGTCTCGCTCTCGAGGTTGAGAGGGGTATTGGTTGAGGTAAATAATAATGGCAAGACCTGTAAAGAAAAAGAGTAAACCGATCACTACCGCGTCGCGACTCTTGTTCGCAATTTGCCAGCCAAGCCCTAGAACTCCCAGCAAAAAGGGTAACATATAGTAGTGGTTTTTGGCCGGACTATTTTTCATAAAATCGGGCATTTTGGAAGTTTTCCAAAATTTCAAACCGCTTTCCCAGCCCAAATCCTGAATATCCCCTTCTTTTCCGGCAAAGTTCCACATAAAATAACGCCAATACATGTGAATGACCTGATAATCAAAAAAGAAGGTCAGGTCTTCGATTCCGGTGGGTTTGTCGTCGTTGGGGTCATTGGGTTGTCCGGCAGACTTTACATAATTTGTATAGGCATGAGGCCCCATATTATAACGCCCTTTTTCATACATCCGGGGGAAAAGTTTGTTATCTATATCACGATATACATACTGGCGTTTTACTCCAATCTCTGTATAACGTGAAGCCCCCGGTTCCAGGATATATTCTTTACCGGTTTCTTCGAGGTCAACCGGGACGGCATTGTATAAAGGTCCGCGGAACAAGGGGCGGTTGCCGTATTGTTCGCGTTTCATATAAGAGAGGAAAGTCTGGGTATTGTCGGGATTATTTTCGTCAATCGGCGGATTTGCGTTTGAACGAATCGGAATCATTAAATAGGAGGAAAAACCGATATAAATTACCACCGTGCTTAGGAGAGCCGTGTTGAGCAGCGGCATTTTTTTCCGAGCAGAATAAATAACGGCACTTGTGAGGCCCCCAAATAGCAATACAAAAAACACAATCAAACCCGTTCCCACGGGAAGTCCCATACCGCTCTTAGATGCACCATTGGGATATTGGATTCCGGAGAAAATCTGCTCAAAAGTCCATGCAAAGTCAAAAGTATAGAGAATAATAGCTGTCTGAATAATGCCGAGAATGGCGACGGAAACAGCACCGGTTGCCAAAAATCCACGGGGCGTAGGTTTATATTTCCGGAAATAATAGACAAACGCCAGTGCAGGGATCGTAAGCAGGTTTAACAGGTGAACCCCAATCGAAAGCCCCATTAGGTAAGCAATGAGTATAATATAACGCTCATTACCCGGTTCGTCGGCCCGATCTTCCCACTTAAACATCAGCCATACAACTACGGCAGTAAAGAAGGAACTCATTGCATAAACCTCCGCTTCTACGGCATTAAACCAGAAGGAGTCTGCAAAAGTACAAGCCAGCCCTCCGACAACGCCCGCGGCCATGATTGCAAGGGTCTGTTGCGTAGAAGGTTCTTTGTCTTTTGTAAGCACGATACGGCGTCCGAGGTGAGTCGTAATCCAAAAGGTAAAGAGGACAGTAAACGCACTGCAAAGTACGCTCAGGAGATTGACCATAAAGGCGATTTGGGTGACATCGCCAAAGGCAAACATGGCGAATATGCGGCCCAGCAGCAGAAAAAACGGTGCCCCGGGAGGGTGAGGAACTTCCAGTTCGTTGGAGCAGGCAATAAACTCACCGCAGTCCCAGAAACTGGCGGTAGGTGCCATGGTAAGTAAATAGGTTACCAGCGCAATCAGAAACACGCCCCATCCAGTGTAGTTATTAATCCGGTTGTATATCATTGTTTAAATCAGGTTTCGGGTTTTGCGAGCCGAATATATACAAAACTATCCAACAATGCTGAATTGCAATGCTAGAAATGTCGTTTGTTCGGAAATACACGCGAAATGAGGGGAGGTTCAATAGCCGGAAACTCAAAACTATACAAATATTATCATCTTTTTTCAAAGAGGTCATCCATCGTCAGGGCAGAATCAACCAGGCCGAGACTATAAGGATTTTCTTTAATGCCGAAAGTCGTAATCATAGTCAAAAACACCTGTTTTCGCGTATGCGAAGTTTCTTTAAATTTTGCTATGCGATTGCGATATTTCATGGCTGCGGCCTTATCAATGGTATATTCTGCTGCATAGAATTTGATTTCGCAGAGATTGATGACATGGTCATTTCTGTCAATCAACAGGTCGAGTTGTATGCCTTCTTCATTCTCATTGCCTTTTTTTAGATAAGAGTAAACAATGGCATACACCCCGGAGATACCCAGGGCCTTTTTGATTTGTGGTATGTGTTTAAAACATATATTTTCAAATGCATAACCTGCCCAACTGATGTACGTTTGAGTTTTGCTCAATTGCTGCCAAATATTTGCAGCCCCGGGCAGGTTGTGTTCCATAAATTGGAAATAAAAAAGGGAAAATTCATCCGTTAATCGGTACAAACTATCTTTTTTCTTTTTCCCAAAAGGTAAATAAACTGAAATAAAGCCTGAGTGTAACAACTCTTCGATCACGGTGGAAAAACCGCCCCCTTCGGGCAAAGCTGTGGTTTGAACGATTTCGGAACGTGTCAACCCTTTGTGTTTACTGGCTAATGCCCGAATCACTTTTACATGGTTTTCAGAGTTGTCAAACAGGGAGGAATAGAGTTTAGGAAACTCATCCCATAACAGCCCATTTTGTGAAAAACATATAGCATCTATATTTTGAGCAGTACTTTTTCCGCCTTCAACCTCCTCCAGATAGTGCGGCACCCCTCCCAATGCCATATAAAGTTGGAGGATTTGATAACGATCAAAATTTAGGTTTTTCGTTTTGAAAAAATGTTCGGTTTCTTCTAAGTCAAAGGGTTGTAGATAAATGCGTTTGGTGATTCGATTGTGAAGCCCTCCTTTGTCATGTACCACTTTTTTTATCATCCAGGATGCTGCCGAACCGCAAATTACCACAACAATATTTTGATTGACTGCCCAACTATTCCAAAACCAGCCCAAACCCTTGAGAAAACCTGATTTTGGGGTTTCCAGCCAGGGCAATTCATCTAAAAAGATAATCTGTTTTTCCGCTTTTTGTTTCCCTTCCAAAAATTTAGAAAGCAGATAGAATGCTTCCAACCAATCTTTGGGTTGGGTGATAGGAAAATGCCCCAAAGAGTATTTGGCGATTTGCATCATGAAATTGCGCAATTGCTCCTGTCTGGAGGCATGCTGAATTCCGGTTATCTCATAATCTATTCGGTCTCCATAAACTGATTTGACCAAAAAGGTTTTGCCAATTCGGCGCCTGCCAATGACTGCAACCATTTCCGGTTTAGAGGATTGGAGAGCGTTTTCTAATATTTTCTTTTCTTCAATTCGGCCAACCAGAGACGGGTTGTTCATAGGTATATTTCTATTGATCGCGAAATCTACGATAATTTAGGCACATTTCGCGAATAATAGAAAGTATTCTCCGCGAAATCCGTATTTATTTAGACACATTTCGCGGACAATAGAAATTATTGCTCGCGAAATCTCTCATTTTGCCTCGAATAAATATTTTATCACAGGACTACTAATACCACTATCATTGCAATAATGGCCGGAACTGCCTGAACATAAAAAATCCGTCGCTGTACCGTGAATGCTCCATAAATACCCGCTACAATGACACAGCCCAGAAAAAAGACTGCTACGTGCTGTGCCCAATCTGGCGTGCTGATAATCAGTGACCATATCAGTCCAGCAGCTAGAAAGCCATTGTAAAGGCCTTGATTGGCGGCAAATACTTTCGTTTTTTCAAACAGTTCTTTGGGAAAGGATGAAAAGGCTTTTCGACCCATCGTATCCCACTTAAACATCTCTATCCATAGGATGTAAAGGTGTTCGATTGCGACAAAACCTACCAAAATTTTCTCTATAATAGTCATGATTTTTTTATAAAGACTGATGGCTGAACCGACTAACTGCCTAATTCCAGAATAGTGTGTTTTTCAATGGCTTTGCGGATTTCGAAGGGGTCAATTCTTACTACTTTGCCTTCGATGACAAAAGAGGATGTGCGACCCGATATATGACTAAAAAGCCATTGTACAATATCTGCAATGGAATCTTCTGTACCAAATGCCAGAAGAACTTTTACGCTTTCCCGGAAGCCAGTCGCCGCTACGGATGAAAAGTCGAGCAAAGAAATCAGCCGTGCTTTTGTACCGGGGATCGTTGCATAGTCGCCCTTATATATAATGCGTGTTCGGAAAAGTTGATATTTGAGGTTTTTGTCCGAGGTCATTATATCTATGTGGATGCCCTCGGTAGCATAAAAAATCGGTTTTCCAGTTTTTCCTTCAGGCTTTTGCTGTTGTAAGTCTTCGAGGGTTTTCCGGTTTTGAAGATAATCCTGAAGTTTTCCGGCCAGAATCTCAATCTGCTGAAAGCGCTCTTTCGCCATTTCCAGCACGGTATCGTCCTCAAACTTTGTAAAGTTGTCGGGATGGTATTTTTTTCGGGCATTTTTATGAGCCTCTTTCAGTTCCTCCTCTGTAATTTTTTCGAGTTCCAGCCCAAAATATTTTTTTACATTGCTAAGATCTTCTTGCGTCAGTCGGTTCATGATCGGGAGATAAACAAATTAATTTTATAAATATACACATCAATTATATCTCGACACGATCGTTTCCAAAATCGTGACATTTGTTTTGATCTGTTTCAATGTGTAACTTTATGAAAGTTGAACGTTATAAGACAAAAATGCCAGGGATCCGAAGGAAGGTAGGATGGTACTATTTCTGCATTTCGGGAAAACTGGCGTAAAACTTGCCCCTAGGTAAAGGGTATTTTATTGGAATTGTTTGTCGTATGTTGTTGAGGATATCGGTATTTTTGGGGGTTACGGCCCTGCTATCCCTGCTTCCCAGAGTCAATTTTCAACGATCACAGGCTTCCATTGGTTTGCTCTCCCGCGACAGCCTTTGGACTGAATGGGCGGACGTGTCTCTTCAGCTAATGAAATCCGATCAACTGGCTTCCTATTTTGAGAATCTTTACTGTGAAAAACGTTTTAATGGAGCGGTTCTGATTTCTAAAAATAGCACAGTGCTTTATGAAAAGGGGTTTGGTCTGGCAAATGAAAAAACAGCGGAGCCCATCACTCCCGACACGCCCTTTCAACTGGCCTCTGTGTCAAAGATGTTTACCGCCACCGCAATCATGTTGTTGTATCAGGAAGGTAAACTGGACTTTGATGATACCATTTCCCAACATCTGCCGGGTTGGCCGTATGAAAATATGACCATTCGCCATCTCCTGAATCACCGTTCGGGCCTTGCCCGGTATGAGGCAGTATCCTCCTGGTACTGGAAAAACTACCACGAACCACTCTCCAATGCAGATGTTTTAAGTCAATATATCGAACACAAACCCGTCATATTTTTTACCCCGGACAGCGGTTTTAACTATTGCAATACGAACTATGTAATTCTTGCCTGTCTGGTGGAAAAGGTTTCAGGAATGCCGTTTGAGCAGTTTATGGCTACCCGCGTTTTTCAGCCTTTGTGTATGGATCATTCGACGATTCATCGTCGAATTTCGAATGTGGAGGTTCCCGGTCACGCAGTCGGCTATAAACCAAGCAGAAAAGGTTATTTTCCCGCCGGAGGGGACTATTTGGACGGGGTAGTAGGCGATAAGGGCATGTACGCCAGTGTGAGAGACATCGCAAAGTTTGATGCGGCCTTGTCGAATCATGTTCTGCTGAATCCTTCGACCTTAGAGAATGCATTTGAACCCGGCAGCGGCAACCGAATTCATAATTATGGATTTGGATGGAGGCTGCGGATATTCAATGATCATAAAATTATTTATCATTTTGGCTGGTGGCGGGGATTTCGTACTTGCTTTATCCGCGACCCGCAGAGTGAATTGACGATCGTTATTCTCACCAATCGGGATGAACCCGGGCATTATGTAGATTACTGGGAAGCGTATGATTATGTGAAAGAGGTTACGGAATATCAATTGATTCAGGAAGCTCTTTAGCGCCTGCTTTTCCCCGCTTATTGGAAAATTCTCCCATTTAAATTACCTTTAAGCAAGTATTAAAAACTCTATAGTATATGCCAACCACGATAACCGAAATCAAAGAAATCCTCAAGGAACTGGCCCTTGCTCAGCAAGAGGTCAAAGATCGTTTTAAGGAAACCGATGCCAAGTTCAAAGAAACCGATGCCAAGTTCAAGGAAATGGCACTGCAATCCAAAGAAACCGACAAACGCATTAAATCAGCCCTTAATCTGTTTGAAGGTCAATGGGGTAAACTGATGGAAAGTCTGGTCGAAGGCGATATGGTTCAATTACTCAAAAAACGAGGGATTTCAATCAACCGGACGAGCCAGCGAATCCGGGGCAATTATCGGGGACACAATTACGAATTTGACATCATCGCCCACAACGGCGAGGAAATCGTGGTGGTGGAGGTCAAAACGACCCTTCGGGTGAAACACGTGCAAGACTTTCTCGACAAGTTGTCCCAAATCCGGACGTGGATTCCTTCGTATGCGGAAGACAAAGTGTATGGTGCAATCGCCTATCTTCGGGCAGAGGAAAACAGCGATGTTTTTGCCGAAAAAGAAAAACTATTTGTCATCCGTGCTACGGGCAACTCTGCCGCTATCGTCAATCCGCCGGAGTTTGAGCCACGGGTGTTTTAATAAAAAGTCCGGAAACCTGTGTTCCCGGACTCTACTCAATACATGTTATGGAAAAGGCTTGAATTTTTACATCATGTCCATGCCTTGATTATTCATCTTCATGTTTTTCCGTTTGAAGAGAGACGCATCCATTTTACCAAAACGATAGGAAAAATTGAGTCGGAAAATCTGTGGATCGCGTATCCGCCAGCTATCCTGAATGAATATATCCGAAGCAGTATAAGTGCCACTTCTACGGGTGCGGAAAACATCGTTTACATTCAAAGTAAGTGTGGCTTTCCGGTCAAGGAAATTTTTGCGGATGGATATATCGAGAAACCAGTTTTCGAGGGTATATCCTTGTGCAGTATTGGTCGAAGTCATACCCCAGGGCATCTGATTACCGCTGCTAGGTGTAAATGCGGCTCTGCTGCGATATTCACCTGAAAACTGAATCATAAATTCACCCGGCAGGCTGATTTGAAGATTTTCTTTGAGAAACCAGCTAAGTTGATTTACTACGAGGTCTGTTTCGACGTTGCTGGCATCTACTCGTGATTGGTAGATATTCAGATTGGTCGTCAGATCAATCTTTTTCAGGAAATTGTTTTTTAAAGTCAATTCCGTTCCATAAGCCTGGCTGCTGTTGGAGTTGGCATACGTGGAAACTACTACTTCGCGCCCCAACTCATCGTTGTATTCATTTACAAGATAAGAGGTGATAAGGTCGGTTGCCTGTTTGTAGTAAACCGATACCAGCAGGTTATGGCCTTTGGAGAATATTTTCTGATAAGACACTTCCAGCGAATTGACAAACTCCGGGCGTAGTTGTGGGTTTCCTCTACGCAGGTTCAGCGAGTCTGAAAAATCCGTAAAAGGCATGGTTTGGAAGAAGTTCGGACGGTTGACACGGCGTGTGTAGGCAAACTGGACATTATCAGTCTCATTGAGTTTTTTCGTTAAAAATAGACTTGGGAAAAAACTCAGCGGATATGCGATGGTAAAGGAAGAGTCGGTGCCTATTAATTCGCCGGAATAGATACTGCTTTCGGCGCGAAGACCGGCCTGATATCCCCAGGTTTTAAACTGGTGGCTGAACTGACCATAAGCCGCATAAACATCGTCGTTGAATTTGTAGTTATCCGCAAAACTGCTGATTACGACCCACTGACCCGTTAAGGGATCATAGTAGGTGTTTTCAATATCGTTGGAATTTATACGAAGGGCTGCGCGTACGCCTCCTTCCAACTTCATTTTGCTGTTGATCGGATTTACAAAGTCAGACTGTACGGTTATAAACTGTCCGTTTCCGGTACCGTTTTGTTGTTCGAGGGTTGTTCTTCCGTCGTCGTATTCGGTAGAATAATCACTTGTACCCAAAAACTGTACACGATTGTAGTTGAGGTCAGCGGTCCATTCTGCGCCTTCTTTAGGGAAAAGGTGTTTAAAAAGAAGGGAACCACCAATATTGCGGAAATTACGGTCTTGCAAAGAGGTTCTGACATATTCGCTTGTAACGGTGCTGTCAGGGTATAGAAAATCAGTAGTACTGGTAATTTCGTCCTCGGGGCCAAATTTTCCACGAGTATAACTTCCGGAGAAAGTGAGCGTATTGCGATTGTCGAGAAACCAATCCACCCCGGCTCTGCCATTGGCAAAAAAACCATCCATACGCCCATCCACAATTTGAGTCAGATTGGTATAGGGGCTGCCAAAGAGGTTTTGCCGGAAAGTTTCTCCTACCGAATAACCGAGGTTTCGGTTGAAGTTTCCACTGGCAAAAACATTAATTTTTTCGCCCCGTGCGTTGATGTCGCCTCCGGCGTTGTAACCCCCACGGGAATTGATTCCGGTACGTATATTTCCATTATAGCCGAGTCTTCTCTCTTTTTTCAGGACGATATTTACAATACCGGCGGTGCCGCCGCCTGCATCAAATTTTGCAGAGGGATTGGTAATCACTTCGACGGACTCAATGGCATCGGCAGCGATCTGGTCAAGGGAAAGAGTAGTGGGACGCCCGTCCACAAATATCTGTGGCGACCCGTTGCGGAGTGCGACATTTCCATCAATATCCACGGATAGCGAAGGCACATTTTTGAGTGCATCCTGAGCATTGCCGCCGGCAATGGAGGCGTCTTTATCCACTCGATAAACCTTTTTGTCGAGTGCCAGCGTGGCCACCGGTATTTCTGCGGTAACGGTTACCGTATCAAGGGTTACACCCGAGGCTGCCAATTCAAGATTTCCCAGGTCTTTTTCAAAACTTGCTCCGGCAAATCCTCCGGCAGGAAAACCACCTCCCGCAGGAGGGCCAGGCATACCGCCGGTAGGAGGTTTCAGCCCAAATGACACCGTCTGAGAAGTGGATGCGTAGCCGATATAGGATATTTTCAACGTAAAATCTCCCATAATCGGAAGTTTTTCCAAATTGAAGTCCCCATTGGCTGCAGTAAGCTGGCCCGTAATCATTTTTTCGGTCATTTTTTTTGCTACGGTGTCCATCTGCATACGGGTCAGTTGTACGTTGGCATAAGCGATTCCTTTGCCATTTTCATCTACAACTTTTCCGTAAAATCGGCCAATATTCATATTCCCGCCGCCACCACCAAACCCTCCCGGTGCTCCGGGGTATTGGGCCTGTAACCCCGAAAAAATAGCGAGCAGAAAAATAAATAAACTCGCATGTAAACGGAAATTTTGTCTTTTGTAAGTATTCATTTTGATCAAATCATTATATAAAGGACTTCAATGGGTACTTTTTACGCAAAGAAAACCGAGATAGGCGTCGGTTGTTTAAAATAGTAGATGAGTGCAGCAAACCTGACGATGAAATCCCCGTTCCAGGCGATGTCTTTTCTTAATCATGAATTTTGGCTGTATCCGGGGTTTTGTCTCCGGAATCTGGGGTTTCATCGGTTTTTGCTTAAAAAGAAAGTTTTGATTACTAACTTTGAATATCAGGCACTTATGAATGAAAATTTTTAATTTTGAACTTACCACCGACCGGATGTTTCGGTTGCTTTTCCATTTGGTCTTCTGGATCGTATGGATCGGCTTTCCCATTATAAATGCGGGCAATAATGAACATTTCTGGAAGTTTTACCTGGCCATTCTTCCCGTTGTATTCACCAACATACCGCTGTTTCTCCTCAATAGTGAATGGCTGATTCCCCGAATTTTTCGCCGAAAAGGACTCGGCATATACCTGTTGCTGCTTTTGGCACTGATACTGACTTTTTCTTCTCTGCAAATGATATTGAAAGAATGGCTTATACCCGAAAACTTGGTGCGCAAACATTGGGATGTTTTCTGGTCGGTAGTACCCGTCATTTTCCTCACCGCAATTAGCACCGGGTATGGTTTTATTGTTTTTTTGCTTAATGAAGAAAAAGGCAGGCAGGAAGAGCAGCAGGAAAGGCTCCGCTCCGAGCTTTCTTTTCTTCGCTCTCAGATCAGCCCCCATTTTATCTTTAATATCCTCAATAGCATTGTATATCTGATTCGTTCCCGCTCCGAACTGGCTGAACCGGTGACCATCAAACTTTCGGAGTTGCTTAGATATATGCTTTATACTTCGCGGGAAGCGCATGCTCCTTTGGATCAGGAATTAGAATACCTGGAAAACTATGTGGAACTGCAAAAAATTCGGTTTGGCGAAGATGTGGACATTCGCATGGTGGTGGAAGGGCAGGCAAATATGCAATTTATCGAACCGATGTTGCTGATTCCTTTTGTAGAAAATGCTTTTAAGCACGGTGTAGGCCTCGTTAGCGATCCGGTGATTGATATTAATCTAAAAGTTTCCGATGAGGGGCTTGACTTTCGGGTGAAGAATAAAATCAGTCCTGATGGAGACAAAGATCCCGATTCCGGTATCGGTTTGCGCAATGTTGTACGCCGGTTGGAACTTCTCTATCAAGATTCTCATTCGTTGCGGATAAATTCGGATAATGGCTGGTTTGAGGTAAATCTCTATCTTGGTTTTGGACGTAAAAATCCCTGACTATCAGGAGTTTTTATTATTTTTGGTCAAATCTTTTTTCTATCATGAAACTTCGCTGCCTTGCCGTTGACGACGAAAGCCCAGCCCGGAAACTTCTCGAAGAGAATATCCGGCAAATCCCTTTCCTGGAACTGGTCGGAACCTGCAAAAATGCCTTTGAGGCAATGGAGGTATTGCAACGTGAAAAGATAGACTTACTATTTCTGGACATTCAGATGCCGGGTATGTTGGGCACAAAGTTCTTGTCTAGTTTACGCGACAAACCAATGGTGATTTTTGTGACTGCTTATTCCAATTATGCGGTGGAAAGTTATGAGTTGGATGTCATTGACTATTTGATGAAACCCGTAAGCCTGGAGCGATTTGCCAAAGCCGCCTATAAAGCACTCGATGTGGCAACTAAAAATCAACCACTACCTCCCGTTACACCGGTTTCAACTCCCGTTGTTTCCTCTTCGGCAGTGCCCGGGGCTTTTTTTGTGAACGTAGAGTATTCTTTGGTAAAAATTGTTGTGGCCGATATTTCGCATATCGAGGGCATGAAGGATTATGTAAAAATTTTTCTCACTTCTGCCCCTAAACCCGTACTTACCAAATCCACGCTGAAAGCCATCGAAGAAAAATTACCCCCCACGGGCTTTATGCGGGTGCACAAGTCCTATATCGTCAACCTCTCCAAAATCGAATCCATCCGTAGCCGCCAGATTATGATTGGTAAATATGAAATCCCTGTCAGCGAAACACTTCTCGAAGAGTTGCTTAGGACAATTAATTGATTCGAAGTGCGTAATTGCTCCGGGTGGCGATGATCTCCTCCATGTGTGTGTTGGCCCAGTCGGAGAGTTGCGCCAAAACAGGCAAAAGACTCTTCCCCAAGTCGGTGAGGTTGTATTCCACACGAGGCGGTATTTCGGGGTAAATCGTGCGTTTGACCAGGCCGTCGGCTTCCAGGGTGCGGAGTGTAACGGTGAGCATTTTTTGCGAAATGTCGTTTATCTCTTGCCGTAATTCGCTGAAACGAAGCGTGCCCGATTCGCCCAACTTATGAATAATCAGCAGGGACCACTTGTCTCCAAATCGTGAAAGGATGTTGCGCACCGGACAGCGATCGGGGTTTTCAAAATTTTTAAAATATTTTTCCATTGTATCTCCTTGATTATCAATATTACTTTCTTGCGGGTAACCGGCAAACCTTTGGGTGCCTTCTTGTTTGCCTTATAGTTACCTATTAACTTTGACTCTCCAAAAGTAACTAAATAACTTTTGGTTTGCAATAACAAAACTTAACAGAGATAACTATGATTTTAGTAACAGGAGCGACCGGTCAATTAGGTAGAAAAACAATTGATTTTCTCCTTGAAAAAACTTCTCCTCAAAATATGGGTGCGTTGGTCCGCGACACAGCCAAAGGCGCTGAAATTGCGGCAAAGGGAGTTGAACTACGCCAGGGGGATTATAACGATTATCCTTCCCTCGTAAACGCTTTCCGTGGGGTAGATAAGCTTTATTTTGTCTCCGGTAACGACATTCCCAACCGGGGTCAACAACACCAAAATGTGGTCAATGCTGCTAAAGAGGCGGGTGTGGGACATGTTTTTTACACCAGTTTTCAGCGCAAAAATGAGTCCCTGTCTTCCCCCATTGCGATGGTGGCAAAGTCTCATATTGATACCGAAAATCTTCTGAAAGCTTCCGGCCTGAATTATACAATCCTGAAACACGGTTTGTATATGGAAATGCTGCCTGCTTTTATGGGCGATAAAGTATTGGAAACCGGGGTGATTTTCTTGCCTTCGGGTGAGGGAAAAGCGGCTTATACTGCGAGAGAAGACATGGCCGAAGCCGCAGCAACGCTTCTCACGACCGATGGTCACGAAAACAAAGCCTACGAGATTTCCGCCAACGGCTCATGGTCATGGCACGATATTGCGGCTACACTCAACGCACTTTCCGGAAAGGCAATTAGTTATGTTTCTCCCACACCGGAAGTGTATAAAGCCGAACTGAGCAAAGCGGGGGTGCCGGATATGTACGTAGGTATTTTTGCGAGCTTTGGTGAAGCGATCCGCCAGGGTGAATTTGACATCACTGATCCCACCCTTGAAAATCTGCTTGGACGAAAAACAACCTCTCCCCGCGACTTTCTCAAGGCGGTTTATGGGTTGTGAGGGAGTTGGAATCGTTTGCTTTACGCATTCTAAAACCACCGAGGAAGAAGAGAAACACCGAACATCATTCTCTGCGTGTTTCTCCGTGCCTCTCTGTGGTTCAACCCCTAAGCATTCTATAAAAACCACCGAGAATTCGGAGATAACCGATTATTCAATTTCAATTTCGTCGGCAAATAGCCAGACTTTCCCGCCAGAGGCAGAATGCCAATCAGGGGCTATGCCTGTGTTTCTCGCAATAATGCAAAGATGGGAAATGTTTTTACCGTTATAGTCAACCGAAAATGCCCGGATCGCAGAGCCATTTTTTTGTACGATTTCGGGCATTACTTTCCCTACGAGGTTATAATCTCTTCCATTTTCAGATACATAAAACTGTATCTCCTGAGGGAAAAATATCCATGAACCCTGGTTTTCCATTAGATGGATAGCGATTTTTTTTACCGGACGACTTTCTTTTAAATCTATTTCCGCTTCAAGATCATTTCCCTCAAAACCGAGCCATTTTCCGTCGTGAAAATTGGAGGAACCGTTCACCCCGTCTATCAGACTTAGGCCGCCTCCGGCGGGATAATGCTCATGCGGCTGATTTTTCAGTGAAACCGTAAATTCATTGGGCAATTGAATAAAAGATTTCGAAACCTCCGGACTTTTGTAAAACCCATCTTTTACAGCGATGACGCGCAATGTAGCAGAGCTTGTGATTTCCACCGGCTCGGCTGCGATTTGCCCCTGAAGCGGTGAACTTCCATCCAGGCTATAGCGCAGTTCCGCGCCGGGAGTGGGGCAGGAGAGAGTTACTGAAAATTTTTCCCGGAAATGTACGGGGTGATTGCTGATAAGCGGTGTTTCAACCGTAGGTTTGATTGAGGGCGTTACTACGGGTTTGTCAAGAATATTTTCCAACGGGAACTCATTTTGAAGGGAGAAAGGCAGACTTTCATCCGAGATGCCTCGCACACGATTGGGCTGATTACCCATGTCAAAAACAATTTCCCCGCCGGCAGAGAGATCGTTGTGGTCAAACCAGTTGCGATCCGTTTCTTTTCCATTTAACCACACCTTTTGTACATAGCGGTTTTCATCAGAGTTTTCTGCTGCGGAAATCGTCAGCGTTTTTTCCTGAGGCAGGTGCAGAGTAACTTTTTTAAATAAAGGAGCACCCATCACATATTGTGGTACACCGGGACATACCGGATAAAAACCCAATGCCGAAAATATATACCATGCAGACATTTGCCCATTGTCCTCATCCCCGCAAAGGCCGTCAGGCCCGGGGCCATAAAGACGGTTCAGTACTTCACGAGTCCAGTATTGTGTTTTCCAGGGCTGACGAGCATAGTTGTAGAGGTAAATAAGGTGGTGAACGGGCTGGTTTCCATGAGCATACTGACCCATATTGCCTTTTACCATCTCCGTCATTTCATGGATTTCGTTGCCGTAAGAACCTACCTGAAAATCCGGAGGTGTGGCAAACAAACGATCAAGTTTATCGGCAAAAAGCGAATCTCCGCCCATAAGTTCTATCAGACCGCGGGGATTTTGCATTACCGACCAGGAATAATGCCAGGAGCTTCCTTCCGTGAAAGGCCCTCCCCATTCGATGGGCGAAAAATCCGGTCGCCAGGAGCCATCGGCGAGTTTTCCCCGCATAAAACCCACTGTCGGGTCATAGACATTCCGGTAGTTGTAACTGCTGCGGTAAAAATAGTCGCGAACCTCATTTTTGCCGAGAGCTGCGGCCATTTGACCGATACAAAAATCTCCGTAGGCAAATTCAAGTGTGCGGGCAGTAGCTTCACCCACCTTGTCAGAGGGCACATAACCGATCTGGGTATAATAGTCATTTCCCCTTCGTCCTTTTCCTCCGGGGCCACCGTGTGCCAGACCGTCTTTTATCATACCTTCAAATGCTGTTTCTATTTCAAAGTTTCGAATACCTTTGTTGTAGGCATCGGCAATGACCGAAGCCGTATGAGTTCCGATCATCACATCGCGGTAACCCGGGCTGGTCCATTTGGGAAACCAGTCGCCTTCTTTATAGGAATTGATCAATCCCTGAATGATTTCGGCGTCGCGTTCCGGGTACATCAGGCTGAAAAAAGGGAAAACAGCGCGGAAGGTATCCCAGAACCCATTGTCGGTGTACATAACCCCGGGGTGAACCTGCCCGTCATAAGGGCTAAAATGGTAAGAATTGCCCAAAGAGTCCGACTCATACCATACCCGAGGAAAATTGAGGAGGCGATAATAGGCGGTATAAAAAGTTGTGAGTTGAGCTTCCGTGCCACCTTCAATTTCGATACGGGAAAGTTCTTTTTCCCAGGTTTGCTGTGCCAGGTCGCGAACGGCCTCAAAGGACTGTGTGCCTATTTCCTGATCGAGGTTTTGCTGAGCCTGTCGTATGCTGATAAAAGAAGTGCCGATCTGCACATTTACCTGATTTCCTCTTTGCGTGGCGAACCTAAGATATGCTCCGCTATTGACGCCGAGATGTTTTTTTTCTCCCTCCCAAATTTCTTCTCCCTGCCACACCCCATACTTTTCAAAGGGTTTGTCAAACCGAGCCACAAAGTAGCAGGCAAAGTTTTCGGGGACCCCTCCGGAGTTGATGCGCGTAAACCCTGAGATTGTCCGATTTTCGGGGTCAATCGTCACATTCCCCTCGGCAGCACTCATATCCAGCAAAAGAAAAGCATTTTGGGTGTCGGGATAAGTAAAACGAAGAGAAGCCGCCCGAAGGGTAGGGGTGACCTCAACTCGGATATCGTAATCATCCAGATGGACACTGTAATAAAAAGGGGTGGATTTTTCATTTTCATGTTTAAAGGCCGAAGCTCTTTCCTCGTCTCCGGTTTTGAGTGTGCCTGTCATGGGCATAAGCGAAAATTGCCCATAATCGCCCATCCATGGGCTGGGCTGGTGGGTAGCCCGAATCCCCTGGATTTTTTGAGACTGATAAGTATAAATCCAGCCAAACTCGCCGGTCTGTGGTGTCCATGCAGTCATCGCCCAGGGGAGAGATATCGAAGGATAGGTATTGCCGTGAGAAAAAGCCGGCTCAGAGAGGGTTCCCAGAAGTGGGTTCACATAGCCGGTCAGTTGTTTGGACGAAGAAGTATCCTTGCAACCGAAGGTGAAGCAAACGACTAACCATGCGAGGATAATTTTTACAAAGTTGTTTTTGAGTATGATCATGGAGTAAGTATTTGACAATTTTAGCAGGGTAATAATGGTAATTTGAGAAAAAATCTGGTACAATATTTTTATTTTTTCCCTCAGAAATCATTTTCACATAGAAAATAAAGCAGATTTCCGCTTGTAATATACAATTCGCGTTTGGTACAATCCGTGAATTTTTATCCTTTCAGAACCTGTAAGCCAGCCCTAATTTTAAGCCATAAATAAACAATAAACCCTGGCAACAAAGAATATCATGGTTACAAGTAAAACTGCTGAAAATCTTGCTACAATAAACAAAACCATTAATCAGGCGCGGGAAGCGGGGGCGATTCACCTCTCGACAGAGGATGAGTACTTCAATGGCCGCGAAATACAGGTTGATGGAAAAAACCTTATCAATTTTAGTTCTTGCAGTTATTTGGGTCTGGAATTAGATCCTCGGATGAAAGCGGCAGCGATTGATGCGATACAGCGATATGGCACTCAGTTTTCAAGTTCGAGAGCCTATGTTTCGCTGGGGTTATATGACGAACTGGAATCCCTGCTTTCGCAGATTTACCAATCGCCGGTACTGGTTGCGCCGACAACCACTTTGGGACACATGTCCCTGATTCCGACCATCATCGGCGATGATGATGTCGTGATCCTTGATCATCAGGTACATGCAAGTGTTGCACTGGCAGTTCAGACGGTCAAAGCCCGTTCGGTGAAAGTGGAGATGATCCGCCACAACAGCATCGAAATGCTCGAACAGCGGATTCAGAAGTTGAGAAAAGAATACAATAAGATATGGTATTTCGCCGACGGTGTTTATTCGATGTACGGCGACTACGCCCCGATGGACGAATTGATATCACTGCTGAATAAGTATGACCAGTTTCATCTCTATATGGATGATGCACATGGCACAGGCTGGACGGGCAAAAACGGGTCCGGATATGTAAGGAGCAAAATAGGCGCACATCCCCGGGTTTTTATTACGGGTTCTATGGCTAAAGGCTTCGGGGCAGTTGGGGGAATTTTGGTTCTTCCGAATGAGGAAACCCGGCAGTTGGTGCGCAATTGCGGAGGTACGATGATTTTTTCCGGACCTATTCAGCCTGCTTCTCTGGCCGCAGCGGTTCAATCGGCCAAAATTCAGCTTTCTCCGGAAATACATGCTCTTCAGTACAAACTTGCTGCAAGGATCGAAAGATTCAATCAGATGGCGGAGAAACTGAATATTGAACTTATCTCCGAATCCGATACACCGATTTGTTTTGTCCATGTCGGCATGCCGGAAGTAGGATTTAATATGGTGCGAAGACTGAAAGAACAGGGCTATTTCGTCAACATTGCCGTTTACCCCAGTGTCCCCTATAAAAATACGGGCCTTCGTCTGACGATACACAATCATCTTCGGCTCGAAGATATTGACAATGTGCTTCGCCTTATAGCCGAAAACCTGCCACTGGCAATTCAGGAGGAAAATCAGAAAAAGGTTCTCCCTCTGCATCCTGTTGCAGCATAATCCCAAATTGTGGCATTACCCTTTTTTATTAACCTATTCTTTTCATCAGAGCTGAGTATCGCCTAATACCAGGGGTACTCAGTTTTTTTTGTTTTTTCTTTGGTCGTTCGTGAGATTTGTGGGTTATTCCCATGAGATCAAATCACCATGTTATATCAAAGGAAAAACCTGTCTGACCTGTTTCTGAAGGAGCTTTTTGCCGACATTCTCTACCCTCGTCTGATTGAGGAAAAAATGCTGATTCTCCTGCGTCAGGGGCGAATTAGTAAATGGTTTTCCGGTATGGGACAGGAAGCCATTTCTGTTGGCCTGACCAAAGCATTACAGCCGGAGGATTATATTCTGCCTCTTCACCGGAACCTCGGAGTATTTACTGCCCGTAATATGCCGCTTAAACGCCTCATGGCTCAGTGGCAGGGAAAACCCACCGGCTACACCCAGGGCCGCGACCGATCGTTTCATTTTGGTTCTCCCGAAGACCGGGTGATCGGAATGATCTCGCACCTCGGTGCCATGTTGCCGGTGGCAGATGGTCTGGCTCTGGCGAGTAACCTCGACCATCAGGATTTTATTGCCGTTCCCTTCTCCGGAGATGGCGGGGCCAGCGAGGGAGATTTCCACGAAGCGCTTAATGTGGCCTCTGTCTGGGATCTTCCTGTGTTGTTTGTAGTAGAAAATAATGGATACGGCCTGTCAACTCCGGTATCGGAACAATACCGCTGCAAGCAGATTGCAGACAGGGCCAAAGGTTATGGCATAAAAGGTTATACCCTTGACGGGAACAATGTCCTCGAAGTATATCACAAGGTGAGTGAAATCGTCGCTCGGATGCGCAAAGACCGCAAGCCGGTACTGCTGGAATGTATGACCTTCCGTATGCGCGGCCACGAGGAGGCTTCCGGTACCAAATACGTTCCGCAGGAACTGTTTGACGAATGGGCAAAAAAAGATCCGGTAGTCAATTTTGAAAAATGGTTGGTAGAAACTTCGGTTATGACGGAAGAAGAGGTGAGCTTGCTCCGGAAAAAACTGAAAAAGCAGATTAATGAGGCGGTAGAAGCGGGTTTTGCAGAGCCGGAGGTTACGCCCGAAATGTCTGTGGAAAACAATGCTGTATATGCCCCCTTTACCGGCAGTTTAACGGAACCCGGAGAAGTAAGTGAAGAAAAAAGATTTGTGGATGCCCTGAGTGAAGGCTTACGTGAATCCATGCGAAAACACCCAGACCTCGTGATTATGGGACAGGATGTCGCCGAATATGGCGGGGTGTTTAAAATTACAGATGGGTTTGTCGGTGAGTTTGGCAAACAAAGGGTGCGTAACACGCCGATTTGTGAGTCGGCAATTTTAGGTGCGGGACTTGGTCTTTCCTTGCGGGGGAGAAAATCGGTAGTAGAGATGCAATTTGCCGACTTTGTTTCCTGCGGATTTAATCAGATCGTGAATAACCTGGCCAAAAATCACTATCGCTGGGGACACAGTGCAGACGTGGTCGTGCGAATGCCTACGGGAGGAGGTACCGGTGCCGGGCCGTTTCATTCGCAGAGCAATGAGTCGTGGTTTACACATGTACCGGGGTTGAAGGTGGTGTATCCCTCCAACCCTGCGGACGCCAAGGGGTTGCTTACGTCGGCGATTCTCGATCCTAATCCGGTTTTGTATTTTGAGCATAAGTTTTTGTACCGGTCCGTTTCGGGTAAAGTTCCCGTCGGGTATTACAATACTGCCCTGGGCAAGGCTACCCTTGTGAAAAAAGGGGATGACCTTACCATTGTCACCTATGGAATGGGGGTACATTGGGCGCTGGAAGTGGCGGGTGAAAAAGACGGACAAATCGAAATTATTGATCTTCGCACGCTGATACCGTGGGATGAAGAAATGGTATATGCCTCCGTAAAAAAAACCGGGAAATGCCTCGTTTTGTATGAAGATACCCACACGGGTGCTTTTGGTGCAGAGATTGCGGCTGCGGTGGGGCAATATTGTTTTGAATACCTCGACGGCCCGGTAATGCGGTTAGGTTCTATGGATACGCCGATTCCCTTTCACCCCAAACTCGAAGCACAGTTTATGGCAAAATCCCGCCTGTCGGATACGATTTCTGCGATTTTGGCTTATTAAGGGTGCTCCGTTTTACAAAGCCATATTAGGCTTTCCCTCCGGAATGCTTTTGGGTAATAAAGGGCTTTTGTGTAGCTTTATCGGCGTTAAACAACAAACCCACGCTATGAAAATCAGCAATGAAGTAAAATTTGGTTTGATTGCAGTGATAACCATCGCTTTGATTCTCTACGGGTTAAACTTTATGTCCGGCTCAAAGTTTTTTGGTTCACCACTGATCGTTTATGCCAAATATCAGGATGTTCAGGGGCTGATTGAAGGCAATCCGGTGATGGTCAATGGTCTTCGGGTGGGAAAAGTTTCCCAACTGGTACTCGAAGATATGCGCACCGGGGTGGTAACGGCTACCCTTGAGATCACAGAAAGTCTGGCGGTACCGGACAATTCTGTGGCCATGATCTACAATTTTGACCTTTTGGGTTCTAAGGGGGTGAAAATTTTTGTTCCGGATTCGTTGCCTATTTCGGAAAAATACCTCAAAAGCGGTGATAACATGAAGGGTTTAGTGGAGGCAGGCGTATTTGATGAAGCCTCCGACCTCGTCAAAACCCAGGGGGCACAGATTCTGATTGAGGTGGCCAAGTTATCGGTAAAACTCAACGACATCGTGAGGCTCACCCAAAATCTGCTTACCGATACCGAGAATAATAACACCCTTCGGGAAACCCTTGATAATATCCGGGAGACTTCTGATAACCTGACGAGCATTACTCGCAAGGTGGATAGCTTAGCCGGAGAAATCAATGGTATAGCATCCAATGCGGGTAGTATTGTTCAGAATGTTGAAAATAATAACGATAATATTGAGGCCATTATTTCCAATATACGCTCTACCACAGATTCATTGGTGAAAGCCTCCGACGAGGTAAAAGCTCTGCTGACGGACGCCAGTTCGGCGGTTTCCAGTGTAGAAAGCATGGTTGCAAAACTAGACACAACCAGCGGTACGCTGGGACTTTTGCTTAACGATACTCGCCTTTATGATAGTTTGGCAGTGACCACTGAAAACATTAACTCCGTACTCCGAGAGGTGAAAGCGAATCCGCAGCGATTTTTTGATGACATTAAAATTTACCTCATCGAACGGAAAAACCCTCAGGCTCGAAAACCGGAAAACGAAACGGATCCCCGGTAAATATTCATTCTTTCCCCCCCATAACCGCACTCCCTACTTCGACAAAATCTTCCGCTTCAGAATAAGAAGGTTCGATCATCCATTCTCCCGAAGTGTGGATATACCCCCATTTTCGCGATTTTTTTACTCGCGCAACCCCACGAGAAAAACTACCCGCGTAGTCAAACTGGGGTTCGATCAGCCATTCTCCTTTAGTATTAATATAACCCAGCTTCATTCCTTTTTGTGCGGCGGCGATTCCCTCCTGAAAATCCGATACAGCTACATACTGCGGATAAATCATCCATTCGCCTTCGCGATTGATAAATCCCCAGTCGGTCTGCAAACTCGCTCTTGCCCAATCTTCATAAAAGTCTCCGGCATCTATGAATCCGGGTGAAATTTTCCAGTCTCCGGAAGGTAAAATAAAGCCCCACCGAAGCCCCGATCCCTTTACACGGGCCAAACCATTGTAGAAACTTTCGGCTTTGGGAAAAAAAGGTTTGATCGCCCAGTTTCCCTCCCTATCTACGTATCCGTAACCGGCTTCAATGGCAACCAGAGCCAGCCCTTCGGAAAAGTCGTGAGCTTCAATAAACCTCGGAAGGATCAGCCAATTACCCTCATGGTCTATGTAGCCCCAGAGTCCCGACTCGTTTTGTACGCGGGCGGCATTTTCCCTGAAGTCCCCACAATCGGTATAATTTTCCGGAATGCTCCATTCTCCTTCTCGATTGATATATCCCCATAGCCGGTTTTCCCGCACCTTTGCGAGATCGCCTGAAAAGTTGCCGACTTCTTTATAGGCTGGTTTTATGACCCATTCCCCGGATTTGTCCATAAACCCCCAAAGCCCATTACTTTTTGCGGCGGCAAGGTCTTCGGAAAAATTATACGCATCCTCATAACGGGCACTAATTACCCATTGGCCGGAGAGGTCAATATAACCCCACAACCCCCGGTCTCTGACTCTGGCTCGAAAATCCTGCGCAAAGGAGAGCGTGAGCGTAGAGCAAAGTGATACCGCAAGCAGGTAAAACCGCATATTCTATAATAACCATAAACCGCCTATTTGACAAGAAGATTTTCGGATTAATTTTTGCCGGTACAAGGATATTTTGCACAAACCCGCCGGATAACCTTATATTTGAAGATTTAAACCTGAAAAATATTTAGGTTGAATTCACCCGAGAAAATTCCTTAAAACCCCAATTTATGCAGAAAGCATTTTTCCAGGTGCCGCTGCCTCAAAACGAACCGGTATTGTCCTATGCCCCCGGCAGCCCGGAAAGGCTGCGAGTGAAGACGGCTCTGGCGGAACTCTCCTCTCAGCAGCGAGAAATTCCTATGTATATCGGAGGCGAACCCGTTTTTACTTCCGATCGCGTAGCCATTTCCCCTCCCCACAATCACCGGCAGATCATTGGATATTATTCGCGGGGAAATGCCACCCATGTTCAGGCGGCGGTGGACGCTGCTCTAAAGGCAAAATCCGCATGGGAAAATACTTCTTGGGAGCACCGGGCATCTGTTTTTCTGAAAGCAGCGGATTTACTTTCCGGACCTTTCCGGGCAAAAATGAATGCCGCGACCATGCTCGCCCAGTCCAAAAATATCTTTCAGGCAGAAATAGATGCTGTAGCCGAACTTGCAGACTTCTTTCGGTTTAATGTAGCGTATATGACCCAGATATATCGCGACCAGCCCGAGTCTGCCCCCGGGATGTGGAACCGCCTGGAATATCGCGCACTGGAAGGATTTGTTTTCTGCATTACGCCCTTCAATTTTACCTCCATTGCCGGTAATCTGCCCGCGGCAGCAGCCCTGATGGGAAATGTATGTGTGTGGAAACCCGCAGACAGCCAGATTTATTCTGCTTATGTAATCATGGAAATCCTGATTGAAGCGGGACTTCCCGCAGGGGTGATCAATCTGGTATATGCCGATGGGCCGGAAGCGGGTAATGTTGTATTCCATCACCCCGACTTCGCCGGGTTGCATTTTACCGGTTCTACCGGGGTGTTTCGGCATCTCTGGAAGACTATCGGCGAAAATATCGCTATTTACAAAACCTATCCCCGGATCGTGGGCGAAACCGGTGGCAAAGATTATATCATGGTACACCCCTCTGCCGATGCAGAAGCTGCTGCCGTAGCCATTTCTCGCGGTGCTTTTGAGTTTCAAGGGCAGAAATGTAGCGCTGCGTCTCGGGTTTATCTTCCTGATTCACTCTTTGAAACGATTGTAGAACGGGTAAAAAAAGATGTAACTTCTTTTAAAATGGGGGACCCCGCAGATTTCACGCATTTTATCAATGCTGTTATTGATGAGCGGGCCTTCGACAAAATTGTGGGGTATATCGAGCAGGTGAAAAACGCCCCCGATGCGGAAATCATTTGTGGAGGCAATTATGATAAGTCTCTGGGTTACTTCATCGAACCGACGGTGGTTTTAGCCAAAAATCCCTTTTTCCTGACCATGTGTGAGGAAATCTTTGGACCGGTGGTAACGGTTTACCGGTATGCTGACCATCAGTTTGAGGAAACATTGGACATCTTGGATAAAACCAGCCCTTATGCCCTTACCGGGGCCTTATTTGCCCGCGACCGCCTGGTCATTGATAAAGCTGCCCGAAGACTTCAGCATACAGCCGGCAATTTTTACATCAATGACAAACCGACCGGAGCCGTGGTAGGGCAACAACCCTTTGGGGGAGCGAGAGGCTCGGGAACCAATGATAAAGCGGGTTCTTATCTGAACCTCTTGCGATGGGTTTCTCCCCGCACCATCAAAGAAACTTTTGCCCCCCCCAAAGACTATCGTTATCCTTTCCTTTCGGAGTCATGATTAAAGAAATTTTTTACCTGTTGAAGAAGGAACTGATTCTGGAATGGAAGCAGAAATACGCCTTTAATGGTCTTGTTTTGTATGTACTGAGCATGGTAGTGGTGATTTCCCTGGCGTTTGTGGATAATATGGACCCCCAAACGTGGAATATTATTTATTGGATTATCCTGTTGTTTGTGGCTATTAATGCCATCGCCCGAAGTTTTATGGCCGAAAGTTCCGGTCATCTGATGTACTTGTACAGTCTGGCTCATCCGGCATCGGTAATTATCGCAAAAATTATCTATAACACCCTTCTCTTATTCTTCATTGCAGTTATTGCATTGATTTTTTTTCAGTTTCTCGGTGGGGTGAAAATTAACGAGCCAATGAGCCTGCTGGCAATAACTTTTGCCGGAGGAGCCGCACTTTCGGCAAACCTTACACTGGTCTCTGCAATAAGTTCCCGTGCAGAAAATAAAACGACGCTGCAAGCGGTATTGGGTTTTCCTCTGGTGGTGCCTATCCTTCTGCTGTTAATACGACTTTCCCGGCCTTTGATCGAGGGTGCGGGAGGTACAATGGCAACCGACGGAGACGACAGTCTGTTCATGCTCGCAGGGATTACGTTTGCGCTGGTGGTTTTTTCCGTGATATTGTTTCCTTTTGTGTGGAGGGAATAAATTGGTTAACTTTACAGGGTAAACAATTTGATTTCTATATGAGTTAGCTGGTGAATCATGAGTCGAAAAAATATCCTTCGAATATCCTACAAGGTTCTGGCCGTTGCGCTCACATTATATGCGATTGTTTTTGGCATGATCACCCGCCTTCCGGATCTGCCTCCGCTTCAACAAAGCAGCCGAAATGTATTTTTTCACGTTCCGATGTGGTTTGCGATGATGACCCTGATGGGTATTTCGTTATACCACAGTATCCGGCTTTTGCGGATGCTTGACCCGGAATACGAAACTTCGGAAAACCCGCTTTATGCAGATACTAAAGCAAGGGAAGCCGCAGGCGTGGGAGTGATTTTTAATGTTCTGGGGCTGATTACAGGGATTATCTGGTCGCGGGTATCTTGGGCAGAAGACCGTCCGGCTTCGGAGTTTTCGACCTGGTGGGCCTGGGATCCTATTCAGGTGGGAGCCTTGGTTACATTGCTGATTTACCTGGCCTACTTCCTCCTTCGCAACTCCTTAGCCGAACCCGAAAACCGGGCGAAAGTTTCCGCCGTCTATAATATTTTTGCTTTTGCCACACTTATTCCTCTGTTTTTTATTATCCCCCGGATGTTTGAAGGGCTTCACCCCACAGCAGGCAAAGGTTCCTTCATATTTGACAAAAGCCAGATTAGTACCGAGTTTCGGGTGATTCTTTATCCCGGCATGTTGGGTTTTATTCTGCTGGGAGTATGGATATATGAACTAAGGAGCCGCCTCGAAACCGTCAGGCTGAGATTTGAAGAAAAACAGGCAGAAAAAGAATATAAAAAACACACATGAATATGAGCTTTTTACAATCAATAATTCTGCTTCAGGCTGAAAAAACCTGGCTCCTGATGAGCGACAAGGTTTATTCGGTACTGACGGTAATTCTGCTGATTTTCGGCGCACTAATTGGTTATCTCGTCCTTACCAACCGCAAAATCCGCAACCTCGAAAAAAAACTTAAAGAATAATGTTATGAAACCTTCCCGAATAATTATACTGGTCATACTGGCGGTATTTGTGGTTGCTCTGGGGATAAATTTTTCCGAAACAGCCAGCATCTATACCGACTTCGCAACGGCAGAAAAATCCGGCAAAGAAGTCCATATCGTCGGAAGCTGGGTGAATCGCGAGCAATCTGAGTATGACAGCGAAAAAGACATGTTCACTTTTTTTATGCAGGATACCCTTAACCAGGTAGCAAAAGTGCTTTACTACGATCCCAAACCCATCAACTTTGAGCAGGCCGAAAAGGTGGTGGTGATTGGTGCTTACAAGAATGAGGCTTTTGTGGCAGACAAAATCGTCATGAAGTGCCCGTCAAAATATGAACCTACGGATATAACCAGCGGCGAAAAGCAGGGAAATTAAAAAATTATGGATTTACTCACCGGAGGGAAACTCGGCGAATTATTTACCTCGGCTGCCTTTGCGGGCGCATTGGTAGCTGCATGGAGTTTTTTTTTAGCAGAACGATCGGAAGGCGAAGACAAAAAGAGCTGGGAAAAACTAGGCAAAGGAGGGTTTCTCGTTCACGCAGGCAGTATATTCGGTATCATTGCCACCTTGTTTTATCTGATCTACGCCCATCGTTATGAGTATCATTATGTATGGTCTCATTCTTCCAATGAACTTCCGGTTTATTATATGATTTCCTGCTTTTGGGAAGGTCAGGAGGGAAGTTTTCTGCTCTGGTGTTTTTGGCATTCGATATTGGGCAGTATTCTGGTGTTTAATCGTTCTCCCTGGCGCAATCTGGTGGTCGCGGTTATCGCTTCGATTGAAATGGTTATAAGTTCCATGCTGCTCGGGGTTTATATCACGGACTCATGGGTAACGGGTATTTTCCTGCTTTCCGGGCTCCTCTGCGGAGGTTATCTTGCCTATAAGTATATTTTCCACCGGGAAAAACTGCCTTTCGCCGGGCTTTTTCACCTGGTTTCCGTTTTTATGACCCTGGCTTTTTCCGTTCTCTTGATCAGAGGTCAGCTGGGGGTGGGAGTAAAATATATTTTCTGGGGAACATGGGGATCATGGGATGACCTGGCATTTGGTATTTTCGGAAAAATAATCCTGGGCTACCTCGTGTTTTTAGGGGTTTATTTACTCCGGGTCGCCCGTCAGGAGAATATCCCTATTGGTGAAATAGCAGCAGCAGTTGTACTAGGCGGAATGGTTTTTGTCGGAATGGGTACCGAACCCGATTTCTGGAAACTCGGAAGCACACCCTTTACAACGCTCAAATCGGTATTTCCCAACAACCCTGTCTATGCCCAAAACCCCAACTTTATTCCTTCTAATGGAAACGGTCTGAATCCTTTGCTGCAAAACTACTGGATGGTGATTCACCCGCCTACTTTGTTTTTAGGGTTTGCCTCTACGGTTGTGCCGTTTTCCTTTGTGATTGCGGGATTGATCAAAAAACAATATAGCGAATGGATACGCCCGGCTCTTCCGTGGATGGCTTTTTCCATGATGATCCTCGGTGTGGGGATTATTATGGGAGGTTATTGGGCCTACGAAACCTTAAACTTTGGCGGTTATTGGAATTGGGATCCGGTTGAAAATAGTTCGCTTGTACCGTGGTTGTGTGGTGTTGCTGGTTTACATGCCATGCTCATTTACCGCAAATCAAAGTCTTACCTCAAGCTTTCCATGTTGCTGATTATCAGCACTTTTTTATTGGTTTTGTATAGTACTTTTCTTACTCGGAGTGGTATCTTGGGGGAAACCTCGGTTCATACCTTCACCGATCTCGGCCTTTCGGGGCAGTTGCTCGTGTTGGTGATGACTTATGTGGTGTTTGTGATTGTGCTGATGATGTTACGTTGGCGAGAGATTCCCGAACGCGCCGATGAAAGCAAGGTGTGGTCGGCGGAGTTTATGCTTTTCGTCGGTATGCTCATTTTTGTTTTTTCCGGCCTGGTCATTATTATCACCACATCTTTGCCGGTATTTAATCAGATATTCGGTACAAACCTGGCTCCGCCACCCAATGTCCAGTTGTTTTATTATCAGTGGACAGTCTGGTTTGCCATTCTTTTCGGAGCAGTTTCCGGTGTCGGGCAGTTTTTATGGTGGAAAATAATGGCCAAAAACTCCGTTTCAGAGGCTTTATTCCGGCCTTTTGTGCTTACCCTGATAACCGCAAGTTTGGTTTTGCTGGCGACCTTTTTTACCGAAATGAATTTCACCTATGACAAAACTTTTCAGGAAATGGTTTCACCCGAAACACTGGAAATGAAGTCTGCGATCGGAAAATTATTTGCCTGGTTGAAATTTGGAATTTTATCGGTTTCCAATGAACTACTTCTTTTCTCATCGGTATTTGGTGTTATGGCTAACGCCGATGTACTGATCAGTCTTCTCCGAAAAAATCGAAAAGGGCTGAAAGTAATGGGCGGGACGATTGTCCATCTGGGCTTTGCCCTGATGTTGTTGGGTATGTTGTTTTCCTCCGGTTATGATGAAGTAATTTCGAAAAATCTTCGCCCGGAAGATCTGGCTTCTTTTCCGGAACAGGAAAAAAATGACAACATTGCCATAGACCGCCGCGATCCGAACTACCTCAAGGGATTTCAGGTAAGATACCTGGGCCAGAAAACCGCTCAAACCCCCGTTGAAAACCTGCGCATACTGGAAGAGACGGCCACGCGCTTTAAACTCAGTTTTGAAGATGCCGATGGAGAAACATTTGCGGTGGTTTTGGACCGGGTTCCGTTTATTGTGGAAGAAGACAGACATCTTTTGGATGTGCATGAAATTTCCGACAATGCCGATCCTTTCGCCAAACCCGTCGGGCGGATTGACCTGAAAATGCTGGAGGAACTGTTAAATCAGAATATCGCCGGATTTGAACCGAAACTCATCAATAATCGCACCTTATACGGGCTTGAATTTTCGGCATTAGACAATCCGGAAAAACAATTTGTCTTGTATCCCGAAGCCGAAATCAACGAAGACATGGGTAGTATCCTGGCGCATCCGGGCAGAAAAGTTTTCTGGAATCGAGACATTTATGTATTTACTTCCAGCCTGCCGACGCCGGAGTCTATTGAACCCAAACTTTATAGTTTTGGTATGCAGATTGGCGATACGGTCGCCATTGGCGATACCAAAATGATGCTGGCGGAGCTGCGCAACCTTACCAGCCGACCTGATCTTCAAAAGTATGACGTGGCAGCGGCAGCACATCTGATTGCCTTTTCTGCAAGAGATACATTTATTGCCAACCCCTTATATGTCATTGAAGGGAACCGGCCCGGAATGATTACATCCCAAATCGAAGAATTGGGAATGGATATCGCTTTTGTAGGTATTACTCCGGACAAAGATATTGTCCATATTCAGGTACGGCAGATAGATCCTCGTTCGGATTTTGTGGTAATCAAGGCCATCAGTAAACCCTTCATTAATCTTCTATGGTTAGGAACTTTTATTTTGGTGATAGGTTTTGGCATTTCGATTTATCGGCGTGTGGTTGAAAGTCGTTCAAAGACTTGATTATCAAAATATTGTGAAGGAGGTGTATTGATTTCCTGTAATTTTAAGGCAGAATAATTACCTTAAAAAACAGGCGGAAAAATATTTGGATTTTTGGTGAATGTTTTCATATATTACGGGAAGCACATCATCCTAAAAATCTGTAATTATGACTATAACCTTCAATGAACTTCGCAGAATCAAAGACAGTCTGCCCGTTGGCAGCATGGAGACAATTGCCAAAGAATTAGGCATAAGTGTAGAGACCGTACGCAATTATTTTGGAGGTGCAAATTTTAAAAAGGGCGACTCCGTAGGCTTCCATATAGAGCCAGGGCCTGACGGAGGTGCGGTTCAATTGGACGATACGCGCATACTAGATCGTGCCCGCGCTATGTTGCGTGCGAGAGCCACGGAGTGATCCTTTTTACTGTTACTCTCCCCGTTTAAGGGTACGTGGCTAAAATCCGCGTACCCTTCCTTTTTGCGGTACCTCTTATAAAGCAATGGCTCCGTCTGAGGATAGACGGAGCACATTGAGTTTGGGGTATTAGGTAGGTTAATAAAGAAGATCTGAATGAGGAACTCATTTTTCGACCTTCTACATTAAAGGTAGAAAAAAAATCCCCACTCGCCAAATATTGCTTCCGGTTTTAAATTATTGCAGAATCGAAATGAAGGCAAAAATTGCTTGTTTTGGCACTTTTTGTATATCCGGAGAAGAAAAACTTACATGCACTTATTTCACCAATCGTCGGTATTCTTTCATTCTCCTCCAAATACACGAAGAGAAAGGACAATCACCAGAATACACAAAAGAATCGAAAGGGCGATGTATCCGACGGCCATTAGATAGTTGCCGGTCTGAAACATTTTCAGGGTTTCCATGCTAAAAGTGGAAAAGGTCGAGAATCCCCCACAGAAACCGACTAAGAGGAGCAGTTTAATTGTCGGGGGTACTTCCACGTGTCGGGTGAAATAACCCCAGGCAAGTCCCAGTACGAGGCAGCTGAGAAGATTTGCGGTGAGCGTACCGATGGGAAAACCACCTTCGGTAACACCCAGCCAGCGAGAAACGGCATAACGTGAAATGCTACCAATTCCACCACCGATGAATACGGCCAGCCATTCATTCATTGTATTCCGCTTTTCCATTAATAATTGCCTGAACCTCCTGTCGGATCATCGGTACACGGGTAAAAAGCGAAAGCGTATGATTTTGGTATAATCCCTCAGGGTTAAAAAAAACAACGGTATGCGCAGAGACTACATACAATGCGCTTTTTTTATGAGTGACTACCTCGTAGTATTCGATATTGCCCTGAGGATTAGTGTAAATCTTCTGAAGATGAAGCGAAACCTCTTTTTCCGAACCCGGTTTTATCCGGGCAATAAGCGTGTCATTGTGGGTACTTACCGTAAGAAAGTCACGGGTAAAAGGAGCATCATAAAACTGATCCAGTGCGTATCCCATATCTCTTAAAGGCAGATAGGTCAGAGAATCTTTTCCGTTTTCGCTGCTTATTAAAATTTCGGGGATGGGTGAATAGAGGGAATCCTCGGCAATTTGGGGTGTATTTAAGGGATTGATCACCGATTTTAGATAGGAAACACCGCCGCTACGGCAACTGTTTTCCATTTGAGTGACCAGTTGTTTTCGGATAGGATGGGTAAGGGAATGTTTATTTTTCCCGTTACATCCGGTGAGCATTGTAAGAAAACTCACGCTAATCAGCACAGTAAAAAGGTAACCTGACATGCGGTAGAAGTAAAATTCCTTGCAGTTTTCTATTTTGCTTACACCTTTAAAATATTTTCGGAAAAATTCAGTTCTCCTGCACCAAAACGTCTCCGGTCATTTCCTCAGGTATATCCATCCCCAAAATGGTGAGGATAGTGGGTGCCAGGTCGCCAAGTTTTCCGGGTTCGTCGCGAAACGTATAACGGCCTTCCGGGTCTGCAATATACAAAGGAACTAACACAGTTGTATGAGCAGTATGAGGACTTCCGTCCGGATTTCTCATTTTGTCGGCGTTGCCGTGGTCGGCGGTTACAAGAGCCACATAACCATTTTCGAGGGCAGCTTTGACCACATCGGCCGTACATTCATCCACGACTTCGCAAGCTTTCACAGCAGCTTCGAATACCCCTGTATGTCCGACCATATCGGGGTTGGCAAAGTTGAGGCAGATAAAATCCGCTTCAGCTTTTTCAATTTCCGGAATAATGGTATTGCGAAGATCATAAGCACTCATTTCCGGCTGGAGATCATAGGTAGCAACTTTCGGAGAAGGACAAAGCAAATGAGTTTCTCCGTTCATGGGTTTTTCGCGACCGCCATTAAAAAAGAAAGTCACATGCGGGTACTTCTCCGTTTCGGCGATACGAATTTGTTTTTTGCCCTGGTTGGCGAGGTATTCACCTAATCCATTTTTAATCTCGTCTTTTTCATAGAGGACATGAACCCCTTTGAAGGAGTCGTCATAGCGAGTGAGCGTAGCATAATACAAATCGAGCGTATGCATACCTGCTTCGGGCATTTCTGCCTGAGTAAGTACATGCGTAAGCTGGCGTCCCCGGTCTGTGCGAAAGTTGTAAAAAAGCACGGCATCCCCGTCCTGAAGGGTCGCCACCGGCTGACCATTTTCATGGATGACAATGGGTTCGACAAACTCATCGGTAATCCCTGCAGCATAACTGGCTTTGACGGCTGCGACTGGGTCGGTAGAGGGAGTTCCCACTCCTTTTACGATGAGGTCGTAAGCCTTTTTCACCCGCTCCCATCTTTTGTCCCGGTCCATTGCAAAATATCGTCCGATAACCGAAGCAATTTTTCCTGTGCCACACTCATTGAGGCAGGCTTGAAGTTCGGAAATATATTTTTCACCTCCGGTGGGCGCTGTATCTCTTCCGTCGGTAAAAACATGGATATAGACCTTTTTTAATCCTTGTTCCGCAAGGATTTTCAGGATACCCATCAACTGTTGTATAGTACTGTGGACACCCCCATCCGAGAGTAAACCCATGAGATGAAGGGGTTTGTCTTTTTGCGAACAATATCTTACAAGACTCTGGAACTCCGGATTTTGAATTATTTTTTTTTCTTCAACCTCTATATTAATCCGTACCAAATCCTGATATACTACCCTTCCCGCTCCAATATTCATGTGGCCTACCTCCGAATTGCCCATCTGGCCATCGGGTAAACCCACAAACAAACCCGAGGCATTCAGCCGGGTTGTAGGGAATGTTTGAATCGCCTGGTCATAAAAAGGCGTATTTGCTGCGTCAACTGCGCTAACAGACGGGTCATCTGCAATGCCCCATCCATCCATGATGATAAGTATAACTTTGCTCGAATTCATGTCCCAAAGGTAAAATTTAATCCGAAAAATCCTTCGGCTAAAGAAGGAATTTATGCAGACAAATTCTGGTGCGACGGCAGATTGAAAAGTTATGAGGTAAACATTCTTGAAAAGATTTAGAAACCTGTCCTCCGCTTTTTATTGGCACGGTTATGGTAATAAGAGGATAGTGTTAATATTTTATAAATGATTGATTTCAAGGGACTGAAAGTATGAGATTCTTATATGCCATCACTTTGCTTTTGTTTGCCGTCGGGTTTGGCCTGCAGGAGGGATTTGCCCAAACACCAGAGCGTGTTTTGGATGAGGTGACTGAGAGCCTGGTGGATGGCGATCCGGATAAACTTTCCCGACACTTCGGTGAACGTGTAGAGGTGACTGTTCTGGGAAAAAGACAGTTACTGAGTAAAACTCAGGCCACTTATGTAATCCGCGACTTTTTCACCAACTATCCTCCCGATTCTTTTAATACCCTTCATAAAGGCACTACCAGCGGAACCCTTTATGCATTAGGTGTATTAAGAAGTGAAAAAGGGGAATTTGAGGTGAATATCTTTATTCAGGTTTCGGATGTGAAGATCAACGAAATTCGCTTCGAAAGAAGCAATTCAGCCTCTCGCCAATAGGGGCATTTATTTTCAAAATAGCTAAACCTACATATTTAAGATAGCGGTGTCCCTTTAAGGAATACCGCTTTTTCTTTTGCCGGAGGTTTCTTTACTTTCCGGCATGATTGATTTTCTGAACCACCCGGAGACAGACCGTATCATACGGGAAGCGTTTCGTGAAGATATTGGTTCTGGTGACCATACCAGCCTTTCGACGATTCCGGCGGGCCTTACCGCAAGTGCGAAAGCAATTATTAAGGATACCGGTATCCTTGCAGGGGTCGCGCTTGCCGAACGGATATTCCGCACTGCCAACTCAGAACTTGAGACCCGGATATTGATTCCGGATGGAACACCCGTAAAGCATGGAGACATCGCTTTGACCGTTAGCGGCGACCCTCGCTCGATTCTTACTGCCGAGCGACTTGTGCTCAACCTTATGCAGCGTATGAGCGGTGTGGCGACCATGACCCGGAAAGTGGTTGACATTCTCGAAGGTACAGGCTGCCGGGTACTGGATACCCGGAAAACTACGCCCCTGATTCGACATTTTGAAAAATGGGCGGTGGTTATTGGCGGAGGAACCAACCACCGGTTTGGCCTTTACGATATGATCATGATTAAAGACAACCATGTGGATTATGCCGGGGGGATAACTTCCGCGATTCGTTCCTGTAAAACTTATCTGAAAGAAAAAAAACTCAATCTGAAGATTGAGGTGGAAACCCGAAACCTCGCAGAGGTGCGAGAAGTACTCGCCGAAGGCGGAGTTTTCCGTATCCTGCTCGACAATATGCCTCCCGCGCTGATGAAAGAAGCGGTAAACCTGATTGGCTCTCAGGCGGAAACCGAGGCTAGCGGGGGTATTAATTTCGAAACCGTCAGAGCCGTTGCCGAAAGTGGGGTGGATTTTGTCTCCATGGGAGCGCTTACACATTCGGTCAGAAGCCTCGACATCAGCCTGAAAGCGATTACTTAGAGCTGGCTAATACGCGGGTGGAAGAGGGAAAGCCAGGCGGGTTGTGCCCCATGGAATACTACCTGACCCCAAAAATGGTCGGAAGTAACCGAAAATAAGGTATCAATGCCTTCCTCTTGAATTTCTTTCCAATTGAAGGTAATTGGGGACAACTCCTGTATCCTCCGAATCATTTTTTCTTCTCTAGCCTTTATCTGCGCCTCAAATTCCGCCTTCATATCGCCCACCGGGCGTATATTGTCAATATCAAGTTTGCGGAAAACAAGGTCTTCCCATTGGGTGTCCCGGTAAATCAGTGTCAGAGGCCCGTATCCCTGTTTTATCAAAATCGGGTGAATATTTTCCCAGAAAGAAACATCCGGTGCAAGTTCGATTCCGACTACATTGCCATAAACCAAAAAAATGGCTCCTGTCTGGCCGGGTTGGGGTTTTAACTTTTGAGTGATAGCTGAAAGGGTTTCCTTATAACCCTCGTTTAACTTTTCCGGGCCAATAAGTGCGGCCAGTTTTTCAAACTTCCCCCAGAGTTTGGTGTGTCCGGTTACCCCCATAAGCTGAAAGGCCGAGGCTCTTAAAGCGTGGGGAAGAAAAGAAAAACTGCCTTCACCCGGACCGGATATTGCCGATTGCGACAGGGGTAGGGTTGCCGCGTCAGTAAACTCTGCTGTTTGGTTTTTTTCCAGTATCCTTGCCGAGCAGAGATAGTGGTCCGGGGAAAGCAGTCCTAAATGCAGGGGTATAAGTGCCGTTTGGCTCGCCAGGTTTTTGATTCGGATTTTACCATTTTGAGGTTTGTCCGGTAAAACCAACGATGAACCGGGAGCCGTAAATATATTTTCCGGGCAATTGCTGCCCGTCAGAGGAATCATTTCAAGCGGCCCGTATTTTACGGTTGATCCATATTCACGACCTTCAAGAAGAGTGCCTAATGAGGTATCTTCTGTGGTTATAGGACCAGATTTATCGCGTTTTTTCCAAATAGGTAATTTCATTTCCAGCCTTGTGTTTTATGAAGGTAAAAGGGCCTTCCCGGCGGTATTTTCCCTGGCAAAAAGCCATAGGAGACACCGACCTGTCAGAACAAGCCATAATTAAGGGATGGATCAGTAAGCGTTGTAAGGTGCAGTTATCTGCACAATTGGAAAACTTTTTGCCGGGAAATTATACAGGGTTTAAGAAGGAATGAGCAACCGGTATTTTCCCTGTTTCCGGAAATATATTACGATCTGTCGGTAGAATTGTTGTACAAATTTGAAAAAAAACTCTTTTACCGCCGGGAAGTTCTGCGGCGACGGGTACTTCCCCCCAAACCAAGTACGCCCAGAAGCCCACGGGTGAGTTCTCGTGCGACGGTATTTCCCAATTGCCGTACCATCGTATTTTTTGCGAGTTTTTCAATCATTCCGGGTTCTTCTTTGGAGGAACGACTCTGCCGGGCAACTTCCTGTTGCCGGGTCATTTCTTCTTTTTGTTCGTCTTTATTGGCTTCGACTATTTTTTCGTTGAGGAGTTCGTACGCACTTTCGCGGTTGATTTCCTCATTGTATTTTTCAACAAGGGCAGATTTTCGGATGATTTTCTGAATTTCCTCATCCGTAAGCACATCCATCCGCGATTGAGGTGCGCGCAGCATGGTGTGAACCAGAGGGGTAGGAATACCTTTTTCGTTGAGGACAGTAACAAATGCTTCTCCGATTCCGAGGGCGGTGATAAGTTCTTCTACTTTATAGAAAGAGGATTCCGGAAAATTCTGAACGGCCAGATTGATCGCTTTGCGATCTTTCGCGGTAAAAGCCCGAAGAGCGTGTTGAATTTTGAAACCCAACTGGCCCAGTATATCCTCCGGTACATCCACAGGGTTTTGGGTACAGAATATTAGCCCCACACCTTTGGAGCGGATGAGTTTGACAATCGTTTCAATCTGATCCAGTAATTCCTTCGAAGCATTTTCAAACATCAGATGGGCCTCGTCAATAATAATCATCAACTCCGGCTGTTCCGCATCCCCCTGCTCGGGGAACGTAGAATAAATTTCAGCCAGAAGACTCATCATAAAGGTGGAGAATAACTGCGGACGATCCTGAAGATCCGTAAGCCGCAAAATGGATACAATGCCTCTTCCGTTTTCATCAAGCCGGCAGAGGTCGTCCACGTCAAAAGATTTTTCTCCGAAAAAGCGGTCGGCTCCCTGCTGTTCCAGCGTAATCAACTTGCGGATAATGGTTCCGACAGAAGCCATGGAAATCCTCCCGTATTCTTTTTCGACTTCATCTTTTCCTTCATTAGTAATGTATTGAAGGGTTTTTTTGAAGTCATTTAAATCCAGCAAAGGGAGGTTTTTGTCGTCACAATATTTGAAAACAACGGATACAACACTCGCCTGTACATCACTCAGATCGAGGATTTTGGAGAAAAGCACCGGCCCAAACTCCGTGACCGTTGCGCGAAGTTTCACTCCGGGTTCATCCGAAAGCGATAACAATTCCACGGTGCTTCCGCCCCTTTCAAAAGGGAATCCCAAAAGGGCATGACGTTCTTCGGCTTTGGGATTTGCTCCACTTTCCACGGCAATACCACTCAGGTCGCCTTTGATGTCCATCATCAGGGAGGGGATGCCCAAGACGGCCATTTGTTCGGCGAGAATCTGAAGGGTTTTCGTTTTTCCTGTACCGGTAGCTCCGGCAACCAAACCGTGGCGATTGAGGGTTTTCAGGGGAATATTGACAAATGTTCCCGTTTGAACTTTGCCTTCGAATACAGCACCGCCCAAACGCAGGGATGTTCCTTTAAAGGTATAACCATTGACAACCGATTCGATAAACTGCTCTTTCATTGTATTTCCTTTTCAGGTGCAAAATAACATTTTTCCTTTATCCGCAAATGAAAGGGTCTTCAAAACAGTTATCATAGGGCCGATATTGGAGTTTGGGCAATAAAACCAAAATTTTATACAAACTTTCCCGGCTCTTTTCGTAAATTGGGAGACAAGGGTGAGGAAAAATGAAAATATGGCGATGGGCAAACCCAGAGTCATGTAGGTAAAATGGAAGAAGGAGAAACATAAAATTATGGCAACGGAAATTAAAATACCTCTTCGTTCTCTGAATGAGGCAGTGATTCGGGATTTACAGGAGAAATACCCTGAGGCAGAAGTTCGTGTTGAAATCCATCAGGATCGAACCAAGGCACCTTTGAGTGAGGATTATTTCTGGGAAATTATTTCCCTTCTCGATTGGCAGAAAGAAGGGGAAGACGAAGCTATAACAGAACCCGCAAAAGCCTGTTTAGCTTCCGGCCCCGTTCGTCATATTTTAGAATTTGCTGATTTACTATCGGAAAAACTTTATGCCCTCGACGGAAAGAAATACGCAATGCAAATTGGGGAAGATGCATGGGCTTCCGATCGTTATTTTTCGGTAGATAATTTTCTTTACGCTCGTTGTTGTGTCGTTGCTAATGGAAAAAAATTGTATGAGAAGGTAATAAAGGACCCTACTCAAATGCCTAAAGATCTTACTTTTGAAGAATTGCTCTATATCCCGGCTGAAGCTTATGAGCGAAAAACAGGGAAAAGATATGATTATACGCCGATGTATTCCATTGAAACCTATAGCAACCCGACGGGTTGGACAGAAGATAAATAAGGCAGAAAAGAAGAAGGATCATGGGATTTCATGGAAACTCCAGAAAAAATACAAAAGACCATCATCTCTATGTGATATACGACAAAGAAGACAATAGTGTATTTAAATATGGTATCAGCGATAAAGCTATTGGTGAAGATGGGTATTCGAAACGTATGCGTGAACAGACGGATTACCTGAATCGTGCCGTAGGCTGGTTTCGATATTTTGCCGATATATTGATTAGTGAAATTAAAGGAAATGTGAAAGCTCGTCAACTCGAAGACGAATACATTGACAAGTATCGGGAAAAATACGGACAGAACCCCCGTGGAAATGTGAAAAATACAAGGAATCAGTAATAATACCTTTTTCTCAGTGAGAATCTGAAGGGTTTTATATTGACCTGTTTATCTGACTCCAAACAAAATCCTTATGATGAAAACTTTATCGCGGAGAGAGGCTTCTAAAAAAATTGCCTTAGGGTTGGGCGCGATGGCCGGAATATCCTCGCTTCCCGTTTTGGGAAGACCTCTAAACGAAAAAAAACTGGGCGTGGCACTCGTAGGACTGGGTAATTACAGCAATATTCTGCTGGGACCGGCTTTTGCCGATACTCAAAACTGCTACCTCGCAGGGATTGTCACTGGAACCCCCGCCAAAGCCACCGAGTGGTCTGCCCGTTATAATATTCCTCCCCAAAATATCTACAATTACGAAACCTTTGACCGGATTGCCGATAACCCGGACATTGATATTGTCTATATTGTTTTGCCCAATTTTCTCCACGCCGAATATACGATCCGTGCGGCAAAAGCGGGTAAACATGTTATCTGCGAAAAGCCAATGGCGCTGAATGTACGCGAATGTGAAGCCATGATTGAGGCCTGCGATAAAGCGGGTAAATTGCTTTCCATTGGTTACCGCCTTCATTTCGAACCTCATCATAAGGAAGTGATGCGTCTGGGTAAGGAAAAACCGTATGGCCCGATCAATCTTATTGAATCTTCTTTGGGCTATCATCTGTCCGATCCTACACTCTGGCGGCTCGACAAAAAAAAGGGTGGGGGAGGAGCAATTATGGATTTGGGGGTTTATGCGATTCAGGGAGCGAGGTATGTTGTCGGAGAAGAACCCGTCAGCGTTACCGCTCAGGGAATCCGTAGAGACTTTACGCGGTTTCGGGATATATACGAAACGATATTCTGGCAGATGAATTTTCCCGGTGGAGAAGTAGCGAACTGTAGTACAAGTTATTCTTCTTATGTGGACCGCCTGTATGTGAGTTGTTATCACGGTTGGTTTGGGTTAAAACCTTCTTACGGAGGCAATGGAACGGAGGGCGAAACGAGCGACGGGCCAATGAGCTTTCCGGCCATCAATCAGCAGGCTGCTCAGATGGATGGATTTGTGGAGTGTATTCGTGAAAACCGCCGTTCGGCGATTTCGGGAGAGGAAGGTCTGAGAGACCTGCGAGTAATTGAAGCTGTGCTAAAATCTGCGGATACCGGTAAAAAAATTCGGTTATGAACTCCTATTCCCTGCGTGCCATTCATTACCGAACCGGTAACCCGCTGGAGATTTTTATGAAGGAAGGTGTTTTTTCCCGAATAAATAATATCTCTCCCGCTAAAAATTTACCCGTCATTTTTCCAGGCCTGGTAGATCTCCAGGTAAATGGCTGGAAAGGAACGGACATTAATCGGGAAGGCACTGATCCTGAGGATTTTATTACCCTTACGCAGGATCTTCGCCAACAGGGAATCACTACCTGGTTTCCCACACTGATCACCCAATCGGTGGAAAATCTGGAAACCACACTCCATGCTTATTCAAAAGTATATTCTCTTCTAAAAACATCGGCCCCCGGCATTCATCTGGAGGGGCCATTTATCTCACCGGAAGAGGGTGCAAGGGGAGCACATCCTGCCCGGTTTGTGCAGGCGCCTGACTGGGCGCTGATGGAAAGATGGATAGCAATAAGCGGCGGAAATATTCGCCTTATCACTCTTTCTCCCGAGTGGCCGGAATCGGAAAATTTTATAAGAAAATGTATATCCGCCGGGGTAAAAGTCTCCATCGGCCATACCAAAGCAGATAGCATGCAGATTCAGTCGGCAGTAAATGCCGGTGCTTCGCTTTCGACGCATTTGGGCAACGGCTCACACCTCGTGCTTCGGCGACATCCCAATTACATCTGGGACCAACTCGCAGAAGATAAACTGTATGCGACGATTATTACAGACGGATTTCATTTGCCCCATGCGGTGATTAAAAGTTTTCTACGAGTAAAAGGGAAAAAAGCACTGCTCGTCAGCGATACAACCGCGGTCGGTGGTCTTCCTGCAGGCGAATATGACGCGCCTATTGGCGGAAAGGTTGTATTAACTCCGGCAGGCAAACTTCACCTCAAAACCAATTCCGATATGCTGGCAGGTTCTGCGGCTAACCTTCGGGATTGTGTGCAGTATCTGGCAGATACGGGGCTGGAATCGCTGTCCGATGCCTGGGATCGTGGATCGGTAATGCCTTCGGCATTTATAGGCCTGCCTCAGGCCGACGGCCTCACGCCGGGTGCGCCCGCCGATTGTGTCTTACTCCATCAGGGTGAAATGATCGGTGTCTGGAAGGATGGTGTACGGGTAGATTTACCGTAATTTTACCGACATACTCAACTGGCCGCGTTCGACGGTATTAACCGGGTGGAAAACCATTTCGGTCATTCCATGCCGCCCCTGAAGCCCGAGTACCAGCTTTTCCGGAGAATAGGTCTTTACCAAGTAATACAAACTCTCTGCTGCTTCGTTCACGGCTTTTCCATTTATCTTTTTGCAATGCAGGATGAGCAAATTTTTATCCAGATCGTATTCCCAGCGACCCTCACGTTTTTCGGTATGGTCAAAAATCGTATAGGTATGGTTAACGGCCAAAATGAAAAATCGGGGATTTTCGGGCATGGCACGAAGGATTTGGCCATTGTTGTAAGGATCATAATTATAGTCAAACTGCCACACGAGAATCTGATTTTGCCGGATATCGTTAATCAGTTCAGATAGTTCGGAAGGTGTCGTTTTTTCCGCCGGATAGCCGAATAAAGGTATGCCGGTAAGCATAAAACCGAGGACAAAAATGAGTTTCGATTGAAGGAAGCGGGTTTTTGGCATGAATCGGTTCATATTTCCGGGAGTTAGGGGTTGATTTTTCGGAATATTTGCTAAAATGATTCAAAAACATTTATCCAAGAACCATTCCGCCCGTGCCATTTTTTTATTTTTGGCTGATAATCAAATAGTTATGTATTTTGCAATCGTTTACGGATTCTCATAATGAGAAAAGAACGGTCAATACGAAATTGATAGCTGTCTTATTTATTTAGTGGTTAGCGGAAAAACCATTTCAAAACAATAACTTTGTAATTGATCTGGACAAACGCCTAATATTATTAATCAATGAGCAGTGCCATCTTAAAAGAGGATGTAACCGTAAAATTTGCCGGAGACTCCGGCGACGGTATGCAGTTGACGGGTGATTTGTTTACCACGAATACTGCCCTTACCGGAAGCGATCTCGCTACTTTCCCCGATTTTCCTGCCGAAATACGCGCCCCAGCCGGAACCCTCGCCGGTGTATCGGGTTTTCAGTTGCATTTTGGCAGCAAGGAAATCTTTACCCCCGGAGACCAGGTGGACGTGCTGGTTGCCATGAATGCTGCGGCTCTTAGAGCCAATCTTAATCAGGTAAAAAAAGGAGGCACGGTCATCGTAAATACCGATGGTTTTGATAGCAAAAACCTTCGCCTCGCCCGGTACGAAGAAAATGAAAACCCGCTGGAAGATCACACGCTGGAAGGGTTTGAGGTATTTAAAGTTGCGGTTACGAAACTTACCCGCGAGGCGTTGAAAGACTCTCCGTTGGGTACTAAGGATAAAGACCGCTGTAAAAATATGTTTGTACTTGGTTTTATCCTTTGGCGATACAACCGGAGTATGGATTCAGTAATCAAAACACTGAACGCCAAATTTGGCAAAAAACCCGCCGACCTGGAGGCCAACCTGATGGTGCTGAAGGCCGGATATTACTACGGGGATACAACGGAAACTTTTACAACTACCTATTCGGTCAAAGCCGCAACTCTGCCTAAGGGAACCTATCGTGGTATCACCGGAAACCAGGCACTGGTTTATGGATTGATCGCTGCCGCCCAAAAATCGGGTCTTACCCTATTTTATGGGTCGTATCCAATTACTCCGGCATCGGATATTCTGCACATGCTGGCCGCGCAAAAAAACTTTGGCATAGAGACCTTTCAGGCTGAAGATGAAATTGCGGCGATATGTGCGGCTATCGGTGCCTCTTACGGCGGCAATCTTGCGATTACCGGTACTTCCGGCCCCGGTCTTGCGTTGAAAGGGGAAGCGATGGGCCTTGCCCTTATGCTGGAATTGCCACTGGTAATTGTGGACATTCAGCGGGGAGGCCCTTCTACGGGTTTGCCCACCAAAACCGAGCAGGCGGATCTGCTGATGGCTCTCTATGGACGTAACGGAGAAAGCCCGATACCTGTGATTTCCGCCAGTACCCCGGCAGACGCTTTTGAGGCGGCTTTTGAGGCTTGCCGCATTGCGTTGCAGCACATGACCCCTGTGCTTTTGCTCAGCGATGGTTATATCGCCAACGGGGCAGAACCCTGGCGTATTCCCAAAGCGGCAGATCTGCCGACGATTCCGATAAAATTTGCCCCGCCAAAAGCCGATGGAGAAGTTTTCCTTCCTTATCAGCGGGATGAAAATCTGGTTCGCCAGTGGGCTTTACCCGGTACTCCCGGGCTTGCACACCGGATCGGTGGCCTGGAAAAAGAAAAAGACACAGGAAACGTTTCCTACGATGCCAAAAACCATGAGTATATGGTGAAAACGAGGGAGGCAAAAGTCGAAAAAATCGCCGATTTTATCCCACTTCAGCAGTTGGAACTAGGCCCCGAAAAAGGTAAGGTAATCATTCTTGGATGGGGATCCACTTACGGGGTGATCAAATCGGTTACAAAAGAATTGCTCGACGAAGGGTATTCCGTTGCACAAGCCCATCTTCGGTATATGAGACCTTTTCCACGTAACCTCGAAACCCTGCTCCGGAGCTACGACAAAGTCGTTATCCCCGAAATTAATAATGGACAGTTGTCTAAAGTGATTCGGGATAAATATTTGATAGATGTCGTTCAATACAATAAAATTCAGGGCGTTCCGATTACCCATTCGGAACTAAAAGAATTTGTGAAACACCAATTATGATCCTTAGTTTTGGTTAATATTCATGGATATGACAAACTTGCCCCCTTCCAATGGAGCCTCCACATTAAAGGCTAAAGATTTTGCCACCGACCAGGAAGTCAGATGGTGCCCCGGTTGTGGCGACTATTCCATTTTAAAACAGGTTCAGACGGTCATGGCCGAATTTGGCCTTAACAAGGATAAGGTTGCGGTAGTTTCCGGTATCGGATGTTCTTCCCGGTTTCCTTATTATATGGATACTTATGGCATGCACTCCATTCATGGACGTGCTCCGGCTATCGTCTCGGGTCTCCGCATTGCCAACCCTGAACTCAATGTATGGATGGTCACCGGCGATGGTGACGGGCTTTCTATCGGCGGTAATCACATGCTCCATATTTTGCGCCGAAATTTTGATGTGAACATTATGATGTTCAATAATCAAATCTACGGCCTGACCAAAGGGCAGTATTCACCGACCTCCGAACTCGAAAAACTTACCAAGTCCACCCCAATGGGGTCGGTGGATCATCCGGTAAATCCTTTGGTTTTTGCCCTCGGTGCCGGCGGCACTTTTATTGCACGTTCATTGGACCGCGATCCGATCCACATGAAAGAAATGCTCCGCCGCAGCCAGGCTCATAGAGGAACCAGTTTTCTGGAGATTTATCAGAACTGTAATATTTTCAATGATGGTGCCTTTTTCGCTTTTACCGAAAAAGAAACCAAAAAAGGCAATGGACTTTATGTCGAACAAGATCAGCCGATGATCTTTGGGGAAAAGGATGAGTACGGTATTCGCCTCGATGGCTATAAACCCGAAATCGTCTCCCTGACCGACGGCTCTTACAGTCCGTCTGATCTCTGGATTCACGACGATAAGGACATCTTCAAAGCGCAGATACTTACCCGGTTTTTTGATGACCCCCACCATAAAGAACAGGGGTATTTCCCTCGTCCTTTTGGGGTTTTGTATGAAACCGAAAGGCCTTGTTACGAAGATTTGCTGCATCAGCAGATACAGACAGCCAAAGCCAAAAGAGGCGACGGCGACCTCGACCAGCTTCTTCGCGGCAACGCGACGTGGGAGATTTAAGTAGAGCCAGATGATCGGTAGAGTAGAGCCAGATGATCATCTGGCTCTACGGACCCCAAAAAATGAGACGTCTCAAATTAATTTGGGACGTCTCATTTTCGTTTTTGGGGCGAATGGGGTTTTACTGACAGGCAATTTGGGGGAATAAATTATTTCATTATGAAAACCCTTATTTCCCTATTTTTTCATCGCTCCTGCCTTTTTTTGTGGGCGGGTTTTTTATCCTTTACCCCTTTAAGATCGCAAACGGTTCTTTCACCGCAGCAGCTTCATGAGGAGTTTCAACTGATTCAAAAAGCCTATACATCCCTGCACCCGGGGTTGTATCGTTACCTTACAGAGGCTGAAGTTTCTGCCCATTTTGTAAAACTTCAAAAACAACTGGAACAACCCCGCGACAGAAAAGAACTGTTTAAAATTTACTCGGAATTTCTGGCAGGTTTTCGCTGCGGCCACACCTATTGCAATTTCTGGAATCAGTCGGAGGACTTCAAGGCCGAGGTATTTTTTCAACCGGACAAACTTCCCTTTACTTTCCGCCTTATCGAAAAAAGAATGATTGTAGCGGAAAATGTATCAGGAGAAAAACTCCTCCATCCCGGGGCTGAAATACAATCACTTAACCAGATTCCTATTGCAGAAATCATTGACAGTCTTGTCAAATATGTCAAAGGCGACGGATTCAAAAATCATAAAAGGATCAGCGACCTTCAGGTCTCCGGCATCGGTGATTATGAAGCCTTTGATATTTTTTATCCGCTGGTGTTTCCCGTGAAGGATTCGGTGGTAGTAGAGGGGAAAAATCTGCTCTCCGGTGAAAAATTTCGGCTAAAGGTGCGATTGTTGAGTCCGGAAGAGCGACTGAAAACGTTAGAAACACTTTATGGAAAAAAGAAACTGACAACGGACGAACAATGGAAGTTTGAAGTGCTGGATAAAAATACCGGCTACCTTCAACTGGGGAGTTTTACTACCTGGAGTATGACGATGGACTGGAAAAAATTTCTTCAGGATTCTTTTAACCAGTTAAAACAACAAAAAATCCCCTCCCTTATTATAGACATTCGTGACAATGAGGGGGGTGCAGACGAGGTTTTATTAGCACTTTCAAAATATATTCTCAAAACTCCGGCAAAGGTTCCCTGCGAAAAGGATTTGCTGAGTTATGCTGTTGTTCCTTCAGATTTGCGCCCGTACCTGTCAACCTGGGATGAAAGTATTTTTGATATGTCGGGTAAAGTTGTTCCTGCGGAGAGAGGTTATTTTACCTGGCGCAAAAAATATCCGTGCGGCCAGACCTATCCTGCTTCGAAAGTGGCTTATCAGGGAAATATCTACTTACTCATAAACGCGGGCAATAGCTCTGCCACTTTTTTTCTGGCGAGGATTGCCAAAGAAAACCGACTTGCAACCCTTGTGGGTGAAGAAACCGGGGGAAGTCTGAACGGAATCACCGGCGGTATGATGTTTTTTCTGAAGTTACCCCATTCCCAAATCGAGATGGACATTCCTCTTATTGCCGGATTTCCGGAAAAAAATATGCCTGATGGAGGAGTCACGCCCGACATTCTTATAACTCCAGACCCGTTGGACATAGCTCGCGGAAAAGACACCTGTCTGGAAGCGGTAAAAAACATGATCGCTAAACAATTTTCGGAGTAAAATACTTTAATAAAAGACGATGAAACGTTTTATTCTTATCTTTTTGTTCGGGATATTCATTCCCCTGATGGCTTTTTCCCAGATAAATGGAAACGGCCAGATCATCACTACTACCCGTTCGGCGGGAGTATTTACCGGTATTGTCATTGATTTTCCCGCAGAGGTGGAAATTATTTGTCAGACCATTCCCCACCTCGAAATTACTACGGACAAAAATATTCTGCCTTATATTCAGGTTGAAACGGAGGGCGCAACGCTTAAGATTCTTCAAGGAAAATGGATTGAACCCACTCAAACCGTGCGCATCAAAATCGGCACAGCTTTTCTCCATAAGCTTGAGACCGGAGGATATGGCGAATATTGGGTGAGAAATATCCAGTCGCCGGTTTTTAAACTTCATAACCCTGTGGGAACCGTCGAGTTGGAAGGTACAACGGATTATCTGGAAGTTTCGATCAATACCGGAAAAGTGGATGCTTCGCAACTCGTTGCTCGACACGTGAAGGCTGAAATTCATTCTTTTGGCCAGGCAAAAGTACATGCCTTAGATATGCTGGAGGCAGAGGTAGCTGTAAATGGGAAACTCATTTACCTGGAAAAACCCGAACAAATAAAAGGAACGGGGCCAATAGTATCTCTCAGCCAGGTGGAAGATGAACCCGCGGTCGAAGTGAAATACATCAAACTGATACTAATGAATAATAGCCTTTCGAAGGTGGATCTTTACATACAGGGACCTCCTCATCGTCGGTTCAGCTACGGCATACCGCTGGGCGCAGGCCAGCGCAGGAAGGAAGAGCTACCGGTGGGAACCCGTATTTACCTGGACCAGGTTATTACCCGAAAACTGTTGGCAACCATCGAAGAAAAAGATGAAAACCAGTTAGTGAAATTGTTTGAAAAATAACCCATTATGGCGGTCAATTTTAATATCTATTCGGTTGTGTTGCTTTTTGGATTTGTGCAGGCAGTGATTTATGCGGTACTTTTGATCGTCAGAGGGATTCGTGAGCAGCGTCTGTCCGACCATTTACTGGCAGCGCTGCTTATGATGGCGGCGATAATTCTGCTTCCGTATATGCTGGGATTTATGGGAATTCCCGTGATATGGACTACGCTTTTGTTTTTTCCGACAGACCCGGGGTTGTTGCTGGGACCGGCAGTATATTACTATCTGGTTTGCCTGACCGATATGGAGTTCCGGTTTAAAAAGCAGCACCTCTGGCATATTTTGCCGATTGGAGCATATATTGTGTATCGGTTGAGTGTATTTCTTCAGGGTAGTGCTTTTGTGCAGTTGTGGATAGAAGAAGTGGACATCCCTTATATCCGGACAATGGTAGAAATAAGTACTCTGACCTCCAATTATTTATATCTTTTTCTGACAATCCGGCATTACAATCGTTATCGGAAGTGGGTAGAGACACAATTTTCCAATACACAAGAAATTCGTTTTTCGTGGTATCGAAATTATCTCTTGCTCATTGCAGCGGTATTTACCTGTTCGTGGTTTTTTAGCCTTCTGAATACTTTTGGGGTACAGCTTTCTTTTACGCAGAATTGGTGGGAGTATGTTTTTATATCCATTGCCATTTATATTATGAGTATTCGAGGTTTTCAGCAAAAACCTCCGGTTTTGATTCACTTTCCGCTCCCGCAAACCCAAACACCCGAACCTGAAAAAAACCGTTTGCCGGATAAGGAAATGGAAAACACGCTAGTTATGATTCGACTTCTGATGGAAAAAGAAAAATTATACCTTCAGCCTGACCTTTCGCTGCGCGAGGTATCACAGCGGTTGAATTTGCCCAATACCCTGGTCTCGCAGGTTATTAATACCGGATTGGGGCAAAATTTTAATCAATTTGTCAATACCTATCGAATAAATGCCTTCCGGCAGGCCGCCCAAAACCCTTCGTTCCGACATCTGAGCCTTCTGGCGATTGCGATGGATTGCGGATTTAATTCAAAAGCAACCTTTAATCGCGTATTCAAGCAAACCACGGGGGTTTCTCCCCGAGATTTTCTTTCACAGCATACCTCTGATACAAATACATCGGGTCAAGAATAATTTTTGTGAATAAAGTTTTTGCAATAGAAACTTTTTCCTACCAAATTTGTGGTATGCCACATTATATCCTTTCTACACAACCTCAGCAAACGCTTCTTACGCTGAAAGAAGAGTTCTACCAAACTCTTTCCGCACCCTTAGATGGGATGTGGCATTCGTTTAGTGAACAGGCAAGCCAATGGGAGATTTATTCCGAGCAAAAACTAATCGGTTTTTTTAGCATCAATGGCTACAAACAACTGCTGGGTATCTATATCCGGGATCCCTATCTTACGATTGCGCAGGAGATTTTTACGGAAATTCTTCAAGAGCACCAAATTACGGAAGCCGTAGTAGGTACAAATAATCCCCTGTTTTTGTCGCTTTGTATGGATCACGCAAAAAATGCAATTACCGACACCTTGCTTTACCGCGACCATCGAAAAGTAAGTATCAGTCTCCCGCTTCCCGTCTCCAATGCCAATTTTCGCCATACCGAACCGGAAGATGCGGAAAGACTTGCCGTTTTTTTTCGTGATAATTCGATTTTGGATAAAAACTGGTATGAAGAATATGTAAAACAACTCACTTCCCGTGGCGAGGTTTATATTCTGGAACTGGATCACGAGATCATTGGTATAAGCGAAATACGCAAAAACAAAGCCCAGCCGGATTATGCAGATGTAGGGATGCTGGTCAATGAAAAACATCGCAGGCAAGGATTGGGTGCGTATTTATTGGCTAGTGCAAAAGCGGTATGTTATCGTTATGGAGTTACTCCGGTCTGCTCTTGTTCTATTCATAACCAAAGCTCCCGCCATGCCATTGAAAAAGTGGGTTTTATCAGTAAACACCGGATGCTCAAAGTAAGCTTCTGAGTATAATTACCATGAAAAAATTCTCCCTTATATTTGCTGCAATAGGGTTTGGATTACTTCTAAATGGTTGCCCTTCTACTTCGCAAACCCTTCAGTCCGACAACTATTCTGCGGAAAAACCGCTGGTTTACAATGACCATATTTACGAAGCGGCCATTCATACTCCCCAATTGTATCCATTAGGAGTAGAAGAGGCTTATCCGGTCATTTATCTGGGCACGACAACTCCCTTAGTGCTGGAATTTGACGAGTTGATCCCCGAAACGGCCTATGAGTCTAATTTATACGTGGACTTTATCAGCTGCGACGCTTTCTGGCAACCGACAGGCGTATTGCCCATTGAGTTTTACGAAGGATTTACCCAAGATCGAATAGACCTGTATGAGCGGTCAACTTTTACCAAGGTGCCGTACATGCATTACTCATACATTTTCCCTCAGGAAAATGAGTATTTTAAACTCAGCGGAAATTACCTCCTGATTGTCTATCGCAACGGAAATAAAAACGAACGGGTGCTTAGCCGCCGATTTGTAGTGGCCGAAAAAAAGGTTTCCATTGTGCCCAAATACCTGCTCAACGATAAAATCGAACGTATCCGGATGACGGAGTTTAGTTTTGATCTCGTGGTTCCTGCCAGCCTGGGTATTTTTAATCCCGCCAACGACTTGACGATTCAGGTATTACAAAATTTTCGATGGGATAATGCTGTGACTCTGGGCAGACCCCGATTTGCCGGGGATAATCGGTATGAATATCAACTGGATATAGCCAGACTCTACAACGGGGGGAATGAATATCGCCGTCTGGACATTCGCAGCACGAGGTTTTACTCCGAAGCCATGCAGGATGTGGTGGAAAAAGAAAATATATACGACATTATTCTTTTCCCCGAAAAACCGCGCGATTTTAATATTTTTTCCACCCTTAGGGATCGAAACGGAAGTTTTAAACCCTGGGTGCAAGAGTGGCCGAATGCCAAAACACAGGCCGATTATGTGAATAATCATTTTGTGCTCGAACGTTCCGAACCCGTTCCAAACGGCGAGGTGTATGTCCTCGGCAAATTTTCTGACTGGCAAATGAAAGACGATTACCGTCTTACCTATAATGCGGAGGCCCGGCGATATGAAGGCCAGATCATCCTGAAACAGGGGATTTACGATTATGGTTTTGCAGTCAAACGCCCGGGAGACCCTATACCGGACGAAGCTACCTTGGATGGGCGTCACCTCGAAACGGAAAATTTTTACACCGTCATTGTTTATTATAAAGGCCCCACAGACCGCGCCCCCAAAATCATCGGCTATGCACCGGTGAATTATTATGAATAAACGTTATTCCCCCACTTTTCCACTGACTTCGCCGAAACCGACGCGGAAACCTGCTTTTTCGGCGTATCCTCGCATCGTTACCGTATCTCCATTTTGAATAAAAGTGCGGAGAGATCCGTCGTTTAAGCGGACGGGTCTGGTTCCCATCCAAGCCCGTTCGAGCATAGAGCCGAAAGAATCTTCGGTGGGACCGCTAATGGTGCCGGAAGCCATCATATCTCCTACACGAATATTACAACCATTGACGGTGTGGTGAGCGAGTTGCTGGACCATATTCCAATACATATACCGGAAATTGGAGCGACACAGGGTGTTTTCGATTCCTCCTTCCGGTGTAAGAGTCACTTCCAGAGAGATGTCGTAGTTTCTATTCTCTTCAAATTGTAGGTAGGGAAGAACGGCGGGTTCTTGTGTCGGTCCATTCACCCGGAAAGGTTCCAGCGCTTCCAGCGTTACGATCCAGGGCGAAACCGAAGAGGCGAAGTTTTTCCCCAGAAAAGGCCCCAATGGTACATATTCCCACTGCTGAATGTCGCGGGCGGACCAGTCATTAAATAAAACCATTCCGAAAATATAATCTTCTGCCGCATCTGTAGAAATCGCCTCTCCCATCGAGGTATCCCTTCCTACAATAAAAGCCATTTCAAGCTCAAAATCGAGGCGAGTAGAAGGCTGAAAAACAGGAATAGCGGACTCCTTGGGTTTTACTTGGCCCGAAGGCCGGTGTATCGCTGTTCCGCTCACCACGATCGAAGACGCCCGCCCGTGATAACCCACAGGAAGATGTCGCCAGTTGGGCAGTAAGGCATTTTCTGGGTCGCGAAACATCTTGCCGACATTCGTAGCGTGTTCGATACTGGAATAAAAATCGGTATAGTCTCCGACTGCTACGGGCAGATGTTGGATCGCTTCTGACTGACGAACAAAAGCGTGTGGCTGATTTTTTAGTGGCGAAGATTTATCGCAAAGAGTCTCTTGAATACGGTTTCGCACCGCACCGGTAGTTTTTTTTCCCATGCGGATAAAATCATTGAGCGTATGGCGGCTAAAGACCGAATTGTCAACAATCACACCCTCAAATATACCCGCCTGCGCGGCGACGGAAAGATCCAGAATCTGCTCGCCGATGGCTACACCAACGCGGGCAGACCTGCCAGGTAAGGAAAAAATCCCGAAGGGGATATTGTAAATGGAAAAATCAGAACCAAGAGGTATTTCTACCCAAGGGGTGAGTGGGTTCATAGAAAAAATCGTTAAAAAATTAGGGGATCAATGTTCAAGCCACGATTGATAATATTTGCCGTCGTCCAATTTAAGTGCGTTTTCGGTAATCATCAGGGGTTTGAAAGTGTCAATCATTACGGCGAGTTCTTCGGTGGACTTTTTGCCGATGCTGCGCTCATAAGCACCGGGATGGGGGCCGTGAGGAATGCCGCCGGGATGCAGGGTAATATGCCCTTTTTCAATATTATTTCGACTCATAAAATCGCCGTCCACATAATACAACATCTCATCCGAGTCAATATTGGAATGATTGTAGGGCGCAGGAATGGCTTTGGGGTGATAGTCATAGAGCCGGGGGCAAAATGAACAGATGACAAAAGCCGATGTTTCGAAAGTCTGGTGAACCGGTGGTGGCTGGTGGACGCGCCCGGTAATAGGTTCAAAATTGTGAATAGAAAACCCATAGGGGAAATTATAGCCGTCCCATCCGACTACATCAAAAGGGTGAGTTGTATAGATGAGTTCGTGGAGGAATCCCTGTTTTTTGATTTTCATGAGGAATTCGCCCTTTTCATCAAAAGTTTCCAGTTGCTGCGGCAGTTTATAGTCTCTTTCGCAGAAGGGGGAATGCTCCAGCAGTTGTCCAAACCAGTTGCGGTAGCGTTTGGGGGTGTAGATGGGATGAAAGGATTCGGCGTAAAGTATCCGGTTATCTTCCGTGTCAAAATTTATCTGGTAAATCATTCCCCGAGGGATAATCAGGTAATCGCCGTATTCAAAGGGAATATTGCCCAGAAAAGTGCGAAGCGTACCGGTTCCTTTGTGAATAAAAAGCATTTCATCGGCATCTGCATTTTTATAAAAATACGTTGTCAGCGATTTACGCGGTGCGGCAAGTCCGATATGAATGTCGCGATTAACCAGTACCGGTTCTCGACTTTCTAAGAAATCGTCTTTGGGTGGGAGTTGAAACCCCTTGAGTAGGCGTGCGGTCATATTCTTTTCTACCGCAATTCGGGGACTCACGTCTTTTGATCCGGCAATTTCTTTCACCATTGTCGGGCGATGGAGATGATACAGCAGCGAAGACATTCCATCAAAGCCAATAGTTCCAAACAATTGTTCGTAATACAGCCCGCCGTTAGGTTTTTCAAATATTGTATGCCGTTTGGGGGGGATTTTTCCTAATTTGTGATAAATGGGCATGGGTTGGGAATTAGTAAAAAATGTTTGGTTTTGGAGGAAAAATGTGAGAATTTTCGGGTTTTTCTTTTACCAACAAAACTGAAAATTAAGCAAAAAAAGAACTTTTCATATAACATCTTATGGAGACAATCGCAATCCAAAATCAACGAAAGAACCTTACGCCTGCTGCTCTTGTCGAAAGAAGTATTGTCCTTGGTCAGGGCAAACTCAGTAGTACGGGTGCCCTCGTGGTCAATACCGGGAAATTTACCGGCAGATCACCCAAAGACCGTTTTATTGTTCAGGACGAATCTACTGAAAATCTGGTGAACTGGGGCGGATTTAATAACCCAATTAGCCCGGAAAGTTATCAGAAATTATACGATAAAATTGTTGCCTACATGGATCAGCAGGAGGAGGTATATGTGCGGGATGTATTTGCCTGTGCCAATCCCAACTACCGACTGAAGATTCGCGCATTTACGGAATATCCCTGGCAGAATCTGTTTGTGTTTAATATGTTTATTCGCCCCAATGAAAAAGAACTGGCAGGTTTTACCCCCGACTGGAGAGTATATGCTTTTCCCGGTCTCCTTGCCGATACCATGACCGATGGTACTCGTCAGGAAAATTTTGCGGTGTTGAATTTCACTGAAAAAACCATCATTATCGGTGGCTCGGCTTACACCGGAGAAATCAAAAAGGGCATATTTTCGGCCTTAAATTTCCTGCTCGCTTCGAAGTTTAATGTATTGCCCATGCATTGTTCTGCCAATGTAGGTACGAAAGGCGATACGGCCTTATTTTTCGGACTTTCCGGCACGGGTAAAACCACACTTTCCAATGACCCGGAAAGACATCTGATTGGGGACGATGAACATGGATGGGCCAAAGAAAGTATTTTCAATTTTGAAGGCGGCTGTTACGCCAAAACGATTGACCTTTCACCTTCCAAAGAACCTCTCATTTTTGATGCCATCAAATTTGGGGCTTTGCTCGAAAATGTAGGCTTTATGGCCGATGGCAATACCGTTGACTACAAAGATTCTTCCATCACCGAAAATACGCGGGTAAGTTATCCGATTTATCACATCCCCAATATCATGTACAACTCGAGGGGGGATATTCCACAGAATATTTTTTTCCTTACCTGTGATGCTTTTGGGATACTCCCACCTATTTCCCGACTCACAATTGAGCAGGCAATGTATCATTTCCTCTGTGGTTATACCGCTAAGATTGCAGGTACGGAAGAAGGGGTTACGGAACCGGAAACTACTTTTTCGACTTGTTTTGGGGCACCCTTTTTACCCCTGCATCCTACCGTTTACGCCAATCTTCTGGGCGAAAAACTGCGCCAGGGAAGTCAGTTATCTGACGGTAGCATCCATGTGTGGCTGGTCAACACCGGCTGGACCGGTGGTGGATACGGTAAGGGTTCCCGGATCGAACTTTCCTACACTCGCTCGCTGGTGAAGGCTGCCTTAAGTGGCGCACTCGATCATGTCGAATACCATACAGACCCTGTATTTGGTCTGGCGATTCCCAAACGTTGTCCGGATGTCCCCAACGCGATCCTTTATCCGCGCGATACCTGGCGCAACGAAGAAGAATACGACAAAGAGGCGGACGCCCTGGCATTGCGGTTTATTAAAAACTTTGAAAAGTACGCCGACCAAGCGTCTCCGGAAGTTAAAGCTGCTGGGCCTAAAATAAAATAAAGCCCTTACGCAAAAAGAAAAACCGAAAAACCACCGAGGAAGAAGAGAACCACCGAGCATAATTCTCTCCGTATTTCTCTGTGGTTCTCCGTATTTCTCTGTGGTTCAACCCCCACGCAAACCGAAAAACCACCGAGGAAGAAGAGTAAAAAATCCCATACAAGCATGATCTCAGCCATACTTCTTGCAGCAGGAATGTCGCGGCGAATGGGAGCAGAAAACAAACTTCTGCTTCCCTTTCGCGGCAAACCGCTGGTGGCACATATTATCGAAGAAATCCTCGCCTCACAACCGGGAGAAATTATTGTCGTAACGGGGCACGAAGCCGAAGAAATCAATTTTTTACTAAAAGACAAACCTGTAAAAATTGTATATAATGAAAAATATTCCGAGGGAATGACAACCTCTATTCAGGCAGGAGTACGCAATGCAAATGAAACTTCCGAAGGATACATGATATGTCTTAGTGATCAACCTTTGATTACTGCCGCTGAATACCGATTGATCGTGGATGCCTTTTTGCGTGAAAAAAGGACTGACGAAAAAACGATTCAGGTTCCAATTTTTGAAGGAAAAAGAGGCAATCCAGTGATATTCTCGTTCGTTTATCGGGCTATAATCCTTGAGCATAAGCGAATGGAAGGCTGTCGGGAAATCATTTCGGGGAATCCGTCCCATGTCCACTATCTTTCCGTTGAAAACAGCCATATTCTTACCGATATTGACACTCCCGAAGATTATGGAAAACTATGATTGATATATTTTCAGACATCCGCAAATGGGCAGAACAAAATAAACCTTTTGCCCTGGCAACTGTGATTCATACCTGGGGTTCGGCCCCGCGGCTGGTAGGTGCGGCAATGGCTGTTTCGCAAGAAATGGAAATGGTCGGATCAGTTTCCGGAGGCTGTGTCGAAGGTTTCGTTGCACAGAAAGCGCTTGAAGTGCTAGGCTCTGGTCGCCCTCAAAAGCTTGAATTTGGCGTCTCTGATGAAAGTGCCTGGGCGGTTGGGCTTAGCTGCGGCGGTGAACTCACCGTATTTGTCGAAAAATTTCCCGCATTCTCTCCCGAAAAAAACGAACTCACCGCATGGAAAAACCTCGAAAACGCCCTTACAAACAACCTCGGTGGAACCCTGCTCAGTAAAATGAGCGGAGAAACCAGTACTCATACCTTTGTCCATCCGGATGGGAGTTTTAGCGGAAATGCCATTCCGGAAAATTTATCGCAAAAGGCCCTTTACGCCTGGAAAACTCGTCAAAACCAGATACTCTCCGAGGGGGAAAACCAATATTTTGCCCTGACCATTCCCCGTAAAAGCCGCCTGATTATTATTGGTGCGGCTCATATCACCGCAGACCTTGTGGGACTGGCCCGCCAGTTTGATTTTGAGACAATTGTTATTGACCCTCGTGGCTTTTTTGCCAGCAACACGCAGTTTAGTTTACCGCCAGATCAGATGATCAACCAGTGGCCGGCAGAAGTTCTGGAAAAATTTAGTCTGGACGCCTATACATATGCAGTTATTCTTAGCCATGATCCCAAAATAGATGATCAGGCATTGCACCTATTGTTGCGTTCGGAAGTCGCGTATATTGGTGTTTTGGGTAACAAACGCAATCATGAAAAACGTCGAAACCGGCTATTCGCCGCAGGTTTTTCCGAAGAACAGGTGAATCGCCTTCACGGCCCGGTGGGGTTGGATATCGGCGCAAAATTGCCCAAAGAAATTGCGCTGAGCATTTTGGCAGAGATCATTGCCGTAAAAAACGGGAAATAGTTTATCTTTCTGCCTCACTTCCAAGATTGCTACTATGCGTTATATACCCCTTCTGCTGATATTCGTGTGTCAGATTTCCTTCGCTCAGGAAACTGAGTGGAAAAACCTTTTCAACGGGAAAAATCTTAAAGGCTGGGAAATTGCCGGTGAAATAGAGGTTGCTGTCGAAAACGGTGAAATTGTACTCAAAAATCAAAACTCAGCCAAAGGCGGCTGGTTGCTCAGTGAAAATAGCTATGACCATTTTGAGGTAGAAGCCGATTTTTTTGTCCCACTTCCCAACAGTGGCGGCTTTTTTTTTCGGTATAATCCCCTAAAGGGCGGCCATCCTGCCGCCTCCGGCTACGAAGTAAAACTCGACAACCAGCCCAATCAACAGACACCTACGGGCACAATTGTGGGCATTGCTAGGGCGATTTGGGTTACCAGCATAAACCCTGCGGGTTGGAACAAACTGCGCGTGAGAGCCGAAGGCGATTATATTCGTGTCTGGATCAACGATACGCAGGTAAGCCAGATCCATGACCGCCGCAGTGTAAGTGGAAAAATCGGGCTGGAATGTCCCGGCGGCGAAGGGTTATCTATCGTGCGGTGGAAAAACCTACGGATACGCACGTTACCGGGCAGTACTTTCAGTGGCCCGCAGATTGAAGACTATCTCCGACGCACCGACCGAAGCCAAGCGGTTTCACTTTTTGACGGCCATTCACTCAAAGGCTGGAAAGTAGTAGGGGATGCCCGTTGGCTGGTGGTGGATGGTGCAATTGTAGGAGATACCGGCCCGACCGGGCAAGGCTGGCTGGTTACGGAAAAAGCCTATGGAAATTTTTATATGCGTTATAAATTTAAAGTTGATGACGGTCACAACAGCGGGGTATTTATCCGATGGGACACAGCGGCGGCAGAAGTGACGCTGCAAAACAGCCTTGAAATCAATATTTACGATCCGGGAGGATTTATGTGGGGATTCCCGACAGGTTCCATTGTTACACACAGCCGGTCGTTTGCGGGGATTACCGACAGCGACGACTGGAATTTCATGGAGATATTTGCTTTTGGCGACCATATTTGCCTGTATGTAAATGGGGTCAAAACCACGGAGTTTCATATTCCGGCGACTTTTGACAGACGGGGATTTATCTGCCTTCAGGCTGGGCGTCAGGTAGCAAACCCCGATCAGGGGCCGTCGCAAGTGCGGTTTAAAGATCTGGAAATAAAAGATATGTCCGGCGTTCCGTTTTTGGGTTATTGAGGGGCGTGAAAAATTTCGTTTAAATGATCCAACCCCAATACCCTAACACCTTCGTTCAGTGAAAAGGGCAGATTTACGGGGCTAATGATGAAGTGCCGGGTTGTTTTCAAGTCATCTCTGGCAATAAAAAAACCTTTGCCCGGTTTGGGGGTAGAGGAATATTTAATTTCAATGAGAATTTCCGGCTGATCGCCCCGTGTAATAACGAGATCCGCTTCCACACCCGTATGAGTTCGATAATAATACATGCCTGCCCAATCAGGAAGAATGCTGGCAATTTGCTCAATAATATACGACTCCCATGAAGCACCGATCATAGAGTGGCCACTCAAATCAAAAAAGGAGCTTATCCCCAACAACTGATGCAGTACTCCGGTATCGCGTATATAAATTTTAGGTGCTTTAACCAAACGCTTTTTGAGATTGGTAAAGTAAGGCAGTAACCTTCGGATAAGGTAGGCTGATTCGAAGAAATCCAAATAACGTTTGACCGTTGTGGCATGTATTCCCAATGAAGTAGCCATCCTTTCCATATTGAGCACACTTCCCGCAGAATGTGCACAAATACGCCATAGCCGATAACTAAGCTCCGGGCTGGCGGATAACCCTAATTGAGGCAGGTCGCGCTCCAAATAGGTTTGGATAAATTGCCTTCTCCAGACTTGGGATAATTCTTCGGTGGGAGCGAGAAAAGACTCTGGAAAACCTCCTCGTAACCAATGCCGGTTCATATCTTTATACCCGGCAAGTTCTTTCCATAAAAATGGAGTCAATTCATAAAAGGCTATCCTTCCCGCCAATGTTTCAGAGCTATCACGAATCAGGTCAGGCGAAGCAGACCCCAATAAAATAAACCTTCCGGGCTTTCTATTTCGGTCAATAATCCCTCTCAATACAGGGAAAAGATGGGGTACTTTTTGAATTTCATCCAGAATGACAGTATATTCTGCATAAGAATCAAGGAATAAAGAAGGTTGATCTAATTTAGCCAGATCCGCAGGATTTTCAAGGTCGAGGTAAATAGAAGGTTTTGAAATAAAAGCCTGAATTTTTTGAACAAGAGACGTTTTTCCCACTTGTCGAGGCCCGACAAGTGCGATCGCTGGAAAAAAACTCGCCCAGGATAAAATTTTTTCTGTCGCTGTACGTGGAATATAGTTTTCCATAAGCTTGAAAATCCTGTACAAAATACAGGATTTTCAAGGTAAATACAAATTATAATTTATTCCCCAAAAACGAGGACGATTCTATCGAACCAGTTTAAATCCCTGTTTCGCCGCGATATTGCGGGAATCGGGGCCAATCATCACTTCAAAATCGCCTGCTTCTGCCTGCCAGAGACCCTCTCTTGTAAAAAAGGCCAGATCACCAGAGGTAAGCTCCAGGGTGATCACTCTGCTTTCTCCCGGTTTGAGGGTTACTTTCTGAAATTTTTTCAGTTCGATTACCGGGCGGGTGCGGCTGCCGACGAGGTCGCGGGTGTAAAGCTGTGCGGTTTCGGTTCCTGTTACTTTTCCGGTGTTGGTGAGAGTAAAGGAAACCTTTAGTGGCTCGTTCATCCGCATCGTTTCGCTGCTCAATTTCAGGGCACTATAAGAAAATGTGGTATAACTCAGGCCGTAACCAAAAGGGAAAAGGGCGTCGTTTTTTTCGTCAGAATAATGCGACCAGAAAACGATCTCTCCCCCCGTGGGGCGACCGGTACTTTTGTGGTTATAATACAGCGGAACCTGACCTACGGAGCGTGGGAACGACACCGGCAATTTTCCCGAGGGATTGTAATCACCAAATAACACATCGGCGAGGGCATTTCCGGACTGAGATCCGAGAAACCATGCCTCAACGAGACCTTGTACCTGCGGTTCTACGGCGGAGAGATCGAGCGGGCGACCGTTCATCAGTACCAGCACTACACGGGGATTTACGGCCCGGACAGCGGCCAAGAGTTCGGTCTGAAGACCGGGCAGGTCTATTTCGGTACGGCTGCGCCCTTCGCCCGACTGCCAGCAGTCTTCGCCGAGGGCCATTACGACTACATCGGCACCTTTCGCGATCCTCACTGCTTCGCCAAAACCCGTGGTATCGGTTTCGTTGACATGTACTTCTGTAAGGAAACTTCTCGGGCCGGTAGAGAGTTTTACTCCTTGTGCGTGGCGAACCGTTACATTTTTTCCGACGGCGGCTTTTATTCCTTCAAGCAGGGAAACGGCCGAATTTTCTACGGCGTTTCCGCGCCAGCTTCCAATCGGAATATCTTTGTCAGCGGCCAATGGGCCGATAACGGCAATGGTTCCCTGGTCTTTTTTCAGTGGCAGGATATTGCCTTGGTTTTTCAGCAAAACTACTGACTTACGAGCAACCTCGCGACTGGCATCCTGATTGGCTTGAGAGAAAAGCTCGTTTTGTTCCCGTACCGGATCACAATAACGATACGGATCGTCAAACAATCCCAGCATAAATTTCACCCGTAAAATTCTGCGCACCGCATCGTTAATCATGGATTCCTCCACCGCACCTTCTTTTACCAGTTGGACAAGATAGGGTACATAACAATATCCTTCCATGTCCATATCACAGCCGGCAATGGCAGCGATACGGGCGGCTTCTTTTTCATTAGCGGCTACGCCGTGAGGAATGAGTTCGGCGACCGACCCCCAATCGGAGACGATAAATCCCGGAAAATCCCAGTCGCCTTTCAGGAGTTTGCGCTGGAGGTAATTACTGGCGGTGGCGGGGATGCCGTTGATTTCGTTGAAGGCATTCATAAAGGTGGCTACACCGGCATCCGCAGCGGCTTTAAAGGGCGGCAGGATAGCGTCGTGAAGCAGGGCATCGCCTACGGAGACTGTATTGTAATCACGGCCACCTTCGGCTAAGCCGTAAGCCGCAAAATGTTTGGCACAGGCCGCAATAGTATTAGGTGCGCTGAGGTCATCGCCCTGAAAACCACGTACACGGGCAGTGGCAATGAGAGAACCGAGGTAGGGGTCTTCTCCTGCACTTTCCATCATACGTCCCCAACGTGCATCACGGGTGATGTCCAACATCGGGGCAAAAGTCCAGTGCTGACCCGCAGCGGCAGCTTCCGAAGCTGCTACACGAGAAGATTTTTCGATGGCTTCCATGTCCCAGCTTGCGGCTTCGCCGAGCGGAATGGGAAACATGGTGCGAAAACCGTGGATCACGTCATAACCAAAAATAAGGGGAATGCCCAAGCGGCTTTCTTCGACCGCCATACGCTGTGCTTCGCGGGTTGCCTTTGCCGAAAGCACATTGAGCATCGAACCCACCTGACCCGAGCGAATTTGTGTGTATTTAAGGGAGTCGCGACTGCCTTTGGGCATGGGGCCGGTGATGTCCCAACTGCTCGTATATTGATTCATTTGCCCGACTTTTTCTTCGAGTGTCATAAGAGCAAGCACAGAGTCCACACGTCGTTCGAGAGAGGATTGCGCAAAAGCTCCCTGTTGGCTAGCGGCAAAGCCACAAAAGAAAAGTACGGAAAAAACCATCCTGAGCATATTGCTATGGACGGGAAGTGATAGGTTAATTGTAAGTTTCATCATTCTTTATGTGAGTAGGATATAAAGGTACAAGGATCACAGAGGTTGTGCAAGGTGAATATTTTTGATAACAAATAGCAAAAAGGATTATTATCTTTCGAATTATTTAAAATGACTATACGAAAATATCAAGACACCGACCGTGAAGCGGTACTCGAACTGCTACGGCTTAATACGCCCCAATATTTTGCGGAGGAAGAGATGCCGGATTTGATTTATTATCTGGACTATCACGCCAGCCATTACTACGTTGCCGAGTTTGAAAGCAGGTTATTGGGGTGTGGCGGAATTAATTTTTCGGATGACGGTCAAATGGCAAAACTATCCTGGGATATTGTTCATCCCCAAAGTCAGGGGAACGGTATTGGCCGCGCGCTCATTCATTTCCGAATCGAGAAAATCAGGGAAACTCCCACTATTAAAATCATTTCTGTGCGTACTTCTCAACTTGTCTGGAAGTTTTATGAAAAGTTTGGTTTTGAGACAAAAGAAATCATCCGAAATTTCTGGGCAGAAGGTTTTGACCTTTACCGGATGGAACGGGAGGTCTGACGGGTTTTAAAATTCTCTTTTATCTTAGTAGTAAAAAGAGAATCTGTGCGATGACAATCTTGGAAATAAGGGCAATCGGAAACATCATGGAAAATCCATATTCGGGAATCCGGTTGCGGGCCTTATTGGTAGCAAAGTCGAGGATGGCGGGCTGATTGGCGACCATACCCATCAGCAGCGTAAAGGGTTTTTTTGCAATTTTATAGCCAATAAATAAAATGGAAAAAGCTGTCAGCAGACTTATCGTTGCGCTCGCCAGAAAAATCCACAATCCCTCTATTGAAAAACTTTGTACAAATGCATTGCCCGAGCGCACACCAATACTTGCCAACAACAAAATAAGTCCGATCTGATGGAGTGTGATATTTGCACTGTATGGCAAAGCCCAGACAATCGGACCGGTACGTCTTAATGCCCCCAAAAACAGCCCCACTACCAGCGGGCCTCCCGCAAATCCCAATTTAAAGCTGATGTCTCCTCCAAAGGAAAATTCAATGTTTCCGAGTATTAAACCCAGTCCAATCCCTAACCCAAAAGAAAAAAGATTGATTTTACTGGATTCGAGGTAGGAGTCTCCAAAAAGTTTTGCCAATTCGTCCAAATCCTGCTTCCGTGCAGTGATACGCACACTGTCGCCAAGCTCCAGCACTGTATGGCTTTTTGCCAGCATTTCAATGTCTCCTCGGCGAATGCGGGTAATGATAAGGTTGTACTTTTCGTGAATATTTAGCGAGGCAATGGTTCTTCCGGCAACGTAAGGGTTGGAGACAATGATTCTCCGGGCGTCAAAAACCGTAGTATCGCCAAAAACTTTTGTATCCGATATTCTCCCTACGACTTTCTCTACGATTGATATTTCCTCCGGATTTCCCAAAATCGTGATAAGGTCGCCCGGAAAAAGAATCGTATCGTAATTCACCAGCTTTATTTCTCCGTTGTGGTAGGTTCGGCCAAATACGACATGCCAGTTGTATTTTCGGAAAAGATCGCGCAGGGAAATCCCGGTGATTTCGGGATTGGTAATTTCCAGGATGGAAGTGGTGAGTCCTTCATCGAGCGGATAATCTTTGCGGAGCAATTGTTTTTCTTTTTCATAGTCTATTCCTAAGAGTTTTTCCATCACCACAATGGCAATCATTCCTCCTAAAACTCCCATAGGATAGGAAAACGAATAACCTACTACCACATCCTGTGCAATTTTACTGCTTTCATCTGCCGGGTATGCCTGAGCAATCATATCCAATAACCCTGCAAGTGCCGCCGTATTGGTCGTACTCCCCGAATAAATGCCGCCTATTGATGCTGCCGAAAAGCCAAATAAAAACCAAAGCCCCGCAGCAAACAGACCCGATAAAACCAGCATGGAAGCGATAAACAAAATATCCTGAAAACCATTTTTTTTATAAGAATGAAAAAAGGCAGGCCCCGAACTCAGCCCGATAGAATACACAAACAACGAAAGTCCCAATTGAAGAATAATCTCCGGAATCTGTAGTCGGGCGTCTATTCCACCAAATACCAGTCCGGTAAATAATACCCCCGCAACGCCTAATGCTCCGCCGCGGATTTTGATGCTGCCTACCAGATACCCCAACGATGCCACCAAAAACAGCAGAAGTATTGGGTTGTTGTTTAGAATGTCAATCATGGGATATTAAATGAGTTTTCAAAATCGGTACATTTCTGCTAAATATCATTAACAACTCTTTTTACACCGTCTTTTAGCCATTTTACATTAAAATTTATCAATAAACCCACTTCACGTTTGGAAAGTTTTAGGTAGGTTATAAGTTGTGCCATATATATTGGATGTAAAGAATCAACGGATTTCAATTCTACAACCAGCCTGTCTTCAACTAAAAGATCTATTCTAAAACCTGCATCAAGTTTGACTTCATCATATATTACGGGGATCGGTTTTTGCCTTTCAACCCTTAATCCTGCCAATACCAGTTCATGGGTAAGGCAGGCTTCATATACGCTCTCAAGTAATCCTGGTCCTAGTAGAGAATGAACTTTCATTGCACATCCAATAACTTTTTCGCTAATTTTATCAATTTCCATGGTTATGTTTTTTTCTTGCCTGAAAGATCTTAGGGAATCTTTAGATAACAATGGAAAAATTTTATCAAAGGTAAATTAGTGTACACTCCGTGATTCTCTTCTTCCTCGGTGGTTTTTTCGATTGCGTAGAATTTGAACCATCTGCGGAGGCAGACAGGCATTGAACTCGGAGAGGCACGGAGAGGGATGAGTCTCGGTGGTTCTCTTCTTCCTCGGTGGTTTTTCGATTGCGTAGAATTTGAACCACAGAGAACTCGGAGATGTACGGAGAGGGATGAGTCTCGGTGGTTCTCTTCTTCCTCGGTGGTTTTTCGATTGTGATAAATAACCTAAATAAAAACTGCCGAAAATACCCTTGGCAAACTATGATTAATCATTTCCCAGGACTCCCCGCGATCTTCCGAAAGATAGAGGCAGCCTGAAATCGTACCAAATGCCAGCCGGTCTCCCGAAACAGCTAATGAATGCCTCAGCACAATATCATAACAATCTCCCTGTGGGAGGCATTTTCGAAAAGTCTGCCAGGTTTTTCCGCCATCATCGGTACGCTGCACAAACAAGGAGTGATCTATGGCGACACGTATTTTGTCGCTATGTGCCGGAATCACCCATGCAACCTCCGGATTTTCAGGGTCAGTTGCCAGCGCAAATCCATAGTAATTGGAGCCATCGGCGGCAGTTATATCCTGCCAGTTTTCTCCGCCATCGGAGGAGCGATAGACCCCGCAGTGGTTTTGCTGCCAAAGTACCTCCGGTTGAGACATACAGCCGAGGAGGAGATGCGGATCATAACCGACTTCGGGATAAGGATCAGGCAGATAATCGGCTTTAAGTCCCTTGTGTTTGGTTTTCCATGTTCGTCCGTCGTCTTTTGTTTCAAAAACTCCCGCACAGCTTACGGCCACATAAACATGACTTTCATCACGAGGATCCACTACTACCGAATGAATACCCGCAAAATTTCTGCCTCCGCCAAACCAGTGATCCGGTCGAGACGGGTGAGACCAGAGGTTTTGATTTAGGGAAAAAGATTCTCCTCCATCATCACTCATAAATAACCCTCCGGGTTCAGTGCCCAGATAAAGCCTTCCCGGCTGTTGTTGACCGCCTTTGGCGATTGTCCAGATGTATTTCATCGTGGCGGGAAGGCCGGGGCGGATTTCTTCGCCTTTAGGGTAAACCGGCGCGGGCATTTCTTCCCAACTTTTTCCCTCATCGCGGGAACGGTGCAGTTTCTGCCCCCAGTGTTTGTGATCAAGCGCTACCCACCAGAAACCTGTGCGATCGTCGGCAAGTACAGCAGAAACCGAAAACCCGAGGAAGTGGTCGCCGGAAAATAACCATTTGTTTGTCTTTTTTCGATAGACAATCAGTCCCTTCCCTGTCGCCAGCAACAAGGTGCTCGGTGAGTTTATGTTTTTCAGCATCATTTTTCTTAATTCAGAATCTGGTATTTCTGTTTGTGATTGCGTACAATTTTGTCAGGTAGCCGAAACGAAAACCCCCATTCTCCCTTCCACTGCTCCACTTTTAGGAGAATATGATTAGTACCTTCCTTTAAAGACAGCATGCATTCATTTTCATCGGGAATCAGGCTTCTTTTGGTCAGGTTTCGGAACACAAGCGCTCCGTTACAGAATACTTCGATACCGTCATTGCTGCCAAAGGTTGCTCGTACCGATTGATCGGATGAACTTTCGATCTGGCAGTAAGCATAAGCGACGGCCTCCTCATGGAGATCATATAAGGCGGCAAAGTCAATTCGGTCGGAGAGAGGGGAAGCGTGTTTCTCCCATATCAGGGTTCTTCCATCGGGTGTTTTAAATAATTGCCCGGGAATGGGTTTTGTCAGCTTTTCTCCCCCCATATCCGTCAAAAAATCGGCCTGGGGAATGTGGGGGGTTGAAATGGGAAATGGCCCGGCGGTCAGCCAGTAAGTAAAAAACTGTCCCGCAGTTTCTTCCACAGCAAGACGTACCTCATTAGGGGGAGGGAGGAAATGTCCTTCCATAAACAACCGGCCGGCAGTTTCGAGCAGGGTTACGGTTTCGTTGAGTTCTTCCAGTCGTTGGTTGTAAGGCGCTAAGGCATGATCCAGCCAATAATGGCGGTTTTCTTCGAACCATAAGTATTGAAATTCGTCGCGGAGGCGCGCCCATTCTCGGGAAAGATCGTCAATGGGTTTGAGTGCCATTTTTAGAAAATATACTGTAGAATCGCGGTTGGAATGCTGGAGCAAACATGCTTTATGGTAATAGTTGGCGGCCTGGACAATTTTTTTCCGACTCTCACTGGCTGCCCAATACTGATCCCAGGTAAACTGCCAGTATCGCCATTCACTGCCAAATGCTTTTTTGTACATAGGTCTGAGCAGAACTCCTGCTTCATTCAATTGTTCTTCGATTTCCCTCCATCCACTCATATTTAGCGGAAGGGAGTTGCCCCGCGCCGGTAAAAGCGTCTGCCAGAGCATATCGTCATTCATCTCCTGAGTAGGTGCAAACGCTGCAAGGCCATTCATGCTGTGGAGGAACTGCGGCTGCCGGGCTTCAGCGTCGCCATAAGCAGAGAGCGAAAACCGCCGGTCGTACTCCATTATCTCTTCCTGATTGGGATTCCAACTCTGGTCAGCGCCAAAAGATACACCGTACCAGTCCCGATTGAAAAAATGGCTACCCCCATCATCCCAGATCGTATTGAGCACACCCATCGCCCCTTTTTCTCGACCCTCATTTGCAAAGTTCCGAATATTGACAAGGGTCTGGTTGAAATCGGGCATTATGCGGTGGGAATTGAGCACTCCCGGACACACGATAAACGAAAATCCTTTTTCTTTGAAGGGGTCAATAAAAGCGGAGAACGAAACATTGGCACTGTAATCCCAGGTGCCAATGATGGTTTCTTTCGGAATAAGGTCGAGAACTTCCGGATGTGAAAGGGCGATATCGCCCCACATCAGTGCCCTATGGCCATTCTGCTGAACATGTCTGATCAGCGGATTGACATGGCTTGCATAAATTCCGGCTATACCGATGCTGTCCGCAAGTCGTTTTTGACTGCCTCTCCCTAGGTCCCAGGCTTCATCACAATTGATCGCGAATATATCCGAAGAAAAAGCCGGATACATTTCGGAGTAAATATCGGTAAGAAAATGTAAAACCTCCGGATCACCGGGTTTTAGCATTTGGGCAGTGGCCCCCAGATGAGCGTATTGAGGGAAGGCGAGGATATTGCTAAAATGCCCCAACGACTGAAAACTGCCAATTAGCCGGATATGGTATTTCAAAGCATAGTCGGATAATTCTTTCCATTCATCGGTTGTGATGCCTTCTTTGGGGGAAAAGTCGCCGTACTTTTGCGTTTTGATTACATGCTCAATGTAAAAAGTCATGTAATTGATTTTTAGGGAGGCAAATCGCCGTATCTGCGCCTTCATGAAATCGGTTTTGGGCAACGGCCCGCGACTGATGTCATCCATAATTCCCCGAAAAGAAAAGGTGGGCCAGTCAATGATTTTCATGCAGGGTATATGTCCGGGTAAATATGCTTTAGTTAACTGACGCAAACTCTGAAGCCCGTAAAAAACACCCGCAGGCGTATTGGCAGCAATGAAAATCTGTTTGGAGGTAATGACCAGCGAATAACCCTCCTCGCCCCATTGGTCTTCTTCCTTTATCCCGATGTTCTTGCATATCTGCTTAAAATCATTGTCCTGATCGGGTATGCCCAGCCAGATAGCAGGATCAGGCTCATGGGTTTCTCTTCCGCTGAGTTCTACTAGTTGTTCGATCAGTACCTCCGCAGGCTCGGAAAGGGAAAGCCGAAAAAAAGGCCGATCGGGCAGCATAAAACTACCGGAGCGGAATTCGGTATGCTGCGGGAGGGGTACAATCGGAGGTGTCTGAGCAGAGAGCCGGATAAGGGGAAACAAAAACAGGGTAGGGGGGAGAAAAAGGAGAAGGGAACGGGTAATAAATTTTCGGATCATTCCGGTGTTTTTGGGTTTTGCAATTTTGGTATGTTTTTCGGATATCGCAAATGTAGGAATGGTGGGATAAACAAAATTCCCCTTATCTTTATAGCTGAAAACCCGTTCAATCTATGAAGCTTAGCCAATCGGCAACCCTGTTCCTGCTTTTGGTTTTTGTAACTAAGGCATTTGCTCATTCTCCTTACACCTACAGCCTGTCCTCTGGCTACGATGTATTGTTTTACGATCTGGAAATCAAACTCGACGCAAAATTGCAACGCATTGCGGGGCGTAATCGAATTACTTTCCACACCGACCGCGTACTCGAAAGCCTCACTCTGAGCCTCGCAGGAAATATGCAGGCGGCAAGGGTTCTTTATCTGGGCAGGCCACAGACATTTAATCAAAAAGATGGAAAGCTGGAAGTAAAATTTGCCCAACCTCTGAAAAAAAGCATAACAACAACCGTTGAGGTATTTTTTGCCGGAAATCCTTTGTCCACCCGCTCCGAAAACCCGATATGGGCAACCGGGGAAAGAGGCAGGGATCTCATCAGTCTTTCTCCCGATATGCTGGCTCCCGAGCAATGGTGGCCCATAAACCCTGATCCCGAAGACTTAGCTGACAGCATGGCCTTATCTGTGATTTTTGATCGGGATGCAGAAGTTGTCGCCAGCGGTCAGTTTAGGCAAAAAAATAATCTGCCGGGTAATTTTTCGCAATGGGAATTTAAACACCCAGGTAAAATCGGGCCGCAAAATGTCAGTATTCATATCGGTGATTTTGTACTGGTGACCGATGTCTATAACAACCGAAGTGGCTCACATCAGATGCAGGCATGGGTCACCCGTGCCCATCAGGCGCGTGCCCGGGAATACCTCTATGAACTAAAAGGCATGATCGGGTTTATGGAAAAATATTTCGGTATCTATCCCTACTGGAAAGAAGGTTATCGAATCACCGAAGGCAATTCCGGCCATCAGTTAGCTCCGGTGGAAGAAAACTCGGTACAGGGAGAGTCGGGGTTTATCGAAAATGGCGACCGCTATTTGCTCCGGCAGGTGGCGTATGACTGGTTTGAGCGCCCGCTGAAAATTGCAGAAACAAAGGACGCATGGATTTATGAGGCCTTATATACTTACGCAGAATTTCTCTTTTTCGAAGAATATTTTAATGCCGAACGGGCAAAGGTTTATATGTCTTCGGAGAGGGAACACATTCAGGATGTCCCGCTTATTCACAATGTAACGCTTACGCCTTCGCTCAATCGGCAGATCGGCCTGAAAGGTGCGTGGTTGCTTCATACCCTTAGGAGGGTAGTGGACAATGATGTAAAATGGTTCGAAACCCTCCGCTCGCTGAGCGTGGATTTTCGCAACAAACCGCTGACTACTCAGGAATTTTATGAATACCTTTCCTGGAAACTGGGCGAGGATTATGTATATATTTTCCGCCAGTACCTGGTCCACCCCAATCTTCCCGTATTCGTCTATCGAATTCAAAAAAAAGGTAAAAAATTCAACTTGTACTATCGCTGGGAAACGGATGTGCCAGAGTTTGATCTTCCCGTGGATATGCAGACCCTCAGCGGGGTAGAGCGGCTCAAACCCACCAATGAATGGCAAACCTTTTTCCGAAAAGGTATGTCGGAAAAACAAGTGTTTTTTGACACGGGAGCAGGACTGTATGAGATTCGGAAGGAGTCAGACTGAGGACTAAACCGACTGGCTTAAATTTCCCCACATATCGGTGATAATTACTTCCTTATCAATCAAATACCGCAGGACTTTTTCCCGCTGTGCCGGGGTACCGGTTGTTACTTCGTTTATGACTTGCCGGTAGGTTGTGGGACGGGCTTTGATGAAACTGATAATGGCTGTCTGGATGGCTTTGTATTCATCATCAGACACTTTGGTTTTGTTTCGGCCAATACAAACATCACATTTTCCGCAGGGTGTGTGGGATTTCTCTCCGAAATAGTGCTGAATCATCAGGCTGCGGCAAACCTCTTTTTCATAAATATAGTGCAGCATTTCCTTTAATCGCCGGTCATTCTGCTCGCGTAAAAACTGGTATTTCTCCCAATTAAGGGTTTTTTTGTTGAGTGTGTGTCGAGGTTGTAAAAACCGCAAAGTGGGAAAATCAGTGGCGGGTTTGTAATAAATAATCTGGTGCAAAACGAGTCTTTCGAGTTGTTTTTGAAGGCTTTCTACGGTTAAACCCAGCTTGCCCGCCCAAAACCCCGGTAAAAATCGCACTTCCTGAATATAGGACTCCCCGCCCATAGTACGGAGCATAAAATCCACAAGGTCCGCCAGGGCCGGATGTTGATTTTTGTAGTGAAGTACATCCTCCGGACGTGCCGTAAACTGGACATAACCAAAATCGTCGGCGTCTTCATTCAGTACCACAATGCCCTCCTGATCCAGCAACTTTAGCGAATTGTATAGTTGCAGGGCAGGAATCTGAACGGCAGGAGCGAGTTCTCCCATGATAAGAGGGTGAATTTCGCTGACATCGCCACTGTTGGGCACTTGAAAATAGTTGCACAACTGATGGTAGTGGTGGTTGAGTTGTTCCCAGGTAGGGTATTTTTCCCGGCTCCATCTCTTCATTTCCGCGATGTCCACCGGCGAAAGGAAGGCAATTGCCAGGGCGGTCTGCCCGTCGCGCCCGCCACGTCCCGCCTCCTGATAATAACTTTCCAGGTCAAAGGGCAGGTTGTGATGCACCACAAACCGCACGTCGGGTTTGTCAATCCCCATGCCGAAGGCATTCGTAGCGACAATAACCCGGGTTTTTCCCTCGATCCAGGCCTGCTGAATCTGGTTTCGTTCGGAGTTTTTCATCCCTCCGTGGTACGCTGCTGCGGAAATGTCTTTTTCCTGAAGCATGGCGGCCAGTTTTTCGGTGAGTTTACGGGTACGGGCATATACAATGCCGGTTCCAAGGGTTCGCTGCGCGATCTGTAGGATTCGCCCGGCGACATTTTCCTCCTCAATCACAAAGTACCGAAGGTTGTCCCTGCGAAAACTCTTGGAGAAGGGCTTCACCTGTTTCATCGCCAGTTTGTCCACAATGTCTTGTTGCACATGTGGGGTGGCGGAAGCGGTAAGCGCGATCACCGGTACTTTGGGAATGGCCTGCCGTATATGGCTGATTTCCAGGTAAGAAGGGCGAAAATCATACCCCCACTGACTGATACAGTGGGCCTCGTCCACAACAAGGAAGTTGATTTTCATTTTGGGAAGCCGGAGGCGAAAAATTTCTGAATGAATGCGTTCCGGTGCGAGGTACAAAAATTTGTATTTTCCATCCATTGCTCCCTGGAGCTTCTGGTCAATCTGCCACCGGGGCATGGAACTATTTACAAAAGTGGCGGAAATGCCCATTTGATTAAGCCTTTCTACCTGGTCTTTCATCAGGGCAATCAGCGGGGAAATCACCAGTGCCATTCCTTCCTTGCAAAGAGCCGGAACCTGAAAACACACCGATTTACCTCCTCCTGTGGGGAGAAGGGCCAGGGTATCAAATCCGTCCAAAGCACTCTGAATAATTTCGGCTTGCCGGGAGCGGAATTCGTCATATCCCCAGTATTGTTTTAAAATATCTTTGGGCGATAGGTGTGTCATGGTTGTCAAAGGTAAAAAATAAAGCGCAGCCCCCGAAGGTACTGCGCTTTATTACACACTAACAATTTTTTTATTGTTTTACCGAAAACTCATAGTAGTCGCCATTGTCGGTTTCGGTAACGCTGATTTTGGTTACGATGATGGCAAAATAAGTGCCTTCACTCAGCACGAGGAACTGGTCACCGTTGGCCACTTTAGCAGAAGTGGTAATCGCGGTTCCTAAACCAAAAGCGGCTTCAATTTCTTCTTTGGTGGCAATGTCGGCATACTTAAATGCAGTAGCAGGAACGCGGAGTTCGGCACTGTTGGCGGGCGAAATTTTCTGAATCCAGTTTTCCGCCAATGGTTTTGCCAGGTCTATACCGTTGTCTTTGATGTCAGCGGTAGGATCAGCCGACCCGGTTCCTACTCCGAGGTGAAGATCCAGCCCACCGGTTCCTACGGGACCTCCCTGATTGAGGAGAAGAACCATGGTTTTTTCGGAAACGGGTGTTCCCGGATCAAAAGAAGTAATGTCCACCGAAACTTCGTCTCCCAGACCGGCATTGTCCAATACTTCAAAAGAATAAGTATTGGTTACGTCAGGAGAGCTTTGTGCTTTGATTTCGATTACCCAGGTAAAACCGTCTTCCGAGCCTGGTCCCAGAGGATTCGGGTTGCTTTGAGCGACAAAACCATCGAAAGTAATACGGTCAAAATTAGAAATAGCTACTCCGTTTTCCTTAACCGTAATTCGGCTAAGACTGGAATCACCTTTGGTGGCTGTGAGTTTTATTTTAAAAACTTCATCAATCGCAACGGTAGCTGTATCACTGACAAAACCGGCATCGGTGGAAAGTTCCAGCGTCGGGCCTACAGGTGCCGGTGGTGGGTCTTCTTCACAACCCGTCATAAAAAGAATAATTGCCAGAAGAGCAACCGAAAAAAGGATACTTAGTTTTTTCATAAATTTCTAAAAATTTGTGTTTGTTGAGTGATTCTTGACTTAAGACCGGGCGAAAATACAAAAAGTCACAAGCCTGCATAAATTTTTTTACCTTTCGCAACTTTAATGATTAACGCTGCCGGGTTATTCATATTTCGTAAAATCGGGTTCATCCGCTGCCTTTGTTTGTTATATTTTTTCTTTTGTCAAATAATTTACGTTGCGGTTATATGAAAATTTTCTGGACGTTGGCCTTGTTTTCATTGGGTTTTTCGCTTTTTGCGCAGGTTCCCGAGGCCCCTGAAAACTATATTACCGATGTTGCCGGTCTGCTTTCGGCGGAAGAAAAACAACAACTTAATCAAAGACTTGCCGCGTTTGAGGATTCGACCACTGTCCAGATATTTGTGCTCCTGACCCGCTCGCTCGAAGGGCGTGTGATTGAAGAACTTACCTTTGAAACCGCTACGCGCTGGGCTGTCGGGCAAAAAGGCGCAGACAACGGACTGCTCATTGCCATCTATGCCGATGACCGTCAGATGCGGTTTGAGGTTGGATACGGGCTGGAAGCCAATCTTACGGACTATGAAACCCAAACGATTCAGCAGGACGCGATGATTCCTTTTATCAAAGAAGGGGATTATTTTCATGCCATTGAAGCCGGGATCAACCAGTCTATTGTAGAAATTGCCGCTCCGCCACAGGAACCCTCCGATTACGAAAAACAAAGACAGGCATTTTTTGAAAACGAAATAAATTACCCTCTCTGGCCGCCGATAAGAAAAGACAACAATCTCTGGCTACTGCATTGGGGTGTAATTGTATTGATCATTTTGCTGGGTTTGTATCCGGCATACCTGCTTTCGGGAATTGTGGTGAGAATCATGGGCGTAGAACTGAAAACCCCGTGGAAACGGCGGGTGGTTTTTCTCGCTTCAAACGCCGTGGTTTTTTTGATTCCACTCTGGTTTTTTGACGATTCCGGTATTGTCACAATTTTCCCTTTTCCCGGTCCGGCAAAAATCCAGTGGGTTTTTTACGTGCTTTATTTTTTCTGGATGCCAATATTGGGGGTATGGCTTAAAATGGCCAAAGAAATTTACAAGAGCGATAAAAAAAAGAAAAAGGATTTTTTGGATTTTACTTTTTTTGAAAAAATCATGTATTACATCGGCTATATCCTGATCGGTGGCATGATATGGGTCAATCTGATTCTTATCAGTGCCTGGACCGATAGCGCCTGGGGAGCTAGTGGATTCATTTCTCTGCTGATTGTCAACAGCTTTATGTTTCCATTTGTTTTTGCCATATCCAATGCTTTTCTGGGCGAAGGAGGTGGTGGCGGCGGAAGTGGTAGCAGTGGCAGTAGTTGGAGCAGTAGCAGCAGTTCCTGCAGCAGTTTCAGCGGCGGCGGGGGAGGTAGTTTTGGCGGAGGAGGCAGCAGCAGTAGTTGGTGAAAAGATCAGGAAGTATGGTCGCTAATAATCACCCATTTCCCACCAATTTTTTTCCATACGAGGGTGAAATGCCCACTCAGATCGCCAATATCTCTTTTGAGGTGAAAGGTTCCTATCAGAAAGGCGGTTTTTTTGTCCAGTTTCTCCAGCCGCAAGATTTTAAAACTGAGTGTACCCATCGCCGTTTTATCCGGATATCGTTTTTGATAATTATTCAGGGTATTTGTCCATCCGTAGGTGATTCCGGAGCTTCCGATAAAAGTAAGCGAATCGGATTGCCAGTAACCTTCCATAAATTTTTCGATGTCTCCGGTATTCCAGGCTTTTTCCTGATCCTCAAATACCCGGAGTATGCCCTGGCGGTCGTTTTCGGAGAGCGTTTGAGCCACCAGCGTATGGCCGCTTAAAAAGGTCATTGTCAGAAAAATAGAAAGAAATTGATTCATAAAAAGAGATTTTCTGCCCGTGAATCTACACAAAAGTTACCGGAACACTTTTCCCGGTTTCAGATACAGCAGAAATCCCCTACATTTGTAAGAAGAAAAATTGCTAAATGGTAGTCGTAAGATTTGCTCCCAGTCCGACCGGACCTCTGCACATCGGTGGTGTGCGCACCGCTTTGTACAATTATTTATTTGCTCGTCAGCAAAACGGGAGGTTTATCCTCCGGATTGAAGACACCGACCGGGCAAGGTTTGTGCCTGGTGCGGAAGAATATATCCTCGAATCCCTCGAATGGCTCGGCATAAACTTTACCGAAGGTGTTGGTACCGGCGGTGAAAATGGCCCTTACCGCCAAAGCGAAAGAGCCGAAATCGGCCTTTACAAACAGTTTGTGGATCAACTCATCTCCTCCGGAAAGGCATATTATGCTTTTGATACTCCCGAAGAACTCGATGCCATGCGGGAAGAATTAAAAGACGAACACAGTGATGTGCAACAATACAATCATGCTACCCGCCAGGGGATGAAAAACTCTTTTACCCTTTCGCCCGAAGAAGTAAACCGACGTATCCAATCGGGCGAACCTTATGTCGTGCGTATGGACATGCCGGCGGATGAAGAAGTCTCTTTTCAAGATGTGGTGCGTGATACCGTAACTTTCAACACCAATCAGCTTGACGATAAAGTTTTGATCAAAAGCGACGGTATTCCTACTTACCACCTCGCCAATGTCGTTGATGACCACCTGATGGCGGTTACGCATGTGATCCGCGGAGAGGAATGGCTTTCTTCCACGCCCTTGCACGTATTGCTTTATCGCGCCTTCGGCTGGGAGGATACCATGCCCGTTTTTGTGCATCTTCCGCTCCTGCTCAACCCCAATGGAAAAGGGAAACTCAGCAAACGCAACGGCGATAAAATGGGTTTTCCGGTATTTCCGGTGGACTGGAATGACGCCGAGACAAATGTTGTATTTCCCGGTTTCCGGGAAGCCGGATACGACCCCGCCGCATTGATTAATTTTCTCGCTCTTCTCGGCTGGAACCCCGGCAATGACGAGGAGGTGATGGACATAAACCGACTGATCGAATTGTTCAGCCTTGACCGTATCGGCAGTGCGGGCGCCAAGTTTGACCTGGAAAAGCTCAACTGGTTTAATGAAATTTACCTGCGTAAACGTTCCCCCGAAGAATTATTGCCTCAAACCAAAATAGCCTTGACCCAGGCCGGAATAACCCTGCCTGACGATCCGTTTCTGATCGGTATGATCGGACTGATGCGGGAGCGGGTGAAGTTTGTACGGGAGTTTGCCACAGAGGCTCCCTATTTTTTCCATTCGCCTATTGCCTACGATGAAAAAATGGCGAAAAAATGGACCGCAGAGTCTGCCGTTTTACTTGCTGCACTTGCCGAAAAATTTGAGCCATTGGCAGAATGGAACGCGGAGATTTTACATCATACATTTCAGGAACTGCTGACGGCCCGCGAAGTGGGCGCAGGAAAGGTAATGACCCCTCTTCGCCTCGCACTAACCGGCACATCTTCCGGCCCCGGTGTGTTTGAAATTGCAGCATTGCTGGGGAAAGAGGAAACGCAAAAACGAATCAAAACTGCTTTGGAGACAATTCCGGTATAAAAAAATCCCGATAATTCGTCGGAAATAGCTTAATCTATGAAATTTTCCAATTATTGACCGTATTTTGTAAATTCAAAAGCTCAAAACCATTCGTCGAACATCGGATAGGGTTTGTGCCGTATAAAATAACAACCGAAAGTAATCGTCGAAGGAAAGAATATTAACCGAATACTAGCTTTGGCAACAACGAAAAAATCAAAACCCAACCGGATACAGAAATTCATCAACTACACCAAGGAGGCTTTCTTCTGGCCAGCCCATCTGGTGATGATGGCAGGGATTACCGCACTTGCGGCACTGGGAATTTTTATTGTACCCGAACTTGCATCGGGTCTCGATGCAGGACTCGTGACCTCTTCCATTATTCTGATGGCCGGAGGTGTGGAGCTTATGCTGTTGAGTGCCATTTCCCAGAACCCCCGTTTTATCCGAGCCATTAATGCCAAATACCAGCAGGATATTGACGCATTTCAGAAAACCAAAACCCTTGTGGATTATTACAACGAACTTACCCTCGAATCCCAGGGGCGGTTTGATAAAATCCGTAAACGCATCAAAGATGTGAGGGAAAGTTTTAAAAAACTTAATACCACTGTACCCAGTCTGGTAAACAGTTTCCTCAACAAGATGAATGCGATCGAGCTTTCCTATGCGAGATTGCTGTATTTTCGCGACAAATTCCCCGAACTAAGCAATGAAACCGTCATCCATCAAACGGTGCAAGAGATTGACAAACTCAATCAGGAACTGAAAAATGCTACCAGTCGTCTGAAAAAAATCAAGGAAAAACGCCTGAAACTTCTCGAAATGCGCATGGACAATTATTATAAAGTGCGCGAAAACCGTGAGGTAATTGAAGAACAACTTCAGACGATTGAGGAAATGGTCGAATATATTAAAGACCAACCCATGACCCTTCAAAATACCGAACGAGAAGATATTATGATTGACAATCTTCTTTTTGAAACTGAGCAGACCCAGCAGACGATGGAGGAGATTGAATCGCTCATTCAGTCCGAATTTTACCCCGGGATTGTGGATGATATGGATTCGGAAATGGACATGGGTGATACAACCAAAGAAAAAGAATAATTTCCCTTTATGTACAATACCCTCATTACCGAGAAAAAAAATCATACCCTAGTGATCATGCTCAACCGCCCACAGGTGCTCAATGCCCTGAAGCGGGAGATGCTGGAAGAATTGTATGCGGCGATCAATGAAATGAAAAACGACCCGGAGGTCAAGGGCGCAGTGATTATTGGTGCAGGAGACAAGGCTTTTGCTGCCGGAGCGGATATTTCAGAACTAAAGAACCTCTCGGCAGAAGAAGCGCAGGAAGCAAGTAAATTTGGTCAGATGGTCTTTGACGCCATCGAAAATAGCCCCAAACCGGTTATCGCGGCGGTCAATGGATTTGCCCTCGGAGGCGGGTGTGAACTTGCGATGGCCTGCCATATACGTATTGCCTCGGAAGGTGCCCGTTTTGGCCAGCCAGAAGTAAAACTGGGCCTTTTGCCCGGTTATGGCGGAACGCAGCGACTGACTCAGCTTGTGGGGCGCGGCAAAGCTACCGAGATGATCATTACCGGAGATACCATCAATGCCGACGAGGCACTTGACCTCGGGCTTGTCAACTACGTAACTACCCGCGGCGAACTCGCCGAAAAATGCCTGGAAATCCTTCGTAAAGCCTATCTGCAATCTCCTCTCGCTATTCAATATTCACTCGAAGCCATATCTGCGGGTTTTAACTATAACAATGGATTTGAGAAAGAAGCCGAAAACTTCGCCAAAGCCATTACTTCCTACGATGGAAAAGAAGGAACCACTGCATTTATTGAAAAACGCAAACCCCAATTCCGGGGCGAATAAACCAGAACCGCTCAAACTTCTATACCTCATGAAAAAAAGTATTTTTATCGGGTTGTTTGTTCTTACTCTGTCTCTCTGGGGCTGTGACACCCTGCTTCAAATAGCCGAAAAAGGAATTACCGAAAACCTCGACCCTACCGACACCGAAATCATCGGCGGGCTGAAAGAAGCCCTCGGAAACGGGGCAGCCAATGCCGTATTGATGCTGAGCAAATCCGGTGGATACCTCAACGATCCACTCGTAAAAATTCCCTTCCCCGAAGAGGCACAGTTTGCCGCTAATACCCTGCACGACATCGGACTGGGCAACCTCGTGGATGAATTTGAAAAACTGCTCAATCAGGGTGCCGAAGAAGGCGCAAAAACGGCTTTGCCCATTTTTAAAAATGCCATCACTTCCATGACTTTTGCCGATGCGAGAAATATCCTTTTCGGCCCGGAAAATGCCGCTACGGAGTATTTTAAGGCTAAAACCCGCGCCGAATTGGTTACTGCTTTTTCGCCCCATATCAAAACCTCTCTCGACAAAGTGAACGCCACCAAAGCCTGGGAAGACGTCACCACTCGTTATAACTCCATTCCGCTGGTAAGAAAAAAAGTAAATACCGATATCGTCAACTACGCTACCGGTAAGGCTCTCGATGGTTTGTTTTTAAAACTGGCCGACGAGGAAAAGAAAATACGGATGGATCCGATTGCCCGAACCTCCGAATTGCTTAAAAAAGTCTTCAGCTTTGCGGAAAGAGAAAAAAGTAAACAATAACGCTATTATCGCTTCACGATGCGCTTTTTACTCAATCTAAACCAGTCCCTCGATGCTATCCGCGCCAATATGCTGCGGGCAGGTATTACCATTTTTATTATTGCACTGGGCATAACAGCATTGGTCGTTGTAATGACTTCCATTGAAGGGGTAAAAAGCGCGATGATGAATAGTTTCTCCTCGTTGGGGTCCAATACTTTTAAAATCCAGAATGTCGCCTCTCAGGTTATGTTTCATGGAGGAGGAGGCCAGCGAGTGGTCAAATACCCGGCGATTGATTACCGGGATGCAAACAGCTTTAAACAAAAATACGGGGACCTGGCCATCGTCAGCGTGAGTGGTTCTGCGGGAGGGGCATTTACCTTCAAATACCGCGAAAATACAACCAATAGCAATGTCCAGATTATGGGCGTGGATGAAAATTATCTAAAAACGGCTCGATATGATCTGGCCGAAGGACGAAGCCTTTCCGAGGAGGATATATTGCTGGGAAAAAACGTAATGGTAATCGGCTCCGAAGTGAAGGATATGCTTTTTCCCTATGAGTCTTCCATCGGGAAATACATCACTGCCGACGGGAATATGTATAAAGTCATCGGCGCATTTGCAAAAATGGGTTCCAGCGGGATGTTTGGCGGGGATAAAATAGGCATGATTCCGGTGACGACGGCGAGAAACCATTTTCCGAATATGGGTTCGCTTACACTTAATATTTTTGCTAACGACGCCAACCGGATGGATTTCCTGATAGAAGAAGCCCGTGGCGTTTTTCGGATTGTGAGGAAACTCCGGGCGGAGCAGGAGGACAATTTTTCGATTAGTAAAAGTGACGAATTCGTCAATCAATTTCTTGAGCAGATGAAAATCCTGACTCTTTCCGCGCAGGTGATTGCCATGATTACTTTGCTGGGCGCTTCCATCGCCCTGCTGAATGTTATGCTGGTATCGGTTACTGAACGAACCAATGAAATCGGAGTGCGAAAAGCGATGGGGGCTTCTCGTCGTAATATCCTTCTGCAATTTCTCTTTGAAGCCATCGTGATCTGCCAGCTTGGCGGATTACTGGGGATTCTGATGGGTTTATTTGTGGGCAACCTGATCAGTACCCTGATGTTTAGCACCGGGTTTGTCGTTCCCTGGAACTGGATCATTATCGGCCTTATCGCTTGTCTGGTGGTGGGAGTGGCGTCAGGGTATTATCCTGCATGGAAAGCGGCGCGGGTAGATCCGATTGAGTCTCTTCGTTACGAATAAGTCCCTACATTTCGCGGAAAGAGGCAATGATTTTTTCTATATCCGGCTCGTATTTCGTGCGATTTTTTTCGGTAGTCCAAATGATCAATTGGTAAAGGTGATTTTTACCGGCGATCATGACCAATTTATAATAAAGATTTTCCCCTTTAAATGTACCGCTGAAAAAACCTTCGAGAGCTTCCAAACCATTTATTTTTAAGGGTTTAGGTCCCGGAGCTTGTGGGTTATGAACATCTATGAGCAGGTTTTCGATGTGGAAATCGTAATAATCTTCAAGTGTACCGGCTGTGCCTCGGCTATTGTTGCGCAGTTCTTCCCAGCTATTATACCGAATAAGAATATACACTTCTTTTTCCTTGCTGGCGAGTTGTACCGGCGCGTCTCCGTTGAGTTCGGAGGTTGCTTCCAGATAATCCGGAACCGTAAGCGCAAACAGCCCGTTGTATAACTGGTTTTTATAACGGGTATCACAGCCCGAAAGCACAAAAATCAGAGCAAATCCCAAAGTGTAAGCGAGTCGGATCATGCTCAAAATTGCTGCGAAAACTCCTGATCTCCAAACCCTGGCAAAGGTTTGTCGGTTTATTCCTGCCGAATTGCATCAACCGGGTTGGCCGTGGCGGCCTGAAAGGATTGCCATGCCACGGTGGCCCATGCGATGAGTAAAGCTGCCAGTCCTGCTAAAACAAAGGATACCCAGCGAATATTTCCCTGATAGGCAAAGTTTTCCAACCAGAATATTTTTATGGAAACAAAAGCCAGCACAATGCCGACTGCAATTCCGGCAATGACCAGCACCGAAAATTTGTTTGTAAGCAGGAAAATAATCTGCGAAACCGAAGCTCCTAATACTTTCCGGATACCGATTTCTCGCGATCGCTGCGCGGTGGTAAAGGATGCCAGTCCAAACAACCCTAAAGCAGCAATCAGGATTGCCAGAAGCGAAAAGTAGCCGATTACTTTGCCCAAATGATCCTCGCTTTCATATTGGCTGTTAAAACTTTCGTCCACAAACTCATACGTAAAAGGAAACCCCTCCTGCAAAAAAGCCCATTGCGCCTCAAGATACTCCAGCGTCTGCTGTCGTGAGCCTTCTTGTATGCGAAAAACCACACTGCCTGCCCGCCCATCAGTAATCATAAATATCACCGGCGCGATGGTCTGACGCAGATTCTCAAAGTGAAAATCTTCGGTTACGCCTACGACGATCCCGCTCCTGTCTCCGTAATTCATTTTTTTACCGATCGCCGCTTCTGCATTTTCCCAACCAATCGCTCTCACGGAGGCCTCATTAAGCACAAAGGCATGAAGGGAATCACTCGCCAGGTTGAGGTCGAAGTCTCGGCCCGCCACCATTTTTACTTCCAATGTAGAAAGATAATCATGCCCCACATGTACGTCGGCGATCCGAAAATCCACGGTTTTCAGTTCTCCGTTTATCTCCGCCTTTGCTCCCTGCGAGTCCAATAGTCGCCCCGAAGGTACGCGACTGGCCAGCGTAACATCGGTAATGCCCGGCTGAGTCAACCACTGGTTTTTGAGCGATTCAAACCGGTTGTAAATGTCGTCGTTGGAAGACAGTATCACCAGATTTTCCCGGTTAAATCCGAGGGGCTTGTTTTTCATAAATTGCAACTGATCCTGCACCATCATCACCCCGGCTATCAGCGCTACCGATATGCTAAACTGAACCACCACCAACGTCGAACGCAGAAAAGAACTTTTTCCTCCGGAAAATAATCTACCCTTCAAAATCGCTACCGGCTCAAAAGAGGAAAGATACAACGCCGGGTAACTTCCCGCTACCAGTCCGGCAATCAGGGTCAGTACTCCCAGTCCCGGCAATGTCCACGGATCGTGGAGGTAGTCTATGCGCAGTTGTTTTCCAAAGAAGTTGTTAAACCACGGCAATAACAATTCGACCAGACTTACTGCCAAGATCAGCGATAAAACTGCGAGTAATACCGATTCGGTGATAAACTGCCGGATCAAATTTCCCCGGAATGCCCCAATTACTTTCCTCAGCCCGATTTCTTTGGCGCGGGTAGAAGAACGCGCAGTCGAAAGGTTGATAAAATTGATGCAGGCAATCAGCAAGATCAGAAACGCCACCGCAGAAAAAAGATATATGTAGGTGATGTCGCCGTTTTCTTCAATCTCCGAATCCAGGTGCGAGTGAAGGTGGATTTGGGTTAAGGGCATAAGGTTGAGTGCGTTGTACCGGGAGGAAGGTTTGCCACTCCACAGCCCAAGATGTTTGTCGAGAAATGCAGGAAAACGACTCTCCAGTTCCTCTGCTTTTACTCCTTCCGCCAGCAGGAGGTAGGTAGGGAAATTGTTCCCCCCAAAATCTTTCATTAGTTCCTCCCGTCCGTAAAAGTTTTCCAAGGTGATAAAGGAACAAATAACATTAAAGGAGAAATGAGAATTGGCGGGCACGTCTTCCATGACGCCCGTTACCTTCATATCGGCGATGTTGCTGTAATTGATCGTCTGTCCCAGGGCGGGCTGGTCGCCGAAATATTTTTTTGCCGTGCTTTCTGTCAGCACCAGGCTATTGGGTTCAGTCAGTGCGGTTTCCCAGTCGCCTTCGATCATTTTCCAGGAAAAAACCTTGCTGATATCGCTATCTGCAAAAAACAATTTTTCCTCCACCAGTTTTTTCTCTCCGATGGTGAGAAGCGGATTGTAGTCCTGTACAAAACGAACGGCCTGCTCGATCTGACCCTCAAAATCGCCCTCCAGTAAAGGCCCAAACGGCGGTGCAACCATGCCGAGGTGGAGGCTGGTCTGTCCGTTTTCGTTGAACCACTCCCGCGAGACGCGATAAATCCGGTCAGATTGCTCGTGATACCGGTCAAAAGATAATTCGTCCCTTACCCACAAAATGATCAGCAGACAAGCCGCCATGCCGGTCGCCAGACCCGTGATATTGATGAAAGTATGAACCTTCTGACGGCCCATGCTTCGCAGCGCGGTTTTGAGGTAGTTTTTCAGCATGAATTTTTATATTTAATTCAAATAAACCCCGAGAAACTCTGTGTTACTCCGAGAAACTCTGTGGTCCCTCTGTGGGACTCTGTGTTTTTACTCATGGGAACTTAAACACAGAGTTCCACAGAGGAATCACGGAGTTCCACAGAGGAAGATAAGACCTTAGAAATTACCAAATAAGTTGTATGAAAAGAATACATTCCCCTGGTTTCGCAATTTTCCCATACGATACTGCCCATTTTCCCTGAAAAATCCCTACTTTTGCAGCGTTTTTAGCAGAAATCTAAATTATGAGCGACCATCATTTTTCCGATCAGGAAATCATCCGAAGAGAAGAGCTTCAGCAGCTTCGCAACCTGGGGATCAACCCCTATCCCGCCGAACTATTTCCCGTAAATATCAAGGCTAAGGACATCGAAGAGCAATTTGAAGCAGGAAAAGAAGGATTTGACAACCTCTGCCTTGCCGGCCGCATCACCACCAAACGGGTGATGGGCAAAGCCTCTTTCGCCGAACTCGAAGATTCCTCCGGAAAAATACAGATCTATATCGCCCGAGACGAAATCTGCCCCGGTGAAGACAAAACCCTCTACAACGAAGTATTCAAACGCCTGACTTCCCTCGGCGATATCGTGGGTATCAGGGGAGAAGCTTTTATCACACAGACCGGCGAAAAAACCGTAAAGGCGACGGAATTTGTGATCCTGTCCAAAATCCTGCGCCCGATTCCCTTTTCCAAAGAGACCGACGAAAAACTCTACGAAACCTTTACTGATACCGAGCAGCGCTACCGCATGCGTTACCTCGATATGATCCTTCACCCCAAAGTGAGGGAAACCTTCCGCAAACGCACCACGCTGGTGCAGACCATGCGCGAATACCTCAATCAAAAAGGCTACCTCGAAGTGGAAACGCCCATTCTCCAGCCCCTTTACGGAGGCGCTGCGGCAAGGCCGTTTAAAACCCACCACAATACCCTCGACATGACCCTTTACCTCCGCATCGCCAATGAGTTGTACCTCAAAAGGCTGATTGTGGGCGGTTATGATGGGGTGTATGAATTTTCCAAAGACTTCCGCAACGAAGGCATGTCGCGATTCCACAACCCCGAGTTTACGCAGATCGAACTTTATGTCGCGTACAAAGACTACGAATGGATGATGAACCTGGTGGAAGAAATGGTCGAAAAAGTCGCCATTGCCGTCAACGGAAACACGAAGGTTCAGGTAGGTGAAAATATCATTGACTTCCAGCGCCCGTGGAAACGATACACGATGTACGAATCCATCCAGGCATTTACCGGTATAGACATCTCCGAAATGGATGAAGCCGGGCTGCGCCAGGTTGCTCACAGCCTGCACATACCGGTGGACGATACGATGGGACGGGGCAAACTGATTGACGAAATATTTGGCGAAAAAGTCGAACCCCACCTCATCCAGCCCACCTTTATCACCGACTACCCGGTGGAGATGAGTCCGCTGGCCAAAAAACACCGGAGCAAACCCGGACTCGTGGAGCGATTTGAGGCCATTTGCAACAGCAAGGAGATCTGCAACGCCTTCTCCGAACTCAACGACCCCATAGACCAGCGCGAGCGGTTTGAGGCCCAACTGGAACTCGGCAAACGCGGTGACGACGAGGCCATGTTGCTCGACGAGGATTTTCTCCGGGCACTGGAGTACGGCATGCCGCCGACGGCGGGACTGGGCATCGGTATTGACCGGCTGAGCATGATCATGACCAATTCGGCCTCGATCCAGGACGTGCTGTTTTTCCCGCAGATGAAACCCGAGAAAAAAGCCGCAGTGGTTTCCAAAGACGATTTTGTCGCCGCAGGCGTAGCCGAAGAATTTGCCGCCCTCGTGATGGAAACCGGCATCCGCACCGTACAGGCCCTGAAAGAAGCCAACCCCAACAAACTCCATCAGGACGTATGCGGGCTGATCAAAAAGAAAAAACTCGACCTGCGCAAACCCGCGAAAGAAGAAGTGGAGAAGTGGGTAGGATAAAAATTATCTATCCTACCTATAAATCACCATTTTTATTACTTTTGAATGGTTTGCTGTGAAATAATGTACGGTGTAAACACCGGAACTCAGATGACGAACGTTGTAGGTTAGGGAATAATTCCCTCCGGATATTAGCTTTGGGTGCAAAATATCGCCAACTTTTCGTCCCTGAAGATCGCGAATTTCTATTTGCGCAATTCCTGCCTCTGGTAAAGAAAAGTCTATACGGATCTGATCTGTTACCGGGTTAGGATAAAGGGCAATTTCTGGCTCAGGCTGCAATTTAGGGGACTCTGTTTGAGCTAAAGCAGGATTAACCCTTCGCGACTGTGTGCCTCCATTTTCGCATTGTTGCATTTGATTCAGAAACTCAGCTATTGAAATCGTCTCATCATAAAGGGATTTTTCTGCACTCAGTTTACATTCCCACTCTTCGATATGAGCCAAATCATCACCTGCGGCAATTTCCAGTAGTTCATTAAAATCACTTAGTGCCTGTGTTCGGTAGCCCAGGGTAAAATAAAATGTGCCTCTGTCCTTTTGGTAGCGCATTTGATCCTCAGGTGTGGGATCGCCTTGCAGGAAACTACTCATATAATCCTCTATTTCAGCGCTTAGGTCATCGAAAACTACCTGAGTACCGGCTGCCATTAATACTTCGTTATTAGCACAAGCAGATGCAAACGCCCGTTTTAAATTCTGATAAGCTAAATCGAGCAAATATTGTTCTTCAACATTGATTTCCTCATAGTCAAAGTTTAAAATCTGAAGAAACCGCCAGGCTGCTTCCAGATCACTCCCTTCGCCATTGTAAGCGCGCATTTCCTGCATAGCATCTCTGAGGGCTTCGTCGAGACTTACGGTTGCAGAATAACCATCCGGCCCAAAAGCTGGCTCTACCGTGAGGTTAATTTCTTCACAATCTTCGCAATTATAAAGCGGATCATCCGTGTAAGATTCGCATGTGGGGCAGGGGATTGTTCCGCAATATAATTTTTCGGGATCCGGATCAATATAGAGAATAGGATCATTATTGATGTTGGTTACCTGATAATCAGATCCATAGACGGGAGTAGTGCCATTGGTACTTGCATTATTCCATCGGTTTTTTTCAGAGTAAACAGAGGTAATACTAAGCCGTTGACTTCCGTTAAGGGTTCGTTTGGTAGTTGTGCCGGGGGTAGGGGCAAAATTGTTATATCCTCTCGCTACCCGCACGATACCCGCCCGGTTCAGTCTTATGGTATATTCGTTGTTGGCCGCATTTACCCAGGTATAATCTGTCCCTGTCGCACCACCGGAAATATCTAAATTAGCATCATTGAGAAGGTGAAAGCCATTTTCAGTATTATGCCCTACGGAGCCACACCTCAAGCGCAGCGTACTGTTTCCGTTCATATAAATGCCTTGCTCATTTCCGGAAACAAAGGAACTGTCAATCATTAGATCTCCCACACCAAAATGTCGGATACCTATTGCTGAACCATCCTGAAAATATCCATTCAGAATTTCGCCGGGTAAATGAGTTACATCAGCTTTCCAACCCGTATCGTTTTCATCCATCGTCACATCTTCCAAAATAGCATTTCCGCGAATGGTGTAAATAGACAGCGTATTATCTGTAAAAACGGAATTGCGAATCGTCAGTCTTTCTCCTCCGGATATCAATGCTTGCCAACTGGTAATACCCGGATTACCATCGGAAACATTGATGTTTTCAATAACATGTTGTCGCGGGCCTAAAATAAAGATTCCCTTGTGTTTATCCGGAGGGGTTTGGGAAACGATATTGAGATCGGCGAGATACAGTGTTTTATTGGCAGGTAAGGGGGGAATAACAATTCTTGCATTTTCCCCCATTTCAATCTTCCCCTTCCGCATACCGAAATTAAACAAACCCAGTTCCGGAAAAAACTCAGTTCCTGCATCAACTTGTAAAATAAGGTCGTTGTTTCCGTTTCCTTCCAGATTAATCAAACACAAAGTATCTTCCAGATAAACATTTCCGGCCATTAACCCGGTTGCCTGATTCATTCCCAGACGAATAAATCCTTTAAAACCCAGCCCATATATCATGTTAAATACAGCAGATTCTGCCAATGTCCAGTTCCCCTGAATATTCAGACAGGAGTTATCTCCCAGTAACCGAAGATTGGAATTCCCCTCAAACCGAAATGACCCGCCATTTTTGATAATTACCTCTCCGTAATCCTTTACATCAAGATAGGAGGGTTTTCTCATAATCAGACTCGCAGTCGAATCCACAATGATTTTTGCACCTTCCTCCAGAATAACAACGGTATTGGTTTTTAGTTCCATCAGGCTGTGATCCCGGATATGCAGGGTAGCATTTTTTCCAAGAAAAAGCTTGGCGTTTGATCCTTCGAGGGTCAATGAGCTATGATTCTGCACAGTCATTGTTGCTCCTGAATCCAGTTTCATCAAGGCCCCTGGTTGCAGACTGAGGGAGGAAGGATTTACCAGTGTCTGAGTAACCGGATTTATATAGAGGCGATCCGGAGTGCCGCTGAGATCCAGCAATAAATTTTTCCCCTTAGCAACAATCAGTGTATCTCCACTGAGGCTGGGAAGGATAAACTCCCCACACCAGCGTTTATCTTCATTGATCTCATACTCATCAAATTTTATATCCAGCAGGTAAGCCCCGGTAGTTGAGTTATAAGAGATAACCTCCACCTGAATCCCATTGAGTTGAAAAGGTTCATTTTTTTGCGTGGTAGTTGAATATTTAGGGAAATTTTTTACCGGTACAATCCCTGATAGCCCGATTTTATCGCCTACGTCAAAAGCCATACGGGTATCACCGGTATGGGCATAAGTAGCAGTAGCGATCCCACTATTTTTTTCCCGCCATACTACCTCTCTTTCGTTGGATTCAATTCCCCCCGAATTTGTTTCTACGCTGATACGAATGCTATCGTCTCCGTCCCAGTCGCCCGTAATGCTCTGCAAAAAATGACTCCCGGAAAAGGGATTGGGACGTGCCAGCATGCTATCGGTATCAAATAAAGGAAAACAACCGGTAGCGCCAAACACAGTAGCACAGGGATCATTGGTGGGGTACATATCGTAATTTCCACCAGCATGATGCACCATCATTCCATTGACCCAGTTTGCATCATGTAAACCACCAGGTGTTGTATGATTATTCATGCCTGAATAGGTGGTGTACATATAGATTCCGGGTGCAACGTCGGGTTGTGGCGAGGTATTGTAAAAGGGTTTATAATCCCAAACGCCCGTCTTCTGATGATTTTCAATCCACAACATCTGTCCGCCGGAGTTGGGAATCGGTATCTGAATGGCACGGGTTAAATTTGTATCCGTAGCAGAAAAATCATACAAAAGCACTTGCCGGTTGGTATATACCGAGTCGGGTTTTGACCAGCCGAGATACCAACGTTCCCATGCATTGGCAGTGAAAAACACTGGCCAGAGCCGGGACATCATGCCCCAGCCGTAGTATTGATTGAGTTTGTTTCCTACCACATAGGCATTGGCTCCCATATAATGCGGGCATGAATAAAGACTATGGGCAAACTCATGGGTAAAATAATCGTAGTTATTTTCGGCACTGGGTGTACATCGGCTGCCAAAATGGCCATATTTTGAGATGAGCTTATAATTTGTCCCCGGTATTTTTAAAACCGGGGTATTAAAAACGGCTCCGCTAAGCCCTGTTACACTCCCTCCTTCCCGGTGCATAAATACGATATAGTCAATCACACTATCCGGAGTCGGAGATGTGCTATTATCATAAACAAAGTCAGGGCCATTGGTTCGCTGGTCAAAAGCCCCCCAGTCAAAAGTGGGATCGTGAGTCGCAATCCATTCGATGGCGCGGGCATTCATATAAGCTGCCCGGGCTTTGCCGTCGGTATCATTTGCAATCATCTTGAGACTATCAACCAAACCCGTGACTGCATGATAAATTGTATCATATACCGTATCTCCCGCAGCCACATAGTCCACAGGCACCTGCTGCGGATAGACTTTGGCTGTCAGCTTAAACTTCCCGTCCGACATCAGGTAATAAAACTGACTCAGATTTTTCACTTGCCCCGCCGCCATGAGGGTATTGGGGTCTTCGTTGAAGAGGTCATTCATGCCGGGGATTGAGTAGCTGTTTTGGGCTATAAGGGGTAGAGTATTAACGCTATCAGACCAATCAGATCCCCATGCTGGTTGCGGTTTAGAACTCGAAGGGTTATAGTTAATGAAAATAACCAAAATATTCAAATTCCCCTTCGGTGTATGACTTGCCCCAAAATAGGAATTTTTTAACCCATTGGTGGGAATCGTTGGAATCGTATCTCCGGAAAAACATCCGTAATCCTGAGACTGTAGATAACGTGGAAAAAGAAAAACAAATACACAAGCAAGGTAAATGTGTATCCTATGGGTCATACAAATAGTTATTTTATCTCTTAATCATTTTCTTTATTACCGATCTCTTCCCCTGCCCAATCCTCAGCAAATAAAACCCACCCTGCAGCACCGGCACGGATAGGCGGAAGGGAAAAATAGTATCCTCAATCAACATCTGCGTCTTCCAGATTTCCCGACCGGAGAGGTCGAATAAGTTTAGACTCAGCGGCCCCAACACAAAATCCCCCCAAAGAAAGAGATGATCCTCAAAAGGATTGGGATAAACCGCCCATTCTGTGGGAGGTTGGGGAAGTGGTGGGAGGCTTTCGCGATGGAGTTGGGCGACAAAAACATCCATATAGGCAGGGAATACATTGAGTACGAGTGTAGAATCAAAAAAAAGTCCGTTGTAATTGTACCCACCGGCAAGGGTAACGTCGCCTTTTGAATTCCCTTCGATCTGTAAAAGCCGATGATCAGAAATGTTTTTTATCGCCCGAACCCAAATCAGATTTCCCGTTGTATCATATCGGGCAATCAGCAATTGCTCTTCACGGGGGGAGGTAAAAGTACTGTCCCCGATGGTGATGGTATGGGAGAATGATCCTGCCAGGTATAACTGCCCCCTGTTGTAGAAGAGGGACAGATTATTAAAGAAGCCATTTACCGGTTTTTTCACCCATTGTACCCGCCCTTCTGAAGAATATCTGGCCAGATATTTGGCTCGCCCCAGATTTACGAAAAGTGTATCGAATAAAACACTATCTCTCATGCTTCCTGTGAAATAGATATTCCCTCTTTCATCAAGGGTCATATCCCAAATATCTGATCCTTTAAAAAGCTCACTCCATATGTATCTCCCTTCGGTATCCCACTTCATAAGGAAATAATTAACAGTTTGATCCGTTGTAAGCAAATTTCCATCTACAATAAACGAATCCTCAAAAGCACCAATCATGAAAAGATAGGATTTTGAAATGGACATTTGCTGAATTATAGGAATCGTACTACCGGATGAGGAAAAAACATGATAGTTAGTTACCAATCCTTCAGCGTCAAAATGTGCCCAAAACATACTCCCAATACCGCTTCCTTTCAAAAGTGTAACATTTTCATCCAGACGCAAAGAATCTGAGTAAAATTGTCCGCTGATATAAACCCTGTTAGATAAATCTACTTCAATAGATGAAACTTCGTCACGGGATGTTCCGCCAGCATGGAATGATTGAACAATCTCCCCTTCTGGGCTTAGTTTGAGGAGTAAAATATCGGAGTGCTCCCATGGATTAAAACCTTTATCATACGATTTAAAGGTTTGGCCATTGATCTGTATTGTGTCAGTGAAGTTTCCAGCGAAATACAGATAATCTTCTTTATTTAAAAACAATTTTTGCCCCTGATCGATTCCCCTTCCACCCCAGGCTTTGGCCCACTGCAATACCCCCACAGAGTCGTATTTAGCGAGAAAAATATCGGAATTGTCAGGGCTGGCGGCGGGAAAACAGAGGGTATCAAAGCAAATAAAATCCTTAAACGAGCCGGTTACATACACACTTCCGTCTTCAGCCACAACGAGGTCGGCGAGGTCGTCGTCCTGCCAGCCACCCATACTCCGCGCCCACTCAAACTGGGGCGGCGGTATCTGCGCGACCACTGCGAGGCGCAGGCACAGAAACGAAACGATCAGGAGGGGCGTTTTCATAACAGAAATTAGGCAGAATATTAGAAGGCGGCAAGTTTATTTCGGAAATAGTATAAAAAATCCGGGCCTCGGTCTGCTAAACCCTCACCATTTTCATTACCTGTTCCTTTCCTCCCTGCCCAAGCCGCAGCAGATAAAACCCACCCGGCAGCACCGGTACGGATACCCGTAGGGGAAAAATAGTATCCTCAACAAACATCTGCGTCTTCCAGATTTCCCGACCGGAGAGGTCGTACAAGTTTAGACTCAGCGGCCCCAACACAAAATCCCCCCAAAGAAAGAGATGATCCTCAAAAGGATTTGGATACACCGCCCATTCTGCGGGAGGTTGGGGAAGTGGAGGCAGACTGTCGCGGTGGAGTTGAGCGACAAAAACATCCATATAGGCAGGGAATACATTAAGTACGAGTGTAGAATCAAAAAAAAGTCCGTTGTAATTGTATCCACCGGCAAGGGTAACGTCGCCTTTTGTATTTCCTTCGATCAGAACAGGTAAATAATCAGAAATACTTTTTACCGCTCGAACCCAAGTCAGATTCCCTAATGTATCATACCGGGCTATCACTAATTGTGCACTTCGCGGTGTTGAGAAAATGCTATCCCCAATAGCAAGAGTACCCCGAAATGCAGCACCAAGGTAAATATGTCCTCGGTTGTAATAAATTGAGAAATCATTAAGGTTGCCGGTTACTGGTTTTTTCACCCATTGAATCCGACCCTCTGAAGAATATCTGGCCAGATATATTGCTCGTCCTTCCGTGAAACGGAGGGTATCAAAAATTGCGCTATCTCCCATTTCTCCAAACAAATATACATTTTCAGCCTCATCTACTGCCATATCATAGATTTGGACTTTTGTAAAAAGTTCAGACCATTGATAGGTGCCTTCTTTGTCCCATCGTATCATAAAATTATGATAGGGATTAGGGGAAGTAATTACATGTTGATCTACTGTCAGAGAGTCTCCAAAAGACCCATGAGCGAAGATGCTTTTTCTGGAAGTTCGTAACTGTCTCAAATATGGGGTTGCATTTTGAGATCCCCAAACACTTTTAACGCTCAATACCTTGCCTCCAGGATTATACTTAACCCAAAACAGATTTCCCGTATCAGGAGATTTAATAAATATATCGTTCTCATTTAAATACAGTGAATCCGAGTAATAGCGACCACTGAGGTAAATATTGCCAGATAAATCCACTGCGAAAGCAGAAACCTGATCGGGGCGTCCACCTCCAATCTGAAACGTTTGAAGTATCTCCCCCTGTGGATTTAGCTTAAGGATAAAAATATCTGTGTAATAGTGCCTCCATCTTCCGGCATCACGGGATTGAAGAAGATAATTGTCTATTGTAACGGTGTCGGCAAATATCCCGGTTATATACAGATTTTGATCTTTGTCCAATGCCAGTGCTTTTCCCTCGTCGATTCCCCTTCCACCCCAGGTTTTGGCCCACTGCAATACCCCCACAGAGTCATATTTAGCGAGAAAAATATCGGAAGTATCGGGGCTGGCGGCGGGAAAACAGAGGGTATCAAAGCAGATAAAATCCGTAAACGAGCCGGTGACATACACACTTCCGTCTTCAGCCACGACGAGGTCAGCGAGGTAGTCGTCCTGCCAGCCGCCCATACTCCGCGCCCACTCAAACTGCGGCGGGGGTATCTGCGCGACCACCGCGAGGCGCAGGCACAGAAACGTAACGATCAGGAGGGGTGTTTTCATAACAGAAATTAGGCAGAATATTGGAAGGAGGCGAGTTTATTTCGGAAATAGTATAAAAAATCCGGGCCTCGGTCTGCTAAACCCTCACCATTTTCATTACCTGTTCCTTTCCTCCCTGCCCAAGCCGCAGCAGATAAAACCCACCCGGTAGCACCGGCACGGATAGGCGTAAGGGGAAAATGGTATCCTCAATCAACATCTGCGTTTTCCAAATTTCTCTGCCGGAGAGGTCGAATAAGCTTAGATTCAGCGGCCCTAACACAAAATCTCCCCAAAGGAAGATATGATCCTCAAAAGGATTGGGATATACCGTCCACTCTGCGGGAGGTTGAGGAAGTGGTGGGAGACTGTCGCGGTGGAGTTGGGCGACAAATAATTCCACGCGACTGGGGTAGGTGTTATATACCCAAAAAGAATCGAGTCCGATAACATTATAAATAAAATTTCCTCCCAGGGCTATGTCGCCACGTGCGTTTCCTGCGATATGGAAAACCCATTCGTCCGACGCACTGCCTGCCGACCGGGTCCAGATAAGATTTCCGGTTGTATCGTAACGAGTAATGAAAATTTCTTCTCTTTCAACCGCATAAAGCAAAGTGTCATCAACTGTCACATTCGATAGAAAAGTGCTGGTAAGATAAACTTGCCCCCCATTATAGAAAGTTAAAGCAGGAAAAGGGAATAAAGCCTGATAGGTTTGTTTCACCCACAAAACCCGTCCCTGAGAATTGTAGCGGGCCAGAAAATAGGAACTTTGACCAGAGACTACCAATGAATCAAACCGGCTATTGCCCCCTCTTGTACCTGAGAAATATAAATGTCCCGTTTCGTCTAATGCAAGACTGGATATTTCCTGATTAAACAGTTCCGACCATTGATACTCCCCGTCGGCATCCAGTTTCAGTAAAAAGTGATGGGAGGAAAGTCCGCGGGAAAGTATGTTGCCCTGAACAATCATGGTATCCCCAAAATAGCCGGTGAGAAAAAGTTCGCCCTGACGATTGGGTTCCATTTCCTTTATTGCCCTTGCTCCCGAACCAGGAAACACGCACTCAGTAAGGTATTGAGGATGAAATGCAGAATCTAATCGGGCAATAAAAAACTGACCCGGCCCATTCGTTTTGAGGAATAATTCGTCACTAAAAATAAGACTGTCCGAGTTTGTGATCCCAGCTATGTATAAATTATCCCTGATATCTGTAGAAATTTGGTATAACCAGGAAATGGCTTGTCCTTTAGGATGGAAAATAGCTAAAATACTACCTTGAGGAGAAATTTTTGCAATAAAAAAGTCCAATGGGTTATAAAAAGACTTTTTGGGATTATTGGCTTGCAAGAAGATCCCCCCTACATCTATTTTCCGCGAAAACCCCGCCCCCAGAAACACATTTCCGTGGCTGTCCAGTGCGAGGGCTTTGCCTTGATCCACCCCGTCTCCGCCCAATACCTTTGCCCACTGCAACATCCCCAGAGAGTCATATTTAGCCAGAAAAATATCAGAAGTATCCGGGCTGGCAGCAGGAAAACAGAGTGTATCAAAGCAGATAAAATCCGTAAAAGAGCCGGTTACATACACACTTCCATCTTCGGCCACGACGAGGTCGGCGAGATCGTCGTCCTGCCAGCCGCCCAAACTCCGCGCCCACTCAAACTGCGGCGGGGTTATCTGCGCACTCACCGCGAGGCACAGGCACAGAAACGTAAAGATCAGGAGGGGTGTTTTCATAACAGAAATTAGGTAGCGGTAGAGAGATTGTCAAGAAAAAAAATATAATACTTTTTTGTCATAAAAATGAAGAAAGTACAAAAAACACTTGCGTGCAAAAAAAAAATGAGTTACTTTATTCCGAATCACAACTATTCATTAATCTGATCTTATGAAAACAAATAATAGCTTTTTCGGTCGAGTATTCATCATTTTTTTTATTCTCACTCAAATTTTTGTGGCACTGGGTGTATTTACGAAGATTCAGAGTGGGTCGAATACTGTTCTTGTGAGCAGCCTTTTGGTTGAAGGGATTGTACTTATTTGGGCTGTTCGCCAGGTTTACGTCCATCTAAAAAGGGAGAATCAGAATGCTCTCCACACAGAAAATACAATTCAATAATTGCAGTGGTCGTCGCCCGGTATTTTTGTTCCGATTTACACAGGGATATAATACCGGGCTTCTAACTGCTAAGTCCTCACCCTACAACCAGGTTTTCGAGCGTGATTTCGGCATCCACAATTTCCGCAGAGTAGGCGTTGGGGGTTATTTTTGGTATTATCTATACTTTTGAGGGACTTAATTCCAAAAATAGCCTGATTGTTAGCCAAATTTTAGGCTTAACCTCACACCCACACGGCAAAAATCGCCTTGCCCCGATGCAAAATCTCCTCCTGCCTGCCGGTTTTTTCCTTCTGTCCCTCAAAAATCACCAGAAACCCCCGATTCACCTCCTGCCGGTCGAGGTAGTCGGCCAGTTGGTCCAGGCCGCGCTGATGAATGGCCTCGCCGTACCAGCGTTTCAATTCGATCACGTATTTATGGCGGTGGTAAGTGACCACTACGTCGAGCCGTTTTTCTTCCGAAATGGCCACTTCCTTAAAGTCATGTCCCTGCCCGTTGAGGATCGGTTTGAAAAATGCCAGGAATACCAGTCGCCATTCCCGTTCGAGGAAATTCTGATCTTTTTTGCTGTATTGTTCGCGCAAAAACTGCTGAAAGCGCACGAGCACCCCCGCGATATCCAGCGTTCCGTCGGGTTGGGCATACGATACCGGGAGGTAGGGGTGTTTTTGTTCCAACTGCGCCTGAAAGGTTTTGGAAACCATGTAATTGTACAAAATCTGCTCATAGACGCGGTTGTGAATTTTGACGGTTCCGTTTTCCTTAAATACGCCGTACAGTCGTCCGAGGCTAATGGTGGGTTCG
>JANRJC010000045.1:0-7366 GCA_033764335.1 Bacteroidia bacterium | reverse complement strand
TTGCTCCCTTGTCTTGATTTTTCGATGCTTTTTTCTGTATCTTTGACATAGGTCGGGATTTTGTAGGTTTGTTTTTTCGTCATCTCAAATGTACAAAAAACCGACCGACTTTTTTTTATCCCCATTCATGCAACAACGCCGATAAAATCGAGCCGCCCCTGATACTCAATTCCAAAATAAGTACACAAAAAAAGCACTCACCAGATTCCTCTCGTAAGTGCTCAATTTCCAGTGGGCCCACCTGGAATCGAACCAGGCACCACCTGATTATGAGTCAGGTGCTCTAACCAACTGAGCTATAGGCCCTGCGAATTATCGCGTTGCAAATATAAGATTGTAAGCTTCATATTTCCAATTTCGTACGGGGGATTTCTTAATTTTGTTCCTAAATTCATGATTATGACGCTCATTGATGCTTTTGAAAATTTTTGCCGACAAATAAATTTTCCGCAACCTTCCCTGCTTTCCTCAATATTTGAAAATCGGTTTTTCCCGGCGCTTTCCTCTGCCGATATACACGACCCGATTGTGATTGATTTTATTCAAAATACTCTTTTGCCCCACAAAATCGCCGTTTATCATGCAGGCATGGAAACCGTCCTTGCCTGCAATGGCGAAATCTCCCCGGCGGATATTTATCAGTACGTAGTCCACGATCTGTCGAAATTTTCGCTGGAGGAAAGGGAAATTTATGCCTATTATTTCTCCGACAAAAATAAAGCCGCCGCCATGAAAAAGGTTTTCCCTCTCGCCTGGCATCACCACAAAACCCATAATGAACATCACCCTGAACACTGGCTCTCCGTGGATCGCCGGGGAAAGGTAACGCCGCTTCCCATGCCTGATCGTTTTGTGCAGGAAATGGTCGCCGACTGGAAAGGGGCTTCTCTTGTCTATGGCGGGGGAATGGAAAGCTGGATGGTCACAAATCTTCCCGATATGCTGCTGCACGAGGAAACTAAAACACGGCTGAACCGGGTTCTGGAAAAATTGGGCTACACCGTAAGGTGCTAATCGGTGGCAGAGGTTCTCGAAGCCACCGCAGGTTTATTCTTCCAATGCTTTTTGCCGCACGATCTCGGTAATCATTCGTTCCAGTTTCAGTATTCGCAGATAAAGCAACCCCGATACAGAAAACAAACCCAACATGCCCAGATACATAACCAGATCGGTGCCTCTGCCAATACCCAGCACGTTGGCGATAAGGGTAGTCGAATCCGGAAATACCGAAAATACCAGCCCGGCCACAAGTACCACCATGACCAGAATCCGCATCACAGGCTGATGTCGCAGTCTCCGAAAAAACAACACCAGTAAAAACAAAATGACGGGCACGAGGATAAACTGAAAAGGTTTCATCAGAGGAATATTTTGCGGATAATGAGATCGGTGAGTATGCTCAGCGAATCCAGTGCTGACTGCCCTTTGCTACGGGAATATTCGGTGTACCGGGCCTTCATCGGGACTTCCCGATAACGAAGTTTTTTCTGCCGGATTTCAGAGAGAATTTCGGTGGCATGGGCCATTCCGTTTTCACGGAGTTGGATTTTTTCCAAAGCCCGATGGTTCAGCGCCCGCAATCCGTTGTGGGCATCGGTCAGCCACATATTCGCAAACAGACCGTTTATCAGCACCGCTATTTTGAGCAATACTCGTCGCAAAGGGGGCACTAAACGACGGCTTTCCCGGCGTAAAAAACGCGAACCTAAGGTGATATCGGCGACCCCTTCAAGTAAGGGAGCCAATAAGCCCGGTATGTCCTCTACCTGATGCTGCCCATCTGCATCAAAATGCACAACGTAATCCATATCCCGTCTTCGGGCAAAAGCCATACCTGTCATCAGCGCAGCCCCTTGCCCCAGGTTGATCGCATGGCGAATGTAAAACAGGTTCAGATCACTGATTTTTTCCGCTGTCCCGTCCGTCGAACAATCATCTACCACCACCACCGGGTATCCCGCGTCCAAAAGTCCTCTGACCGTTTTACGGATAACCGCCGCTTCGTTATAAGCGGGTACAATCACAAGTATTTGTTCGTTGGGTTGAGTCATGTTTCAAATTTACCCTAACGATTGAAAGTTTTTCCTACAATTCCCGCCGGATCATTACTCCGGAGCAGGCATCTAGTCGCGAATCAGCTTGCCACCAAAGGTTTTTCCCTGATTTTCAATCTGGTAAATATAAATTCCTCGCGGTAAAACCGGTAAGGGAACGGTCTCTTTTAGCTTTCCCTCATAAATCCAGTTGCGCGATAAAATCAATTTGCCGTCGCTGGCAAAAAGTTTAAAGGTGCTTTCTTTTCTTTCGCCCGCATACATTTCGATCCGCAGAAAATCAGTAAACGGGTTAGGTGTTACGGAAACTGTATTTTCGCCCAAAACCCACACCTGAATAATATTGGAATAGTCAAACCTGCCGTCGAAGTCAATTTGCCGGAGTCTGTAAAAATTTACACCGGAAAAGGGTTGCGGATCATTAAAGCTATATTTTACCGGTTGTTGGGAATAACCCATTCCTTTTACCTGTCCGATTTTGGTAAATGCTTTTCCATCGGCACTTTTTTCCACCTCAAAACGGTCATTGTTAAGCTCCCACGCAGTGCGCCAGGTGAGATCAACGGCTCCCTTTTTTTCTTCTCCGGTAAAGGAGAGCAGTTCTACCGGCAGTGGACTACTTGGATTTCCGCCTCCAAAGCCCGAAAAACCACCGGTAAAGGTTGCCGTGAAGGTATGGTTGTCCCCCAAAGCTCCATAAGTTACGGAAGAATTCAGCGTAGCATTTTGGTTGGCAGGGCTTAGTCCGCTTATCGGTCCTACGGATTTGACCATTTTGAAATCCGAAGTGGTATAAGCAAGGTTGCTATTGGCTACCCAACCGTCAAATTCGGTATCGGTATAGTAGAGGGTAATGTCGTAAGAATCGCCGCCCCCCGGGCTATTGTTGGTAGGCGTGATGAGAAATGTTTTATCTGCCAGTTCATGCCCTGCAGTCAGAGACCAGGCGGGCTGCGCTCCCGAACCGGCCCTGTCCACGGTTACGGAAGTACAACCGTAGTCATAAGCACTGTTATTGGTCAGACTTACCACGACGTCGGTTCCATCGTAAAAATGCACCGTCTCAAACGGCCCAAAATACTGCTCGTCAGTGGCATTCAGCACCGTTTCAATACCCGTACCGCCAGTAGTGTGAACATCAATATTGTCAATGACAAAAGCAGGGTCAGAACCCACGCTATTTGCATTATTGGTCCACCGCCAGCCGATAAAATAGGTGGTGTTATCTACGGCGGCCGGCAAGGTAACGGTACGGGTTGTGGCAGTGGTTACCCCGACGTAAGGAGCGGTTGTAGTACCTTCAATCAAAAAGAAAGTGGTACCGTTGAGCGAATAATACAGGCGACCATAATCGGCGCCGGATTCCCCGTTGCATTTAAAGTCAAAGGTGATTTCCTGCCCGGCATAAGCAGTAGCATCAATTTGTGGTGTACTGATAAGTGGGTCTTCTGCTGCCGTATTGTCATAGGTGGGGTTCACCCCGTCATCGGATACATAAGCACTTCCGGAACCGGTCATTCCTCCGTTGGTACCGTCAAACCAATAATTAAACCCGCTTCCCCCAAATAACCCTCGACTCCAGTTTGAACTACCCAGTGAACCATAGGAAAGCGCCGTTTCGAAGTCTTCAGTAAAAAGGGTAAAACTTGCTGCCGGGCCGGTATCATTGTCATTGAGGGTAAGAGTATGTGTCTGATTATAAGCCGCTCCCACTGCGTCGGTAACACCCGAAACCACAAAATTCAGAATAATGGTTTCAGCACTTTCGTCGCCCGACTCATCATAAATCCGCAGATCCACATCCTGTGTGGCAACGCTGCCGTCAGGAAAAGTGAGCTGGTTGCTGGCATTGAGGATGTCATAATCGCTTCCTTCGGTCGCCGTCCCGGAAAGGTTTATCGTCACGGTAGCATCACCGGTAGGTGCAGCGGCAATGGACATTTCAACCGTAATGTCGGTATAGTCACGGCAGGAAACAGAGGTCGTAGTGGTTTCCGTTGTGGAAGAGGTGGTAGTCGTAAAATAAATCTCCGGATCGCGCGGTGGTTCGACCATAAACATCCCGTTGCCGTGAGTACCTGCCAGGAGGAAATTGTCTGTGGCACGCAATGCCAGTGAACTGGTGAGCGCATAGCCAATACTTGTGCTGCCGATTCGGGTCCAGGTAGTGGAGCCTGCGTTGAGGGTCGAAGTACAATATAAGCCGATACTCGTTCCAACAATATAATACGTGATCCCGCCTTCTTCCAGAATCGAAGCCGAGCGAAAAGAGGTTGTCGAAATATTTCCTTCTACCAGCGACCAAGTGGGTGTAGCTGAATTGGCATCGGTGGTATGATACACGCTGTTGATTCCGTAGTTGGAATAGGTAACGAGTATTTCGTTGTCATCGTTGGGGTTGACTGCGATGCTGCTCACAACACCGACACCGGCCGTCCCCGGCGTAATATCGGTAGGTGCAGTGGCAGCCGCGCCAAAGGCAGGGTCGTTTAATCGGAAAACTTCCCCAACCTGTGTCCCAATGTACAATACTCGCCCGGCATCGGTGCTTCCGTAACCACTACCGCGTGTAACGGCCAATGAGCGCACATTTCCACCTACGGTGGCCTGTACGCCCGTCATTTCGGTCCAGCTACCGGAAGCTACAGTAGAAGCCGAAGTGGTGCGGTAAAGTTCGGTGCCGCCGGCGTAATACAAAATTTCGGTATTATCTGGGTCCAGCAAAAAATAGGTGACAAATATACTGGCTGAAGCACCGCTAGGGGTGATGGTAGAGCCGTCCCGATACAGGGCACCGTTTTGCGAACCAAAGTAATTTTCTCCGCTGGTGGCAATGCCTACGGCCACGCCATCCCCCGAACCAATTTCGGTGTGGGAAGTTCCCGACGATGACTCCGTAGTCCCATTGTCCTGCGCGCCCCCAATCACGTAGTCACTACTCACCGTCGGATCAATGGCGACATGATAATACTGATACGTAACATAGTCGTTGTTCAGGCTGGTCCAGGCGGGTGTACCGGCGGTAATATCTGCACTATGAATCCCCCCGTCGGTTCCGCTATATAAAACATCATTATTATTGGGAGCAAATGTCAGTACATGGATGTCGGGGTGGTGGTTGGTATATTTGGCATAACCGCTTGTATTTGCATACCCTCCGATACGGGTAGTATTGGAAGTAGAAGTAAAACCATCCGTGGAACGGTAAATATTGGTTCCCCCTACAAAAACCGTAGAGGCGTTATCGGGCTTTACAGCGACAACCAGGTCATATCCTCCCTGAATGGCAAATGGGTCGTTGCCATTCGAACAGCCGGTTTCATCAGGCAGATTTGCCGTCAGGTCTGTCCAGGTAGTCGTGCCCTGATCCCATTGAAACAAGTCCGCTTCTACACCGGCAGTTCCCGCACAGGCACTGGAAAAATCATTGTCATACAAAGCATACAGGATATCTTCATCCGAAGGGGCAATAGCGAGTACCACCCTTCCATAATTACCGGAGGTGCTCCAGGTACCCGGGGTTCCGTCGCCTGCAATCCGCGTCCAGTCGCCGAAATCGCCTGTAGTAGAAGTCCATACTCCGTCAATGGTCGAGGCTAATACGCCGGAAAAAGCCGCATACAAACGCCCGGTAGAAGTAACCACAAGGTCGGTCACATTGGAAGTGCTGGAACACCCGGGCCCCAATACCGAAGACCAGTTTGTACCCCCATCCTGTGAACGCAAAATTTCCCCGAGTGCTGCCGCATAGACATCCCCATTGGTAGGGTCAACCACCAGCTTACTGATAAAATCCGCACATTCGTCAAAACTTACCAGCGAACCGGTATTGGAGTTGCCGAGGAAAGTCCAGGTTGTACCATTGTCGGTAGATTTCCATATACCGGTTCCATAATAAGACGACCCCAACGAAGCACTATTCCCGATGGCTTCGCCGGTGGCATAATACCAGATGTCTTCCTGTCCGGAGCGAGTATCCTGCGCAATGGCTGTTACATTATGAATTTCGTCATCGGAAGAGACCTTCGTCCAGGTAGTACCGCCATTGGTAGTGCGGAATACCCCAGAACTTACCCCTCCGGCGAGGATGGTAGTGTTGGAAGCATAACGAGTATCAAAAGTTATGGCTCTTGTACGCCCCCCGAGGTTGTTAGGACCTCTTTCGGTAACACTAAAGGCTGCACTCCGCTGGCTGGGATTTTGTACCGGAGCGCGATACGCCTGGGAAAGTTCGAGTTGACGGATACCCTCCGGAATTTGCCCGGTTGCAGGGTCTTTTAACATGTCAAATTCAAACTGAAACCGCTCCTGGGTAAACCGCGCCCGCTCTTCCGGAGTGAGTTTGTGCTTTTTTTCAGCGTTTATTGCGGGAAAAATATCGTACGCTTTTTCCGTGAGTTTTTCCGAATAGAAGTTTGTTTTCGGCAAAGTCACACCAATAACTACCGAAATCAAAAGGAGCGCGAAAATTAAGAATCCGGGGCGTAATAACTTCATCACAAAGATATAAGGGGTAAAATAAACCGACAGCCCCGGTTTATGAGGCCAGGGCTGTCAGGAATTATTACAAATATAAGAATCCGTCTAGTAAATTTCCAGAAAAATGATTCAATTATTGAATGATTAATTTTCGGAAAATATCAAATTCCGACACAGCAAATTTAACCAGATAAACCCCCGGAGTAAGACCCGAAATGGAAAGATCAAGATTGCCTTGTTGAAGCAAAATTGTTTCTGGATGGCGAAAAACCATTTTCCCATTGATATCCAGAATGCTTACCGAGGCAAAACCGGTTTGTTTGCCTTCCCATTTTAGGGAAATTTTATTTTTAGCCGGATTAGGGAAAACCTCAAGGCCAAACCCTGCAATAAGCTCTTCATTGGCATCGGGAAGGGTATAACGAATAAACAGGCGAGGTTGTAATCCTTCGTCGGGGTTGTTGTGAGAACCAAATCTGCGGGAGGTATTAGAGACTGATTCATTTCCAACGAGAATCCAGCCAAAATTGGAATCGGGATGGGTTATCCAATAAGCCACATCAGCGATCATACCTGCACCGGACCAATTGTTGTTGCCAAGGGTAGCGGGCACGTCTTTTGTACCGCTAATGGTGGCGAGAAAATCGCCTCCGGCAGCAGCCCATTGAGTCGTATCGTAAAAACGATGTTTCCGGGCGCAAACCAAATTGTCGCACCCTTGGATAAATTTTTGCGTTGGGAGTCGTAAGTTGTGGGGATAAAATCCATCTGATGACCGAAGAAGAATTTCTGCAACTAGCCAAGTCCAAGTTTGCTTCCATTAAGCAACTCAA
>JANRJC010000044.1:0-279924 GCA_033764335.1 Bacteroidia bacterium | reverse complement strand
TTGAGTTGCTTAATGGAAGCAAACTTGGACTTGGCTAGTTGCAGAAATTCTTCTTCGGTCATCAGATGGATTTTATCCCCACAACTTACGACTCCCAACGCAAAAATTTATCCAAGGGTGCGACAATTTGGTTTGCGCCCGTACGAGTGTATGAATGCAAAGGAAACGATATTGTACGGCCAAGTCTGGCGTAACGGACTGGATCGTGCGGTACAGATATTAAAAGGAAGAACTCAGCCATAACCCATTCCCTCTATGTTGCCACCGGAAATACCCGCTCGCCGAAATCTGCCCATCAGCCAGGAAAATATGGAAGAGGTGGAATATCTGCGTCTGGAAAACTGGTACAACCGCTTTTCCGACGAGCCGGGCGATTATCACCCGGAGGCGCACTGGCTATTTGCCTGCCATGCAGCATTTCCTTTACTGCTAACGCCAGAGCTTCTTTACAAACTCTGGCTAAACTTCCGCACGTTTCCGAACAAAAGCGGAAAAACCAGGTACATTCCCTATATGGTCATTTCCGATCTGCTATTGTCGGATTTAGTAAAAGAAGTTAGTACGGGAATGTATGAAATGGCTCCCGGCATCCGGTTTGCGTTGCTTCAATACCTTCAACAGACCGAGCAAACCGGCGGCAAAAAACGCTTGCAAGAGGTAGCGGACTTTGTAAGTGTCTGGGTAAAAGAATGCCTGACCGGAACGGATCAAAAAACCCGGGCATTCCGGGAAGCTCAAGAATGGGCGATAGAAGTATATCTCAACCCCGAATCTGCCATCCGGCAGATCTATGACGAGTTGCAGAAAGCCTATGAAAAACAGGACGCCCACGCCCAGTTACGCCTCAATACGAAACTCGAAAACCTCAACAAACAATATAAATTCCGCATTCAGCTAAATCCCGAAGCCGACTATGTCTCCCGGCTGGAGCATCTGCTCAATTACAGCCAGGGCACCAAAAACCTGTTGTACGACCGTACAGAGGCGGCCATCACGGCTTTCAGCCGTATTCCTGAGCCGGATTTGAAAAAATCGGCTACAGGAACCGCCCCCGGAGGTTTGCTCACCATCCCCCGCGAAGTGGGAGGCAAATTGCGCCGCGAAAAACAAGGCCCTAGCCATGACGGAGAGCAGATTTATGCCTTGCTGGTAGGGATTGATGAATACGCCAATTCTCAAATTTCGCGCCTCAGCGGATGTGCTTCTGATGCCCGGGACATTGCCGATTATCTGCGCAAATATCACGGAGAAAAAGACCTCCGTATTCTCACCCTCGCCAATCAGGAAGCAACCTATCAAAACATTGTTCAAAACTTCCGCGAACATTTTCGCCTTGCAGGAGCCGAAGATGTAATCCTCTTTTATTTTGCCGGACACGCCGATTTATCTTTTACTTACCCGGAAGACATTGCTTCACAATTTCCGGCGGATAAAGAACCCGGCCTGATCTGTTATGATGCGCTGCCCGGAGAGGTCAAAAACACCCTTTTTAATCGCGAATTAACGAATCTTCTAACCGCAGCCGCAGAAAGAAATCCGCATACGGTCATCATCATGGATACCCATTATGGCCACCGGATTAGCCATTCACCCCAAAATCCAATATCTCATGTGGTTTTGGCGGCTACGCAGGATGATACCGAATATGCGCGAGAAACCCGGATCAATAACAAATCCCGAGGGTTATTCACCTGGGCATTATTGGATGTTTTGGAGAAAAATCAGGGAAACATCTCTTATGCCGACCTTATTGCCCAAACCCAGGCCCAAGTAAAAAATCAAGGCAATGATCAAAACCCGGCTCTTATTCCCTATCATAGCTTCGACACCAGCCAGGGTTTTTTAGGTAAAACTATATCCCCAAAAGATGAGGGACAACAAGCCCGGCTATTTGCCCTGATAGTGGGGATCAACCGCTACCCCACCCTACCGCCGTTGGCGGGTTGTGTCAATGACGCCGTTGCCGTCCACGATTTCCTCCAAAGCCGCGTGGATGCCACCCAGACCCTGCTGGCAATGACCTTGCTGCTCGACGAACAAGCCACAAGAGCAAGTGTGATTACTCAGTTCGAAAACATAACCGCAGCGATAGAAAAAAACGATACCGTAGTATTTTATTTCGCTGGTTATGGCTCGCAGGAGCCTGCGCCGGCAGCATTTCGGGCGGAAGAAACTGACAGCCTGAATGAAACCATTGTTTTTTATGACAGCCGCCTTTCCGAAGGAATGGATCTCGCAGACAAAGAAATTGCCGTGCTGCTCGACCGGATTGCGGTTAAAGGTGCGCATATACTGACCATTAGTGATTGTAGTCATCGGGACAATGCAGACGCCATTACAGGAGAAAACTGCCGTGTTGCGCCGCGATTTCCCCGAATACGCCCCCTATCATCCTATATCTTACCCGACACGGATCAACCCTCCCCTGCACACTTTGCGCTTACGGCTACTTCGGGCGATGAGTCTGCTAAAGAGGTTTTTAGCGAGGGCCAGGTCAGGGGAATAATGACTACCTCCCTCCTCGATATTTTGCGCAGTAGCGGCGGCAATATGTCCTACAGGGACATGATTACTCGACTTAAAACACGGATTGCCCAACGCACTTTTGACCAGGTACCCGCATTAGTCAGCACACTGGATTTGCAGACGGACTTTCTCAATGGCCTTATCCAGAGTGGCGTTTCAAATATTCAACTAAAATTTGACCCTCAACAAAGTCACTGGGTAATTAATCGAGGAACTTCCCACGGATTTAGAGGGGAGGGAATCGGCGGAGAAAAAATGATTTTGGCAGTTTATCCACAAAATACGCTTTTGGACAATAATTTTTCTACTCCTCTGGCCGAAGCGAGTGTGGATTTACCGAAAGCAGACCGAAGTTTTGTGTTTGTGGGAAATATTTCCCTCGATCCCAAAGAAATTTATCAGGCAAAAGTCATCAGCATGCCGGTAGCACCGGTTAAAATTTATTTCGGAGGAGAAAACCCGAAGGGAGTCGAAATAATTCGAAAAACTTTTCTGAATTCTTCACAGGCCATTTACCTTGAGGAAGTACCCGAACCCCAACTGGCAGACTACCATATCATCTCCGATGAACAACAATATCTGATCCTCCGTCCGGCAGATCGGAGGGAAAGGCCGTTGGTACGCCCATCGGAATATATATCCGATGAATCAGCGGCGGAGGTCGTGCGGCAGATCAATCATATCGCCCGGTGGCGGCAGATATTGGAAATGGTAAATCCGGGAAATGTGTTACCGGGAGAATCCATACGTTTGGAAATTTATCCGGAGGCTTCCGAAATACCCGACAATTCGGGGGTATTGGTTTATCCGGCGTGGAGCCAGGGCATATCTTTTCGGGTGCGGCTGGTAAATACCACTTCGCGGCGACTGTACTGTGCGCTGGTGTATATGGCGGGGAGTTTTGAAATAAATACGAGCCTTTTGGGCAAAAATGGGGGAATATGGATTGAGCCGGAAGGCGAGGCCTGGGCATTGGAGGGAAATCCGCTTCGGGCAGTAGTAAATGAAGAACTTCAACGGGCAGGCCTGCGAGAATCGCAGGAGATATTTAAGCTCATATTTGCCGGGGGTGAATTTATTGTAGAAGGATTGAATCAGGCAAGTATTTATGAACTACAATACTTAACCCGGAGTCTCGGAGAAACCAGCACCCGCAACCTGCTGTTTAATGGTAACTCTACTTATTTTGATTGGAATACTTTCGAAATTCCTTTTATCATCCGGGTTGAGGAGGAGGCAACAGGGTCAGAGATGGCCTAATGGAAAAATTACTCACCGAGTTTCCAAACTCCCACCTGTTTTATATCACAAAGTTTTTCCTCTCGCATATACTGGATCAGGGCGAGGCGATACGTGCCGGGCGCCGTCATCGGCACCGTAAATCCCTTTGTGAAATTCCATTCAGAGGGTTCTCCCAACCAATTTCCGTCGGCGTCCATCAGGGTGTCGTTTAACATAAACTCCTGTGGTTGCCCGTCAGGGTTTTTGCATAAAAGTTTGAGGTGCAGATTTCGGTAAGAATACTCCGGGTTAAAGCGAACCTCCACCCCGAATGTCTCATCAACGGCAGCAGTACCATTATGTTTGTAGTCAAAAAAAAGCGTGTCTCCTATTTCCCAGCAATTTTCCGCAAAGATTTTTTCGGCTGAAAAAGAGGATCGCTTACAGGAAAACAAAACCGACAGAAACAAAACTCCGGTTATCTTCAGCCAGCTACTGTTCAGGTGGCGTAGAGGGTTTGGGCGGTTTGGACGATTTGGCATCCGGGTTATTCGATTTTTTCTTAAAATTCCGCTTTTGATTATTGCGGTTATTATTACTGTTGTTACTGCTATTACTGCTATTATTTTTCTTTTTGTTTCGCTGATTTTGATTCTGGTTCTGATTGGATTTTCGGCTCTGTTGCTCACGAGCAGGGAGCTCCGTGCCGACTACATCCACAAAATCAAACTCAGGTTCTGTTTCGATTGCCTGTGAAATGGTGGAAAGCGCGTCCGGTTTTTTGCCTTTGGCGTTCATCGCCACAATTTCTTTTACCTCATTTACCGTCATGGGATACCAAGTGGTTTCATTGGGATAACTAAACCACATTTTCCCCTTGAAAATATCCGTTTTCTGAAGAATTGCACGCCCTTTACCGGTTTCGATTACTTCCACATTCGGGAACCCTTCGAGCGCGTCCATATAAGCGTCCAACTCAAAGTTGAGGCAGCATTTCAGTCTTCCGCACAAACCTGAGATTTTCATCGGGTTGAGTGAAAGGTTTTGGTAACGGGCCGCCGAAGTGCTGACTGTTTTAAAATCGGTAAGCCAGGTAGAGCAGCAGAGTTCTCTACCACAGGAGCCAATGCCACCCACAAGCCCGGCTTCATGGCGAAGACCGATTTGTTTCATTTCCACGCGAATACGAAACTCTTTGGCAAGCACCTTGATCAGCTCCCGAAAATCCACACGGTGATCTGCGATATAATAAAAAATAGCCTTTGCATTGTCTCCCTGGTATTCGACGTCGCTGAGTTTCATGTCGAGCTTTTGTTCAAGGATAATTTCCCTTGAACGAACCAACGTCGGCTGCTCACGTTCCCGAACGAGTTTTATCTGCTCAACATCGCCTTCATTCGCTTTGCGATAAATCCGGGGTATTTCTTTAAAGACCTTAGAGCCGCCTTTCTTTCGCATTTGCAACTCGGCCATAATCCCTCCTAAAGACAAAACCCCGATGTCGTACCCTCTGTCACTTTCCACAACTACGGTATCGCCTATATACAATCGCAGCGAGTTTACATTCCGGTAAAACCCCTTTCGGGTGTTTTTAAAGCGAACTTCATATATATTGTCTGCCTCCGATTTTTCGGGAGAAAGCATATTGTTCAGCCAGTCGTAGGTGTTAAGTTTATTACATCCACCTGTCGCACAGCCTCCTTTTTGTCCGCAACCTGATGTAGAACAACCGCCACTGCCACATGTTCCACAACCCATATTTTTACTGGTTAGTTCATTTATACAAAACCTCCGTCTTTTCAACGGAGGAACAATGCTTAAATGTAAGTATTTTTTTACGAATCGTGCAATTAATTCCGGATGTCGGGACTTTGGCGGGTGTTTAAATGGGTTTGCTTCGCTCTTTTAGCTGCATCTCAATAAATCGGTAGTATTTTTTGCTGTAAAAGGAGTCTTTGTATTTTTGGAATAGTTTTTCGACAAAACCCAACTGGTTGTTTTTCAGATGGCTGAATAACGAGCGGGTGATAAACACATCGTGCGGCCCTCCGGTAAGCAGAGAATCTGCGAGATGAATCCGGGATTCAGTGAAAATTTGCTCCTGATTTGATAGGGAATCAGTACCTTCTGCTTCCGCACGGTTGTCATCAAAGGAGGAGAAGTAACTCGTCAGGTACAGGTAATAATAATAAGAAAACACTGCGGCTTCATTGTCAATGGCTACTTTGTCGAGCATATAATCGGGAATATCTCGGTTGTAGGCGCGGCTGAGTTTTAGGTATGCTTTCTGATAAAGAATTTCGGTCCTCTCAAAATCTACAAACCACTCCGGCAGGGAGTCAAAAATTTCCTGCTCAGCCAGAAAACCCAGTTCTCTTGCCGCCATTGAGTCGAGTTGCAGGCAAAATTGCCCAAAATCTTCTGAATCAACGATGCTTCGGGTAGCACGAAGATGTACCTTCTGAAATCGGTTTGTTTTGTTTTTGTAATAGGAGCAAATCCCGGAAGTGGTGCCTTCAAAGTTGAGTGAATCAATCAAATAAGTATTCGGATTCATCGCAGCGTCAACCACCAGGCTGGTATCACCCGGAACCAGAAAAATTTCCAGATCTTCATCATCTATAAACAGCACTGCCGGTCGCGGGCTGTTTACCTGAAAGGTGAGTTTATACTGATTAGGCCCCGCATCGCGGGCTTTTACCAGTTGGCGTTCGCCCTCAAGGATGTTATTAAACCGGCCGTAAATATCATGCACGACATCGGAGCCGGAAATAATTACCCTTACCGTTGTGGTATCATAAAAATCATACGAAGGATCAGGCGGAATGCGATGTTCCGCATGGTAAGTCAGACCATATACGTAGAGGCACATGATCCCAACAATGATCGAGGGTACAATCGGCTGTTTCATGGTAATTTGGGGTGTTTGTAAGAATTTCCAATTTATAGGATACTCCGAATTTGCCCAATACAAAAAACCGGTGAATCTAACTTCGCAATATCTGATGCATCCGCAAAGAAAGCGCAGTAAATACCAACTGCGGGTTTGCATTACCACCGATCTGTCTCAGGCTTTTTTCCATCTCTTCGGAAATCCGTTCTACTTTTTCGGGAGAAACAATCTGCCCAAATTTTTGATGAAAGGCCTTTTCACTTTCTGTCACCGGTGCTATATCCGGAATTCCCAGATGAAAAAGCAGGGAATCCCGCATTTTTCGTACCGATACTTCCAGAAATAGTTTCTGAAACTCTTTACTTTCCTTATAGATTTTTTCTAACTGATCCGAGATTTTTTCATAATTCCCGGTATAGGCTGCCCGCAGCCATTCGATGTATGTATCGGTGAGTGTCTGGCTGGTTTCGGACAAAAATTCCGAAGCATTGCCGATGCTCCCTTCGGCTATGGCCGAAAATTCTCCGGCAGTAGGGGCATCCAATCCTCGTTTTTCCATCAAATACCGCTGAATATCTTCCCGGCTGACTCTGCTCAGATGAATCCGCTGACAGCGGGAATTGATCGTCGCGATTAAACGCGCAGGATCGCTACAGGTCAGAATCAGCAGCGTTTTATCGGGCGGCTCTTCCAGCAATTTCAAAAAAGCATTGGCACCGGAAGTGTGGAGAAGTTCGGTATTCCAGAGGATCACCACTTTATAAGGCGCTTCAAATGCTTTGAGGTAAATTTTCCTTTTCAACTCCCTGATTTCATGCACGCTGATAAATAGCTGCTTGTTTTCACCGTCTAATGTGCGCTGCCACTGAGAAAAGCCCAGATAAGGGTCATTAAAAAAGGATTCCCGGAAAGGCTCAAAATAGTCTTCCGTCAGCCAGGTTCTTCCTCCTTCGGTTTTGGATATGATGGGCAGAACATATTTGACATCCGGGTGAATGCCTTTTTTGATTTTGATACAGTTGGTGCATTTGCCGCAACTGTCTCCGTCAGTGGGCTGGAGGCAGTTGACATACTGGGCAATGGCAGTCGCCAGTGCGAGTTTCCCAATACCGGCGGGGCCGGTAAGTATCAGCGCATGTGCCAGACGGTTGTTGGCGATCGCTTCCAGGATTTTGGTTTTCGCCGCTTCCTGACCGATGACTTCACTAAATTTCATTGCCCGAAAAATAAGAAAGTTTGACGATGTTTCTGCTCACTTGTAAATGTTTCAGGAAGGTTTTTGCTCAACTTGGCTTCTTAACCGCTATTTCAATATTGCCACGACTTTCTCCACTTCCTTTTCGCGATCCGCCCAAAAATTTCTCGCCCAAACCCTGTGTACTTTCCATCCTCGGCTTTCCAGTAGATTCCGCCGATAGATTTCTCGCTCCTTGCTGCTGCTCCCACTGAAATAAAAACTGCCCTCACATTCGATTCCCAACAAAAAAACGCCGTCTTCTCTCTTAATCGCTATGTCCAACTTCCAGGATGTATCTCCTACATTCCGTACAACGCCATAACCCAACTGCCGCAAACGTTCACCCAGAAAATCTGCAATGGGGTTTTCGGTCGTAACCGGAGAAACGTTTCCGTTTTGCGGGTTTAATATTTCTTTTTTCCAGCCATCGCTGATGGACCTGGCGTATTGGAGGTAGCTTTTCAGAAAACGCGGCCCGTCGTTTATCGCTGCCTCTACATTCAGTTCTCCAGGTAAAAAAGAACATACAATATAACTTTTAAGCCGGGCACGGGTAATGGCAACATTCAGCCGGTTTTCTCCGCCTTTCTGATTTAAAAGGCCAAAATGAGTAACCAGTTTTCCGTTTTCATTGCGGGCATACCCAATGGAAAAAAGAATAATGTCTCGTTCGTCCCCCTGCACGTTTTCGATATTTTTGACAAATATTCCCTGAAATTCTTCCTGCTCGGTTTTGTGCATGGCGGCATACAACTGCGCATATTTTTTTTCATCCGTGGTTGCCAGTTCTTCCAGTTTTTCATCCAGCAAATCGCGGATGAGTTCCTGCTGAAAATAGTTAAAGGTGACAATCCCGAGGGACGGCTGAGCCGGGTGTTGGATCAACGAAAGTATTAATTCGACCACACGGCGGGCCTCTGCCGGATTCTGGTTGTTTCGCCATTCGCCCTGTACCGGTATCCATTCCAGCGGAGGCCCGGGAAATTCGCCCGGTCGTGCGGGAGGTACTACCTGAAGTTTGCCTTCGTAAAAAGCATGGTTGGAAAAATTGATCAGTTCTTCTTCCTGCGAACGGTAATGCCAGGTAAGGTGACTTTCTTCAAAAGTGGTTTTTGCCAGATCGAGCACACTTTCAACTTCAAGGGCGATTTCGTCCGAAAGAAAACTTTCCTCCGAATCGTCATAACGAACCTTGTACAAATCCAGTGGCTGTAATTGTTTGTCATCTCCGGCGATCACATTCTGTTTTCCTCGCAGCATGACCGGTATGGCGCGTTCGACAAAACACTGGGACGCCTCGTCAAATACAATCACATCAAAAAAATCTTTTTCCATCGGGAAAATCGCCGCAATTGACTCCGGGGAAGCCATCCAACAGGGCATAAGTTGACTAAGCCCGTCTTTCCATTTGGCGGAAACGAGTTTACGAGCCGACCATAACAACCTTTTTTTGTTTACCTGATGATAAATGGTGCGGTAGGTAACGCGGTTTTTCAGGCGATTGTATTCGATATTTCCGAGAATATTTTCCAGCAACCGGCGGCGTATGAGCTCCGCCACTTTGGTTCTGCGCTCTTGAAGTTTTTTGTCGTAATCTTCCGTTTTTCGCGCCCAACTGCGATTGCTCACTTCGGCAAGTATGGGGCAACGCCGCTCACCGGCTTCGATCCAGAAATAGAAAAAACTGTTTTCTACATTTTGCAAAAAAGATTTTTCGTCCGAAACCGAAACCAATGTTGGCCGCAGCAGTTCAAACGCTTTTTGTTCGGTCAGGGAAAGTTGGCCCAACAACCCGTCGAGGCTTTTGATTTCGGCAAAGTCGCGATCAAAAGTTGCTAAAAGCATTGTGTTGAAAACCGAATATTCTGCCGGATTGAGTATGCCCTGTTTCAGTTTTTCGAGTTGGTTTTTGTGAAAAAAGCCCTTCCAAATGTCTTCATTCTGATTCAAAAACTGCGTAAAACGCTCAAGTTTCGCCACTTTCTGCATCGTGGCCTGCCAGTGACTTTCGTCGAGTTTGCCAAAAGAAAATCGGGGTTTTAGTCGGGGAAATTCTGTCTGCCGAACGATTTGTTTCCAGATTCCAAAGTGTTTTTGTTTGCGCTCAATCCATCGGTGTTTTTCCTTAAGATTGTCGAGCAGGGGAAAGTCGCTGAAAAACGTTTTTTCAAATATCCGGGCATAATGCCAGTGAAGGCGTGAAAAGAGTTTAAATTCCTCCTTCACGGCTTCGAAGGTAGGTTCATCCAGCACGTAGTTTTTTTCTTCCAGCCATTTCCGCAAAAACCACCGGGCGCGAAGAAAATCCAGACTCAGAAACCTCAAGGTTTTGTTTTTCAGCTTTTTATAATTTTCGACATGTTTTTTCAGGTCGGAAAATAGCCGCCAGTGAAAGTCTTTGAGGTATTTTAGCGTATCCATTTTTGTAAGGATACCACCGATCTGCTCAAACTTTTTCCGGATAAAGGTTTCGTCCAGTTCGTCTTTAAAAATCGCCTCCACATCTTCACGAATCTGGGGCGTGTAAAGCAATTGATTGATCTGGTTAAAGTAGGAGATATTCTGGCGGTTGATTTCGGGCTGAAACAAATTTTCGCCCAGGTCTTTGTCGAGTTCCAGCCACAGTTTGTGTAAAGCTGTCACCGCCTCCGGGATTTCCGTCAACACCCGGCGGAGGCGATCCCGGTCATCGTAAGAGTAATTCCGGAAAGAAATTCTTTCCCGCCAGGGATAATCTTCCCTAAAAAATTCGGCATAGTCCAGAAGCCCTGCAAGTTTTTCCCGAAACTGGCGAAGTTTGGTCTGATCCATTTCGCCGGCGACTTCCCGCAAGGGTAACGGAGGCATCAGAGAATCCTGTTTCAGGTACAACTCATGCATGGACATGCCGCAATCCATGCGGGAGGTAAGCGCCTCGTACAACTGGTCAAAATCGCGAGAAAGCTGGTCGGCTTCCCGCGAGAGGATTTTGTAGTCGTGTTCCCATTTGGTGCGGTTGAGATCGCGCATTTCCTTTTCAAAAACAGGGATGTCGTCAATCTGCTGTTTGATTTTCCGGTAAATGGCCGTCCGATCCTGCCGGTAATCGTGAATCAGCACGGCAAATCGCCCCAATCCAATGGATTCCAAGCGTTTATACACGACATCCAATGCGGCTCTTTTTTGCGAAACAAGCAGCACTTTTTTTCCATGAGCCATTGCATCGGCGATGATATTGACGATCACCTGCGACTTGCCCGTACCCGGCGGCCCGTGAATCACGAGAGACTTGCCTTGTTTGATAGTAAGCAGGGCCGCCTCCTGAGACTCATCCACCGGCGTTACAAAATACCGGTCTTCTTCCCGAATATAGGTTTCGGAAAAAACGGGCAGCATCGCCACAGAAAAAAAAGGAGTGAGGTCAAACGTCTCCGGCTTTTTTTCGATTTCCTGATAATCCTGAAGCAGCGAGGAATCCGACTGCGGGAAAATCCCTAGAACCGCCTGGGGGCGGAAAATAAGTTTGCCCAAACCAAACCGGTTCATGGCCTCCGCCAAATAGTCGGGAAAAGATTCCAACTTCAGATCAAACAAACTACTGTTGAAATTTACCTCAATCTCGTAAGATTTGATTTTCTGATAAAGATCATTGATCCAGACATTTCCGTCTTTATTCGGTTCAATTTCCTCTTCCCAAAACTCCGGGCGCAATCGCACCTGCTGAAACTGTTCGTAAGCGAGAAAAAAAGTTTTATTAAAAACCACCGGCTCGTCTTCAACCACTTCCAATTTCCAGCGGGGGCGGCTTTGCAGATTTCGGAGGAGGCGCACGGGAAACAGCAATACAGGGCAGCGGGCGACCGATCCGTCAATAAATTTCCCTTCGACAAAAGGATAACCTACAAAAAGATCATACGTTCCCGTTTCTTCGAATAAGGTGCGCACCGAGCGATAGATATGATTAAGGCGGCGGTCGGCGAGATTGACCGGTTCGTGGCGGGAATCGAGTTTACTTATCAGGCGCACATCCTTCCCCGCGATAATTTTGAGGAGAATATCCTCCGCCGAGTCCTCTTCGAGAAACCCGAGATCTTTGAGGTCTATATCCCTGCTTTTGCTCAGCCGCGCGAGCTTCAGCGAGCGATTGCTCTGGCTGAGATTGGTGAGGCGGAGTTTGTAGCTATGGATAATCGGGTGCATGAGGGGAAATTACCAATCAAAGATACCCTCAGTAGCAGGAATTACAAAGGGAAAATTGCCGGTGGGTTCGAGTCGAAGATGCCTCCAGGCGAACCTCAGCCATCGGACACGCGCCGCAAGGCGTCGTTTTATCCCCAGTCATTATTCCTTGCTTGGCGGTAGCTAAAGCGACCGGGAAATTCCGCCTGCGGCAGGTATTGGGTGGCGACTTAAGTCGCAGCACAAGATTTGGCAAGGCCGGTTTTCCGGTCGCTTTAGCTACCGCAGAAAGACGCCCCGATGGCGCACCGCAAGCAGGAAAAATCTAGGGAGGACGCATGTGGCTACAAATCGAAGATACCTTCGGTACATGTGACCTCTCCGAGGTCTTGCCTAACGGCAAATCATTACAGCGTTTAATCCTACGGTTTTTTTTCCGGCGAAGACGGGACTCCGGAGGAGTCGAATGTTTGTAGCCAACCAGCGCCCCTTAAATTTTTCTCACTTGCGCTGCGCCGAAGGGCGCGCATATATCCAAAATCATTTCCAGATATATCCTCCCTATATGCAGCAATTACTCAGGATATATCTGAAAAATTTGCACATTTTCTGCTTCTTACTCTTTCACCCCTATATCGCACTTCCTTATTCACATATATGCACACTTCTCCTGCCATACAGGGCGCAAACCAAAATACCCAAGGCTTAAAAGACCCTCTCCCGAAGGTGCCTTTTCTGCGATGCGACCGGAGGGAAGTGCGACATTTTGGTTTGCGCCCGCCATATATCCCTAGCACCAGTCTTTTTTACTGCACTGTACACTGTTGTTGCCTTGTGAGAAGCAGTACCTGCCATGCAGACCATACCCCCTAAAAATGCCCACAAAAGGTAAAAAGGTAAAAAATCCAAAAGTTAATTAGTCCTGGTGGGGCGAAAGCCAAGACTGCCGCTGCGAACGCCGGGCGTGTAGAGGCTGCGAAAGGCTACGCGACAGTCCGACGCATCGCCGTACCAACTGCCGCCGCGAAGCACACGGAAGGAGCCGCTTTCAGGCCCTTTGGGATCGGATATATCCGAGGATGGATAATTCCCATACCAGTCGCTACACCACTCCCATACATTCCCGCTCATGTCGTAAAGACCCAGCCGGTTGGGCTTTTTCTGGCCCACGGGGCGGGTGCCTGTATTGTTTGTATTGGTGGTGTACCAGGCATAGTCGCCCAATTCACTTTCACTGTCTGTGCCTGCATATATCGTGCGGTTGCTACTGCCGTCTCCTGCCGCGTACTCCCACTCTGCCTCCGTCGGCAGCCGCCACTTTTGACCGGTACGCTCGCTCAGCCAGTCGCAATATGCCTTTGCATCATTCCAGCTTACATGTATCACGGGGTGATTCCACTCGCTCTCCGGACGTATATTCCCTTTTACATCACAACGCCAGTTTACTCCCGCTTTTTTCTCCCATGTTGAGCCTGTCCAGATATAACTCCCATCCCCTTTTTCTGCATCGGTTTTATACCCCGTCGCAGCAATAAATGCTTCAAACTGTGCAACGGTCACCTCTGTTTTTCCCATCCAGAAGTCGCTGATAGTTACTCTGTGGAGGGGTTTTTCACTGTCATATTTTTCACTTCCCATATCAAACGTTCCGCCAGTGATTTTCACCATCACTATACCGAAAGTAGTGTCCGTTTGAGGTTGTGTAATTACATTGACAATTCCTGTTTTATTTCCCTGCCATTGATTTACCAGCCATCCTATCAACACAAAAAGTAATACACTTCCTAAAACACCCCATCCAATCTGATTTTTATGAGTGATCCACAAAGGAGGTTCTTTGTCTGTACGCGCGCGCGCTGTTGTGGATATTTTTTGTTTCTCTTCTGAAGGCGGAGAAACCCGTTTTACAGGCGTTTCCACTTTGGCGGATTCCGGTTTTTTCTTAGGTTGGGGAACAACTTGTGTTTTTTTATTCTCCGCCTCCACGATCCGGGTGATTTCGGCGCGGGCTTCTTTGGCAAAAGGCCCTTCGGGAAAGTCGAGGAGAAATTGACGCAGGGCGGCTTCGCCCCGCCGTTTTGCCAGTTCAAACCGATCCCGCTGGTCGAGATAATCCATCCGGGTTAGTGCATTCCGGACATATTTTCCCGACGGATACTGGTCAATATACTTTCTGTATGCGGGTTTGTCGTCTGCCAGTTGAGCGATAGCCCATGCTGCTTCTTCTAGGTATCTGCCATTCGGGTAAGTCTGGATATATCGCCCATAGGATGAAATCGTATTTTCCTTTTTCACCTCCTCCCAGTCGCGGTTTTCGTCTTTTTTGGGGTAAAATACAAATTTTCCACTCTGATCTCCCGTACCAAATATCATCGCGGCTTCGGGAAGTTGAAACGCACTTCGCGGGGTGTTTTTTATGACGTGGTTTTCCAGTTCCAATGCAGAGAGTAAACCGCCCGCAGGCTGAATCAACTGCTCGCGGATACACGCAAAAAACGGACTGTGGCTTCCGGGTTTGCCGTCCGAAACTGCTTCCTGCTGCCTTCCCGAGGTAAGTACCCGACGCGAGGGATATTGTTCCAGCAATTCAGTAGCGGTTTCGGCACTACGCAAAATCATGCTCCCCGAAAAACAGGCGTCCACAATCATATAAATATGGTGCGCCTCCATATCGCCAAGAATGGCACGCACCCGGTCGTTGGCGATATAATCGGCTTCGTTTTTTTCCGCTTCCGCCGGAACCCAAAAACCCTGGGTTTTGCGGCGGTTCATGCTCCCATGCCCGGAAAAATAGATTACCAGATTGTCCGTATTTTTAAGCTTATGTTCCAGGCTGCTCAGCGTCGTCAGGATATTGCGTAGCGTGGCTTTTTCGTCAAATATTTCCGTTACATTCTGCCTTTCAAACTGATACCTGTCCAACAGAATATCGCGAAAAGTTTCAGCATCCTTCCGGGCATTATTGAGTGGGGGATGATATTTGTAAGCATCTATCCCAATAACCAGCAAGTGATTGGTGCGCAAAACAATTGGGGGATTGCCCTCTTTTCCCTCCCATTCCAGGGATCGTTTTTTATCGTTGTCTGGATTCATGAACCGAAGCCGGGTATTTTCCCGCCATAAATTGCAGATTTTATGACATCTATGCAAATGACCGTGGGGATATATTCATCTTTAGTCTCTTTAAGAAACCCAATGCCGGTAGCCATAAGGCCACGTTAATTTTTTCCTGCTTGCGTTGCGACTTAAGTCGCCACCCAATGTCTGCCGAAGGCATGATTTCCGGTCGCTTTAGCTACCGTAGAAAGACGCGCCGATGGCGCACCGCAAGCAGGAAAAATCTAGGGAGGACGCCTGTGGCTACAAACATGTGACCTCTCCGAGGTCTTGCCTGACGGCAAATCATTACAGCAAAAACCATTTTATCCTTTGATGTCGAAACCCTCCGAGGTCTAACCTAACGGCAAAGCATTACAGCGGTTAATCCAACGGTTTTTTTCCGGCGAAGACGGGACTCCGGAGGAGTCGAATGTTTGTAGCCACGCGCCAACGAATTTATTATTTTTTCCACTTGCGCTGCGCCATTGGCGCATGTCCGGTGGCTTCGAGGGCCTCAGCCACCGGTCATGTAGCCACCGGCCAAAATCTGCCACAGGCCCCCCGGTGGGTGAGGCTCCCGAACCCACCGGCCTCCCCTACTGCCGCCCTCTTCCGCCCGGAACGGGCGTGATTCCCGGCGGGCGGTTGCCCGCTGGAGTGGGCGGTGCGCCGGGTTTTGTCTCGCCGGAGGCTTGAGGGGCAGCTTTTTTCTCGCCGATCTGTACGATGTGATCCTCAAAGTCCCAATTGGCGCGGATCGTCAACGGGGTGTTGTCTTCATATATTTTCTCCGGCAGGCGGAAAGGCCATAAATTTCCGGGGGAAAGGACGCCGTTTCCGTCTTCGTCCAAAATAACCCGAATGGTATATGCCTCCGGAGGTAGAAGTTTGAAGGCAAAGGTGGTGTCGGTAGCCGACCGCACGACTTTGCCGCCTTTGTTGACAAATTGTAATACGATGGGGCCGTTATAGGTGGTGTCGTATTTTACTACGCCTTCTATCGTGCCGTATTCGAGCGGGTCAAACCACTTCAGGGGATAACGATAAACGGTGTCGGTTTTTGTTGTGTCAAATGATTGAAAATAATCTCCTTCGATATTGAGGATATAGGGAATTTGGGGGTCAATTTTTTCGGCGGGACGGAGAAACAGGGTCGGGCCTTTGGATTCGATGGTCAGGGAGAAGGTTTTGCGCACACTGTCGGTACGACTGGTATCGGAAAGGAAAATCAGGCCGGAATCGGCTTCGGTGTATATCCGATGGGAAAAAACCCGCCAAGCTTCGTTTTCCAGATCGGTTTCGGGTTTGGCTAACAGGGGGTTTTCCAGAGTTTTTTTACGGGCTTCGCTGACGCGCAACACGGTATCCATCCGGTTTTTCAGACTATCACTCAATCCGGAAAAATGGATTTGGCTCCACTCCCGGTTCGCCCTTGTCGTGTGAAGCACCAATTCGCGGTCGGTACCTCCCAACCAGGAAAATTTTTCCAGATACGCGGTATCCTGATTGAGGGTGTCGGTCATTATCACTTTGAGTGAGTCGAGCCGCAGGTTTTCGTTAAACCGGCAGGAAATCGTATGGGCATTCCACCAGACATAATTGAGCAGTCGCGGAGGAAAAGTGTCGGGAAGAAAAGCATACAACTTATTGATCGCCTGGTCTGCTGAGTCGCGGGAAAAAACGGCCAGAGAATCTTCGGAAACGGCGATCACTTCGGTGTCCTGGCTGTACGAATTGGACTGGTCTTTGTCCACTACTCCGTAAATCTTAAATCGCGCATCGCGAAGGTATTTAAACGCAAAGTCTCCCGACTCGCTAGCTTTGGTGAGGTATGCTGGGCGTTTTCCTTTAAAATCATTTTTCCGAATGCTGTCTGCATCAAAAATCATCAGCACCATATCTTTTACGGGCTTGCTTTCCTCCTGTGCGAATACCTTTCCTTTCAGTTCCATGCTGTCGAGCACATCGCCCGTACTGAAAGCGAGGGTAAAGGATTCTTTTATGCTGTTTCCTTCGGTATTGTCTTTGATCTCGGTAAGGGTAATCACATACGTGGTCTGCGGCCGCAGGTCTTCGGCAAATTTGATGGTGATTTTTTTGGCGTTGTCGCTCCGGATGATTTTGGGGCGTTTCATAAAGGGAGAAATAAATATCTCCTTGTCAAATGCCGGAGGGCGTATGGGTTCGCTGAAATAGATTTTCACCTCGTCTCCGGAAAAATTCAGTGTCTGGTTTTCAGGAATGGTTTTGACTACTTCGGGAGGAACTTCGTCTCTCGCGCCTCCCATCGGGGAGGCGGGTTGTGCGCAGTTTAAAACTACCACTGCCAAAAACCCCATCAAGGCCATACTGCCTGAGGATATTTTGGGTGTATATGCGGATATATATTTCATAAAGTGCTTCGAATATAAAATAAGGAAATAACTCCTCCGGCACTCACAACAATCAACGCCAAAGGTTTTACCCATTTTCCCAACATTGTCGGATCTTCTGCTCTAAGCATGTCCGGACTTTGGCGGTTGATGTTTCGGAGTGCCTTTCCTGAAAGTGTATCGGAATAAAAAAGGGTTGTGTCTGCTGTCATTTCTCCGCTAATTTTCAGCCTGACTTCCACTCTGCGAAGATACTTTTTTTTCTTCAGGTACTGATAACTCACACGGGGATTCCCGATGATAAGTTTATTGGCCGATAAGGTATCCATCCCGCCCTCGGGTAAATATTCGCTATTTGCGAATCCCGCATATTCCCGAAACTTCTGCCCGGATGTTTCCATGTATTGTGATAAAATGCCTCTTAAGATTGCTGCATTGCTGTTTTGCGCGAATATCTCGCCCCTGCCCATTATAAGCGCGACAAAAACTACGATTGCGTACCTCAGGGGAGGTTTAGACTTTTTCATTGTATGAGTACCTGTTTTACCTGCACTCCGTTTTCGGTTAAACCTTTCACAATATAGATTCCGGGACTAAAACTACGGGTGTTTATTTCCCACTCGTTTTCTCCCGGTTTTGGGGTTTTTTCTTTTTCTGTCCAAACAATTTTCCCGAGTATATCCGAAATTTCGAGTGTTGTGTTTTCGGGCTTTGAAGCGGTGAGTCTGATAAAAAAATGGTCTTGGGCGGGATTTGGAAAAATTTCAAATACCGGTTCGGAAATGCCGGGTGTTACTCCTGTAACGGAAGGCAAATAATCCACGATTCGGAAATCGCCAAGATAAAACCCGTCGCTTTGGACAAAGTTTCCGGAATGAAGCTGAAAGCGAATTTTTATTTTCTGCCCGACAAACTCGCTGAGGTCTATTTTTTCATTTACCCAATGCCGGTTTCCATGATAGTAAAAGTTTCCGTCAAAGGTTGTAGAGTAGGTTCCACCGAGGGTTTTCCAGTTAGGGCTTGTCAGGTTCCCCGCTTCAATTTTCACATAATCCTGAAAGGGTTCCAATGAATACCGGGCGGAAAACTCCAATACAGGATTTACTGCCGAAGTGAGATCCACAAAAGTACTCGTTACAATACCGGTATTGCTGTCGTAGCGATAGCTTCCTCGGGGAGAATCTGTGATATAGTTTTTTCCCCCTAATCGGTCCAATGAAGTTGTATCCCAGCTGATACCGGTCCCCAACTTTTGCCATTTTCCGGCTCCGGAGTCAAAATTGTCTTCGAATAATATTTCCTGTCTCCCTACAAATAATTGAAGGGTATCGCGGTCAGTGATTATGCCGTCAAATCCGGTGATTACGGCGAGTCTTACCGTGTCCATATATTGAGTTGCAGGTGAAATATCAATTGAAAATTTCGCAACCGTTTCTCGTCCCGGCAGAATGGAAAAACCAGCATTAGTTCCGATTGTATTCACCTGTACACCCGGATTTAGTGGCAACAAACTAACCGACACATTATTCGCGATTTGCGATAATCCTTTGTTTCTCACTCGTAATGAGAGTGTTGTGTTTTTGCCGGGTATCAGTTCTTCGTATTCATAATCCTGGTATCGCACAAAAGCTCCTGCTCCCCATGTGATGTATTTCATCGCCGGGAGGAATTCTCTCAGGCGAAAACATATTGTCCCGGGATCATCCCAGAAGTCATTACCGATTTCGGGGAGCCAGCCTTTCATGCCCTGATTGTGGAAATAATCCACGGTCGTACCGGAAGAGAGGTAATTAAAAAGTTGTTTGGCCGTACCGTAGCCGTTATACCTTTCGGGAATAAACTCCGAAGCCATATCGCTGTAAAGGCCGGTTTGAACGAGCGAGTCCAAATAGCCGAGGGGGCTGAGAATTTTCTGTCCGTAAGCATGAATGCTAAACCCTACCTCCGGAGAAACGGCGGAGAGGTAGTTTTGGATTGCCTGAGTTTCGGGTTCGGAAAATGCGGATATTCCGCGGAAGGTATTGGAACAGGGATCGTCGGTGGAACCGGTATTTACCCCCCAGCCAAAACCAAAATTGCGGTTGAGGTCAATTCCCGAGCAAATGGTATTGGTTATTCGCCGGTTTTTTCGCCAAAGTCCGCCGCCATTGGGGTTTGTGGTTTGGTTATAGACATAACCGTCGGGGTTCACTACCGGAACAAAAAAGATTTCGCGTTTATTAATCAGGTAAGTGGCTTCCGGGTTGTTGTTGTAATTTTCCAGCAGCCACCACATATAATACAAAATCGCTTCGAGAGAAAGGGGTTCCCGCGCATGGGTAAGCGCGTCGAAATAAACACCTGCTTCCGAAGATGATTCATCGAGGGTGGGGTGGTCGGAGATTTTCGCGGCCCATATCGTGCGTCCTTCGACAGAAGTTCCGATAGCGATTTTGGGGGAAATAAGGGTGGGGAAATTTGCATGCATAGAGTCCAGTTGGGCGATGGCTTCGGCCCAGGTGTGATACCCTGACATAGAACCGGGAGAAAAATGATTCAGGCCGCAGGCAGCGCGTTGGCTGAGGTTTTGTGCCTGTACAGGGAGTGCCCGCGCATATACGGCAGCGAGATCGTGCTGAAGGATTGAATATGTAGCGCCCAATTCGTCCAGCAAGGTTATTTCCGCCGAATCAAGGACGACCTCCAAGTTTCCATTGTGAGAATGAAAATGATCTACGGCAAGTCCGGCATCAAGCCAATTTTGCCATTCCTCCTGAGAAGTCGGGGAAAGGGATACAAGGGAATAAACCGCCTGTCCGCAAATCCTGCCGAACGAAAAAATTAAAAGTACCACAATGAGACTCAGGCGTACCATAACGCTAATTTACGTAAAGGTTTATAAATTTCGCCTGTTCTACCTTGTCTCTAAAGCCTGCTGAGGTTTTGTCAGCGGATCGCCAGTCCTTTATTTTCCAAATGCGCGATCATCTGCCCCTTAAATTCGTTAATTTCTTCGGCATTTAACGTTTTTTCTTCCGAACCTATCGTAATTGTAAACAGGAAGCTATTTTTTCCGGGAAGGATTTTTTCGTCCTGAAACAACTCTTTAAACGAAAAGTCCTTCATAAAGCCATTTTCCATCGTGGTAATTACCGCTACGACTTCGTTGTATCGTATCTGCTTGTCTGCAATGATATTGAAGTCAAGAGAGACAAACGGGAAAGGATTGGGGCGAATAAACGAATGAACCCGTGGCGAGACTTTCGTAAATGCTTCAATGTCAAATTCAAAAACTACGACCGGATAGTTGCCAAACTGCGTTTTGGCCAGTCGGGGCTGGAGCACCGAAATATAACCCAGATATACGTTTTCGTAGTAAAAAGACAGGGATTTGTTGGGGGTAATCCAGGTTTTTCCCGGCTCTGAGGCTCCATATTCGAATCGCAGATAGCGGTTTTTCAAACTGCTAAAGGCATAAGTAATCGCGTCTTTAACCTGAAAGAACAGATTTTCCTCGCTGCGGTTTTTATCGAAAGATAAACCCGCCAGGGATTTTTTCTCCGAAGGTTTACCTTGATTTTCAAAAAACGTGCTTTCAATTTCATAGATGGCTACTCGCGAAAAATTAGCCATATTGGTTTTTATATGCTGCAAAAGTGCCGGGATGAGGCTGGTTTTGAGTTTGTTGAAATAAGGTGCGCGAGGATTGGCGAGGGTAACGGCGTTATAGGGTTCGATTTCTACGGTTTCGAGCCAGCGGCTGTCATCCCAGCCATAGGTGCGCACTTCATTAAATCCGAATTCGTAACTCAGTACTCGTTTTAATTCAAGGTCCGCTTTGACAACTTTGTTTTCGTTCAGCGGAGCAATCCCGATTTTGGGTGGCTCAGGGATGATATTGTCGTAACCGTAAATCCGGGCGATTTCTTCCACGAGGTCCGGCTGATTGTTGATGTCTTTTTTGGACCGATACCAGGGAACCGTTACCTCAAAATTGCCATTCACATATTCATGTACAAACCCCAGCCGATTGAGGATGTCGGAAATAAGTTCTCGGCTAAAATTCGCTCCGGTAAAACTGGAAACAAACGATTCTGAAAGAGAAATGGTTCTCGTAGAAGAGTCAGAATGATCAATATCTGTAATTTGCGAATACAAAATCCCAGGCTGAATCTGCCCCAGAATATAGACAAACCGCTCAATTGCCACGATGGTTTGACGCGGAACGAGGGTTTTTTCGTAACGGTTGGAGGCGTCTGTACGGGTTTTAATGGCCGAAGAAGTTGTTCGCACGGATTTTGCGTCGAAGTTGGCCGACTCCAGCAGAATTTCGGTTGTGTCGTCGAGAATCTTGGATTTTTCTCCGCCCATGATTCCCGCCACTGCTACCGGTATTTTATCTCCGTTGTAGATCATCATGGCTCCTTTGGGCATGACAGGTTCCGATCCGTCCAGGATCGGGAAGGGCATAGGCTCTTGTACATAGTCCACAATAATTCCTGTGCTGACTTCCCTTCGGTCAAAAGTGTGGGTGGGCTGTCCTATTTCCGCCATGATGTAGTTGGAAATATCCACCAGCAGGCTGATGGGTTTATGCCCGCTGTAATAAAGCAGTGTGCGCATTTCCAGCGGAGTTTGTTGTTTTTGTATGCCCGAAATTGTCACCGAAGCATAACGGGGGCAGTGGTCTTTGGCTAAAATTCGGATCGAAGGCCCGCTGGTTTTGCTTTGATTGATTTCTTCGGCAGGTTTTACCGGCAGGGATTTGAGCGGGCGTTTGTAAATGGCGGCCATCTCTCGGGCAAATCCATAAATTCCCCAAAGATCGGGGCGATGGGTAACCGATTTGTTGTCGAGCTCGAGGATGACATCGTGGAAAAAGGGATATAATTCCAGAATACTTTTCCCCGGTTTTGCGTCGGGATGTTCTACCCGGAAAACGGTCTGCTCATAATCGGAAATGCCCATATCCTTTTCACTCATCAGAAAGCCTTCGCTGATATGGCCGGCGATTTTACGGGCTTCCACTACCCTTCCATTTAGGGTTATACCGGGGCTGGCCAGACAAATCATTTCCCCTTCTGCAAGGGTTTTATCGGTACAAACGATGCGGCAGGATTTGCCCATGTCCACTTCCAAAAGGTCGTATTTATCGTCCAGGTGTGTAAGCCGGGAGATTTTGCCGGTGAGAATATTTGCCAAATCCGCCCCTTTTATCTCCAACCCTTCGATTTCGGCGGTGTGAAGAGTGAGTTTGCGGGAAATATCTTCCGGATCAAGGTCTTTTATATCAACAAATTGGGACAGCCAGTTGAGAGAGAGATGCATAACTTAGAGAATAATCAGTCAGGTAAAGATTAAATAAAAGCGTCAAACTGCCGGAGTTCGCGCAAGTCTGCGCGATTGATGACCCGGATATCGGGTATATTATATTTCATCATCACAAGTCGTGAGATGCCCAATCCAAAGGCGAAGCCGGTATATTGGTCGGGGTCTATTTTGCTCATTTCCAGCACGCGGCGGTGAACCATGCCGCAGGGCACGAGTTCGATCCAACCGGAATACCCGCAGGTCTGACAGCCGCCGCCGCCGCAAATAATACAGCGAATGTCCAGTTCAAACCCCGGCTCTACGAAGGGAAAAAATCCAGGCCGGAGACGAACGGTAATTTCTTTTTTAAAAACCTCACCGAGGAAGGTTTTGAGCACATAGATGAGGTTGGAGACACTTATGCCCTTGTCCACCATAAGCCCTTCCACCTGGTGGAAGGTATTTTCGTGGGAGGCGTCCACCGCTTCGTTTCGGAAAGTACGCCCGGGCGCAATGACCCGAATAGGCACCCCGTAATTTTCCATGGCTCTGACCTGACAAGAGGAAGTATGGGTGCGGAGCAGCCAGCCGTTTTCCAACCAGAAGGTGTCCTGCATATCGCGGGCAGGGTGTTCCGCCGGTATATTTAATGCTTCAAAATTGTAGTAGTCCATCTCCATCTGAGGACCACTGGCTACACTAAATCCAAGACCTTTAAATATTTCGACGATCTCCTGCTCTACAATAGTCAGCGGATGAACCGTTCCTTTGGTATGAGTTTCCATCGGAATCATTAAATCCATCTCAGGTAGGCTTTCCGATTCCTTGCGGAGCGCTTCATTTAGCAAAAAGGCCTCCTTTGTGCGAAGAAGTTCGGTAAAATCATCCTTGATGGTATTTACTAACTGGCCATAATCTTTCCGCTCCTGGGGGGGGATATCTTTCATTTTACCCATCAGGTCTTTGATCCATCCATTTCTTCCGAGGACGGATACATGAATATCCCGGAGGTGTTTTTCTTCAGCCGCTGCGGCAATCTGCGATTTGAAGATTTCGATACGTTCCTTTATCTCTTCTGAGAACATGCGCTGTAAAAATTTTATGCAAATATAAAACAAAAAAACGCCCCACATAACCATGTGAGGCGTAACCCCTAAAATCTAACTACTAAACACCAGCCACGATTGGCTTTCTTCAATATATAAGCCGCAGTTTGCGGTTATTAATTGTCTTATTCACGAATCAGACCACGGTTGGTCTCTGTCAGCCACGAGCATATTTCCAATTCATCTTCGACTTCAAACAGATCGTCCTCCACTTCGCTGAGCAATTGTTCCTGAATATGAATGGATTCCTGGTTTCCGGACATTTCGCGGTCATAAGCGGTTAATTGCATTTCAAGAAGTACAATCTGCTCGCGGAGGGTATTTGCTTCCGCTCCTTCCATATCGTAATCGTCGTCTTCATCAAAAAAAGCCAAAAGCTCTTTTTCTTCGGTCAGATCAATAATCCGGAATACAAGTTGCTGCCGAATTTCCCAGAGGTTATTATTTGCCTCTTCAAGTTCCTCATTGCTGTTTTCCAACTGGTCGGCTCGATTCTGATATTGACCGATACGATCTTTAAGTTCATTCTGTAAATCCGCCAGGTTGTGATTTTCCAGCAAGATTTCATCTTTCGCACGGCGGAGGTCCGGGCGATGAATTTCCATTAAACGCCAAAGCGCAGTTTCTTCGAGTTCTGCTGCGAGAAAATCCCCCAAATTTTCTTCATCCGCAGAGGTTGCAAAAGATTTACCGTTCCCATTATCCGTCTGGGCATAAGCAGGAACAGCAAACAGAAGGACGGTAAAAAACAAGAGGCAAGAAATAGATTTCATTCTGACTAACTATTATTGTACGTGTCTGAATCAAAACAATACAAACATAGATTATCCAAAATACAAAATCTACACTGATTCGTAATTATTATAACACAAAATATATGCGTGCGGGCATAAATAACCAGCCTGATTGTCAGTTATATAAGACGAAAATGAGAGAAAAATATGACCTTATTTCCCAAAAAGTGAACGGAAAAACCCCTTTTTTTTGTTGGAGGTGTTTGCATTAAACTCGCCGGTCATAATAATTTCCATTGCTTTCCACAGGTATCCGGAGGCTTCATGCCAGGGTTTGCCGGAAGCTTTTTCCATAGCAAGGGCAATCGGATCGCCAAACTCTGCATTGACGTTGTTGTAGTAAAACAATTTGAGGAAAATATACTGCATCGAGAAGGTTGCACCGATATGGTCACCTGCATCGCGCTCTTTTTTGGCGGCACTATACGATTCTTCAAAATTAGAGCGAATATTTTCCAGGGTGCTGCGATATTTGTAGGGAATAAAACTTTGAATTTTATACATATCCTTATCAAAATCGGCACGATTCCAGGATTGCAGTTTGCGTAAAAACTCTTTTCCGCGATTTACCCGATCCATAACCGGAACAGCGCTTTGCAGGAAAGCCATTGTTTTTTCAATTTCATTCCGGTAAAGCCCCTGTGGCTCTGCATAATATTCGATTTTCATCAGGGTAATATTGAGCACATCCCAGCAAAAACTGAAATTTCGTTTGTTTTCAAAGTATTCAATATAAGCCTGTGCTTCTTTTATATATTCCTGAATTTTGTTCCAGGCATTATCAATATATTCTTTTGAATATCTTTCTATAATTGGCTCCTGAATCCAGCTGGCATCAAATTTTCGGATAAACTCATCGTCGTAAGAATCTGCATATACACAGATTTCCCGGAAAACCTCATACATCTTGTAGGGTTCTGCCAATTCCAGCGGGCACTGATAAGAAAATAGCAGTTGATCATTTTCCAGAACAATCCGGGCCAGATTCAGGGGAGAAAAATTGATTTGTGCAACCTGTCGCAGCAACGGAATTTTATTTGCAGAAGCGGTGCTAAGAAAGGGGGCACGTACCCGGAGAAAATTATCGTCCAGTTCAAGATGTACCATTGCCGAACCATGCGGGATGGAAAAACGGGTTCGGTCGGCGTTTCCGGTTTTTTCCGCCAGTTCGGGGTTTACATAATGAATTATCCCCACCAGTGCTTCTTTGTATTGGCGTTTTTCATACAAATCCAGCACCGTGTCCCAATATTTGGGATCAACACTACTTTCTCGGGAACCCCGCAGCGAACGGTCAAAGGATATGGCCTGATTCATAATTAATGTTTGAAGCTATAAATATGGTATTTTTCTGTAAAAGGGTAAGCATGATTCTGCTTAATGGAGATTTTTTTACCCCTCTTTTCCTCCGTTTTTTTCGTTTATTTGTATAATCAACAAAAGGCAAACCTCATGAATAAGCGATTACTGCATATAATTCTGTTTTTTGTTTTGGTAGCTCCGCTACTTTCTTTTTCGCAGGATTATGCAAATGAGTCTGTACTCCATCAGGGAACATGGTATAAAATCGGCATTACTAAAGACGGGGTTTACAAACTTGATTTTAGTTTCCTCTCTCAGCATGGAATCAACCCTTCGGGTATAGACCCACGCAAAATTCAAATTTTCGGGAACGGTGGTCGCATGTTGCCGCAGGAAAACAGTCGTTTTCGATATGATGACCTCGTTGAGAATGCTATTTTTGTCTCCGGAGAAGACGACGGGGTTTTTAATAATGCAGACTTCATCCAGTTTTACGCCGAATCTGCACATACTTGGTATTACAGTCCGGATGTTCAACGTTTTTCCCACCAATATCACCTCTACGCCGATACCAATTTTTATTTCCTCCGCATCGGAAGCCAAAATGGAAAACGGGTACAGAATATCCCTTCTGAAAGTAATGCTACTTTTTCGGTGGAAAAAACCCGAAATGTCCATTTCCGCGAAATTGACAGCGAAAATCCTATCCGCTCCGGTCGTTTCTGGCTGGGTGAAAAATTTGACCTTACCCTCGAACGCACCTACGGTTTTTATATCCCCGATGCTCATAACTCGGGTTCTGTCCGGGTTACGCTTGACCTCGCTGCCCGTTCAGATGTGGGGACTAGTTTTCAGGTTTATGCCGGTTCCACTCTTCTGGGTTCTGTAGGACTTTCTTCGACAAATGTGACAAACTCGGAGGTACGCTATTATCACTCAAAGACCCAGACTTTTCCCGTAAGCCCCAACCTTGTGGGAAATGATGACTCGCTAAAAATCAAACTGGTTTTTAATAAGTCCGGCTCCAACCGCTCGGAAGGATGGCTGGACTGGATGGAAACTGAATACGACCAGGCTCCCGACGCCGGTAACCGCAGCCAATGGGAATTTCGGCTCGCTGATCAGGTGGGGTCGGGTCAGGTGGCTGCTTTTTCGATTGCCAATGGAAATGCCAATTATAAAATATGGGACATCACCGAACCGGTGGCTGCTATCGGGCAGGAATATTCTCTTACCGGCAATGTTATGACTTTTTCGGTGAATGCGGATTCGGCCAAACGATTTATCGCCTTTACCAATGAGGGTTTTACGCCGGCTTCTATCAAAACCATTCCCAATCAAAACCTACACGGGCTTCCGCTGGCAGATTACCTGATTATAACTTATCCTGAATGGAAAACCGAAGCCGAGCGCCTGGCCGATTTCCATCGAAATCATTACCAGCGAAGTGTTCTCGTAGTAACTCCCCAGGAAATCTATAACGAGTTTTCCAGCGGAAAACAGGATGTAACCGCTATCCGGGACTTTATCCGCATGTTTTATGTAAAATCCTCCGGCCTCTCGCCCGGGTTTGTTTTGCTATTTGGCGACGGAACCTATAATTACAAAAACATCAATCGCCTGGACGAAACGGTTGTCAACTTTATCCCCACTTATCAAAGCCGGGATTCTTGGGAACCTACCAATTCTTATACCAGCGATGATTTTTACGGGCTTTTAGGAGAAGAGGATGGTTTTTGGGGAGAAGCTTCCGGTGTGGAAGGCGACATCAATTATCAGGTCAATCTTCTCGACGTTGCAGTAGGGCGCCTTCCAGTCGAAAACAAAGACCAGGCAAAAGAGATTGTGGATAAAATCATTCGCTATGTAACCAATCCCAACGGGAATGGCCTCGGCCAATGGAGAAACAAAGTCGTGCTGGTAGCAGACCATAAAGAAGGAGAAGGCAGTACCCATGTGGGGCAGGCAAATTCTTATACCAGCCAGATAAATACGGCAAACTCCTGCATCAACATTGATAAATTGTACATGGACAATTATCAATTGGTAAAAACGGCGGGAGTTACCCGATTTCCCGATGGCAGGGCCGCTCTTTTGGCCGCGCTCGATCAGGGAAGCCTGATTGTCAATTATACTGGCCACGGCGGTGAATTTGCCTGGTCCAACTCGCGTATCCTCGAAATCCCCGACATCGAATCCATGCAAAACCAGGATCGCCTTCCGGTGGTTGTAACGGCTACTTGTGAATTTGGCAGATTCGATGACCCGGAACTTCGATCCGGCGCGGAAATCATGACCATGAATGCCGAAACCGGTGCCATTGCGCTGTTTACTACGGTCCGCCTGGTGTATTCGTCCCCCAATGCAACGCTCAATCAAAACTTTTACCGAAATGTATTCACTTTCGACAGCCTTCAGGGCAGAATGCCTACTTTAGGGGAAGTGATGGCCCGAACCAAAAACAGCACCTTCACTCGGGGAAACCTCGCCAATATCAATTCACGCAACTTTACGCTGCTGGGCGATCCCGGGCTGATTCTTAATTATCCGGCACTCAAAGCACAAATTACTTCTATCAACGATGAGCCGGTCCAGGCAGGAGTGGTGGATTCTCTGCAATCTCTTTCCAAAGTAAAGGTAAAAGGAGTTATTACGGATGAATATGGCACATTTCAGCAAGATTATCAGGGAGAAATGGATGTGACGGTATTTGACAAACCCAGCCTTTTTACCACCCGTTTATCTCAATATTCTTTTTACTGGCAAAAAAATCGAATTTTTAACGGGCGCGCGACCGTCACCGATGGCGAGTTTGAATTCGAATTTGTTGTGCCCATAGATATTTCTTACGAAGAGGGTTCCGGAAAAATAAGTGTGTATTTTTTCAATGACTCTATAGACGGGACCGGTTGTTACGATGATATGTATATCGGAGGAACCGATCCCAATGCCGTGGCCGATGATAAAGGGCCGGAAATCGAATTGTTTATCAACGATGACAGTTGGTTGCCCGGCGGGATTACCGATGCAAACCCCTATCTTTTTGCCAAAGTCCGGGACGAGTCCGGCATCAATACCGTAGGGATTGGGATCGGGCATGAGATTACTGCAGAACTTGACAGCAACAGTGCCAATGTATTCATTCTCAACGATTATTATACCGCAAAACCCAACAGCTATCAGGAGGGAACGGTGCGGTTTCAGCTTCGCGATCTTGAAAATGGCCGGCACGATCTCCAGGTACGAGTATGGGACGTGGCAAACAATGCTTCCGAAGCTTATACCTGGTTTATTGTTACCGATGATGCCGTAATGGCACTGGAGCAGATTTTTAATTATCCCAATCCCTTCGACGAATCCACCGAGTTTGTAATCGGTCATAACCAGGCAGGAAAAAATCTGAGTATCGCCGTTGAAATTTTCAGTACTTCCGGGCAGAAAGTAACCACACTTACCGGTGATTTCACGGCAAGTGGCAACTTTTACCGGGAACTCAAATGGGACGGTACCACCGAAAATGGTGCTCCCCTCAGCAACGGAGTGTATATTTATCGGGTAATCCTGACTGATACGGATAGCGGGAAGACCATAAGCGAAGCGAAACGATTGGTAATACTGAAATAATTTGGCGGATTTTTCCTGAAAAGAATTATATTTGTACAGCAGAAAAGTAAGTTTTTTCTGATAATAGAAACCTGAAATATATTTGCTTTCTTTATTTTAGCAGAAATTCCATTCCAAAAAGTTACCGGCCTATGAAGTGAATGCTACGTTAAATTTGTACATCAAATCCATTTAGAACAAAGGTAGCAAAATATGAGGAAAGCAATTTTAACCGCTGCTTGTTTAAGCCTTATGTTTATCGGAACCCGGAGTATTTTTGCTCAGGGTGGAAGTACCGGTCAACGAGGAACAAAAACAATTACTACTGCCGTGCCCTTTCTGTTAGTGGCTCCGGACTCCCGGAGTGCGGGTATTGGTGAGGCAGGTGTTGCCATCGCAGACGATGCCAACGCTATGCACTGGAATCCTTCAGCCTTAGCTTTTTTTGACGATCAACGCATGGGATTCAGCATGTCTTATTCTCCCTGGCTACGTGCATTGGGAATTCCGGACATCAATCTTATGTATCTTTCGGGTTATTACAACACCGGAAACTCTGGGGTGATAGGTGCATCTCTTCGTTATTTTTCATTGGGAGAAATTGACTTCACTGACGGACTGGGCCAGCCCATCGGAAGTGACAAACCGAATGAGTTTGCGCTTGACGTAGGATACTCGCTTAAAGTTACTCCGGTACTTTCCGCAGGTATCAGCATGCGTTATATCTATAGCCGCCTCGCCTCCAATGGCAACCTCGGCGGCGACGCTCGCCCGGTAAATACCGCCGCAGGCGATATTTCCTTCCTCTACAAAAAGGATTTCAAAATTCGGGGCAACGCCGATATTCCGGTTCAGTTTTCTTCGGGTATCAATATTTCCAATATTGGCCCCAAAGTTTCTTATACCGCCAATACTTCTGACCGGGATTTTATTCCGGTAAACCTCCGCGTCGGTTACGCATTTAAGTTTTTTGTGGATGACTACAATAGCGTAACCTTCACCAATGACTTCAACAAACTTCTCGTACCCTCCGAAGGCGGTCGCTCCGATCTGGCACTGCTTCAGGGAATGTTTGGCAGTTTTGGTGATGCTCCCGGTGGATTTGGCGAAGAAATTTCCGAACTGACTACTTCCGTGGGATTTGAATACTGGTACCGCGAGTTGTTTGCTGCCCGCCTCGGTTTTTTCTATGAAGATCCCCAAAAAGGCAACCGCAAGTTTATTACTCTCGGCGCAGGAATTAAATATAATGTCTTTGGGCTAAATTTTGCCTACTTGGCTCCGCTTCAGCAGAACCATCCCCTGCAAAATACCCTTCGTTTTACCCTGACTTACGATTTCGAATCTCCAGGGAACGAATAGTCATATTTATCACTCTGACATTTCTAACCAAAAAACAAAAGAGGGCATAAACGCCCTCTTTTTTTATATATTTACAACCCAATCCTTTAATATTAAATGTTTTGATGCCCAATAACTCCGGAAAAGTTTTTGGCCTGATTGGTAAAAAACTGGGCCACAGTTTTTCAAAAAAATACTTCTCCGCAAAATTTGAACAACTGGGAATTGATGCCCGGTATGAACTGTTTGAACTTGAAACCATTGATCTTTTTCCTGCGGTGATCGAACGATACCGGGATATGGGGTTAACCGGTCTGAATGTCACCATCCCTTATAAAACGGCTGTTATTCCCTATATGAAATGGCTTTCTCCGGAGGCCGCCGCCATCGGCGCCGTAAATACCATCCGGGTAGAAGCCGATGGCCTCAGCGGCCATAACTCCGATATTTTCGGATTCCGGCAATCGCTTGAAAATTTCCTTGCAGGAAATAAACCCGGAAAAGCATTGGTTCTTGGTACTGGTGGCGCAGCAAAAGCAGTAAAGTATGTTCTGGAAAATCTGCTGATGGCAGAAAATATACTTTTTGTCTCGCGGAACCCCCAAAACCTCCGCGAGGTTTCGTACAAAGACCTTTCTCCGGAATTACTTTCCACTTACCCGCTGATTGTAAATACCACTCCTTTGGGTATGTATCCCGATACAGACTTTGCTCCGGAAATTCCTTACGAAGGTTTGGGGTCGGATCATTTTGTTTACGACCTGATTTACAACCCGGAAGAAACACTTTTTATGAAAAAAGCTGCTCACTTCGGCGCACGCACCTGCAATGGTTTGGATATGCTGATCCTCCAGGCGGAAAAATCCTGGTCTGTCTGGAATGAAAACCGCAATAATTGATCCTTACTCCACGGTTACCGATTTAGCCAGATTCCGTGGCTGATCCACATTACAACCGCGCATCAGTGCAATATGATAGGACAATAATTGCAGCGGAATAACCGACAACAACGGCAACAATGCGGGATTTGCATACGGAATTTCCAATACAAACTCGGCCAGATCGCGAATACGCTCATCTCCTTCCGTGACGATCGCAATCACACGGCCTTTTCGAGAGACTACCTGATCAATATTGGAAACAATTTTATCGTAAGATTCATCCTGAGTAGCGATAAACAACACGGGCATATTTTCATCAATCAATGCGATAGGGCCGTGTTTCATTTCTGCCGCAGGGTATCCTTCGGAATGGATATAGGAGATTTCTTTCAATTTTAAAGCTCCTTCCAAAGCCACGGGGAAATTATAGCCTCTCCCCAGATAGAGAAAGTTGGTGGCGTCTTTAAATATCTCCGCAATCTGGATTACTTCCGGATTGGTTTCCAGAATTCGTGCAACTTTAGCGGGGATTTTCACCAATTCATTGATTGCCGCCTGAGTTTTGGGTGTGCTGGTACCTTTTAGCTGCCCGATAAACCCTGCCATCAGTGTCAGAACGGTCACCTGGGAAGTAAATGCTTTGGTAGAGGCGACCCCTATTTCCGGGCCTGCATGGATATATACCCCCGCGTCTGTGGCGCGGGCAATGCTTGATCCGACAGCATTCACGACTCCGAGAACCAACGCCCCGTTTGCTTTTGCAATTTCTACTGCGGCCAGGGTATCTGCCGTTTCTCCACTTTGGCTAATCGCAATCACCACATCATCTTTGTTGATGATCGGATTTCGATAACGAAATTCTGAAGCATATTCTACCTCTACCGGGACACGGGCAAATTCTTCAAATAAATATTCCCCTACCAGTCCTGCATGCCAGCTTGTACCACAGGCGACAAAGATGAAACGTTTTGCGTTTCGGAGTGGCTCGTGAACATCCACCAGCCCGCCGAGCCATACGGTATTGTCCACCGGATTAATCCGACCGCGAATACTTTCGGCGATGGAGTTGGGTTGTTCAAAAATCTCTTTCAGCATAAAATGGGCATAACCGCCTTTTTCGAGGGCAGCAATCTCCATTTCGATTTTTTGCAATAAAGGAGTGCGGATTTCATTTTCAATGGTTTTGATGGTATGTGAATCTTTGGTCAATACCGCCATCTCATTGTCGTTGAGGTAAATGACATCTTTGGTATAACCGACAATCGGTGTGGCATCGGAAGCGATGATGTATTCATCTACTCCTATTCCAATCACAATCGGGCTACTCCGACGGGCAACTATCAACTGATCCGGTGTGTCTTTACACATCACAATGATACCATAAGCACCTACGACTTCATTCAGCGCAAGCCTTACCGCCTCTTCGGCAGAGACAGGTTCATTTTCATAAATAAACTCAATCAGTTGTACCAATACTTCGGTATCGGTCTCACTTGCAAAAGTAAACCCATTGGCAATCAGCCGATTTTTCAGGGTACTATAGTTCTCGATAATACCGTTATGAATAAGGGCAAAATTTCCAGAGGAGGAAACATGCGGATGGGAGTTTATATCATTAGGTTCTCCATGAGTAGCCCAACGTGTATGCCCCATGCCGATTTCACACGTGGGGGAGGAAGTGCCTACATGGTTTTCAAGTTCGGCAACTTTACCTTTTTTCTTGAACACCTGTATATTTCCATTCATCAATGCAACACCGGCGGAGTCATATCCCCGGTATTCGAGTCTTTTTAATCCTTTGATCAGGATCGGATAAGCTTGTTGGTGGCCAATATAACCTACAATTCCACACATAGTAATTCGGGTTTGGTTTGTATGAGTTTTTTACAAATAAAAACGACCGCTGGGAATCTTCAAGTGCGAATTTCACGAAAAAACAACACGGGGCCACACGCATTTTTGCGAAGTAGCCCCATGAATATTCAAAACGAAATCGTTTATTTCGGCAAATTTGTATAGATCAAACGAAGAACCGGTTTTAGCGTGGGGTTATCCGTGCCCCCTATTGCCGCCCGATTAATCTGAAAGGCCCGATTATTGGCGACGATAAACAATCCGTAATTTTCTCTGCTTCCTCCGACGAGTTGCTGCACATAGTTGGTAAGAGAAATGTTATAGGTCCCGGATTCTTCATTATAAGGTGCAGGGGAAGAAATATATACAGGTTCACCGTCAATCAATTCTTCTTCTCCGTTTTCATCGGCAAAAACCGTCTCTAATTGAAAGGGAGGCTGAAACCGGCGTTCGCTGCCGAGATATTCCTGATCCACATAAATTACGAGTTCGGCTTTACTGATTGCAGATTCTTCGATTTTATCTATGTGCGGAAATTTCAGGAAAACCTTCATTTCCAATCCTCCCTGAATAAACTCATAAAAAGCTGAGGTGTCTGGCTGGGAAAGATAATCGGGCAGCAGCCCGGCTTCGTAATCGGTACGTTTTAGATTATGATACCGGGGGGTAGAGCCACTGATAAGAAAAGGCTCATTTTTAGCGGTATATGTAGTGGTATCCGGGTCTTTTTCCCGATAATACAACCTGAGGCGGGTGTCATTACTGATACCAAACAAGGAAAATATTGCACCTGGCTCGCGGGATAAATAGGTTACAGGATCTGTTCCAATATAAATTCCTTTAAACAACTGGTTGAATAAATCCCGGTCAGCAAGTGTATCCGGTGAAGCAAATAATATTTTTTTTCCCAATGCGTCGTCCAATCGAATTTTTACGACTCCCAGGTCTTTCTCATCTTCATATACAAGTTGATAGCCTTGTGCGAGGTCGCGGGAATTATTATAGGCCAACGTATCAGAGGACATCATTTCTGTGATGGCATCGGGGAAGGATTGGGTAAGCTCATAAATCCGGAGATTTTGAACGGTCTGAACCCTGCCATAAGCCCCGTCAATATTGAGAGATAAGACGAGTGAGTCAAAAATAAGGTCAGCGGAGTCCCCGAAATTCAGCCCGGAACGGGCAAGAAATTCCGTACAGGTAGCGGCGGTAATTTTCCCGAAATAGGGGTCTATATAATTGCCAAACAATTGCCGGGCCGACCGGTAGGTATTTGACTCTTCCAGCCAGCGGGTTTCCATCACAATGGTCGTTGTGTCGGAATATTGCAGGCTGATGATATCGTTTTCGGGCAGCACGTCAATGCCGGTACCACCAATGGGCCTTTCACAGCCCGCGACAAAAAAAATGGCTGCTGCTACCATAGCAAACAGCCATAAATGAATCGTATTTTTCAAACCGTACTTAATTGGAAATATCAGAGTAGAGCTTATTATACCCTTCAACATAGGAGTCCCTGTCGCTGATGTCGAAGTATATTTGTTCTTCCTGTATCTGATCAATGTATTCTTCTAATTTTTCATGAACCTGAGGATGTCCTTTGGTAACTACATCGGACATTGCGATCCCGCCTTTGCATACCCCAACGTAATTAGGGCCGGTATAGTTGTCTATTTTCTCCTCCGCAATCCCATCAACCCGTACCTTTTCGAGATAGTTGCCCGCCAGTTCGCAGTCAAACCCATTGTTATATACCGTAAAAACAATTTTGGTATTTTTAAACATCGGGTCGTCCTTGTAATGGGTGCGTAAATATAAGGGAATAAACGAAGTCATCCAGTCATGGCAATGAATAATATTAGGAGGCCAGCCCAGTTTTTTTACTGTTTCGATCACACCCTTACAGAAAAATATGGCGCGCTCGTCATTATCCAGGTGAAATTTATCGCTGTGGGGGTCTGTAAGTACCGATTTGCGCTTGAAGTAATCTTCGTTGTCGAGAAAATATACCTGAAGTTTTGCGTTGGGGATGGAAGCAACCTTAATGGTCAGTGGTTTTTCTTCGCCTGCTACCCGTATATTAATTCCGGATAATCTTACCACCTCGTGAAGTCTGTTTCTTCGTTCATTGATCACACCAAACTTGGGCATAAAAATCCTTATCTCGTGTCCTTTCTCCTGAAGGCTTTGAGGAAGAAGCCGGATAAAGTCTGCTGCTGAAGTGAGTTTAAGAAATGGATCTATTTCGGAAGTCACATAAAGAATTCTCATTTTCTTATACATGTTAGTGCGTTGAACATGAGCAGCCAAAAGCTTAGGTTGCGGAAATCTGGGACAAAAATACACAAAAATATTTGTATTAACAATTCGCGAATGCTTATATTGACCGCCCTCATTCTGTACCTATTCCATTATGCATGTTTTTCGGGAAATTTCTTCATTCCTCAATTTCCGTAAAAAGCTAAATCCTGAGCTACAAATCGGTTTAGTTCCAACCATGGGCGCTCTTCACGAGGGGCACGCAAGCCTGGTGGAAAAATCTGTTTCGGAAAATGACCTGACGATTGTTACGATTTTTGTAAATCCCACACAATTTGGCCCCAATGAGGACTTTGAAAAGTATCCCCGTACACTGGAAAAAGACTGTGCGCTTCTTGAAAAAATAGGAGCCGACGTTGTATTTGCCCCGGAGCGCGGGCAGATTTATCCCGGAGAAACCCAGATTTACTTTAACATTCGCGACCTGGATAAAAAACTTTGCGGTGCCAGCCGCCCGGGACACATGAATGGCGTCGTACAGGTGGTATCCATTCTTTTCCACCTCATACAACCTTCAAAAGCTTATTTCGGATTAAAAGACTATCAACAATGTCTTATTCTTCAGCAGATGGTAAAAGAGTTATTTTTCCCTTTGACTGTTGTGCCCTGCCCCATTGTCCGGGAAAAAGACGGACTGGCGATGAGTTCCCGGAATGTATATCTTTCAGTCGAAGAGCGCACTCAGGCGTTATTTCTCTCCCAAACAATGCGCATTATCAAAGATAATATTAATGACTTCCGCGACACAGATGCTATTCGCGCCTTCATACAAGAGAAACTAACAATGTTTCCAATCGTGAAACTCGATTATTTTGAGATACTCAACGATACGAATCTGAAAGAGATTTCCGCACTTTCCCCGGATGAAAATCCGAGGATGTTTATCGCTGCGTATTTGGGGAAAACCCGTCTGATTGATAATATGCGAATATTTGATTAAATCAGACCTTCGTAACGAGCCACAATTTCATGGCTCATGTCCTCATTGATCGGGTGAAAACCCAATGACCTGAAAAAATGATCTGCGACATAATTTTCAGCGGAATAGCTCGTGCGAATTTCCCGACAGGCAATTTTCCCTCGCAAAAGCATCAATAACTCCCGGATAGCACTTTTCCCGATTCCCTGCCCCTGGTATTCTTTATCAATAATAATTCGGTTGATCCAGCATATTCCGCCAAAACTTCCATACATCAAAAATCCCACGATTTTACTGCCGTAAAGAATTCCATACGGGTGCAGATCCTCAAACTTTGCCTGAGCGATAGAATAAATTACTGAAGGAATAAACTGCTCTTGATCCGGTTCCATCTGGATATCGAGGCAAAGTTCCCAGTTGTAACGGTCGAGCGGAATAATAGCGGCTGAAGACATACAAAAATTAAAAGCGTATCATAAACTGTAGCGTAAATTTACGCTGCGGAGCCAGATATCCGGGTATAATCAGATACTCGGTATTGGTAATGTTATCCACAGTGAGTGAAAGTTTGCTGTTTTTAGTAACATCTGCCGATAAAATCACATCGGTAACGAAGTCGCCGTTGGGGTGGTTTACCCGAAAGTCGTTGAGATCTTCGATTACAATAAACAAATATTGGTCAATATTTTCGACAAAACTTTTATAACGCATATTCGCGGTCAGGCTAAACATTTTGTATCCACCAGAAATACTGCCTCTCACTGTCCATCGGCTACGGTATTTCAGAAAGGGCGGCTGATCCACTTTATCGGGATTTACTATATCGGAAGGAATGTTTACGAGATCCAGTTGTTTTTCAGCGGGTACGGCATTCATATCTTCCGGATTCAGATACACAACCCCTCCGTTAAAATTCACAAACCAGTTTTTCCAGTTAGCCGAAACGAGCGTAGTCAATTCCAGCCCGGAAATTCGCGCATTTGCCACATTCACTGAAGAAAAGCGGATGTCTCGTGTGGGAAAAATTTGCCGTTTGGTGATCCCAAACTCAACCATATCTTCATAGTCCATTACAAATCCGGCGAAATCCAGATAGCCTTTGAGGACAAAATTCGGGCGATCAGCCAGAAACCCTTGCCGGAGGCCTACTTCTGCACTGTATCCATACTCCGATTGGATATTAGGGTTAGGTTCGACGACAATCCCGCCGCCGGTTGTATTGGCAAATCTTTCCGCCACGGAAGGAACGCGGAATGCCTGACCAAAAGAGGTACGAATATTCATACCCGGCCAAAGTTTCAGATTCAACCCTGCACGGGCCACGGGTCGTGATTCCCGCGAAGCCCCGTCTATCTGAACCGTTTCATAACGAAAGCCCAAACTAGTAGTCAGTCGGCCAAATTTACCGTCGAGTTGAGTATATAATCCCAGTGAGTTTCCATCGTGTGTGCCGGTACTGGTAATGGTGTCTCCATTAAATACATAAGTACCTCCATAGAGGCTGTCTCCTTTAATGGAAGAACTGGTATAAGTAGCACCGGTAACCCAGTTGATTTTCTTGAGGAGTGTTGTCTGATAAAGGAAGTCGTTATAAACGATAAAATTATTGGTGGATTGGTTGGTATTATTCTGATTACGATTGCTCAGATAACGTCCTCTGTACCAGAAAAGGCTTTTGCCATTGGGTGTCAGATATTTTATTACCGGGTCAATCCCAATGATGGTAGATAATTGTTTGCGGTAACCGCCGTCTGCATTGGTAGGAGTAAGTGCGCCGCCGGAGATAACCTGCTCCGTGCCATTGGTTATGGTATCGGGATAATAACCTCTCCAGTAAAGAATGCTACCACTTGAATCCACACTCACACTGGCATTTAAACCGAAAGACAACCCCGGAGCTTTTTTCGGTTTGAATTTCAGCATGATCAGGTTGCGATATTCCTCCGTATCGGTGCCTTGTCTGTAGCCAGATTCTTTAATGAAATTGCTTTGAAGGGTGAAATCCATGATACCAATCTTCCTGCTATGGAAAATATGCGTGGAAGCAGACCATGCACTTTTGTTTCCATCCCAGTCAATCGCAGGATTTGCTGGAGAACCGAACCGCCCATAGCGAAGTCGTAGGGAAGTTTTGGGCTTTTCTTCCGGATCGGAGGTTACAATATTTATTACACCCCCCAATGCCGAAGAACCATAAAGAACAGAGCTTGCACCTTTCATAACCTCCACCTGGGAAATATTATCCACCGGTATCAGATCGAGGTTGGCTGTTCCCGCGTCACCGGTAATCAGCGGAAGACCGTCGAGAGTAACCATTACCCGGCTTCCCACACCATAAGCATAACCCGAACTCCCCCGGATATTTATCTGCCCGTCCTGATTGTCCACACCCGGTATTTGAGAAAGTGTTTTATCAATGGAGGGTGTGGCCTGAAGATCAATCGCCAGCGGCTTCACTACTTCAATCGAAACCGTCACGTCCGACTGCGACTGAGCAAAACCTTTGGTGGCGGTGATGACCACTTCTTCGGTAGAATAATCTTCAGAACGCAATGCAACATTTTGCACCGCGCTCTGATTTTCAACCGAAATAGTGATTTTCTGGGCAGTATATCCGGTAAATGAATAAGAAACCTCCAGCGATGACCGGTTTCCCACTGCAATTGTCAGCGTATAATTACCTTCTTCATCCGCGTAGGTTCCGGCATTAAGCTCTGGTACGGCGACAGTCGCACCGACAAGCGGATCACCGGAAGCAAAATCTGTCACTTTACCGGAGACAGTAATCCGGGCATTTTGTGCAGATCCCAATATCGTAATCAGACAGTAGATTGCGGTCAGGGATGAATACGACAGAATTGTTAGGGGGAAACGGGTCATAAAAGCGGGAAATTATTCGAAATAACGAAAAACTACCGGTTGATTGCTAATCTGCGAGCAAGGATATTTTCTCCATTGTTCAGATTGATTCGGACAAAATAAAGCCCCTGGGCAAGTTCTCCGGTCGGAATTTCAAATACATGATGCCCCTTGTGGGCCAGGCCGGAAAATACGGATTGCACCTTTTGTCCGATGGAATTTACCAGATCAATTTCAACATCTCCGTTCAGAGGCATATCAAATTCCAGATGGCTTAGACCGGAAGAAGGGTTGGGATAAAGTTTCATCTGGAGAGCCTGCTGGTCTAAATCGCGAAAGATGGAAGTGCTCGTTGTATCGAGGATTCTGAACTCAAAAGAAAAAGGCAAGGTAAGCGATGCGGAGGTAATACAGGTATCCTGCAAGGGAATATAAGTCCCCAAATCCGCCTGTACCAAAACAAAAAGGCTATCGTTACCTTTGGTAGGAGTGCCGGATATAATCACACAACCCCAGTTGAGTTTGGTTCCACTAGCATGATCTACTTTATAATCACAATCAGGCTGGTCACAATCAAACCCCAGTCCCAGGGAGTCGAGGTCTGGCGTTGTACCGACGATTTTGTACCGACAGAAAGAGAAAACCAATGGCGCAATCGCTGTGTCGGTAGGAAGAACCGCCTGGAGCGTATCGGAGTAGGCAATCCCTACATAACCCGTCTTAAGGGTATCCGGATAAAGCCCAACCGTTTTAATACTGGTATCCGGGGTGCAATTGGCCTGGCCAAAAGCGGTAAAAGGGAGGGTAAACATAACCCCCATTGTCAAAAGAATGAGTCTGAATACTTTCATGTTGAAGGTTTAGGTTTAGGTTTGCGTCCTGCATTTAGAGGAGCCAAGTTAGTGAAAAGCAAAAAATATCTTGTAATTTTGCCTCCTACTTTTACGATTCATCGAAAGGAATATTGTCTATGCCCAAAGTAAAGGTTGGTTCGGAAGCGCCGGAGTTTGAACTGAGAAATCAGGACGGCATTATGGTGCGCCTTGCCGATTTCCGTGAAAAAAAAAATATCATCCTCTATTTTTACCCTAAAGACGAAACGGCAGGCTGCACAAAAGAAGCCTGCGGGTTTCGGGATGCCTATCAAATATTTACTACTTTCGGGGCAGAAGTTATCGGAGTAAGTACGGATTCGGTTGATTCACACAAGTTATTTGTTCTCAATCGCCGTCTCCCTTTCCACTTGCTTAGCGATCCCGATAGTCATGTCCACAAACTCTACGGAGTTAATGGCTCCTTTTTTGGATGGATAAAATCAAGAGAAACTTTTGTAATTGATAAAAAAGGCATTATTCGGCATCATTTTTCCTCTCAGTTTCAGATTGACAATCATATCTCCGAATCTTTGGAGGTACTAAAAGGTCTGGAACAACCCTGGGTTGAATAAACCTTCAAAATGAGAACTTTCTTTCTCCTGCTTTTTCTTCTGCTAATCTGCCTTGCGGGTAAACCGCAAAGTTTTGTCTTTGCCGGAGGGCATTATGGAAGAATGCTGAAAATCAATGCCGTCTGGCCCGATGTTTTGCATAATGCGACGATTTTTACGGCAGGTTTTTCTACTCGTGTTTCGGGAAATAAAATCTGGCATCGCCAGTATCATTTTCCGGAAACGGGGCTTCGTTTTATGTTTTTTTCTCCCGGAAATCGCGAGGTTTTTGGCCGTGCGTTTAGCCTCACCCCTACTCTTTCGTTTCCCATCGCTTCCGCTTCCAATTTTCAACTTCGATTTAACCTCGGTTATTCGCCGGGCATTATCACCCGCTCTTATAATCGTCAATCCAATCCTACCAATAATGTCATTGGTTCACCCCTAAATTATTTTATACTTTTCCAGTTGGAATCGCGCTGGACAATCTCCGATCATTGGCAATTGGCGCTTGGAGCAGACTATTCGCATTTTTCGAACGGCCGATCAAAAATACCCAACCTGGGTTTAAATATCCCCGCTATTTCATTAAATGCCCGATATAAAATTCGGGAGAGCATCTCTCCGACAACCTTTTCCGAGGAAAATCAGCCTGTAAAAAAATTCAACCGAATCCATCCGGGTATAAAAGCAGGATACGGATTTAACTCACAAAAATCGCCCGGAGGGCCGCTTTACCCGGTTTATGTAGGCGCCTTTACTCTTAATACTTTATGGAAAAACAAAATCCGGCTCAAGGTTGGCACTGAATGGTTTTTTGCCGAAAGTATTTATGCGTTTATTCAAAATCAGGATATTCCTTTTGACAACCCCCGACGAGCAGCAACGGGCGGGGTTGTGTTTGCCGGAGGGGAATTTTTGTTTGGTCGCGCAGCCTTTGTTGCTCATATAGGCCCCTATATCAAACGACCTTACCAGATGAATTATGTCCTCTATACCAAGTTTGGGCCACAGTTTTATTTTTATGAACAACAGAAAAAACCCTTTTTCCAACCATTCTTAGGCGTGTATGTACACGCACACAGTGGCGAAGCGGATTTTGCGGAGTTTGCTGTCGGGTTTGTTTTTTAAAGAATTCACCCTTTTAATTCCCATCTTGAGGTAAGAATTTGTCGGGATTGAATACTTTTCTGTAAAAAATACCTTTTCAGGGCCTTTCAGAGTAGGGAGTTTGCGCTTTAAAGCAGTGCAATAAATGTAGGGAAATTGATTCCGTTTCACTGAGCAGATGAGGTAATATTACAGTGTCATGAAAAACAAACTCCTTACATCAACTACAACAGTTGACCAGATTCTAATTTTTTTCAGCCGTTTATTCAACGCGGTTTCGAAAAAAAATATTTCTCCCATTTTATGGGAACATCCTCATATTCCCCGATATCGGGTAAGGATATTTTTTTCGCTGACGCTGGTCGTAATTTTTCTGGGTTTCCTGGCCCTCATTCCCAGTGTTATTCTTTCTTTCCGCGAAAATATTCCCGCAGTCGCCGTAATGGATATCGTGGTTTACGCTCTTATACTGCTTATTTTCTTCAAAACGAATATTTCTTTTGAAGTAAGGGTATGGATGCTTATTTCTCTTTTCTATCTTTTAGGGGTTGGCCTACTTATCCTCACCGGGCCTATGGGTGCGGGGTTAGTATATCTATTTGTTTTTCCGGTTTTGTCGGGTGTATTGCTGGGAATGCACCATGCGTTTTTTAGCCTGATTATCAACCTTTTTACCATAACCCTGATGGGGGTTTGTTTATATGCTGGGATACCTTTTGAGGTAAAACTTGCTGTTTACCCTCCGGATGTATGGACGATTGTAGGGATTAACTTTATGATTTTAAATTTTATCGTGGCAGCACCACTGGCCATTTTGGTAGAAGGATTGGAAAAGAGCCTCGCAAAAGAAAAAAAGGCTCGCAAAGCCCTGCGTGAAGGCCAGAAAAAACTCCTTCGTGCGAAGGAAAAAGCCGAAGAAGCCGACCGCCTGAAATCTGCCTTTCTCTCCAATATGTCGCATGACATTCGTACCCCGATGAATGCCATCATTGGGTTTTCTAACCTGCTCCGCGAAGGGAATATTGAGGAAAATGAACAGGAAGAGTTTTTACGACACATCCAAAATAGCGGCACACATTTGCTTCATCTGATTGATGATATTATTGATATTTCCAAAATTGAGGCGGGTCAACTTACCATTCGCCCTTCCAATTGTCGCCTTAATGATATGCTGCGGGAGTTACACGCTGCTTTTGCACTTAGCCCCCGAAAATCCAAAGAGGTGGAAATTATCTTATCGCCCGCCGTCAGGGACGATCATCTGACCATCATTACCGATTCTTTCCGCCTTCAGCAGATTTTGGTTAACCTCATTTCCAACGCAATAAAGTTTACCCAAACCGGAAGTATCACGATCGGTTATACTTTTCGGGACTATCGCACCCTTGAGTTTTTTGTTCGCGATACGGGAATGGGCATCCCCTACGAGGCACAATCGCATGTATTTGAGCGATTTAGGAAAATAGAACATGCCACTAAACTTAATGAAGGTACCGGACTCGGGCTGGCAATATGCAAAAGCCTGGTAGAAATGATGGGCGGGCGAATCTGGCTCGACTCTACCCCCGGACAGGGTTCTCAATTTTCGTTTATCCTCCCTTTCACCCTTGCCGATGACTTGCAGGAAGAAGAACTCCGCCCGCAAAAATCGCTTCACCTAAACTGGAAGGAAAAAACTATTCTTATTGCCGAAGACGATGAAACGAGTTTCCAACTCCTTTCCCGGATATTAAGCAAAACTCACGCAAAAATTATTCGCTGTAAGACCGGACAGGAAGCCGTTGACATTTGCGACTATTTTGAAAATATTGACCTTGTGCTCATGGATATTCAGATGCCCAACAAAGACGGTTATCAGGCATTAAAAGAAATTCGCCAGAAAAAAAACCAAATCCCCGTCATCGCCCAGACCGCGTTCGCTATGGCTGGAGAAATGGAAAAAGGAATGTCCGCTGGCTTTAATGACTTCTTGACCAAACCTATCCAGCATAAAAAACTCCTCAAAACCCTGAGTCCTTATCTTATATAAACACATTATCAAAAAGAGTTTTATATTAAGCCTGGATTAATAAGGACATAGGCTATGCTAATGATACTCTCAAAACTGGTTATGTTTTTCTCCGGCTGGAAAATTGAAGGGCAGGCACCGCCGGAAAAAAAATACATATTGGTTGCGGGTCCTCATACCAGTAACTGGGATTTTATATTTGGTCTGGCTACTAAGGTTCTTCTTCGTCTGCCTACAAAATATCTGGGAAAATCACAGTTGTTTCGCTGGCCATTCGGCATTTTCTTTCGTTACGTGGGCGGTTATCCCGTTGATCGAAGTAGCAATCAGAACCTCGTGGATGCCGTAGTGGATTTATTTAATCAGCACGAATCCTTTTCCATTGCGCTTGCACCAGAAGGCACACGCAGTTATACCCCCGAACTCAAAACCGGTTTTTATCACATCGCCCGCAAAGCCAACATACCGATTCGTATGGTGGGACTCGATTATGGAAAAAAGACAATTACCATTGCCGAGCCGTTTTTTGCAGGCCCTGACATGGAAGCCGATATTCAGAAAGTGGTGGACTATTTTCGGAGTATAACGCCAAAATATCCGGAGAAGACGATACGGTGAGGGGGCCAGGCCTCGTTTTTATTCCTTCAAGGAATCCCTCCCCTCCCGCCTCCGGCGCAAAAACTGGCGTACCTCCGACTCCGGCGTCAGGGCGTAGCTCACCGTCAACCAGAGTTTGAAGGGGTTGTAGGTTTCGGTGCCGCTCGGTACTTCGTCGTAGATATAGGGCGACAAAACCGTATCTATCTGCTTCATCTGCCAGGCGCGATAACTGAGGGTTACATCCCCGTTTTTCCAGGCTACGCCCAGCCCGGTATTCACTTCCAGGGAATAAAAATCGGCCACCCATTTGTTTAGTATTCGAAGATGATTGACCCCTTTGCGAAAATGGAAAGCGGGCAGCGCCTGTCCCTGCGCATATACCCGCGCCGATGAACCGATATCCCACAGTTTCATTCGCAAATTCACAGGAATCCCCACCTGATCTATTCGGTATCTTTGTATATAACGGAGTTCTAAAGTTTGCTGCCCCGTCAGATATTGATGATTAATCGGTCGGGTAAAGGTATTCACCTCACGGGTGAGCCAGAACCCCGCTTCAAGGGAAAAGTGGGTGGTGGTCCATAACGGTTTATAGACTCCTAGTGCATACTGCCAGGTGCCGAGATTGTTTTCATAGAAAAGAATATCCCGAGCGGTACCTTGTGGCAAGCCAAACATCCGTCGGTCGTGTTCCTGAAAAGCCAGACTGAGGGAGATACGGGGGGAGGCGGAAAAATGTTGACCGATCAACGGGTTTCCTGCCATTGTGACCAGGATCAGAATAAACAGCACTTGTTTTCTCATGGCAAAAATTTTTTTTAAGAGGAATATTTTGTAATCAGCGATTTATGGCGATTTTACTGGTGAAAGTCGCTTCAGTGTTGCGTATCTGAAGGAGATATATCCCCGGTTGCAGGGTTTGTAGCGGTATGGTTATCCGCCGTTCTTCGCTTCGGATTTGTAACAACACTTTTCCGTTCAGATCCGAAACCAAAATCTTCCGGTTTGCCTCCGGCGCAGAATCGGAAATTTCGACCGTTATTTCCTCCCGTGCCGGATTAGGTGCAATCCGGTACATTCCGCCCCCTCCGCTGGTTACATTCATCGCGCCACCACCTGCGGGAGATACCCCACAGCTATTGGAAGTTTGAACATAAAAATTTCCCGTACCCAGGCTGGTGGCTTCAAACACACCGGCCTGGCCTGCAGCGGGAGGGTTGGCTGTGATGCTGCCATTTGCCCACCACGTCCCCGAGGTATAAAATGCGCCCGGTGCGCCGGTGATGGTTACCGTCTGTAAAGCACCCAATCCTATCGAAATCGGGGGATTTCCGGTAGGACTGGTTCCCGGCATACCGGGTTTGCCCACCCAGAGGGTTCGGGTAAATACTACATCGTTACACCCGTTGCCCATTCCCATGCGAAAAGTAAGTGTCCCCTGACCGGAAACCAGCGAATTGGCCGGTGAGAGAATGGCAGTGGCTGAGTTGCCCGAAGCTGTGGCAAAAAGATTGGCCGGGGTTGCCTGCCAGGAAATTACGGCACCGGGAAGGGGATCCTGCATCGTAAAACTTTGGGAACTACCGTAACACAGCGTACCGGCATTTGTCGGAAGCAGGCGGGGAATCCGGATTGTATTGATTATATTTGGGTTGTTTCCTCCTCCCAGCCAATTGCTTAGTCGGCTATTATTGGTTCCCCCTCCTGTCCATGAGGAAAAAAACCGGCCATAAATGCCTCTTCGTTCCTGGCATTCGGGGGGACCGCCATGTAACTGGCCCATTAGACGATGATTGGGATCAAAAATAGGAGAACCGGAAGAACCACCTTCTACATCTCCATCTTCCCAGATTGCTCTCAAATGCGTAGTACCTGCACTAGTATTGCTTCCCCAGCCTTGTATCGTTAGTGTGTCGTTATCAACCGAGATTTTTTTCACATCTCCTTTGGGATGGTGTATCCCTGTTCCCCCAATCGGAGCAAAATCATTTCTATCCCAACCGGCCAATGCTAAGGAAGTCGTCTGGTTGAGGATAGAACCATTTAACTCCACTAGCGCAAAATCCGAATTTGCCCAACCTGCCCGAAACTGTGCGCCGGAATACGACAGCCAGGTAGCAGGCTCACTTCCCCGGCAGGTAGGAGGGGTTGGGTTGGGACTATCGTAATTAAAGCGGAATACCCATGAATTCAGCTTTCCCAATTCTTTTCCGCTTAACACACTGTCTTCATTCGAATCTATACAATGAAAGGCGGTCAGATAAAAGGGCCGCAAATCCTGGCAGGCATTATTAACCAAAGCACCAGAACAAAGACGAAGGTTACCACTGATTACCATTGCGACCGCATCCCGCTCCCTTTCCCATCCTACTCCCTGTGGACAATTTACATCAACCGTACACCAACCCGACTCCCCAAAGACTCGGCTGGCGCGATCGGAGTAACCATGCACCGCCTCCGTAAGATGAATCGAAAATTCTTTTTTTAACGCTGAGGGAAGAATCACCGTAAATTCCACCGACTCACCCCAAATCAGATCCGAAGCAAAAATGCCTTCAAAAACAAACTCCGCCTGAATCGGACCCATCACCATAAAACCTGCCGGAGCGGATAAATACATTTCGCTGCCCGGAGGCAGATTCAGGTTTTCCATCACAAAATTAAGCGAAGTTGCGCCAGGAGAATTCAGCACGAGTTTCCAGACCGTGGTTTGTTGATTCGATTCATAAAAAGCCCCGTCCGTTTCCCGGAAACTCACCGAAGATTTTATGCCAAACCGTGCATACGGGTTCCCGGTCCGGCGATCTTCTGCAATCGCCGCAGCGACATCCACGACCGGTAAAAGGTGGCTTTCCGGGCGATCTTCGGTGTAAAAAGGAATAAAATCTTCGATTTTCTGGTCTTCGGAGAGAACCGTCGTTCGTACTTGTGCTTGCACCGGCGTCATTCCCATGAAGCCTAAAGTACAAATCAAAATCGTCACAAAAAAGGAAATTGTCGTTTTCATTGTAGGTGTAGGTTAGTTAGGTTGAGATCATAGATTTTCCGCTTCATCAGCCGCAACGGATGAAGAAGAAGAAAAAAGACAAAGTGGAGGGGTTATATGAGTTTACCCATCGTGCCTAAGACCCAACCCACAAAAAAAAAAATGAAATGCCAAAATATTTCCCTACAATTTTTAAATTTTTCCAAAATCGAAGGTTAATGACTAACAAAAAAGAGCCTATTTCTGGTGTAAAAGATTACCAGAAAGAATCTTATATTAAGCCTGTATTAATCAGATACAGGATGTTCAGAAATTACCTTTCCTCCCTTATCCTGGCGGGTTTTCTCCTGATCGGGTTTCAGTCCATTCGCAGTCAGACGATTACTTTGTTTGCAAACAGCGATGCGTTCCCCGTTTTACACGGAATCGGGAAACTGACTCAGGCAGCTGCGGAATCTGAGATCAGAATCATCCAAACCGACCAAAGAGAAAAAGCGCAGTTATCCATTGTTGTTCCTTCCCCCGGCCTTCCGCCGGAAGGGTTTGAAATCCGCCGGGGAAAAACTGCCGGCAAATGGGAAATCCTTGCAGGAGATGCCACAGGCGCCATGTACGCGCTGCTCGATATTGCCGAAAATCACCGATTCCAACAAGGACTTTTAAATATTAATCCCACTCGCGAAACACCCCGATTTTCCTTCCGCGCTATTAAATTCAATTTGCCCTGGTCGCCCTATCGCGAAGGAGAACAGATGGATCTCCACAGCGATGTTTGCCGCGACCTCGCCTTCTGGGAAAAATATCTCGACATGATGGCGCAAAATCGGTTGAATGTTCTTTCTCTCTGGAGCCGTCATCCGTTCCCTTTTATGATCCGGGCAAAAAACTTTCCGGAAGCCTGTCCCCTCTCCGATGCAGAACTAGCCCAATGGCAGACTTTCTGGAAAGGGCTTTTCCGTATGGCAAAACAAAGGGGAATCGAAACCTATATCGTCAACTGGAATATTGTAGTCTCTCCGCAGATGGCCCAAGCCTATGGGATAAAAGAACTGAACGATACTACCGAACTTGTCCGCCGATATACCCGCGAAACAGTAACTCAGGTGATCAACGAATACGAAGATCTGACAGGGCTGGGTGTAACGCTTGCCGACTGGATGAACAACTTCGGTCCGGATCAAACCATGCAGGCAGCGGACAGAGAAAAATGGATCGAAGAAACCTTTGTCAAAGGCCTTCAGGCAGCAAATCGGCCTGCAAGGTTTATTCACCGCTCCGTGCTCGCTGGTTCGCCTGTCGAAATGCAAAAGGTGATTGACAAAGCAGGCTTTTCCGATCCTGTCCATGTAGAAATTAAATTCAACTGGTCGCACGGACACTCAACGCCTGTGCTTGCTATGACCCACGATTTTCACTCCGGCGCCATTGATGACCGGTTTTGGAATCCATTACCCCAAAACTACCGGATTCAATGGATGATCCGAAATGAGGATATGTTTATCCTTCGCTGGGGCGAACCAGATTTTGTGCGTTCGCATATTGCAGAAAACGGCAAAGAATACGTTACAGGCTATTTTGTAGGCTCTGAAGGATATATTCCTGCCGTTGATTATTCCCACCTTCCAGGTTCGCACCAGACCTGGCAGTATGCCTTTGAAAAACAATGGATGTTTTACAAAGTCTGGGGCAGGCTGCTTTACAATCCCGACACACCTGATTCTGTTTTTGAGGAAACATTTTCCATCAGGTATGGAAAAATCGCAGGAGGAAAAATGTTTAAGGCATTCCAATTGGGAAGTAAAATGCCACTTAAACTCGCTTCATTCCACGCTGCAACCTGGGACTATACGCTTTACAGCGAAGGGTTTTTGGCCCCATTTGCCGCAAAGGGATTAAGCGACGGCCATTCAGCTTTTATCTCCATTGACGAACTTATCAATCACCAGGTGCTTGACCCTCATTATCTGAATATTCCTGAATATGTAGATGCCATTATCCATAACTACAAAATCGCCGAAGAAATCACTACACCTGACAAACTCGCCAACATGCTTTCTTCCGATGCAAATGAAATACTGGAATTGCTAAATGAAATACGGCAAAGCGGTGTTTCTCCTAAAGGTGCGTTTGCCTGTGAGCTAGAAGATATCGAAACCTGGGCATGGTTAAGCCTGTATTTTGCAGACAAATTGCGTGCTGCCATTTCACTCCATGCTTACAGAAAAGGCGGTGCCGAACAAAACAAAACTCAGGCAATTGTGCTTCTGACCAACTGCCTGAGTTATTGGGAAAAAGTATCTGCTATTACACAAAGTCATTATCGGGAAGTGCCCTATCTGGGTGAAAAAACATCCTGGAATCCTAAAGATGCATGGGTGGATGCAAAAACATTTTCCTGGGGAAAATACCTTCCTGAAGTCAGACGCGATCTGGAAATTGCGAGAATCGCATTGCGCGAATAGCTCTGTATTTTAATACTGATGAAAAGCATCCGATACAAACGACAAAACGGTTGGCAACGCATCCCGCCAATAGGTCCATGAGTGTGCCCCGTTGCGCACACGGTACTCGTGGGGAATTTCTTTTTTCTTCATGGCGATATGTACAAGTGCATTGCCTTCATACAAAAAGTCGTCGTCGCCACAGTCTATGTACCAACGAACTGCTTTTTTGTCTTCGTCCTTCATTTTTTCGATCAAAGCCAGGGCGCTGTACTGGTCGTAATAGGCCTGCTTCTGCTCTACGGTTGGGTTAGTGATTCCCGCAAAACCAAAATACCGGTTGGTATCGTCCAGATTGATTGGCCCGGTAGCCGCCGAAAGCGGGCAGGCAGAGGAAAACATTTCGGGATGGTGCAGGGCATACATAAACGAACCACCGCCGCCCATCGAAAGGCCGGCCACTGCCCGAAAGCGTTTTTCGCTTTTGATGCGGTAGGTTTTTTCGATGTAGGGAATAAATTCCTGGAAGAAAAAGTCCTCATACCGCCAGTCGCCGCGCACATCGTTGAAATAACCCCTGCGGCCGGTATTGGCATCGGGCATGACGATAATCATCGGCGTAGCGGTTCCCTCGCGCAGAGATTTATCGGTAATATGCTGTACTTCGCCAAACTGCACCCAGCCGGTCTGGTCGTCGCCACCACCGTGGAGCAGGTAAAGTACGGGATAACTCCGCTGAGAGGTTTCGTAGTCCGGAGGCAGGTAAATGGCGTATTTACGTTCGCCGTTGAGGATTTTGCTGGGGAGTGTAAGGTTGTCGAAAACTTTACTACCCTGCGCAACCAGCAGAAGCGGGAGCATTGCGCAAATCAGAAGAAAGGATAATTTTTTCATAATAGACTTAGAATAAAATGGTTTGTGAACCAATTAAGGAAAAAGTAACGAGAAATTCTCATTATGGGATCTTGCGACACGAATATGGATAGAATGGAATCTTCTGTATATAAAAGAGGATTTTTCCGTATATTGGGAATAAGAATTTGAAATTATGGCTCACACCTCACTGGCCGACGAAATACTCAAACGCCCCGATGCTTTATCTCAGTTAAAATACCTGGAAACTGTCCTGGAAGAAGAACAGCGGCGGCGGAAAGATTTTTATGAATGGGTGACGCCCGATATAAAAGCTGAATTTATCAATGGGGAGATTATTGTTCATTCTCCCGTAAGAAGGGCACGCTGGAAAATCACGGATTTGCTTTCAAGATTGGTCAGTATTTATGTTTCCATTCACCAACTCGGTGTAGTGGGAACCGAAAAAGTGATGATTTCCCTTACCCGCAATGATTATGAGCCTGATCTTGTATTTTTCAGAAAGGATATAGCCGATCAGTTTACGGAAGATCAGACGCTTTTTCCAGCACCTGATTTTGCAGTTGAAATTTTATCTCCTAAAACGGCAACGATTGACCGGGGTGCAAAAAGACAAGACTATGCAGCCCACGGGATACGGGAATACTGGATCATTGATCCTGTGAAAAAGTGCATTGATCAATACATTCTCCCCACCGGCGACCATGAATATTTCCCCGCCAAACGCCATATCTATGGAGAAATTATCGAGAGTTATGCGATTCAGGGTTTTAATATCCCGGTTGAATCTATTTTTGAGGAAGGGGAAAATATCCTTGTACTTCAAACTCTCACAAATCAGAAAGATATCTAAGGTTCTCCCAAAGACCGTCAAGAGGCTCTTCGCGCACTTTGCGGGTTCTTTGCGGACTTTGCGTGAAACTTGTCTGTGCTACGTGTTTTTTGCCTTCCGGAGGTTCTCGCAAAGACCGCCAAGAGCCTCTTCGTGTGCATTCGTGTTGAAAATGCCTCAGGTATTATTCGTGGCGAACTAATCTCGTGGACGAAAATGCTTTTTTTATCACCTCACCTGCCCAGCCCCCCGCACAATCCATTTTTCGGTAACGAGTTTTTCCAGGGCAAAGGGACCTCTTGCGTGCAATTTTTGTGTACTGATACCGATCTCTGCGCCGAGGCCGAATACACCTCCGTCGGTGAAGCGTGTCGAAGCATTGGCGTAAACCGCTGCGGCATCTACTTCCTGTAAAAATCGCTCACACTCCGCAACATCCTCTGACAAAATCGCCTCCGAATGGCGGGAAGAATACGTGCGGATATGGCTAAGTGCTTCGTCCATATTTTCCACCACTTTCACCGAACACTTATAGTCGAGAAATTCTCTTCCAAAGTCTTCCGGACGGGCTTTTTGTAAATACGGATATCCCGCTTCGGAAAAAATTTCATAAGATTCGCCATCTGCGAATATTTCCACAGACCAAACACTCAAACCGCTTTTCAGCATCGGAAGGAAGGTTTTGGCGATGTCTCGGTCAACCACAACCGTATCCAGTGCATTGCAGACCGAAGGGCGTGAAACTTTGGCGTTCACCACTACTTCTGCGGCCTTTTGCAAATCAGCGGAAGCTGCAACGTAGGTATGGCACACACCTGCCCCTGTTTCGATGGTCGGAACCGTTGCGTTTTCCCTGACAAAATCAATCAATGCCTGAGAGCCTCTCGGAATGATAATATCCACGTATCGGTCTGCTGTCAGCAATTCCTCCACAAAAACGCGGTCGGTGGGAAGGAGGCACAGGGCGCGGGTATCCACGTTTGATGCCTGCATGGCTTCATGGATGATTTTTACCAGCGCTTTATTGGAAAATTCTGCGTCAGAGCCGCCTCGCAGCACAATCGCATTTCCCGAACGAATACACAAAGCGGCAACGTCCACAGTCACATTTGGCCGGGATTCATAAATTATGCCCACAACGCCAATGGGAACGGCCATTTTCTGAACGGAAAGGCCATTATCCAGAATCTTCTCGGAAATCAATTTTCCCGAAGGATCGGGAAGAGCGGCCACTTCGTGCAGGCTGGACACAAGCCCGCGGATTCGGTCAGAGTTAAGCCGGAGGCGATCTTTTTTGGGATCATCCTCCGCCATCCTGACTAAATCTTTTTCATTTTCGACCAGAATCAATGCCTCATTTTCCAACAACCGGGAAGAAATATCGAGCAGGAGGTTTTGCTTTTGTACATCACTAAGCCGTCGGATGGAAGGCGCAGCCATTTGCACCTGCTGAAGTAAAGGAATAATGCTTGTCATAGAATCACAATATCATCTGCATTTACCACTTCAAAGTTTTTTGTGCCGATATTTTTTTCGATTTCCTCCGAAGAAAGCCGCGCTCGGGCAACGGCAAAAGGGATTCCTTCTTCATATACGAGTTCGAAAACCTCTCCTCTTGAAAAGGGTTCGACAACCCGCTTTACGCCTACTGCCAGCAGACTTTTTCGGTTTATCAACGCCTGATGGGCGCCTTTGTCCACTTCGAGCCTGCCGGCAACCAGGCTGCTGCTGGCAAGCCATTTGTCTCGGGCAGAAAGATTGGAGGGTTGAGGTGAAAATACCGTGCCTGCCGACTCTTCGACTGCCAGCAACATACTTCCCGGTATTTTTAGGCCAAATATCACCACTTTAATTCCCATTCGGGTAGCCAGGCGGGCAAACGTGAGTTTGGAGGTCATGCCACCCAGGCCCGGGCCGGATCGGCTATCGTCTGCGAGGCCGAGAATCTGTTCACCCACTTCTTTTACTTGGGAAAGAACATTTCCGTCCCTGTCCAGTACACCTGCGACAGAGGTTCCGATGAGAAGTTTTTCGGCGCCAAATCCTACGGCCATGAGGGTCGCCAGTTCGTCGTTGTCGGAGAAACGAAGTTCGAGGTCGCTTACCACGTCATTTTCATTGGCGATCGGGATGATATTGTTTTCCCAGAGCGTTTCAAAGGTATTGCGAAGCTGTAGAAATTGTTTTCGGTTGGAGAAATGTTGCCTTTCGCAAAGACTTTGGGCAATAGCAATTCCGTAAGGAGAAAGAAACTGCGAATACTTATTCATCAGAATAGGATTTCCGATAGCAGCGGCAGCTTTTCGTTCGGTAATTGTTCCGGAAAACTCGGGCAAAAACCTTTTTCCGGTTCCTACCGCTCCGGAAGAAACCACTACGAGCCGGAACCGTTTATGTAAATGAGAAAGTTGGCGTGCCACTTCTACGAGCACCGGTTCATCCAGAGAGCCATCCTTCAGGGTGATGGATCCGGTTCCTATTTTGAGTATGAGAATCGGTTTTTTCATCTTAGTTTTGTAGGTGCAAGCTACGTATTATGCTGAAAATTGTCGAATGTCCAAGAGATGCGATGCAGGGAATTCAGCGGTTAATTCCGACTGAGTTGAAGATTAATTATATCAACGCATTACTGCGGGCAGGCTTTGATACGTTGGATTTCGGGAGTTTTGTTTCGCCGCAGGCTGTGCCACAAATGGCTGATACCCACGAAGTGGTAGCGGGTTTGGACATGGCGGGGACTTCGACACGGCTGCTGGCTATTGTCGCCAATATGCGTGGTGCAGAAGATGCCTGCCGGTATCCGGTCATAAATTACCTCGGTTATCCTTTTTCTATATCAGAAACTTTTCAGATTCGCAATACGCGAAAAACCATTGCAGAATCGCTTCCGCTTGTCCATGACCTTCAGCAATTAACCCTCGACAAAGGCAAAGAGCTTGTGGTTTATATCTCCATGGCATTTGGAAATCCGTATGGAGATGCGTGGAATCCCGACATAACTGCACATTGGGTGGAAAAAATTGCCCAGACCGGTGTCAAAATTCTTGCACTCGCGGATACCGTCGGCACTGCAAATTCGGACTCGATTTACGGCCTGTTTGACCGATTGATACCCGCTTTTCCCGAAATCGAGTTTGGCGGTCATTTTCACGCCCATCCACAATATCAGACTGAAAAATTGGAAGCCGCCTGGTCGGCAGGATGTCGCAGATTTGACTCGGCAATGATGGGGTTTGGCGGATGCCCTTTTGCGGAGGATGAACTGGTAGGAAATATTTCTACTGAGAGCCTGATCGCATTTTGCGAAACCAAAGGAGTAAATACGGCTATTCATTCTGTTGCGTTCTCTAAAGCTGCGGCAATTGCCCAAACAGTTTTTGGTTGAATGCCTCAAAATCATTGTTTATGTACCTGATCAAGATACCCAAACTGGTTAGAAACTATTATTCTGAATATATCTGGCGTATTCCTACAGACAGAAAAACCGTTTACCTCACTTTTGATGACGGCCCTACGCCTGAAGTCACCGACTGGGTATTGGAGCAATTAAAGGCATACAAAGCCAAAGCTTCTTTTTTTCTGATTGGTAAAAATGTGCGCCAGCACCCCGACATTGTACACCGGATCATTGACGCCGGACATAGCATAGGGAATCATACTTATAATCATGTAAATGGGTGGAAAGTTTCGGCAAAAACTTATATCAAGGATTTTCTGCTTGCACAACAAACCATCGCAGAATTTACGGGTTATCAGACTCTCTTTTTTCGCCCTCCGTATGGAAAAATCACTACCGGACAGGCCCGCCAGATTCTGAAGGAAAATGAAATTGTGATGATGGATGTGATTTCCGCTGATTTTGATCCCAGTCTCTCGGGCGAAGACTGTTATCACAATGTTGTTCGCAATTCAAGAAAAGGCTCCATTGTGCTTCTTCACGACAGCGTAAAAGGTTTTGGCCGACTGGAATATGCGCTCCCGGAGTTGTTAAAATATTTCTCCGAAAAGGGGTATTCGTTTTCCTCCATCCCCAACAGCACGATGAGTAGCAGAGGAAAAAAGAAATAATCTTTGATTTGCTTTTTGAGAGGTAAGCCACGAATGCACGAATGATGGACGAAGATAATTAAGTCATTCGTACATTCGTGGCAAAAATTCATTTCTTATAAAACTCATCACAGTCGGCTCAGCAGTTCCTGCTTTTTCTCTTCGTAGTCGAGAATGGAAATTTTCCCGTCATTATAACGGTCGTAAAGCATATCAATCGTGCGCATAATTTCGTCGCGAAGATTTAGCCAGTCTAGTTCGGTCGTGCTGTACCCCTCGTAGGCGTTTTTTGTTATTGCGGCGGCTGTCGGATCATGATAGACAATTGATTCTAATAGTTTTTTCAGAATCTGCGCCACCTGCTCATCTTTAACCGAAATCTTGTGAGGGATTAACTGCGCCTGCTGATTGGCGAAAACGATGATACGACTCCCGTCCACCTGCACCTCTTTTATATCTTCCAGCAGAAAAGAACCATTAGCATAAAAACAGCGATCTTTGGTAAAAATCAAAACACTTTTGCTGAAAGTCCCCGAATGCAGATGAACCGCCACCACGTCATTGGGGCTGGCAATACGGGTATCGCTGGTGAGAATTTTGCCCAATTTGACCGCAGGCAGGTGAGGGACTTTGTACAAGCCGTTTTTTTCGTCCTGAGGAAATTTTTCTTTAAGCAGATTGCCGTACATGCAATTAATATTTTTACTTAAACCTGAATAGAGCACCTAATTTAATGAACAATCCGGAATTCTAATGGTTTAGCTTATATGCGAATTTTAATTAAAACCCCGGTTTCCGGCCATTTTCGGAATGTATTTGCCCGCTTCGACCGTACCTTGTTTGAAGCCCTCAAACCACCGGGCATGCGCCTGGAAATTCTGCGATTTGACGGTTCTAAAAAAGGCGACATAGTGCATCTTCGGCTTACCATCGCTGGAATTATCCGCCAGGAATGGGTAAGCAAAATTACCGAAGAGACGATTCAGGATCATCAGGCCTGGTTTGTGGATGAAGGTGAACACTTGCCCGGGTTTTTGCGTTATTGGCGTCATCGTCACCTCGTCGAAGAAAATGGCAGCGGTAGTTCCATCACAGATGACATTACTTTCCGCACACCTTTCCTTTTGCTGGATTATTTGATGTATCCGGTAATGTATTTGCATTTTGCGATACGGCGGCCTATTTATCGGAAATTTTTCAAGCAATAGCCTTTTTTTCCCGAAGACCGAGAAAATAAATTCCCGTAGCAGCCACAAAACATAAACCCGTAAGCACCAGCCACAAAACGTGAAAACCCCAATTTCCGGCTACCCACGTTCCCAATGAAGGAGCGAGAACAAAAGAGGTTGAAAAAATCATGGCGTACATGCCCATGTATTTTCCCCTTGTCTCCGAAGAAGCGCGCTCAAGTGCATAAGTATTTCCGAAGGGAAAATTGATCATCTCCCCTACCGTAATCAAAATGATAAACACCAGCGCAATCCATACCCACAAACCGCCCAACCATAAAGACAAATACGCAAGTCCCATCGCGATCATTCCTGCCCGGATAAGTGTGAGCCGCGAAAAACGATTTTCAATCAGGTAAATCAATGGCATTTCCATTGCTACAATGATTAGTCCATTGATCGCAAGAAGTGCGCCGATAGCGTCTTCGCTGAGTTTCATATCATTTTTCAGGAAAACCGGCAGTGTCGAAAAAAACTGCATAAACGCCACCGAAACCATTAACTGAAAAAAAGCAAAGGTCATAAATGCTCGGTCGCTGAAAACCGAAAACCGGATTTTAGCAGGAGCGGATTGATCCGTTTTTTCTTCGGTTTTTTCGTCTTCCCGGTGAGAGACAAACATGCGAAACACCCCGGCAGCAATCATACAGGTAAGGCCATCCACGACAAACAACCACTTGTATCCGACCGTAGCCGCCAGGAATCCACCCACAGCCGGGCCAATGGAAAAGCCGAGGTTGATCGCAAAACGCAATAAGGCTACCGACCGGGTATATAAATTTTTAGGGCTGTAGGCACTGATGGAGGCCATATTTGCGGGGCGAAAAGTATCATTTACCATGCTGGTAAAAAACGTTGTCACCGCAATTGCCCACAGGCTTTCCATCTGCATCAACACAAAATACATTCCCCCGCCCAATAACAGACTCCAGAATTGTACCGGATAATGCCCAAAACGGTCGGTCAAACGCCCTCCGACAAACGAACCAGCAATTGAACCCAGGCCAAATGCACTCATCACCCACCCTGCTTCGATGAGGCTAAAACCCATTTTTCGGGTGAGATAAACGGTGAGAAACGGAATTACCATTGCCCCGCTGCGGTTGATAAGCGATACCATCGAAATCAACCAGATTTCGCGGGGGAGACCACTAAAGGAATTACGATAGAGAGTAAAGGTTTTTCGAAACATAATTCTACCCGGCTCAATAAAGCCCGGGTGTTTGCCGTGAGTAAGTGAATGAAGAAAGAATATTCTCCTCTTCAACGGCAAGTTGTTTTTCGGGTTTCTGATTTTCGATCAAAGGCAGGGCTTTTTTTATTTTTAATTTTTTTACCATACCTAATGTTCGCGCCATGTCTTTTCCCGAAACGTCCTCAAAGGTCGCCCAGTATTTGTCGGTCAGACAGGGAATTTTGAGCGGATCGCGGGTTATCATTTCGAGGTTGAAGGTAATGTCGGGTCTGTGTTTCAGGCAAATGTCTATCATCTGCCGCAGATCCAGTATGCCCTGCCCCAGCGGCACTTCTGACAAAAGAAACCCTTCTTCGTATTCTTCTACCCCCATGTCTTTTATGTGAGTAGTGAAGGAATAGGGAGCCAGGGTTTTTACCACTTCCATCGGGTCTTCCAGCAGGGAAATGTTATTGCCAAAATCGAGATTTACGCCTATCCATTCACTGTCAAATTCTTTCAGAATGGTTACCAGTTCGTCTGCTCTCCAGTCTTTGTGGTTTTCAATTGCGAGGCGAATTCGGTTTTTGCGAATCACTGACTCTGCTCTGCGTATGGATTGAATAGCATTCGCTTTAAATGTCTGAAAGGCTTCTCCTGTCTCGAAATTTTCGTACCTACGCCCACTCAGGCAGGCTGTGCGCACGAGGGTTGCGCCTGCCGCCGCCGCATTTTTTAGGTTTTTCTCAAACCGTTCGACATCGCTGTCGGATTGAGGGAGTTGCACCTGCCCTTCGAAATACATATCATATTTTTCACAGATTGTTTTCATCTTCTCCGCGTCGCCTTCCTTCCAACCTCCGGTACCGAACTGCACGCCTCCGGCGCCGATTTTTCCACAATGCTGTGCCATGGAAAGTGTATCTGAAAAACCCGGATATCGGGCGCTGGGTATTTCTGACTTCCAGCGAATGGCGTAGGCTGCATGGGCTACGCCCATTCGTGTGCCGGTCAGCAGCGACCCCGCACGCAGCAGGGGCGCAAGAGCGACAAATGCGGTTGTTCCCGCAATAAACTGTCTGCGGTTCATCGGTGAGTTACTCATGTGATTCAGGAGTTGGTTGAAGGTGTAATAAGTCTTTTTCTGTCCAAGGCACTACACGTCCCTGAGAAGTGTGCCGAGTATGTCCTACATCGCCGGGAGAAACGGGTTCGGCGATGTTTCCCCATGCGTTGCGAATATAGGTAAGAATATCGGCGAGTTCTTTGTCATCAAGAATGGTAAATGAGGGCATGACGGGCAGGATTTCGGGTTTGTCGTACAAATGTCCCCCCACCGTCAGCGGCCCTTCCAACCCGTGAAGCACGAGCAGCATCAGCCGCTTTTTGTCGCCGGTTACCCATTCGGAACTTGCCAGCGGAGGCGCAAAATTTTTCATCCCCTCTCCATTAGAACCGTGGCAGCCGCTGCATGTATTGAGAAAAAGCTGTCTGCCTGCAACCATCCGCTCAACCGGAATGGCCTCATTCGCAGAAAGCGAATCTGCTTGCGGAGTTTCCTTTTTTTCTTGAAGTGCCAGCACACGGGTTATGGCCTCGCGCTGCCATTGTTCCCCGACGCCGGAGTTTCCGGCTATTTTTTCCAACTCGGCGATCTCCTGTTTGGCGCCTTTTCGCATGATGGCAGTGGTGAGCATTTCCAGAAAAATGGATTTGCCGGGAGAGTAGCTTTTCCATTCTCCAAAACTCCTTAACTGCCTGAGCATCTGACTCTCGCTGTCTTCCAGACTACTCATCACCGCATCGCGAAAAAGCGCACTATCCACATATTGATCCAGAATCCCCAAAAGGATAGGAAGGGATTTTTCCGGTTCAAGGCAACCTGCGCTGAGGCTTACCTGAAGTTGTACTTCGATGGAGGGCTCTGCGGAATGGCTAACCAATACTTTTTCCAACACAGCTTTTGCCGATACATCCTTCTGGCTAATGATTTCCAGTATGCGAATGGCCGCGGCCCGTACTTTTGGGTGGACATCACGGGTTGCTTGTTCGTAAATGTCCGTTTTGTTATATCCTAACCCCTCCAATGTCCAGAGTGCATGGAGTTTTCCGAGGAAATTGTTTTTCCCAACAACGAGTTTTTGTATCTCCGGCACAATGGACAAATCCTGTTTTTCCACCAGCAGTCGTTGGGCCACATCGCGGTACCAGCCGTTGGAATATGAAAGGAAAGGCACGAGTTCGGCGGAAGACTTATCCGAAAGTTTTTCGGTTTTGGGCAGCGCTCCTTTTTTCGGAGCAATTCGCCAGATGCGGCCATAATGAATGCCTTGATCCAGTTCTCGTTGAATATACTGTTCCCGCAGATAAGGAGTGATATATGCCCCGTGCTGAATAATGCCGTGATACATATCTGCGACGTATAAAGCGCCATCCGGCCCGGTAGCGAGAAACACGGGGCGAAACCGTTCATCCGTCGCCGCGAGAAACTCTTTATCCGGGTACGCAAAATGCGAACGAAGCGTCAGTTGGCCCTCTTCTAGGATGTTTCGTTTGATGAGATTGCCTGCGGGTTCGCAGACAAATACATTTCCCCTGTATTCTTCCGGCAGGGTCATACCGCGATAAACGAGCGGAGCGGAGGCGGAGGTAAATTCCAACAGACGTCCCTTTTCGTCGAGTGAGCCGGGAATATACCCCCTGTTCACCGCCGGATTTGGTCGAATGGGAAATACCGCCCGGTGGGTGGAAACGCCTATATCTATTCCGGAACTGGCTGTGTGATGCGCATTGCGGGAGAGGTAATTGGGCGGTACAATGTCGGCGTGGAGTTGCGACCAGTTGTAGTTGTAGTAAAGCCGCCCCGCATCGTCGTGAGAAATACCCCACTGACCGCGAAATTCGGTTTCTTCTTTTATCCATTTTCCCTCCACAAACCGGTAGCGATACTTAGACTTGGCATTGTAGTACCCATTGTCTATACCCCTCCAGAGGCCGTTGGGTGAATGTTCGGGCAGGCCCTTACCGCCGTAGGTTGAGTCAACCAGCATTTTGCGATCCGCGATCAGGTCGCCGTTGGTGTCTTCGACATACCAGAGCGGGATATTTTCGGCGATCAGTGCCCCGCCTTTTACCACAGCGATGGAACGGGGCAGAATCAGGCTATCGAGAAAAACCGTGCGTTTATCCATTTGTCCGTCGCCATCCTCATCGGTGAGAATAGAAATCCGCCCGATGCGTTCAGTCTCTCCCGTGCCGTCAATATCGGGCATAAATCCGCGCATTTCGGCTACCCACATCCTGCCGTCCTCGTCGAAGGTGATAAAAACCGGTTCTTCCACCAGCGGCTCCGAAGCGACGAGTTGAATTTTTAAGCCAGGCACAAGCTGAAAAGTCGCCGATTCTTCATCGGGAGAGAGGAGGGGCGCAACGTTATCGGACGTGGCATTTTCCTTTTGGCAGGAAAAACACAACACGCCCAAAAGCACGCAGGAGGAAAGGAAATGTTTCATCGCGGGCAGAGTTAGTCCAGGGTCGGAACCAAAATAGCTTTTTGGGAGGAGAAAAGGAATTTTTGAGGAAACCGTTTCGGAATTTCTTCTCCCGCTCAAAATTTTCCCCTATCTTTCGAAAAGATGTTTTAGAAAGATAATGACGTGATTAAAAATGCTACTTTTGTTAGTTTAGTATGTTACGATACTAACAGATTATATACTCAAACGAAAGTGGTTTGTGAAAAAGCTATCTCGCAAAGACGCGACGATCGCTAAGGTTATTCCGATCCCAGATTTTGAACAGTGTCCCCTTCTGCTTGGCGACTCTTCGTTTTTGCGATCTCCTTTATTCTACCGACTAAAAATTCGCCAATCGCTTTTTGGCGATTATAGAAAGTACCTAGAGATCAATCCATATGAATCTTTTTATACTTGAAGACGAAATAACTAAACTTCTAAGAAAGTTAGAGCGGTCTGCCTTTGATCTCAAATCTAAGATGGATAATAAAACTTCAATTGAGATTGTGAGAGGGAGATTGGAAGTTTTTTATACCAATTATGAAGATTTGTTATCGAAAATTCATCCTGACATTGTAAAAAAAACAAATTTATCCAGACATGTCTCTTTTCTAAAAAAGTATATTGAAAGTGACCAGGTAGAAAATACTTACAAGGATATTGAGGTTCCGGCGGGAATCTATGGGGTGGTTCTCTCTTCCGAAGCGACCTCATACCCTATTTATTCCAAGCTCCGGAAATCGGGGAGTTGAACCGGTAAAGTTTACCCTCTCACCGAATCAATATCTGCAACCGCCGCCCCAGCCCGCCTTCGACGATCTTTTTTAGTGTGGCTAATTCGATCCCGGAGGCGTTGTTTTCTATGCGGGAGATATAGTGTTTGGTGGTTCCCGACTTACGGGCGAGTTCTTCCTGGGTAAATCCCAATTCTTTTCGGGCCTGTCGGATCATTAGCCCGATTTCCAACTGGCGGCTTTCATCCGGTTCGCTGGACTGATAAAGAACGATCGGATCTAAATCATAATAGCCGGTCATTTCATTGCCCTCTTCATCAGTTGACTTTATCTCCATGTTTTTCCAGACAAAAGTTCCGTCAATCACCTCGATTTTCTGGAATTCAGATTCGGATTTCATTAAGAGATACTCTCTGTCTTTTTCGCTGATTTTCCACTGCTCAAACAGTCTTTGAAAATCAATGATTCTCGACTCACCATTATTAAACAGGCAATACACTTTATAGCCTTCTATTTTATGAATCCGGATGATTCGTTTAATACTTCTCATTGTTGTTGGTTTTAGTCAGGAATTGTACTCTGCCCATTTTTGCATCAGATACTGCTGATTTTTTTCTGCCCAACTGATCACTTCTTTTCTTTGTTTACCGGGAAGGAAACCAGAATAGGTTTTTAAAGATTTTATTTCGATCAGTTCCTCTGATTCCGCATACATCACATGAAAATGGGGAGGATTGTGATCCCTTAAATACATATAGATTTTAATCGAACCTATTGTTTTAATACAAGGCATGGTTGTGCTTTTAAAGGCTCAAATATACAAACAAGTTATATAATTCGATAACTTTTTTTAAATTTAATTCCCCCACCTAAGTATTTTCCTTCATTCTCCCCTCATTTGCTTTTGTCAGCGATTTGCGAAAACTTGCATATCCATATCGCCGCCAATGAAAAAGCGTAATCTTATTTCTTTTTCCGCCCTGATCATCCTCTCTTATGTGGTGATCCGCGTGGCTTTTCTTTATCCCAAATGGGAAAAAAGCCATACCGAAGCGACCGTTAGCTGGGATGTTTTTGGTTATTACCTCTACCTCCCGGCGGGGATCGTCTATGACGATCTGGGCGGCCTCGCCTTCAAAGACGAGGTGTTTGAAAAATATCACCCCGCAGGGGATTTCCACCACGCCGTACAACAGCCCGACGGAAAATGGGTGATGAAATATCCCGTCGGAATGGCCATTCTCTACCTCCCCTTTTTCCTGATCGGGCATATTACCGCGCTTTCGGGTTCCTGGCCTGCCGATGGTTTTTCCTGGCCTTATCAGTTTGCGATTTCGATGGGCATGATTTTTTACGCCTGCCTGGGGCTTGTGCTGGTGAGGAAAATTTTGCTTCGGTATTTTGAAGATGTTGTGGTTGCCATTGTGCTGGGAGTAATTGTGCTGGGCACCAACTGGCTCAATTACGCGGCGATTGACGGGGCGATGCCGCACAATTCGCTTTTTACGATTTATGCGCTGGTTTTGCTCCTGACGATCATCTGGCACGAAAATCCACAACGCTGGATAGCTTTTGTGATGGGACTGGCCATCGGACTTGCGACGATTGTGAGACCAACCGAACTGATGTCCGTCCTCATTCCGCTGCTGTGGGGAATCAAAGACAAAAACTCATTCACCGAAAAAATCCAACTTCTGCTCCGCCGCTACCCCGATGTATTGCTGCTGGGCGGAGGTATTTTCCTGATGGGAATGATGCAGATGATTTACTGGAAACTCTATGCGGGATCATTTTTACACTACAGTTACGGCGAGTTTGGTTTTCACTGGCTGCACCCGCATATCAAGGAGGGATTTTTCAGTTTCCGCAAGGGATGGCTGCTTTATACACCGATTATGGTTTTTGCCCTGCTGGGATTTGTGCCTTTGTTTACCCGGCACAGGGAAAAATTTCTCCCGGTGCTTGCGTACTTCCTGATCAATATTTACGTGGTATTTGCTTGGGAGGTATGGTGGTATGGCGGAAGTTTTGGGGCAAGGGCGCTGGTGCAGTCGTATGCGATTCTAATCCTTCCGCTGGCGGCCTTTGTAACTGCTATGTTGCGAAACCGTGTGGCCGCGATTGTATGTGTTTCTTTGATGGTTTTATTCGCAGACCTCAACCTCGTCATGACCTGGCAGGCGCACGCAAAAGAAGGCGGCTGGCATTCGGAGGCCATGACGCGGGCCTATTACTGGAAAATTTTGGGTACTACCAACCCGAAGAAGGAGGACAAAAAATTTCTCGACGTGCGCAGTGAAATCCGCAGCATGAAAGGCAAACAGGTGCGCCCGCTTTATTTTAATGACTTTGAATCTGATACCACAGGCAACCTTACTGACCGGCAGGTTTTTTCGGGGAAAAAGGCGTACCTCCTCAATGGCGAAAATCAGTTCAGCCCCGGATATGAAACGACACTTTCTACCCTCAACCTCAAACCGCGATCGTGGGTCAGGGTAAGTGCCCGTGTATTTTTTACGCAGATGGTCTGGGACGAATGGCAGATGGCTCAGTTGTCAACAGTTTTTTTCCGAGAGGGAACTCCTTACCGTCAAACTACGGCTCGCATCCAGCGCGTCACGGATCCGTGGGTGTGGTTTGACTACCATTACGAAATGCGTATTCCCGACAACTGGCAACCCAACGATGTACTGAAGGTGTATGTGTGGAATGCAGGTTCGCAAACCGAGCTTTTTGTAGATGACCTGAAAGTAGAACTTATTGAACCGGTAAATTAATGGCGAGTGTAAAAAACATATTAGGCAAAATCGTCCCATTCTTTTCGGGTAAATCAGGAATGATCGCAGGAGGCGTACTCATTTTGCTGTGGGTGATTTACGCATTTATCCAGGTTGAACCTACTATATCCACACCGGCTACGGCATGGATGCACGTATTTTCTCATAAGGATTTTCAGGCGGAAGGGGCACTATGGAAATATATTCTTGAATTGCGAACAGGGATTCCGCCGGTCATATCCATTCTTGAGATTGCCACATTCAACCGTCGTCACGGAATCGGCTGGATATTGTACGACACCTATCATATCAGCATTGTGATGATGCTGGTTCTACCCTTATTTTTCCTAAAAAGACCTTGGCCGGGACTTATAATGATTATGGCTGTTGGAACCGTTTTTCTGCATTCGGTTATCCTTATTCACCCCTCCAATCCACAGTTGTATGATGTATTGCTGCCGTTTTTGGTATTAGCGTATCTGCTATTGTCGCGGGTTTCTTTCGAAAAAAAAACACCCCAATGGCTGAGTTATTCTACCGCCTTTCTCGCAGGGTTTGCGCTTTCCATTGCAGAACTCAGCCGCCCGTTTGTTTTTCTGATTTTTCCTTTTCTGATTTTCTACAACCTCTGGCATTACGGCAAATCTCAAAAGCTGAAAATGCTGATTTTTATGATTCCGGTCCTGCTGCTTTCCGGATTGTGGCACGCCAAATTATTTTTCTACAACGACGGCCAAATCATCTGGTCCAACCACGGCGGAACCAATCTCTATCAGGTTTGGTCGCCATTTATTGATGAAGTAGCACTCAAGGCACGGCTTCAGCCCGAGGCCCCTCCGGTCAATGATTTTGGCTGGTCATGGGACAATATCAATACCCAGATCCACTACGAAAACAGCAAGGCTCGGCAGAGTGAAATCATGAAAGGAATTGCCCGAAGGCCCGGCGAGGCATTCCTCCACCTGATTGATCGAATACTGGTTTTCACCCGCGCCCGCACCGACATGTACGCCAACAACCCACAGGCACCGGTGCTTGATATTTATGTAGTGATGGTTCGGGTGTTGTATGTATTGCTGGGGATAATGATTTTATATTATGGCTGGAAAGTCATTCGAAGCCCACAAACCCTTCTTGCCGAATCCTTCCTGGTAGTGTTACTTACTGCGTTTCTCACTTTTTTGCCTGCCATTGGAGAAGCCGGAGAAGAAGCGCGTTTTCTGATAACTGTTCTGCCTTTTCTGATGAGCGTACTGGCAATCGCGATCGGCGATATGAGGGAATTATTGCTACTCCGAAGCCGCGAGTAAAACCTGCCAGGCTTTTTCGACCTTTCCTTCATTTAGGAATTCGGAGGCAAGGGTATGCAGGCGTTCGACACGGTCGTCGGAGTTGTCCGACAGAGTTGATTGAAAATCATGGTCGTCCATTATATCCAAATCGCGATCGGGAACTTTTTCCACTGCGGCGAGTTGCCAGAGTTGTTTTCCGGTGAGAACAGGGCTTTGTTTTACGGATTGAGGGAGTTGGTCAAAGCCCACACCGATTTTTTCAAAGGGCTGGACGATGGGGAACACATTGGCGCCATTGGCGCGACAGTACCAGGCTTTTCCCATCCGGGCCATTAGATCTGCCCTAAAGGGGTCTATGTCTCCATCGGCGTCCAGGATAGATTCACTGATGTGTATTTTTACAATTTCGCAGATTACGATATTTGCCCCGCCGCCGCCCTCTCCAATGGTAATAATATCCTTGACAATACATTCCATTTGCACAGGAGATTCTTTTACCCGAAAAGGTTTTACCCGATCGGAAGGAATCGGAGTGAGACCAGCTTTTTCAAATTCATTTACCTCAGGAGCATAATCCACGCTGGTAAGTGCCATCTGGTGCACAATGGCGTAGTTGACAATGTTTATTACGGCTTCGCCGGTGGCTTTTACATTCGAGAGGGTATCTTTAGTGGTATTACCCCTTACCCTGCGGTTGGAGGAAAAAGCCGCTACAGGCGGGTTAGAGCCAAAAACATTAAAAAAACTATATGGCGCAAGGTTAGGAATACCATCCGCAGATATTGTACTGACAAATGCAATGGGGCGGGGAGCTACGGCACCTACCAGATACTGATGCAGTTTAGGTATGGGTGTAGTTTGAGGATCTATACTGAGCATTTTCCCTGATTAAAAATTCAAATCTGTAACTGCGAAATAAGAACAATCAGGTCTAATCTCATAGATGATTTTTTACAAAACCATTTCCCGGATTTTTTTCACCTCTTTTGCATTAGATACCCAACATTCTTCGTAGAAATCCACCAATCCGGTTTCAATATTGTACATCGCGCCGATAATGGCGATTTCCTCCTGCTCGATCATTTGTTCGAGAATAAAACTTCTTTCAATGATGGCATTGACGGAGCGTTTTACATTAATGGAAGCCACTTTTTCGACAAAATCTTCATTCTTCGAATTTCGCGATTCCGTATCTATCGTGGTTCGTTCCTGATAGACTGCTGGCTGAAGTTTTGCCAGTAATTCGGTGAGATTTCCCATTTCTACATGATCGCAGGCTCCTTTTACGGCACCGCAACGGGTATGTCCCAATACGACGAGGAGTTTGGATCCCGCTATTTTACAGGCAAACTCCATGCTACCGATGATGTCGGTATTGACAATATTGCCGGCAATGCGAATAGAAAATATATCTCCCAATCCCTGATCAAAAATCAACTCGGCGGACGTGCGGCTGTCTATACAACTCAAAATGGTAGCGAAAGGCCACTGGCCATTTCGGGTTTCGTTTGCCTGCTGAAGCAAGTCGCGGTTAGCCTTGAGGTTATTTAAAAATCGGGCATTCCCGTCTTTCAAAATCTGCAATGCCCGCACCGGGGTTATATTCGATTGTTCTTCTTTAGTAATTGCTCTCATGGATTAACTTGAAGTGATATGTGTATTATTATCAATTTTATAGGCTTCTCTGAAACCGACCAGTGTAAGTGAAATATTTTTTTCTTTCGAGCCGGTCTCCATAAAGTCGCGAATCAGTTGTAGGACATCAAAATCTATATAAACCGTATCCGAAGCATCAATAACAACATTGCTATTGGCGGGAAGATGTGCCAACGTTTGTTTGATTGCTGCTTTATTTAAAAAGGAAACTTCCTGCGCAAGATGGATCCGGATTGTTTCACCTTCTTGGTGTTCTTCTCTTCGGAAAAAGTAGGCAAGTTTAAGGTTACCTCGTAAAATGTAAAATATACTCACAACCAGGCCAATGCCCACACCTTTGAGCAAATCGGTAAAAACCACGGCCAATACGGTAAAGATAAAAGGCACAAACTGGAATTTTCCATTATCCCACATGTGTTTAAACACTTTGGGGCTGGCGAGCTTGTAGCCGATCATAATTAAAACTGCTGCCAATGAGGCCAGCGGAATTTTATTCAAAATAGTCGGGATCAACAGAACCGCCAACATGAGAAAAAGCCCATGCGTGATAGCGGATATTTTGGTTTTTCCCCCGGAATTGATATTGGCAGAGGTTCGCACAATTACCGAAGTCATAGGAATACCCCCGATCAAACCACTCAATATATTGCCGACACCCTGGGCTTTGAGTTCGGTATTGGTATTTGTGAATCGCTTGAGCGGGTCAAGTTTGTCCGAAGCTTCAATACAAAGCAGGGTCTCAATACTTGCTACAATGGCAATCGTAGCCGCGACAATCCATACATCTGGATTAAAAATTTTGGTGAAATCAGGATTCGTAAACTGTCCTTTAAATTCTTCAAAGGAAGCAGGAACGGGAAGATTGACCAGATGTTCCTGATTAATCGCAAGTTGCGAATCCGTGAGTATAAAAATTTCATTTACGATTGTTCCTACTACTACGGCAACTAAAGCCCCGGGCAGGACTTTTAAGTTTTTGAGGAAGGTTATTTTATTAAAAGAAATCAGGATTGCCAGTGAAATCAGGGTGATAATAATGGCTCCCGGATTTATATTATCAAGCATTGCCATTAGGGTGGAAAAGGTATTTTCACCCCCTTTTTCAAAAAAAGAAAAATCGCCCTCATAATCAAAATCATATCCTACCGCATGAGGTATCTGCTTTAGGATAATAATAACCCCAATTGCTGTGAGCATTCCCTCTATTACGTTGGAGGGAAAATAATTGGAAATGGTTCCGGCTTTCAAAAAACCTAATGCAACCTGCATCGCACCGGCCAGCACTACCGCAAGCAAAAATATTTCATAACTCCCCAGTTCGGTGATTGCCGCAAGAACAATCGCGGTAAGCCCTGCCGCCGGTCCTGATACGCTGAGTTGAGAATTGCTCAGAAGCCCGACGACAATACCGGCGATTACACCAGCAATGATACCGGCAAAGAGGGGCGCACCACTTGCAAGTGCAATACCCAGACATAAAGGTAAGGCAATCAGAAATACTACTACCCCTGCTAAGATGTCAGTTTTTAAATACTTAAAATCAATATTCATGTAGTTAGTATCAAAAATTGTTGTACAAATTTGAGGCTTTAAACCTTAAAAAAACCTTAAAACGGATAAATTTTAGCTTAAAGGGAACGTAACGGTAAACCGGTTGGCATTTGTATTGTTTGAAAAATAGGCAATTTCTCCTTTATACAAAGCGAGAATTTTTTGGACAAAAACAAGCCCAAAGCCAAACCCTCGTTTTCCAATGCTATTTTCTCCCCGGAAAAAATGTTGAAACAAATAACTCCGTTCTTTTTCGTTGATGACTGGACCCTGATTTGAGAAATCAATTCGGAGGTTTTTTTGCTCTGCGGTAATACGAATTTTTGCTTTTTTATCGCTGCTATATTGAATACAATTGTGGATGAGATTGGACAGGGCCGCTTTCAAAAGTCGCTGATTCGCTAAAACGGTGAGCGCATCTTCATCTTCGGTAATCTGAGAGTATTCAATGGAAAACTGGAATTCCGGATATAAAACGTTCAGTTCATCGGTTAAATCGTAGATAAGTTCGTCAATTCTGACTGGAGAATACGCCGGGGCATTTCCGGATTCTGTTTTTGCGATTTCGAGGAGTGTATTGATGATTTCTCCGAGGCTTTTGGTGTCTTCTTTTTGTAATCGAACCAATTCTTTTATTTTGGTTATATCTTTTTCGGATTCAATCTTTTCAAAATTGGACACAAGGATTGCAATCGGCGTTTTTAATTCATGGGAAATATGATGAACCGCATGTTTCTGAAAGGAAAATGCCTCATTCATCCTTTGCATCAATTCATTAAAGCGCTGGTTAAGAATGGAAACTTCGTTCCGGGTATTTATATCAGAAACCGTTCGAAGTTTTTGTCCTGTTTCAAAGGTGAAGTCTTTAATATGCTGGGTAAGTGAAATGATCGGATTAGTGATCCTTTTAGACAAATAATAAGACATAAAGATAACGACCAGCGAAATGAGAATAAAGGTCAATAATATGATGAATTTCAAGTAATTGAGTTTGTGATAACCAAACAAATCGTAGGCTTTGCTGATGACATAATAAACCTGCCCGTTCTGCTCCATATACGCACCGAGAATATCATACCGCCCATCTTTTTGCCGAAACCAGCGGGTTTCTGGGGATAATACCGCCAGAATATTATCCGAAAAAGTTATCGGTGTGTCATCAATACTGGAGTAAACCAGTTTCTTTTCCACATCAAAGATCAACAACTTTTCATCAAACAGGTGGTTGATGGTGATCAGGTCAATACCGCAGACCAATTTTTCATCTATTTCCCGGATTTCATTAAGAAACAAAAGGGTTGTCTGGATTTTTTCTTTTTGCTGCTGTTCAAAATCATATTCGCGGTACCGGTAAAACTGTGTATAGATAAAAAAGAAAGCCGCGCCTACCAGCACAATGGTGACAACGGAAAAGTAGAGCAATATTTTTTTTCTTATACTCATTCTTCTACAAAGGAATAACCAAACCCGACGCGGGTTTTTATGGAGTTTTTTCCAAACGGTTTATCAATTTTTTTTCGTAGAAAATTGATATACACCTCAATTGTATTGGTATTGGCGTCAAAAGAAGTGCCCCAAATTTCTTTTATCAGGTCTTTTTTCAGGACAAACTCCCCTTTTGACCCTACCAGACGCAACAGAATCTGATACTCCCGGGGGGTAAGCGAAATTTCCAATCCCTGCCGGGTGACCTTTTGGGTTCTGGGATGAATAACCAAATCCCCTGCGACAATCGCCGATTCTGAGGTATCGGTCATTACATTTAGATTTCTTCGTTTTATCAGAGAATTAATCCTCAGGATCAATTCTTTCATATAAAATGGTTTGGTAAGATAATCATCGGCCCCGGATGCGTATCCCAGGATTTTATCCTCCAACTCGTCAAATACCGTAAGCATTAAGACTGGGGTTTCGGTGTTGTGAAGACGAAATTCCCGGCAGAGATCGTAACCGTTTTTATGAGGGAGATTTATATCCAGCACTATACAGTCAAACCTTTCTTTCTTGAGGATTTTTTCGCCCATTAGGCCATCAAAAACCGTTTGGACGGACATTAAGTTTTCCGCCAGTGCGTCTCTGATATTTTGATTCAGAACCGGATCATCCTCTATAACCAGTATTTTTTCCAAATTCTGCAATTGTTTTTAAAAATGAATGACCTTGCTTTCGGCATGTGCTTTTCCATTTTCCACATAATGTACCGCCCCCATCCGGATCATTTCAATCTGCTGTGAGCTTAGGGGTTTGATTTTTTTGGCAGGGATACCGGCATACATATAACCCGATTCGAGAATAGTTCCCTGCGGTATAAGTGCACCTGCGGCAACAATGGTATGTCGGGGAACTACCGCCTGATCCAGAACAATTGCCCCCATGCCAATGAGAACTTCATCTTCTATTGTTGCGCCGTGAATAATCGCCTGATGCCCAATCACACAATCATTCCCAATAATAGAAGGAGTTAGTCCTGTAGTGCAATGTACAATCGCCCCATCCTGAATATTGGTACGCTCGCCGATACGTATTGCACCGACATCTCCCCTCAGTACCGTAAAATACCAGATGCTGCTGCCTGCACCAATTTCCACATCACCGATAATGGTAGCATTTTCGGCGAGAAAAACCGTAGGGTTTATCTGAGGTGTAAATTGTTTGTAGGTTTTTATTAACGCCATATTGGAAATCTTGATTGTCAGGACAATAAGTTATAAAAATCCAGCGATTTCTCTATTTGCGTTTTGCGAATTTCGCTATCAAATCGCACTTTTCCGATTCCATCGAGCAGTGTACAGAGGATTTTTCCCTTTTGATTTTTTTTGTCGTTTAGGGCACGATCGCATATCTCGGGGTAAAAACTTGAGGGGATTTCGGGTTTTCCGTAAAAATTTTTGATAAAACCCGCAATTTCATCTCTTTCTGCCTGGCTTATCAGGCCTTCTTGATGAGAAATCCAGGATTCGGCGATCATACCTATTGCGATAGCTTCCCCATGAAGCAAGGGGTGGGAGGTTTCGAGAAACTGGCTTTCGATGGCATGACCGATGGTGTGTCCAAAGTTAAGAGCTTTTCGCAAACCCTTCTCAAGAGGATCCGCCTGAACGATGTCTGATTTGATTTTGATAGAATGGCGAATCAGATCTTCCAATTTAAGTGCAAACACTTCCCTCGTGAGTTTCAGCCTGTTCCATCCTTCGCGATCAGCGATCAGGTGATGTTTGATTACTTCGGCCATCCCGGACAACAGTTCACGACGGGTAAGCGTGTCGAGAAACTCCGGCCAGATTACAACCGCCTGAGGTTCGCAAAAAACGCCGATATGGTTTTTATATCCCTGGAAATCTATTCCTAATTTCCCACCAACACTGGCGTCCACTTGCGAAAGAAGCGTAGTAGGAACCTGGATAAAATCAATTCCCCGCTTATAAGTAGCTGCCACAAACCCTCCCATATCACCAATCACCCCCCCACCCAGATTAATCACCAAACCTTTTCTATCAAAAGCCTCATGGGTGAGATGTTCCCAGATTTTAATGCAACTATTTAGGTTTTTGTGTATTTCGCCGGAGGGAATTTCGAAGGTCGAATGTGCCGGTAAGAAGGGTTGCAAAAGCGGATAACACAATACTTGTGTATTTGCATCCACAAGCACTAAAACGCCCGAATATTTTCGCTGCTCCAGAAATTCCTTCAGGCGCAGAAGGGCATCAGAACCAATATATATCGGATAATTTGTCATCATTGGCGAAGTTAAGGGAAATTTTACTAAATTGAGATGTGACTTTTATGTTGACGGCCCATCTAAACAAAACAACATTCACCAAAATCATCTAATCCTTTTTCAATGTCATTAATCGAACAACTTACACAACAACTCAGCGGTCCAGCCCTTCAGAGTCTCGCCAAACAACTTGGCGCAGATCCCAACACCACGAGTTCTGCTATATCGGCTGCACTTCCCATGATTGTAGGAGCCATGGCAAAAAATGCCTCTACGCAGGAAGGCGCAAGTGCTTTAGATAACGCCCTCAGCAAAGATCACGATGGATCCATCCTCGATAATCTGGGTGGTTTTCTGTCTTCTACGGACAATGGCCCCGGTGCAGGAATTCTCAAACATGTATTTGGCAACAAACAACCCCATGTCCAACAGGGAGTAAGCCAGTTGAGTGGACTTGATCTCACGAAAGTAGGTCCTCTGCTCGAAAACCTGGCTCCGATTGTTATGGGTATGCTTGGAAAACAAAAACAACAGCAAGGCCTTGACATGGGTGGACTCGCCAGTATCCTCATGGGTGCTCAAAACCAGGCAAAACAGTCCGGTTCCCCGGCTATGGATATGCTCGGCAATCTGCTTGATCGCGACGGCGATGGAAGTTTCCTTGACGATGTAGGCGGTATGCTGGGAAAATTTTTGAAATAGAAATATACACACCCCTCAAAGAAAAAGCCATCTCCGAACAAGAGATGGCTTTTTTTGTATGAAATCATGAGTTATACAGGCTAGCTACTTCTTCCTGAATTTTTTGCTTGATCATTTCCCAGTTTACGTCGGCTAACATAATGGGATCTTCGTCAGTATCTGCATCCACAAAATAAAGAAGACTTTTTGCTACCAAAAAGACAGAACCATCCGGGTATTTACGCTGGTAAAAATTCATTATTTCTGACAACGAATACTTTTTCAAAAGGAAAAACAAATCAAAAAAATCTCTTTTCCGCCCTCTTCCAGTGACAGCAGCTAATTTCATCGCAGCAATATCGGGTAAAGAATATAATCGTAAACCATCTATTTCCACGATGGGTTCCAGTAGGTCATAACGATAGTTGATCACATCAATCTTTATGTCTTTGATACTGACTATAAGTATATTTTTGCCTTGCGAAAGCAATTGGTAGCCACCTAAATCTGAGTAAACCTGAAATAAATCTTCGGGATCAAACACGTGGTTACCAAAAAAATCTAAATCCACGGAGACACGATGCCCCATTTGTAGAGCAAGTGCTGTACCGCCAGCCAGTGAATATTTATTAAATACTTCCTCGTGCATCAGTACCCTCAGTAGTTCCAATGTGCTGGGGTAAATTGTTTCCAGGTATAACATGCAAAATCCGTAAGGGGAACATTTAAAATAATACTTGCAAAATGATGTGCCTTGGTATCTAAATCTCTGATTTCAACAACTTCCTTAATAATCTGTTCTCTCCCATAATACCGATTGATTTCTTTCCAATCTTCTTGAGTACCATAATTAAGGACTTTGCCAATTACGTAACGCGCATTTTTATCCCAATTAATCTTATCATAATTGGTATCCCAGAATATCGCTTTTGTCAGTTTCATAGCCTAAATATACTAAATTTTACCTTCTCTAAAACTCAATGTCTCGCTCAAGTTCTTTTCCTTCTCGCAGAAACAAAACTTTGGTTTTGTCCCCTCGCTTCAGAAGGCTGAGTGCCTGCATGTAACTTTGCATATCGCGAATCGGGTAATCGCCCAGTTTCAAAACGATATCGCCGGCCTGGATCCCCGCTTTTTGTGCCGGTTTTCCCTCCGAAACCCCGTCTATTTTCATTCCCTCTCCATCATACGTATAATCGGGCATAATGCCCATTGTCACGGTAAATCTCGGCGCGTTCTGGTTGTTTTCTTCTTTAGTTTTGCTGAATTCCAATTCTCCTTCCGAATCAAGTTCTCCTATCAATGATTCTATATAGGCAATAATTTCTGTCATCCCCGCATAATTCACCTTATCGGCATCGTCGGAGGGTTTGTGATAATCTTTATGAGTTCCGGAAAAAAAGTGGAGTACGGGTATGTCTTTCAGGTAAAAAGAGGTATGGTCGGATGGGCCTACTCCGGATTCAGTGGTGGTGATTTTCAGATCATAACAGCTTAGCGACTCCAATGCAGGTTTCCATGCAGGAGACGTCCCTACTCCATTGATCACGATTGCTTTATTTTCATTCATTCTGCCAATCATATCCATATTGATCATATAATTGACTTTGTCCAGTGCCAGCGGGCTATTTTCGACAAAAGCTTTGGAACCGAGCAGTCCTTTCTCTTCTCCGGTAAATGCAATAAACAGATAGTTGTTGTTGATAAGATCCGAATGGCGCAAATAGTGGGCGAGTTCTACGACACCGGCGGTGCCACTCGCATTGTCATCGGCTCCGTTGTGAATCGCTTTTTCTCCGGCATGTAAAGACCCTTCTTCTCCGTACCCCAGATGATCGTAATGTGCACCAATCACTACGGTTTTTTCTGCGCCGTTATCCCAAAAACCCACTACGTTAGGAACCTTGCTTACCTTCTTTTGAAGCTCAACCGCCATTTTGCTGATGACGGGTTTGCCAGTCAGCCATTCGTGATTTTCTTCGGTAATAAATATAACCGGTATCCCTGTCGGACGGAGGTTTTTGAAGCTTTGGCTGGGGTCGCGGAGGTTTTTGTCAGGATTGTAAACAATCACTCCGGCTGCGCCTTTTTGCAGGGCTGTTTCCACCCTCGTTTGAAGATCATGGTACTTCGCATATTGAGAATGCGGATGAACCCCGTCAGGAGAAGAATAGTTGATAATCACGATTTTTCCGGAAACAGATTCCGTATTCATATAGTCATCGTACTTTAACTCCGGTGCTACGATACCAAATCCAGCCATGACGGTGGCTAGGTTTTCCAGTTTTCCATTGGATGAAATCTCAAGCGGGAAAAAATCTTTGCCCAATTCGAAAGATTTATTGCCCGATGAAAGAAGGTTTTCATTTCCCCGTACTACCTCAGAGGTTTCAAACTCCACTCGATAACTTCCTTTTTCTCCAATACCTTTGAGTCCCAGTTTTTTGAATTTTTTTTCCAAATATGCTGCCGCCATTTTTTCACCGGCAGAATTCATATCCCGGCCTTCAAGTTTATCGTCGGCGAAAAAATAAACATCTTTCTGCATGCGTTTCGCTGCTTTGGGGTCAGGTTCTACACAGTTTTGACTCAAAGCAGGGATCACAAAACCCCAGAAAAGAAGAATGGAAAGGCTTATGTTTTTCATAAAACAGACGGTTTAAAGAATGATTGTGGAAAACGCAAAGTTAAAAAGAAAGCTTCGTTTTGAATCTATCCCTTTTTTTATATCGTACTTTCAGTCATTTTTGAAATACCTTTAGATTATTATCTTTGTAGTATGCAACTAGATGAAGCCAAGGAGAAGTTTATTCAGGCTTGGGGAGCGTTAGGTTCCAATTGGGGGATCAATCGCACCATGGCCCAAGTACATGCCCTTTTACTGATTTCCCCCGAGTCGCTTTCGGCAGATGAAATCATGGAAACGCTGAATATTTCGCGAGGAAATGCCAATATGAACCTCCGGGCATTGATTGATTGGGGACTAGTAAGTAAAGAACATCGGGCCGGGGAAAGAAGAGAATATTTTTTCGCCGAAAAAGATATATGGCAGGTTGCCCAACAGGTCATTATTGAAAGAAGAAAGCGGGAACTCAAACCCGTGATGAAAGTTTTGGAGGAAGTAAAAGAAATAAGCGGAGACAAAGATGATCAGAACGTCAAAGCTTTTATCGAGTCCGTTGAAAACCTTCATAATATCGTCGGCCAAGCCGACAAGTTTCTGGAAATCGCAATCAAGGCCGACAGAGGCTGGTTTTTTGGTGCTTTGCTAAAAATGTTTCAGCGACAGGTGAAGAAATAATTTTTTACGATATATTTTCATTTTTTACTGAAAGTATGAAATAGAAAATTAGGCTTTATCATTTTGTAAAAATCCTCCGGAGGCATGTTGGAAAAAAAGTATGAAAAAGAAAATAATATCGAAAAACTTTCCGAAAATGTTGATTGGGAATACATCTGAATTTATCCCACTTTCGTTAATATCATTATCTGATCATATTTAAACCGCGTGAACGAAACCAATGAAAATCCCTGCCCTTACCGGATTGATTGAAAAAAGAATCCTGATCAATTATCGGGTGGAGCCGGCTGTACTCCGAAAACTTCTACCCCAACCTTTTGAGCCCAAACTTTTCGGGAATTATGGTGTTGCCGGAATATGTTTTTTTCACATCAAACATCTTAAAATCAAAGGGTTACCCCTTTTTCCGGGGATATTTGCACAAAATGTTTCGCATCGCATAGCCGTTACCTGGCTGGAAAATGGAATTCCGAAAGAGGGCTTGTTTATCCCTCGCAGAGATACTTCTTCTCCTATTATTTCCTTTGCCGGGGGAAAGTTTTTTCCCGGACTATACAAATTGAGTCGTTTTAAAACCCGCGAATCCAACGGGTATTATGAATTGCATCTCTCCAATCGGGATCGTACACAGCTTTCTTTTCTGGCAAAAGAAACCACAGATTTTTCCAACGGTTCGGTTTTTCCGGATATCTATGCTGCCTCTGAAATTTTTGCGAAACCTAGTCCGGAATATGCACCCCGCTTTGAAAATATGATATTTGACGGGGTTGTCTTCCAGACACATCATCACAAGGTGCGTCCCATACACATCAGCCAGATGAGGTCTTCTTTTTTTGAAGACGAAGAAGTTTTTCCCAAAGGGTCCGCTTTTTTTGATCACGCGCTCCTTATGAAAAATATTCGTAGTGAATGGATAGCCCTTCCGGAACTTCTCGCGCCCAAACCCTCGCGTTACCTCGCGCCGGCAATTACCCGTCCTTTAAGTGATGATCGAGAAGGAAAACTTCGAAGCGGTTTTTAGATTTTTCGCCTCACTTCCCGTGGATTTTTTAACTTGTAGCCTCAAAAATCCACTCCATGATACCATTAAGGCTTTCGATTCAAGGTATTTATTCCTACCAGAATAAAGAAGAAATTGATTTTCAAAAACTGACACAAGCTCAGCTTTTTGGAATCTTTGGCACTACCGGTAGTGGAAAATCCACTATACTGGAGGCAATATCTTTTGCTCTCTACGGAGAATCCGAACGGTTGAACAAAAAAGACAACCGCGGATATAATATGATGAATCTGAAATCCGACCGGATTTTCATTGATTTTGAATTTGCCTCGGAAGAAAAAACATACCGCTTTGTGGTAAACGGGAAAAGAAACTCCCGCCAGTTTGATCAGGTCGGAACCCTCACCCGAAGTGCATTTGCCAGAAACAACGATGAATGGCTACCCATTGAAGCAGAAACCGCCGAAGAAATTATTGGCCTGAGTTACGATAATTTCAAACGAACCATCATCATTCCACAGGGAAAATTTCAGGACTTCCTTCAACTTTCGGACACCGACCGCACCCGCATGCTCCGGGAGATATTTAAGCTCGAAAAATACGAGCTTTACAATAAAGCGGTTTCTCTTGAAAAGAAAAATCAAACCGAAATCACCCGCCTCGAAACAGTCATTAACCGAATGCATGAAGTGACCCCGGAAGTTTTACTTCAGCTTGAAAACGATATTATCCTTCTCGATCAACAACTTCTGGAAAAAGAAGATACCTCCCGCCAAAAAGAAAAAGACATTGCCCGGCTAGAATCCCTTAAAATTTTATTTGATAAGATTACCCTTCAACGAAAAATCGTACAAGACCTTCACGAAAAGTCTGTGGGTTTTTATGAAAGAGAACAAACACTGAAAGAATACGAATCCTGTCTGATTGACTTCAAACCGCTGCTTGATCGCAAAAAGGAAATCAGCGAAAATCTTGAATCCAGTACCCAAAATATTCGATCCAAACGAGAAGCCGAAAGCCAGTCCAAACAGGATCTTAAAATGGCCGAAGATACTTTTAGAGAAATCAGCCAGGAGTATAATCAGCGGGATACTTTTCTCCGGAAAGCCGCAGAGCTAGAACTAGTCATCCGACTTAAATCGAGGGAAATCAATATTGCAGCCTTTGACGAACGTATGAACAAAGGCATCGCGGTTTGCGACCAACTCAGGTCTTCGATCCGCAGTATGAAGGATGAACTTGCCGCAAAAAATGTGCTTTTGCGCGAAATTCGCGATTTGCGACCGGACCTGAATCTTCTTCTCAAAATCAGCGAATGGTTTCAAAAACAACAAATCCTCTCGGACGATTTGAAAAAACAGGAGGCGCAATTCACCGACGAGCAAACACTTTACACCCAGATCATTCAGACTAAAACCGATATTCTCAAAACCACAACTCTAAATCCTAACCAATATTCGCTCGAAATCCCTCAACTGACCGACATCCTCCGGCAGGATTATATCCGCCTTCGAAAACAAATACAGGAAAACGAACTTGCCCGAGACAAAATCATTGCCCGGCATCAATTGAAAGATTTTGCCGAAAAACTTGTTCCCGGCCAACCCTGCCCTCTTTGTGGTTCTGTCCACCATCCCAATATCGTGGATTCGGGTAATGTGGACTACGAACTAAAAACCGCAAAACAGGGAATTGCCGTTTTAGAAAAAGAAATTCAAAATCTGGATAAAGTTATTATCCGGCTGGAAAATGTAGAAGAACAACTCATCCGCCAGCGAAAAACCCAAAACACGCTTACCGCTCAAATAAACCAGAGCCATGTTTTAATTGATAAACACAAAGCGGCATTTGTATGGGCCGATTATGCCCAAAGCACACCTGCCATTATTCAGCAAAAAATTCAGGAAATTTCAACCTTTGATGCCCGGACCGATTTACTCAATCAGGAACGCGAAGCGTTTGAAACCAGTATAACCAAAGAAGAACAAAATCTCGAAAAATACCTCCGTACCCTCGATCAGATCCGAGAACAAAGACATTCCGAAGAGGTAAATTTTCAGGCGGAATACCGAAGTTTCCAGTTTATAAGTTATGACTCGCTTAAACTCACCGAAAATCCCCGGCTGGAGCAACTTGCATTGGAGCAAAAAGAACGTTTTTCCAAAATAGAAGACCTTTATCAGACTTCAGAGCAGCGAATCCAGCGACTTCGATCTAATCTGTCTATGCTGAAAGGAGAAATATCCGAACTTGAAAAACAGGAAAAAGAGCTGACTGAAAAAATCGTTAAAATCAATCGCCAGGTCAATGAAAAACTATCCGCATCCGCTTACACTTCCCTCAAAATTGTAGAAGAAATTTTAGGTTTAAGTCTCAACATTGACACAGAGAAATCTGTGATTAGCCTTTTCAAACAACAACTCCACACCGCAAATGTGACACTGGCGGAACTGGAATCGCAGGTTATCGGAAAAAAATATGATCCCGAGGCATTCTATCACCTCCAACAGGAACTGGTTTTGCTCCGACAGGAAATTTCGGAAAAGACCCTTCAGACCGGAGGTCTGAAAAAAGAGCGGGATCGCCTTCGCAATACTCTTATCGAAAAAGCACAACTTCAGCAAACACTCTCTGAAAAAATGTTGCGGGCAGAGGATATTCGCACGATGAAAAACATGTTCTCCGCCAGCGGATTTGTAAAATATGTGTCAACGATTTTCCTCTACAACCTTTGTCAGGCGGCGAATGACCGTTTTATGAAACTCACAAGAGGGGCACTTAGCCTGGAAGCAACCGATAACAATGCCTTTCAGGTGCGGGACTATCTCAACAACGGCCAGGTTCGTTCGGTAAAAACCCTCTCCGGCGGACAGACTTTTCAGGCAGCCCTATCACTCGCTTTATCCCTTGCCGACCATGTACAGCAACAGGCGAAATCCAAACAAAACTTTTTCTTCTTAGATGAGGGATTTGGTTCACAGGATAAACAATCGCTGCGGGTTATTTTTGAAACATTGAAATCGCTGCGAAAAGAAAACCGAATTGTGGGCGTAATTTCACACGTAGAGGAACTTCAGCAGGAAATCGGTGCTTATCTTCAAATCACGAACAACCCGGAAACGGGCAGTAAAATAACGACCAGTTGGGAATGATCAGCCATCAATTCACCTCCCAGTCCTTTTTTTGTATGTATTTGCCCGCCTCTGTTTGCGAAAAAAAAAGGAGATTTTGCCCATTCGTTATTAGCAGATGAGGAGCTTTAATCACTGCATTGTAACGCGCAATCTGATGAAGCGTGTCCTGTGCCAGCGGGATATCCGGCGCCTTAACTTCACATAGTATATGCGGTTTACCCTCCCGATTGAAGACCACGACATCAAAACGTTTTCGGAGTTCATTGTACAAAATTTCTTTCTCGACACTTATCAAAACCCTTGAGACCTGCTTTTCCTCAATAAGATAATGAACAAGAAGTTGCCGTATATATTCTTCCTTCTGAAGGAGAATCCATTTCTTGCGTATAATATCCCATACATACTCCTGATTTCCGCGAATTTCCGTCTTGAGTTTATAAGAAGGGAATATCAAATTCATTAGTGACAGAAATTAAGTTTATTTTCGCTCTGACAACCGTAAGATACGAGAGGGATTTAGGATCATCAAAAGTATTGTCATTTTCAGAAAATAATGTTTGTTTCATTCTTATGATCATTTACAGCGTTACCGTTTCCATAGAAGCCGACATCCGGGAAGAATGGCTCAAATGGGTAAAAAAAAATCATATCCCGGAAGTAATGGCTACCGGATATTTTTCGGAAAACCATATTCAGGAGTTAATTGATCCTGAGCCGCAGGAAGGCACTTTTACCTTTAATATACAATATCACTGTGCAAACAGAGGAGATTACGACTTATATATGCAAAACCAGGCGAAGGTTTTACAGGAAAAACACAATGATGAATTTGCCGGTAAATTTGTTGCCTTCCGTACCTTACTCGAAAGACTTTAAACCTATATTTTTACCTATGAACTCGCTCCGTTATATTTTTATCGCCATGATTTTCCTTTTTGCTTTTGCCTGCAAAAGCCCTAAATCCGCCGCATCCGGGGAGGGGAATCTGCTGGAAGCAGAAAAAATCGCCGAAGGAGGTTTCTGCGGAATCGAAGAGCCTTCAAACCTCTTGATTACCAATGTTGCTGATTGGGAGGCTCTTTGGGCAAAAGTCACGGCCAATCGCAGCCCCGTACCACCATTGCCACCGATTGACTTTGAGACAAAAAGCGTCCTTGCCTGTTTTATCGGAAATCAAAACTCAGGCGGCCATTCCGTTGTGATTCAGCAGGTTGCAGAAACAGGTAATGCGCTGAACGTTTCTCTTTTACATACCAAACCCGGTGCGGGGTGTTTTGTAACGGATGTCCTTACTCAACCCTATTACATTGCTGCGGTGAATAAAGGAAAATTTAGAGAAGCCTCCTTTTCGATTGAATCCGCAGCAAAAGAATGTAAATAATGGCTGGATGTAAATTTTTTACAGGGGCTGGCCTTTGTATTTTGTTTCTACTGCAAAATGGTCAGATTTTTAGTCAGGACTTTGACCATTATAAACGGCTGCTTCCATCAGGAGCAATCCCGAAGGATTTTCTGCTTACCCCCTCTGAAAAATACAAACAGGAGTTACCTCAATTAGAAGCGGAAAGCCGGGAGGAAAGAAAAGCCAAAGTGGCTTTTTATCAGGAAAGCTTTTATTACATGAACCAGCTTCTTCTAAGCGGAAAGGTTCTTTTTAACGATCCCGTAAGCGACTATGTAAGAGATGTCGGAGATTTTATTCTGAAAGATTATCCGGAGTTGAAAACGCAATTGCGTTTTTATGTAGTAAAATCGCCCTCCGTCAATGCTTTTGCTACCAATAATGGATTGATCTTGATAAACATGGGCTTGCTGGCAAAACTCGAAAACGAAGCTCAGCTTGCTTTTGTATTGTGCCATGAAATCAGTCATTATATAAAAAAACATCCGATGGATGTTTTTCTCCAATCAAAATCTATTGAACAGCAGGCAAAAGGTATCTTTCGCCGCGACAGCCTGGAGGATATTATGCTGGCCAAAAGTAATTACTCCAAAGAAAAGGAGTTGGAAGCCGATATCATGGGCCTTGATCTCTACCTCAAATCGGTATATGATCTGCCCTCCATTGAGTCGGCTTTTGAAGTATTAAAAAATGCACATTTACCCTTTGCCGACTATGTTTTTATGCCTGATTTTTTTGAAACATCCTCCTTGTACTTTCCTCAGCAATATATTCTCGATACGCTTTCTGAACCCAATTACAGTATTACCCGTCTCAATGAAATAAATATAAATCATCCTTCTCCCGACCTCCGAAAAAAGGTCATCGTGGAAAAACTAGCGTCTATCCCTAATGAAGATAGAAAAAAATGGGTATTGGGAGAAGATCGTTTTTTGAATATCCAGAAAATCTGCCGGTTTGAATCTGTTTTTCTTTTTCTCTATTATCGGTATTACGAATCAGCGATTTACCACGCGTTTTTCTTACTAAAGGAAGAACCTCAGAGTGTTTTCCTACAAAAAATAATCGCTCATTCTCTTTATGGGCTTTCCAAATACAATAATGAAGGCCGTCTCCCCGAAGTTCACAAGGATTATGACCTGGCGGAGGGCAATATTCAGCGACTGCATTTTTTTGTGGAAAAATTGAGACCCCTGGAAATGAATGTTCTTGCAACTATCTATAACTGGAAACTGCTTCAGCAGAATCCGGAAGATCAGGAATTGCAATTGATGACCGATGACTTAATGAAAGAACTGGGAAAACATCATATTGATAGCATTAATTTTATTCGTCTTGCGGTCAGCGACATACCTACACAAACCGGGTTTTTACAAAAACTCTCAGACAATCTTCCTAAAGCCGCCACGAATCTGCCGCGTGATCACAAATTGCGCCTTAAAGACATCCATCCCGAATTGGAAAAAGTAGTATTTGTAGATCCTTTTTATCAGCGTATAGATGAACGCAGGGAAAGTAATATCAAGTTTATTCAATCTGAAACCGCGGAACAGGAGTATATTTTTCTCCTGAAAGAATATGCTGAAAAAGTCCAACTTCCCTACGAAATGTTAAGCACCCGTCAGTTAAATGCGGATGCTATCAGCGAATTTAGCGACATTTCGATCCTCAACGAATGGGTAAATGAACGGGTACTTCACGATCAGTTGCGAATGGTAAGCGTATGCCACAATGAGATTGAGTTACTTACAAAAAAATATGAAACCCGGTATTTTGTATGGACGGGGGTGCTGGCTTTTGCTTATGCACGCACAGGAAGAGGGCTGGTACTTACTGCCGGAATATTTTTTCCACCCATTCTGCCCTACTCACTTTATGTAACTTTTACGCCGGACTATGAAACAAATGTTTATACGATGGTATATAATATAGAATCGGGTGATTATCAGGTACTTCAACCTAAAAAAATCAAAATGAAAGATAAACCCGATTTGCTTCATTCGATAACTTACAATCTGGTACATCAATTAAAAAAACCGTGAGCCAAACTTCGGGTGAAACTACCGATTACAGCAGCAGAAAAGTTGCTATTCTGCTTACTTCTGTATTCATTATTGCTATCTGTGGAATACTATACGAACTTCTCATCAGCAGTATTTCCAGCTATTTCCAGGGAAGTAGTATTCTTCATTTTTCGATTGTCATTGGCCTATTTCTTTCATTTATGGGAGTAGGTTCTTATCTGACCAAATTTCTCAACAGAGACCTTCTCGGCTGGTTTATACTTTTTGAGATTCTGCTTAGTATTGTCGGTGGTTTTTCAACCTTTATCCTCTACTTCGCTTTTTCGCTTACCCCTTATTACTACGGGGTAGCTTTTATTCTTTTAGGATTCCTCGGAACGATGATTGGGTTGGAAATACCCATTCTTACCCGGATTGTACGCCAATATGAGAGCCTGAAAGATGCGATGGCAAAAGTATTATCTTTTGACTACTTGGGGGCATTGATTGCTTCGGTTCTTTTTCCACTGATATTGCTTCCGAGCCTGGGGTTGATGCGTACTGCCTTCGCAATCGGAATGTTGAATCTAATGGTGGCCATTCTCAATATCTGGCTGTTTCGCACCGAACTACAGGGTTATGTACGCAGGCTTATTTTGTGCGGAGTAGTTATGGCGGTGCTCCTTTCCGGGTTTATCTATTCTTTTCAGATTACCGGCTTTTTTGACCGTTTTCTTTATCAGGATGAAATTATGCTTTCCCGGCAATCTGCCTATCAGCAGATTGTGGTTACAAAATGGAATCAGGACATACGCCTGTTTATTGACGGAAATCTACAGTTTTCTTCCAGAGACGAATATCGTTACCACGAGCCCTTAGTTCATATTCCGATGATGTTAAGTATGTCCCGGGAACGTATTCTGGTACTGGGCGGTGGCGACGGATTTGTAGCGAGGGAACTATTAAAATACCCCGAAGTAAAACAAATTGACCTTGTTGATCTTGACCCCGAAATAACGAAACTGGGTTCCCTGCATCCGGTTTTTGTACGACTGAATGACAGTTCCCTCAACCATCCGAAAGTTCATATCTTTAATGAGGATGCTTATAAGTTTGTAGAAAAAAGTTCAGACTTTTATGACGTAGTCATCATTGATCTTCCCGATCCTAATAACACAAGTCTTGGAAAACTTTACAGCCGGGAGTTTTATTTTTTACTCCGCAAACGACTTTCCGTCGGAGGTGTATTTGTGACCCAGTCCACTTCCCCTTATTTCGCCCCACAGGCTTTTTGGTGTATCTATCGAACAATCAAAGAGGAGTTTGACCAGACTATTCCTTATCAGGTATATGTGCCTTCCTTTGGTCAGTGGGGGTTTAATCTTGCGATAAACGAACCGGGGAAAATCCGGAGCGAAGACGGGTCATTTCCCCAACAGGCCATTGCAGAAAGCCATAAATACCTAGATTTATATGGGGCGGGCAAAAATTTACGGTTTCTGAATACAGAGACACTCCCCAGCATCTTTTCCTTCGACGGAGATACCCGTGAAGTAGAAGTAGAAGTCAATCAACTCGATAACCAGGTGCTCATTCAGTACTACGAAAAAAGCTGGGATGACTGGCGATAAAAGAGATTAAATTAAATTTTTGGTTTAACAATCCTTTTTTGCGAACTTAAGAATTATTACGCCGTAATTTACATAAATCGTAATAATAAACCGTTGATCTTGGTCAGATGCTAATCCTTCCTTACAGGCTTTTCACCTGATCTCTTTAGTAATTTTCATTAGTACCCAAATAACTCTTGTAATACCGGAAAGCATGGATTTACGCGCTATTTATTCCCTTATGCTCAGGGATAAATTTGGTGCAGAAGAGATTGAAAAACTTGCCCAGGAAGCGGAGGATCAAATTAGATTTTCCATTCGGTTTTTGATCGAAGATCTGATAAAAATGGGCTTTTCTTCTTCTCATGCAAAACTCACTGCATCCCAGATCGCACCCAAACCGATTCTATATTCACTGATCATTCGAAACCGAATTCTGGAAGACCCCGTATTTATGCCTGATTTTCCAGGTACAACAGCAGGCATACAACAAAAATATGCTTACCGCAAACTTCAGTATCAGCTACTTGCCCCAGAATTTACGGCCTTTTTGTTTGATCAAATCATTGACGAATACAATTCGCAAAATGAGGAAACAGCTGTAAAAAAGCTTATTGACTTCGCCAGGGGTTTTCTGATTTACAATCCCAACCTCTATCTCGAAAGAATCAGAACCCTTTTTTCTCTGGTTTTGAAAAATAAAATTATCACCGATCAGATACTTGAAGACCACAATCTCCAGGCTCTTCGTCTCTTGGTACCACTGATAGAACTCCACAAAAAGGCCAAATCTTCCGATCAGGAAATCAGTGACTTGCTTTATACCGTTGCCGATGTCCTCACCCACGAACAGATCGCGAGTAATGCTTTTAACAAAGGAGCCTATGTAAAAACTCCTTTTCCCAGACCTGTTGATTATATAGATTCGATTCTCAATATTCATGTTTCGGACAAAGACTCTGCGCTAAATACTGTAGCGAGGGGAATTTTACGAAACCAGGGGTTGCTTATGGTTGCGGTTAGCCAGTATATGATCATTCGATCACCGCTCTATTTTGACCGTGTTTCCGAAACTTTTGGTCTTCTCCGAAAACCCGGAAGTACCACCGTTCGGCAGATTTTAGAGCAGAATTCGCAGATGATTCGCCTCGTCCGGTTTTTCGAACTCGTGGTGCGGGCGGGAGATGATATCGGAGATATTGACATTGATCGGAAAGCCCAGGCGCCTAATTGCCTCCTGCTCGAAGAGCCGGGAGTAAATAAGCTTCTCGAAGCCTCGGGAATTTCCCGCGAAATTTCGCTTCAAAATGATTTCCGCAATCTATTTGACCGAGCTATAAAAGGAACCGAAACCAAAGAGAAACTTTTCACCGAATTGAAAAATATGAAAGCAAAGGGAATGATTCATATCGGAATAAAAATGGATTTTACCGCTGTGGATGATGGCCACTTATTTGCCAAAATTTTAAATGAAGTGGCTTACGGCGCTATTTTTAATGCTATATGTAATGATGTTGATGCTGAAAACATGGGAAATCATTTATTGAATACTCCCGCTTATCGTTAATATATGGAACCTGTACCTATCCCCCAGATTGAGGCGAAGCCGACCCAAAAAATGACAATCAAAGGCCCCAAAGGCTTGCCTCTTTTAGGTGTATTACCGGGTCTTATCAAAAACCCTTTTGAATATCTGGTAAAAACCGGGCAGACGTATCCGGGCATTGTAAAATTACCGGTTTTAGGGCTCAATTTATACCTCGTTACTGAACCCGAACAGGTGCGGCATATTCTCGTAGGTAATCAGCGAAACTACTGGAAAGGCCCCATGCTGGGAAGAGCAAAGTTTTTGTTGGGAAATGGCCTCGCAACCAGCGAAGGAGAGTTTTGGAAAAACCAGCGAAGATTAATGCAACCCGCTTTTGCGCATCAAAAAATAGCCACCCTCGCCGGAGATGTAACGGCTCGTATCCTCCGAATGCTTGACGAATGGGAAATATCTTTTCAGAATAAGCCTTTCCTCGCGGACCGAGAAATGCTGAAGCTTACCATGGACATTTCCGCACATAGTATGTTTGGGGAAAGTATCGGCTCTAAGGAAGGACAGGAATTGGGAATGGCGGTGAATAAACTTCAACAACACCTGAACTACCGGGTTTTTACGTTTTTTTTGCCAGAATCTTTTCCCTTACCCGGGGCAACTACTGCCCTCCAGATTCTCAAACGCCTTGACGACATGGCTTACCGGCTTATTCGTCAAAGACGGGAAAAACCCACACAAAAAAATGATTTGCTCAATCTCCTTCTTGAAATGAAGGATGAAGATACCGGCGAAGGCATGAGCGACCGCCAGCTTCGCGACGAAATTATTACGCTTTTTGTCGCCGGCTACGATACAACTAGTATGGGGCTTGCCTGGGCATGGCATCTTCTTTCTCAACATCCGGAGATTGAAGAAAAGTTTCATCGGGAAATTGATACCGTATTGAACGGGCGAATTCCCACGTTTGAAGATTATCCCAAACTCGAATACACCCGGAGAATATTTCAGGAAGCCTTGCGTTATTATCCTCCCGTATGGATTTTTTTTCGCACAAATTTTGAGGCAGACATTATTGACGATTATGCCATTCCCGAAAACTCGCCAATACTTCTGTGTCCTTATGTTACACACAGAAACCCGGCTTACTGGGAAACTCCTGAAATTTTTAATCCCGATCATTTCCTCGCCGAAAAAGTCAGAGACCGGCCTAAATTTGCTTTTTTCCCCTTTGGCGGAGGGGGAAGGCAGTGTATTGGTGAAGGTTTTGCCTATATGAAAGCCGTTTTTACCCTTGCTATGATCGGGCAAAAATACCGGCTGAAATCCGTTCCGGGTCATAAAGTGAAGCCCCATTCGGCGCCGGGGCTTCAACCTAAATATGGTATAAAAATGACGCTCGAAGCAAGAAATCGGGGTTAGTTCACGATCTGAATCATGCGGGTAAATATGCCGGAAACAGTGCGAACCTTAACCATATATATCCCTTCACTAAGCGCGGGGTTAAGAGTAAATGTATTCGCCTGAATCTGTCGGTATCGGTTTTGAAATACCCTCATCCCAATGGTGTTAAGTATTTCTATTTCAACATCTTCTACCCTATCCAGTTTTATCTCCAGTTGAAATTTGCCGGTAGTAGGATTGGGATAAATGTTGATTTCTCCTTTGGGTTCCGGATTAGCCACCGATGTACCCGGATCACAAATGATTCCTTCAAAAGTCTGTCCGATCACATAACCAATGGTAAACTGCTCATATATATCCGATCCAAAATCCGGGTTATAGGTTTTGACAATAGAGCCTGTCGAATTATGCCATCTTGCATAGCCGATTCCATCATTATTTGCCCACCAGGAGATTCCATCATTTCCGTCAAAATCGTTAAAATAATTGTCATCCCGGAAATGAAATACATAACAGCCACTGGCCAAGTCAAGTGTGTCCCGATAAACTGTATAGTTTGTGAGGCCGCTGCGTTGGAAAACCACGTTTCCGTCCACATCTTTAACTGAATAAGAGTTTTCTCTGGCAGCGCCGTTTGTCCTGACTTCCAGATACATACCGTTAATGAACTGAGGTGTTACTTCAAAAGGAACTTCCCGATAATCGTTGTCCGGGTTTTGGTCTGTACCGTTGTTGGGATCGCTCAAAGCGACATAAAATATCGGGTTGGATTGATTCAGCCCTGTCCAATTGAAAAGTGGTAGCTCAACTTCTTCGCTTTCCAGAAAATCAAGGTTCCCTTCCCATCGAAAATAACAGGGCATAAATCCATTTTTTACCCCATAAGTAATCAGCAGTTTGGTTAGTGGTGTTGAGCCATTATTCCGGATAATGATTTTCGGATTTGCACATACGGGATTTCTTCTACTAAAGCGTTTGTCGCTATTGGGAGAAAAGATTTCTTCGATAGAGGCTTCCAGACTAAAATTGGGAGATCCATAGGTAATAAGTTGTCCCCTTAGAACATAATTGCCGTCCGCTACATAAGGTGCAGGGCTTTCAATCCCGTAATCAATCACAACCGAGTCCCCCGGGTTCACAAAAGGGGTAAGTTCATGGTCGTAAAAGGGAACTTCTGCGCCTGGACACCAACCTGCACGGTCATAGACCCAGGTACCTCCCTGAGGATATACAAAATTATCCCCACATTCTTTCCAGAGGTTCCATTGAAACTGGGGTATGCCGTTTATGCTTAAATGGTGATCTCTGGGGCAGAATTCCGCACAATTATCGGTATTGTTTCCGCCAAAACCATGACCGCTCGTCAGGGTTTTTATCCTCCACATGGATGCCGTCGGGTCAAGGTATTTGGTGACCGCTTTTGCTTGTGTATCGTTGAAAAGTGAGGAATATGAAAAACTTCCGTCCCAGAGGTTTTCTATTTTTTTGACGGTGCGGGGAGGTGTTCCTTTAATCATTACAAATTGTAAATCCAGCAATTCCTGATTATTTCCCGCCTGAAGATATACTTGGTCATGGAAAAGCGGAGCATAATCCGTTACGTCAAAAATCCACCGGGTTCCTCCCGGCCCGAGGTCAAGATTTATTCCGTAGGGAGTAATGTATCGCCCGATTTCATACCAGACAATATTGCTGAAATAACGGTGATCGTTTCGGTAAAACGTGTTTTCCGGAGAAATAAATAGTGAATCCAATTTGTTTCCGGAAACATCATAGATAAAGGTGTATTTCCCCGCTTCCCAAATCAGAACCGTATCAGTAGGGAGGGAAGGATGATTAGGGGAATTATCGGGAATGATATAAGATCCCGAAGGATTTTCATACAGAATGACCTGAACCGGTGCATTTTCAAAAGAGTCAATGGATACGGTTGAATTAAGAGAACTCGTAAAAACTCCCTGTTCAAAGATGATATTAGGTCTGAGAGGTGATTCCTTTAGATTTCTTGAATAGTTTTCGGCTGCGGATCGCTGCCATCCGGGAGGGCCTTGAAGATTTCCATGATACCCATTTCCGGATTCGTCCTGAGTTACAAGCCCTGTTCCTTCGTCAAAAGGATAATAACCGACAAGATGAGCGTAGTCGGGATGAGAGGGATCAATCGTTCGGTTTTTCCAGTCGGCTATCGTTGAAGCAGACAATGCTTTATCCCAGATGCGAAATTCATCTATTTTTCCGTTAAACCGACTCCCGCCCCAATCCCCTATACGAAACTCACTTATACCGGTATTGAGGGAAACTGTTTTTTGCTGTACAAACTGTCCATCGTAATAAACCTTCGCAACAGCCCCATCAAACGTTACACAGTAGTGATGCCAGCTATTGAGGCTTCCGGGAAGAGTTACATCAAAATCAGGAGTACCCCACATCTGAAATCGCCACAAATTCGCTGACCCCATGGTGCGAAATGAAAAATCCGCTCCCGTAGTACCCGTAGGGCCGGCATGAAACAGCCCACCACCATTAAAGGCTTCGGTATAAGCCCAGGCTTCGATGGTACGAGGTGCGGCACCGCTAATCTGTGGCCCGGTGCCCAGATTCACAATATCTGAAGAACCGTCAAAATCGAGAAAATAATCATTTCCCGAAGCAAAAATACCCGCATTGAAACCCACATTTTCAGATAAAACAGAAGCAGAAGAGCCCGGTTGCAGGTTTTCATAAGTGAAATCCACAACCACGTTTGATAAACCGTCCCAATTAAAGGGTTGGATAAAATTAAGGTTTACCCATCCGCTATTTCCGGGCAGGGTATTGAGATGATAAACAGTCGTAAACCCATTTTCCTCAAAATTATCTTCGGTAAGAGAATCGAGCAAAGTATGTTTTAGCCGGAGGGTAAAGTTGCGGACTTCGCTTCCTATTGCGGATATATTAAGTTTTATTCCGGAGATATTTCCCTGAGTAAGACCAGCCCCGTTTAGTTCGGTGGATTTCCAAAGGAACTGAGACCGGCCCACGACAGCCTCGGCAGAAAACGGATAGCCCAGCGAAACACTGCCGTTTCCGACAGTAGTGTTACTAAGAGAAAGGGTATCGGTGTAAAAGACAGCCGATTGTAAATCCTTGTAATAGGAATATACCGGCTGGGTAGTATAGCTCAGAGAATCAGGGGTAAAACCCGAAAAAAGGCTATAATTGGCATTCGACCGCGCGGTAGAATCCATTGTGCCGCTGGAATCCACAACAAATGTATAGGTCAGATAATCCCATTCGCCGCAGGGATAGTTGTCCTGGTTAGTTTTGGGATCACATTTAAGGGTATAATACATCAGGATTTTTTCGTATTGCTGGCTTGCGTCGGGAAACTGGAAGGTTCCACGGTAGGGCGCAGAAAAGCCGACCGGACTCGGATCATCAAACGTGAAGGTTTGAACGAAAATAGTATCCGACTGTGCATAAGCAGCTAATGCGGAAAAAACCAGCATCGTGCCTACAATAGGTAAACGATAAGTAATCATGTGTTGGGTTGGGTTAAGAATTAATTCCGATAATCAGCCGTGGATATGTTCGCTTTTCCCATAATGGGTAATAACTTCAGACTCAAACTCAAGAAATTCTTCCCAGCGTTTATCCACGTCTGTATTAGGGCACAACTCCCGGGCAAGAGTAATAAACATCGTATAGTGCCTTGCCTCAGAAATCATCAGTTTGTTATAAAAATCAGAGAGGTCCGCGTCATCAATATTTTCAGAAAGTACCTTAAATCTTTCACAACTGCGGGCTTCAATCATGGCGGCAAACAATAGCTTGTCTGCGAGGCTTTGTTCTTTCCCCTTCCCTTTTTGCCGAATAAACTTGACGAGTTCATTTACATAAGAATCTTTCCGCTCTTTGCCGAGTTCATAACCGCGTTCCACGATTTTTTTATGCACCATCCGAAAATGTCCCATTTCCTCCTGAGCCAGATCGGCCATTTTTTCAACCATGTCCGGATATTCGGGATATTGCACAATGAGTGATATCGCAGTAGATGCCGCCTTTTGCTCACAATAAGCATGGTCGGTGAGAATTTCCTCAATATTGCGTTCGACTATATGTTTGACCCATGTAGGATCGGTTTTCATTTTCAATCGTAACATAATCGTTGTTTTATGAGAAAAAATTACATCAAAATTTGTATGTTATTTTTTGGAAGATATTTTATATTTCGTATATTGCATGTGTTATTATATACATCAAATCGTTATTATTTTTCAAAGCACTAAAAAACTCACATGAAAGATAGTATGCAGAATTGTCTGAATTTCTAAATTTCATGCGAAATTTACACTAAATCAAACTTTGACCAAAATGATCCGCTCTTATTCCTCCTTTTCCCTGTTAGCTGTATTGATGTTTTTTAACTATCGCCTGCTGATAGCTGCCCTGCCTATCGAGTTTGATGCAGGAACATATGGATGCCCTGCCGGCTCAACCTCCTTTATCAAATCAAACAGTTCTCTCATTAGCAATACAAACTACGACAGCATTTATCTTTCTGAATGTTACTCTACTTCCGCAACTTTTACCTATTCGATCGCTGACGCAGAGATCGAAGCCGGTCAAAACTATACACTATACCTGCACTTTGCCGAAATCTACCACGGGGCCGGTAATACAAATCCCAGCGGCGGGAACCAAAGCAGAATTTTCCATGTCGAAGTCGAAGGTGTGAGAATTCTTGACAGCCTCAATATACACGCCCTTGTCGGCCCCTCCGCCGCCCTTGTTTACCGCTACGATGTAGTAGCAGGTATTGATGGCGACATTGACGTTACTTTTGTCGAAGTAGTGGGTGATCCCAAGATATCTGCGATGGAAGTAAGAACTTTCGGAGAAGCTTCTTCGTTCCCCCCAACCACCTACATCTACCACATAAACACCGGAGGTGTACTCCCTGTTGAATTAGCCGACTTTTCCGCAATCCCGCTGCAAAATCAGACAGCCCGGCTTTCCTGGACTACATTTTCCGAAACAAATAACCTCGGCTTTGATGTACAAAAAGCTGATTCAAAAGGGGTTTTTTACTCTATTGGATTTGTACAGGGAACCGGAAATGCCTCTACAACCACCACTTATTCGTTTGAAACACAGGCTCTTACATCAGGAAACCACATTTTCCGCCTCGGCCAGGTTGATCTTGACGGCTCTGTTCATTACAGTTTCCTTACAGAAGTAAAAATTTCTTCCCCGGAAGAATCTATTACCACAACGCTGTTTCCCAACCCGGCCCTAAATGAAACCTCACTCCGCGTTTTGGTTGATGAAACACAGAATATCGCTGTCTCCGTCTTAGCACTGGATGGAAAAACGGTCAAGCCTGCCTTTTATCAACAAATTTTGGCGGGGTTAAATACAGAGATTACCTTAAACGTTATGGATTTACCACAGGGTATATACATGATCAAAATTTCGGGTAATGGAATTACCCGCTGGGAAAAAATGGCAGTCAGCAAATAATCTTATTTCGTATTTTCTTAACTAATCATTCAATTTGTTATATTAGTAATTCATGAGCGAAATCCAAAAATGATCCACATCTACAAACGAGAGCTTACCCCGGCTGAAAGAACTAAACTAAATAAATACATTCCCGGTTTCTGGAAATGGATGGAGAGTGTTGTCCTAAAGTGGATTTTCATATTCATGCTAAGTTTTATTCCCCTGCTTCTTTCGGATGAACTCTTCCATCTCAATCTTATAACCAATGGGCCTATCCTGATGTTCTGGATTTCTCTCACGACGATTGTTACTCTTTTACTTGTATGGAGGGAAGGAAAACAGTGGAAAAACTCCTTCATCGGAAAAGACCTGCAATCAGGCTTGGTTGAGGTAACGGAATGCACCCCTGCTCATGCAATTGAAATTGAAGAAGATGAAGAAATGGGTATCGGCTATTTTCTCGACGTCGGAAACAATCAGACGCTGTTTCTTATCGGAAAATACCTTTACAAGCAGGACATCCCTTATTTTCCTTCTACCCAAATTGAAATTATTCGTGCTCCGCAAAGCGGAATTGTGTTGGATATAAAAGTTAAAGGCGAATACCTGCCTCCTATGGAAAATATTGCACCTTTTTCTACGGAAGATTATGCTTCCGGGCGTGTGCCTATGGATGGGGAGGTCATAAACAAGCCTTTGAAAGAAATGGTTTAACTATATTGCTCAACACTAACCCCTATGAAAACTCTGTTTCTGCACATTTTGTTTTGTTCCTTTTTCGTGTTTACCCATGCTCAAAACCTCATTCTGAACGGAGGATTTGAAAACAACGGTTCCAACTGGTTTTTGTGGTCTGATACTGGTTCCGGTTACATGGGTACTGTTTCTTATAGCTCCGAACAAACCCACAGTGGAACAAAGGCCGCGAAAGTTGTCGTCACTCAAGTCAATACCGCAACCACTTCTCCCAGTGACCGGGTGTGGCATATTCAACTCCAATACACAGCGGGTTTTACCGTTCAGGCTGGTCAGGAACTACGGCTGAAATTTTGGATGAAACAAAAATTTTCCGAAAAATTTATCGCAGCCAACCTGTCCAAAAATAGTCCTCCTTATAATGTTTATGATCAGGTTTACTACGATGTCAATCCACAATGGGAACCTTATGAGGTCACTTTTGCCGCTCCCTCCAATACCTCCGATATCCGGCTAGGCATTTATGTGGGCGCCGATACGGGAACCTATTATGTGGATGACATAGAACTTATCCCCACCGGAAAAATCGTTAATGATAACTGGTATCAAGAAGCAGAATCCCGTATTGATTCGATTCGGAAAGGTGATTTTTCACTCATACTACTCGACAGTACCGGTACTCCGATAAACGGAGGTACTATCTCTGCCAAACTAAAACAGCATCATTTTGAATGGGGAACGGCACTCACTCTTAATCAAAATCTGAATGCGGATGAAACCTGGTACAGGCAGACTGCCACTCAGTATTTCAATAGTGGGGTTTTTGAAAATATTTTCAAATGGCCTTATATGGAGCCATCGGATGGTGTTACCGATTATTCTGATGTGGATTATTACCTGAGTTGGGCCGAGTCTGTGGGGTGGAATATACGCGGACATGCCCTGGTATGGGGCGGTGATGAAGCCTGGCAATCTCCCAGTTGGATATGGAGTTTACCCGCAGATACTCTTTTATCTCGTGTTGAAAGGAGAATAAAAAGAGATGTCATTCACTACAAAGGCAAAATAAAAGAGTACGATGTTGTAAATGAACCCGTACATGAAAAAGTTATAGCAGGAATAACCGGAGACACCATCAACCATCTTGCCTTCAAATGGGCACGCGAAGCAGATTCTTCCGCAAAACTTTATATCAATGACTATTCCATTGTCAATAGTGGCGGGGATCGCGGAAGATATTATCACATGATCCAAAAACTGCTTGCGCAGGGTACACCCATTGATGGAGTCGGGGTACAGGGGCATTTTTGGGATTTGAACTCTTGGTGGAGTATAAGGATGAAACTCGATTTTATGGCCGGTTTGGGACTGCCGATAAAAATTACCGAGTACGATCTGAATCCTCAGCAACATAACCTAAATGAACAACAACAGGCTGAGGCTTTTGGACAGATGATGCGTGTTGCATTTTCGCATCCTTCCGTAGAAGGTTTTCTTTTCTGGGGTTTCTGGGATTCCCGGCATTGGATCAACAATGCGGGCATGTTTGATGATGATAAAACACCTAAGCCCGCGGCAGATACGGTTTTTCACCTTATCCATGAAGTATGGACTACGGAGACTAATGGAACCACTGCCTCGGACGGATCTTTTAACTTTCGCGGTTTTTACGGTGAATATGATCTTACCCTTCCTTCCGGTGAAGTTGTTTCGGTATTTTTTACTCCTGAGTCCATGGACACAACCCTTCAAATCGGAACCGGTACTTCTTCTATACAGAAAAACCTTGCCTCCGTCAGCCTGTCGTTGTTTCCGAATCCGGCTTCAGGATATCTAAATTTTCGAATGACTGGCCATCAACCCGGATTGGGGAAAATAACCATTTTTGACTTACAGGGAAAAAGTGTGATTCCTTCCTTTGAAGGTATTTTATCGGTTGAAACCAAAATGACCCTGCCTATCCACAACCTGGCACAGGGTATGTATTTCTTAGTGATTGAAGGAGAAAATTTTGTCGTAAGGAAAAAATTCAGCGTAAACTAATCCAATCCTAGTTTTCGCCGATGGGTTCTACTTTGTAGATAAAATACTTTGTGTCTCCCCTCCAGCCAAACTGGTAGAACTTCTCATGGTAGTGAAGTTTTACCTTCTGGCCTTTGTCCGTAGCGTCGTCAATGGCTTCGCGAATTTCTTCGTCACCCCGGTAAACCGAGAAGGACCATACATTGGGGGAAATATCGCCGGCCTCATCTTTTGCAAATCCTCCGACATTCAATTGCCCTTCATAGGTTTTAAAAATATACCCCTTTTTGCTGAATTTGACAATCTCTCCTACGCGGGTACCTGAACTATAGGTGCCAAAAACCGCAACACCTCCATAAATCAGTCCACCGAGAACAATAATGACAGAGGTAATGATAAAAATTTTCTTAAAGGATTTCATATTCTATATAAACTTTAAATCCGACTTACATCTGAGGAAACTTTGGACTACAAAGTTATAATTATGACGTTATAAGCATTCAAAAGTTACTGATTTTTCGTTTATATCCACACATTTATTTACGAAAGGCCCCATAAGGGATGTAGATTAATTTTTAACTTGCGGGGTAATAAGGACTACGGGTATGGAAAATATTATTGGAATACGAAGAGAAGATCTAAGTAAAAAAGGCGAAAAGCGGGTTGCACTGGTACCTGAACTGATCCAGACACTTACCCGGCAGGGGATTTCGGTTGTTGTTCAACCTGCTATCCATCCTGAAACAAGAGAAGTAAAACGCACATTCAGTGACCAGGCCTATGAAGAAGCGGGAGCTTTAGTTTCAGAAGATTTATCGGCGGCCACGATTATATTTGGACTTAAAGAGATTGATCCGGCCCTGATTTTACCCAACAAAACCTACCTCTTTTTTTCTCATACCCACAAGGGGCAGTTGAAAAACCGCAGAATGCTTCAAACTTTGATTGATCGAAAGTGCTCCCTCATTGATTTTGAGCTGGTTATGAATGAAAATAAGTTGAGAACCATTACCGCTTTCACTTATTTTGCAGGGTATGCCGGCATGATTGATTCTCTTTGGACACTGGGAAAACGACTTTCTATCGAAGGGATAAAAAATTCTTTTGAAGCCATTCCTCAAGCTATTGAAAAAGAGGATCTCGGTATTATCAAACGAATAGTTGCAAACGTAGGCCAGAAAATACGAGAAGAAGGAACCCCGGCGATAATTCCCCCCATAATCTTCTGCTTTCTGGGAAGTGGCAAAACCAGTACAGGTGCCCAGGAAATTTTTGATATTCTTCCGGTCGAGTCTCTTTCTATAGATCAACTTCCGGAAATTTACGCAAAGGGTTCCCGTCATAAGGTTTACAAATTAGTTCTCGACGTTCCCGATATGTTTCGGATGATTGCTCATTCTCCTTTTTCGGATAAAGACCTTTCTCCAGAAGAATTTTTTCAACTTTACTTACAAGAGCCTCAGTATTTCGAATCAAACCTCGAAAAAGTATTTCCTTATGTGACCGGAATGATGAATTGCATTATCTGGTCCCCCCGATTTCCCCGGCTTATTACACGGGAAAATGCGGCAAAATGGTATAAACTACATCAGTGCCTTAAGGTAATCGGCGACATTTCCTGCGACCCCGAAGGTGCGATTCATTTTTCGCATGAAACCTGGATAGATGATCCTGTTTTTATTTATCACCCGCTTACCGGAAAAAGTACGCCGGGTTTTGAAGGAGAGGGCATTGCTGTAATGGCAGTAACCAACCTCCCTTGTGAATTTTCGGCAGATGCTTCCCATCAATTCAGTGAGGATATACATCCCCTGATCTGGGAAATTGTTTCTGCCAACTATGACGCTTCTTATCCGGAAGAATCGGGTCTTCCCACCTCCGTAAGCAATGCCGTTATACTTTGGAAAGGAAAATTTACGGAGGAGTATCTCTATATGGAGAAATACCTAAACTGATACTTTAGTCACAAATATTCGACGGTGCATCGGGAGTAAGGCCCAGAAGATATAAAGCGCAGGGAGTCATTGCTACCGCTTCCCGATCTGAAGCCACGGATCCAAATATCCCCACAGCAGAAGCTGATCCGGCTATGTTGCTATATTCCCAGCGAATGGTATTAAGATTTAGATAGGAGGGATCATTGGAAATAATGTACTTCGAAAGAAAAGTATCTACCGCCGTAATCTGTAATTCCACAAAATTGGGTAAATCCGTCCAGGGAGTTCCACAAAGTGGCGTATCCTCATACAGATAAGAGGCGTTTTTATCCGCAAATGCTCCTTTCATCCGGGACAACAAAACACCATCCTTAAATTGATAACACAAGGCGTTGTCCCCTGTTTGAAGGCAATTAACGTCGTTATTAAACAAAGGTGTAGGCCGAGTTTTAAATGTTGTACGGATTCCGTCTTTCCAGAAATTGAGTAAAACCTGTATTTCAAATCGCATGGCAGATGTCTTAACCTCCCCCCTGTGTTTATTAAAATAAACATAAACACTATCCTCAACCCTTACGATCGGGAGGCATTTTCTGCCTCGGGCAGTCGTGGTAAGCGGAGCCGTGATTCGCGGTTGCGGGGGAATACGAGTATGTGCCGAAAGAAAGAAGTCAGCGTCTTCGGGATTTTCTATTTTCAAATGATAAACTTTTTCTTCTTTAAGTTTTTCATCATTGTCGGTTTCAAACCGATACAAGGTAGCATAAGGAAAAAAATCCCCTTCCGAGGTATCCTTTAGTACACTATCGAGTTGTACAGCATTATATATTTCGCCATTTTCTCCCGTAAGCGAGACCTTCAGTCCTTTCACGCTCTGGTCATTAGCAGCTGCATAGTTCCAGGCATTTTCTTCTGCCTGAAAAGCCCGCGAAATCCGAATATACTGGAATTTTTCCTGAGGGTTCAATACCCCATACACTACCCATATATCTTTATAGGGTGCATTGATTTCTACTGACTCCGAGCATGCGGTCAAAACCAGGCAAAAAATCAACAGGTAAAGATTTTTCATACTGTAATTTAAAAATTGTTGATGAAAAAGTGACCTGAGACTCATTTTTCCTTCCAAAGGATAAAACCGGATTATAGATAAAAGTGATTGAGAGTTGGATATCGGTTTTAAGGTTGTGTTTTTGTTTAGCTGTATAGGTTTATGTTGAATCCCGAAGGCAAAACCTTCGGGATTTTTCTATGCGATATCCGGTGTCAAGGGTACACTCAACTGCCTAAGTGCCATTCGAATAAACCAAAGATTTACCAGGGCTGTAAGTATGTCGGCTATCGGAAATGCATACCATACTCCGTTAAGGTCAAAAAAAGCGGGCAAAATCAGAATCAAAGGGATAAGGAAAAACCCTTGTTTCAACATAGTGAGTAACAAAGCGGGAACTGCTTTGCCGATTGATTGAAAGTAGGCTGAACCGATCAGTTGGATAGTAAGCGTAGGCGTTGCCAAAAATACAGTCATTATCGCCGGCGTACTCAATGCGATCAAGTCGCTGTCATTCGTAAAAAGTGCCGAAATTTCTTTCGCAAAAAACATGATCCCCAGAAAAATTATAAAAGCTATCCCTGTACCAAAAATGATTGCCTGGAAAATCACTTCTTTCACACGGTCCCATTTCTGCGCGCCAAAATTGTAACCCGCAATCGGTAAAAAACCATGAGTTACCCCTAAAACGGGAAAATTGGCAAACATCATCACCCGGTTTATAATACCGTAAACGGAAACTCCCATTTCCCCGCCATAGCTAAAAAGTGCATTGTTTAGAAATATGGCCAACAGACTTATCGTTCCCTGCCTAATAAGAGTTATAATTCCAATAGAAAAGATTTCCTTTACCACATCCCGCTTTAATGAAAGGTTTTTTACCTTCAGTTTTAGTCCCGAGGGCCCTTTGAAGAAATACCAAAGAGAAAACGCGGCACTTGCCATATAAGAAAATGTGGTGGCCCAGGCTGCCCCGCTTATTCCCATGTCAAACCATCCGATGAGTATTGGATCGAGTATCATATTCATCACTGCGGGTACGATCATAATCATCATGGCAAACTTTGCCGCACCTTCCGAGCGAATGACGTTATTGGTCATCATGGCCCAAGCCAAAAAAGGAATTCCTAACAGGATGATCTGAAAATATTCTTTTGCATAGGGTAAAATATCCCCTCTCCCCCCAAAAGTCCGCAGGATACTTTCCTGAAAAAATGAGCCGATAAGCACAATTCCCACGGCAAGAATCAAAGTAAGCGTAGCCTGGTTACCGAAGGTAAGCAAGGCTCGTTCGCGGTTTCCCGATCCTAACGCACGGGAAATCACCGAAGCACCTCCAATACCAATGGACATCCCAATAGAGGAAATCAGAAAAGTAATCGGAAGTACTACCGTAATAGCTCCTATCCCCAAAGTCCCAACCCAACGACCGACAAAAATAGTATCCACAATACCATAAATAGACATAATAAGTATGCCTACCGAAGCAGGTATAGCCTGAGCACGTAATAGATTTCCAATTGGTTTGGTGCCCAGTTCTTCCGAATGATTCATCAAATTTGTTTTAGGTTTAACCGCTTATTTCCATCCTCATAAACGGAATAAGAAGCAGCAGGTTAAGCCGGGAATTGCTAAATCACGGTGTGTGGAAAGATTTTTCTAAGGATTGTCTGCCGGAGGATTAATCATAATATGCGCCCGATGAGTTCCGGGATCCATGATCCAAGGGCCTCCGGGAACGATAGGTTTTAGGGGAAGACCCGTTGACTCGGACGTAGCCCAGGGAATATATACGACATATCGGAGAGTGGCTCCGGTAACTGTACCGGATTCGGGGTTATATTGCCCTTCTTTTCCGGAAAGTACATGAAGCGTGGCTCCGCTTTCCGGCATTTTTAAGGTTCCTGCTTTGACTTCCGCTTCGCGGATATCAAAAATTTCCTGGTTGCTTTTTCCCTGCTCTTTTAGCTCTCTGCCCCGAGCCATGAAAGGCTCTAAATCTTTGTGATAGGCAGAAACACTAAATCCGGGGCGAGTGGGATCGTCTGCAAGGCAGATAAAATTGTTGGTTCCTTCTCTCAAAAGGATCATTTTCCCTTCAGAAGAAAACCCCCATACCGTCGCGCCTGCGCGGGCTTCTTCCGGTGCGGCCATTACTGCCGCTCCAATCTGGTGGTCTTTAGAAGGAGTATCCTGTGCTTTTAAGGTAATACAGGCAAAAATTGCCATCAGTAAAATAGCCGTAGTTAGTCTCATAATTGCCGGGGTTAAAGGGTTTCGTAATTCCTAAGATACAACTTATTCAAATCATTTTCCGAACCTCCATCCATAGTATTCCCAATCGGTTTTGCCCCTTACCATCTTCGCCCACTCCCCAATAGGGATCATCAGCAGCATCTTCCACCAGATATAAATCACCGGTAGAAAGAAGTGTTTGTAAAACCTCCTCATGCTGAATTGTTTTGGCCCAAAGTGCCTTTTTCATAAATACCTCTTTCACCGAGTCCCAATCCGGGCGCACTTTTTCAGCCATCCGGCGAGTCATTCGCCAGGCTTCAATGGGATCTTCCAGGTTTCTGATGATCAATTGCTCTTCCGGCTCTGTAAATTTTCTGCTTTGGTAGTAGTGTTCGGAGGTTGGCCAGGTATGGCCATCCAGTATTATCGGATGAGCGGAAAGATTGGAAAGGCAGCCATAAGGTTTATCCGGCTCATAGAACCTGAGTACTTCTGAATTCTGATTCAGCATAGTTTGTACAGAAGATTGTTTTAAGAATAATCTCTCTGAATAATCTGCAAATGATGTTCCGTATGGTAAATGGTAAAAAACAAAAGTTCTCGCATTGTGATTCTCCCCAAAAGCGGATGCGGAATGATGTAGGTGCTCAGGTGTTTTTCATCCCATTTTCTAACCACTTTTTTCAGTTTGGCAAGTTCTCGATTGAATTGGGCTATCAACGCCTTTTTTTCATTTGCAGAGATTTTGGGAGGAATAAAAGGACTAGGCGCAGTACCTCCGGCAGCCAGCTTTTGTTTATATTTTTCGACGAGCGCTTCGTAGGTTTTTTCCTCGCGGTTATTGATACCAAATCGCCATTTGAGAATAAACTTTGGCAACCGAAGAGCGAGGTTTACAGGTCGGGTACTTTTAATCAGATGCGCAAGATGCTGGCCGGTTGACCATTTTTCCCGGCGTACCTGCGCTTCAAATTTTTCTATCGGCTGATTTTCGATCCATATAACCAAGGTTGAAAATTTTTTTTCCAATCCTTCGATCAGTTGTTCTCTGGATTTTATTTCCATGCGATGATAGTAAGTCTATACAATATTCAGAACCTGCTCTTTGATTTTTTCGAGATCGTTTTTCATACCAACCACAAATCGTTGTATTTCTGCATCATTGGCTTTTGAACCAATGGTGTTAATCTCGCGCCCCATCTCCTGAGAGAGGAATTGCAGTTGTTTTCCGTTGCTTTTGCCTTCCATTTGCAAATCGCGAAAAAACTTGATATGCTGCCCTAATCGTACAATTTCCTCATTAATATCCAGTTTTTCCAAGTAAAAAATCAACTCCTGCTCAAATCGGTTTTGGTCGGTTTCTACTTTGTGGCGAATGTCTTCCAGATTCTGTTCAATCCTGCCCCGGATTACTTCCATTCTTTTGGGAGCTAATACTTTTATTTCCTGTAATGCCACATCAATTGCATCACAACACTCTGCAAGATCCTTGTCAAGTGCGACTCCTTCTTCGTTTCGACTCGAAATCATTTGCTGACAGGCTTCATCCATGGCCGACTGAATCAGTTCCCATTCTTCGGAATCCTCCTTTTCAATTTCGTTGGGAATCACGTCCGGAAGTTCCAGGATAAATTTCAGATCAACATCGCTCTCCATTTCCAGGTATTTACCCAGGTTACGGATTTCCGTAAGGTATTTTTTTGCCAGTACCTTATTGATCTGAAGGGTGCGTTTATCGGCACTCAGGACTTCCACATTGATCAGGACAGAAATTTTCCCCCGTACCAGCTGTTGCGAAAGAATATTCCTTAGCCGCTGTTCATATTTCATATAAACACGTGGCAATTTGAGGGATAATTCCAGAAATTTGCTGTTGAGAGATTTTAGTTCAACTGTAACCTGATAATTAACAGAAGCTTTTGTCGCGGCTCCATAGCCGGTCATGGATTGTATCATATTGGCTTCTTTTTCGGAGCGTAATTCTATTTCTCATTAAAGGGTGAAAATTTACGAATTCTAATTGTAACTTACAGTAAGGTTTTCGTCTTAATCTTAATAAACATTTGTTTACGGCATTTGATTGGTGAAATGCAGATAAAATTTTTAGGAACGGGCGGTGCTTTTGACTATGAATCCGGTAATTCAGCGGCATGGATTTCCTTTAATGGGAAAAATATCCTTCTTGATTGTGGGAATAGTGTATATCGCCGTTTGCGGGAAACGGGTCTGGCAAATAAAATTGATTATATACTGATCACGCATTGCCATGACGATCATGTGGGAAGCCTGGCTTCTATTATTCTTCATCACCGCTACTTTCTCCACCCTGCCAAAAAAGCCAATATCCTTGTTCCTTCTCCAGAATTCCAGCACCATCTACGTGAATTCATTCGGTTTGCAATTCCCGATCCGGATGAATATGTCACTTTTACCCCCATCTACGAAATACCCGGTATCGAGGTAATTGATACCTTTGGACTTCATGTTAAAAATATGCAATCCTACGGTTTTATCTTTGAATCCGAATCGGATATCCTCGTTTATTCGGGAGATGTCGGCGATCCCGATGTGATTTTTAATGCCCTGGACAAAAAAATCCCGACATCCAAAAACGTTCGAGTGTTCCATGATATATGTTTCGATAAAAGCGATGGGGTTCATGCCTATTATAAGTATCTGTTTCCCCGGCTAAATCAATATAATATTTTTGGTTACCACTTTGATCCGAGAGAAATTCCTTTAGATAATATTATTCCTGCCGTAGCCAATTTTCCCGATTTGCTTTGCTAAGAATGATAAATCCTATGCTAAAACAAGAAATATTGAAGGACTCCTTTTTATGAAAATTACACTTGGCTTCAGCACCTGCCCCAATGATACTTTTATCTTTGACGCTCTGGTTCATGGAAAAATTGATACGGGAGAAATCACTTACGAGGTTGTTCTCGACGATATTTTCCATCTCAATCAAAAAGCTTTACGTGGAGAACTGGACATGGTGAAAGTTTCCTATAACACTTATGGCCAGATCATTAATCAGTATCAGTTGTTGGATGCAGGAAGCGCTTTAGGAAATAATTGCGGCCCGTTGCTCATTTCACGACGTCCGCTTACTGTTTCTGAAATTGTAGAAAACAACCTCATTGTCGGTATCCCGGGCAAAAATACCACCGCTAATCTTTTATTGGGATATTATGCTCCGCAAATTGCGAATAAACGGGAACTTATCTTCCATGAAATTATGCCCGCATTGTTAAGTGGGCAAATTGATGCCGGATTAATCATTCATGAAAACCGATTTACTTATCAAAATTTCGGATTGCTGCTTATACAGGATTTAGGAGAGTATTGGGAAGAAAAAACCGGGCTACCGATTCCCCTCGGAGCAATTGTTGCAAAAAAAAACCTGGGCGAGAAAATCATTCGCACTTTGCAAACCCATACGCGGGAGAGTGTCCGTTTTGCTTTTGAATATCCGGATTCATCCCAGAATTATGTACGAAAATATGCACAAGAAATGGACGATGAAGTGATGAAGGCGCATATTAACCTTTACGTAAACGAATATAGCCTGAAGCTTGGAACCAAAGGCATCGAAGCCGTCAGGGAAGTTTTGACTGCGGGAGAGAGTATGGGCCTTTTTCCAGAACTTACACATACAAAAGTTGATATATTCGAATAAATTATTCCCTATTTTCAAATCTGCATTGCCTCATGAATTTCCAGTTACAACACAACGAATCTCTTCCGGAAGGGATAAAAAGAATATTCTACGAAGAAATTGATTTTTCCCTGATTTCACTTCAGTCAGAAGAAAATCCGCACGAAGGTGTCCACAATGCGCGAAAATCTTTTAAAAAAATAAGGGCTGTCATCCGTTTTGTTCGCGATGAAATTGGTTCGGAACAATATGTGCTGGAAAATACCTGGTATAGAGATGCCGGCAGAAAACTTTCTGCGCTAAGGGATGCGACGGCTATGATTGAAACTCTTGACAAAATCAGACTTTATTATCCGGATAGCATCAGCGACCAAACCTATAAATCCCTCGAAAAAATCCTTTTGAAAAATCAGGAGGAAATCTCAGATCTCCTTCTTGTACAAAAAAACATTCGAGAAACCGTCTCTTTCCTTATTAAAGAAGGAAGAGAACGAGTCGAAAAGCTGAACCTCTCAAAAAACTCTTTTCGTGCCATAAAAAAAAGTGTTTGCCGGGTTTATACTCAAGGTTATGACGGCTTGGCACTGGCTCTCGATGACCCTTCCGATTATAATCTTCATGAATGGCGAAAAAGTGTAAAACATATCTGGTATCATATTCTCCTTCTGAAAAATATATGGCCGGGTATGATGGATGCTTATGCCGAAGAATTACACCAGCTATCCGAAATGCTGGGTACCGACCACGACCTGGCATTGTTAAATGACGCTCTTGAAAATGGAAGCCTGAGTGTCAATAAACAAACCGTTGAAAATCAAATTCTCAATATCATTGCCCGCTACAGGCATGATCTTCAAATGCGAATCTATACGCTTGCTTCAAAAATCTACCGCCAGCGTCCCAACGACTTTGTGAGTTATCTGGAAACTTATTGGAATACCTGGCGGAGAAGTTTTCCTTTAAATTTATATTAGCGGATGGCAACAACGCTTTCTAAAAAACAGGCTAGACTTCTCACCTTGCAGTCGCAGGGTTTATTGTCTTCATTCGCGAAACGCGAAAAAGGCAGCCAGCAAGCCATTGAACAAATCAGTTATATCCAGATTGATACCATTTCGGTTGCAGCAAGGGCGCATCATCATATCTTCTGGTCACGAGTACCGGATTATCAACCGGAAATCCTCGATCATTTACTCTCTGAAAAAAAAACCATATTTGAATACTGGAGTCATGCAGCGGCGTATTTACCGATGAAAGACTACCGATTCAGCCTCCCCCGAAAATATGCACTTGCATCTGGAGAAAAACATTGGTTTGACCGGGATCATCAACTTATGAATCTTGTCGTAGAAAGGATTCGGGAAGAAGGGCCTTTACAATCCAAAGATTTTGGAAGCGACGAAAAACGCTCAGAATGGTGGGGCTGGAAACCCACAAAAATCGCGCTGGAACATCTGTTTCTGGAAGGAACACTTATGGTAGCCGAGCGCAAAGGTTTCCAAAAAGTATATGACCTCACCGAAAGAGTTCTTCCTCCCGATACCAATACAAGTATGCCCTCTCCTCATGAAATGGCTCGTCATTTGATTGAACGCGCCGTCCATGCTCACGGCTTTAAAACTGAAACTGAAATCACTTACCTCCGCAAAGGAATGAAAGATTCCGTAAAAACTGCTCTGAGGGAAATGGAAGAAGAAGGAAGCCTTATTCCGATTTCTGTCGAAGGAATAAACCAAAATTATTATACATTCCCTTTTTTATTGAATGATATTCCGCAGGTCATTCACAAAAAACAAATCCATATCCTTTCTCCTTTTGACAACTTGGTCATTCAGCGGAAAAGGCTTTCCGATTTATTTGGGTTTGATTACCAGATCGAATGTTATGTTCCCCAGCCCAAACGGAAATATGGTTACTACTGTTTGCCGGTACTGTGGGGCGATACTTTTATCGGACGAATGGATCCCAAAGCCGACCGAAAAACAAAGACCTTTTATATACTGAATTTCTGGATGGAAACAGAAATCAAAGACGCGGATGAACTACTTCCTTCTTTAACACAAAAAATTCAGGACTTTGCAAAATTTTGCGGATGTGAGAGAGTTGTATTAGAAAATTGTACGGATCGAGATTTCGGAGATAAGTTGAAGACTTTTTTTTCTTAAAATCTTAAGTTTAGATTACCTTTTTAAATTCATTTTTTTTCGTATTTTAGTCATATCTTATTACTTACTAGAATATGACTAACACATTGTGCTTTATCCTTTCATGCTTTTTAATCTGTATATTCCCTTTTTACGGTAATAGCCAGAGTTTTGAACAACCGGTTGACTACCACAACTACCTCGCTAGTGAACATATAGCTATTACTCAAAAACATATTGAGTATATTTCTTATGCGGTGCATAGCGATGATTATTCGGAAATCGAGAAGCGGCGCGACGATGTTATTCATCAGATTATTCAGTCTATCAGCAAAGTATCTAATATTACGCCCTACAAAGGAGACGTCAAGCTCAAAGAAGTTGCCATTGCCGTATTCGAACAATACTTGGAGGTATTTAATGTTGAATTTAGCGAGGCCATTGACTTGAAAAGAGACAGTAAAAGTTCCTACGAAGCAATGGAAAAGTTTTTTCAGGCTCAGGACAAAGCAGAAGATAAACTCGCCAAAGCTTCTGATAGATTTGATATTGCTCAGTTGGAATTTGTGGGGAAGCATCAACTCAGCTTCGAAGAAAAAAATCAACGGGCCTCTTGGAAAGTAAAAATGATTTCAGAGGTTAACAAATATACCAATGACTTATATCTGCATTATTTTCGTATCAAAAAAGCAGATTCCGCCTTTGAGGATGCCTGGGATAAAAAAGATGCAGGGCAGATGGAAAAAACAAAACTGGATTTACTAAAATACGCTTCCCAGGCTAATGCCACGATACAGGCCCGTGGAGATTTTTATGGAAATCGAGAGTTTTATGAAGCAACTCGAAAAGTCGTACTGTATTATCAATCGCTGGCTTCTAAAGAATATACGGTTATTACTCGTGTATTAAACAATCCTGAGACAAGAACCAATAAGGATGTTGAAGCATATAACCAAATCGTTGAGAGAATACCGGAAGAGAAATACACACTCGACCAAAATTTTTTCCAGACCCGAAGAGAACTTCTAAAAAAGTATATCCCTAATACTGTAAATCAGATGAAGTACTAAAATTGGAAAAAACGATAATTCTATCTTTTCCCCACAACATACAAAACAGAACTTCCTTTTTCGACACTTCTCAAATTGCGAATGTAGGAACGCAACCCGGTGATAAAGGCTGAAAACAGGTTCATTTTTCCGGAAATATATTTTTCACTCAACAGACTTACATAAAAAGCATCAAAAGGCATTCGCCTCATCTCGCGAATAAAAAACTGTTGTGTTTTCAGTAACTGTTTCATTGAGCCTGGACTAAAATGGTACAAATGTCTCGGCACATCGTACGCAGCCCAAAAGTTGCCATATTTTTCTGCATCGAATGATTGGTAATTGGGAACCGCTATAATCAGCAGACCATCTGTTTTTAATAGAGCATGTATTTTCTGAATATATGGTTTTAGCTCGTGTACATGTTCCAATACATGCCATAAGGTAATGACATCATAAGTCCCGTTTTCGAGCGCAAACAGTTGGGCAGAAGGAAACACTGTAAGTCCGTGATTTTGAGAAGCGAGGTTTCTTGCGCCTTCGTCAGGTTCAAGTCCAAGTGTCTCCCAACCCGAGTTTTTCATCTTACCAAGAAATTCGCCGGTTCCACAGCCAATGTCCAGAATCCGGCCATTTTTTTTACCGGAAAGATTTTGAATGAGGTTTCGTTTTCCTCGGAGGGTTATTTCCCTTACAATCTGATACAACTGGTTGACAATTCCTTTGCGGGTGTTAGAGTGAGAAATATAATCTTCCGATTGGTAATAACTCCCGATTTCATTGGCGACGGGAATATTTTGGGTAAAACGAAAAGAACAATTTTGGCAATGCCAAACTTCGAAGGACTCACCGGAAACCGTATGATCGGAGGGAGTTAATGCAGGGTGAATATCGGTTGAATCGCAGACGGGGCAAGTCTGGTGTAAAATTCGGTTTTCAGAAAGTGTTGTCATCCGGTCAGAATTTGATCAATGAGTTATGGGCTAAAAATCTTAAAATTTGCAATTCTTGCAAATTTCAAAAGGCTTGTTTTTGTTTGAGAATTATTAAAATAAATACTTGATTATCAAACACTTAAAAACAAAAATACAATTAAAACCAACAAAAATACCGCTTATATTTTTCACATCCCTCACAAGATACCGGGAGGTTGGTTTTTATCAAAATCTCAGGCCCCTTTTTTTAGCGTCCCATATATACCATAAGAATAGAAATATCTGCGGGAGAGACACCACTAATTCTCGAGGCCTGGCCAAGGCTTCGCGGTTGGATTTTAGACAATTTTTCACGTGCTTCTGCTGAGAGAGCAATAATATTTTTATAGTTAAAATTTTCGGGAAATTGAATTTCTTCCAACCGCATCATTTTATGAGCAAGTTCCTGCTCTTTTTGAATATAACCTGCGTACTTAATTTGTATTTCTGCCTGGCTAAGAAAATCCGAATTTAATCCGGCTAATGCTTCTGCTAGTTCGGAGTTGGACCGGATAAGATCTTCAATTGTTACTTGTGGCCGGGTAAGGATATTGACTGCTTTTACTTTTTGTTTAAGAGGGGAGCTGCCTACCGACTCCAGGTATCCATTTATATCTTCTGGTGCAATGGACGTTTGTTCGATCAACTCAATGATTCGTACAACCGCCGCCCTTTTTGTCAGCATATTCTGGTACCGATCTTCTTTTGCAAGACCAATTTTATAACCTAACTCTGTCAGGCGCAGATCGGCATTGTCTTGCCGGAGGAGGGTACGATACTCTGCACGAGAGGTAAACATTCGGTAAGGTTCTTTAGTACCTTTATTTACGAGATCATCAATGAGTACTCCAATATAGGCTTCATCCCGTTTGATAATCAGAGGGTCTTTTTCTTGAAGTTTGAGAGCTGCATTTATACCCGCAATTAACCCCTGACTAGCGGCTTCTTCATAACCGGTTGTACCATTGATCTGGCCAGCGAAATAGAGGTTTTCAATCAGTTGAGTTTCTAACGAAAGTTTTAACTGAGTAGGTGGAAAGAAGTCATATTCCACTGCATAACCCGGTCTAAACATTCGGGCGTTTTCGAGTCCGGGTACAGACCTCAATGCGCGAAACTGAATATCTTCGGGTAAGGATGAGGAAAATCCGTTGACATATACTTCAACTGTATCCCAGCCTTCGGGTTCGAGAAAAAGCTGATGGCGATCGCGGTCGGCAAAACGATTGATTTTATCTTCGATCGAAGGGCAATAGCGGGGACCTAATCCCTGTATTCGTCCGTTAAACATAGGAGAACGATCAAACCCTTCTTTAAGAATATCATGGGTTTGGGTATTGGTATAGGTAATATAACAAGACTTTTGGGTGGTGAGCCGGGGAGTATCCATAAAGGAAAACTTGCCAGGGTTTTCATCTCCGGGTTGTTCTTCCAACGCTGCCCAATTGATCGTACGACCATCCACCCGAGGGGGAGTACCTGTTTTCATGCGCCCGCTTTCAAAGCCCAGGCTTTCGAGTTGGGCCGTTAACCCAACCGAAGCACGTTCCGCAGAACGACCACCTCCAAACTGTTTTTCTCCGATATGAATCAGGCCATTCAGGAATGTCCCATTCGTAAGTACCACAGCTTTGGTGGGAATTTCGATCCCTAATTGAGTAGTAACTCCCACTACCCTTCCGCCTTTTACAGAGAGTCCCGTCACCATTTCCTGCCAGAAATCTACATTAGGAGTTTGTTCTAGCAGCAATCGCCAGGTTTCCGCAAACCTCATTCGGTCACTTTGTGCACGGGGGCTCCACATTGCAGGCCCTTTGGAGCGATTCAGCATTCGAAACTGAATCATGGTTTTGTCTGTAACAATCCCCGAATACCCTCCTAATGCATCTATCTCTCTCACGAGTTGCCCTTTTGCCACGCCTCCCATTGCAGGGTTACAGGACATTTGCGCGATGGTATTCATATTCATGGTAGCGAGCATTACCCGCATACCCATATTTGCTGCTGCAGCAGCAGCTTCACAGCCGGCATGGCCGGCTCCTACTACGACAATATCATATTCTGGAAACATGCCTCAAAATTAAGTCTATTTTCCGAAATGGAGTCAACCCTATTAGAATAGATTTTTTTGTTTTCTCCTGTATTTATGGAGCTGTATAAAAAATTGTTCCACGTGGAACATTACTCGAATCTGAATATTCTTTCTATCTTTTCGAACCTTATTTCGACTTATGCCTCTTAATAGAAAAAAAATAGTAGCCATCATCCCCGATTTCATTCTGGTATTTTCGCTGATTTTACTGGGAGTAATATATGGTTATCCTGAGATTCTTTCATTTGAGCCTCAGGGACAACATCATTGGCGGCAAACAGATTGTGCCTCTTTTGCATGGAACTATTACCACGGCAATATTAATCTGTTTACCCCCGCCATGAACAATGTCTTATCCAATGGAAAAGGGCAGGCTGTTGCAGAGTTTCCCATCATTTATTGGATTGGAGGGCTATTATATCGGCTGTTAGGGCCTGATATTCTTATTCTTCGCATCTTGAACATAAGCATTGTTTTCTCAGGATTATGGGTACTATTCAGGTTGTGTAAGGAGGTTATTGACGATATTTTCTGGGCTTTTTTTATTCCCATTCTTCTATTTTCCAGTCCTTTTTTTGTCTATTACACCAACGGGTTTATCCCTGACCCTCCGGCAATTGCCCTATGCTTTTGGGCATGGTATTTCCTTTTTTTGCATCTAAAAACGGAGAAGAAGAAGTATTTTTCTTTGGCCGCGGCATTTTTTCTCTTAGCAGCCCTAATTAAAGTCTCCACAGCTATAAGCCTTGTTAGCCTTAGTTCTATTCTAGTTTTAGATAAATTATTTCTATCCCAATCGAAAAACAAACATGCTTTTGTTTTCCCGCTAAGTCTTCAATTTTATATACGGAGAATCATTGGTGTTTCGGTGCTAATCATCGCTTGGTATTTTTATGCGTCATGGTACAGTACCCGATTTGAATACAACCATTTTACCGGGATTATCAGACCACTATTTCAAACGCCCAAAGAAGAAATCCTGAGAGTTTTAAGGATAATCGGGGAACAACTCCCCTATTTTTATCTGCCTATCACTCATGTTTTTTTCGCAGTAGTTCTGGTCTATATCCTGTGGAATTTCAAAAAAATCCGCTGGCAATTCCTGCTTATCCCCGTTTTTTTGTGCTTGGGAAGTCTTGTTTACCTGGCTCTATTTTTTCAACTAATTGGAGGACATGAATATTATCACCTTGTAAACCTCGTTGCAGTAACATCAATTCTTATCACAGGCAGCTATCTTTTTAATAAAATTTCTCCCCGTGTTTCCCAACATAGGGTTACAAAATCGTTATTAAGCCTTTTGCTTATAATCAATATATTCCATGCTCGTGGGCAAATGCTTGAATACAATGATCCCCAGAATCAAGATAATCGCGAGAATTCAGCATTCTATGAAAAAAAGTTCTATTCCTATCTCGCCGACTTGGGGCTAAAGGATCACCATTATGTAATCAGTATTCCGGACAAAAGCCCTAATAATACGCTCTATTTAATGAAAAAAAGAGGATGGAGTTCCTTTAACAATCCCCGTCACTTCGGCGATGTCATGCAGAAATGGACCGGTGGTTTTGGCGATATATACCTGATTATTTCCGATTCAACACTGATACAGGACAGCCTTTTACAGCCCGCATTGTATCACAAAGCAGGTGTCTATAAGGATATTCATATTTATTTACTGGAAAAAAATAGATGTTCCACGTGGAACATTTATAGCGATCAAACATCAAAGGAACGGAGAAGAAGCGCCTCGCTTTCTTTTTTTCGCATGAGAGCCTGATCTTCTTCGGAATGATCATCATACCCCAGAAGATGTAATATACCGTGAATCATTACTCGGTGAAGTTCCTCCTCAAAAGATACATTCAAAGTTGTGGCATTTTCTTTTACACGGTCTATGCTAATGTATATATCGGAAAATATGGGGTCTTTCCCAGGTTCAGAATAAGGAAATGTGAGAATATCGGTATAGAAATCGTGGGATAAATGCTCCTTATTTAATTCCAGCAGGTAATCATCTGCACAGAATATGAAGTTGATTTCTCCGCATTCCCGTTTATAAGCCGAAACAAAAGAAAGGATCCAATGAGAGATTGAATCCTCCTTATCCAGATGAAATTCTATTTCTTCCGAAAAAAAATGAATCGAATCTTGCATTAGATGTTGAATACCATTTCCACCGTTTTACCATCTTCGGAAAAAGAAAGCTGATCAGACAGATGTTGCATGAGAAAAACCCCTCGTCCACCAATGTTTTCAATATTTTCCGGGGAGGTAGGATCGGCGAGATATTTAGGATCAAACCCGTCTCCCTCATCCTGAACTTTAACCACCAAGCGGTAGCTGTTTAGCATTTCAAAATTCAGGTAGATTTTTTTGGATTCATCGCCCTTATTGCCATGCACAATCCCGTTATTGACTGCCTCTGTAACGGCAACCATAACATTGCCATACACATCCTCCTTAAACTCTAGTTCAGATCGGATTTCATCAATGGCCATTTCAACCTCATGGATTGCATCAGGATGGCTCCTTAATATCAACTGCTTATACATCCTTTGTGTGTCAGTTTGGCTACTCATTAGCACCTTCTAGTTTTTTGAAGTATTGCTCGATCAAGATGAGGAAATCATTGGAATATTCCAATTTATTTGATTTCAACAATTCCTGGCGGATTTTATTTTTGTATTCATCAACCGATAACTCTTCCGGAGATTTTGCATTCATTTCATGTGCGGACTTGGATTCTCTTTTATCGTCTAGTTCACGCTCCCGCACCGACTGATCTGCTTGCAACAAACGGCTTAATATCTCCTGTTGCCTCAGAAGGGTTTCGTGCGTCAGTTGTTTATTGATCAGTTCTGTCTCCGACTGCTTCATATCATTCATGATCTTATCCATATCTCCCAGTTCCTTTCCGCCATTTTCTTTTATTTTGTCATGAGCCTCCTTCAACTGTTTCCGAATAGCCTCCTGCCGGGCAGCCATTTCCGATAATTTTTCGGGACTCATATTCTTCGAATTCATCATCTGCTGAAGCTGCTGATTTAGCTGTTGTTGCTGCTCGGAAAGGCCTTTCATATTGGGATTGTCACCCGGTTTTTTGCACATACCCTGACCCGGCATAGCATTTTTCATTTGCTCTTGCACCTGCTTCATCACATCAGAAAGCATGTTGGCGAGATTGTTAATGCTTGTCATCGCACCTTGCTGGTGATAAGAAATCATAGGAACCTGCTTGTTGCGGAAAAACACTTGGGATTTCTGCATATTATCAGTGATGCTTTGACTTTCGTCCAGCACCATTTTCTGAATCATAAACATCCTGTTGGCCAGGGATTCCAGGCTGTCTGAAACCAACTCCATATCATCCTGAAGCTTTTTCTGATCCTGACTTTTATCTTTTAGGGAAGGATCTCCGTATTTGAGTGCTTTAACTTCATCGCGCAAATCTTCTTGATCAAAGGAGAGTTTTAACAAGTTCTCCAGCAATTCACGCAGATTTTCGAGGTTTTGCTGATCCTGTTGCATCTGCATACTCATCTGCATCTCGCTAAGCTCTTGCGACATTTCCTGTAACTTTTGCTGTGCATTCTTCTGGGATTCCGAGGCGTTGTCCATTTTCTCCTGAGCGCCCTTGTTATTTTTCCGACCACCTTCCTTCATCTGTTCAGAGGCTTCTTTCATTTTTTCGGAAGCCTCATCCATTTTTTCCTGAGTGTCTTCAGCCTTTTCGCCCAGATTATCCATCTTCTCCCCATCAGGAGTTTGGGTATCGTCCTTCATCTCTTTCAAATCTTCAATATCATCCTTCACCCCCTCCATCTGCTTATTCAACTCATCCTGTCTTTCGGAAAGATTTTCCATCTCTTCCGGTGTTTCTGTCTGGTTCAGTTTTTCATTCAGCATCTCCTGCTTAGCTTCCACATTGTCGAGCTTGTTTATCAGTTCATCTATTTTTTGCTGAACTTCCAGCTGCTTTAACAATTCGAGGGTTCGCTCCAGGCTCTCCTTCATTTCCTCATCATTCAACTGCAACTGCTCCATCTTATTCATAATATCTTCCGGATTCAGGTTTTCCATTTTTTCCTGTAACTCTTGAAGTAATTTTTCAATCTCCGGATTTTCCAACTCTTCGAGGAATTTATTCAACTCTTCATATTTTTCCAGCGTCTGTTCAGATATCATCTGGTTTTCTTCCAGTTGTTCTTTTGTCTCTTCAAATTTTTCTTGTGCCTCTTTCAACTGGTCCAGCATCTGCCGATGTTCATCCATCATTCGCTGAACTTCTTTCTTATCATCAAAAGAGAGTTTTTTCTGATCAAGCAGTTTTTCCTGCATTTTTTTATAGGCTTCCTTTAGGTCTTCAGAAGTCTTTTTGATCTTTTCCAGATCACTTTTTACCTGATCCTGAGATTCACTAATTTCATCGTATTTGGCATCCAGCGTAGGATGTATTACTTTAAAAGTCGCGCTCGTTGTGGGTTTTGCACCGGCAATTCCGTCATTGTCCCAAACCCTGATAAAGTACTCCAGTTCATCGCCTTCTTTTAAACCCAAACCTGTAAGGTCAATGGAATACGCAAGTCCCTGTAACAGAACTTTCGGTGAAATCGCAAGAGGATATTCTCTAAACTCACTAGAAACCGCGCTTGTCCCTCCTGATTTGGTGAAACGATAAAACAAACTCATTTTACTGAAGCCAAAGTCGTCGGCAATTTCCAATTCCAACGGCATTACCGGATCAAGATTTACCAGATAGTCATTGTTGGGAGAAAACACGTAAATCGAGGGAAACCGATCCTGAAGGATATTCACCCGATATTTTACTGTGTCTATATTAGTGATTTTTTCAGGAGAAGAGAGGGAAATAAAATATTCCATGTCCTTCATCAACTGCCGGGAAATCACATATTCATCGCCGGATTCGGATTTGCGGAAGGGGACTTTTTCCTCCGTAACAAAAAAAGCATTTTCGACTTCTCCTTGCGGTTTTAACTCCCAGGTTACCGTGCTTCCTTTTATGATTTTAAAATCACCGACATTGGGTTCAAGTTTTTCAGTGCCCAAACCCGTATAAGTCGGATATACAATCTTTACATCAAAATTTTTGATAAAAGGCCGTTTCAGCACATCTACGGCAAAATCCTCCGAACGTACTTCCTGATTGGCTACGTAGAATGTAAAGTCTTCTTTTACTTCGGAGAGGGTGTATTCGAATTCGGTGGGAGAGGTTTTATTCAGGTTGTAGTCAATAAACTGCCCGCCATCTTCTCCATCATCACGAATGAATATAAACAGTTCGGAAGGTAATTCTCGGCCGTCCACATTGATCTTAAAAGTATGTGTTTGGCCGGCAATTAGTTTTTGAGGGACTTCTTCAATGGAAATGTTAAAAGGCGCCGGTGGAACAAAAGGTTTGTTGTAATTGACAAGCCGGTGGCCACTGGACCCCAGCAAAGAAGGATCGGCCAGCCAGGTAATCAGATAAAAAACTACGGGGATAAAAAGTAACCATAAATATCGTTTGTTGACACTCAGGTTAATAGCCGAGCTGAGTTTTATTGGTGCGATTTCAGCAGCTTTATAATCAATCGCCGCGCCTGCCAGCGAATTCGGGTCGTCGTACTGGCGGCGGAGTTGGAGAAAGTTGACAAGTTTGTCATTAATATCCGGAAATGCCCGGCGTACCATATCGGCGATCTGAAAATCGCTAATAGTACGGGAAAGATTAAATAGCTGTGAGAGCGGCCATACAACCATATAACCCAAAACACCCAGAAATATAGCCCCCAAACCAAAAACCATGGTGGTTCTGACTCCGGTGGAAAACCCAAAAATACCCTCACTCAGAAGAGCAATAAACAACATAGAACTTACCAACAGAATCAGCAGCAAGGAACCTCTGATAATTTTGTCGGTGTAGTATTTTTTGCGGAATTCCTGAATCCGCTCACTTAACATTTGTTGATTCTGGTTGTTCATATACGGTTTCCATTAATAATCCTGTAAATAGTCTCAACGAATCCGGGTAAACTAAAGTTCGCCGCTTGGTTGCAAACGCTAAGGTTAAGCGTTCTTTGCAATTAAAGATCGAAACTTCATTGGTTTTTACCAAACCTCATCGGGGTGAATCTTGCACGTTATAGGTCCATTACCACTTTTATCGGGCAATGATCGCTGTGTTCAATGTCGGAAAGAATATCTGCTCCGACGCATTTTCCTTCAAGAGGACTTGTGAGCATGTGATAATCTATGCGCCAGCCTTTATTGTTTTTCCGGGCATTAAACCGAAAAGTCCACCATGAATATCGCCCTTCCACTGTGGGGTAAATTTTTCGGAAAGAATCCACAAACCCGGAGTTTAGTAGTTTTGTCACCCATTCCCGCTCGTGAGGAAGAAAACCAGACGAGTTTTTATTACTCACCGGATTGTGAATATCAATCGGCTGATGACAAATATTGTAATCCCCGGAAACAATGAGGTTGGGATATGATTTTTTCAATTCCTGAATATAGGTATAAAAATCTTCCAGAAATTCTTCTTTTACCTCCTGCCGTTCATCGCCACTTGAACCGGAAGGAAAATAAACCGAAATCACCGAATAATCCTTAAAATCTGCCCGAATGACTCTGCCTTCCTGATCGTATTTTTCCAGTCCGCAGCCATATTCGACGTGCAGGGGTTTTTCTTTGGATAAAATCGCCACACCACTGTATCCCTTTTTTTCAGCGGAATACCAATAGGCATGATAGCCCTCAGGATTAAGCAGAGCGGGATCAAGCTGATCAGGTTGAGCTTTAGTTTCCTGAAGACAGATAATATCCGGCGACTCCTGTATCAGCCAGTCAAGAAACCCTTTGTTCACCGCAGCACGAATGCCGTTCACATTATAAGAAATGATGTTTTTCACCTGTGTATATTTTTCAGGTTAATTCTCTTTTTTGAAATGGTTCCACCCCTGCGCTTCGATATCAACCGCTTCTCCCGAATCAAGCACAATCTGAATGATACCCGGGTCCTCGGTGATATGCCCGATAATACTAAAACTTCTTTCCGCTTTTATTTTATCAAAATCCTGAAGGGAAACGGTAAATATCAGTTCATAGTCTTCGCCTCCGTTAAGAGCAAATGTAACAGGACTTATAGAAAATTCCTCGGCTACTTTTACGGTCTGATAGTCAATGGGAAGTTTTCCGGCAAAAACAGTTGCGCCCGTTTTACTCTGACGGCAGAGATGATGAAGTTCACTGGCGATACCATCGCTGACATCCATCATGGAAGTAGGTTTTACCCCAAGCTCAGCCAGGCGCACGAGAATATCGAGTCGGGCTTCCGGCTTTAGCTGTCGCCCAACGACGTAGTCGTAGTCGTTCAGGTCGGGCTGCATATTGGGGGATTTAAGGTAAACTGATTTTTCCCGGTCCAGCACCAACAGGCCGGCATAGGCAGCTCCGACATCTCCACTTACACATATCAAATCTTTAGGTTTTGCACCACTGCGGTAAACGACCTGGTCTTCCAAACCTTCGCCTATTGCCGTAACTGACAGAACGAGTCCCTGGCGAGAACTGGCGGTATCACCGCCCAAAAGATCCACCTTATATTTTTCACACGCCAGCCGGATACCTTCATATAGTTCGTCCACAGCTTCAACCGGAAAACGATTACTCATTGCCAGCGAGACCGTTATGCCGTAAGGTTTTATATTCATTGCAACGATATCGCTGATATTTACTGCCACGGCTTTGTATCCTAAATGCCGCAGCGGTACGTAAGACAAATCAAAATGTACCCCTTCCAGAAGGAGGTCTGTGGATATAACCTGTACTTTTCCCTTTCCCGACCGAATGACTGCGGCATCATCGCCTACCCCTTTTATGACATCGGGGTATATGCGGGGAAAATCCCTAGTAATACGATCTATCAGCCCAAATTCGCCTAAACGCGAAATATCTGTGAGGGCAGACTCATTTCCAGCCATGATACTTGGATTAATAGGATTTGTGAAAAGGGAAATAAAAATACGAAAACAACCCGAAGACTCATTACTATTATTTATTTCTTTTTATTTATTAAAAAAGAATAAGTAGTAATGGAGATGTGGATAAGGGGGAAAACTTTTTGAAGGAATGCTTGACTTTGTGGATGTCCACTTTTGTATGTAAGAAATCCACAGAAATGTGAGTAAAAGTTACTCCGTTTGCTCTATCTGTTAAAACGAATGCAGAAATATACAGAGTTTGATTTGGCTGTATATAATGAGCTATAAACAAGCCGTTTGCATAGACTGAAAAGAAGATATACTGATAATACAAAAATTAAAATAAACCCCGTCGAAAGGCATCTTTAAAAAAAGTTTTCGACATATACACATACCTGTGGATAAAGGAAACGTTATCAAAAAGTTAAGAAATCTTTGTGGGGATTATGTGGAGTATTGAGAAGTAATCCACCGGAGTTATCCACGTATCAAAGTTGTCCACCGAAATGTGGATAATTCGCAAGAGTGTGGATAACTGTATTCACCGTGTTTTTCGCTTTTCCACATTATCCACAAAAGTAGTGTGGATAATATTGTATTGATTATCACCGACTTACATAAGTTATCCTTTCTGATGTGGATAAACGTCCCGGGTATTGACTTTGTGGAAGGAAATGATGATAGGATTATTTGCCTTTAAAATTGGGGCTTCTTTTCTGGAGGAAGGCAAAAATTCCCTCAAAAAAATCAGAAGTCCGAAAATTTTCCCCTTGGCTGATGGCTTCTTGTTCGAGGGTCTCGGCAAGTCCCTTAGAGACGCCAGATCGAAGGTTTGCTTTAATATTTTTGATAGCGATATATGGCCCCGTTGCAAGGCGATTTGCTATATCGGACACAGCGCTGTCCAGCATATCTGCGGAATACACCTGATTTACGATTCCCAACTGTTTCGCCTCCGCCGCGTCAATGATGGCATTGGTTACCATCATCTCATAGGCTTTGTGATACCCCACTTTTTCAGGAAGGAAAAAAGCCCCCCCCCCATCACTCGAAAGACCTATACGGCTGAATATCTGGCTGAATTTTGCGTCGTCTGATGTGTAAATCAGATCGCAGGCCAGCGCAAAGTTAAAACCTACACCTACGCAGGCTCCCGAAACTTTTGCAATGAAAGGTTTATTGATTTCTCGCATAGCACTGACAATGGGGTTGTAAGTTCTTCGGAGAAACGTGGTAACATCGAAGGGTTTTCCGTTCATAAGCGAAGCATCGAGATCCGCTCCCGAGCAAAAATTTCCTTCCGCACCGGTGAGTATGATTACGCGACTATCGTCTTCTCGGGTTTGTTCAATGACATCCCGCAAATGATAAGACATATCTGCACTGATTGCATTTTTCTTTTTGGGCTGATTAAATGTAATCGTTTTGATCTGGTCGTGCAGAGTGACAAGCAGATGTTCAGGGTTTTCGGGCTGATAGTCCATGATTTGAGGTTTTTAAAGGTGGCTGCTTACAAATTAAAGGAAAATTTGGACATTAGAATATTTTCCTGTTTTTTTATATTAGACTTTAGGCAGAGAAGTTCTGTCCTTTGAGTAAGAAAAAATCATTAATTTCTGACAAAATGGCAAACAAATATTTCAGCCTGAGAAACCTGCAATTTTTACTGAAACAGGTTCATGAAGCCGAAACCCTGACCCGGCACCCCTACTTCGGGCATTTTGATTGGGAGTCAATGGAAATGATGATAGATGCGGCGAAAAAACTATCTGAAACCTATCTTTTTCCTTATTATGAAGATATGGACAGAAATGAGCCGCAACTGATAGACGGGAAAGTGTATGTACACAAAAGTATGGCCCCGTTTTTGGCAGCTATGGCAGAGGGAGGCTGGTTGGGCGCAACAGCCCCACTTGAATACGGAGGAATGCAAATCCCGACTATACTGGGAGTAGCCGCAGGATTTATTATGAACGCAGCGAATAACGGGGCGATGGGTTTTACCGGCCTTACCACCGGTGCGGCGAACCTGATTTTATCATTTGGGACGGAAGAAGAAAAAGCTACTTATTTCATGAAAATGATTGAAGGCAAGTGGCAGGGAACCATGGCTCTTACCGAACCCCAGGCCGGAAGTTCGCTTTCCGATATTACGACTACGGCTTATCCCGCTCCGGACGGAACATACCGGATCAAAGGGCAGAAAATTTTTATTTCCGGAGGAGACTATGAAGGCGTGGAAAACATTGTCCACATGATGCTCGCCCGCATCGAGGGTGCTCCCAAAGGGACCAAAGGAATTTCCCTTTTTATTGTTCCCAAATACCGGATTGAAAAGGGGAGTTTGGTTTGGAATGACGTTACTTCTGCGGGGGTTTATCATAAAATGGGGCAAAAAGGAACTCCGGCTCTTCACTTGATGATGGGCGAAAAGGACGACTGTCACGGATATCTTCTCGGACAACCCAACCAGGGATTGTCTTATATGTTTCAGATGATGAATGAAGCTCGGATTTTGGTGGGCATGGGGGCCTCAGCCATCGCTTCGGCGGCTTATTATGCTTCGCTCGAATATGCCAGCGAAAGACCTCAGGGACGCAGACTTAATGATCGCAACCTGGAAAACCCGCAGACCCTGATTATTAATCACCCGGATGTAAAACGTATGTTACTGCTCCAAAAGTCTGTGGTTGAAGGTGGCCTAAGCCTGATAATGCAGGCTGCTTATTACTGGGATATGACTAAGGTTACGGAGGGAAAAGAAAAAGATGATTACGAATTACTTCTCGAACTCCTTACTCCGGTAGTAAAAACCTACCCCTCCGAAATGGGCATTGTTTCGGTGAGTAATGGTCTTCAGATTTTGGGAGGAAGTGGTTTTTGTAAAGATTTTCCACTGGAAAATTATTACCGCGACATTCGGATTTATCCTTTGTATGAAGGTACCACGGGGATTCAGTCCCTTGATCTGCTGGGCCGAAAAGTGATAATGAATCAGGGCGCGGCGATGAAACTGTTTTTCGCGGAAATCCAAAAAACCATCGAGGGCGCCCAAACCTTTGAAGAACTGCGCAAATACGCCGAGATACTTCAGGAAAAACAACAAAAACTACAAGAAATAACTCTGCGCCTGGCCGGAATCGCAATGAAAGGAGAAATTGAATTATTCCTTTCCGACGCCACATTATACATGGAGTTGTTTGGTCTGGTAGCCGTTGCCTGGCAATGGCTCAAGCAGGCCACTACTGCCCGACAGGCAATCATGACTGAAAACCCGCAGGGAGACGAATTAGAATTTTATGAAAGTAAAATTCATACGATGAAATTTTTCTTTGCTTATGAAGTGCCCAAAACACTTGGCCTCGTACAACGCCTAATGGACGATGAAGTCTTGACGATTGCGATGGAAAAAGAAAGGGCACTTTAATTTTTAGAAATAGTCATTGTGAGTTTAAGTAAGGAACCCCCGGATTCGTTTGGGGGTTTTGTTTTACCGCATAAATACTTTGATCGGTTCGCGGGTTTCGACGATCGGCTTTACTCCTTCAATCGTGATTTTACTGTAAAGAGTAAATTCGGAGGTTTCAATATCCACGGCCTGATAAATTCTTCTTAGCCGCTGACCAAATTTTCCCCATAAAGGAAACTGAAACTGGTGTCTGCGGGTCGGGCGGGAAAAGGGAAGATCAAACGAAAAAATATGGCGCACTTTCGGTAGCAAAACCAATTCGCCTTCAAAAATGTATTTCCCCAGCACAGAAACAAGAGACTCTGGCGAATCCGCTTTGCCTTCGATTTTGCGGGATTCTTCAAACAAAATTTCGATGCCCGATATTTTACATCCGGTTTCGGATTCCAGTATCATATTGCCGGAAAGGATTTTTTCCGCAAGATTGAAAGTTGCCGGAATCTGAAACCGGATGTTGAGTATTCCTTCCATAAGTATATAACGGAAGGTTGGATTATTTCGGTTAATAAGTTACAACAATTCCCAGTGTAGGCTGGAAAATTCCCAGGTCATTTTCCAGAAAATAGGTCTGATACCGCGTCGGGTCATTAGGGTCTGTGAGAGGAATATCGTTTTCATCTTTTACCACATCCAAAATCGGCGCACCGGGCACGCTGAATCCATAGACATTTTGAATATCAATATAGAGGTTCAGGCTCCAGACATCAAAAAACCATTTTTTATCCACACGCATATCCAACTGATGGTAAACCCCAATTCGTTCGGTGTTGAGCAGCGAATAATCGGGAACTTGTACGCGGGTGACGTCCCAGACATTTTTCAGGCTGGAAAAAGCCACATTTGCGGGTGTGTAGGGAGTTCCGGTAGTAAGTCTCCATTTGGCTCCCACTTCCCATTCCCCTTTAAATTTTTTCCCGGCGGTAAGCGCGATTATATGCCGGCTGTCCCAGGAAGAAGGTACATAATTTCCGAGGTTGTCCTGGAATTCACTTTTACCCAGAGTATAAGCAATAATTCCATAAAATCCTTTATACAATCTTTGTTGAACCAGTACTTCCAGACCGTAGGTTCTGCCCTGTGAAGTCGAAACAGCCGGTTCATTTCCTATCACCCCAAAATCTCCTCCCTGATTGGCGAGTGAGATAGCGTTACGGGTCAGAAAGGGATAGTTGTCATAGTCTTTATAATACCCTTCCACCGAAAATCTTGTATTGGTAGCCGTAGTATATGCAAGTCCACTTACGATATGTTTGTTACGAATATAGTCTATATCCAGGTTTGCCAGTTCTCCGGTGTTGGAATCTCTGTAACCCAACACAGTGTAGGGCGGCAATTGATAAAAAATTCCTGTATTGAAATTGAAGGTAAATTCGGGAGTAATGTAAAAAGAAGCAGAAAACCGGGGCGAAAATTGCGTCAATGGATTGGACATTTTATCCGAAAATGTATTGCCGTCTATTCTCGCACCCAGGGAAAGTATCAGCCGTTCTTTCGCAAATTTTTTGCTGACCTGAGCAAAAGCCCCGTAGCGAGAAAAATTCATTTCCGAATAAAAATCTATGGTATCAGTAGGAATGACCTGATAGGTATCAGAATTGTACTTATCATATTCGTAGTTGACTCCATAGTTCAATTTAAAGCCGCCATTTCGCACGGTTCGTTCGATACGAAGTTTGTTTTCAATTTCCTGTGAAGTGTAATCGAGCAGAAAATTGTTTGTTTCCACATTGTCAATGTATTTAAATGCGCGGTTGTTGAGCATATTGCGGCTGGCGACAACGAGCCAGAAGCCTTTGTCTCCAAAGTATTTATAACTCGCCCCGATGGTGTAATTCCATTGAGTCTGAACCGGCAGGTTTCCAAGAATATATTTTTGATAAGCAGTGGAATCCGCTCCCAGATTTAGTTGAAACTCGTCAAGTGCGCCGAGGCTCACGATATTAAGTTCGTGTCTATCACCCAGGCGGAATTTATGCCGGTATTGGTAATCGTTGTAATTGGGGAGAAAAGGCAGGGCCAGAACTTTGAAAAGGAGTTGAAGATACGAGCGGCGGGCGGAGAAAAGAAACGAGCTATTTTCGCCGGTTGGACCTTCGACGGTAAGAGCCAGGTCGCTGGCACCTACGGTTGCCGTAAAACCGATTCGGTCTTCACGGGCTGCGCGCTGGCGAAATTCAAACACCGAACTCAGCGCATTGCCGCGATTGGCGGGAAAGGCTCCGGAAAAAAAATCTACTTCACCGATAAAGTCCACATTGATCAGTCCGACGGGCCCACCGGATGCACCCTGAGTGGCAAAGTGGTTGATGTTGGGCGTTTCAATTCCGTCAATGTAAAATCGGTTTTCATTGGGTGCTCCACCTCGAATCAAAATATCGTTGCGGAAACTCACGGTACTGGCTACCCCCGGCAAAGACTGAATGACTTTGCTGATGTCTCGGTTTCCCCCGGGATTGCGTTTGATTTCACTCGTGCTGATGGTCCGGAGCGAAAGCGGAGTCTCTTCGACTTGTTTGTAGGGCGAAGCCACAATATTGACCGAGTCAGTTGTGTTTTCTTCTTCTGTCATGCCAATTTCCAATACATAAGGTTTGGAATTGCTCACCTGAACTTCAAAGACAATTTCGGTTTTGTAACCGGTATATCTTATTTCGACATTATAGACGCCCGGGTTGATGCCTTTAATCTCAAACTTTCCTTCGATATCGGTAAAACCACCGTAGTTGGTTCCTTGAAGAAGGATCGTGCCGTATTCGAGCGGGAGGTTGGTGAGTTCGTTGTAAACCCTGCCACTAATAATACCCCCCTGAGCATTCATCAGGGTGATATTTCCTCCCAATAAAAACATAAATACAAATAAAAGGTTGTTCCAGTTTTGATGATTTGTTCTCATATTTTTTGAAGATGTTTGACCAAAAGAGAATAATGAAAACAAAACATAATATGCCCGAAATTGTTTACGTTTTTGTAAATATAATTTCTGCTTAATACTTTTACATATTACTTTCCTGTTACATGGCTCAGAACTATTCCCTCTTAAAAGAACTGCTCAATCTGCTTGAAATGTACGAGCTTGAATCCGATGGCCGTGAGGCCAGCATGGTTTCTTTTTCCATCTGGCTGAATCAGCATTTGTCCTATCCGTCGCCGGGCATGGTAATGAAAGAAAAAAACCGACATATCGGGATGGAAGAAATTGAGGGCGAGCAGGCGGAAACGGTGATGACGATGCTCATCAGTTATTTATACCGTTACGCAAAAAACTACGCCAAAAAAGCACTGGAAGGAACGCCTCTTTCCACCATTGACGAGTTTACTTTTCTGGCGACATTGAGTTATCGGGGAAGCCTTACCAAAACAGAGCTGATCAACCTTCATCTACTCGAAATCACTTCCGGAATTGAAATCATCAAACGCCTGACATCTGCCGGCCTGATGGAGTCTTTTTCCGACCCCAATGATAAACGCTCCAAAAGGGTAAAATTGACCGGAGAGGGCAAACGGGTGTTAAATTCGGTGATGGACAAAATGGATGAAGTGGCACATATTGTCGCCGGAAATCTGAGCGAAGAAGAGCGCAATCAGCTATTGCCCCTGCTTCACAAACTCAACGACTTCCATGCTGTCATTCATTATCAGGACCGGAAAACGGAGCTAAATCAAATCAGGGAAAAATATTTCAATTCCTCACGGCAAGAATAACTTCTTCATCCGCAGCATTTTCTTCATCTTTTCGCTCAAAAGAAGGAGCGCGTGAGGGAATTCCCATCGCGTTGTAAACCACCTGGTGTACCCGCTGGCGTATCCGCATTTCGTTGATCCGGGTATTGTTTACACTCGGATGAATGCGGTTGGAAAGAAAAACAAAAATGAGATCATTTTCCGGATCTACCCATACACAAGTTCCGGTAAAACCAGTATGTCCATAAGTGGAAAGCGATGCACTTTCGGCGATGATATAATTGGTGCTGCGGGGAGGTTTGTCAAAGCCCAAACCTCTGTGGCCGCGAACCCTGTTGGTAAACCGTTCGACCGTGGTATCCTGAAAAAACCTTTCGCCTCCGTACTGACCTTTGTTCAGCAACATTTGGGCGAGAACAGCCAGATCACTGGCGTTGGAAAAAAGCCCGGCATTTCCGGATACCCCTCCCATCAATGCGGCGGTCGGATCGTGGACGGTTCCGCATAATACCTGTCCGCGCCAGCGGTCGCTGGCGGTAGGAACGAGGCGTTCCGGATCAAACCTTTCACGGGGATTGTAACACATGGTCTGAAGACCGAGTTTTTCGTAGAAGGTTTCTTCTACGTATTCATTAATCGGTTTACGATTGATCGAATCCACCACTCGCTGCATCAATATCATGTTTACGCAGCTATAGAGGTATCTCGCCGAGTCGGGGCGCAGCCTTTTTGTATCATTCCAGAGAGAATCGAGGTAGTTGTTTCGCAGGTAAAACCGATTTGCTACGGGAACGGAATAGTTCTGGTCGTAAGTCCGGCTGAAAAGGCTACTATTGATGTAGCGTTGATAAGGCACAATTGGCAGACTCGCCTGAAGACCCGAAGTGTGGGTAAGCAGATCCGAAAGAGAAACCTTAAAAAGGGGGCTGATTTTCCGGCCTTTATTAGAATTTTCCCATCTGCCTACCAGCAATAACGAGTCGCGGTAACGAATTGTGTCTTGCGCTTTTAAGGTGAATCCTTCCGGGTTTTGGCGGACGGAATCCATAAAAATCACAAAATCCCGATAGGGTATCGTATCGTAAACCCTAACCGGCGCAGGGTCGTAGGTTTCGTCCTGAAAATATTCGGAGAGATGATCATCGAGGGATAATTTTTTCTCCTCATACAATTTCATACTAGCCAGTGTCGTCGAAGCCACTTTGGTGATGGAGGCGAGGTCATAAAGGTCATCTTCTTTTACCGGTCTGCGGCGGTCGTAGGTATGATAACCAAAAGCTTTGTGGTAAATAACCTGTCCGCTTTTGACGACCAATACCTGACATCCCGGCATGGCAAAATTTTGAATCCCTTCGGCGATTATCGCGTCAATTTTAGCCAGGCTGTCGGAAGAGATTCCTGCGTATTCGGGATAGGAATAGGCCAGACGATTTTGAGTGGTGAAATAATTTTTACTCAGCCCCAGTTCTGTTGCCATATAGTCGGGAAGACTGCGGGAAGTACCAATTCCTCCAAATAAAACCTGAGCGGCTACTTCCTGAGACTCCGTATGGCTGTTGGGCGCTTGAAGAATCGTCGGATACCCGGCAAAGGGCTTGAGAATTTCATAGTTACCAAAATTGACCACTACTACTTCGGAATGTTTTCGGATGTTTTCCAGAAACTGATGGATGATGTAACGGTTTTGCTGAGGAAGATTCAGGACAACAATCACCGGGTTGAAATAGGACAATTCCTCGGTATTTACTTCTTCCACCATCCGCACCTGTTGAGTAGAAGTTTGAGTATAAAAGCGGATATATTTTTCAAAAGCCGGAACCGGGTTTCCCAATGTGATGACGTGAAAACTTTTTTCGTCCAGATTTTTAAAAGGAATTGTTTCAGTTTGGTTTTGCACCAGAATCATGGAGGCTACTACTGCCTCCCGGGTGGAGAGATGGACAATCGGGATACCGTTGTTTTGATTGGAAGCAGAATCTCCCCATACGGTCACTTCAAAGCTTTGATAGATGTGTATGTCGGGTTCTGGTTTTTCAGGAAAACCCACGGAAATTCCTAATAGCAACAAACCAATTGCCAGAGGGATAAACAAAATATATAACCCTTCTTTGATGGAATACATGATAAGTTAAGATTCTGTATGCTATTAGACATCTTAATTATCAAATATGTTGCCTCATTTCCAATTTTGACCGTTTCTGAAAATCGAAAAATAAGGGTTTTGAGAGTATTGATTTTTAGATTTAAACGATTGATTATTAATAAATTAAACCACAATAGGGGTTTATATTTTACGAAAAGCGAAAAGCTTCTGATTGCGAACCAATTTTTACAGTTGGGGTTATGAAAATGTCGGATTCCCGCATAAAATTTTGCGGTTCGAAACAAAAATTTGCCGTTTTTTTAATTTGTTTCGGGCAGTGGTTTTCCCACAAATCTGACAATCGCAAATAACACTCCTGCTGCCAAAATCATACTCAGAAAATTGGGCAGACCAAAAGCCGTAGGAATGATACCCACTAATGTACAAACAACTCCTACAACCATTGCATAAGGCAATTGTGTTCTGACGTGATCCACGTGATTACAGGAGGATGCCATCGAACTGAGAATCGTGGTATCCGAAATCGGGGAGCAATGATCCCCAAGTACCGAACCTGCCAGCAGGGACGCCACCATATTATAGAAAATGGGCAGTGCAACCGTGGTGTCCAGTCCCGTATTTACCGAAACCTGCCAGGTGAGCGGAATGATCAGTGGGTAGAGAATGGCCATCGTACTCCAGGAAGATCCGGTGGAAAAAGAAATGAGTCCGGCGAGAACAAATGTAATGGCCGGAATCCACACCGGAGAGAGCGAATCGCCCAACTGGCTGATGACAAAATCCGCCGTATGCATGTCATTGGTGATTCCCTGAAGTGCCCAGGCCATAATCAATATAAGTATCGCTCCCATCATAGCCTTAAATCCGTGGGTCATGGTTTCTACCGCGTCGTTGAGACTCATCATTTTTTGAGCCAGCGTCATAATCATTGCGACGGTGACCGCAGAAAGCGAAGCCCAGATCAGTGCCGCGTAAGAATTGCTGTTGCCGATGGTTTGCGAAAGTTTGTGCAGAAAACCCATTTCCGGATTGGACCAAACTTCGACTGAGTAGCCCGTATAAACCAGTCCCGCTAATACACCGCCTACCAGCACCGCTACCGGTATCACCGCATTAAAAGCCCGAGGGCTAACGCCTTCCATCGGCTGAAAATGGCGAAGTTCTTCTTCTACATCTTCTGCAACTTCCGAATCCTTTGGTTTGGAGGTATTGCCGAGGCTTACTTTTCCCGTTTTTCTTGCCCTTTCTTCCGCTTTATACATCGGGCCAAAGTCGCGCCGGGTAAAAATGATAAAAAGCATAAAAATCAGGGTCAGTATCGGATAAAAGGCATAAGGTACCGAACTAAGGAAAATCGAATACGGACTCAGACCTTCCGGAAAATTATCTAATTGTGAAATCCCATCTTCGATATAACCGAGTTCTGCACCGATCCACGTCGTGATAAAAGCCAGTGCCGAAACCGGCGCGGCAGTAGAATCCACGAGATAACTCAGTTTTTCGCGCGAAACGCGCAGTCGGTCCGTCACCGAACGCATGGTATTGCCCACAACTAGGCTGTTGGCGTAGTCGTCAAAAAATATGACCAGCCCCAGCAGCCAGGTGGCAAACTGCCCGGTAACCGCCGTTTTGGCAAATTTGGCGATCACATTCACAATTCCCTGCATGCCGCCGTTGCGTGAGATTACGGCTACCATTCCCCCGATCAGCATCGAAAAAACAATGATTGAAACGTGGTCCGGGTCGGTGATGGAGGTGATTACATATTTTTCTACCACATCCAAAAAACCGCTGAATATACCCGCTAACGACCCCGATTGAAAATAACCCAAAGCTGCCGCTCCGAAAAATATGCCCATAAAAAGCGACACGATTACCTCCCGGAAAATCAAGGCCATCAAAATCGCAATCAGCGGAGGAAAAATAGACAACCACAGCGGAAAAGCCGCCACTTCAGTCTCCAGTTCGGTTTCGTAGTCCCCTACCCTCACCGAAAGAGTTTCTCTTACTTCGGAAGGTGTAAATTCAACTATCGCAACTCCTTCATTTACAGGAAGAATAACCGATTTTCCTTCAACGGATACTTCCACTTCTGAAAGCCGTGCCAGCGTGTCAGAAAGAGTGATTTCTATATTCCCCGGCTGATTGATTCTGAAATATTCCGGCCCTTTGACCGAGACATTTTTTTCGGAAAAAACAGACTCCTGGGCAGATAAAACAGAAGGGAGAAAAAAGATCAAAAACCCGAAAATAAAGCTTATCGGTGTATAGCGGGATTCTTTCATAAAAGCGGAATTTGCAGTAAAAAGGAAAGATGTGAAAAAACAGCGAATCATACAAAAGACGAATATGAAAAAAGCCTACCCAAAGGGGCAGGCCCAAAACATCAAAAACAAACATCAAAATCTTTCTGTATTTTCACGGAATAGAACAATAATACAATTTTTCCCAACATTTTCATAAACCTCACACAATGATCCGAACAACCCTGACACTACTCATCTGCGGATTTGCCGGATTGGCGGCTTTTTCCCAGAGTTTTTCCGGTGGCTTTTCTTTTGCCCTGCCGGGTTATGATTCCACAACACAGACCTATCTTCCCGTTTTTCCGCGTCATACCATCACCGACTTTATCAGTACCGACGCAAACGGAAATTTTACCTCAAATGGTCTTCCCATTCGCTTTTGGGGAGGAAACCTCTCCGCTTCCGGTTGTTTTCCCCCCACCAATATCGCCCCCCAGATTGCGGGCAGAATGCGGAAAATGGGCGTAAATCTGCTTCGATTTCACCACATGGACAACCCCTGGACCGACAATACCGGAACCATTTTTATCAGAGGTACAGGAAATACCCGACAGTTAAATTCCTCCTCTCTCGACAAACTCCATGCTTTGCTCGCCGCCATGAAAAACGAAGGCGTTTACGCCAATATGAATCTTCACGTCTCCCGCACCTTTTTGCCCGGCGATGGAGTTTTACATGCCGATTCTATCGGCGAATTTGGCAAAGGCGTGACCATTTTTGACCGGCAACTCATTGAACTTCAGAAAGAATACGCCACCCAATTATTAGGAACCGTCAATCCCTACACGGGAATTTCCCTCGCCAACGATCCTGTAATAGCGATGGTCGAAATCACCAACGAAAACAGCCTGTATGCCTTTTGGAAAGAAAACAAACTCCGGCCCTTCGCCAAAGGCGGAGGAATCATGAAACGCCATTCCGATTCGCTCGACCTCCGGTGGCACGATTTTCTTACCCAGAAATACGGCAATGAAACTGCCCTCGCCGCTGCCTGGGATGTAACCGGAATGAATCAGGGCGGAACCCAGCAACTGCTCAATCCCGGATTTGAGTTGGGAACCCAAAGCTGGATACTCGAATTGCACTCCGGCGCGGCAGCTACATTGACCGTTGATACCAACCTCCCCGGAGCAGGAAACCAATCCGGAAAAATCTCCGTCAACACCGTCACCGGCACCAACTGGCATTTACAACTTATTCAGGCGGGGCTTACCTTTCAGAAAGACTCTTCCTATCAGATAAAATTTAAAGCCAAAGCCGACCGGGCGCGCTCGGTAAATGCCGGCGTCATGCGGCACAACGACCCCTATACCTGGTATGGCGGCGCGTCATTCCAACTCACTACCCAATGGGAAACTTATACCTTTACCGTCAAGGCACCCGAAAACAATACCGGCCAGGTACGACTGACCTTTGACTTTAATAACCAGACCGGCCCTGTGTGGTTTGACGATATGGTTTTTGGAAAACCCGTACTTGCCGGACTTGAACCGCAGGAGTCCCTCACCGGCGGCACGGTGCGCCGTATTCCCTATGCCGAAAGGCTGAGTTATCACCCCCAGCGGGCGGCAGACATGGCCGAGTTTTACCTCGAAATCCAGAAAAACTATTTCAACGAAATGCGCAATTTCCTGCGCGATAGTCTGGGCGTACAGGTTCCCATTTCCGGAGTAAACGCCATGACAGGCCCCGGCGATGTGTATTCGGCTTCCGACCTCGATTATGTGGATGACCACAGTTATTGGGATCACCCCTGGTTTCCCAACGAACCCTGGTCCGCCACCGACTGGCAGATCAACAACGGCTCCATGCTCAAAAACGAACGCTTGGGAACCATTCCCTCCGTCCTCGGCGGATTACAGATCGCAAACAAACCCTTCACCCTCAGTGAATACAACCACGCCTACCCCAATATCTATCAGGTGGAAATGGTTCCCGTGCTTGCCGGGTACAGCGCCCTTCACGGAGTGGATGCGATCATGTTTTTTACCTATCACGAAGAAGTAAACAACTGGGACAGCGACCGCTTGGCCGGGTATTTTGCCCTCAGCAGAAACCATGCGATCATGGGACTGTTTCCCCTTTATTCCTGGGCGTTTCGAAATGGAATTATCCCCGAAAGCACCCAGCCCCATATCGTCAATTATTCCCGCGACTACTTGTTTCACCTTCCGACCTCCGACAACGCCGGGCGGTGGGAACACTACGTGCCTTATGACAACCTCGTGTCCCTGACCCACGGAGTAAAAATCGGTGATCTGAATGCGACAAGCCCTTCGGGCCTAAACCCACCCGCCAATACATCGGCGGTATATTATTCAGACAACAACGTGTTGCGTTTTGCCCCCAGTCCCGGCGCGCTTACATTGGAGACCAACAAACTCCTTTCCATCACCGGAAACCTGCCCTCCATGAGCGGGTACCAGAGCGGCCCGCTGAAAATGATCAGCGGCAACCACTTTGGCAGTGTAAACTGGTTGTCATTGACCGACGATATTTTGCAGGGAGCCTCGCGATCACTCATCGCTGTCAGTTCGCGCATCCAGAATACCGGCATGTTCTGGCAGGGAACCAGCAGCGTCAACAACAACTGGGGAAACGCACCTACCAAAATTCAGTCACTAAATCTCGACCTTGAACTCAATCTCCTTGCCGACTCGATTCACCTTATCCCGCTCGACGTGACAGGCGCACCCCAGTCCGGCAAGGCCCGCACGATTTTGCCCCAGGCAAACGGAAAATTCCGCTTCCAACTCAACCAGGACACCGACCAGACCTTATGGTATGGCGTAGAAGCCTTCGGCATCACCATCGGCGTGGATCCACGACTACCCGAGACGGCGGTACGCCTCTACCCCAACCCCGCGGTTGAAAAAATAAGGCTGGAAGCCGATACCCCGATTGAGCGATGGGAACTCAGCGACCTTTCGGGCCGCACAATCAAAAGCGGCAGCCCCGCAGAGACACAAACCGAGATCAACCTGAGCGAACTTGCCGCAGGCATGTATATAGTGCGGGTGTATATGCGCGAAGGGATGGTAGTGAAGAAAGTGTATCGGGAGTGAGTGCGCGCTACGGCGCGGCGCGCGAGGGAAAAAATAAGGGCGGGCCGATGGGCTACAAACATACGACTCCTCCGGAGTCCAGCTACGCCCTGTTGTCGTATTTTTCCCAATGGAAAGAAGGGGTTAAATACGACTCCGGAGGAGTCAAATGTTTGTAGCAAGGATGGTGCGCCCCTTTTGTTTTTCTGTTTGCGTTGCGTCGGGAGGCGCGTTTTTTAGGCGGTAGCTAAAGCGACCGGGGATTCTGCCGCAGGCAGGTTTTTGCGCCGACTTAAGTCGGTTCAAAGGGATAAGCCGAAGGCCCGGAACCGGTCGCTTTAGCTACCGCCGGGCGGCGAATAATGACCGGGTAGGGTAATGGCGCGCTACGGCGCGGTACAAGAGAGGGAAAAAATATTGGACGGGCCGATGGGCTACAAACATACGACTCCTCCGGAGTCCGGCTACGCCTTATTGCCTATTTTTCCCAATGGAAAGAAGGGTGTTAAATACGACTCCGGAGGAGTCAAATGTTTGTAGCCTAATGGCCGATTTTTTTAATAATTCGACTCCGGAGGAGTCGAATGTACCGATGGGATCTTCGATCGGTAGCCCCAATGCGCCCGGCCACCGAAATCCGGCGGTCGGGGGGCGGGCTGCGCGTGGGACAGGGATTTCGGCGGTTTTTGCGCTACTTTTTGCCGCCAAAAAGTAGCTATTTTTCTATATATTAGCATAATTTCCACTTTAGCAGATATTTTATGACACTAGAACCCATCATCCGGCAACTGGAAAAAAAATCCGGGCTTACGAATGTTTCGGCGGCGGAGCCGCAGGTGCTTTTTCGCCAATGGAGTGAAAAGACGTACTCGCTTGATGATGAGGGGTTTGTCTATAGTCTGAATCTGGCGGGAATGGGCCTGACCGATGGCGACCTGGCCTCTGTATGGCAAATGGACCTGTCGCGGCTGGTGGTGCTGAACCTGACCGAAAACCAACTGACTTCCGTCCGGATTCCGGCTAATCTTCCCCGCCTGAAATACCTCAGCCTGAATGAAAACAAGGAACTTACTTATCTTTCTTTCGAGAATGGGTTGCCCGCTCTGGAAAAACTCGAAACCCATCTCTGCCAACTGGAAAAATTTGCCCTTCCCAAAGGCTTTGATTCCCTGACCTGGCTCGACCTCAGCCGCAACAAAACCCTTGCAGAATGTACCTTCGAAGGCGATTGCCCTGCGCTCGAAAGCCTGGATTTGAGTGGGAATGGGTTGACGGCTTTTTCCCTTCCCGACGGTTTTGACGGACTGGAATATTTGTATCTGAGTAAAAACAAAATTTCGAAACTCTCTTTTCCTCCTATATTATCGTCGCTAAAAACACTTGATCTGGTTGGAAATCAGTTGCAAGATATTCATGACGACTTCCCAGAGTTTTTTCCTGCATTGGAAAGTCTTTATCTGGCGGAAAATCCGTTTCAGGATACAGCTATCATGGGAAATGTTCAAAATCCATCGTACGGAAATTTTAATAGCCGGGCCTTTATCCGCAATTATTTGAGACAATTAAAACAGGGGCGTACACCCGAAAATGAGTGCAAAGTATTGCTAGTGGGCAATGGAAATGTGGGCAAAAGTTGTCTGGTTCACCGGTTGGTGGATGAGAAGTTTGAAGAGGAATGGAACTCCACCCATGCGATTGTCCTGAAGCAATATGAGTTGGAAGACTGGCTGCTACACCTTTGGGATTTTGGCGGACAGGATATTTACCATACCACCCATCGCCTGTTTATGCAGTCCAATGCGGTTTATCTGGTGCTTTGGGACTGGAAAACAGAAAACGATGACTTCACAGGCCGCGAAGAATCGGGCAAAATCCGCAACTACAAAAATCATAAACTCCCTTACTGGCTGGCTTATGCCAAAAGCCAGGGACAGGGCAGCCCGGCAATTGTGGTTCAGACAAAAATGGGCAAAGATGGAAAAAAAGATAGGCCGGATATACGCGAGGCATATCAAAAACAATTTCCTTTTTTCGATTTTGCCTATGTCGAATCCAAAGAAGATAATCCCGACAAAAACGGCTACCCAGAATTAAAACAGATTATTAAAAAAGCTATTCGCCAGACCCGAATCCGAACGGATATTCCTCAAACCTGGGCAGACCTTCGCCAAAATATCCGGCAGTTGCAAGCGGAGAAGGAAAAACATATTACGATGGAAAAATTTCTCGAACTGGCGGCAGCAGTAGATGAAAAAGAGCCTGTGCGGGTATTGTTGGAAAACTGGCTGGTAAAAACTGGCGTAGTTTTTTATCGGAAAGGGTTGTTTCAAGACCTGATTATACTGGATCAGGAAAGGGCGATTAAGGCGATTTATACCCTGTTTGACAGAAATCGTTTTTATTACAAGGTATTTGAGGGCAATAAAGGTAAATTTTCAGGAAAAGAGCTGACAAGTGTCTGGAATGAACACAATGGGGCCGAAAGAGAATTGTTTGTAAGTTTTATGCTTTCGTGCGAAATGTGTTTTGAGAAAACCATAAAAAAAGAAAACCAATATTCTGTTCCTTTCGAGGAAAGAAACTTTATCGCTCCCCAGCTTTTACCGGAAGAAAAACCCCCAACGCTGGAAGATATATGGGAAGACCGCCCTTCATTATTTTTCCGATATAAGCACGACTTTTTGCATTACGGGATAATCCAGAGTTTTATCGTCCGTACCCAGACTTTGGCCGAGGAACGCGATATATGGAAACTCGGCATTTTTATCAAAGATGAAAAAGAAAAAGCCATGATCGAAACCCGCGAAAACGAAATCAATGTGCGGGTCACCCTCGGCGGGAAAAAATTACTGGACAAAATCCGCAACCTGCTGGAAGAAATACAGGGGAAAACCGGTAGCGAAAGCGTGAGCGTGGATGGGGTAAATTATGTACTTCTCGAAAAACTCAAAAACCATTCCCCCCGAAACCCGGAAATCGAGTGTGAAAACGGTGAATGGGTGGAGTATAAATTGTTTGAACCCTTTCTGCACAAAGACGAACAGGCCAAATTTGAAATAAAAACCGAAACAACCGATAAAATGAATAGTATCCATGATTTGCCTAAAGACGAACCGATAAAACCTACTCCTGTTCCCCAGCCTACCCAAACAGGCCCCTCCAAAATCCTGTTTCTCGCCGCTAATCCCACCGACGAGTCTCACCTTCAGACGGATCAGGAACACCGGATACTAAAAGCCGAAATGGGAAGAGGACGTGGAAGGGATAAATACAGTTTTTTACCTCCTCAGTTTGCCGTTACCATTACCGAACTCCTACGCGCCCTGAACGACAAACCCCAGATTGTACATTTTGCCGGACATGGAGAAAGAAAAGGCATTTACATTACCAAAGACAATAACGACGCCCAACTTTTGCCGGAAGAAGCCGCAAAAAGATTGTTCAAAACCCTGAAAGGCCATACCGAAATGGTGATCCTGAACGCCTGTTACAGCGCGAGCCAGGCAAAAACCATCTCCGAATTTGGGATGTATGTAGTGGGAAATAATATTGACGTAAAAGACAACGCGGCCATCAGTTTTACCAAAGGACTGTACACCGGCCTGGGAGAAGGCAAATCCTTTGAAGACGCCATCAATGACGCTTTGATTGTCGTGCTCACCGAAAATGCTTCCGCCGCTTCTCATATCGAAGTCTGGAAAGACGGCAAAAAACTGGATTTGTAATGAGTTTGATAACACCCTTTCCCCGCCCCATTACGCTACCCTCCGGCTTCACCTTCGATATGATTTATATCGAAGGGGGGAAGTTTATGATGGGGAGTGACCACCCGGATGACAATATTTTTCGACCTGCAACCCCTGTCCATGAAGTAAAACTCAGTGATTATTATCTGAGCAAATACCCCGTAACCCAGGGCCTATGGAAAGCGGTAATGGGCGAAGAAAACAACCCCTCTTTTTTCCAGGGAGATTTGCGCCCGGTGGAGCAGGTGTCGTGGGATGAAACCAAAAAATTTATCGAAAAACTCAACAGCGTGACCGGTTTGAGCTTCCGTCTCCCGACAGAGGCGGAGTGGGAATACGCAGCACGAGGCGGCAATAAATCAAAACACACGGTGTATTCGGGCAGCAACCGCCTCGAAGAGGTGGGATGGTACGATGAAAACAGTCATCGGGAAACCAAACCCGTCGGTCAGAAATTACCCAATGAACTGGGGATTTACGATATGAGTGGGAATGTTTGGGAGTGGTGTGAGGATTGGTATTCGCGTGAATATTATCAGGAATGTGCTGACAAAGGTGTAGTAAAAAATCCCACCGGCCCTGATACGGGGTCTACTCGTGTGTACCGCGGCGGTAGCTGGGGCAACACTCCGCAGTACTGCCGCGTTGCGGATCGCCTCAGCATTTCGCCGGAGGCTCGGGTCAATTATCTCGGCTTCCGCCTCGCTTTTGCCCCCCCAGTTTAGGGCAGTCCCTTCCGGGCTTTCCATTGAGCAGGAGCGGAGGTGGAGCAGTTGGCAAAGCCGTAGCGGCGGAGCAAGCGAAGGCGTGCCAACTGAACCACCGTAGCGACAGGGGGTTTGGGGGATGTGCCCCCAATAGGCGGAAAGTTTGTGCGGTATGAGGAGAGGGGGTTAAATACGACTCCGGAGGAGTCAAATGTTTGTAGCCCGGATTGCGCCCCTTTTCTTTTTCTGTTTGCGTTGCGCCTTGGGCGCGTAGCGAGAAAAGGTCCCTCCTCGCTATCGCTCGTTCGGGATGACTTTGCGTTGTGTAGAAAATGTGCTTCTCCGATTGGAGAAGCGTCGGTTGCGCGTTTCAGCGCGCGGAGAGAAAATGAAAATAAAAAAAACGGGCCGGTGGCTACAAATCGAAGATGCCTTCGGTACATGTGATCCCTCCGGGCCGATAGGCCACTACGTGGATCGGGCTGCGCCCTGCTGCCTATTTTTCCCAATGGGAAGAAGGGGTTAAATACGACTCCGGAGGATCGCCAGACCACTTTCTGTGGGTCGAATGTACCGGAGACATCTTCGATCGGTAGCCCGAGCCGTGGCCGGTTTTTCAAATTGTTGCCCTTTTATAAAAAAGCCCCTCTTCAAAGAGGGGGTTGGGGGAGTTCTCAAACCCCAACCATGCACTTTTAATTATTTTTTGTCTGATAGAAAAAACTAATTGAAAAACAATGCAAATCAAAATTTTTACCATTCCGGTTACAGGTGGAGAAGCTGTGAATGAAGACCTGAACAAATTTCTCCGTTCGCACAAAATATTGCAGACAGAAAGCCATATCGTAAATTCTGAGCAGGGCGCATATTGGTGTTTTTGTATCCGATATATGGATTCTTCTGCGGATGTTTTTGGGAAAAAAGATAAGGTGGATTACAGAGCCATATTGGATGAGCCAACTTTTGCCCGGTTTTCCAAACTTAGGGAAATACGCAAGGAAATTGCCACGGAAGAAACGATTCCGGCATTTGCGGTTTTTTCGGATGAAGAATTGTCGGAAATGGCAAAAATCGAAAAACTTACCGTCGCCGCCATGAAAAAAATCAAGGGCATCGGGGTGAAAAAAATCGAAAAATACGCCAGTAAATTTATTTCCGAAAAGGATGATTCGGGTCAACAACCTGCTTGAGGAAGCGGCGGAAACGGAAAACCTGCGGCATGCATTTTGGAAAGCCAGCAAAGGAAAACGATATTCTGTGGGCGTCCTTTCGTATCAGGAAAACCTCGACGAAAATTTGGACTGCCTTCAAAAGCAGATGAAAACCGGCCTGGTTGAAACGGGGGATTATCGCTACTTCAAAATTTTTGATCCTAAGGAAAGGGAAATTTGCGCCAGTGCCTTTAGCGAACAGGTGCTTCACCATGCGCTAATGAATATTTGCCACGACTATTTTGAGCAAGCGCAGATTTTCGACAGTTACGCCAGCCGAAAAGGAAAAGGTACTTATGCCGCCATTGATCGCGCTAAGTATTTTACCCGGAAATATGGCTGGTATCTGAAGCTTGATGTGCGCAAATATTTTGGTAGCATTCACCACGACGTCCTGAAATCTCAGTTGGAAAGAATGTTTAAAGACTACCGCCTGCTGGAGATATTTGGGAAAATCATTGACAGCTACGAGGCGGAAATACATCGCGGTCTCCCCATCGGAAGCCTTTGCAGCCAGTATTTCGCCAATCACTACCTTTCGGGGCTGGATCATTTTATCAAAGAAAAACTCCGTGTCAAAGGTTATGTGCGGTATATGGATGATATGGTTTTGTGGGATAGTGAAAAATCAGTTTTGAAAGCGGCGTTTCTTGAGGTAAATGATTTCGTCGAAAACAAACTGCTATGTTCCCTCAAACCCATAGAACTAAACCGTAGCACTCATGGTTTGCCTTTTCTGGGATATAAAATTTACCCCTGGCAGGTACAACTCACCCAGCGAAGCAAACAGCGGTTTATCAAAAAAATCAACTATTTGTATGAAAATTACCACTCGGGCGAATGGGATGAGGTAGTCTGTCAGCGGAGGGTTTTGCCATTGCTGGCGTTTCTTTCTCATGCAGATACGATAGGATTTCGAAAAAATGTTTTGACAAAAATTTAGGGTTGTTTTCGTAAGGGTCTAATCGTGTGAACCGCGGCGGTAGCTGGAACAACAATCCGCAGAACTGCCGCGTTGCGAATCGCAACAACAATTCGCCGGAGAATCGGGACAATAATCTCGGCTTCCGCCTCGCTTTTGCCCCCCCAGCTCAATGGAAAGCCGGATGGCTGCTACTGAACAGAAAACAATCCTGCTCCTTCGGGACAAAAATGCGACTCCGTCGTCACAGCAACCGTACCAGTAGTGTAAAACGAAAAGCCGGTTGCTGATTTTTATTTTATCATTATCATTATCATTATCAATAGCGAGGGATTTAAATCCCTCGCTATTGATAAACCCTCTCTATTGATAAATACAGTGCTGCGCATATCCCAAACTTTCTTATACTTGCATCTATGACACAGTTGTCCCCTAAAGTCATAAAATTGCCTAATGGTTTTTCCTTCGAGATGATTTTTGTCGAAGGAGGGAAATTTATGATGGGGAGCGGGGAAAATGATAGTGATGCTATTTTCTGGGAAATGCCCGCGCATGAAGTATCTATGTCCGCGTATTATCTGGGCAAATACCCCGTAACCCAGGGCCTATGGAAAGCAGTAATGGGCGAAGAAAATAACCCTTCTTTTTTCCAGGGAGATTTGCGCCCGGTGGAGCATATATCGTGGGATGATGCGAAAAAATTTATCGAAAAACTCAACAGCGTGACCGGTTTGACCTTCCGTCTTCCGAGTGAGGCGGAATGGGAGTTTGCGGCGAGAGGCGGCAATAAATCAAAACACACGGTGTATTCCGGGAGCAACCGCCTCGAAGAGGTGGGGTGGTATCGGGAAAACAGCCATCAGGAAACCAAGCCGGTCGGCCAGAAATTACCCAACGAGTTGGGTATTTACGATATGAGCGGCAATGTTTGGGAATGGTGTGAAGACGACTGGCATAGCGATTATAAGGGCGCTCCTGCTGACGGCTCTGCCTGGATAGATGCAGGTGACAGGGGGTCTGCTCGTGTGCTCCGCGGCGGTAGCTGGGGCAACTATCCGCGGTACTGCCGCGTTGCGAATCGCGACTACACTTCGCCGGGGAATCGGGTCAATTATCTCGGCTTCCGCCTCGCTTTTGCCCCCCCAGTTTAGGGCAGACCCTTCCGGGCTTTCCATTGAGCAGGAGCGGAGGTGGAGCAGTTGGCAAAGCCGTAGCGGCGGAGCAAGCGAAGGCGTGCCAACTGAACCACCGGAGCGACAGGGGGTTTGGGGGATGTGCCCCCAAAAATTGCGGATGGGTAGCGCGCTTTTGCGCATCGCAGAAGGAAGAAATTTAATAGGGGTCGCCGTTCGGGCTACAAACATTTGACTCCTCCGGAGTCCGGCTACGCCGAGCCGCAGGGTTGGGCTGAGTCGTAGTGTCCGGCTGCATCAAGTTGTAGTTAGGTTTGTGTGTAGGCGAAGCCCGACCTCGGAGAGGTCAAATGTTTGTAGAAAGGGAGCCGCCCTATTCATTTTTCCGCTTGTGTTGCGCCTTGGGCGCGTAGCAAGAAAAGGTCCCTCCTTCCTACGGTCGTCGGGATGACCGGCGGTGGGTAGAAAAATGTGCTTCTCCGATTGGAGAAGCGGGATTTTGCGCGCTACGGCGCGACGCAAGAGGGAAAAAATATTAGGCGAGCCGATGGGCTACCGACATTACGGCTCTCCGAGCCTTGTGTCTGCGACACTTTATCTTTAAGCTGAAAGCAAAAGGCCGGGTAGGGCCGCAACGTCGGTAGCCTGCGATTGGTGCCCATTTTTTTATTTTTTTTATTGCGTTGCGCCGTGGGCGTGTAGCGAGAAAAGGTTCCTCCTCCCTTCGGTCGTCGGAATGACGGGCGGTATGTAGAAAAATGTGCTTCTCCGATTGGAGAAGCGGGATTTTGCGCGCTACGGCGCGGCGCAAGAGGGAAAAAATATTAGGCGAGCCGATGGGCTACAAACATGTGATCCCTCCGGGATCGGGCTACGCCCTGTTGCGTATTTTTCCCAATGGAAAGAAGGGGTTAAATACGACTCCTCCAGAGTCGGTACATCTAAAAAACGGGCCATACGGCTACAAACATACGACTCCTCCGGAGTCCGGCTACGCCCTGTTGTCGTATTTTTCCCAACGGGAAGAACGGGTTAAATACGACTCCGGAGGAGTCAAATGTTTGTAGCCCAATGAGCGATTTTTTAATCATTCGACTCCGGAGGAGTCGAATGTACCGATGGGATCTTCGATCGGTAGCGCAAATCTGCCCATTTTTCAAATTATTGTATAAAAAAAGCCCCCTCTTCAAAGAGGGGGTTTGGGGGAGTTCTCAAATCTCCCAACCCTTCCGATATTGCCGCCCCACAAATTGGTTGGCTTCGTCGAAGTTGGTGATTTTCATGTTCTGGCCGTCCCATAACAGCTTTTTGCGGCCGTAGTAGTCTATGCGGCCATTGCTGTTGGATTTGCCCAGGGCGTAACTCCGGATGGCGAGGTTGCCCATGAGTACGGTTTCGGTCATCGGGCCGGAATAGTCAAAGGATGAGGTGAGGGCCTTGTGTTCGTTGCTGTCAAATCCGGCTTTGCATGCCTGTGTCCAACTGACCTGATGGCCGTACTCGGGCAGTTTTTCGTTGGGGTTGCTGGTGTGGTAATCCTCGGGCATGGCGATTTTTTCGCCGCTTTTGAGGTAAACCTGCGGGGTAAGGCCATACACTCCGCAAGTCATAATGCCTTTGGTGCCGATCATCATCACGCCGTTGGCGCTTCCGTTTTCGCCCAGCCAGTCTGCGGCGGGGATAAGGTCGGGGTGAAAGGGCCGTATGCCGCCGTCGGACCAGATCATTTTGATGGCGGATTTGTTTTTTTCGGTGGGGCCAAACGACAATTGTACATAGGACGAGGGGGGACATCCTTCGGGAATATGTTCGGGTACCCAATCTTGGGTAAATACCTGGCCTACGCTGCATTCGACTTCGGTCGGGTATCCAAGTCCCAATACGCGGAAGGGGGGATCCATCAGGTGACAGCCCATGTCGCCCAGTGCGCCGGTGCCAAAATTCCACCAGCCGCGCCATTTAAACGGGTGATACAGCGGGTGATAGTCCACATAGTCGGCGGGGCCGATAAACAGGTCCCAGTCGGATTTGCTCAGGTGATCGGGCATGGCGGGTTTTTCGGTGGGAACGGGGATCCCCTGCGGCCATACCGGACGGTTTGTCCAGACGTGGACGGTGTGTACTTTGCCGATAAGGCCTTTGTTAAACCACTCGATCATCTGTTGCTGACCGGGGTTGGAGGCTCCCTGATTGCCCATTTGCGATACGACTTTGTATTTGCGGGCGGCTTCGGTGAGCATGCGGGTCTCGCGAATGTTGTGGGTCAGGGGTTTTTGTACATAGACGTGTTTGCCCATTTGCATGGCGGCCAGGGCGGCAACGGCATGGATATGGTCGGGTGCGGAAATGGTGACCGCGTCAATGTCGTTTTTCATTTCTTCGAGCATGACGCGGAAGTCTTTGAAAAATTTTGCGTTGGGCAGAAGTTCGCGCGCGCGGGAGGCGGAGGATGTGTCCACGTCGCAGAGAGCGGTGACGTTTTCGGCACCGTTGTTCCAGGCGTTGCGGATGTCGCCGTATCCTTTGCCGCCGCAGCCGATGGCGGCGATGTTGAGTTTGTCGCTCGGCGGCACAAATCCCCTGCCCAGCACGTGGCGGGGCACAATGGTCAGGCCGACGGCCGCAAGCGCAGTACTTTTTACAAACTGCCTGCGGGAGTAATTGGTTTTTTCGGTATTTTTAGTAGTCATATTGTAAAGAATAAATTTGTATCTGGTTTGAAAGTACTAAAAAGTGCAATCAAGCGCGTTGGCCGGGAAAATTCGGCGGGCTGGGGTGGCTTGTGGGAGGCATAGAATTTTCCGATTTTTTGTGTTCCTTTTTTCTAAAAAAAGGAACAATCTCTACTTAACTCCTAACTTTTCCATAAGCCATTTTGTGGCGATTTCGTTTTGTTCGGGGAAAGTCCAGTGGCCGGTTTCGTAGGCGAGGAAAAGTTCTTTGGGGGCGCTGATGACGTTGTAAGCGGCGTACATGGAGGTCGGCGGGCATACATTGTCGTTAAATCCCCAGGAATACCATCCGGGAACGGTTAATTGCCGGGAAAAATTTACGACATCGTAATAGGCCGAAACTTCTTTCCACTTGGGATGAGTTTCTTCCTTAAAATCGCGAAACATGTGCGGCCAGCCGCCGGCTCTTCCTTCGAGATAACCGGTCAGGTCGCAAAGCGCCGGATAAAAAGCCGCCAGGTATTTTACTCTTGAGTCCAGCCCTGCGGTAATGATCGAAAGCGCACCACCCTGGCTTCCGCCGGTAACGGCGAGGTTGCTGCCGTCAAACTCATTCATCGAAAAAATATAGTCAATGGCTCTGACGCAGCCGAGATATACTCTTTTGTAATAATATTGGTCGCGGTCGTCGAGTTTGTTGATCCAATAGCCGCTGATGGCTCCGCGCATCATGTCGTTGTAAACGTCGGTTTCCATCGTTACGGGTACACCATGAATGCCTACGGTCAGGGTTATCACGCCTTTGTCGGCATTTGTTACGTCTCCGTAATAAGGTCGCGCTCCTGCTCCGGGTACCTGGAGTAATGCAGGGTATCTGCCGGGGGCTTTGGGCACACAAAGAATGGCGTAATACCTGCTCCCGCCAATATTGGCGAGGCTGAGATGATAGACATTGGTTTTTTCGGTGCAGCGTTCGGGCAAAAGGGTCATCCGGGCATCCATTGGGATTTGCGCAAGCTCGGCTTTGGCTTGTGTCCAAAAGTCTTTAAAGTCGGAAGGCGGGGTGACGACGGGACGGAGTTCTTCGGGGGAAAAACCTGCCGTTCCCCACGAGCGGTAGGTTTTGCCGTCCACAATGGCTTCGACTTCACAACGTGCAAATCCGGGGTCTTTCATTTTCATTCCTTTGATGACACCGGTTCCGTCTTTGAGGGTGAGTTCGCCGGTTTCGGTGGCGGGCAGCATTTCTGGGCCGATTTTGTAGGTAATGGCTTGATTGGCAATGGGTTGCCCGTCGCGGATAACCATAACATTAAAGTCGGCGCGGTCGCCAGCCTGATACGTCCAGTCGGTTTCTTCGGGGCTTACAATTACTTGCACACGGTCGCGGTCGCGACGGGGCTGTGCCTGAAGGATTAAGCTGCTTAGAAAAATCAGCAGCATAAATAAGCGAGAGTATAAGTTTTTGTTCATGGGACAAGAGTTAATGTAAATTCTCCTAAAATTTATTACAAAAAGGTATCATATTTTTTCTAATATGATACCTTCTCCCGATAAAAAAAGGATTTCTCTATTCCGTCAAACAAAATTTACTTATAAACTCCGAAGAGGATTAGTCTTTTTCGATATAACCCCCCGGAAAAACAAAGGGATCTTTTTCGTAAAAACTGGAGGCATTTTTCTTTTTGCACGGGCTTAAGGGAGCGGGGCTGGGATGCAACCGCACCCGGTATTGGGTGGGATGCTCTTGTCTCAGGACTTCGTATTGAATCTTATAATAGTTGTTTTCCGATTTTTTTTCGGCGTATTGCTGACCAAAAATCATCAGTGGAAGAAAAGCCGCCCATAACACGGCGGTAGTAAGGAGCGATAAGGAGGTGATTAGAAATTGTTGCTCTGCCTGGTTGTTTCGCTCAATGCGGTGGATAATATCCTGTTGTTTCATCGGGATGGAACGCGGGACAGGCGTTTGCCATATTTTCAGCCGGTTGCTGACTGCAGCAATTCCACCGGTAAATAGATCATAAGCAAGGATGAAACATGCCTGAAATCCGTTCATCAAAAAAAGTGTTTGTCTGGATTTGATTATACCTGCATATTCGGTTTAATATTCGAAGATTGAAAAGTACATTCACTGTAAAACTTACGAGCTTTCATTTTTTTTAGCGGCACGGGAGTGAAAGTAATATTTTGGGGTTTTAAGCTTTATTTGGGAGAATGGCGTTTCTTGCATAGATTAATACGACTAAAATTTTCCATTAAAAATCCGATATGAAAATCTGTTTTTCCTGCTTTTCCGTTTGTTTTTTTCTGATGTTTTCGATGAGTCTATTTGCTCAAAACACTACTTATCCCCAGCTCAACGCTGCGATAAAAGCGCTTGATAATGAGGAAGATATGCGCTCCGCAAGCTGGAGCATCTGTGTGATGGATGCGGTTACGGGACAAATCATCGCCGAGTTTGATAAAGACCGGAACCTGGCGACGGCATCCACGATGAAAACGGTTTCTACGGCGACGGCTTTATCGCTTTTAGGTCCCGATTACCGGTTTGAAACGCTGTTGCAGTATGATGGTAAGATAAACAGCGAAGGTGTCCTGGAGGGCAATATTTATATTAAAGGAAGTGGCGATCCTTCACTGGGAAGCGACCGGTTTGGGGAAAGTTATGACATGCCGCAAATGATGAACGCCTGGTCTTTGGCAGTCAAAGCGGCCGGTATCAAATCGGTCAGCGGCAAAATCATAGGCGATGAGTCAGGTTTTTCTTCCCAGCTTACTCCGGGGGAATGGCCATGGGAGGATATGGGGAATTATTATGGCGCGGGTTCCGGTGGTCTCAACATCAACGAAAATCTTTATCGCCTCGATTTGAAACCGGGAACGTCGGTCGGCAGTGCCACAGAAGTAATCCGCACCGATCCTCCGGTGGATATTGTTTTTGTAAATGAACTCACAACGGGAAGCGCTGGATCCGGAGACAATGCTTATATATTCGGTTCTCCTTATACAAACCTTCGTTACATCCGAGGTACCATTCCCGCCGGGAATTCGGTTTTTTCCATAAAAGGTTCTATGCCTGATCCTGCGTTTTTTTGTGCTCAGCGATTTACCGAGGAGTTAAATCTCTGCGGAATAAAGGTTTCCGGTACACCCTCAACTTCCCGGCTCGAAAAAATGAAAGGCAATGTTATGGCAGCCGCCCGCAAAAATTTTTATACGCATTCTTCCCCACCCCTCCGGGACATTATTTACCAGACCAATATGTTTAGTGTCAATCTTTTTGCCGAAGCCCTCGCAAAAAAAGTTGCCGTTGAAAAAGGGCGAATGGGTGATACAAAAGAAGGCACAGAAGCAATGGAAGAGTACTGGCGAGCGCAGGGTATAATCACAAAAGGAATGTTGCTGCGCGACGGTAGCGGATTGTCACCCAACAATGTGATTAGTACCTATCAGCTCACTTCTATTCTTGCCCGAATGTATAAGAGCCGATATTTTGCCGATTTTGACGCTTCGCTTCCTATCGCCGGGAAATCCGGCTCGCTCAAATCCATGCTTAAGGGAACCGTTGCGGAAAATCGCCTTCGGGCCAAAAGTGGGTTTATCTCCGGAGTGCGCGCTTACGCCGGTTATGCCGAAATGTTAAATGGAAAACCAGTGGCCTTTGCCATAATCGCCAATCACTTCAGTTGCAGTCCGGGAGAAATGCGGCGGAAGATGGAAGTACTTATGGTGAAAATTGTCGAAGGTAAATAAACCTTCGGTCAGGACATATACAGATAGGGTTTCCAATCGTCGCGAATATTTCCGGAAAAATTACTCAGAAACATCACAAACGACGGTCGGAAAGGCTGGTGTCGTAATTCCATGCCGGCTTGCTCAGGGGTCATATTGCCCTTGCGGGAGTTACATTTCTGACAAGCGGTAACCAGGTTGTCCCAGGCATCTCTTCCGCCCATAGATTTGGGGATAACGTGGTCAATGGTGAGAGACTCGCGTGTTCCGCAATACACACAGCGGTTTCGGTCCCGTTTGAAAACATTCTGGCGGGAAAGATTTACTCTTTTGTAAGGAAGACTCACAAAACGATGAAGGCGTATAATAGAAGGATATTGGAAATTTCGCCCTACGGAACACAATTTTGCATGTGGATCGTAGGTCAGCATTTCCGCTTTTTTTAGAAATACAAGGATGAATGCACGTTCTGCTGAACATACACTTATTGCCTGATAATCCTGATTGAGCACTAAAACGCTATCTCTTATTACCATCGCCTTATTATAACCAGTTGATGAGTTACTTCACCATTATCGCGGTGTACGATTCCTTGTTTGTCAAATATATCTTCTCTTACTTTGCCCGATGCATGAATGACAGAATCCTCGTTACTGAGGATTCCTACGTGAGTGATTTTATTTTGGTTGGGTTTGGAAAAAAATGCGAGGTCGCCCGACTTCCGCTCCTCAAAACTCACGAGCTTGCCGGTTTCGGCCTGTTGGGAGGCATTCCGGGGCAATTGTACCCCACAAATCTTAAAGACTTGTTGTACCAGCCCGGAGCAATCAATACCATATCCTGATCTTCCTCCCCACAAGTAGGGACTATTCATAAACAAGCGCGCAACGGTAATTCGCTGCCAGGCGTTTTGCATCGGAATTAATACCAGGTCAGGGTTATAGGCCCAGGTATGACCATTGATCCGGAGTAAACGGTCGCGCGTTTCGGGGATTCTGGCTCCGAGGGGCAGGCGCATGTCCGTGCCGTCGGGCATTTTGAGACTACCCCTGATGACAAAGTGTTCGTTATGATTTTGAGGATAAATTTTTTCCGACAGTTCGAGTAACATGCGGGGATTTATCCAGCCTTCGTATCCGTCATCAGAAACGCGGATTTTCCACCAGGAAGGTATTTTTTCGAGGCACTCACAGGTTTCTCCAAAAATAAGCTGGGTTTCCATCTCGGCAGATTCCTGGGGGGAACTGCGAACCGGTATTACTGCTTCACTGGCAAAATACAGCATAGGAGACGCCATTTCCACCAAGATACAATATCCTATGGATTTTCCCATACTTTGTTTTGGAGAGTTGGCCTCAACTCCGTAGTTTTAATTTAGATTTAACATAAGTTTAACTTCCAAATCTCCTTGCAACAAAGCGGTCGTCTTATGGCGACCGCGATTTTTTTAAGTATGGGTATTGGTTATAAAAAATATTTCCTGTTGATGCTCATGCTCTGTTTGGGGTATATACTATTTGCTCAAAACGGCGGGCTACTGAAGGGGCTTCAGATTGGAGGGGAATATTTTTCCGGGAAACTGCTTTACCACCGCCCTGCACAAATGACATTTCCGGTATATCGCCCGGTCAGAGGTTTTTTTGTAGAAATGGGCAAACAGACAGATGGTAGCAAATATTGGCATCGGGCGAATGGTTATCCCTACGCAGGGTGGCGTTTTACGGTACAGGATTTTGGTAATCCCGAGGTTTTGGGCAAAGCTTACGGGATACAGCCCTTTGGCGATTTTTTTATTTTCCGCACCCGGAACGTTTCTGCTTATTTCCGTTATGCGATGGGGTTGGGTTGGATTACACGTCCTTATAACCGCCAAACCAATACCGAAAATACGGCCATAGGTTCTCATCTCAATAACCTGACTACCTTAAATCTCGGGACCGAAATCAGGCTTGATGCACATTTTCGCCTAAGAGTAAGCGGGAGTTTTGTTCACACCTCAAACGCAAGAGTCTGGTATCCCAATCTGGGGTTGAACACAATCATTGCCCATGCGGGGCTTCATTATCAGTTTGAACACATAGGCGAGTTTTATTCCTTGCCTTATGATTCTGCTTATCATTATAAAAGGCCCCTGCTGAATTTTCGGGTGGGATTGGCCTTAAAAGAAGAAAAGGTAGCAGGTGGGCCGCAATATCCTGTGTATATTTTTTCTGCCTTTGTTTCAAAGATGATTTCACGAAGAAATAAAGTTCTGGTTGGCTGGGAAATTTTTTCCGACCAGGCGATAAAAAGTTTTGCGGTGAATCAGGACCTATCCTCCCCCCAATATCCTCCATATCTTCGCCAGAATATTTATATTGGGCACGAATTTATGTTTGGACAGGTGGGATTGATTACGCAGATATTTTTGTATGTTGACCGTCCGTTTCAGGGGAAAAATTATTTTGGGATTAAACTTGGGCCGCAATGGTATTTTTTTAAACCCCAAAATAGCCCTCACGTAAATGTATTTTCAGGAATTTATCTGAAAACACACTACGCGGTGGCAGATTATCCGGAAATGACAGTGGGAGTTAGTTTTTAGTTAAATTTATTTTATCTATCTTTGCAAGCCGAAACTCAAACCTATGGGAAAGAGAAATGCGTTTGAGCGTGATTACTCGATAAACGTTGCTCGACTAAGCAACGGGAATCACGAGATGTTTTTTGAAATAGGCAGGGACTTTTTTGAGCACCTGGAATATTCGCTGATCAAAGACGGCGATATTAAGTTACAGTTGGAGATTGTCAAGTACAATACTCATCTGGACGTTAAGTTTAATCTTTCCGGAAAGATGGTGTTGGAGTGCGATCGTTGCACCCAACCGTATGATCACGATTTTTCGGCTCAACATCGGATGATTTATTCCTTCGATAAGGACATGGAGTTTGAAAATACCGAGGTGATGTTTACAGATCGAATGGAACCGGAACTGGTATTGGTTCAGGAGATTTATGACTTTATCAATATGTCGGTTCCAATACGAAGAGTCCCGCCTAAAGAAGTTCATGTTTGTGCTCCAGAAGTACTCACCCTGCTGGGCATTGATCCGGAAGAGGAAGAGTTTGATGTGGAGGAAGAGGAGTTTGACTGGGAGGATATGGATGATCTGGACATAGACGAAGATGAATTTGAAGACGACGACGATGATTCTTTCGGGGAAGAAACATCCGATACAACAGACCCCCGCTGGGATATATTAAAAAATCTCAGAAATCAGATGGACGAAGAATAAGAGAATAAAGAACAAATAATCAGAATAGAAAATGGCTCATCCTAAACGAAAAATATCAAAAACCCGCCGGGATAAGCGTCGTACGCACCACAAGCTGACGCCAAAGACATACTATCTTGATCCGGAAAGCGGAGAAGCAACACTTTACCATCGGGTAAACCTGGAAAGCGGTTTTTACCGCGGTCGTCAGGTGACAGAAGCGAAAGAAGAAGCGTGATTTTCACGTTTTGAAATAAAAAAATCCCCAATCCTAAGGATCGGGGATTTTTTTATGTTCAAATTAATCAGCTACAAAAGAATAGTTACGCGATCGAATACACATTGGAAGTGATTTTGGCTTCAAAATCTGCGCGGAAACGGTTGATGGTATTTCTCACCGGCCATGCCGCAGCATCGGCGAGGGCGCATACCGTTCTTCCTTCCATTGTATCGCATAATTCAAGCAGGGTATCAAGGTCTCGCATATTTCCTTCCCCTGCGTCAATTTTTTTCAGAATTTTTACAAACCAACCGGTGCCTTCGCGACAGGGTGTACACTGTCCGCAGGATTCGTGGTCATAAAATTTGGCCACCCGGATAAGAAATTTAACAATATCGGTATTTTCATCGAGAACACACATTCCGCCGGTACCGACAAAAGTGCCCACGGTGCGAAGCGAATCGGCATCCATCGTAATACCTTCGATCATATCAGCAGTCAGAATGGGTACGGAAGAACCGCCCGGAACAACAGCCTTTAGTTTTTTACCCCCACGAATACCGCCTCCGACCTTGTAGATCAGGTCCGTGATAAGCATTCCCGAAGGATATTCGTACATACCGGGGCGATTGACATGCCCGGCGATCCCGTACAACATTGGCCCGGGGAAAGTCGGTGTTCCAACCGAAAGATACCAGTCAGCGCTATTGTTAATCACATGAGGTACATGCGACAGTGTTTCGACATTATTGATCGTTGTAGGTTTGCCCCAAAGCCCGTATTGTGCAGGAAATGGCGGTTTGGAACGCGGATAAGGTCTTTTTCCCTCCAGCGATTCCATCAGAGATGTTTCTTCTCCACAGATATAAGCTCCGGCACCTTTGTGTATATACACATCAATGTTCTGACCCGAACCCATGATATTTTTACCGGCATAACCTTTGGCATAAGCTTGATCCACGGCGGCCTGGAGCATATCAATCCAATCGGCATATTCGCCACGGATATATACATAAGCTGCATCCATTTCCATGGCATAACAGGCGATGATCGCACCTTCAATAAAAAGATGGGGATTGTATTCAAATATGCGGCGGTCTTTATGAGTGCCCGGTTCTGATTCGTCGCCGTTGCAGGCGAGATAACGCGGTACACCCTCTTTTTTCGGCGGCATAAAAGACCATTTCAGGCCTGCGTTAAAACCTGCACCACCCCTACCTCTGATATTAGCTTTTTTCACTTCATCTATAACCGCTTTACGCGACCATTTGTCTGAAGATAAAACTGACTTCAGGGCTTTGTAGCCATTCGCTTCTTTCTCATATACCGAAATCTCATGGAGATTAGGTGTATCAGGGATAATAATCTTCTTATAATTTCTCCAGTTTTCCATTTACTGCCCGATATTTATACAAAAATCACTAACACCCGTGAAGATAATATTTTTTTATCAGAGGTCAACTTTTTACCAGCGCTTGTTCGTGCATTCTGGTAAATCTCCCCTGAAAAATCAAAATAATAAGGATGCCTGCGGAAATAGCCATGTCGGCGAGGTTAAAAATAGGCACAAAAGAGCCGTTATTTCCCAGATCAAAAAATATCATGTCCACTACCCTTCCGTGAAAAATACCTCCCTCATAGAAATTGATAGCGGAGAATATCCAGCCATAAAACGTGCGGTCAATAATATTGCCCAGGGCACCGCCAAAGATGATTGCCAAAATCAGCGGCATAGGTGATCGGTGGTCGGAAAAGCGAAACAACAAAACACCTAAGGCGAAGACAGCAAAAATCGAAAAGAATGTGAGAATGAGTTTGCCGGTTTCGGGGGTCATGTGGATGTTTAAGCGCGCGAAAAGATCGGTAAACTCAAGCCCGAAGGCGAAGCCATTGTTTTCTTCAAAACGAAGTTTTAGAAAATTTTTGACAAGTACTTTTTCTTCCCCGGGGTACATATTGATTTTAACCAGGTATTTGCTTACCTGATCCACCAATACGACAAGCAGGGTAACCCCAAAATACTTAGGCAGTTTCATTCTTCGGTTTGATCCGATTCTGTTTCTGGAAAATTTTCATCTTCAGGAACAGACACGGGTTCAGTCACCTGAGTAGTTCCTGTATTTTTTTGAGGCAGAGGAATGGCACGAGCTTGCTCATCCATTTTGAAAAATCTGCCCTGAAAAAGAAGGATTACAACTATACCTATTGAAATCGCGGAATCTGCGATGTTAAATATCGGCCATAGTGAAGTATAATCTCCACCCCAGAAAGGAATCCATTCTGGTAAATGACCTCTCCATATATCAAGATAAAACATATCTACAACACGGCCATGAAAGAGGCCACCTTCATATTCATTTATACCTGAAAACCACAATCCATAAAAAGTGCGATCTATAATATTGCCCACAGCACCACCAAAAATCAATGCCACATAATAAGGAAGTGGCGATTTATGGTCGGCGAGGCGGTATAATACATAGCCAATAACCGTCACAGCAATGATCGAAAAAACCGAAAGAATGAGTTTCCCGGTCTCCTCTGACATATCAAATCCCAAACCTCCGGCGAGGTTTGAAATGGTAAAACCAAAAGCGGCGCCTTTATTTTCGATAAAGTGAAGTTTAAACAAATCCCCCAAGACCTGTATCTGGCCCACTTCTCCCAATTGCATATTTAGCTTAACAATAAGCTTGACGATCTGATCCAGAATAATCACGGCCAGCGAAATCAGGAAATATTTGCGCGCTTTTTTCAAGGGTAGTTTATTTTAGGGGTAATCTAATCTATACTTCATCGCTACTGGGCGACTGTTTCATTTTTGCCGCAACGGTAGTGGTTGCATGAGGCACGATCCGAAGGCGTTCCTTCGGAATAAGGTCTCCGGTAATCCGGCAGATTCCATAAGAGCCATTTTCGATCCGTATCAAGGCATGTTCCAGCTTGTCTATAAATTTTGCCTGACGCGCCATAAGAATCTCCACCTGCTCTTTTTCGCGGCTTTCGTTTCCGTATTCGGTAAAGTTATAGCTATCGGCAGAATTTCCACTAAACTCTTTCAGGCTTTCAGCCAGGCGTTTATATTCAATTTTCGACTCATCCAGCTTTTTAGTAAGGAGTTGCCGAAACTCTTCTAGCTCAGATTTGGAATAAAATTTTTTCTCACTATTGTTTTCCATACAATTGGTCTTTAAGGTTAATGATAATTACGTTGAGCGGGCGATCTCACTAATTACTTAACACAGATATGTATTACGATTTCGATTTTTGAATAAACAGGGTTCCTTTTACCTCGTTGATCTCAATTTCATCTCCGGCGATTTCTCCATTGGATTTCAGCGTCATGGTGTCGGTAAGGGTTTCACTGCAAATATAGTCTTTAAAGCTGTTTACAGCCTCGTTCCAATAATCGTTTTCGGATACAGAAACGAGGATATGATCGGTTACTTCAAAGTTTTTGCTTTTCCTTAAATTCTGGATTCGGTTGACAAACTCGCGGGCAATTCCTTCCTGTTTTAATGTTTCGGTCAGGACTATATCCAAAGCTATGGTATAACCACTGTCCGAAGCAACTGACCAGCCGGGTATGTCCTCACTCAGAATTTCCACATCATTGAGGTCTAATACGAAAGTACCGGAAGACAGTTGTACTTCAATCCTGCCTTCGGTTTCCAATGCTCGTATTTCCGTTTGAGTAAAAAGAGCAACCGCATTGGAAATTTCCTTCATCAAGGCTCCAACTTTAGGTCCTAAGACCTTAAAATTGGGTTTGATTTTTTTTACAAGTAACGTATTGTCCTCAGAAAGATATTCAATTTCTTTGATATTTACTTCATTCGTAATAATATCCTGAACTTTTATCAGTTCCTGCCTTAATCCGGCATCGAGGATGGCCACCATCGCTTTTGCCAGTGGCTGGCGTACTTTGAGTTTTTCTTTTCTCCGGATACTCAGGATAAGCGAAGTAATATGCTGAGCCATGTCCATCCGCTTTTCGGCGGTTTGGTCTATATGTTTTTCTTCAAATCGGGGAAATTCGGCCAGATGTACACTTTCGGCGGCTTCGCCTTGTGTCAGGTCTCGGTAAAGTTTTTCGGCATAAAAGGGGGCAAAAGGACTCATTAAAACGGCAACCGTTTCCAGACATTCATAAAGAGTCTGAAAAGCGTTTCGATCTCCGTCCCAAAAACGCCGCCGGGAAAGTCTTACATACCAGTTCGAAAGTTGTTCGTTTACAAAATAATCAATGGCTCGCACCGACCGCGTGGGTTCGTAATCGTCCATAAATTCTCCCACCTCCCGGATGAGGGTATTCATGACAGAGATAATCCACTGATCCAATTCGCTTCTTTCCTTTACGGGAGAACCGGATGAAGCCTCAAAACCCGTGAGGTTGGCATAAAGCGCAAAAAAATTGTAGGTGTTGAAAAGGGTTCCAAAATACTTACGTTGAACCTCCTGAACACCCTGAATATCAAACTTAAGATTATCCCACGGTTGAGCATTTCCTATCATGTACCACCGGGTAGCATCTGCTCCGAAATTGGCGATTGTCTCAAACGGGTCAACGACATTTCCCAGTCGTTTGGACATCTTTTTCCCATTTTTGTCCAGCAGAAGGCCTGTGGAAATCACGTTTTTAAACGCAATATTTTCTTCCAACATTACCGCAATGGCATGGAGGGTAAAAAACCACCCACGGGTCTGGTCAACGCCTTCGGATATAAAGTCAGCCGGGAAGCTGGCTTTAAAAACTTCCTGATTTTCAAAAGGATAATGCCATTGAGCGAAAGGCATGGCACCGGAATCAAACCACACGTCAATCAGGTCTGATTCCCTTTTCATTGGTTTTCCGCTTTCACTTACCAGAATAATTTCATCCACTCCGGGTTTGTGAAGATCGAGGTCCGCAAAAAACTGTTCTGCAATTATCGGAGACATAAACCCCGCAGCCACCGATTTTTCCGTTTCTTTCCGCAATTCTTCCACCGAGCCGATACATTTGCGTTCCTGATTGTCATCGGTGGACCATACCGGTAGAGGTACACCCCAAAAACGCGAACGAGAAAGGTTCCAGTCAACCAGGTTTTCCAGCCAGTTTCCAAAACGACCGGTCCCGGTCGAGCTGGGTTTCCAGTTGATTTTGTTGTTTTGTTCCAGCATTTTGTCCCGCGCAGCAGTTGTGCGAACAAACCAACTGTCAAGCGGATAATAAAGTACCGGGCGATCAGTTCTCCAGCAATGTGGGTAACTGTGAACGTATTTTTCTACTTTAAAAGCTTTATTCTCTTCCTTGAGTTTGATGGAAATATCAACGTCCACCGAGCGATCTTCTACCTGTCCATAATCTTTTACATAACGACCGGCGAAGTCGGTAACCTCTTTTACAAATCTGCCCTGTTTATCAACCAATGGTATGGGGTTCCCGTCGTCATCCTTTACCATAAGCGGCGGAATATCATTCTGCCGGGCAACATTAAAGTCATCCGCACCAAAAGTCGGGGCAATATGCACGATCCCGGTACCATCTTCTGTCGAAACAAAATCCCCGATTACAACACGAAACGCAGGTTTGTCGGGTATTACATAGGACAGAAGTTGTTCATATTCTATCCCGGCAAGATCTTTTCCTTTTATTTCTCCGATTACTTCGAAGGGAATGTGTTTGTCCCCAGCCTGGTAATCTTCTATTTTTAGTCCGGCATTCGTTTCGGGAAAATAATTACCTGCGAGGTCTTTTGCCAGAATAACCGAAACCGGGATATGGGTGTAAGGGTTAAAAGTTTTTACCTTTACATATACAATTTCTTTACCCACAGCGAGTGCGGTATTGGACGGCAATGTCCAGGGAGTAGTTGTCCATGCCAGGAAGTACTCGTCTTCTTTTCCCTTGATCTTAAACTGCGCGGTAACGGAGGTGTCTTTGATCTCCCGGTAAGTTCCGGGCTGGTTAAGTTCATGCGAACTCAGGCCGGTTCCTGCTGCCGGTGAATAAGGCTGAATGGTAAATCCTTTGTAGAGGTAATCTTTATCCCAAAGTCGCTTGAGCAGATGCCATACCGATTCGATATAGTTATTTTCAAAAGTGATATAAGGATTATCCAGGTCAACCCAGTAGCCCATTTTCCGGGTGAGGTCATCCCACATGTCTTTGTACATGAGTACATCTTTCCGGCAGGCAGCGTTATACTCTCGGACCGAAATGGTCTTTCCAATATCTTCTTTGGTAATGCCGAGAGTCTTTTCCACCTGGAGTTCTACCGGCAAACCATGTGTGTCCCATCCGCCTTTGCGTTTTACCTGAAAACCCTTAAGCGTTTTGTAACGACATACCAAGTCTTTAATCGCACGTGCAATCACGTGATGAATGCCGGGTTTCCCATTCGCGGAAGGAGGTCCTTCGTAGAAAGTAAATACCGGGTTTCCTTCTCTGGAAGTAATACTTTTTTCAAATGTTTTTTCTTCTTCCCACAACTTTAGTATCTCCCTGTCAACATCGGGAAGCGAAAGGTTTTTATATTGAGGATATTTCACGGGCATAGAATAACTCACAACGAAACACACCTTTTCAAAAGAGAGTGCAAATATAAGAAAAGCGATTATATTTTTGGATATTTATCCCCAAAGCAAAAACAATGCTCATGTACAAAACTCATTATCTTTCGGCGATTTTTATGGTCATCCTGATTTTTTCGGGATGCCAGACCTCCCAGCAGCTTAAAGTTCACCGTAATACGATTCAGGAGCTTGCCCACGGAGGCACTAGCAATATGGATAAGTTTGACGGATTGGCCACCACAATCATAACCGTGCTGGATGAAGCCACTAATCTTTCCAGCCCCTACAAAACCTATAAGTATATTATGAAGTTTGTAGATCAGAACCAGACCGAAATTGTGGCTATTACCACCGATCTTGAGTCCTGGCAGGCAAATATGGGGCAGGACGAGAAGATAAAATTTACCGCCCGATCTTTAACTAAACCCTATTCCCGCAAGATGATTACGCTGGTTCCTAAAGTTCAGAAAATGCTTGAGGAAGGGGGGTATGATTTGGGACCGTTAGAAAAAACCTTGCTGTTGTTTAAGCTAAAAAACATGGTCAAAGGCTGAGCTACTCCCAAAAGGTAAACTCGCTGATAGTTGATATCTTCCGGCACCTCCGGTGCCGCTGTAATCAGGTCAATATTTTCCTGATGAGCAAAGGCCGCTAACTGCTGAATTGCGTCTCCATCCAAAACTTCGGCATGGTCTATCAACAAATGAAAGCGCCGGGAACCGGGGGTAAATTGCCCCGCAGTCAATCGTAAAAACGCAATCCTGAGGATGTTTTCCAATAGATATTTCTGCCCGGGCGAAAACATATCTCGCTTCGTTTTGTCGGGGACAATATCAATCTCTGCAAAATCGCAATCTGCGATTTCTTCGCCTGGATAGTCTCTGAGTATTCGGTTTAGCGTCTCCAGCAGTTGGATTGCTTCCCGATTGGCGTTTGCATTTTCGGTTTGGTTAAAAAGGGACAACTCCCCTAGCTGATGGGAAAATTTCCCTGCAAATTCCCGAATTTTTGAGAATACACCCATGACGGGATGCCGTCCGGGTGTAAGACGTAGTATTATTTTTCCCCAGGTTGCAAGCTCGGGTAAAGTGGATAAAATTCGGTTGAGGTTTTTTACATTTTCCTCAAGGAGTTTTAGCCGCTTTTCAAAAAGATTAGAGATGTCGGCGAGTTGATGTATTAGTTTGGCAAATTTTGCCCCCAACTGATCTCTCAAAGGCTCAATAAGATCGTTTTCATAAAAATGCTGTAATTGAGTCGCAAACCGGGTATAATCGGAGGGAGAATTAAAGGTTAAAGGAAAACCTGCAAGGTTGTCATGGCTAAAGCAGGTTACAAAAGTGTGGATTTCGCGTTTCAACGATTCCTCCGCACGTTCTCTTGCATAATCTGCTTCTCGAATGCGCCGGATAAGTATGGAAATACTTTCCGATTCTCTCCGGGGTTCCGAAACCTGAAAAGAGCTTGTCTTAAAAATCGGAGACAGCCGGAAATTTTCAAATGCACGGTTTTGTTCTTCGATTTCCCACAGATTTTTTTCCAATAGGGAAATGGCGTTTTTCAGTTGTTCAAATGCGGTTTTTTTTAGATGTATTTCCTTCTCTCTCTGAAGAACAGAAGAATGAATTTTCTGGTCGTATGTTTTTACCTGATCTTCAAGTTCGGGTATCCGGTCGAGGTAATCATTTTTGTCGGTTCGATACCTCCAGAAGGTTTTTTCCGCAAGTTCAAGTTGTTCAATTTTTGCCTCTTGTCCTGCGATTAATTTTTTTAGAGTAGCGACGGCTTTGTTTTCTCCTTTTGAAGGTTTTGTTTCGTTTTCCAGCAGTTTTTTCCTGTCAATCAGCGACTTATAGGTTTCTTCTTCTCGTATTTCCAAATCGCGAAGAGACAAAGAAAGCGACTCATTGTTTTCCAAAGTGTGTTTTTCAATCTCCTGATCAATTTGGGACAGAGTTATTTCAAGATTGACATAAATGCCCTGTCTTTCTGTTTCGAGGGAATGAATTTGCTTTTTTAATTCTTCGGCTTCATAAAGAAGATGAATCGAAAGGCCGTGGGCCTCCTTATCGGCTTCATGGCTGATGCCATCCTGTCGTTGTCGCAACTGCCGAAGTTTTGAGGCATTGAGTTCCAACTCGTACTGATTTTTTTTCTGGTCTTTTTCGACTTGTCGGAACTTGGTTTGATATTTTTTTTCAATGGCGGAGAGCCTTTTTTCTATATCTGTACGGATAAGTAGAATTTCTTTTTCCTGCTTTTCCGCGCTTTTTTCCAAGATGGCTTTTTCTCGTTCCAGATCACGGGCAGATTTTAGGGTAAATTCCAGATCAGACAAATCCATTTTCACCCCAAAAAGCAGATCGTTCAGGCGCCCGATTTCTGGACTCAGAAACGGATGAAACAAAACCTCTTCTTTAAGCACCTTCCCAAAGGTATTTTTCCAATCAGGGTAGTTTTTTTCAAGCCAATGATACAGCGTCCCCTGGCGATTTTTGATTTGCGATTCTATATTTTTAATCTGAATCTGAAGAGTTTGAAGCGAATTTTCAGCCTGTTGAAGATTCTCTTTCAGGCTTTTTTCTTCCGTTTCCGTTTCGTGGATTTTTTTTAAACGAAGGACTTCGTAGCTGCTTTTTATCATTTCCGATTCAGAGGCCAGCAGAACCTGTTTTTCTTCCAGAGTTCGTATCTCTGTGTGGAGGTTTTGTATTTTGTTTGTCTCTTTTCCCTGTGATTTGATTTCCCGGATTCGAGAATGTAAATCGAAAAATTTTTGATTGAGTTCCCGGATTCGATTCTCAAGGTTTTCAGATATTTCTCTTGAAGTGCGGATCAGCGTCTGTTTTTCTTTGAGTTTGCGAGATGAAAAGTTGAGAATCGAGTCATAAGTACCCTGTCGCAGGAGAAACCGCTGGAGTTCTATATCAAAGGCAAATTGTTTTTTCTCCTGTTCTTGGTTTTCGGATTCGGAATTACTGTCTTTTTTTTCGGGATAATGCAGGATTTCGAGTTCCCGGCGGCTGTTTAAAAGCTCACGTTTTTTTGCTGGAAGGAAGGGCAACTCATCCAAAAGTTTTGCTTGTGGGTGACCACGGTAAAAGCTATTTTTCTCATGGGCAATCTGAAGCTCTGCAAAAGTTTTGTCCCGCAATAATCGAAGGCCCTCTTCTTGTTCTTTATAGCTTCGTTCCAAGTCCTTTAGTTCTGTCTGAATGATTTCAGCCTGGAACAAAAGCCTGGATTTCTCATTTTCTGCCTCGTTTTTTTGATTATTTAGCTGGTCTTTTTGGAAAAACAAGTCCGCAAACAATTCCTGTAGCCGTGATTCGTAATCTGCGATTTCCTGTGAAAATGCCAGAATACGGGATATTCGGTGTTTTTCATGTTCATAAGCATGAATGTCGGAGAATGCGGTGGAAAAACGTTTCAGGATTTCTCGCGCAGGTTGTAGCTGAGGAAAACCTTCTGCGAGTGAATGGCGGAAAAAAGATTGAAAAAATGTACTCTCAAAATCCACTTTTCCGCCCAATCCCGGCAAAAATGTTATCGGGTCGCATGTGTCTTTTGCCAGACTGAATTTTTTCACCACCGGGTGATCCGTTGAAAGTGCGACTCCCCAAAGGATTGACAAATATTCCCCCGATTCCTGTTCTGCCAACAGGTGATCTAGCTTTCTTTTTCGTATTTGTTCCTGTATTTCGGGTTGTGTGCGGGGCGTATTACCTTCGCAATAAATCTCCTTTTCATATTCTCCACTAACAAAAAGAAACTGTAATTTCCCAGAGGCCGCGAAAACGCATACAGTAAAAGCGCGTTCGGTATTTTGCCATTGACCAATAATGAGTGAATCGTTGTGTGGAAATAGTCGGTTGAAAAGCGTACCGCTACTCAAAAATTTACCCTGAAAAAGCAGGTTTATACCCTGTAAAACTAAGGATTTTCCGGTGCCGTTTTTTCCCGAAAAATGGACATTGCCCAGAAGGTCAAAGTGTGCATATTCAAAACCGGCACTGTTTATAAAAACAATTTTTTTCAGATGGTTCATGGTTGTAGAATTTTGATTTTTTCAACCAGCGATTCCAGATAAGCATAAGCAGCGACTACCCGGTAGGTATCTCCGGATTCCTGTTCACTTTCGATAAAACCTGCTTTTTCCACCAGCTTAAGGAACAGGAGCGTTTTTTCCCTTACGTCCGAAGGATTGCTGCGGAGGGGGAGCAGCGTTAGCTTTTTTCGCAAAATGCGATCCGAAATAACCTTATTGAGAAGTATTTCGGTTTCGAACCGATATCCCGGCCCGAAATCAGGATCAAAGCTCTTAAAGAAATCTAGCCAGTCAATATAACGAATCGCCTGTTCTATTCGCTCTTCGGTACGGGTACGGGATTCCTTCCTGCTGAAAAAGTAGTAACCCTCTCCCCTTGAAAGCTGAAGGTTTAGAGGCGTAAAGTAGCGGGCAAAATTTTCCTGATGATCTTCCAATACCTGATACCACTCTTTTTGTTGGGGGTTCAGGCTATTGTTGCTGATAAAAAGACCTTTTGCCAGGTGTTCAAAAATATCAACGGTTTGTGGTGGAAGTGTTATCATTTTTGCAGAATGTATAGCTCCTGCAAAATACCAATATTTTTAGAATTTTTAACAAAAAAGCCAAAAAAAGAATCAAAATTATTTTTTTGCCATGATTTTTGGAAAATTGCCGATGGATGTTTCTATAAACTCCGGTAAAATTTCAAGATCAGCGGCAAAACGGCTGAGCAGCCGGAAAAAGAGATGCGTGCGGTAGTTGTCTGTCCATTCTTCTGCACTTGGATGGCCTGCGAGAAAGTGGTAGAGGTCTGTATTACTTTGAAAAAAATCCGACTTTAGGCGAAAAACATCTTCTTTTGACGCAGAATATTCCCCGCCTTGAAGGAGGGGGGCCGTTGGTTTTGTAAATTTCGCAATCTGCGAATCGTCCGTTTCCAAATGAGGATTTATCACGAGAGGTTCTTCCCATAAGAGAGCTTTTTCTTCCGAAACAACCTCGGAGAGGTTGGTGTTTTTTTGAAGAAGGTGATTGTCTGCCAGGTATTTAAGTTGTTTGATTTTTTTTAAAAAATCATCTTCCGAAACCGTATTATTGGCGGAACGTTGTTCATCCGCTTGAATGATTTCCCGCAAGATGTTCATTGTCTTTTGAAGAAGAAACAATTGTTGTTTTAAAGGGTGATCTTCGGCTGTGGTCAAAAACAAATTTTCGGAAAGGGTTTCAGAGACTTCCTGATAAATTTTTTTGAGGTTTTCAACCGGAGAGAGAGGGTCTTGTTCCGGATTATGGTAGTGCGACTCTGCACTTTCTGCGTAGAGTAACAGAGCTACTCTCAACATACCGGTAAAAGAGAGAATATTTAAAAAATGATCATGGGCAGATTGTGGCGAAACCGATTTTTCATATTGATCAATAATACGCTGAAGCCTGTCAATAATTTCCGTGATTGTATGGGAACTTGGTTTTTGTCCTGGAGTCAGAGATACACGAAAAGGGAGGAAAAAAGTGGGGTTCAGGCTTAAAGACTCTCCCTCAACGACCAAAATCCCACGACTAACCAATGAAAAAAGTCGTTCTTTATCTCCTCGGATGATTTCCCAAAGGTTGGGATTTTCCATAGACACCGTTCCCGCGGGGAGATCATATAACCATTGCAGCAGACGTTTCTCCTGAAACATAAGAGTGATCAGACCAGAAAGAGATAAGTCATTCATAGCATAAGTTAAGAACCGGAGAACATAAGGATTCTTACCACAAAGTTAATGTAAATCTTTCTGCAACGATAAATGAAAATAATGCGGATATGATTTTCGGATTTTGTATAATTGGTGTTTTCCGGAAGTCAACAGATACTGCATAGCCCACGGATGAGCAACAGCCATCATTCAAATACCCCTGAACGGGAAGTTTTCCAGAACCTCTTTGATAATTACTATGAGGCGATTCGGAATTTCCTCTATTATAAATCCGGTGAAATGGAACTGGCAGAAGACCTTACACAGGAGGCTTTTCTGATATTGTGGAAAAAACGGGAGAGTATTAATCCGGATAAAGCAAAAAGTTACCTTTATACAATCGCCAACAACCTCTTTCTGAATGAAATCAAACATCAGAAGGTGGTAATTCGTTTCCAGCAGCAGCCGGTTTCGAATACGCTGTTTGAATCCCCCCAGTTTTTGATGGAAGCAGAAGAGTTTAAAGTGAAGCTGGAAAAAGCCATTTCAGATTTGCCGGAGAAAAACCGATCTGTATTTTTAATGAACCGGGTAGAGAAAATGACTTACAAAGAAATCGCCGACCGTTTGAGCCTGAGTGTAAAAGCAGTGGAAAAACGGATGCATAAAGCACTTACGGAATTGCGAAAATTGTCAGATAAAATATGAAAAGAGGTTTTAGTAGGGTTTTTTTTTAGGCGGTTGTATTTTTTTCAGTATTAGGAAACAATGTAGATAAATGAGTAACGGACTACCAAACGAAGCGTTCCTTGCCCGTTGGTTAAACGGAGAACTGACCGAAAACGAGTTGAAAGAGTGGAATCCGGACTATGAAGAGTTAAAAAAAATTATAGAAACCTCCGGATACCTTCGCATACCCTCTGGTCTTTCCAAAGAAGATGCCTGGAACCGATTAATGGAAAAAATCGGCGAAAGTGAAGTTTTGCCGGAGGCAAAAACACGGCGGCTTTTTCCACAAACCCGCTGGGTGGCCGCAGTTGCCGCCACTGTGGCGATGTTGTTTGCTGTTTATTTTTTTACCCGCAGCGAGGTTATTACGGTAATTACAACTGAGGGTGAAAAAATAGTGTTTTATCTCCCTGACAGTTCACGGGTTAATTTGAATGCAGATTCAAAACTCTCTTATGACAAAAGCAATTGGTTGCAGGAACGAAGCCTTTCCCTCGAAGGTGAGGCGTATTTTGAAGTAAGTAAAGGGGAAACGTTTACCGTAAATACGAACCTTAGCCAGGTCGAAGTACTCGGGACAAAGTTTAATGTAAAATCTCGCACCGACCAGACCGAAGTTTCCTGTTTTGAAGGTAAAGTGCGCGTATCCTCCCGCTCCGGAAATGAAAGCCATGAAATTACCGAAGGGATGGGGGTAAAAATTTTAGAGGGAAACCGCCTTTCGGATTATTCCTTCGTTAATGAAAATAAACCCGGTTGGACCGAAGGAAAATATGCTTTTAGTGAAGTTCCTTTTGTTCGTGTTGTGGAAGAACTGGAAAGACAGTATGGGGTTGAGGTAGAATTTCCAGAAATAAACGCCACCTATACCGGAGCATTTTTTGATAATGACCTTAAAAATGCGTTATTGCTTATTTGTGAGCCTATGGAGCTGACCTATACGATTATAGATTCAACTCATATCAGGCTCGATCGTCGGCTATAAATAAATCCAAACAGGTCGGGTCATGAAACGGGGAAACCGACTGACTTTAGTGTTTGTCTTCTTATTTGTCTGTCAGTTTCTGGCAGCACAGACTTCTGTCCGTCTATATGAAAGGTTTTATAATAAACCACTATCTCAGGTTTTAAACAATCTGGGGAAAAGCTATGATTATATTTTTGCATACGATGCCGAGAAAGTTAAAAATATCTATGTTTCGGTTGAATTGAAAGGGGTTTACATGGAAGAAGCCCTCGATCTGCTGCTTCAAAATACAGATCTTGAATATGCCTTCTTAAAAAGCCGCCAGGTAATTATTAAACCTCGCCGAAAAGAATACCCGTTTCAAAATACCCGTTCTGTCTCTTCGCCCAATGAATACCTGACAGGGTATGTGCGTGATAGTGAAACCGGAGTACCGCTTGTATTTGCCCGAGTATATACTGATTCGGAAAATGGGACTTATACGGATTCTTTGGGGTATTTTCGGCTAATCCTAAGATCGTCTCAAGACTCCGTTCAAATCCGTTATTTGGGTTATAAAAAGCTAAAGTTATCAGTGAAAGAAGCAATGCTTTATAACCCCGGAGAATACCTTTTAAAATCGGAAATACTCCGCCTGGATGAGGTACTGATTTCAGAAGGAAGCCCGCAAACCCTGGTTGTCGCAGACGGGGTAAGCGAAATTTCACTTAACCCCAGCCAGATAACAACTCTTTCCTCTCTGGGAGAACCTGATATTTTCCGCACAATTCAACTTCTACCAGGCATTAGCAGTAATCAGGAGTCTGCTTCTGATCTCAATATAAGAGGCGGCTCTTCGGATCAGAATCTCATCATGTTTGATGGCATTACCATTTACCAGCCGAGTCATTTCTTTGGAACATTTAGCGCTTTTAATGCTCATGCAACCAAAGATGTTCAGGTATTCCGTGGGGGATTTAGTGCAAAATACGGCGGAAGAACTTCTGCGGTATTGGATATTACCGGCAAACCGGGAAATCCCCAAGACCTGGTGGTGGGCGCCGGAATCAATCTTATGAATGCTCATACCTATCTTGAAACGCCTCTATTCAAACGAAGAGGGGCGTTAATGATTGCCGGGCGCAGATCCTTTTCAGACATTGTACAAAGTCCGATGTACCGGACTTTGTTTAATAATATCTTTCAGCATGGTGCGATTTATAATGATATAAAAGAATCGCGGGAAGAGGGAAAAAATCTATCTCTTGACCCCTCCTTTTATTTTGATGACCTGAACGTGAAATTTACTTTCCGCCCTTCGGATAAGGATGTATTCGCTGTAAGCGGTTATCAGGGGAGGGATATGCTGGCTTATTCTGCAAAAGATTACACCGATTCGGCCTTTTCCATTCATACAGAAGACAGCCTTTTGCTAAAAAATCAAGGGTTAAGTTTTAACTGGTCGCGTCAGTGGAATGCACATTTTTACAGCAAAACGACTACGGCCTTTTCCCGGTTTAATCAAAGGCATATCTACAATTATCTTTATAGCGAGGCAAATGATCCAGGGGTATTACATCGGTTTCCACAGGATAACAGGCTTAGTCAGTTCAGCTTCCGAAATGACAACGAATGGGAGGTAAATGATAAAAGCACAATTTCATTTGGCGCCGATATTTCTTTTTTGGATATCCGCTACCATTTCCAGTGGTTTCAACAGGATACTCGCCTGCTTGAAGATCTTATTGAAAAATCAGGGAAAATTTATGCCGGATATGCGGAACATATATGGACACCGGTGGATAAACTTTCACTTAGTACAGGTATCCGTTACAATTATTATGAAGTTACCGGCAAAAATTATTGGGAACCCCGCACATCTCTTCGCTACAATGTTTCCGATAAGTTGAAGTTTAAAGCGGCATGGAGTGTTCACAACCAGTTTATGAGCAGTATTCTTCAGTTTAGTGGGCTAAGTGTAGGGGAAGATTTTTGGGCTTTGGCCGATGGGGATACGATACCCGTGGTACATGCTTCTCATTTTATTGTCGGGGGAGCCTGGGAAACAAAAGGCTTTTTGGTTGATATCGAATTATACTACAAAAAAACCACAGGGCTTGTAACGTATGAATATTCACTCTCCCCGGGAAGCCTGGAAATCAATCAGGTAAATCTTGTAGGGGACGGTGTTGCCTTTGCCCGTGGAATAGACGTGATGGTACAAAAAAAATGGGGAAATTTTTCAGGCTGGGTCAGCTATTCATTGGGACGGGTGACGCATCGGTTTCCTGGGATTGAATCTGGGAAGCCCTTTCCTGCTGCCTATGACCACCTTCATAAATTTAATACAGTGAATACCTATACCCATAACCGATGGGAGGTTTCCTTAAACTGGATATGGTCAAGCGGAAGACCTTATACTGACCTTGTGGAAAGACATGTTTCACGCCAGCCTAATGAAGAACTAATCGTGGATCTTGGTTCCCGAAATGCAAAACGTTTACCTGCCTATCACCGGATGGACATAAATAGTACCTATCTGCTTACACCCGAATCAAAAAACGCAGAAGTGAAAGTAGGGATTTCTGTATTCAATTTGTATAACCGTAAGAATGTACGGGATTTCCGATATTCGGTGGTAACAGATGCAAAAAGAAAACAGCCGGAGCTAATCAGCATGAACCGCAATCTTTTAGGAATTACCCCCAATATCTTTTTGTCGGTCACATTCTGATTTTTTCAACACTTTTATTAATGATTTAAACCCGTCTGGGGAAATTAATTTTTCCAGCGGTATTTTGCATCTCTTTTCAGGTTATCCACCCACGACTCAGCACTTATGAACAAGTTTATTCTCGCTTCTGTTTTCTGTCTTCTATTTCTTTCTTCGCAATCTCAGAATTCCTCTCGATTCTGGCGATTTCATGAAGAAAATGAAATCACCAATCGCTCCGGAAGGTTAATTATTCCTCAAAAATACAAAACGGTGCGTCTTGATTTTGAGGTTTATGCAGATTCTTTGCTTAAAACCCCTATGGAACAAAGCGGTATTCGAAAAGAATGGTTTATACCCATGCCGGATGGTACTTTTCAGCGGTTTAGGATTTCGGAGGTTCCCGTTATGGCCCCGGAACTTGCCGCCAAATTTCCGGAAATCCATACCTATGCAGGCCAGGGAGTAGATGACCCTATGGCAACAATCCGGCTGGACATTACACCGAAGGGTACACATATTATGATCCTTTCTCCAAAAGGAAGTGTTTTTGTAGATCCGTATTCAAACTATACAGCCGAAGAGTATATCTCGTATTACAAACATGATTTTAGTTCTGCAAAAAGTGATCTGGGCGCAATCTGCTATTTGCCGGAAAGAATAAAAGGAGAAAGTAGTGAGGAGGTTCCCGCCACAGAAAGTACCGGAGAATTTTTGCGAAAATACAGGCTTGCAGTTGCTGCAACCGGTGAATACACTGCGTTTCATGGCGGTACTGTTCCCGGCGCTATGGCTGCAATCGTCACTTCTGTAAACCGTGTAAGCGGGATTTATGAAAGAGAGTTCGCCATACGACTGGAGTTGGTTGCCAACAACGATTTGCTGATTTATACAAATCCTTCTACCGATCCTTATACCAATAATGACGGAGGGGTTATGTTGGGACAAAATCAGACGACGCTAAATGCGGTTATCGGTACGGCCAATTACGATATGGGACATGTTTTCAGTACAGGTGGTGGTGGTATTGCGGGATTTGGTGTCGTATGCAGTAATAGCAAAGCCGAAGGAGTAACGGGTAGCCCTGCACCCGTAGGAGATCCTTTTGATGTAGATTATGTCGCTCATGAAATGGGGCATCAGTTTGGCGCCAATCACTCTTTCAACGGAAATGCCGGTAGCTGCGGGGGAGGAAATCGAAATGGCCCTACGGCATACGAGCCGGGAAGCGGAAGCACAATTATGGCTTATGCAGGTCTTTGCGGAAACCATGATATTCAAAGCAATAGCGATGATTACTTTCACGGAGTGAGTTATGATGAGATTATCAACTATACGGTTAATGGTTTGGGAAATAATTGCCCGGTAATCACTTCTACCGGAAACCAGGCTCCTCTGGTATCCGTCGGAAGCAGTGGGTTTTATATACCGGTTCAAACTCCGTTTGAATTGACTGCCAGTGGCTCAGATCCGGATAATGATCCCATTACCTACTGTTGGGAAGAATTTGACCTGGGGCCGGGTGGTGCACCCAATACACCCATCGGAACGGCTCCCCTATTCCGGTCGTTTAATCCGGTTACGGATTCGACTCGCGTTTTTCCGAGGCTATCAGCCATCGTCGCTAACCAAACCAGTGACGGAGAAATATTACCTACAACCAGTCGTTCACTCACCTTCCGGGCAACCGTGAGAGATAATAAAATCGGTAGCGGCGGGGTAAACTTTGACGAAATTTTTTTCCAGTCCACTTCGCAGGCGGGGCCTTTTGTCGTTACTGAACCCAATATCCCGATAGTTTGGATTGCCGGAACGATCCGGGAAGTCAAATGGAATGTGGCAAATACAGATAAACTTCCGGTGAACTGTCAGAAGGTTGATATTTATTTATCTTCGGATGGAGGGTTTACCTACCCTACCCTGCTGGCCGCGAATGTTCTCAATACCGGGACAGCTTCTGTCGTTGTTCCAAATACTCCTGGAAATGCTAACCGTGTGAAAGTCAAGGCTGCAGATAATGTATTTTTCGATATCTCCAATCAAAATTTTTCCATTCAAACTCCCTCAGCGCCGGGCTTCGATTTTTATCTGCCTCAGCAGACGGCAAGTATATGCGCTCCCTATTCGTTTTCGGTAGATGTCGTTCTTACGTCTCTTTTAAATTTTGCCGGTAATGTGAACCTGTCCGTAGCGAATCTTCCCGCAGGTCTTACGGCTGCTTTTTCGTCCAATCCGGTTCAGGCTCCGGATACAGTTCAGATTGTCTTTACCGCCACAAGTTCGGTCGTTTCGCAAACTGCGAATATGGTAATAAAAGGCACCGGCCCTGCCGGAGAAACCGATTCGATTGCATTTGCCTTGTTAGTCCAAAATCAGACTCCTTCTGCTGTCAGCACAGCTTTGCCGCAAACGGGAGCAACTAACCAGATATTAACGCCGATGTTTCTGTGGGCACCTACAGGGGGAACGGTAACTTATGAAATACAGGTAGCCACAAAACCAGACTTTGCACCGGCATCTGTGGTACTGACACAAAACGGCCTGACTACCAATCAGTTTACTCCACCGATTTCACTAAACCCTTTTACCGTTTATTATTGGCGGGTGAGATCTGAAAATATTTGTGGGGTTGGGCAGTATTCTCCCGTAGCTGCGTTTCAAACAAAAGCCTTTCCCTGCCAGGTTTTTAATGCCGGAAATCTCCCCCTGAATATACCGGCTTTTGGTGCCCCACTTACGGTTCAATCTGTAATCATTGTGCCGGCCAATTTATCCCTGGCCGATGTAAATGTTACGAATCTGGACATCACTCATTCCTGGGTCAATGATCTTGATGTGGTGCTTCAGGGGCCAGGCAATATTACAGCTACGCTTTTTTCCCGTATCTGCGATGAAAACGATGAAGATTTTGACCTTAATCTGGATGACGAAGCGGCCTCCGGCGACTTCCCCTGCCCGCCGGTTGGCGGTGGGACTTACCGACCCGAAGATAGTCTTACGGTTTTTGATGGAATAAATAGTGCCGGAATATGGACACTTAAGGTTACCGATAATGAAAATTTTGACGGAGGGACTTTAAACTCATGGAGTCTTGAGCTTTGTGAAGCCAGTGACAACATAAGGAAACCTTCTCTGATAAAAAATAATTTATTGTCCCTGCTTCAGTGGAAACATGAAACGATTACCACACAACTACTTGAAGCAACGGACTCCGTAAGTGGTCCAGATGATTTGACATTCACACTAATGACACTTCCGGAAAATGGTTTTGTTCAGCTTGACAGTATATCTCTGCCCTTAGGTGGAACATTTACCCAGCAGGACATCAATAGTGGGAAAGTGCGCTATCAGCACAACGGAACGACTACCACGAGCGATAACTTTGTATTTACCATTACCAATGCAGACGGAGGATGGCTGGGGTCGCCGGTATTCAGTGTGGTTATTACAAATACTACGGCCATATCGGATTTCAATGATAAAATAAATGTTTTGGCTTATCCTAACCCTGCTTCGCAAAATGTGAATGTACGGATTTCCGGCAATAGTACTGACCCGATTAGCATTGAACTGCTTGATATTCAGGGGCGAATAATTGCAACAGAAAACCTTCGGTTTTTATCCGGTGAAGCGAAAATCCGCTTTTCTGCCGCCGGGTTGACAAATGGTCTGTATCTGATTCGCGTAATTGCTGCTGAACAAAGCCTGATTCAAAAAGTTACCATTCAAAAGTAAGCCCTTTAAATCTACCGATAATGAGAATTATAAGACTATTTTTTATCTCTCTGACAGGTTTAATTCTGACATTGGAATTCCTTCATGCGCAGGCAGATAAAAACCTTTGGACGAAAATTTCCGAAGCAGAGATTCCTAATCGCAGCGGACGAGTTATTATTCCTGAAAATTACCGGACTTTCCGACTGAACAAATCTGCCCTTGATCAAAAACTCAGTCAGGCTCCTATGGAGTTTACGCCTGCTGCTGCCAATCCTACAGAAATAAAATTACCCATGCCCGATGGTTCATTTGAACGATTTTCGATTGTAGAGTCGCCCGTGATGGCACCAGAGCTGGCCGCAAAATATCCCGAAATAAAAACCTATTCGGGTAAGGGAATTGATAATCCTACGGCATATATCCGGATGGATAAGACGCCGAAAGGTTTTCATGCAATCGTGTTAAGCGCAGCGGGAAGTGTTTTGATAGATCCTTATGGAAACAATACCGTGACGGAGTATATAAGTTATTGGAAAAAAGATGCCGCAGATGAAAGTAAGGAAGGAATTTGTGGAGTCGAAGAAGATGATCTCCCGATTTCCCTGCCCGAAAATGCAACCGAAGGGATCGAAGGTGAACTTCTGACCTATCGCCTTGCGATGGCCGCGGACAGTGGGTACACCTCTTTTCATGGCGGAACGGTAGGTGGAGCGATGGCTGCGATAGCAACTGTGCTAAATCAGGTAAATGCCATTTATGAAAGCGAAGTTTCTATCCGGATGGTACTCGTTCCCAATAACGATCTTTTGATTTATACCGGTGCCGATCCCTATACGAATGGTTCGCTTGGAACAATGCTTCAGCAGAACCAGAATGCGGTGGATGCCGCAATTGGAAATTCAAATTACGACATTGGCCATGTTTTGTCCCAGGCAAACCCGCAATCGGGTGTTTTTGTGGCAGGAATCGCCCAACTTGCCTCTGTGTGCGGCGGAGGTAAAGCAAGAGGAGCGTCTTCATTACCTGCGCCGGTGGGAGGAGCCTTTGCGGGAATTGTGGCACATGAGATGGGGCATCAATTTAGCGCAAATCACACCTTCAACACCAATGCAGCTTCCTGTATTCAGCAGCGCAACCCATCCACTGCCTACGAACCCGGTAGCGGATCAACGATCATGGCCTACCCGAGTGCTTGTTCCCCTCAAAATATCCAGAATAGTCGTGACCTGTTTTTTCACAACAGTGCTTATAGTGAAATTGTCAATTATACCCGAAATGGCTCTGGAAGCAGTTGTCCGGTAATTCTTTCCGTAAATAATCAGTCCCCCGTGGTTATCGTACCTTCCGGAGGGTTTTTTATTCCGAAAGAAACGCCTTTTCAACTTACAGGCTCTGCTACAGACCCCGATGGTGATGCGTTGACGTATAGTTGGGAAGAATTTGATCTTGGCCCTGCGGGCGATCCAAACAGTCCAAGCGGCAATGCTCCATTATTCCGCTCTTATCCGCCTTCGTCTTCTTCGACAAGGGTTTTCCCTCTGATAAACGCGATTATCGCCAACGTATCGGTTTATGGGGAAAAACTGCCTTCTTATTCTCGTGACCTGAAATTTCGGATGACGGTACGCGACAATCACCCGGGAGGTGCCGGGGTGGAGTTTGGTCAAGTGGCTTTTCAGGCAACCGCTAATGCAGGACCTTTTCTGGTAACTCATCCGAACACAAATGCACCTGTATGGATCGCCGGTAATTGGGAAGATGTGACCTGGGATGTTGCCAAAACGAATATTAGCCCCATTAACTGTGTAAAAGTCAATATTCTAATGTCCACCGACGGTGGATTTACCTATCCACTGACACTTGCAGAGGATGTGCTTAATACGGGTTTTGCTACGGTAAGAGTACCTGAAAACCCTGGTTTTAAGACAAGAATAAAAGTAGAAGCAGCCGACAATATTTTCTTTGATATTTCTAATCAGGATTTTGAAGTAAAGTTACCCGCAAGCCCGGGTTTCAGTTATTATTTTCCGGCAGATACGCTAAAGGTCTGTGCGCCCAACCAGGCAGTATTCCAGATCGTGACATCTTCTCTCTTAGGGTTTAATAGCCCTATTTCCCTTACAACCACGAATCTTCCTGCCGGTGCAGTTGCTAGTTTCTCCCAATCAACAAGTAATACGAATGACACAACTCTCCTGACCATTTCCAATACAAACAATATAACAGCCGGAGTGTATGCCTTTAATCTGGTGGGAACAGCCACCACCGGTGAAGTAGAAACACGAACGCTTGTGTTGGAAGTAAAATCAGAAGTGCCTTCTTCGGTTATTCTTGGGTCTCCTCAAAACGGAGGTTTGGCAGTGGTTACAACCCCCACTTTTTTCTGGGCGCCCTTTCCGGGAGACAATGATTATAAAATAGACATTGCTACTAATCCTGCTTTTATATCCGGTGCGCTTGCCGCTTCCGCGGTAAAAAAATCTAATAATTTTACTCCTGCTTCACCACTGGCACCCCTTACTATTTATTACTGGCGTGTAAATGCGTCGAATGTCTGCGGTACAGGTCAACCTTCGGAAATAAGGGCATTTCAAACCGCCGGGTCAGGTAATCCTCCCGCAAATCCATCATTCGGTACAAATCTTCCTCTGAGTGTTTTGAAATGGAAAAGCGAATTAATCACCCCTGTTTTTCTTTCGGTTTCGGACGGGGTAAGTACTCCTCCCAATCTTACTTATACATTGGTAACTACACCCGGACACGGAGGTATTTTGCTTAATGCTTTGCCTTTAGGTGTCGGGGCTTCTTTTACACAGGATGATATCAATACAGGTAAGGTGAAATATCAGCACAACGGTGATAATGCCATTGCGGATAACTTTTTCTTTACAGTAAAGAATTCGGCGGGCGGGTTATTAGCGATGCCTGTTTTTAATATCGTGATCACCCAAACGACAGACATCGGTAATGAAATACCTGGCGCAAAGGTGACCGTATTCCCCAACCCCGCAGATGACAGAGTTGAAATAAAACTGGAAGGGGATTGGGGTAAAGAGGTGATTGTCAACTTGTTGGACATCAATGGCCAGATAATCACTAAAGAAACAATAAGGGCTTTTGCCGGAAATTTCTCAGCCAAAATGGATGTTTCCGGTTTAGCATCAGGTGTGTATATGATCCGTGTTATTTCAGACAGAGGAAGCCTGATTCAGAAATTTTTGATAGAATAGGGCTACTCGGATACAGCTTTTGCTTCTATGAGCAGAACTTCATTAGCATTTTCGCTTGTAACGTGGAAATAATTTCCCCCGCCCAGACCAGCAAGGTGTTCAAGTTGCTCTTCTGTGCGGGGGGCTTCATTTTTGCCAAATAGGAAAACGGAAAGCTGAATATTTTGCAAAGACATTTCTTCGACGAGCCGGGACGTTGCAGGGGTAAGTTCAAAAGCCCCATCGGAAGCCAAAATAATCCGGTTATTTCCTCCAGGGATAAAATGATTTTCCGCGACCTTATATGCCTGTCTTATTCCTTTTCGGATATTGGTTCCACCCGAAGAACGCAAATCCCGTATAGCTTGGAGGATTGTGGTTTTGTTTGCAGCCGAAGTTGCATTCAGGACGATTTCTGCGTCTCCGGAATAGGTTACAATCGCAACCTGGTCTTCCGGCCGCATAATGTCCAGAATAAATTCGATGGAAGACTTCAACAAAGGAAGTTTTTCGGGTTTGGACATAGACGCAGACACATCCAGTAAAAATATCAGATTGTTTGCCGCCGCGCCTTCAAGAGTAGGTTCGGATTCGGAAAAATCAGGTAAAGAGACCCCTTCTTTTTCGCTTACGTCGTCCAGCGGGATATTTTCCGGCAGCAGGACGTGGAAAAGAGGTGTTTCTTCGATCTGTTTGACAAGAGAGACATTGGCGAATCCGATGAAACGATTGTAGTAGGCAATTATGCCGTATTTGTGATGATTGTAAAGCGAAAGAAGCCGTTCGTTGTACTGATAATAAGCCTGTGAATACGGGGTATAAGCAACCGAATTTGAAGCATTTTCCAGATATTCTTTCGCTCTTCGGATGATCTGGTGGGCATAGTCAATCATGTGAGTATAACCCATATTTTCCCTGTCATAATAAAGTTCCAGCCGGCGAAGCCCTTCTTTATTGGTTTCACGGGATGCTTCCGCTTTTTTTATTGCATCTTCAAGTTGGGAGATATGAGTTAACAGGCTTGTTTTATCACCTGCTTTGGTACTAAGCATAATTTCCCGTGCATTTTTCACAATGTTGTTCAAGTCCCGAAGTTCTAATGGCAAGGGAGAGGTAACCTCTGTAATGGCAAAAAATAACTGATCTTTCATGCCCTGAAAATCATAATAGATCAGAGAACAGCGATTAAGCATCTGATAAATACGGGACAGGGAAGCATCTTCCTTAAATTTTCCCTGTTTGGAATAGGATTCGAGCGTGTCGCAGATACTGACAAGCTCAATGACCAGATACATTAATTCATCCCGCTTCCGGTTCAGGCTGGTGCGGTAATATTCGGGAATAGCAGAATTGTCCTTCGAAGTAATCTCGTAGAGATATTTCAAATTTACCTCGGGATCGGTACCTCCATAATCTTTGGCACATACGCCTTTCAGAACACCGTAATAGCGATAATTGTTGATAACATCCGAAATTTCAAAGGTCAGCCCTTTGGTGCCTCCGGATTTCACAAATTCATTAGCATCGGCATTAAAAGTCTCCAGCCTGTGGTGGATTTCCCAAAGGATGTGAATACTTTCATTCGTAAAATCAACATATCTGTTCAGCGCATCGTGCTTTTTATTAGTTCTGTCTATAGACTGTGAATGGCAAGGGGAAAATAAGCCTGAGGTTAAACAGGCGAAAAAAAGAACTAAAAAGCATTTATCCATGAAAACATCCTTAACATATTCAATATAGTATATTCATACGAAAATCTAAAATTTGCTACTAAAAAAAATTTATGCGCGATTAATCAATTACCAGTTTGAACTGAATCACCTCAATCACTCCCAGCAAGTCCGGACTATTTCGGGTTTCGTTGCTTTCATATTGCATTTTGAGGCCGATATTGAGGTTGATTTTGTGGTTGCGCAGAAAATTCATTTTTACACCTGTTCCAGGGTTAAACATTATTCCGGAGCGATACCAGTCGTAGCCGGAGGCAATGGACAGGTAAGGGGTCACTTTATTGCGGGGAAAATAAATACGCATATCCCCAAAAGCAGTACGTCCGGTATTAGGGTTGCCATTGACATTGTAAAGAATGTCTGCGCCTACTCCCGCACCCAGCGAAAAGCGATCTTCAAGCCGGTAAACAATCAGGAAGTTGGCAAAAATACCCGGGTAAGGGATGGAACTTTCTGATGCGCCTAATTGTCCACCGGCTTCAAAAAAAACAACAGTTGCCCCATAACGTATTCCCGCTTGGTTTTCATTTCGCAATTCTTTTCGTGTTTGTTGTTGCCTCTCTGCGCTTTTGCGTAGTGTCGCGTCATTGGGGGTCGGTTCTTTATTTATTTTTCGGATATCTTCCATTCTCCACTCAAAATCGTTTCCTCTTTCGTCTTCAATACGCAAAAATTTACCCCATTCATAATCTGCAATAAATCCCCTCATAACACCTCCTGATTTTAAATATACCACATCCCAATAACCTTTAATGCCTTTAGGCCGAAAAACCCACGAGACATCTTCAAAAGCATAAGTTCTTATTCCATAATCATTCGTTTGAATCCGCAGGTGCGAAAAGGGAACTTCTTCAACAATTAACCCCGAAATTTCTCTTCCGTCATATAGAAATACCGCATCTTCCTGAGTATATCCCTGTTGCCCGAAGACAATAAGCAGGAAAGAAACAATGCCTATAATGCGAGAGTTTTTCATATCTTTTAATCCATGCCGGTTGTTGCGCGGTAAAGTTGCATAACAAGTTTGGTAACTTCGGAAAAATGAAACCTCTCTGAATAGAGGACTCCTTTTTCCCGCATTTGGTTGCCCAGATTACTGTCTTGGAGAATATTTTGTATATGAAAAGTAAATAACTCAGTATTTAAAGGATCTATGCATATACTATCGGGACCCGCCGCCTCCGGCAGCGATGAGGTATTGGAAGTTATCACCGGCGTTTTACTTATCAAAGCTTCAATCACTGGAATCCCAAATCCTTCATATAAAGACGGGTAAACAAATATTTGTGCCGCCTGGTAAATGGCCGGAAGATCCGGATAGTAAAGGTTTGGTACAAAAATAACCCATTTATCCAGGCGATTTTCGCTGATATACTTTAAAACTTTACGTTTGTAACTGCCGCCCTCCCCTATCACTACGAGCGGAACTCGGTTTTTATCATTCATTTGCCGGATAGCCTGTATGATCGTAAGCAGGTTTTTTCGTTCGGTTACAGAGCCTACACAGAGTATATACTCCGAAGGAAGTTGATATTTTCGAAGGATTTCCTGTCGGGTCTGAACAGAAGCGATTTCATAAAACATAGGGTCGCATGACTGGTAAATGACTGAAATTTTTTCAGAGGCAATGTTGTAGTAGCGGATAATATCGCGTTTTGTCTGTTCGCTAATGGCGATGATATGATCTGCGTTTCGGCAACTGTAAGCGCATTTAAGGTCATAGATTTTTCGGTCGGGAAGAGCATAATGATGGGGGAAAAGGCGGAATATGAGATCATGGATTGTAACAATGGTTTTATAGCCGGATGGGGGTTTTATGTTTAGTGGAAGTTCATGGCTTAACCCATGGTACAAATCAATTCCGGTTTTTCGCAAATCGCGATTCATGCGCCAGGTACGCCAAAGAAACCTTCCCGAATCAGGGGTATGAATGTGAAACTGAGGATTTGAAAGATATGATTTCGTGCGGCTTTGATCGGAGACAGATGGGGTAAAAAGATGGTAAATATTTTCGGGAAACAACGCCGCAAGATTACTTACCAGTGTGCGGCTGTAGTTGCCGAGACCGGTAAAGTTGTGAAACAAGCGTTTGGCGTCAAATCCGATTTTCATAAACCATGGTTTTTACATATTCCAGAATCATCCGGTTGATATTTTCACGTGATTCGAAAGACCAACCGCCGATATGAGGCGTGAGCACGACATTTATGCGGGAAAATAAATTCTCATAATTCATTTTTTGCTCCTGTGTCAAAGTGCTAAATTTTTCATTTTCAAGCACATCCAGCCCGGCAGCTAAAACTTTCCCTGAATCAAGTGCTTGCAATAAATCCGGAAGGTTTACAATAGGGCCACGAGAGAGGTTCAGGAATACAAGGGGTTTGGAAAATTGGGCAAAAAAATCTTTGTTTACCCAGTTTCGGGTTTCCGCAGTAAGCGGTATGTGAAGGGTTAGAATGTCACTTTCTGCAAATATTTCGTCCATTCCCACTTCCTTCACGGTTGCTGTTTCATAACCTTTCAGGTATTTGTCGTAAGCGATCAGACGGGGTTCAAAACCGGATATTTTACGTGAAAACGCCTTTCCTGTATTTCCAAAGCCGATAATCCCGATGGTTTTTCCGCCAATTTCCGTTCCACGGTTTTCTTCCCGCTTCCATTCAAAATTTTTCACCTGACGGTCTGCAATTAAAATTTTATGCTGAAGCGCAAGTAACATTCCTACTGCTTGTTCTCCTACGGAATCGGCATTTGCTCCCTGTGTACTCACCGCTCTTATGCCTCGACTTTCAAGATAGCGGGTATCAATATGATCCATTCCCACACCTGCGCGAATCACCATTTTTAATCTGGGCGCAGCATCCGCGACTTCTTTGTCCACGTTTATCTTACTGTTGATAATCAGTATATCACAATCCTGTATCGTAGCCAGTACTTTTTCTCGATTGGTGTCGGGTGTATAAAGGACTTCGACAGGTAACTTTTGGAGTTCTTCCAGGAAGTGAGGCGGAAATTCGTCTATTACAAAAATTTTCATTTTATACATTCGGTCACAGATTCTCTCAAAAGTAGGAATTTTCCGATATTGTTGATCCCAACGTTTTCTACAACAAATTTCAATCAATGAAAAAGTGCCTTTTATTTGTTTTTGTGGCCGTTTTTCTGCCTGTATTTATGTATTCGCAGCAGGATTATTCTTTTGAGGAAATTCTGGTTCGGGCAAAAAAGGAAATAGATACTTTATGTTCTGCGACTTTTGCCGGCAGAGGGTATATAGACCAGGGGCATATAAAAGCAGCGGATTATATTGAGGGACGGTTTCGGGAGATGGGACTTAAAGCAATCGTTGGTGTTAAGGAAAATCCTGATTATAAACAGCCATTTCTACTGAATATCAATCTAATAACAGATGCGACTCTTATTATAGATGGAGATACACTTGCACCGGGCCGCGATTTTATTGTCAACCGGTTTTCGGGATCGGGAAATCTGTCGGGGAAAATCGCAGATTTGGGATATGGGATTACCGCCCCCAAAAAACCTCTCAAGGGTAAAATAATCCTTATTCGCAGCGGTTTTCCCCCCGAAATCGCCAATGATTCCGAGCGTCTAAAAACTTATCAGCAGGTAGCCAATGTGAATGATCGCATCGGAAGCCTGATGGAGTATAATCCTTCAGCCGTAGTAGTCATTGAAAAAAAGCTTACCGCAGGTTTTAGCAGAGAGCAATATCCTATTCCTGTCCTGGAAGTAAGGGCGGAAATTCTGCCCGCTAAAATGCGTACAGCCGAGCTTTCGGTTAAAGCTGCCCCAACCCAAATCCTTTCTCAAAATGTATTGGGATTGGTGCGTGGAAAAATTCATTCGGACACAGTCGTAATTATTTGCGCTCATTACGATCATTTAGGGAAACTGGGTAAAGCGGTTTTTACCGGAGCCAATGACAACGCGTCGGGAACGGCCATGTTGCTTTCTCTGGCAGAATATTTTGCCGATCCCTTGCACCAGCCCGACTATTCGCTGCTTTTCATCGCCTTCGGCGGAGAAGAAACGGGCCTTACAGGCTCCGATTTTTATGCCAATCATCAGCCGATGATCCCACTTAAACAGACAAAATTTGTCCTTAATCTCGATCTCATGGGCAATGGCATTGATGGAATTATGGCTGTGGGAGGAATAGATTTTCCGGCACACTTTCAAAGGCTGGTATCGCTTAATGATTCGCTAAAAGCAGTACCCGTCGTTCGCTCTCGAAAAAATGCACCCAACAGTGACCACTATTATTTTCTGCAAAAAGGAGTGCCGGGTTTTTTTATTTACACCCTCGGCGGCCCGCCCCACTACCATGATGTCAACGACAATCCCTCAACGATTGAGTTATCAAAATATGCCGAGATCAGAGCCTTACTCCTGCGTTTTTTAGAAACCATTAACCATTAACCATTGACCATTAACCATTATTATCTTATCACCAGCTTTTTTCGGGCGTAAAAATTTTCTCCTGTAATAATCATTGCATAAATGCCGGGAGGAATTCCGGATATATCCACCGGATAGTCACCGGATTCATAAACAAGCGATGTTTTCCGTACTTCTTTTCCATTGAGGTCATAAATGACCGATCGCAAAATGCGTAACGAGTCATTTTCGAGAGTTAAGTGAAGATTCTCCCCCTCGTTCACCGGGTTTGGAAAAAGTCTAATGGGTTTTGCGAGGTTGGTTATTTGTGTTTCGTCGAAGGGAAAATCGGGCTGGGTATTTCCGATAGCGGGTTTCAGATCATCAAATTCCAGAATAAATAGTCCAAAAGTCTGATCAGATCCGAGGATATTGTGTGAAGGTAAAAAGGGGTAAACCCCCCAGGCACCGTCATATCCTGTATAAGCAATGTTGGTGGTATCCGTATCGTACCAGGCAATCTGGCGGGGTTCGAGCACGTCGTTTATATCAAAAATCTGAATACCATCCTGATAATAAGCAATAAAAGCGTACCCATTTCTGACAAAGGGGTTATGAGCCATACTATTGGTGGCGGATGGTCCTACAAGGTGAGATTTGAAAGTGGAGACAATGGATAAATTGTTGAGATCGGTGATGTCCAGAATCCGGAGTGGTCTTCCAAAACTTTCGTCGGCAAAAACGAGAAAATTGCCATCGTCCGTCAACCAGCTTGAATGGTTGTAACCCTGATTGGGATAAGAAGTTATATTCCCAATCAAAATCGGATTAGTCGGATTGGTCATATCGTAGATGTACATACCATTGAAACCGTGCGAACAATAAGCGATATTATTTCTGACATGCACATCATGGACATAACCACCGGGTAAATTTACTGAGGCCAGGAGGTTGGGATTCGCGGGGTCTGCATTCAGGTCGAGCACAATGAGGCCATTGGGACGAGTATCGGTTCCGGCAGCATAAAGCCTGCCCGATTTTTCGTCTATGTAGATGTTGTGGGCACGTTCGAAGAAGATAGGGGAATCATAAACTTTTGATACACTATTGGGCAGCCCGGAATAATCGAAAATCTGTAACCCGGAGGGACTTGTCTGACTGGTTTCATCGGCAGATCCGTAGGCATAATGGCTGAAAGTTTTGAAATCCCGCCAGATAGAGTTCACCGCTCCGGCGAAACGCGCAACCTCTACCGGCGAAGCCGGGTCTGTTACCTCAATGAAATGTGTCTGACCAGCAGAACCTAAAATCGCATATTCCCGATAGCCATAAACAAACCCCCAGACATCGTTGTAAATCAAACCCGCGTGTATGGGAAGGTTTTGATCCTGCCAATTTGCCTTGAGGGTGAGGTTTTGTGAAGTTTGTGCAGGGTTGTTCAGAAATAACACCGTCCATAAAACGAGAAATAGAAAAAATGTTTTCATCGCGCCGCAGTTAAAAATTTCTTATACAAAAATACTTTTTGCCAGCTAAAATCCGATTTTTTACGTCTATACTATAAGAATCCAATTACAAACATCAAAGACCATGTATTACAGCAATTCCTCACCACTTTCCTGGCAAACAAACGTCCTTACCTTCAGGAATCAATCGCTTAAAGATGTAAGGCAAATGCTGGAAAATCGTTATGGAGCGGAAATCCTCATGTATCATGAGATGTATCGGTTTCATCAAACTTTTTCGGTTGGAGAAGAAGAAGTAAAACCCCAGGATGAGATTAAGCTGGTCTTATATTTACAGTATGAGCCTCAATCCGACCAGATGCTTATCAGGGGTTTGGTGAAAAATTAAGGTTTTTTTTCGGTGCCCAGCCAGCCGTCATCGTTTTCACTGGGAGCGGCAAGGCGTTTATTATCAAGTTTTTCTTTAAAGATGAAATTGACCATCTCAATGGTGATTTTGCCTCCTTTTTCGGGGTCGAAAATCAGTTCGCATATAAAATTGCGGGAACCAATGGGAAAGTTAAACGAATCATTTAAGCCATGAGTGGAAAATCGGTTGGCAAAAACAGTTTCAAAATCCGCCCCAAACGTACTGTATTCCGGTTGTTCCCAATGAACGTTATGCATAAAACTCCGAACCTCATTCATCCAGAATTCCCGGTTGGGTTTCACCACTTCCGGGTCAATAATCAGCGTAAAAGTAATATGATGGCGGATACAACCTTCCTGAGTAATCAGTATTAACCGGTCTTCGCCCATTCGGGCCATTTCTATCTGTGAAGCAGCATTCCATGTATGGTTGGAAAAAAACGGATTATAGCGCTGGATCAGCGGTTTCATATCTTCGGGTTTTAGCCTGCAATCTTCCGGCTGAGAATAGATTGGACTTGCAATAAGGTAAAACACGATGGTAACAAACGAAGTAAAAATGGGGGATTTCATTATTCAATTTAGTGAGAATCAACCGATTTTTCGCCAACCTTTCAATAAGATTTCGAGATCCAGATCCCAGGAATAGGTGCGTGCATAATATTTGTCTAAGCCTTCTTTATTGACTTTACTCATCGGAACCCGTCCATTTACCCGATCCAGCATATTGAGAAGCCCGGGTTTTATCTCCGGAAGACCCTCCGCCTCCGGATGAATATACCCTACTATGTGATAGCGGAGAGTGAGGACTTTTATCAATTTAGCCAAAACAGCAAGGGGCTTTTTGTATAACCAGAAAACCAGTGGAAATGTGCCGAGCAATACAATACTGCCTACAACATCGAATATTTGTTTGTGTAAGCGTATATCGCTTTGTTGAAGGTTGAAATGTAATTGGCGACTGAAACGGGAGGTATGAATAGCCTGTGGGCCGACAATATAATCGGCCTCTGGAGGCACAATTTTATAGTCTATCCCTGTATCCTGAATTTCCATCATGATATCGAGGATTCGCTCCGTAGGTATCGTCTGATTACAAAAAATCACTTCTTCTACATCGTAAAACTGGATGATTTCGCGTAACTGATTTAACCCGCCAAGTTTTTCTACATCCGGGATATCCAGCGGCTGGTTTCCACTCCCTACGACCCCGATAATATTTACCGGATATTCCAATTCTCCTTTAATAAGGGTGATAACCCGGCTTAATCCTTTCCCTTCTCCGGCTACAATTACCCTTTTCCGCGATTCTTCTGTGAAAAAAAAGCTACCTTTTTCCCGGCGGTTGATGGCTCCCCGCACGGCAATGGCGATGACCATCGAAAAAATAGCGGAAAGCCCCACAATTGCCCGCGAAAAATTTTTTACCCAGCCAAACATATAGGTTCCGGTGGCAATCGCCACAAAAGCCGAAAAGGGTGCAATGATAAGCGGGCGCAACCGGTAGGGTTTTTTATAAGCTCCGGCAACCCAGTAAAAAAGTATAAAAATGAGGGTATAAGCCGGTATATAAATCGTTACAAATTCCGGAGGGTATTGCCCCCCTTCAATATATTTGACATAATGTTCCCAATAGGCTTTGATCCCATACATCATTCCATAGATCAAAACCCCTTCCATGGCCGGAATACCCAGTTTTTTTACCACGCGGTGCAGAATCGCTACCGTTGCCCGAAAATAAACCGCCAGCATAACCGCTGCTATAAAAAAACGCTGCTTGCTTCCACCAAAGTGTTTCCGGGCAAAAATGATCATCGCCTGATAAAATACTTTGACATAGTTCAGGCTCCCTTTTTTGGTACTCTCTCCTTTATAATGAATGATCTGCGTATCGGCAAAATACCAGCATTTGAATCCTGCCTGAGTAACCCGGTAAGAAAGATCAATGTCCTCACCGTACATAAAGAAAATTTCATCCAGCAAACCGATTTTGTCCAAAACCGATTTCCTCAGCCACATGAATGCCCCCGAAAGCACTTCTATTTCGTGGTTTTGGTTTTTGTCAAGGTAGGTAAGGTGATACCTTCCGAAACGTCGGCTCCGGGGAAAAAGCCGGGAAAGGCCGAAGATTTTATAAAATGAAACCCATGCCGTAGGCAATGCGCGTTTGGATTCGGGGAGAAATTTCCCCTGTCCGTCAATCATCTTAACTCCGAGCGCCCCGCAGTCGGGATGCGCATCCGCAAAATCGAGACATTTTTTAAAAGTGTTTTCTTCTACAACCGTATCCGGGTTAAGAAGGAGAATATAACGGCCTTTTGCGATTTTTATCCCCTGATTGTTGGCTTTTGAAAAACCTGGATTATCCCGATTTTCAATCAGAAATACCTCTTCGCCAAATTTGTCTCTTATCATTTGCTGGCTTCCGTCCACAGAATTGTTGTCCACCACAATTATTTCCCCTTCCAAATCCTGTAAGGCTTTTCGCACAGATATCAGACACTGTTCGAGAAAGTGTTTGACATTATAATTGACGATGATAACAGATAAATCCAAAGTATTTTTTTAATCTTTCCCGGGTATGGTCATGCGTGTTCGGTTCAGAATAGAGCGAGCAAGGGTTACTTCATCCGTAAATTCCAAATCCATACCGACAGGTATGCCCCGTGCGATGCTGGAAATTTTTACAGGAAAAGCAGCCATTTTTTTTGAAATATAGAAAGCGGTAGTGTCTCCTTCGATATTAGCACTAAAAGCAAAAATTACCTCTTTTATGTTGGCGTTATTGATTCGGGAGATTAGCGGTTCAATATTCAGCAAAGAAGGGCCAATGCCCTGGAGAGGGTTTATAAGCCCTCCCAACACATGATAAAGGCCACTGTATTGGTGTGTACTTTCCAGTGCGATGACATCCTTTGTATCTTCCACAACACAGATTATTTCTTGATCTCTTCGGCCATTGTTACATATTTTGCACTTAGGCTGATCCGAAATATTAAAACAAACTTCGCAATACCGAATGTTTTTCCGGAGATCAATGATGGAGAACCCCAACCTTGCGGCGTCTTCTTCGGTTTGTTTCAGAATATGAAGTGCAAGCCGGAGAGCCGTTTTTTTTCCGATACCCGGAAGGGTCGAAAGCTCATTTACAGCATCTTCTATCGCTTTTGAAGGATATTCCATTCTGTTACACAAGTGTTAATACCTGCGAAGTTACAAAAAAGCCGGGTATGAATTGAACTGTGCATTTTGATCTTTATTTGAATTATTCTAGTTTGGGACGACAACTTTCCCCGATTAATGGGAGAATTATAGATAGATAATGAAAAAGACATCTTTCACTTTTATTCTGCTTTCGGTTTTGTTTGGCGTTTCTTTAGGGCAGAACGATTTTCGTTCGGCGATTGAAGCGGATTATCCTTATCTGGATAAACTTTATAAACACCTTCACAGTCATCCGGAGCTTTCTTTTCATGAAAAAGAAACCAGCGCTTACCTGGCAAAAGAAATGCGCGATCTGGGATTTGAAGTAACTGAAAATATCGGCGGTTATGGTGTAGTTGCTGTGCTGAAAAATGGGAAAGGCCCTGTTTTGCTGATTCGCACGGATACCGACGCGCTCCCGGTTGTGGAAGAAACGGGTCTTTCGTATGCCAGCACAGTAAAAACGAAAGATGATATCGGTAACGAAGTCGGGGTAATGCATGCATGCGGCCACGACATTCACATGTCAGTATGGACGGGGACAGCCCGGATGCTTCATCGGCTGAAAAAACAATGGTCGGGAACATTGGTTTTTATTGCGCAACCGGCAGAAGAAAGAGGTGGCGGTGCTAAAGCCATGCTGGAAGATGGATTGTATGAAAAGTTTCCCAAACCCGACTATGCGCTGGCGCTTCACACCAAAGCCGAAATGGCAGCAGGCACGATCGGTGTCCGATCGGGTTATGCCCTGGCTAATGTGGATATGGTGGACATAACCGTTTATGGAAAGGGTGGGCATGGTGCATATCCGCATACGACAATAGATCCTGTGGTTTTGTCCGCAAAAATCATCATGGGGCTTCAGACCATTGTCAGCCGTGAAATTTCTCCACTGGAACCTTCGGTGATTACCGTAGGCTCTATTCATGGCGGTACCAAAGGAAATATTATCGGGAATGAGGTCAAGATGGAACTTACACTTCGCTCTTATACCGATGAGGTGCGTAGCAAGCTGATTGAAGGTATCCGGCGGGTATGCCGGGGAGAAGCAATGGCCGCAGGCTTACCTGATAGTATGTACCCTGCTGTTTTTGTCCGTGATGAATTTACTCCGGCAACCTACAACGATCCTGTTTTGGCGGATCGTTTGAGCAAGGTATGGAAAGAAACTTTGGGAGAAGATGCAGTAAAAGAAGTATCCTCTGTAATGGGGGGAGAAGATTTCAGCAGATATGGAAGAACGGCAGACAAAGTGCCCATTTCGATTTTTTGGCTGGGTGTGATAGAGCCGGAAAAAGTTGCGGCAGCAGAGAAAGGCGAAATTCAGCTTCCTTCTCTTCATTCCTCTTTATACAAACCCGTTCCCGAACCTAGTATCAAAACCGGTATAATGGCTATGACAGCGGCAATTCTGGATTTAATGGGGCAAAAATAACAACAGCCTTTACAGTAAACCTTTTTCTCCCAACCAGTACGATACGGCAAAAATGGTCAGTGCCCCTGCCATTCCATACATAAATACGTTGTAAGCGATTCGCAGCAACTGGAATTTTTTGGCCAGCACCCGTCCCAAAAAGTAAATATCTTTGGACATACTTCCGTAAAGATATTTGGCATCATCCATCATTTGGTCAATTCCCCACTGATAGTCGTCAAGATCCATATTATGGAAGTTTCCGAAAAAAAGAAGGTTTGTTTTTTTATCGAGGATATCATCTCGGGAGAAAATTCCAGAGTTGATTTTGGGCCGAGTAGCCAGAATAGCGAAAATAATCGTGGACATACATACAAGCAAAATCACAAAAAGCGGAACCTCCAAAAACTTCGCATCACGCAGGATGTTTGGCTCAAAGGCTTTGGTCATGATGATCGAGATAATGATAGCGTTGATAGAGAGAAGAATGTTTGCTTTGTTATCTGCGATTGCACTTAGGCTGACATGTGTGCGATAGGTGGTACGAAACATGGTCTCCACCCCTCGTTCGGGGCGTTGTCGGTCGAGTTTTTTAATTTTGCGTTTTAGCTTATCAATTTTCGCCTGAGCTTCTTCCAACTGATAATTCTGGATGGCAATTTCGGCTTCGTTGGATTCAGTTGAAGCCGTTGATTTTTTCAGCGCTTTTTTCAGCTTGCGAATGTTTTCTTTCTTTTTAGCAGCAAGGAATTCTTTCCCAAAATCGGAGTAATATTCGTGTTCCCGAAAAAAGTCATAATTAAACTTATCCCATTCCTCATCTGAAAAGTCGCGGTTACAGAATACTTTCCACTCCTTTCGAATACCCTGGCTTTTTGAGATTGCATCCTCATCGGCGAGATTGTATAGATCTGCGTCTTTCATCACACCTTCCATCGTATTGCGAGGCTCGAAATCCAGTTTAGTAGCCTCAATCAATTCCAGAATCCGCTCAATACGAGTTTCTTTTATATTTTGGGTGGAAAGAAACTCACGGGCCATTTCCATACTATGCTCTTCATGGCCAATGTATGCTTTGATATAACCGAGGTCATGAAACCAGGCTGCGATTTTAAGTGTTTCAATTTCTTTAGCCGTAAGTTTGCTATGCCTTCCGATTTCCTCTACAGCGTCAACGACCTTTACAGTATGAGCAAGATTATGATAGTCGTAATCCTGGTGTAATTGGTTCACCAATATATCTCGGGAGAATGCCTCCGTTGCTGCTAATATTTTGGTATTGATGGCTTCCATAAATTCTCCCATAAGTTTTACAGATACTGATATACAAAATAGAACTGGATAAATTTAGCAGTTAAGATTTTATTGCCCAAATGTCTCTCCTTGCTAAAATTTGCACAGTCATTAAGCTAAACTCAAATCTTTCTACTAATTTAGCCGCTGTTCATTCGATAGAAAATTTTCCTGGAAGCATGAAGGTACATAAATTTCAACTATTTAGCTGTATGCTGTTATCAGCATTCGGGTATTCGTGTACACAGCAAAATTCAAATGCAGGAAGCGAAAGCCAGAAACTTCAAAATAAAATAGATAGTGTTTCCTATATCGTAGGAAATAATCTCGCATACCAGTCAGTAGGTGTAAAATTGAATGCGGAAATGATTTCCCGTGGGTTTGAGGATGCAAGTACTCAGGCGGAACTGCTGATTTCTGAAGCAGATGCTCAACGACTGATGTTGGATTTTCAACAGGAACTCGCCAATCAACAAGCACAGCGCATCCAACAGGAGGCGGCTACCAATGAAATACTGGGAATGAAGTATCTGGAAGAAAACCGTTCCAAACCCGGATTCACCGAATTGCCCAGCGGCCTTCAGTATAAAGTCTTAAAAAGCGGTAAAGGAGAGTCGCCCGACCCGGATGACCGGGTGAAAACACGGTTTACAGGCAAAACTATTGATGGAAATGTCTTCGACACCACCGAAAAAAATGGCACCAGCGAACCTCGTACCTTTGAGGTAAATAAAGTCATCCTTGGATGGCAGGAAGCACTTCTTATGATGAAACCCGGCGACCATTGGGAACTCGTCATTCCTTCCCAACTGGGTTATGGAAAAGAACTGCGCGATCCGATCCCCCCTAATTCGGTGCTTATATTTGATCTTGAACTTGTGGAGGTCATAAAAAACTGAATCTCCGGATGTATTAATAAAAATTATCCCTTCTTTTTGAAAACTTAATCGTTTTCGATTCCGCTAATTATCATTCTTTCACGCACAGGCTTTGTTTTAGTTGATCTTTATCAGGATATTTGTCCCCTGAAATCAACTTGATAATAAGTTTATGCAGAATTCAATTGCCATTCTATGCGCCGGTGGTCCTGCTCCCGGTATCAACACCGTAATCAGCACAATCTCAAAAGTATTCCTGAAAGACGGCTACCGCGTCATCGGGATTCACGATGGTTATAAAAATCTTTTTAATGGTCAGGCGGAAACCTTAAACATTGATTTCAGCTATGCCGACCGGATTTTTACCCGTGGTGGCTCTTCGCTGCGAATGAGTCGTTACAAACCAAAAGATCACGAATTTTCTTCTGATTTTTTTGTTCAGAATAATGTAAAACTCCTCGTCACAATCGGCGGCGATGACACGGCTTCCACCGCCAATCGCCTCGCCAAATGGCTCCGCGCTCAGAATGTGGAAATTAAAAATATCCACGTTCCCAAAACCATTGATAACGATCTCCCTCTTCCGGGAAATACGCCCACTTTTGGTTTCAACTCTGCCAAAGATGCCGGGGTGGAAATTGGGAATATCGTCTATGAAGATGCTCGTACAAGTGGTAACTGGTTTGTAGTTTCATCCATGGGGCGCTCCGCAGGCCACCTCGCGTTTGAAATTGGTATGAGTTGTCATTTCCCGATGATCATCATCCCGGAAATGTTTAACAAAACTGAAATCACTTTCGACAAAATCGTGGACCTCATCATTTCTTCCATGATCAAACGCACCATTGACGGGGTTATTTATGGGGTAGCCATTGTCAGCGAGGGCGTTTTTCACTTCCTATCTGATGAAGAGGTGAATAACTGCGGCATTCAGTTTACTTATGATGAACACGGTCACCCCGAACTCGGAAATGTGAGCAAGGCGCACATTTTTAATATCCTCGTTCAGCGTAAACTCAAAAAACTTGACATTGACATCAAAAGCCGCCCGGTGGAAATGGGTTACGAACTCCGCTGCAGCCGTCCGGTAGCGTATGATCTTACACTGTGTACGCTGTTGGGTATGGGTGTACGAAAACTCTTCCAGGAAGGTATCAGCGGCTGTATTGTTTCTACAAGCGCAAAAGCGGATATTCTGCCGGTATTTTTGGCGGACATTGAAGATAAAAATGGAAAAATCCCGCCACGACTCGTGGACATTGAGTCCGAACTGGCTGAAATGGTATTTGCCGACCTTCACTGTCTGACTCCCGCCGATTACGAAAAAGCGAAAAGTATCGTGGCACGTCCCGAAGATTTTGACTTCTACAAAATCCTGAACTGGGAGTACAACCCCAAAACCCTGCGCCCAAGTGCAGTTTAAGTATTAAGGATTTTATAAAATAGAAAAGCCGGCTCTTTAAGGGACGGCTTTTTTGTTTTACTACTCAACACAAAGTTATCTTCGATTTCCCAACTCAATCCTCGCGTAATGCCCGGATGGGGTCGGCTCTGCCGGCTTTCAAAGATTGAAACAAAATAGTGAGGAAGGCAATGCCGGTCACGCCGATACCAGCAATAGCAAATAACCCCACACTCATATCTGTTCGGTAGGCAAAGCCGTTGAGCCAGTTATTCATAAACCCGGCTGCTACCGGCCACGCAATCAAATTGGCGATCACCACCAGCAATATGAAGTCTTTTGCCAGCAATCCCACAATCTGATATACCGATGATCCCAACACTTTGCGTATGCCTATCTCTTTGGTACGCTGCTCTGCGGTAAAAGATGCGAGGGCAAACAAACCCAGACAGGCGATGAATATGGCCAGAACCGAAAAATACTGCACCAGATCGGCGAGTTTGCCTTCGTCTTTGTAAAGGTCGTTAATCTGGCTGTCGAGGAAAGTGTATTCAAAAGGGTGTTCGGGCGCAAGTATGTCCCACTGTTCTTCGATATAGGCCAGGGTTTTGTCGGTTTCTCCCGGGCTAATACGAACGGCGATATTTTTAGTGAAAAAAGATCGGGCACCTCCGGTGGTAATATCCAGTACAAAGGGACGGATTTTGTCCCGGAGAGAGACAAAGTGAAAGTCTTTTACTACTCCGGTTACACGCTCACGCCCCCGGGGGGTATATAGTTGCTGTCCCAGGGCTTCTTCCGGCGTGCCCCATCCACGTTCTTTTACCATGGTTTCATTTACAATGATGGCCAGGGTATCGTCGGTGGGATGATCTTTGGAAAAATTTCTGCCGGCTACAAATTCCAGATCGAAGGTGGGGGCAAAGTATTCATCCACAATAAGGCTGGGGAAATAAATCCACCGCCCCGGTTCCATGCCTTCGTAATTGTACTCGTGGACATTGTGATGAATGCCGATGATTTCATTCATCGTGGTCAAATTCTGTATTTTCGCGTTTCGCAGTAGATTTTCCCTGAATACTTCTATTTTCGGTACAATCACGGGTTTTGTCGGGATCACTACGATCTGGTCTTTCGTAAATCCCGTGGCGGCAGTCTGCATAAATTGAAACTGTCGGTAAATAATCATCGTGCTGATAATCAAAGCCAGTGAAATCGCAAATTGCGTAACTACCAGCCCCTTCCTTATAAGGCGATCGCCCGGCTGAGATTTTAGTTTTCCTTTCAGCACTTTTACCGGCAAAAAAGAAGAAAGATAAAAGGCGGGATACAAGCCGGAAATAAAACCTACGATTCCTCCCAAACCCACCAACGCCAGCAAAAACGAGGGTTCGAGCAATTGATTTTGGGTAAGGGTTTTTCCGGATAAATCATTAAAAAAAGGAAGAAAAATGCTAATCAGAAAGAGCGCTAAAATCACCGCAAAAAAGCTCATAACCAACGATTCTCCCAAAAACTGACCGATCACCTGACCCCGATAGGCTCCCAACACTTTTCGCATCCCCACTTCCCGAGCTCTTCCGGCAGAACGAGCGGTAGCGAGATTCATAAAATTGATACAGGCAATAATCAAAATAAAAATGCCAATGGCGAGGAAAATGTAAATATTAGTTTCGCTGCTATTGGGCTCGATTTCGTAGTCGAGGTGAGATTTTAGGTGAATGTCGGTAAGTGGCTGCAAATAATGGGTAATCTGCGGTTTGATAAAGTCGGGGTAATACTTTTGGATAAATGCCGGAAACTGAGTCTCTAATTCTCCCGGAGTTACGCCTTTTTTGAGCAGAAGATACGTCCAGTTGGGATTCCATACCCAGTTTTGCTCCAGAGTCTGTCCGATAAAAGGCCGGAGTGTAGGAAAGGAAATAAGCGCCTGAAACTTAAAATGCGATTGAGGGGGTATTTCTCCCAAAATGCCTGTCACTTGAAGATTAGTTTGGCCTTCATAGACCATTTGTTTTCCAACCGGATCTTCATCCCCAAAATATCTTTTTGCCATTTCTTCACTAATGACAATGAGATTCGGCCCTTTGAGCGCAGTATTTTTATTTCCTTTTAACAGGGGGAAGTCAAATACCTGAAACACATTTGAGTCGGCAAAAAATATATCCGGCTCGGAAAACTTGACTTCCTCTACGCGAAGGGTTCTTTTTTCTACCTGAAAGTCAAAAAACCGGACGGCATGTTCAATTAGTTCCGGATAATCATTCATCAGGGTAGTTGCTACGGGAAAAGGATTACTGCTGGACTCCTCCCCCTGGCCTTCCAGGTCTATTTTCCCCACCAATCGGTAAATGCGATCGGCTTTGGAGTGATAGCGGTCGTAACTCCATTCGTCCCGGACAAACAAGACAATGAGCACAAAGCAGGTAATGCCTACGGCGAGTCCGAGGATATTAATTCCGGTATATAAGGGTGTACGCCGGAGATTTCTCAATGCGGTGGTCAGGTAGTTTCGAATCATACCTGAAATTAGTGGGAAAACAGATTTGAGTTTTGGGAGAAGTTGCTAAAAAATCATTCTTCGTCTTCGGCGAGTACTTCTTTGAGCAAATTCATGATGCGGTCGTTGGGTTCCTGGCCTTGTTTGTAACGAAAATAGTCGGTAAAAAGCTCACTTATGTCTCGCGAAAGGTCTATGTCTAGTGTTTGGAACTGCAAGGAGTCGGGGTTATTGATCCGAGGAATAAGCGTAATAATTCCCTCGTGTGCCTCCATAATTAACTTTCTTTCCTCCGCAGTCATAAACTGATCGGAAACAAAAGTCAACTCTACCAGCGTGTTCGGGTTTTCCTGAAGCCAGTGGATCGTTTCCTGTATGGAATCGAAGGTTTTTCGATGAAGTTTTTTCCCGGAGATGAGAGGAATTTTGACCCAGGATATAGGTTTTTGAGGTTCCGCTTCAAGAATAAAAACAAATTTTTCCTGTCCGGCTTCGCTCATACTATATGCCAAGGGACTGCCGGAATAAACTACAGGGCAAGCGGTATGTTCAATCACCTGAGGCCGGTGAAGGTGTCCCAGCGCAACGTACTGGACTTGCGGAGGCAGGTTTTCGGTAAAAATTTCCTGTGCCCCACCCACGGTGAGTATGGGTTTTTCGTCTTCGGGTTCTTCGGGTTTTTCGCCAGATTTATTGATAAGGAAAAGATGAGCCATGAGTATATTCACCCCCAAAGGATCGCAATATTTATCGGCCAGGTTGCGCCAGGTTTGTTGTAAAACGGTGCGAAGTTCGGTTTCGGGGTTTTCTGTTCCCAGAAATTTTTTCAGCCGGATTTCATTTGCGTAAGGAGTTAGAATCAGGCGAAGCGGGAAGTTTATACCGGGAATTTTCAATTCAACAAATCCTTCATCCGCTTGGGTAATAGAAAGACCCGAATCAAGGGAAAATGGAGTGGGATGACTATTGGGATAACCGGTTAGAACGATTCCGCATTCGCGGGCGAGCGGCACCGGAGCTTCGATTCGGTCGGGGGAGTCGTGATTCCCTGCGATACCGACTACCGGCCTGTGCCCGTTTTTGGCGAGTTTTTTCAGAGATTTGTACAGAAGATCAATTGCTTCAACCGAAGGATTGATCTGATCAAATAAATCACCGGCTACAATCACCGCGTCCACTTGTTCGCGATCTGCGATTTCACAGATTTCATCCAATACAGCTCGCTGTTCTTCCAGCCGGGAAAAATGGTCGAGTTTTTTGCCTAAATGCCAGTCGGCAGTATGAAGGATTTTCATAGCCGAAGATAAACAATTATGCGGTTTTATAAGTAATGGTGGAGAGAGTACTTTCGCGAAACATTTCTTCTGCGGCCTGTTGAAGATTTCGTGCAGTTACGGCTTCGATGTCGGCGATATACTGGGTAAAGGTTGATACCTCTCCGAAATCAAGCAAATCTTTGGCCTGGCCGAGCATTTGGTTGAGCAGATTTTCGTACCCGAGGGTCATCTGGCCGATAAGTTGTTTTTTTGCCTGGCTCAGGCGGATTGCGCCGAGGGGCAATTCGCAGAGGGATTTAAGCTCTTGGTGGACGAGTTTACGGATACGGTTGAGGTTTCCCGTTTCACAAGCGTAATAGATACCCCACATACCACTGTCGAGATAAGGCGAATAAAAGGAACTTATGCTGTAAGTCAATCCGTGTTTTTCCCGGATATTGAGGTTGAGCCGGGAGTTCATGGCCGGGCCTCCAAGCAGATTGTTGAGAATCAGGAAAGGAAAATAAAGTCCTTTATTGAAAGCGTAAGCCCTTCCTCCGATGATTTCATGCGCCTGATCCGTGACGATAGGCACTTCCTGATTTCCTCCCTGTGGGAGAATAGGCTGTGTGCGAAAAAGAGAGCCTGCAGGAAGAATTAGCGGGCGCAGGTATTTATCGGTTACTCTTTTGACTTCCTGAAGCGAGACATTCCCCACAATGCTGAATACCACCTGGCCGGAAATAAAAGATTTCCCCAAATGGCGGATTACGCCTTGTTGTGTAAAAGAATTGATACTGTCTTTGGTTCCCAGAATGGGATGACCGAGGCTATGTTGGGGAAAAATCAATTCGTCAAAATCTTCAAATATTGCTTCGTCAGGAGCATTTCGGTACATGTCTATTTCCTCGGCGATAATCTGTTTTTCTTTGACGATTTCTTTTTCCGGAAAAGTAGAATGGAAGGTGATGTCGGTAAGAAGTTCCGTTGCACGTTCAAAATATTCGGCAACCATAGAAGCATACAGGCAGGTCTTTTCTTTGGTTGTATAGGCATTTACGTCGCCGCCGACAGATTCCAAATAATTGAGGATATGGAACGTTTTCCTTTTGGTCGTACCTTTGAAGATCATGTGTTCAATAAAATGGGCCATGCCAATTTCCCCGGCACCGTCGTCGCGGCTGCCGGAATTGATCACAAATCCACAATGAACGGCCCTTGTATAAGGAACAAATTTATATACAATACGGAGGCCGTTGGGAAGTTCAAAAATATGAGTATCCATTGTTAATTTCACCTGCAAAATAAGTGTTTACAAAATTAATAAGCACGAATTTTTTGTAATATGTGTATCTTTGTTTTTCGCTAAAAATAACCTGCAATTTATGAAAATCATTCATGCTGGCCTGATTGGGCTGATGGTCATTACGAGCTATTTGTTTCAGAGTTGTACCCCTTCCTGCGACGGTGTTACAAGTGAAAATGTCGGAGGCGAATTTTTTACGGTGGAATACAAAACCGTTGCGGGGGAGAACTATTTAAATTCAATCTATAACCCTTCCGGGGTAGTGGTATTTCTCGATACAACGGGCGGCGAAGATCCGGTTCCTCAGTACGAACTGATCAACCCGGGTTATGCAGATGGAAAATTCGGGCCGTTTTATTTTACCGAAAGATATGTGAACGCAGCTACTGAGGAGATAAATAACATTTTATTATTTGGGCAGACGTTTCGGTTTGATTATTACATCAAAAAAGACACGTATGGTCAGGATACACTGAGTGTGGAGTTTTTGTTGGGTGTAGATGAGTGTAAACACTTCTGGCAGTCAATTTCCTATTTCCGCAACGGCGATCCCCTTCCCGAATATTATAATCTTCGCAATGCCGCTATCGTAATTGTGGAGTAAAACTTGTGTTTTTTCACCGTTATCTAACTTAATTCCCGCAAAATCATTGGATTGTGTGGCGGAATTCGTATAAAGGTGTATATTTATACCGGTTTAATAATATCATTTTCGAATAAGTCCAGAGACTGTAATTCTGCACATCACCCAACTGATCATGAAGCCCATTTTTTCCATAAGTTCAAAACTTACCGCTGGCGTTTTTTCGCTGGTAGTTTCCGCTTTTTTCCTCCCCGGAATCTATGCCCAAAGTTGTGTGGCGTATGAGCGTGAAATGCAAGAATATTTCCTCTCCTACGAATCCGGTGATCCTATAGATATGGATTACCTGGAGCGCATGAAATGGCGTTGTGATGTTCCTACTCCTAAAATGGAACTGGTTTATTACTTCTTTAAATCTGCGGAAGCATTCCGATCAGAAAGGCTCTCCGACCGGGAGGCATACGATCAGGCAACTTATTACTACGACTTGTGCGCCCGGAATTTTTCCTGGCTTACAAAAGCGGGCTATGAAGACTCCGAGTTTACGGAAAGATTTTTTGACAAAGCCGAAGGCCTTGAAACCGCCTTGGCTACGCTGGCCTACGATCTTAAATATTATCCCGAAAACCGCAAATACGGCGAAATGGACGATAATGACTTATGGGCCAAAAAAGAAATAACCCCCAATCCTCGCTCTGAAAGTTCACGAGGAATGGATGATCCCGCTACTCCGGAGTTTGATAAAAGATATGTCTATCAGGGCAAATATGTGGACGAACCTGCCTACGAACTCGCCCGCCCGCGCATTGAAAACGGCGAACCTTATGGCTGGGTAGGAACGCTGGATGAAATTGACCCCATCAACTACGTAAAATGGGAACATGCGCGCCAGGAAATGGTTTATGAAAGACCATTTGAAGGTGTAGCCCGTAGTGCTAGCGAAGGAATTTATAGCGATTATTCCTATATACCCGAACAATCCACCTATCGGGAAGCCGCCCCTGCCCCGGCTCCTACGGCTACGCCTTACTACCTTAATGATGAATGGGTCGAAGCACTGGAAAATCAGGGAACCCAGATGTATGTATATGTAAGCAGCCGCGACCTTTGTCCGGTATATGCTGAACCCGGTGCTTTCAGTCGCCAGGTAGCATTCCTTTCCTTTGGAGAAACGGTCGTTCAGATAAAAGGTGAAAATACCAAACCGGTACAACGCGATGGTTTTAACTATATGCCCGTAATTACAAGTAAAAACCAGCGGGGATGGGTTGAACTCAGCACCATTGTACGCGACGGTCGCCTAGCCACATTTACTAGTGCCACCCGTGGATTTGTAAATATTAACCCTAATACCAGCGAAGCGGAACGCACTTCGGATCGGAATGCAATACTTTTTCAAGCCGGCGAACTGGTTATCCTCACCGGGATTAATAAAACGAATGTAAAAGTACTTTCTCAATCTCGGGATAAAGAGGGTTGGTTGAGCGCGACCACTACGCTGAGCATAGATCCTCTGGATGTGCATGTGGCCTTCCGTATGCAGGAAGCAATGAAAATGCCCGCTGCCAGAGATCAACAGGAGGCGCTTGTTCGGTTAAGTAGAGAATATCCTGACTCGGCACTTACACCTGCGATTATCACAAAAATCCAGGATTTGCAGAAAGTTACCGGGTTTTCTCCTTTCCGGTGATTTTACGGGTTTTTGCGTTTCAATAGCTGATCCCATTTATCTTTGCGCTCGCGTTTGCGATCAAGCTTTTCACGCAGTTTATCTTCCTGCTGTGTCTCCTGCCATTCGCCTTTTTCTTCCTGGCGTTTTCTCAACATTTTTATTAACTCCAAAATATCAGGAGCGGTTTCTTCGGGGTTATATTCAGAATAAAGATTACAATCCAGAGATTGCATGGCGGAAAGTCCCGGCGTGGGAAAAACATCCGATTGGGTTTTCCGAAATCGGCTGTCGGCGTAATACTGTTGCATAAACAGACCGTATATGGGCAGAGCCGTAGCTGCACCCTGCCCCAAGCTCGTCGAGCGAAATCGCACTTTGCGATCTTCTCCCCCTACCCAGGCTCCCGCCACTATTCCCGGCGTTATGCCCATAAACCAGCCGTCGGTCTGATCTTGGGTAGTTCCGGTTTTACCACCGATTTCACCTTTAAGATTATAGGTATAACGCAAACGCTGTGCAGTACCGCTATCCACGACCGAGATAAGCATCTTTGTCATAAGACCCGCCGTCATTTCGGTCATTACACGGAAGTTGTCAGGTTTCCCGAAGGGAAACTCTGCGATAACGTTTCCTTCGGCGTCTTCAATTCGGGTGATATATACAGGAACTGCTCTTTTCCCCTGGTTTGCAAATGCCGAATAGGCCCCCGCCATATCCATCAGGCTGAGGTCGGCCGTTCCCAGCACAAGCGTAGGGTCGCGGGGTATTTCGCCCGAAAAACGGAAATTTTTGGCGAAATTATAGGCTTTATCAACGCCCATCTCCATAATAATAGCTGCGGAAACGGTATTCACCGAATGGGTAAGACCGCCCATCACCGAGTAAAATCCTCCGTATTTACCGTCTGAATTTCCCGGCGACCAGTTTTTATAGCTTCCATAAGAAACTTTTTCATTAGGAAGAAATTTGCAAGGCTCTAAGCCATTTTCAAGTGCTGCCGCATATACCACCGGTTTGAAAGTCGAACCTACCTGCCGATGGGAAGTGACGTGGTCGTATTTAAATTGCTGATGATTGTAACCTCCAACCCAGGCTCTGATATAGCCGGTTTTGGGTTCCATCGCCAGAAAACCCGCCTGTAAAAATGACTGATAATAGACAATGGAGTCCATAGGTGTCATTTCCCTTTCCTCTTCGCCTTCCCAACTCCAGATTTTCATTTTGACCGGCTGATGAAAATTTTCCAGAATTTGTTCCTCCGACAGGCCCGCAGTTTTTAGTGATTTATACCGATCGGATTGTTTCATTGCCCGCACAATACCCGAGTCCTTTTCATCCCAGATTTTTCGATTTTTCCAATGCTGATTGAAGGTTTTCTGGAGTTGTTTCATGTGCTGTTTTACGGCTTTCTCCGCATAAGACTGAAGGCGGGAATCAATCGTCGTATGGATTTTCAGCCCGTCGGTGTATAGGTTGTAAATTTTGCCGTCAGGACCGGGATTATCCAGAAACCATTCTTTCAGCTCCAGCCCGGCTTCCTGAAGGAAATAAGGTGCAGGCCCGTCTTCACGGGTGATATTTCGATAATCGAGTTTGAGCGGGAGTTTTTTGAGTGAATCAGCTTCTTCGGAAGAAAGATAGCCATATTTTACCATTTGATCGAGCACGACATTTCGCCGTTCCTGCGATTTTTCGGGATAACGGCGCGGGTTGTAAGCCGTATTTGCCTTTAACATACCAACGAGTACGGCGGCATCTTCGAGTTTTATATTTTTAGGATCCGTATTAAAAAATCGTTCCGTAGCGACATCAATTCCATACACACTTTCCCCAAAAGAGACGGTATTGAGATAAAGCGTGATGATTTCTTCCTTCGAATAAATTTTTTCCAACCTTCGGGCAATGACTGCCTCGCGTATTTTGCTGACGGGCATAGTCAGAATAGAATAATCCTGACGGGGATAAAGATTTTTGGCGAGTTGTTGGGTGATGGTGCTTCCCCCGCCGGCACTTTTGTCCTGGAGGATAACCGATTTTACCAGCACCCTCATCATACTGCGGTTGTCAACCCCGGCATGGTCGTAAAAACGAGCGTCCTCAGTAGCGATGAGTGCCTGTACCAATTGAGGAGAAATATCCTTGTAAGTGACGTTGGTTCGATTTTCGACAAAATATTTGCCAATAAGTTTCCCATCCGCAGAAAACACCTCGGAGGCGACGGGATTTTGAATGGCAGCGAGTTCGTTTTGTTCAGGCAAATCGCCAAAAAAACCCAGCAAAACCGCAAAATACAAAGCCCAGAAGCCAATGATAAGCGTTGCCGGTAAAATCGAAGCCAGAATAATAATACGAGTGCGTTTGTTTCCCCAAGAAAATTTTTTCGGAAAATACCTGCTATACAAGTCCTGCTGATTCCCTTCCATGTTGTCTGTTTTTCGCCCTTCAGTCTATACGGTTTAGCCTACAAAAATCGTCATAATTCATACGAAATAGAAACGAATAAGGTATATTTTGTGGGGGAATTCATTCCCTCGTTTGCTGTAATTTTAAGTATTATATTCCCCTAAATTTTTTGAGTCGCGTGTTATCCTTCATATTCAAACTGTTTAAATTCATTTTCTTCACTTTTGTAGTGATTTTTGGCCTGATTATGGCCATTGGTTTGGTCGCGGTTATATGGGGGGGCGAAGGATATGTGGAGGAAACTCTGCCGAATGAAGAGTATTCGGAGTATATTCCGGTAGCGGACACGGTTCCACTGGAGGACTCGATACTGACGGGGTATATGAAACATTATCGCGTGTGGCGAAGTTATGACCAGCAGGTATATGAAGGGGGATATGTCGTTTCTGATAGCAATCTGCGCAATTCTTATCGGCACAGAGCCGATATTCTGAAAGAGCATATTTTCGGTTCTCCTTATGATTTGTATTATAAGCGCAACCAGGCTTTGTGGGAATCGGATCGAAATTTGTTCCACTGGACTTGGGTATATGAGACGATTCTTAATCACAACAAAACACAGATTCCGGGCCTTATTTCGCTATTTGATAGCATTTATGCCCAAAGAAATCCCGACCGTTTGCAATTTGCGGAAATCATCGTTTCGCATGTCCAGTATATCCCTTATTCCCTGATTCACGACTTGAGTTGTGCAGAATATATTGCCGATGACCCGGAATGTAACGGTTTCCGGTGTCAGTATCACCGCGACGGGAATCCTTGTGTGGCGGGAGTCGAGCATGGTGTTTTTTCTCCTGTCGAATTTGCCTATAACTTGAAAGGAGACTGTGATACAAGAGTGTTATTGCTAATGGTGATTTTGGATCATTATGGGTACGATGTAAAGATGTTGTATAGCTACGAATATGGCCATGCGGTTTTGGGGATTGATCTCCTCACGAGCGGTAGTTATGTGATTTCAAAAGGGGTAAAATATTATGTATGGGAAACAACCAATACCGGCTGGCTTCCCGGACAGATTGAGCCTCAGTATCAGAATATGGATTATTGGGTGGCAATGGACACACAATTTTAATGGTAAGAACATGAATATTACACTTACAATGCTCGCAATTATTCAACTGGTAGGCTCCGTAGTGGTAGGCGCAGTTGTATTGTATATTACCTACCGGCTGGTACGCTGGGTAGTGGGCAGAAACTATCCTTTGGGCGAAAAAAATACGGCATTTGCCATATTTGTAGGAGCCATTATGTTTTCGGTGGGGTATATGGTGAGTAGCGTTATACAACCCCTGCTTAGCACTTTTCGCACCATTAATGCGCGGGCCACGGACTTCTGGTCTGTTTTTTTCCAGTTTTCGCGGTATTTGTTTTTGTTTGTGGCAATCAGTTCGCTGATTGCGATGCTGGTAAACCTGATCAGTACAAATGTGTTTATGCGGTTTACGACCAAAACCAATGAGTTGAAAGAAATTGCCGAAGGCAATGTCTCTGTTGCTATTATCACAGCAGTAGTGATTATCATCATCACCCTCTTTGCGAGGGAGAGTGCTGTATTGCTTCTCGAATCCATTGTCCCCTACCCCGGCGGAGATGTGCTGGGGAAATAATTATTCAGAATAAAATTATTACCATGATCGTCACCTGCATTCACGTAAAAGTCAAACCTGAAAATGTTCAGGAATTTATCGAAGCTACGCTTCTAAATCATCGGGGTTCTATCGAAGAACCCGGTAATGTCCGCTTTGATTTTCATCAGGATGGCTCCGACCCTACCCGGTTTATGTTGTATGAGGTTTTTGAAGATGAAGCCGCCGTTGCGGCTCATAAAGAAACGGCTCATTATTTCGCATGGCGGGATACGGTTGAAAACTGGATGGCGGAACCCCGCAAAGGCGTTCGCTACAAGCTGATTGCGCCTCAATCCCCGGATTTATGGTAGGGTCTTTTCTTTTCTCTCCACCTCCGGGAATTATTTTTGGATTGCGAACGATTTCGCGTTTGCCGGATATTATCGCCGGATACGGGAAAAGTGTTTTGTTTCTCACCGGCTCCGCCTCCTTTATCCATACCCGCGAATGGGGGGATATTCAGGAAAAACTTACAGAACGGAAAGTAAGGGTTTTACATGAAATCATTGAAAGTGAACCCTCTCCGGAAATGATTGACCGTTGTGTGGAAAAATTTCGCGGCGACCAACCTTCGGTTGTTGTTGCCATTGGCGGGGGCAGTGTGCTGGACGCGGGAAAAGCGGTTTCGGCTATGTTTGCAGAGGTTGGTTCTATTACCGATTACCTCGAAGGGGTGGGTACAAAAAAACCTTCCGGTGCAAAAATTCCTTTTGTGGCGATTCCCACTACCGCGGGTACGGGAAGTGAGGCTACCAAAAATGCGGTCATCTCCCGTGTCGGTAAAAACGGCTTCAAAAAATCGCTCCGCCATGATCGTTATATTCCGGATCTCGCGCTAATTGACCCGGAACTGACGGTCTCTTGTTCGCCCCGGCAAACGGCTTGCAGTGGAATGGATGCCTTTACGCAGTTGCTGGAATCGTATGTTTCCACCAAAGCTACTCCGCTGACGGATACCCTGGCGTTGGAGGGGCTACGCCATATTCAACTTTCACTAATTCCTGCCTGGAAAAATGGCGGAGACCGTGAGGCTCGTTCAGGTATGGCTTATGCCGCACTCCTTTCCGGAATCACTCTCGCCAATGCCGGTCTGGGACTGGTACATGGTTTTGCAGGTGTGATTGGCGGCTGGTATCCTATTCCTCACGGGGTAATCTGTGGTTCGCTTATGGGGGTTGTGAACCAGGCAGCGAGTGCGAAAATTCTGGCGGACAGCCGGTATGCAGAGGCAAAAAAGAAGTATGCCAATGTCGGACGGATTTTTTCAGAGGATAATGGGAAAAAGGGTGAGGCGTATTATGTGGCATTTCTTGCTGAAGAAATCAGCAACCGTGTGGAAGAAATGAAAATTCCCCGGCTGAGTGCTGTGGGTATAAAAGAAACAGACCTTGCAAGAATAGCAGAAGCTCCGGATTTGAAAAACCATCCCGTTTCTCATACAACGGAAGAGTTGGAAAACATGCTCCGACTCCGCCTGTAAATCGAGTTTCTTTTCCGTACCTTTAAGGTTCTGAGCAAACCCCAAGGTTATGAATCGAATATTCACCGGCGTTTTTTTCGTTTTGTTTATGTTTGTATTTTCCTCGTGCAATAGCCAGACCGGGAAAAATGCGACTAAAGGCAATTTTCCCTACACCAACGAACTCATAAACAGTACCAGTCCTTACCTGCAACAACATGCCCACAACCCGGTAAACTGGTACCCGTGGGGAGATGAGGCATTAGAAAAAGCCAAAAGCGAAAATAAACTCCTGATTATCAGCATTGGTTATGCTGCTTGTCATTGGTGTCATGTGATGGAACATGAGTCCTTTGAGGATACTGCCGTAGCGCGGATTATGAATCAAAATTTTGTTTCGATCAAAGTAGATCGCGAAGAACGTCCGGATATAGATCAGATTTATATGAATGCGGCCTATCTTACTAGCGGCCAGGGTGGCTGGCCGCTGAATGCAATTGCTTTACCCGACGGAAAACCGGTTTTCGCTGCTACCTATTTTCCGAAAGAGGAATGGCTGCGGGTATTAAACCATTTTATCGGACTGAAGAAAAACGAGGAGGGCAAGTTGATACAAGTTTCCGCCCAGATTACAGAGGGGATTCAGCGACTCGACTATGGAGATTTTATTCAAAAGGAGACAAAGTTTACCGAAGAAAGTATGGCGGAAGCCTATAAGAATCTGGCCAATGAGATAGACCTTAATAAGGGAGGTTTAAATAAAACGCCCAAGTTTCCGATGCCGAATATTCATCAGTTTTTATTGAGGTACTATGCGCTTACGGGAGAAGAAGAAGCATTAACGGCAGTGAAGGTTTCTCTCGACCAAATGGCCGCAGGAGGGATTTACGATCATCTGGGGGGAGGATTTGCCCGATACTCTACAGATGCGCAGTGGAAAGTGCCACATTTTGAAAAAATGCTTTATGACAATGCCCAACTTGTCAGCCTTTATTCCGAAGCCTACCAACTGACAAAAGACCCACTTTATAAAAATATTGTCGAAGAAACGCTGACATTTATTGAAAGAGAAATGACCGGCCCCGCAGGAGAATTTTATTCTTCTCTCGACGCCGACAGCGAAGGCGAAGAAGGGAAATATTATGTGTGGACGAGGGGCGAAATAGATTCCCTGCTCGTGGACGATGCCGGATCATTTTTGGAATATTACAACGTTACACAGCCGGGAAATTGGGAGGGGAAAAATATCCTTTATCGGAGAGAATCTCCGGAGGAAGCCGCGAAGCGGCTGGGTTTTCCGGAGGAAACCTTTGATTCACTAATCACACACTCCCGCCAGGTGTTGCTGGAAGTGCGCAAAACGAGGGTGCGTCCCGGGCTTGATAATAAAACCCTTACCGCTTGGAACGCATTGATGCTCAAAGGATATGCCGACGCATATCGCGTATTCGGAAATCCCGAATACCTTCAAAAAGCCCTAAAAAACGCCCAGTTTCTCCGAAAAAAACAAATGCAAAAAGACGGTAGGCTAAACCGCAGTTTTAAAGACGGTCGTTCTTCGGTCAATGGTTTTGCGGACGATTACAGCTTTACCATTGAGGCCTTTATTACTTTGTATCAGGTTACTTTTGACGAACAATGGCTATTTGAAGCTGATCGTCTTATGACCTATGCACTTGCTCATTTTTATGATGAGAAAGCGGGAATGTTTTATTATACCTCAGACCAAGATAAAGCGCTGATTACCCGCACGAGAGAAGTTGCTGATAATGTAATTCCTGCTTCCAATTCTTCGCTGGCAAAAGGACTATTTATACTGGGAACCTATCTATATAAGCCGGAATACATAAACCAGGCCCGGCTTATGTTGTCGGGGGTTTCTGAAAATGTAGCTACCCAGGCCGCTTATTTTTCCAACTGGGCAATCTTACAGACATGGTTTACCTGGCCGCCCTATGAAGTGGCAATTGTTGGAACAGATGCCGAGAATTTTCGGAAAACATGGGAAACCCAATTTTTGCCAAACGTATTTCTACTCGGAGGAAAAGCGGAAGGCAAGCTGGAATTGCTTGAAAACAAACTCGTTGAGGGCGCTACCTACATTTATGTGTGTCAGGATAAGATGTGCAAATTTCCGGTACAGAATGTGCCCGAAGCATTTAAGCTGGTAACCTGGTAATGGATTTACATTTCGTAGATGTGTACGTAGTCCACGTGGAGGGTTGTCTGTGCTCCTACGTAAAATGCGATAACACCTCCTTCCAGGGTTTCATAAGAAAGCACATCGAAAATGGCCCCATTGACATACATGTAGTACAGAGTGCCTTCTTTGCGAATGGTAAGTTTGGTAAATTCAGAAGGAATCATCGTGCTTATTTCCCGAGCTACAACGATGCCGTCTGTCCAGTTGCCCACAAAGGCCGATTTTCCGGGTGTAAAACCAAAAAAGTTGAGTTTATCCGATCCGGGACCGCCCCACTGTACCATAACGGAATTTTCACCGGAAGCAATTTTCATATTTGCTTCAATAATAAAATCGGAGTTTGCCTGTAAATCGGTTTCTTTGCTGGTAAAATAGGCAGTGGATTCACTTTTAGAAGAAAATATAAGGGTGCTATTGCTGATGGAAGTAGAGACATTCGCTGAGTTTCCCAAGTTCCAGAAATTGCGATTGTCCACAAAATCATCAATAAAAACCGAAGTCAGTCCCATTGTTTCGGGTGAAACATATTCCGGGAAATTGGTAGCCCAATCCGGTGCAGGTGTGGTTGGGTCAAATAGTTCGTCGAGGTAATAATCCCTTTTAAAATCGTTAAGAGCACCACCATAAACCTGCGCACCGGTACTTCTCATTATACTGGCAAAATTTCCATTAGGTAATTGCTCATCGCGGTGTTCCCTTCTGTTTAATACACAATGGCCTAGTTCATGGAAAACCAAAATTTCCTGAGAAGCTGCATTATTAGTCCAGTTGAGGGAAGTCGTATCAAACCTCACGGTAGGAATTGGGTCATCGGCATGGGGATAGGTACAAGTACCGGCAGCGGTACCATTGACAAGCTCACCTTCATACAATACGCGGAGGTTGTCTATGGTAATGGTCTGCCCACGTTTGGCTGCTTCCTGTTCAAACAAATCAATATAGACCTGAAGTTCCGCAGGAACATCATATACTTTCACCGGGACATCTTCGCGTTTACAGGCAGCCAGTAGGAGGATGACAGACAGAAAATATAGGCGGAAAGTGTGGGATTTCATGCTTTCTTTCAGATTAGTAAGACAAAGGATCAATTAAAAGCCATCAGGTTGCAGGATAATTATTTTACATAACGAAGAAACATAACCGAATGGTTTGTCGGAGCTTAAATTTAAGGAAACACTTTAAAAAAGTCCTGTACAATTTACAGAAATTTTGATCAGAAAGAAATCTCTAGTCCTGCGGATAAATAACGAGGCAATCCTACCCGTATTCCCTGAGGACGTCGGGATACAATGTACCGCTCGTTGGTAAGGTTTTTACCGGAAACTCTGAATATCAAAGGAATCCGGGGCAAGGTATAATACATTGATCCGTCAAGTGTAAAAAAAGAAGGAATAAGGCCAATTCTCCCATCGGGTGAGGTTTCGATGGAATTTAGTTCATTGGAAAACTGCTTGCCAGTATAGTTGCCATTAAAACTTATCCCCCATCCCGAAGGTGTTTCAAAGGAAACAGAATGAGTGATAAATATTGCGGGGGAATAGGGCGTGCGATTGCCGTTAATGTTGATCTTCTCACCCCCGGAAACGATAAAACGGTCCTGGCTGAAAGTGGCCTTTACAAAGGTAAAATTAGCAGTTAGACCCAGATAGTAGCCTTTTAGGTTGAGTATAGGAGCAAAATTGGCGGAAAAAGCCATTTCAATGCCGGTATGTTGTGTTTCTCCTCCGTTAACCAATCCGGCCCCGGTGCCGCCGGACGACTCAGATACCGGGATGATCTGGTTGGAAAATTTCATATAAAATCCGGTAACCTCGGCGAAAAAACTTTTTTGAATCGCTAGCCGAAAACCTGCTTCGCCGTTCCAACTCAGTTCGGGATTGAGATTGTAAACCACTCCGTTATCCGAAATGGCATCTTTTACCCGTGGTGGCGCAAACCCCCGGTGAATACCCGTAAAAAGAGTCAGAATTTCTCCCGCCTGATAATTCAAACCAAAACCGGGAATTACCTTTCCTACTTCACTTATTGCCACAATACTTGTATCTGTATCCCCGTCGCGGATAATATTTCTTTCATAATTATAATATTCCATTCGTATGCCACCGGTAGCGGATAATTTGGAAGACAGATAAATTTTATCCTGAAAAAAACCACTCAGGGCATTGCCTGTGCGAATTTCATCACTCACTAACTCGCCGGAGGCTGCGTCCTTTTTATTTCCATTTATCCTTTGTTCGAATGCTCGTTCATACATATACCGGATACCCGATTGTAGCTTGTGTTGGACTTTGCCGGTTGCGAAGGTGGTGGTTAATTGTGTTTCGATTCCCGCTACTTCAAAGGCTCGGTTTCGGTGTGCGTTTTGGTCGCGCATATAAACGGCGCCTCCGGCGACGGAGGTATCTCCCCAGACAACCCCTGAGCGATTGGAAACAAGGGGGTTGGATGAAAAATCCTGTCTTTGCCAATCGCGGGTAGTAGTATAACCAAAAGCGATTGTTTTTAAGTGGAAATGAGAACTTATACGATTTTCGTGCACAAGGCTTGCCGAATAACGGCGTATATCTAGCCGGTCGTCGGGTGCCATTTGTACAAAATCCTGGCCCCCCTGGTCATACATGGTTTGGGTCAACCCAATATAGGTTGAGTTAGAGATTTCATCGTAATATCCCAGTTTAAGTCCCAAGGAAGAATTTCCGGATTTAAGTTTTATTTTGGTAGAAAGGTCATTGATCCGAAAAGCCGTGGGGCCAATATTTTCTGCTTGTTTTCTTAAATAATTCACCTTAAATCCCGCGTTTCCCGAAGTATTTCCATAACTAAAGAGTCCTCGGAAAAAACCTCCTTCCCCTCCGATTACCGACGCATTTCCTGAACTGCTCTCTGGAGGGTCGGCGGTGATATAGTTGATTACTCCGCCAATGGTCTGGGGGCCGAAAAGAATCTGACCACTGCCTTTTAGCACCTCAACGCCCTGCATACGATCCATAGAAGGAGTATAGTACATTTCGGGTTCTCCATAAGGATTTAGCGCTACGGGTATTCCATCTTCGAGTATCAGCACACTTCGACTTCTGTCGGGATCCAAACCTCTTATGCCGATATTGGCGCGAAGCCCCACGCCCTCTTCATCTACTACATGGATGCCCGGAATTTTTCGGATAACCTCATTGCCGGAGAGCGGTTGGATACGTTTTAGAAACGTTTCATCCAAATAACCCGCCGAACCCGGAACGTTGCTAAACAGGCCATAGGACTTTTGAAAAATAGAAACCTGGGGCATTTCATAGGTTATGGCAGAGTCTCCCGAAGAGGTAGGACTCTCCGTTGTATTTTGGGCATATACAGAAAAACCCCCAATGAATGACAATATCAGTCCTACTACTCCTTTGTGGAAAAATGAAACCATGGTTCTCTTATTTAGAATGATTTTAAATAACGTAGCAAAATTAGGCAAGCCTGTCAGAAATACAAGCTTATTTAGAATCATTTTAAATAGAATGAAGATGATTTTTGTCACTCAAGACTTTTGCCGGAAACCGTCCAATACATCGGAGATCATTTCCAGATTGGAAATAAAAAGGTTTATATCCCGTGATATTTTGGCAAGAGTATAAATTCCGGCAAGTGAAGACTGCACAAAACAGGCAATCTGAATGGGATCGGCATGTGGAACCACGGTTCCATTTTCTTTTCCCCGCCGGATTCCGTCGGAGAGGATGTCTCTTGCCGTCTCGAGGATAATTTCGAGACGGGTGCGAAACTCCTCATCAAGAGGAGCCATTTCCTGCACGAGATTAAAAACCGGCGAACCGAGGACAAGGGTTTTAGGGTCCGTGCTCTCTTTCAAAACTTGTAAAATATTGTTTTGAATATAATCTATGGGATCCCCTTCATACGATAAAAGCGGGATAAACGGCGCAAGGTATTCCGGCTGAATAATTTCTTCTACAATCAGATAACCGATTTCGGGTTTGTCGTGAAAATAGTGATACATTGCCCCTTTGCTAAGGCCTATTTTTTTTATGGCATTATCAGGTCTCAACCCTTGAAAACCATTTAATTTCATATCTTCATAGATACAATGAAGAATTTTGTCCCTTGTATTCATAACCATCAGATTCTGGTAACATACCGGTTAGTCGGTAAGTTCTGAAAAAATCATTTATCGAACAATGGAAAAACCTAAATCCTATTGCGAAGCTGTAAGTCGCATGGAACCTTTCAGCGTCCACCGTATTTATCACGACAATAATTATGGTTTCCCGTTACACAATGACAATGAACTTTTTGGCAGACTGGTGCTCGAAATCAATCAGGCTGGACTTTCCTGGACGACAATTTTAAACAAACAGGAAAACTTTAAAGAAGCCTATGCCGGGTTTGATATTCCTTCCGTAGCTGCTTTTGGTGATACCGACATTGCCCGTTTGCTGGACAATCCAGGTATAATCAGAAATCGTCTGAAAATACAGGCAGCCATTACAAATGCGCAAAAAATCATGGATTTGCAAAATGCGTATGGCTCTTTTCAAAACTGGCTAGACCAACATCATCCTTTGGACAAACCCGCTTGGATAAAGCTGTTTAAGAAAACCTTTACTTTTACCGGCGGCGAAATCACCAATGAATTTCTGATGAGTGCAGGATATCTGCCGGGAGCGCATGTGCCGGATTGCCCGTTTTACGAAGAAGCCATTCGCGCCGGGGCAATGTGGGCTGTAAAAAAAGACCATTAATCCCCAAAAAGCTCTGCAAAAACCTTCATCGTCTGTGGGTACTTAAACCCTTCCACGTGGAGGTGATAATATTCAAAAAGGGTTTTGATAATATTTTTTTTGGTTTGCGCCGGAAAAGTAATCTGCTGGCAGGAGTAAGGATCTGGCAACGGTTCCAGCGTAGCATTTGCAAAAAGCAGTAAGTGGTGAGCCACTTCCTCTCCGGATTGGGGTTCTGGCAAAAAAATGCCTTCACGAGCCATAAATTTCACTTTCTCGGCTCCTTCACTTTCATCACTGGGAAAAAAGCCCAGGTATTTTGTAAGATGAAGCAGAAAAAAAATAAATATTTGAATCAGCCTTTTCTCTGAACGATCCAGCAGAAGAATAACCTGCCGGAGAAACTCATACAGTTCTTCATTTTGCTCTTCTTCTTTGACCGTGTCGTAAAAAATCTCAATTATGGCTAGGCCCAGCGAAAGTTTTACCGGGTCGGTTTGTGCTTCGAGGAGGAGGAGATTGATTTTACTTTCGGTGATTTTATGGAGATCGCGGTTTTCCCGATGAAAAAAAACAATATCAATGATGGATAACGGTTGAAAATAGCTGTGTTTCGCCCGTGAGCGAGCCGACCGGAAACCGGAAATCAAAAAACTCCTTACGCCGAAGTCACGGGTGTATAATGTTGTTATCAGGCTATTCTCCTGGTAGCGCAGCGTGCGCAATACGATGCCTTCGGTTTTTAAAATCACTGTGAGTAATTGGCGGGTGAGGTTATACGTGCCGGGCGAAGCCGGTGGGCCAGTCGTAGGGCCGCCGATTCTTCTTCATAGACGGTGATCATTTTTTCGAGATCAGCATCGGTTTCAATCCGAATATTTTTGGCTCCTAAAGGCGAAAGAGGATTGGAGGTAAAAACGATCATATCGGAAATATCGAGATAGGTACGGGTTACTTCAACCATCTGAAGAGGGTCTGCAAGTTCGGTACTGTCCCCCTTTTTGATTACCGGACCGATAATTAGCAACTGCACTGTTTCCAGAAGTTTGTGAATTTTTTCAGCGTCTATTTCCATATTGCCTGATTCTTTTAAAGAAAACAGGTTGCGTTGGTCCGCGCTAAAGGCGTTGTTGTAAACCATCGTTTCGCTCAGCATCGCGGAAATACGTTTGGTTACGAACCGCGTATCCCTTACGGTTCCGCCAAAAGTATCGTGGATAAGTATGGCTTTATCCTTTAATTTATAGCTAAAAACCAAATCCCGAATAAAAAGGCGGTCGCGGAGATTAGCTTCGGTGATATATAATAGTTTCACTTCTTTAAGTTTAGCGTGCAATTACCGTAAATTTTCCTACACAGCCGTTTTCTCCGTTTCGGTCCGAAATCACAGCAAGGTAAACTCCGGAACGGACTTTTTTCCCATAGACATCTCTTCCGTCCCAGATAGCGGTTCCTCCCTGAGAAACGATTTCCTTAACCAGCAGACCGGAAATAGAGGTGATTTTAACCCTGCTTTCGGGGCCGGTACCCCTTATGGTGACTACCCCTTCATAATCGGAAAAAACCGGATTGGGAAACACCAATAGGTCATTACAATTTTCTTCGCCGGTTGTAGCATCTCCCTGAAAACTGACTATCCCTCTTGCAGTTGCAAAAAACACTTGACCGGAACTGTTGTCAACGGCAATATCGTTTACCGCGTCGGAAAGAAGCGGACTATTGGCTTCGGTGAAATGATAAACCTCCTCATCCCCGTCTTCCGACATAAGAAAAACACCGTCATTAGTGGCAAACCATTTTCGGTTGCCACCGTCCACAACAATGGCATTGATAATGGCGTCTTTAAGGAGCGGTCTTCGCTCAAAAACGGGAGGACTGGCGTCCACGATTTTTCCTTGAGAAATGCTGAACGGATCATAAAATACCGTAACTCCCTGTCCGGTTCCTACCCAGATAAAGCCATCTAAATCTTTGGCAATAGAGTAAACCTGATTGCTAGGAAGATTTCCCTGATTTAATCCTGCTTTGAGCGATAATACACGGTCGTCATCAAAATCGAGGGGAGTATTATTGTCAAGATATACCAGTAGTCCCTGTTCGGCGTTGAGTAACCATTTATTTCCATAATCATCTACGATCATATCAATGATATGATGATTTTGAGGAAACCGGAAAGAAGGCGTAGCCGACCAGTTTCCATCAGTATCCCGTACCATCAGTGGTTCGCGGGCAAAATCGAGCGACATCCATAGGTTGCCATTTAGGTCGCGGTCCATTCCACTTACACGAGAGTTCTCTCGGTTGCTGAGATTACAATTTGCATTAATGGTGGAGATACCCGCATTCTGGCAGTTGTAAAAAGCCTGCTGTTCACCATTTTTTAGTTCGACTAACCCGGTACCCCATGATCCTGCCCAGGCGGTGGAGGTATTATCATCGTAAGTAACCCGTGCAAAACCCGTAGATACGCTGGGATCCAAACCCTGATTATTTGCATCGAGAAAACTCCAGCCGGTTCCTGTGGTATAATAATAAACACCCAAATTGGATACTTCCGGAGTGAAAGCCTGGTTATATCCTTTGGGCGCTACATAGACTTCGCCGTTACCGGCTGCAATACGAACGCAGTCATTGCTTCGGGGGCCGTCCGGAGTAACATTAGTGATTTCGTAAGTATCAAAGTACAGGAGGCCGTTAAACCCTGTGGCGATGAGGAAAACATTTTTCCGAATATAGACCACATCCTGTACCGCGCCTTCAACAAAAAAAGTAATATTATCGGTTTCATTGTAAAATACAGAAGTGCGGTCAATTCGTGATCCACCTACAATTTCTCCCCAAGCATAAAGTTTATCGAGTTTACCGGTGAGTTTGGGATGTTGTAACCAGCCCGAGGAGCCATCGGTAAAATAGGTAGCCGTATCAGACCGTGCGAGTAGAAATGTTGGAGTAGCTTTCAACTGGAAGACAGGTTCTGTGCTCGGAAATCCGGTGGTTTCGTCTTCTTTCGTCCATGCGGAGGGATCTTTGAGATTGCCGGAGTTTTCGTCGGCACTAAAAATCCCCACATTTTCCACAAGGACATAAATGCGGTTCTGAAAAACGGTTACCGAAGACAGTCTGAGTCGAGTGGGATTGCCCGTTCCAAACTGTGTAACATCCGTGATGGGTAATCCATTTTCCAGATTATAAACTACCAGTCCAAAATCGGTAGCCACATACAAGCGACTGCCTTTTGCAAAAAATTCGTTGATGCGTTTTTGTGTGTAAAAAGTATTCGTTTGGATTTGAGAGAGGTAGCCAATGTTTCCCGGATCGGAAAAATAGTCAATCATGCCATTTTCATACCCGATAAAAAGGCTTCCTTCGGTTTCTGCATGATAAATGGTTGTAGGATTTATACCACTAAGCCCATCAACGGTCGAAAATGTACGGGTTTCGCCCGATTCAATATCGTAGGCAAACATTCCGCCCTTGGAGAGGGTGTAAACAATCCCGTTTATTTCTGCGGCTTGCACACATTCGGTATGATTGAGATAGGCGCGCCAGGAGCCGGGGAGGTTTCCCTGTGCCCGGGCAAAAGTAATAGTCAGAAAAATACCGAAGAGAACCGAAACTAGTCTTATTCCTTTCATGTTAAGAAGTTTACCGCAGTAAAAATACCAAAAATGCGGTTAGAATTGGCAGGCATAAAAATTACCCTTGTTTTGGAAATTTTATAACCGTGCTTAAAACTCATTAGGGCAGGAAGCCGATCGCTGAAGCTCGAGAAGATCAGAAAAAAAGAAACAAGAATCTCCGGCGATGAGTTTGACGGAGTTATTTTCCAGTTTGATTCGGAAATCAATTAACTCTCGGGTATTCGTTTTGTTAAATTTGTATTCATACAAATCTTCCCCTGCCTGAAAATCGCGGCTTTTTAGGACGGCTTTATTTTTATCGAATTCATAAATAATATGCCGATCCTGATCCACCAGCCAGGTGATGTCATTGTCGTAGTATTTGATCTTGCGGATGAGTTGCGGGTCGCTAAAATAGTCAGGGTCGCCCACCATATTTAGCGTTACCTGCCCGTCGGTATAACCAATATTAAAGTCGGCAACCGCGAGAATTCCATGTTTAGGCGAAATAACCCAGATGGCTCTTTCCCGGATTCTTCGTACCCCTATTTTTGATCTTCTGAGAACGTAATACACCTCTTCTCCGGTTTTCTCATCGCGTTTTACATCTATAATGAGGTTGTATCGAAAAGCAGAAGATTTGGAAAGCGTATCTCCCGCAGCCATCTTGGTATCAAGAAAAGCCATACGGTCATCCAATTTTTCATCGAGGCCAATGGAATACACGCGATTTTCGGCATTAAGCAGGAATCCTTCAAATACAGATTCAAAAATCTGGTAAGCAAAAGGATAAGCCAGGGCACCATCTATCTGGCTGGGAGTTTTTCCGATATAATACCAAGCATCCACATCCAGAAAAACCGTATCACTCACCATGCTAAAAGGTGGTTCTTCGCTAAACTCTTCTCCACAGCCAGAGACTAGCCATAAAGCCGGTAAGCTTAGCATCAAAATCGGAAGAATCCATTTATTATGGAGCGTCATATATGCTTTTATATGGCGGTCGATGGCTTTAGAAGACAGGAAATATACACAAATCTATGATAACAGACGTTCTCCGGCAAAAAAACTGTCCTCAGGAACAGAAAGATTTGTAACTTTCACTACGATTCCTGCTTATTGAAGGGTCTTTCTGTAAAAGAAATCTGTATGACATCAATCATCAAATTAGAAAATATTCGCAAAACTTACCAGATGGGAACGGTAAGCATTAATGCTTTAAATTCGGTTTCACTTGAAATTTTCCCCAATCATTATGTAGCGATTATGGGGCCTTCCGGGTCAGGGAAATCCACACTAATGAATATCTTGGGTTGCCTTGATACCCCCACGGCAGGGAAATATTTTCTAAATGGCACGGATGTCAGCAATATGGCCGATGCAGATCTAGCCCATGTTCGAAACAAAGAAATTGGATTTGTTTTCCAGACCTTTAATCTTTTGCCCCGGGCATCGGCGCTGGAAAATGTTGCGTTACCGCTGGTTTATGCAGGCCTGAGTAAGTCTGCCCGAAATCTTCGTGCAAAAGAAGTACTAAACAGTGTAGGGCTTGGCGATCGGATTAGCCACAAACCCAACGAACTTTCCGGTGGACAGCGGCAGCGGGTAGCTGTGGCCCGTGCTTTGGTAAACAGCCCTTCGATTATTCTTGCAGATGAACCAACGGGTAACCTTGATACCAAAACCTCTTATGAGATTATGGGCTTATTTGATGAGTTGCATCGCGCAGGCAACACGATTATTGTCGTTACTCACGAAGAAGATATTGCAAAATACGCACAGCGGATTATCCGGCTTCGGGATGGCGACATTGAAATGATCGAAGAAAACGCCAACCGGCGTATGATCTGATTTACAAAACCGGGTTGATAAAATGTACGCCTGCGGAGGCGGCAGTACTTACCAGCGGGACTAATACTTTAGCGGCCAGTCCAAACAAAAGCAGGTACCCGATGATATCGGTAAAGGCTGTGATTAGAATCGAGGAAGCTACCGCGGGGTCAACGCCCATTCGTTCAAGCGTAAGAGGGATAAAAGACCCGGCAAATCCGGCCAGCATGAGATTTCCAAACATAGAGACAAAAACCACGAGCCCCATCACTGCGACAAATTGAGGATTCGGATCCGGGTTTAGAAACGTTACAACTATCGAGACGACGGCTCCAAGGATAAGGCCATTAATTGCCCCCACGCTAATTTCTTTAAGGACGACACGAATAGCTTTTCTTGCAGGAATCCCATTGGTAGAAATCCGGCGTATCGTAACGGCCAGTGTCTGAGTAGCTCCGTTTCCGGAAACACCGGCAATCACCGGCATAAGAGTCGTAAGTAATACCAGTTTTTCAATGGTATTATCAAAGATAGAAATCACGAATCCGGCAATTGCTGCGGTAATAAGATTAACCAGCAGCCAGGGCATTCTGCTTTTAACGGCATTGGACCAGCCCCCCCGAAGATTTTCCCCATCCGAAACACCGGCAAAGCTCAGAATATCTTCCGTGTTTTCCTCTTCGATAACGTCCATAACATCGTCGAAGGTGATGCGCCCCAGAAGGATATGGTTTTCATCTACAACCGGAAGAGTAGGAAGGTTGTATTGCGCCATGATTTTCGACACTTCTTCCTGGTCTGTGTTTACATTTACCGAAACAATATCGGTCTCCATGATATTGCGAACCGGCTCGGTATTTTTTGCAAGAAAAAGCGAACGAAAGGTGAGAAAACCTTTAAGATGATTTTCTTCGTCAACTACATAAATTGTATAAAACTCATCCTGATCTGCTGACTGACGTACTACCTCTCGCAAAGCATCAAGTTTCGTCATTGAGTCTCTGACTACCACAAGTTCAGGGTTCATCAACCCCCCGGCGGTGTCCTCCTCATAGGTTAGAAGTTTGTTGATAACCGACTCATCCTCATCAGGGATATAATAAAGAATTTTTTGTTTGTACTCATCCGGTATCTGGGCAAGAAGGTCGGCAGCGTCGTCGGGGGCAAGCTCTTTGATAAGAGCTGCGGCAATCTCGGGGTGAAGCAGCGTCAGAAGCTGCCCCGGATTGGTATCTTCATCCATCTCCGAAATCGCCTCCGAAATCAACTCCGCGGGAAGTTCTTTTACAATACGCTCCTGAATTTCCGGTGAAGTATCCTCCAGTACCTGAGCAATTTCAGTAGGGTGTAATACACTCATCAATGCCCGGATATGAGCATTGGGGGATTTGAGCAGGCGTCTTACCCGGTCAACCCTTTTTTGTATGATTGAGGGTTCCTTAGCCACCGTGATTGAAGATAAAAAATTACTATAAATACCCGTAAAACATAAACCGACGCGCATTCGGTTTACAGGATAAAGGTAAAGGTTTTTCAGTTGGAAGGTCAGGAAATGTGTCCGGAAGGATAAAATTTATTCCTGAAGAAATGAATTATACACTATAACTGCAAAATGCAGTTTTACATAGCCACCTTAAATATCCATATTATGATGGCTATCAGAAACATAAATATTGAAATCTTGTTGATCCCATGCATGATGGTGAGATAGCCGGAAGTAGGAGCATCCGGGTCTGGCTTCTTAAAAGTCAGGTAGGCGTATAATTTTTTTAATACTTCCATATTGTATGAACAAAGATTAAACCTGATTGTTTGTAAAACTACGAAATTTTTGCCGAAAAATATAGGGTTGCGTCATTTGACGCTTATCTATACCTTTACCCGAGAATTAGCTAAAAATTAACCGAACGTTAACACCCAATTCAGAGACCTATGGGAATTTTTGAACCCTATCTCGATCAGTTTTCCCAGTCGGTGAATATTACCGATTTTCTGATTAATCTCGTGGTAACAGCTATTTTGGGTTTGTTACTGCGAGGGTTTTATATCCGTTTTGGTAATTCTGCTTCAAACCGCGTGCGGTTTGCCTCCAATTTCCTTCTCCTCGGACTCACTACAATGTTGATTATCACCATCGTAAAGTCCTCTATCGCACTTTCTCTGGGCCTGGTAGGTGCACTTTCGATTGTGCGTTTCCGCGCCGCGATCAAAGATCCGGAAGAACTTACTTACCTCTTTTTGATGATCAGTATTGGGCTTGCGGCCGGGGCCAACCAGCCACTGATAGCGATCGTGGCTTTTGTGTTTATCCTTGGTTTATTGTACCTGAGTAAACGTATTTCCGGTGGAACCTCTATGCGCCGTGATGACAATATGTATCTTAATATTTTTTCTGACATAAATGACCTGACTCTTTTTTCCGAAGTACTGACCAAACATCTGTCTTATGTCGAATTAAAGCGCGTGGACCAGACGCCCGCGGGACTAAATCTTTCGTTTTTGGTAAAAGCAGAGTCGTTGGAAACGATTGAGAAAATCCGGAAAGAGCTGACGGCTCTTTCTCCCGGTACTACCTTCTCCATGATTGATCAACCGGACCTTGTGATATGATCATCAAAGATCGGTTTCACGGGACATTAAGCCACCGGCTCCACCGATGGTTGTTTGGACTTTTATTCCTGATTCCTTGTTCGCTTCTACTTGTTGCACTATTTCGGAATTATTCTCCCTATTCGGGTATTGGCCCGGAGAAAATGCCTAGCGTTGTTTTGCATGCGGATACATTATTTCCCGATATGGATCTGTTTATTGATCATGAAGGTATGCGCCGACTTTCTGTCCTGAGAGAAAAAGCACTTGAAAATACGGTATTGGTCACTTCCGATGACTCATGGGTAAAAGGGAAAATCGTACAGGGGGATACTTCCCTGTCTCTCAGACTGCGCCTCAAAGGCGATTGGGCCGATCATCTCCAGTCCGAAAAATGGTCTTATCGTATTCGTATGAAATCTCCGTTTGCCTGGAACCGGATGATTACTTTTTCGATTCACCATCCGCGCACCCGACATTATCTTCATGAATGGGTTTTTCACCAGATGCTCTCACAGGAAGGGGTACTGGCCACAAGGTATGATTTCGCAAAAGTTTCGATAAACCATGAACCCAAAGGCATCTATGCTTTTGAAGAACATTTTGAAAAACAACTTCCCGAATCCCAGTCGCGGAGGGAAGGCCCCATCGTGAAATTCAATGAGGTCGGAGTCTGGAACGCCCGTGCGCGTCGCGCTGCTTCCGGGGATGCTTCCGAATTAGAAGATGAGCTAAACACATTCGAATCGGCTGAAATACAACCTTTTGATGAGGATGAAATAAACCCCGATCCTGTACGGAAAGCACAGTTTGAAGCAGCCAAAGTTTTATTTACGCAGTTTCAGTTTGGGGAAAAACCCGCCTCCGAGGTCTTTGATGTGGAACTTATTGCAAAGTTTTATGCTATCACCGATATCACACGAGGTTATCACAACCTGATATGGCACAACCTCCGATTTTATTACAATCCCGTAACAGCACGGCTGGAACCCATTGGCTTTGACGGTTTTAGTGAGGGCGGAAATTTTGCATTTATCCACCGACCGATTATCGGCTCTCTGGTTGTAGGAGATGAGGATATTTTCCGCAATAAAATCCATTCGCGTATTTTCAAAGACCCTGTGATCGTGGAGAAATATATTTTCTATCTCCATCAGTTTTCGCAGGAAACTTATCTGCGCGATTTTCTCCGTTCAATCGGCCCCGCAAAAGAAAATCGCCAGAAGCTTATACAGTTGGAAACTCCGGAATATCAGTTTGACGAAGGGGTATTTCTGGAAAGGGGAAAACAAATTCAGGCATTGATACGGCCATTGGCAGAATCGGCGGTGATAGCGAACACACGTAGTACCTCGGCAGATTCCCTCTCTCTGGATATAACCAATTTTCACATTCTCCCGCTTTCTATTATAGGTTTTGGTCGAAATGAAACAGAACCTACGGGCAAATTCACTACCCCCATTTTTCTTCCCCCCTACGAAAGAAGCCAACTGCCTGTATGGGAAAAGGTTTGTGTTCCGGCTTCTTCAAAATATGTATTTTACCAGCTTCCCGGCCTGCCGGAAGTCTATGCTGCCCGAATTTCCCCGTGGGCGCTGGCTATGCCGGAAATCCCCCGCCAGAATTTGTTTGAAAAGGTAGAGGTAAAAAATAATGATTGGTACAGTGTATTAGAAAAAGAAATAACCTTTTTCCCCGGAAAACATACCATTGATAAAGACATTATCATCCCCGCCGGTTACCGGCTGGAATTTCTCCCCGGCACCGAATTGAATTTTGTAAAAAAGGCAGCCCTGATTTCTTCCTCACCGGTATTTATGCACGGAGAAGAAGATTCGCCAATTGTGATTCGCTCCGAAGACAGGACAGGTCAAGGCTTTACCGTTTTACAGGCGAAAGAAGAATCCTGGATGAGTTATGTACAATTTATCGGAATGAACACGCTGGAAAAAGACCACTGGAATCTGACAGGTGCGGTGACTTTTTACGAATCACCCGTAAAAATCGCACATTGTACATTTTCTCAAAACCACTGCGAAGACGCACTGAATCTCATTCGTAGCAAATTTCAAATGCACAATAGCCGGATCAGCAATACCTTTATGGACGGGTTGGATGTGGATTTTTGTGTCGGCACAATTCAAAATTGTATTTTTAGTAATACCCGAAATGATGCATCGGATTTCTCTGGTAGTCAGATATTTATAAACGATTGTATAATGAAAAACATCGGCGATAAAGGGATAAGTGTCGGCGAAAAATCAACCGCTTTTCTGAAAGGAATACAAATCTTTGGGGCAGTTATCGGTGTGGCTTCCAAAGACCTTTCAGAAGTAACGATAGAATCTATAGACCTTAACGATTGCCAGACAGCATTTGCCGCATACCGGAAGAAGCCCGAGTTTGGCGGCGGAAAAATTCGGGTAAAAAAATATTCCCTTCAAGGCGTAAAATTCCCCAGCCATATTGAACCCGGATCGGTATTGAAAATTGACGACAATGCAGAAATAACGGAAAAACCGTAAAAGAGGAATATGAGATTTGAGCGAAAATACAGGATAGCGGGCAAAACCCCTGAAACCATCCGGCAAATGATCTGGCTTCACCCTGCAGGTTTCCGCGTGCTTCATCCCCGGCGGAAAATCAATAATATTTATTTTGATGCACTTACCCTTTCTGCGCTGGACCAAAACGTATATGGTGTAAACGAGCGGAAAAAATTTCGCCTGCGCTGGTACGGTGAAGATTCTTCCAAAATCCACAACGCAAAGCTGGAAGTTAAAATCAAACACAACGAGTTGGGTCGGAAAGAACTATTCGCCTTCCCCGACACTGACCTGACGGATATGAATGCGATCACTGCCACTGTCAATAAATTACTTTACCCACAGGCCGATTTGCAACCCGTACTACTCAGCTCTTATCAGCGGGAGTATTATATCTCCGCCGATGGAAAGTTTCGGCTTACGATAGACTCTGCGATGAAATACCATTCGCTACGAATGAGTCCCCATTTTCACGGATACCCCATCACGGATCCCAATGTAGTGATAGAAGTAAAATACAAAAGAGCAGAAGATTCTGAAGTAACGTTCATCACTCAGCATATTCCCTTTCGGCAGGAAAAACATTCGAAGTATGTAAGCGGGATGTTTTTGACGAATGGATGAGGGGGTGTTTGAATACTCATTTTGTGAGTAGTATTTTTTAACGAAAATCATTATATTTACGTAAGCATGATTTAACTAATCTTTACGGTTATGACTGTTGTGGAAGCTTTTGGAGATATTGCGGAATTATTAGCGGGAATGAACCCTTCAAAAATTGTTAAACTTAAAGCTTCTGTCGGAATGGCTGAAAGAGTTGAAGTTTTGGTGCTTAAAAAGAAGACTGGGGATATTTCTGGAGAAGAAATTTTGGAGCTTGAACGGTATCTGGCACTTGATCTTTTGATTAACCTCGCCAAAGCCCGGGCAAAAAGAATGTTGGCTGCATGATTCGGAAGTTACCTCCGTTTTTAAGACTTCAAGTAGGGCAAAGAGCTGATTTTCGCTGCGAATATTGCCGGATTCATGAAGATGATTCTTTTTTGCCTTTTCAGGTTGATCATGTCGTGGCTACAAAGCATGGAGGAGGTGACGAATTTGAGAACCTTGCTTACGCTTGCCCTCATTGCAACCAATTTAAAGGAACAGATTTAGTAACTTTCCTGAAAAATTATCAGGATTTAGTTTCCATATTTCATCCTCGACTTCATATCTGGACTGATCATTTCCGGGTAGAAAGAGGCGAAATAATTCCTATTACAAGAATCGGCGAAGCCACGGCAAAACTCCTCAATTTTAATACACCGGAAAGAATCATGCTTCGTCAGATTTTGACCGAAGTGGGTTCGTATCCATGAAGATTAATGCAAAAAAACAGCCGCCGAATCATTGATCCCACCGCTGTTAATTACCGATTACGCCCCATTACTGCATTTTCCAGCATCTGAACAAAAGGTTCCTGTTCCCATGTTTGCGCATCATGCCCCATCGAAGTGTAAAAAGTATGCCCCTGACCTACAGCCTTATACCATGCTATGGGGTGGCTTTTCCCCATTCCGAAATTTTTATCCTTCATCCATAGCATATTTCCGCTGGGATTAATTTTTTCCCCATCTATGGTATAGAGGATATTAAAACCTTTCGTTTCCGGATTTTCAAAAAATACATACCATTCATCGGTGTGAGTCCAAGTGCTGGGTAAACCCACCGTCATAAGGCTGTCCGCAACGGAATGGAGCATTACCTGTGTTTCCTGAAATTGTGGGTTAAGCGTATGATGGGAAAATTCGCTGCCCAGCAGGTTTTGAACATACCAGTCCCAATGATGAGAATTATCACCTGCACCGTGAATGCCTATGAGGCTTCCTCCCTGTTCCACATAATTTTCCAGCGCCTTTTGCTGTTCGTCATTGAGCACTCGTCCTGTAGAATTGTTAAATATCACCACATCAAACTCCGACAATTGCTCGGGATTAAATACCCCGCCTTCTTCGGTGTTATAGATAAACCATTGGTTTTTCTCGGAAAGTTCGCCCAAAATTTTTTTCCCGGCTTCAATGGATGCTGTATGCCGAAACCCGGTTGACTTGGAAAAAAGCAAAACCCGGAGCCGGTCGGAAGGAAAGTCAATAGCGGGAGCTGTTGTTTCGTAAGAAACCGGAAAGCCGTTCTTCACTTTATAAACAAATATGCTTCCCGCAATCACTAACAGGAGGATAAGCACCGCCAGTAATCCAACAAAGAATAGTAGAAATTTTTTCATATTTTTGGTTTTTACTCTTTTTGCTTTACCAACTCCCCCAACTTGTCCAACACCATAAGCATCATCTCTGCATCCATTCCCGCCATGTGGGAGCAGCGCATGATTTCGCCTTTCATGGGGCCTTGCCCTCCGGCAAGGTGGATGTCGTACTTTTCGGCCATTTGTTTTTTTATAAAGCTATTGTTTTTGCCGGGGAAGCGAAAAGCTGTAAGCGAATCAGACGGCATTTCTGCCACTATTTCTCCGTCCAGTTTTATAATGCCTTCCCTAAAGGTTTTTGCGGCATGGTGGGTACGGTTCCAGATGGCAGGTAGCCCTTCGGATTGAATATCCTCCAGGGCAGCTCCGATTCCGTAAAGCAACTGAGTAGGGGCGGTAAACGGGTACTCGTGGCGTTTCCCGGACTGATAGTAGTTGTACAGATTGCGGAAGTCGGAAGAATGGGTGGAAACAAGGCGACCCATTGCCCGTTCGCTAAGCGCAAAAGCACAGGTACCTGCAGGATTCATCAGCGCTTTTTGACTAGCGACAACGGCATAGTCAATTTCCCATTGGTCCATATAAAAAGGAATAGCTCCTACTGTGGTGATGGCATCCACCAGGATGCAAAGATCGGGGAATTGTTGTCTTGCCGCCAAAACAATTTCTTCCAGATCCAGGCAGACACCCGTGGACGTTTCACAATGCGTAATCACGATTCCCGCAATATCGGAATGTGATTCCAACTGAGAGGAAACTTCCTGTGGGGTTATTCCTTTACCCCATTCTTTTTCGATAACTATTATTTCCAGACCAGAAAGTTTGCTATAATCGGACCAGCGCTGGCTAAACTTTCCCACCTGGATCACCGCTACTTTTTCTCCGGGGCGAAAAAGGCTGTAAATCGCCGATTCGACCCCATAAGTGCCACTTCCGATGATTGTACCGGTAAAACCCTTCGTTTGGAAAAGATATTGCAGACGTGTTTGGATTCCGGCGTATAAAGTAGTAAAGGCTTCCGTTCGATGGTGAATAACCGGTCGGGCGATTGCTTCCATCACAAACGCAGGCACGGGCACGGGACCGGGTGTAAACAAATGAGTCATAGAATAGTTTAAATAGTCGTACTAAATTAATATTAATCCTTATATTTAGGGAATGAACATCTTAATTACCGGAGGAACCGGGTTTATTGGAGAGAAACTAGTTTCCTCGCTTATCGAAAAAGGACATCAGGTTACTATACTGACACGGGAGAAAAAAAGTTCGCCCAATCGCAACGTGACAATGAAAGCGTGGGACGGAAAAAAACTGCCTGTTGGAATGGGTATTTACGAGGTAGTGATCAACCTTGCCGGAGCAAGTATAGGATTGCTTCCCTGGACAGAAAAAAACAAGAAACTCATTATGGACAGCAGGGTTGATGCAACCCGCGCATGTGCGGAGTTTATCAATTCAAGCCCGAATCCGCCGCGTGTGTTTTTGTCTGCCTCCGGAGTAGGATATTATGGAGGAGAAAAGACCGATGAAATAGATGAGAGAGGCAAACCGGGAAAAGATTTTCCGGCGGAAGTGTGTAAAGCTTGGGAAGCCGAAGCGGTAAAAGCGCAGACCCGGACGGTGATTTTACGTATAGGCGTCGTATTGGGAAAAGGCGGTGGGGCTATCAAAGAAATGATACCTATCTACAAAAAGGGGTTGGGAGGCAGATTTGCCTCGGGTACACAAGGTTTTCCGTGGATACATATCGAAGATTTGATTTCTGCTATTCTCTTTTTAATTGACAAGGAAGATTTTTCCGGCCCGATCAATATTGTTGCTCCACATTTGGTAGATCAAAGAACTTTTTCGGGTTATCTTGCCAAAGCATTGGGGGCAGTTCATTTATTTATTATTCCCAAATTTGCGCTCAAAATTTTATTTGGCGAGCGCAGTGTATTGTTTTCCGGCGGGCAGAAAGTAATCCCGCGAAAATTGCAGCAGATGCAGTTTGTATATCGTTTTCCCGATCTTCGTCTTGCATTAAAGGATGTCGTTTAATGAAAATTCATATCTTTCATTAAATTTGAGTGAATCTTAAGAAAAAACAATGCATCGAATTTTTCTGACCACTTTTGCTTTTTTCTTTTTTGCAGGGCTTTTATTGGCCCAGACTGACTCCACCGCGGTAAATCCCGGCATTTCCGCCAATCCGGAACTTTCCGGCCCTACTTCACCGATCTTAAATGGGCATCAGCTTGAAAGAGAAAAATGGTTTTACAGCATAGATGAGGCCATGCGCGAACCGCAAAAAGTGTTTAAACTGTCGCTAAAAAATAAAAATATGAAATTTCTGCCCGCCGAAATTTCAAGGTTTCCCAACCTGCAAATATTAAACCTCAGCGACAATAACCTCAAAACCCTGCCGGATGAGCTTTCGGAATTGGAGCATCTGCAGGTATTAATTTTGCACAATAACCGACTGAGAGAGCTTCCTGCCAGTATGAGGGAGTTGGAAAACCTTACCCAACTTTATCTGGGAAGAAACAAATTGGTTGAAGTACCTGTCTGGGTGGGAGGATTCAGCCGGTTGCGCACGCTGGACTTGTCGTTTAACCATTTGACTACTTACGAAATCGAGCTTGTCGCAGCGCGTTTGCCTAAGTGTCAGGTTACCCATTAAAAGCAAATTCGTTTCTAATTTTCGGTTCCCATTGCGGAATGGAATTCATTTGTTTCCTTTTCGACATAGGCATCCCATTTACCGGAAGCATATACTTTGAAAATAGGTTTTGCCAGGTCAAATGCAGGATCAGGTTTTTTTGCTTCTGCCATTACCTCGGGTGTGGGGAGAAGAAAGGTTTTGGTCAAACCCCGGATCACAAGCTTGGTTTCTCCGGAATGCATCATTAATTTGGTGCTTACCGGGGAGGCGTCGCAGTTGTCTGCGAGGATATACATAAAAAGATTTTCGGCAATACCGTCCTCATCGAGATCCACAATTTCCAGCGAATTAGGAACCAGATAGATGTCTCTGTCGCAAGGGCCATTTACAAAATCCGTAATTTGCCAGAGTTTTTCCGTTTTTCCAGCTTGGGTCACATACAGATATGCAAAAAGTTCTGCATTTTCATCATTGACCGCATCCTTTCCGGAGATGATAAGAGTATTACTCCCATTTTTGTCGGTCCATGAAGCCGATATACGCAATTCACCTTGGAAGGGCGTTTCCAATGGATTGATTTTGGGATCCGTTTTTATATTAGTTACTGTATTCTTTTTTTGCGCGCCAGGCAAGGAATCCACGTATGGAAGAGTTTCTTCCGAAGAGGTGGGGTTTCCTGCCTGGCAACTCAGCAAGGAAAAAACTATTAGGCTGAGAGAGAGCAGTTTCATAATAGAAAGCGTTTACCAAAACCATGAGAGTGTAAGGTACAAAAAAATGTTTTCCTACCGCTACACTCGACACTATTTTACCCGAAAAGTTCCTTCCACAAGTTTTGCTCCGCCCATTTTTTCGGTTTGTGCGCCCGGAGAAGACCCGCCTATTCTTACCCGAAACTCACCGGATTCCAGCTTTCTAATTCCTTCATTGTCAATGATTTCCATGTCAGCAGGAAGGAGAGTAAACGTTACGACTTTTGATTCTCCGGGTTTAAGCATTACTCTTTTGAATCCCTTCAAAGCGGCGTTAGGAACAGTTACACTTGCTTTTACATCCGATAGATAGAGTTGCACAACTTCTTCACCTGCACGATTTCCGGTATTTGTAACTGTTACGGAAACATGCGTATTCTCGCCAGACTTAATGGTTTCGTTGCTAAATTTCAAGTTGCTATATGAAAACGTAGTATAACTAAGTCCAAATCCAAAGGGATACAGAGGCGTTTCCGTCATGTAGCGGTAGGTACGGCCTTTCATCGAATAGTCATCATAAGCCGGCAACTGGCTGGTAGATGCGTAAAAAGTTACGGGCAATCTGCCGGAGGGGTTTGCTTCGCCAAAAAGCAGGTTGGCCACGGCATTTCCACCTTCTTCGCCGGGATACCAGGCGTAAAGGACGGCGTCGGCAATTTCATGTACTTCGGGAATGGCAACTGCACTACCGCCGGTAAGCACGACAATAATGGGTTTTGTTCCGGCCTGGCGCAACTTCCGCAGATAGTTGATCTGGTTTGAAGGGAGGGCAATGTCGGTACGGTCGCTTTTGGTCGAGGAAGCAAGCGATTCTCCTTCTTCTCCTTCCAGCAGGCCTGAAAGGCCCATTACAACAATGATCGCATCTGCCTCCTGTGCGTCACCGGTGGACCAGTCTATGGGATTGATGTTTTCCCGATCTTGAAGAAAAGCGTAGTTGTAACGGAGCTGAGTTCCGGGATTCACTTTATCCGTAATTCCCTCCAGAATTGTATGCATATTTCCCGAAACACCGTGGTAATTACCCATCAATACATCCGTATTGGTGGCATTGGGACCGAGGACGTGGAGGCGGGGAATATTTCGGGATAAAGGCAAAATGCCATTGTTTTTGAGCAGCACAACGGCTTTCTCCGCAGCTTCCCTTGCCAGTTGGCGATGTTGATCGCTGTTGATTACTTCGGGGCCGATAGAACTGTAAGGGTTTAATTCGGCGGGATCAAACAATCCCAGTTTAAAACGAGTCATCAGCAGGGGGCGTAAAGCCTGATTTATTTCCGCTTCGGTAATCAGCTTTTGTTTTACCGCTTCAATCAGTGCCGGAGAAGTACTTCCACAATCCACATTTACTCCGGTTTTGAATGCCAGAGCGGCAGATTCTGCCTCACTCTTTGTAAACTCATGGGTAGTATGAATATCCACAAGCGCCCAGCAATCAGATACTATATGGCCGTTAAAACCCCATTCTTCCCGAAGAATGTCCTTCAAAAGATAGCTATTTCCGCAGCAGGGTTCGTCAAAGGTGCGATTATAAGCACACATCACCGCTTCAACATTGGCTTCGGTAACGAGTGCTTCAAATGCGGGAAGATAGGTCTCTCGAAAATCTTTTTGAGAGGGTTTTGCATTAAAATGATGGCGGTCTCCCTCAGGACCACTGTGTACAACAAAATGTTTGGCGCAGGCTGCCGATTTCAGGTATTTGGGGTGAAATCCCTGAAGTCCCTGAACGAATGCCACGCCCATACGGCTGGTGAGATAAGGGTCTTCGCCATAGGTCTCTTGTCCCCTGCCCCATCGTGGGTCGCGGAAAATATTGATGTTGGGAGACCAGAAACTCAGCCCTGTGTATCTCACCCGATTCCCCAGTGCTACGGAAGCGTTGTATTTGGCTCTGCCTTCGTCCGAAATTGCATCGGCGACGCGATGTACCAGATCAGTATCAAAAGTTGCGGCGAGAGCTATGGCCTGAGGAAAAATCGTTGCTCGTCCATTTCTTCCCACCCCGTGCAGTGCCTCATTCCACCAGTTGTACTGGGGTACATCCAGTCGGTCTATTGCGGCGGAAGTGTAGTTCAACTGGCTGATCTTTTCCTCTACAGTCATACGACTCAGCAAGTCGTTTGCTCTTTCTTCGAAGGAAATCTCCGGATTGAGGTAAGCCGGCGTTTCGGTTTGTCCGAAAGCGGGAAAAACAAATGTTATCAGGGCAATTACCCCAAACCATAAACGAGGGAAGGCAGTAGCAGTCATAGTATTTTTCTTTCGTAAATAATCAGGGCCTCAAGATAGGATTTCCCCGTTATTTGATCAACAAACTTTCTATTGTATCTTTAAGAAAGATTCATAATAAATCGGGAAATGGGACAAGTGAAGTTACAAATCCTACAAGTAAAAGAACCAACTCCAAGTAAAGGCAAAATTTCGCCTGAACGGGAATGTTTCTAAAATTTGTACAGCTATGCAAAAATATTCGCTCGTTATTTCTGTCTGTTTCCTCCTTCTTACCGGTTTTTTCGTCCGCGTATCTGCCCAATCCGATCCCCGTATTGAAAACAAAATGGCGGGAATGCACGAAATCTTTGAGCTTACCGATGAGCAATCCGAACAAATCCGCGCAGTATTTACCACGACTGCTGCGCATCTGGACAAAATCCGCCCGTTGAAAAAAACTGATCCGGCGTCTTTTCGCCAGCAACGCCAGCAGATTATGCGCAAAATGGATATGGGAATTGTTGCTGCCTTGGATGAATCCCAGGCCGCGCAGTTTCGCCAGATGCAGGCAGAATATCGGGCACAAAGACAGAATGGCGGAACCGCAAAAAGGGCTTCTTCCGGTGAGGTAGCGGGAGAAGTTCCAACAGAAGAAGTAAATGAGGTTGAAATTTCCACGGAAAATGTGGAAGAAATTTCTGCCCAAACAGAGGAAAATGAAGTAATTGTGGAAGAAAATACCGAAAATGCAACGAAAGCTACTTCCAAAAATGAATGGCTGGAAAAAACATTGGATTTTCTTTATGAGGATATTCTCATGCCCGCCATTCGAAAGAATGAGTAAAAAATTACCCCTGAATATGAAATACTTCCTTGCCTCTGTTTGTATCAGCTTGATCTTTTGGACTTCCTGTTCGACTCCTACCCCAACTTCAAATGTGGATGAAGAAGAATGGATTTCCCTCTTCAATGGGATTGATCTCACCGGTTGGGATATAAAAATCACCGGACGCCCTATCAACGACAATTACCTCAACACCTTCCGTGTGCAAGATAGTATGCTCCGCATCAGCTACGACGATTACGAACAGTTTGGAACCTATTTTGGCCATTTGTACTACCAGAAACCTTACAGCTATTACAAGCTGAAATTTGAGTATCGGTTTGTTGGCGAACAAACTCCCGGCGGGGCCGTTTGGAATGTGCGCAACAGCGGTGTCATGTTGCACTCGCAATCGGTAGAAAGTGTGGGAATAGACCAACATTTTCCCGTTTCCATCGAACTTCAGACACTAGGTGGTCTGGGAGAAGGACCACGCACGACAGCCAATCTTTGTACGCCCGGCACGATGGTAGAAATAGACGGAAAACTCACAAGAGATCATTGCATTGATTCGCGGTCAGAAACCTACGACGGCGACCAATGGGTGACCGTGGAGGCCGTTGTACTGGGCGATTCGATCGTGCATCATATCATTGGTAGTGATACCGTACTCACCTACACCAAACCTCAGATTGACAGCACTTTTGTCAGCGGAGACAATTACAATTGGGTGGAAGCCGGCGTTCCCAATCCCGAGGCGTGGGCAAAAAAAGATGGAGTGCCACTTACATCGGGTTATATCGCCCTTCAGGCCGAAAGCCATCCGATTGACTTTCGGAACATAGAACTGTTGGAACTGGAAGGCTGTATGGATCCGAAGGCAAAAAATCACAAGTCCTATTATATCAAATCTGCACCAGAAAAGTGTGAGTATTGAGGTGGCGCATTTTTTTAAAATCTTCAAATCTCAACGCGGGATATACAATATTCTCAGTGTTAACCATATTCGGTATGAAAAAGAATTAAGAAAAATTCTCCGATAATTAGGCATCTAATTCCTAATTATCAGAAAAATTTTGTATTTTTACAAAAAAAATGATACATAGAAGTGTCTCAGAGAAAATCCTGTATCTGGCTCAGAAGTTCCCTGTAGTCAGCCTGACCGGTCCCCGGCAGTCGGGGAAAACCACGCTGGTGCGCGAGTTATTTCCGGATTATGCCTATCTGACGCTCGAAAACCCCAGCCACCGACAGGCTGCAAAGGAGGCTCCACTTGCATTTTTGAGGCAAAACAGCAAAGGAATCATTATTGATGAAGCGCAGTATGTTCCGGAAATTTTTTCCTATGTTCAGTTGGAAGCAGATGAACATAACAAAAGCGGTGAATTTATTCTTTGTGGCTCTCAGCATTTTCTGATGATGGAAAAAATTACCCAAAGCCTGGCTGGAAGGGTTGCTATTTTTAATTTGTTACCGCTTTCATTTGCCGAGTTACAAAACACAGAATATAAACTCAATGATTATATATCCTACATTTTCAAAGGATTTTTTCCCCGAATTTATGACAAACAAATCTATCCCACCGATTATTACCCCAACTATATCCAGACCTATGTGGAAAGGGATGCGCGGCAGGTTGTAAATATTACCGACCTGGGGGCGTTTCAAACATTTATTCAACTCTGTGCGGGCAGAATCGGACAGCTTTTTAATCAAAGCGAAACCGGTAGCCTTGCAGGCATTGACCAGAAAACGGCCCGCCGTTGGCTGACCATTCTGGAAACGGGTTTCCAGGTGTTTACCCTCCGACCCTACTTCAAAAACTTTGACAAAAGAATCATTAAAACACCTAAAATCTACTTCTGGGATACTGGGCTAGCGTGTTCGTTGTTGGGTATTCAGACGGAGGAAGAGTTGCTGAATCACTATGCACGAGGGGCTTTGTTTGAGAATTTTATTATCGTGGAGATGATAAAAAAGTTTTACAACAAAGGAATTCGCCCCAATGTCTATTTCTGGAGGGATCATTCCGGGCATGAAATTGACCTGCTTTTTGATATAGGGGGTAAGTTGTATCCGATGGAAATAAAATCGGGGCAGGTGCTTCAAAAAGGTTTTTTCAGTGGACTAAATCATTTTGTGGAGATTTCGGGGGCAGAACCTCGAAATGCCTGTCTGATCTATGGGGGAGATCAGAATCTGGACGCAGACAGTGCCCGAGTCAGAAGTTGGAATAATTTGCCTGAGGTCGTCTGAGGGGAATTTTATTTACAAAAGCAAAAACCAGCTTAAAGGCAGTTGAATGCAGTTGTCTTTCAGGGTGGGTTCTGAAAACCCGTTGGAAACCAGAATACCGTAGCGGTAGTTTATTTTGCTCGATTTAATCTGGTTTGTGCGGGTTTTTCCCGTTCCGATTTCCAGTACGATAGGCTTATCACGGGTTTCGATTATAAAGTCAGGATTTGCTTCCGCTCCGCCGGAAGTAAAAAAAAGCATACCGTCAGTCAGTATCCTCCTCAGATACATCACTACAATATCTTCCATTAACTTGCTGCGAAACTGTTCGGGCAAATTTTGTCCATAAAGGGTGGAAAGCAAGGCTCTTCGCAGCGAAGGGGACATGAAAAAAATAGAGGTTTTTATTATGGTTATTTAGAATGTAACTGGCCGTCTGCCATATCAGGGTTGTTTTCCCGACGCCTCGTAATCCTGCAAGACTCACAAATCGCGGCTCAGAACCGGTATTGAAAAAATCTTTCGCATATTTTTGCAAAAGCACAAAAGCCGTTCGGGCGGGATACTTAAGGTAGGTAATCGGATGCCGGAGACGGCTTTCCAACGCAGTTGGAGTTACAAGTGTATTTTCTAGGTAATATTTTAAATCGTCTTCCATTTTCCAACGAGTCTGTTGACGCGCACTAAAGTACAGATTTTATTTCTCCTCTACACTCAGAATCCGCACTTTCTGGTTTTTGCCTTTGAGTTCGAGTTCACCGATTTCTTCAAAAACATAATCGCCGAGGTCGCTGAGTTTGTCGGCAAGGTATTGAGAAATAAGCATTTGTTTTCCATAGATATTGCACTGTCCCTGAATACGAGCCGCCGTGTTGAGCACGTCGCCGTGATATTCGATTTCCCGGCGGTCTTCGCCGACTTCGGCGACGGTGATCCTGCCGGCGTTTAGGCCGGCTTTAAATTCAGGCAGGATGCCGTACTGCGACTCGTACCATTCCCTGCGCTCCGCCAGTCGGCGGTGAAAACCGAAAAATATCTGCAAACAGATATTGTCCCGAATGCCCGCTTCTACCGACCAACTGATAATCGCTTCGTCGCCAACGTATTTGTAAATATGGGCTTCGTAAGAAATAAGTACCCGGTTGAGGTCAAAAAAACAGTCCTGCAACAGCCGCGAATAGCGGATATGCCCCAGTCTCTCGGCGTGGGTAGTAGAGGATTTCAGGTCGAGAAACATAACGATCCGGTTGTCTTCTCTCGGCTGGTGATACCTGCCAAGCAGCATGCCGAGCATTACTCCACGTCCAAACTTTTTGCTCACCTGACGCATAAAGTTGTACAAAATACTCAACACCAGCAGATAAATCACCAGTCCTAAAAACGTGAGGGTTGACATATAGTCGAGGTTGTAGTCAAAAGACTCTTCCCATGTGCGTCCGAAAAACCAAACCCCCGAGGCGGTAGTCACCGGAATGAAAACTGCAATGATTACGAAAAGGTCAATAAAGGTTTCCGTAACGATCATCAGCCCAAAAGGCTGTCTCCGAAAACGGTTGCCAATCACAAACTGATGAAATAATCCAAGCAAAATCCCTCCGATAATCCCGCCAATAGTGGCCGTCGCAGCATCGCCCAACAACTCTGACACGGGATAATCATACCTTTCCCAAAAACGAATCATACTGTAAACATTCACCCCTATCAGAAAAAATACGGCGGCCCAAAATATATCGGTAAGTTGACGGCGAGTTTTGTAGGAAATGCGCATTGGAAGGTTCGTTTATAGCGATCAGGTTTGTTATGCAAGTGGAAAAATTAAGTTACTTAAATGAGAATGTCTATTTACATCGGAGAATTTTTTATTTTGGGACAATTCGACTACTAACTCGCGCTGCAAGATGAAAAATCATTTTCTTTTAACCTCATTTTTATTGCTGATCGTAGCTATGTCCGTTTCCTCCTGCGATAAAGAGCCTTCGGCGGAAGTTTCCTTTCCTCCGAATACCTATCCGGTAAAAAAACTTACCGGTTCCATCACTCTTGATGGTAAAGGTTCAGACCCCGCCTGGCAACAGGCGGTGGTACTCGACACTTTCCGTTTTCCCTGGTTGGAAATCCCCACGCCGCATACGGAGTTTCGCGCTCTTTGGAACGAAAATTATCTTTTTTTTCAGTTTGTAGTAGTGGATGAAGATGTGGTCATTCATGAAGATACCACTCAAAACCGCGCGGTTCTCGGTTCTGACAGAGTGGAGTTGTTTTTTTCGGTAAATGATTCTCTTAACCCCTATTACAGCCTTGAGATGGATCCCCGCGCCTGGGTTTTTTCTTCCATAGGCAGGTTTCCCCGAAAGATTGATCCTTCCTGGAAATGGCCGGGGCTGGTGACAATGGCCACTCTGACCACCGACGGATATATTCTGGAAGGAAGTATTCCCATGTCCTCATTTACCGACCTCAATCTTTGGCGAAATGAGGCAAAAACCCGCCTGAACTGCGGTGTTTTTCGCGCCGAATTTTCCCATAATGACGATGGTTCTGTAGCCCAAAACTGGATAAGCTGGATTATTCCCGACTCTCCCAAACCCGACTTTCATATTCCGAGTGCTTTTGGTTGGTTTGAACTTATACAATAAAAATAATGAACCCTTCACGCCGCACATTTATCAAAAACTCCGGTTTGACTCTGGCCGCCGCTTCGCTGGCCGGTATTCCGGATTTGTTTGCCGATTCAAACACCGCCTTCACCCACAGTGATCTCACCATTCAACAGGTCATAGACAAAATTATCGCTCAAATTCCCGGTGGGAAAAGAGAGCAAACGGTTGATACGATCAAATCTTCCGATTCTTCCCGGAAAATAACGGGTATTGTCACTACTTTCCTGGCAACGGTTGATGTAATCCAGGCAGCCATTGAAAAAGGAGCTAATCTTATTATTACCCATGAACCGACCTATTACAATCACCTTGACGAAACAGAGTGGTTGAAAAATGACCCCGTTTATGCCTATAAACGCGACCTACTGGAAAAAAACAATATCGTTGTGTGGCGTTTTCACGACTATTGGCATAGTCATCGTCCCGACGGTATTATGACAGGGTTTTTGCAGGATATGGCTTGGGAAAATTTTACCGATCCTAATCGCCGGAATACCTGTGTGATTCCTGAAACCACAATGGGAAAACTGGCGAAAGTATTTGCTAAAAAATTGCAATTAGGTCGGTGTTTTACCGTAGGTGATCCGGAGATGACGTGCCGTAATATCGGGCTTCTTCTCGGAGCCTCGGGACGGCAAAGCCATATCGGGTTTCTGCAACAAGATATAGATGTGCTCGTTGTAGGAGAAGTCTCCGAATGGGAAACCGCCGAATATGTGCGGGATGCTTCACTCGCCGGAATGAAAAAAGGACTGATCATACTCGGCCATGCCAAAAGCGAAGAACCGGGAATGCGGTATTTGGTAGAATGGCTCAAAAACCTTATTCCAGAGGTGCCTGCTTATCATGTACCTGCAAATGATCCTTTTCGCCCGGTTTGACGTATGAAAACTAGTTATTAACTTTGTAGAAAGAATAAAGATTATGCAGGATTCAATGATCAAAGTTTCGGATAATGCCTTGGGACATATCGGCATTCTTCGCGAAAAACAGGGATATGACGATTCCTATGGCCTCCGGGTAAGCGTAGTCGGCGGTGGCTGTTCGGGACTTTCTTATAAACTCGATTTTGACAATCAGGAGCAGCCGGGCGACCATGTGATTGAAGATAAAGGCGTAAAAATATTTGTAAATATGAAAAGCCTACTCTATCTGGTCGGTACAGAACTCGACTATACGGGCGGATTGAAAGGCGAGGGTTTTCACTTTGCGAACCCCAACGCTACACGCACCTGCGCTTGCGGCGAAAGTTTTTCGGTGTAAAATACGATCGTTTTGGTGAAAAATCAAGAGCCATGTACAAACTGAAAAAAATAAAACCGCTTGCGGATTTCAAAATTTGGCTAAAATATTCAGATGACACCGAAGGTGTTGCGGATTTGTCACATCTGGTAGGAAAAGGTGTGTTTAGAGCCTGGGAAAAGGAAATAAAATTTGAGAAAGCCTATATAGATAAAGAGAGTGGCGCATTAAGTTGGAGCAAGGAAATAGATCTTTGTCCCGATAATTTATATTTTAAATTAAAAAAAGTTAACCCGGAGGATGTTTTTTTTATTAAAAAACGCTAAATGCCACTCATCAGCACGTTTTTCGGTATAGCGATTTATATGTATTTTGACGACCATGCGCCGCCACATTTTCATGCAAAATACGGAGGAGATCAGGTTTTAATTGATATTCGTGAACTAAGAATAATTGCCGGGAAAACATCTCCCCGTGCTTTGGGATTGATAATAGAATGGGCGAACCTTCATCAAAAAGAACTGTTGGAAAATTGGTATAGAGGGGAGAAATATGAGTCATTCCACAAGATAGATCCGCTTAGTTGATCATCTTTCCAATATCAGCCTTTTTGTGACTAAAAATTCATTTCCGCTTACTTCGATCAAATATAAGCCCGCCGCGCATTTTTCAAGATTCAACTCCGTTGTAAAGTTTTCCATACCCGGTTTTTCCCTGTTTTCCCACAATACTTTCCCCTGAATATCCATCAGTCGCAGGCCAAATGACTGGTTTTGCAATCCCGCCACTGAAATAAAAACGGATTGATTTGCCGGATTGGGAAACAATGACAAATGGGGGCGAAGGGCGTTTTCTTCGAGGTTTGTATTTGTGATATTGATAAAAAAGGTCGTATCTGTTTCTCCGCAATTGTTGCTGATGGTCAATGTCACCTGGTATAGTCCGTTAAATTCATAAATATGTACCGGACTTGCGCTGCTGTCTCCGGGGGTGCCATCGCCAAAGTCCCAGAGATATTGGGAACCATTTGCAGAAAGGTTTTGAAAAGTAATCTGAGAGCCGTATTGATCGTAGGTAAAATCCACTACAGGTAGCGGGTCAACAAAAACCACCACGGTATCTGTTCCGCTACAACCGAGGTTATCCGTGGCAGTTACAGAGTAAGACGTTTCCGTAACCGGCTGTACCTGAATCGAATCACCGGTTTGTCCCGTGCTCCAACTATAAGAAATGCCGCCTCCGGCGGTCAGGGTAGCCGTCTCACCTTCGCAGATCGTCTGATCCTCGCCGGCATCGGCGAGGGGAGCAGGCTGTATTGCGACAACCACGCTGTCGCTGTTATGACAGCCATTCTGATCCGTTACGGTAACGTGATAACTGGTCGTCTGACCCGGTGTTACCACAAGGGTTTGAAGGGTATCACCGGTACTCCACAGAAAAGAGACACCTCCTGCGGCGATAAGTGTAGCCGAACTGCCTTCACAAATTGTCTGGTCATTGCCTGCGCTTACGGCAGGATTGGTATATACAGTCATCATCTGATTGGCGAGATTGGTGCAGCCGTTTGCGCCGGTAACGGTATAGGCGATTAAATACTGTCCCGGGCCGACCAAAGCCGGATCAAAGGACTGCCCATTTACCCCTGAACCGCTATACACTCCTCCCACAGGCATTCCTCCGGTAAGTAGCACCGGCTGTGAAAGAGCACAAAGCGGATCAAAAGGAGCCTGAGACACCTCCGGCAACGGCAAAACTTCGATGTTTTGTGAAGCAGAATCTGTACACCCATTAGAATCGGTAAAATAGTAGTTCAGCACATGAATCCCGGTATCTGCGGCCACCGGATTAAATATTCCTGCATTTACTCCAATACCTGCATAAACTCCTCCAGCAGGAAAGCCGGTGGTAAGGACAATGGGACTGGCATTCAGGCAGATAGCTGCCAGGGTATCAAACAAAACCGAAGGCGGAACATTCACCACCACACTTACCGGAGGGGCACTTGTAATACACCCGGAAGCGTCCACCTGAAGGCTATATGAACCTGAAACCGAAGCTGTAAGTATCGTATCGGTAGCACCGGCGATACTGTCTCCGTTAAATAACCATTGGTAGGTTGCGCCCGCCAGTGTTGTACCTTCCAGCACGACACTATCTCCCTGACAGAAAGAAAGTGAACTCTGGGGAAAAATCGCTACGGATGGTGACTGGGTCGCCAGGATAAATTCACCCGGCGTAGTGCCTGTGACGAGCAGTTGGCTTACTGCGGTGAGATTTTGTGCGGTGAGATTTGTCCATGAGGTGATCGCATTATTGTTTCGTCGGGCAAGAGAAAGGCCACAGGCACCGGTAGCAAGCGGATTTCCTGCGTAGTGGTACCGCACGCTGAAAGTCGGATTGGTACCACCAACGGTAAATACGCCCCAGTAACGCTGGTTATCAAGCTGAGTAGTCCCGGTGGGGGGCGTAGTTACGTTGGGAGCCTGATCTATGCGATAAATATGAATTCCCGCAGGACTGCCTGTAATGGTTTCCACACTGAGGCTGTCTCCGTCGGGGTGAATAAGTCCGACGGGATTGGCATTGTATTGTTGTTTGCTTTCATCGCCGATGGGCGCACTGGAAGTAACCCAGGTTGGGCCATTAGTGAGGGTTCCGCTGATGGTTGTTCCGGCACCCCCGGCAACGGTATTTCCCGTACCGGCATCCATTTGCCAGTAGCCTACCAGCCCGGCAAATGAGGGGTGCGAACTGGTTACTTTTTTGCACATCCACTGGCGCAAGGTTCCTACGGGGATGCTTTGATTCCATATCCGGACTTCGTCTATTTGCCCGTCAAATGGACGACTACCGCCTGCGGAGTAGGCAAGTTCGCCGATACGTACATCGTAGCTGCCTACGGCCATTGTGCCAAAATACAACTGTGTGGCAACCTGTTCACCATTGATAAAAATACGGATAGTACTGCCGTCATAAGTTCCGGCCACATGGTACCATTTGCCAGTAGTCATAAGCGAGGCAGACACAGCTTCATGCCAGCTACCCGCAGCCCCAAAATTAAATGATAATTTACCGTTCTGTCCACATCGAAGCGTATATCCTTGAGACCCAAGTGCCCAGCCCTCTTTGTTGACGATGGAATTACTCCAGGGGTTGACACCCCATGTGTCCGCTTTAATCCAGGCCTCCACAGTGATAGCTGCCGTAGGATTTAGTGCGGCTGTGTTGGGAATATTTACATAGTCATTGATCCCATCGAGGTTGATTGCAGAGCCGGAGCCGGGAACCTGAGAAAAGGCATAAAGGCAAAAAATAAATGGAAAAACAAAGAGTAAGGCAGATTTCATAAGGCGTATAGTTGATTTTGGGGAATCTTATTTTGTCGTAATATAACCTCTTCCAAACTGGTCTCCCGCCAGAAAAGGTTTGCCATTTTTAAAGTCAATTTCGATTACTTTTTCGCTCTGTACCATTCGCCCTTCTTCATCACTGAGGGCGGCAGCGATCGTATGGGTTTTCACATCAAAAACTTCCCCCGTTGAAAGCCAGGCAAGGCTGCCATCTATGCTGAACGTTACCCATCCTGGCTGTTCCCGGAGGGCGACACTGGTCATTTGTTTGGGGGGCATGACGGTAGCATCAAAAAAATGAACCATGCTATTTGCCCCGTCCACTACCCATAGTTCTTTTTCGTTGGGGGTAAGCCCGATCCCATGGCTGGGGCAGCCGTGGCGTTTGACAGCCCCTTTTTCATATCCGGCGACCTCAACCCGATGGATCATTTTTCCGCTTACCATATCTCCCACTTCAAAACCGAGGAGGTCATTTACATTTACAAAACACAGAGTCTGGTTGCCATTTACGGTAAAGGGGCGTATCGAATGGCTGAAAGGGCCGATTGTGCGCGCCGTGGTATGATTTTGGGTTTCGGCAACGGTCAGATAGGGGCTGCCCAATCCGGCCAGATAGACATATTTTCCATCAATGCCATAGACGGTATTATGTGCACGGCTATTGGGTACGATTTCGGTGATGACCGAACCATCTTTTCCCGAAACCACATACCACCGGTCTTTTTCGAAGGAGGGTAGGTAAATGATTTTTCCATCAGGAGAAATAGACATACGGTCGCAGCCTTCGGGATAAGTTTTTTCCCAAATTACTTTTTCCGTATTTAAATCAAGGCAGATCAGGTGGCGTGTGGTGGTTACGTAAAGTTTGCCGGTTTTGGCGTGGGCGCAGATTCCTTTGATATTAAGCGGTTCACCTTTCTCATTTAGGCCATAACCGTCGAGGGAAATCCGTTTTACAAAAGAATGCCCCTGATCTATATCATAGACCAGCACTCCGTGCCCCCCAAATTCGAGGTAATTACGAATACCGGGAGAGGCGACATACAATAGCCGACGAATGTTTTCCGACTGAGGAACCGATTTACAGCCTGTCCACAGACTGATGATGGCTAATAGGGCTAAGCTGATGTAGATAGCCTTTTTTGAGGACAATAATGAGATTATCATAGTACAGAAGCTAAAGTAGTATTACAAAATACTAAAATATTTCAAATGAATAACCTCCGTGGATTCATTTGAAAATACCAACAAAAAAACCTAACTTAACAAAACCCTTTTCTCACCCAAATTTAACTCACAATGAAAAAGACAATCCTCCTTCTTCTCGTGCTAACTATTGCCCAAATCGGGCTGCTTTTAGCGGATTCGGACAAAAACTGGACACAGGGATTTGTTACCAGCAATCCCGAAATTCAATCTGTCAATGCTATGGCTTTCGGGCCGGAAGGCATTCTGTTTCTCGGAGACTCCAAAAGTGCCAGCATATTTGCGGTAACCACAGACGACCAGGCATCCCGCTCCGCAGCAGAGGGTATTGACCTGAATCAGATTGATAAGACCATAGCTGCGCTGCTGGGTACAACCGCCGACAAAATTTCCATTCAGGATATGGCCGTTCACCCGGCTTCTCAGGCAGTTTATATTGCCGTGCATACGGAGGATGGAAAACCGATTTTATTCAAAACCTTCGGTAAGACCTTTGAACACGTACCGCTCGATAAGGTCAATTATTCCAAAACTCCGCTCATCAATGCGGTTGCGGAAGATGCAAAAGATAACAGGGGAAGAAGTATGCGCCAGTGGGCTATTTCCGACCTGGCTTTTTATGGAGATAAAGTAATGGTTTCCGGCCTTTCCAATGAAGAGTTTGGCTCTACTTTCCGGAGTATCCCTTTTCCTTTCAGTGATAATCAAACCTACGCTTCGCTGGAGATCTACCACGCAGCCCACGGTAAATTTGAAACCCATTCGCCCATAAAAACCTTCCTCCCCTACGAACTAAACGGCGCACCTCATCTCATCGCCAGCTATACCTGCACACCGCTTGTCGTTTTTCCTTTAAGCGAAATGAAACAAGGTCAGCTTACCAAAGGCAAAACTGTGGCCGAGTTAGGAAGTTCGAATACACCATTGGATATTATCAGCTTTAAAAAAGGCGACAAATCCTATCTCCTGATGGCTAACTCGAATCGCGCTCTGATGAAAATTGACACCGATCAGGTTGCCGCCTACAAAGATTACCTCACCACACCGGTAGAAGAAAATTTCGCCACCGCAGGTGTGCCTTTTGTCGCCACGCCCTACGTCAATGTTCAGCAACTGGCTGACTTCAACGACCAGTATATCGCCATCATTCAGCGTAAAGCCAACGGCGACCTTGCGCTAATGACACTTGACAAGAAAAGACTGTAGTGAAACGATGTGTTTTATATCCGGCGATCATGGGAATGGTCGCCGGTTTCCTTTTTTCCTCTATCCTTTATGCCCAGACGACTTACCGGCTGACGGAAAATAATCATGCATTGCGGGTTGAAAAATCATCCCTGCCGAGTATAGGTACTTTGAAAATTTTCGCCAGCGATACCCTTCCAAGTGTTTCGGCGGGAATTCCTCCCATGCTAGGCAAGACCGAGGAAGAAGGCGATTCGGTAGAATTTATTCCCACGTTTCCTTTTCGAAGGGGAGTGACCTATTCGGCTGCGTGGGGAGAAATGTTCCTGTTTCGGTTTCAAATTCCGGTAGCTGAAAAATTACCCGCACCGGAATTGATCGCTCTCTATCCTTCTGCTCATAAAGTTCCGGCAAATCTGCTAAAAATTTATCTGCATTTTTCTGTGCCTATGCGGGAAGGTGTGGCGATGAATTATGTATTTCTCCTGGACGAAAAGGGCGATACCCTTCCCGGTGCTTTTCTCGATCTCCAACCCGAGTTATGGGATTTTTCGGGAAAAAGGCTGACAATATGGTTTGATCCGGGAAGAATCAAACGGGATCTCGGCCCTAACCAACTCTTGGGCGCACCTCTTACCCGAGGAGGAAAATATACCCTTCTCGTTTCCCAAAACTGGCCTGACATTCACGGAAATATCGTAAGGCAGGATTTTCGAAAAAAAATTCAGGTGACTGCTCCTGACCGGAAACAGCCGGAGGTTCATTCTTGGGAAATTTTACCGCCCGATCCACAGACCCAGGAACCCCTCATAATCAAACTGGGAGAAAACATGGATCATGCCCTTCTCAGTCAGTGTTTTACAATATTCAGTGGCGAAAAGTCACCCGTTTCAGGAAAAGTGATTGTGGAGGAAAATGAATCCCTCTGGAAATTTGTTCCCGACCTCCCCTGGAAGAGAGATCGCTATGAAATCCAGGTGGAAACCCGCCTCGAAGATTTGGCCGGCAACAACCTCAACCGTCCCTTTGACCGAGACATTAGGACACATCCGGGCGAATGGGAAGACAAAACATTTTTTACATTGGAATTTGAAATCAGGGATTAACCCTAAACTACCTGCATGATGGCAAAATCAATATTTATTCTAATGATTTCCCTGCTCCTATTTTTTTCCTGCAAAAATGAGGAGTATGTAGGGCAAACCGAAATCACCAAATGGCAGTACGGCAAAAAAGCGGCGGTTTCGCTTACTTATGACGACGGGACAATCAACCAGTTTCGCAAGGCGCTACCGCTCATGGACAGCCTGGGGTTTCCGGCCACTTTTTACATTATCACCGGCAATATTCCCGGAGCAACCTATAACGGAGCATTTATCGGAAGACCCGTGGCGGAAATTATTGAGGAGACGGCAACCGTGCCCACAAATGAAAACAACCTTTTTGAAAGAGCCTCTGCGATTGGATTTTTAGGTTTGCAGGGAACCTTGCAGTATCATACCCAAGCGGGAGAACTTGTGGATCAGGGAAAAATTGAAGAAGCCTGTAAAGTTATAAACGAAGCTTATCAGAAAGTACGTGCAAAAACCTTTCCATCGAAAAAATCCGCCACCGATGATCCCACACGAGATCGCCTCACATGGGAAGAAGTCCGACAGGTTGCTGCAAACGGCCATGAGTTTGGCAGCCATACCATTACCCACCCCCGGCTGGCGGTGCTGGATGAAACCAATTTGCTCTACGAACTAGAAAAAAGCAAAGAAGAAATTATCAAACAAATTGGTACCGAACATACCTTCTCCGCGGAGTGTCCTTACGGAACTGAAAACGAAAGAGTAATGGAATACGCCCTAAAAATTTACCCTTCGTTGCGAAACCGTATGCCGGAACCTTACCTCGAAGAACTAAACCGTTGGGCAGAAAATACGCCGGGTAGTTCAGCCAAATCCTATGTACAATGGCAGCGCGGGCCACATACTGATACGCCCATGGAGACAATGAAATCGTGGGTGGACACCATTTTGACACATGACAATAACTGGCTGGTACTCGTCTTTCACGGAGTAGAGGGTATTGGCTGGCAGGCAAAACCCATTACAGAATTTGAAGAGTATTTTGCCTATATGAAAGAAAAAGAAGGCGATTTGTGGATAACCACCTTCCGGGATGCAACAAAATATATGCGGGAAAAAATGAACACAACCGTAGAGGTGGCAAATGAAAATGGCAATATCCGGATCGCACTAAAAAACGATCTGGAACCAACGATGTACAACATTGCCCTGACCCTAAAAACATACGTGCCTTCCGGTTGGGAAAAAATCAGTGTTGCTCAGGGAGAAATCCAGCAGTCATACACTCCAAAGAAAGACGATACAGGGAGTTTTGTGTTGTACCAGGCAAATCCCTTTGGCCAAGATATAATGATTTCTGAAGGCGAATAATTATTCGTCAGAAAGAAACCGGAACTTCGACGATTGTTTTGTCCCAGGCGAGGATCATCACGGCTTTGCCTGTACCCAGCAGTTTAAACTGAATAGTGAAATTTTCGACCGCCTGGTCGGATTTTCCAGCGGGAACTTTGGTGCGTAATACGTCGCGGGTCGGTTCATAGCTGTAAGCCCCCCAGTAGTCGAGGTCTTTATTTACGATGATTTCCCATTCGGTTTCACCCGGAAGCGTAAAAAGCGAATAAGTGCCCGGTTTGAGTTTTTTGTCGCCGAGAGTGATTGTCTGATAGACTTTGATTTCGGTGGCCTCATTGGCTCCGGTGCGCCATACCTTTTCGTAGGGAACGAGTTGACCAAACACTTCACGCCCGTTTTTGGCAGGGCGGCTGTAAGTAACTTTGACAATAGCCTTTTCCCCGTCTTTGCGGTCGTGCGCGAAGTTATCGGGGAAATAAGCAATATCCAGCGGGCTTTTGTCGAGACCGCGGAGCGACTGCGCCACCGTAGTGAGTGGCAGAAGCGCAGAAACGAGAAATAGAAGAAGGAGGTTTTTCATGAGGGAAGGAAGGTTAAAGGTTTGATTGGGGAATATTGCGTTTGAGGATTTTACCATTATTCTTTAATACGATCAACCACAAATTAAGATCAAGGTGAAAATGCAGAGTCTTTATCGCCAAACCTTCGAAGAAAAATCTATATCCATAAATCCGCAAAACTCTCGGCATATGGTCTGATTTTTCTGCTAAGTTATCAAAAATGGAATGATTTTCTATTTTATTACTGTATTATCGACATCTTGAAATAATGGTTTTTTATTTACAATCTGTAACATATCCAATAAGCTGGTATTAAGGTGTTGAAACCGAAAATTCCTCAACACTAAAATCCCCCTTATGAAAACCAGAATATCTACCGTCCTTATTTTTGTCCTGCTTATGATGATTGTCCTGACGGTGGGCTGGTGGTTGGAAAGAAAATCCTTTGAGCAGCAGATAAGCACCTTGGAAGATGAGATGGACAAGCAAGTCACTTTCCGGAGAAATCATAATCTGTGGCTACATGATATTATGCGTGAAGACATCCGGGACGAGGAATTGAATATGGGAAAATATACAAATTCAGGCCTCAAAGACACACTCCGGTATATCGAATCCCGCACTTCTGAAATACTGGCTCATGCAGATACAACCCGTCTGGAAGATTTTCTGGAATGGGGGGCTGAGTTAAAAAAAATCTATTATGCTCAGTTTCGCATGCCATCTGAAGATACGCTTTCATTTTCGGATCTGACTGCTGAAAGTATCCTCCCTGTGCAAGGCCGGTTACGGGTTTTGGAGTGGGAATGGGACGTGATTGATTTGTTGAATCGGCGGTTAGGGGTGGTTACGTGCTTTTCGAGTAGATATTTTAACGATATTGCCATTCTGCCAGAAACTGATGATGGTTTCAAAGTAAAAGAAGGCGAAAATTTCGAAGGAAATATTTATGTCCAGTTAAAGCAGGGTTCATCACATAATGCATGGAAGACTACATTGGGGCGGGTTACTTACTCTGAAAATGATCCGGTCAGACTTTTTATTCCTACAAACGGATTACTTCCGGCCGGACAAAAAGAAAAAGAGATAGTGTTTTCTGTTACCGGACTATTTCTTAATGATTTTGGCAAATTTGAATCGGTTACAACCAATGCTGTACTCACCGTTGTACGGGAATAAAAACCCTTTTCCGCTCTACTTCCCCTAACAACTCCAACAAACTGTCTCCTTGGGCTGACTGGTAGTTTGAACAATTGTCCCGACAAAATATTTGTAATGCAGAGGAAAGTCAAAGTAAAAATTCTGAAGCTGGTGGGGGGATTTTCCGGCACCCAAAACTAAACCCCAAACCTTTCAACTTTGTCCGAAAAACGGCGTATCTTTGGAAAAAGGCTAGTTTCCATGCAGTTTGTAGATGTAAAAAACGATATTGCTTTTCGCAAGGTTTTTGGTAACGAAAACCGGAAAGAAACCCTCATTTCTTTCCTGAATGCGGTTTTGGATTTTCACGGCGACCAGCGCATTACGCAGGTCAATATTCTCAATCCGTATCAACTACCCAAACTCAAAGGGGGGAAAGTCACCATCATTGATGTGAAGGCGACCGACCAGGTCGGTCGAACCTACATTGTGGAAATGCAGGTGGGGGATATTGATGGTTTTGAGAAACGAGTGCTGTTTTATTCCTCGAAAAGTTATTCTGACCAGATCAAACGCGCCGATTTTTACCGCAAACTGCGTCCCGTGATTTTTATTGGAATACTGGACTTCGTGCATACCGAAAATAAAAACTATCTCAGCCGAAGCCAAATCCGGGATGTGGAGACGGGCGAACAAACGATCCGGGACATGGAGTTTAATTTCATTGAGTTGCCCAAATTCAAATTGGAACTGAATGAGTTGAAAACCCTGACGGAGAAATGGATTTATTTCATCAAAAATGCGGAAAACCTTGAAGTTGTGCCGGATAATATCCATGATGCGGGTTTGAAATCGGCGTATGAAGAAGCGAATATCCAGACCTGGACGCAGGAAGAGTTGGACGCTTATGAGTACGCCTTCATGCGGGAGGAAGACGAGCGGGCAAGGTTGGATAAGGCTGAGCAGAAGGGCGAAGAGAAAAAAGAAGTAAGCATGATTTTGAAACTTAACGGAAAAGGCAAAACCATAGAAGAAATCTCCGACCTTTTGGATGTTTCGATTGATACTGTTCGCCAAATCATTGAAAATCAATAAAAACGCCCATCAATTCTACCTTCTTCCCCTACGCGCAAGTCTCAAAACGAGATGAAGTATTATTTCTCACCCGAACACCGACTGCCGCGGGCCTGTAATCGTGATGATGGGATATTTCCACAGCATCTCGTCGGCTTTTTACATAATAATCGAGGGATCATTATGTAATTTTGGAATTCAATTCCAAAATTGCAAGGTTTTTCTCGTGAAATGCCCTACCGCACCTCTACCATTTCGCTAAATACTTCTCCTCTCTCGCCCCGGATAATCAGGAAATAAGTTCCCGCAGGGAGGTTTCCGAATGAAAGCGTCTCGCGGTCGGAAACAAACTCAATTTCTCTGCGCAAAATGGCCTGGCCAATAAAATTGATCAGGGTTACGGAAGTTTTTCCAGGCTCGGCGACAAGGGATTCTATGTTGAGTTTTCGGTCGGACTCCACGGGATTGGGGTAAATGCGGAAGGGATTTCCCGTTCCGTCAAAATATACCTGTACCAATGGGAATTTTTCGGTTTTACCGTCAAAATCGGTCTGACTCAGGCGGTAATAATTCCAGCCCGGATACGGCAGGTAGTCGGTTGTTTCATACTCCCGCGAAAGATTTCCATCACCTTTTCCGGAAAGCCGGATTACTTCTTCGAATAGGTATCCATTGCGCGAACGTTCGATGGTAAAAAAGTCATTATTCATTTCGCTGGCAGTAATCCAGCGGAGTTTTACGATTTTTTCGTAGGGAAGCGCCGAAAAACTCAACAGTTCTACAGGCGTAGGAGCACTGCCGCCGTCGCCGGAAAGTGCCACGTTTACGGCTGCATTTCCTCCGGTATGAGTGATTTCCAGCGTCGCGGATTTAAGCCCCGTAGTGGTCGGGATAAAATCCACCGGAATATTGAGTGAACCGCCGGGCGGGATTACCACCGGAAGCGTAAAACCCAAATCCAGCGCAAACTGGTCGTCGTTGGCACCGGTGATTTGTATATCTTCGATAATGGTCGCCTGGTTTCCGGCAGAACTCACCAGAATGGAAGTAAGTGTACCGGTATTTCCTACGCTGACAATACCGTAGTTGAGCGAATTGGCCGTCGGGTCAATATCGCTGGCCGTAATCGCCGTACCGACGGGTGCGCCACCGCTGAAATCCCCCTGAATAAGGTAATTAGCATCTGTACCCGGAATGTTGGTTCCGCCCCGGTTGGGGGAAGCTCCGGCGGCAATATAAATTCGTCCATTATTGGCAATCGGCTGAGAAGCATGACGCCCGACCATCATCGTATTCCAGGTGGTCCATGTGAGGGTGTTTAGGTCTAATGCTTCCACATTATCCTCAGCGGCGGTCGAAAGATCGTTTTCCCCCCCAATGACAACGACATGATTGTCGTGCAGACAAGCCATGGTTCCGGCCCTTTCGGTGGGAATATTGTCCGAAAGGGGCAAAGTCGTCCAGGTATCCGTTGGAATGTCATAAATATCCACTTCCTGAACGGTTCCCTGAAAAGTATTGGCTCCGGATCCGCTTCTTCTTCCTCCGGCAACATAGATTTTGCTTCCGGACAAAACGGCCTGAAAATGGTCGCGAGAATGCGGGGCGTCTGCGAGTTCGGTCCAGGTATTGGTCGCGGGGTCATATACATCGGTCCAGGGAACCCAGCCGCTCTGGTGACCATTCTGGATACCGGCGATGACATATATTTTGCCGTTATACGCTACGGCTCCGGCAGACCCGCGCCGACGACCGACGGGAATCGTCGGGCCAACGACCCATTCATTCGCAGCCGGGTTGTAGATATAAATCTCCGGGACAGGGGTTTCGGTGGGGAATCCCCCGGTCATCACCCCTATGGCATAAATCAGCCCGTTGAGTTCGACGGCCTGAAAGTGGTGCATCTCTAGCGGGTGTTGTCCGCCATCTGCCCATACATTTGTATTATAGTTGAATACTTTTACCTGAACGTTGGCAGCAGCGCTGCCTCGTCCGCCCAAGAGGTAAAAACGATTTCCTGCCTGTACAAAGGCGTTTTCATGTCGGGCTTTGGGAGCCACGCCTGTAAAAGAAATACCGGTCCATGTACCCTGAGCATTCAGTAGCGAAGGAATCCATACAATACCGGAAAGGAGGATAAGTAGAATTTTGATCAAAGTACGCATTGAGTTTAGAATAATTGTTTTACACAGAATGCTTCACAATTTCACTGCATAAATACAACGCAAATTCCTACTTTCTTCTCAACCCTGCGGGAATAAAATCATTTAGGCAATGAGTGGTAACGATTAGCCCGTGAGTGGAAACTTCGGGGTTTTTCTTTTTAGCCCCTACCCTTTTCGATGTCTTCAACCATTTCCATCACTTTGGCTTCGAGTTCTTCTTTATAAGCTTGGAGTCGCCGGGCGAGATTTTCATCGGAGGTAGCGAGAATCTGCGCCGCCAGAATGCCTGCATTTTTGGCTCCGTCAAGGGCAACCGTGGCAACCGGCACGCCAGAGGGCATTTGGAGGATAGACAAGACAGAGTCCCACCCGTCAATGGAATTGGAAGATTTGACAGGGACGCCGATTACGGGGAGGGTCGTTACGGCAGCGACCATTCCGGGCAGGTGGGCAGCTCCACCCGCCCCGGCGATAATGACTTTTAGCCCCCTTTCCCACGCCGTGCGGGCGTATTGCATCATCCGCGCCGGGGTGCGATGCGCTGACACGACCGTGATTTCGTATTCAACCCCAAAATACTTCAGCATCTCCGCCGACCCGGCCATTACCGGAAGGTCCGACTTGCTGCCCATTATAATACCGACTTTTGTCATGGATAAATTTTTATTCAGTCCCTGTACATTGCCCTGTAAATATCCAGATATGTGATCAGCAATCAAAAAAATTGCGGATCTTCTATCCAACCTCCGATTTTTATCCCTAAGGATGAGTATGTTTCATATACAATAGAGATTTTTTAAATGTGAAAACAACAACACCGACTACATCATTACTTTTTCCAATGGAAAGAAAATTCGGTATATTTATGACCATGACCGCCAAGTTATCTGACTGTTCCTGGTTTTTCAAAAACTCAGGTTGGTTGTCCCAAACATGGTCTTATGCGAACACTGCTTCTGACGATATTTACGGGAGTCCTTCTGATACCCGGACTGGCGCAAAATGGCTTCGGCCTCCGGTTTGCCAGCAATATCAACTATTTTCCTCGTTCTCAGGATTATCAGTTGGTTTCTCATGCCTATACGACCGGGCTTATGGGTTTTTTTTACAGCAGCTACAAACCCCGCAACGGTTTGGAACTGGGCTTTAATATTGTCCACAAAGGCGGTGCGTTTAATCTGCCCGTAGTCATGCGGGATTTTACCACCTCGGGCAATGTGGTGGAAGTCACCTCCGTGGAAATGGATCTGAAAGTCGGGCCGAGGTTTGGGGCTTTTAATCCCAAAATCGGGTATATTATGGGTTATCGTCTGCGGTCTTCCGGTTTTCAGGAGGCCGGAGGAGAGGACCGTGTCAATCGGTTTTACCTTATGTTGCCTTTCGGCGTTTCGGTCAACCTCCCCACCAACTACGGTTCCGTAGGGTTTGGCGGTTATTATAATGTGGGAATCCTAAATGTGCTTACCGACCCCAATCCCGGTGGTGGGGCGATTTACGACGGGGGGCGTCTTCGGTATATAAACCTGGAAATCGTCGTTACTTATGACTTCAGCGGAGGTGCCGCCGAATAATGCACCTTGCGGATTATTTCCATGATCTGCTCCAGATAGGTCTGATCGGTTTCGGAAAAGTCGTCGTAAACGTCGCTGTCCACGTCAAGTACTAGCACCGTTTGCCCGTTTACGACCAGCGGAACCACAATTTCCGATTGGGAGGCACTGCTACAAGCGATATGACCGGGAAATTTTTCCACGTCCGGTACGATGAGGGTTTTTTGTTGGGTGGCGGAGGCTCCGCAAACGCCTCGGCTCAGGGCGATCCGGGTGCAGGCCAGAGGTCCCTGAAAGGGGCCAAGTACCAATTCACCTTCCATCATCCGGTAAAATCCCACCCAGAAAAAATTATGTGCCTCTTTCAAAATTGCACTTACATTGGCGAGGTTGGCAATAAAATCGGTTTCACCGGTGATAACGGCTTCCACCTGTGGAAGGATTTCGCGATAACGTTCTTCACGGGTTATGCCTGGGGTAAGGATGAGTTCTTCGGCCATGATTTTTCTTAGGAATGAGCCACAAATTTACGGTATTTCCGGAATTCTTCCATTCCTTCCGGTGTACAAAGTCCTCGGATATAAGGCCAGAGTACATTGGCCAGCAGCCGCTGACTGCCTCCGTGGCGGGAATCGTAAGGATCTTTTTCAAACATGGAGCGTAAGAGTAGCGTGAGGGTTTCGGCGCAAAGTTCTACATCAATAGCTTTGCTGAATATACCCTCCGAAATGCCCTGTTTCATCAGCTCTCGGGTCTGGTTGATGCCAAAGGCTTCATCACTGTCCCATATTTTGGGAAAATAGCTGGCGATGTCGTTGAAAAAATTGGGATTGATGCGACTGATAGATTCAATCAGCGTATTGTAGAACCTCACCAGCATATCGGCCACATTGTCGGAATCGCTGCGCAAAAAGTCAAATTCTTTTGCGGAATTTTCTTTGTACAAGTCAAAACAGGCTTCTACCAGGGCCGTTTTATCACCAAAAATCAGGTATAACGTTTTACTGGAGATGTTGAGTTTGGCGGTAATTTGCCCAACGGTTACACTCTTTACCCCAAACTTCATAAAAAGTTTAAGCGATTCTTTTATGTAAAAAGCTTTTTTCTCCATACCCTCCAAATATAAACAAAAACTGCCGCGTGGAGGGCGGCAGTTTGAGAAAATCTTTCAACCGAATACAACCAAATCCTTAGTTGGATTTACTGTCGCGTTTGGCTTTTTTTGCGGCTCTTTTTTCTTTCAGGCTTTTCTCGGGTTCCTTTTTGGCCGTTTCTTTTTTAGCATTTTTGTCTTTAGACATAGCGGTTAGATATTTGTTTGTGAATTCAGATTAGGTTAAGGTAAACCAATTAGCCCTAAGTTAAGTTTTTTTTTATTTAAATCCAGTAGTAGGGTTTTATTTTTTCCTTATTCGGTTCCGACCTTTAAAATCAGTTTTCCTTGGTTTTCTCCGGAGAACAATTTGAGAAATACTTCGGGAAAATTTTCGATGCCTTGTTCGATATGCTCCCGGGTTTTGATTTTTCCCTGAAGTATCCACCCGGTCAGATGAGGGATAGCTTCCAGATACCTGCTGGCGTAATCAAAGACAATAAACCCTTCCATTTTCGCCCGGTTGGTAATAAGCGAACTGTAATTAGAAGGGCCTTTGGGCATCTCGGTAGCATTGTATTGAGAGATGGCTCCACAGAGGCTGATACGCGCCTTAAAATTGATTCGGGCAAGTACTTCGTTGAGAATATCCCCGCCCACATTATCAAAAAAGATGTCCACTCCGTCGGGGCAGGTTCTTTTTAGTCCTGCCCTCACATTTTCGTTTTTATAATCTATTGTTTCGTCGAAGCCAAGTTCTTCGGATAGGTAGCGGCATTTTTCAGGTCCTCCGGCAATACCGACAACCCGGCAGCCTTTGAGTTTGCCGATTTGCCCGGCGATTGCGCCGACAGAACCTGCGGCACCGGACACGACAAGAGTTTCGTTTTCGCGGGGGTTACAGATATCGAGCAGACCAAAATAGGCAGTAAACCCGGCGATACCGAGGGCACCGAGATAAGTGGTCAGGGGAACAAGTTTTGCATCCACTTTGTGGAGACCTCTGCCGTCGGAGAGGGCATATTTTTGGACTCCCTGGCTGCCGGCGACATAATCTCCTGCGCGAAATTTCGGGTTGCGGGAGGTGAGCACTTTGCCGACGGTACCGGCGCGCATGACCTCGCCGATGGCGACGGGAGGAAGGTATGACTTCCGGTCATTCATCCAACCCCGCATCGCGGGGTCAATAGAAATATACAATACCTGTATCAGCACTTCGCCGTCTGCCGGTGAGGGTATCGAGGTCTCGGATATTTCCCAGTCGGAGTGTTGCGGCAACCCAAAGGGCCGGGCTGCAAGTTTTACCTGACGGTTTGATGCCATGCTTTTTTACCTTTATTCCCAGATGACGACTTCTCCGCCCTGGTTGTACCATTCCTCCATCCGCACTTTGTAACGGGCGTCCATCACGTTTCGGCGGACTTTCAACGTGGGCGTGAGCAGTCCGTTTTCGACAGTCCAAGTGTCAGCGGTAACGACCACCCGGTTGACTTTTTCGTAATCAGTAACGCTATTATTGACCGCATGGAGGGTTTGAGTGAGGCTCTCTTCCACTTCTGCCTTTTCGATATGGCGGGAATATTCCGACAGATTGACCAGCGCAAAGGGCTGAGGAAGCCCATAACCGACGATGCATACTTGTTCAATGAGCGTATTGGAGGAAAACATCCTCTCCATCGGCACCGGAATTATGTATTCGCCTTTAGCGGTTTTAAACATGTCTTTCACCCGCCCGGTGATTTTGAGAAACCCGTTTTCGATTTCTCCCATATCGCCGGTATAAAGCCAGCCATCTTTGAGAATGGCATCGGTCATGGAAGGGTTTTTAAAATAGCCCTTCATGTTCCACGGGGCTTTCATGATGATTTCACTGGTTTCGGGTATGATTTTTACTTCACAACCGGGGTAAATCTGCCCGACAGTACCAATCCGGATATTATCTTTGTGATTTACGGAGCATACAGCATTGTTTTCGGTCATGCCATAAGCTTCGGAAATATGAATATCCAGTTGTTTAAACCACTCCACGGTAGTATAAGCAATGGGAGCGGCTCCGGAAACCAGCCAGATAGCTTTATCCAAGCCCAGACCTTTTTTGATTTTCCGCTTAATCAGCCGGGATATAATAGGAATACGGAGAAGCCGGTCGAGTTTTTCCTGGGGAAGTTTTTCCAAAATACCCATCTGGAATTTGGTCCAGATTCGCGGTACGGCCAGAAAAATCGTTGGGCGAGCTTCGCGCAGATTGTCTGCGAAAGTATCCACGGACTCCGCAAAATAAATGACTCCGCCATTCATCAGGCTTCCTCCTTCGACCAATGCCCGTTCGGCTACATGGTTGAGGGGCAGGTAAGAAAAAAACCTGCCTTCAATCTGATTTATCTGGGTAAAAGACAGGATCGGCTCAATAACGGCCGCATTTATCCCGTGGGTGATCATTACCCCTTTGGGTTCACCGGTAGTGCCGGAAGTATAAATAATGGTTTCGAGGTCGTCGGTAGGCGGAATATAGTTTTCGGTCTGGGGTTCATGGCGGGCGACAATGTCGTCCCATTTTTCCACCCGTTTTGCCGGAGAGATCGGAAAAGAAATCATCCTTACTCCATTAGGAACGCCCGTTTCGACTACTTCCAGATCGTCCAGTTTTCCTACAAAAAGCACCTTCGAACCACTGTGATCCATCAATTGGCGCAGTTGGTCGGGGGTGAGGTTAGGATAAAAAGGAACGGAAACATGCCCGCTCATTTTTATAGCCATGTCGCAGATGATCCAATGAGCGCAGTTTTTGGAGATCATGGCGATATTGCTCTGCGGCGGAAGCCCCATGCTTTTTAGGGCAGTGGCCATACGGCGCGCCTGGTTGCCTACTTCTTTCCAGGTATAATCGGTCCATTTACCGTTTTGAGGCTGACGAAGATAAACCTCATCGGCTTTGACTTTTTCCCAGTGGTAGAATAATTCGATGAAAGAGGTACTGAGGGCAAGACTATCGGCGGATCGGGAAAGTGAGTTTGATGACGGGTTCATAACAGCAAGATTTATTGCCCGAATATAACACTTAAACTATACTAACCACTTATTTGTATCGTTGTACGATTACGGAATGTTAAAGCCTTTTTTATTGATGTCAGTCCTCTGATACGAGTTATCGGAGGACTTTTTTAGTCAAGTTTTAGCACGGCATGGAAAGCACTTTGCGGCACTTCGATACTGCCTACCTGGCGCATTCGTTTTTTCCCTGCCTTTTGTTTTTCGAGAAGTTTCCGCTTACGACTGATGTCCCCGCCGTAACATTTGGCCGTTACGTCTTTCCGCAACGCTTTCACCGTTTCCCTTGCAATTACCTTTGCGCCGATGGCTGCCTGAATGGCAACTTCGTATTGTTGGCGTGGAATTAATTCCTTGAGTTTCAGGCAGATTCTCCGCCCCCAGTCATAAGCTTTATCCCGATGGATCAATGCACTGAGAGCGTCCACCTGATCGCCATTAAGGAGAATATCCAGTTTCGAGAGGTGCGACGACTGAAACCCGATAAGGTGATAGTCAAAAGAAGCGTATCCGCGGGAGATCGTTTTGAGTTTGTCAAAAAAGTCAAACACAACTTCTGCCAGCGGCAGTTCAAAAGTGATTTCGACGCGGTCGGTCGTTAGATAGACCTGGTTGACAAACTTCCCTCTTTTGTCAATACAGAGTTCCATTACCTTTCCAATATAGTCCGATTTGGTAATAATCTGGGCGCGGATAAAAGGCTCCAGCAAATCTTTGAGCCGGGTAATCTCCGGCAGGTCTGAAGGACTATTAATGGCAAATTCACTGCCATCGGTCAGAATCGCCTTAAAGCCTACGTTGGGAACTGTCGTAATTACCGACATTTCAAACTCTCTTTCGAGGCGCTCCTGGATAATTTCCATGTGGAGCATACCGAGAAAACCTGCACGAAAACCAAAGCCGAGGGCAGCGGAGGTTTCGGGCTGATAGACCAGGGAGGCGTCGTTGAGTTGTAATTTTTCGAGAGAGTCGCGAAGGTCTTCAAAATCTTCGGTATCCACGGGGTAAATTCCCGCAAAAACCATCGGTTTTACTTCCTGAAACCCACGTATAGCCGATTCTGAGGGATTTTTTTTCAGGGTAATGGTATCCCCGACTTTCACTTCCCGCACATTTTTGATGCCGGCCACCATATATCCCACACTTCCGGTTTCGATGGTGGGCACAGGTTGTTGCTGAAGGCGCAGAATGCCCACTTCATCCACCTCATATTCGGCTTCGGTAGCCATAAACTTGATCTTATCGCCCTGGCTTATGCTACCGTCAAATATCCGGAAATAGACAATGGTACCGCGATAAGAGTTAAAAATCGAATCAAATACCAGTGCTTTAAGGGGTGCATCCGGGTTGCCGGTGGGAGCCGGGATGGTTTCTACAATGCGGTTGAGAATTTCAACGATGCCGATGCCGTTTTTGGCACTTGCATGAAGAATATCCTCGGGATCGCAGCCAATCAGGTCTATGATTTCGTCGCTTACTTCTTCAATTCGTGCACTGGGCAGGTCAATTTTATTGAGTACCGGAATGATTTCCAGGTTGTGTTCCAGTGCCAGATACAGGTTGGAAATCGTTTGTGCTTCTATACCCTGGGCAGCATCTACTACCAGCAGCGCCCCCTCACAGGAGGAAATGGCGCGGGAGACCTCATACGAAAAATCCACGTGGCCCGGAGTATCAATCAGGTTTAAGACATAATCGGTTCCGCCTTTGGGATAAATCATCTGTATAGCATGGCTTTTGATAGTAATGCCCTTCTCGCGTTCCAGATCCATACTATCAAGCACCTGAGCCTTCATTTCTCGCTGGGTAAGCGTATTTGTCGCTTCCAGCAAGCGGTCGGCCAGGGTACTTTTCCCATGGTCAATATGAGCGATGATACAGAAATTTCTTATATGCTGCATGTGGTTTCAGACCTTTCGGAGTGCAAATTACGCTTAATGAATGGCAATTTACAAATGATCTTTTGGAATAGTCTTTTTCCTAGTTGTATCATAGAAGAACGTTTATTCTAAAAATTCTGTCATTATATTCACGGATCAATTATTGTTGTAACTAATGATAACTTATGAAACAGCTACTACTCTCCATACTGGTGATTTTCTTTTTGGGGGGATATTCTTTTGCCCAGGATGCGAGTGAATACGAACCCCTGGTTTATCATTCTTCCAAAGGAGACTCGCTTCTTTATCGGTTTCATATCCCCGACGGTGCCCAAAATGCTTCAAAACGTTATCCGCTGGTGATTTTCCTGCATGGGTCGGGGGAAAGAGGCAATGACAATTCGACTCAGTTGGTTCATGTCGCCAAACGATTTGTTACGGATGAATTTATGGCTCGGTATCCGGCTTTTGTGATTGTTCCGCAGTGCCCTGCCGATCAGCAGTGGGCCAATTATTCCCGCGAATCGGAGGCCAAACATGCCGACAAAGAGCCTACCCGGCAGTTGGAACTGGTAATGGAACTGATGGATGAGGTACTGAAAAAATATCCGGTGGAACGCCGCAGGGTTTACATTGGCGGGCTTTCGATGGGGGGATACGGGGTCTGGAGTGCGTTGGCCAATTACCCGGAAAAATTTGCCGCGGCTTTCCCCATTTGTGGAGGGGGGTATCCTTCGTTTGCCCCGCGTATGGCTCAGGTGCCGACATGGGTATTTCATGGGGGGGCGGATACCGTAGTGCCTCCGGATCGGAGCCGGGAAATGGTAGAGTCTATTCGCCGGGCCGGCGGACAGGTGATTTATACTGAGTTTCCCGGTGTCGGGCACAATAGCTGGGATCCTGCTTTTCCTGCGTTCGAGGAATATCCCTTTATCTATGACTGGATATTTACTCAGCGAAAATGGAAGTGATCATAAATAATTTCTCCGGCTAAACAACACATACAGAAAAAAAGGCACCCCCAGGATCGCGGTGATAATACCCGTAGGAAGTCCTGCCGGAGGCAAAATAATCCGCCCCAACACATCACAGGCGGTAAGGAAGCCTGCGCCCATTAATGTGCCCAAAAGGATATTGGGGCGGTGTGTTGCCCCCAACAATGCCCGACAAAAGTGCGGAATCATCATTCCCACAAAACCGATAGGACCGGTAAAGGCTACGGTTATGCCTACGGCCAGAGAACTCACCAGCAGCAGCGCCATTTTTACACGGGGAACGTTCATCCCCAGTGTTTTGGCCGACAGATCGCCCAGGATAAGTATATCCATTTTACGGCTATAAATCAGCCCGAAAATCAATACTCCCACCAATAAGGGAAAACAAATCCCAACCGATTCCGGAGTCGCATGGCCAAAACTGCCAAAAGTCCAGAATACCAATCTTCGCACCTGATCACTTTCCGCAAATCGGTAAATCAGCACTCCGGTCATGGCCGTAAAGATGGAGGAAACGGCTACTCCGGCGATAAGTAGTTTGGGATTGTCTTCCCAGATACTTCGGTAACCGAGTCCTAAAACGAGGATGAGGCTGGCCAGGCTTCCCGTGGCGGCAAAGAGTGGGGTGGTAAATAAAGTAAATCCCGCAATCGGGATGATTCCCAAAATCAGGAGATTTACGCCAAAACCTGCCCCGGCAGTAACGCCCATAATATAAGGGTCGGCTAAGGGGTTTTTGATCAATGCCTGCATAAAAAAGCCGCTGAGTGCCAAAACCCCGCCGGTACAGGCGGCCAGTAATAACCGGGGTAAACGCAGTTCAACGATGATTTCGCGGTTTTCGATCTCCTGGCCGGCGAGTGCCCGCGCAATTTCGCCGAGGGAAAAATCAAAGGAGCCAACCGTGAGGCCTCCCATAATGGAAATGACCAGAATTATCAGAAAAATCGCCCCTGCGAGAAGGTGCTTACTGCGCATCGCGAAATTTTTGCGGATTGAGGGAGGTGTGAAGAATATGTGTCAGCGATAATAGCCCTTCCAACATTCGCGGGCCGGGACGGTAAAAAAGGTCGGGATTGACGATATGAACCTGTTTTTGCACATCTGCCGGTGTATTGTAAAGCGTCGGATACAGCGCCAGAAGTTCGGCGTAGGCTTGCTGATGCACAGCAGGAATGATAATAAATTCCGGTTGTGCTTTTAAAATTTCCTCGGGAGTTGTGGTATAATAAGCAGCCGCTTTTTCCCCGAAAACATTCAGCCCACCTGCTTTTTGGATCATTTCATTCAAAAAACCCTTTCCCCCCACTACTTTTAGCGGCTCGGTACTGATGAGGATCAGTGTTCGGTATTTGATCAGGTTTTCCGTAGAGTCTATGATTTTCTGTTCAAGCCTTAAAAGCGAATCTGCGAGAACGGATGCCGTTGCTGGCTGGTCGAAGAGGTTTCCTATTTCCCGGATACCTTTGTAAACGTCGGAAAACGTCTGATACGACTGGATAAAAATGGGCAGGCCGAGACGCTCCATTCGCGTAATCTGGTCAGGGGTAAATATTTCGTCAGTAGTGACGATAAGATCGGGATTCGTAGCTTTTACCCCTTCGAGGTCAAGTTCCGGGTAAGTAATAATTTCGACAAAATTTTCGACTTCGGGCGGGTAGTCACAAGCTTGGGAACGCCCGACAAGCTTTTCCTGTCCACCGACCGCAAAAATGATTTCCGTGATATTGGGTGCAATAGATACCACCCGTTCCGGTTTATGGGGAAGCTGGATCGTACGTCCGAGGTTGTCCGTAAAAGTCTGTGAAATCAGCGGAGCATTTTCTACGAGCGATTTTTTCTCCGAAGAAGTACATCCGGCGATTAGAAGCGGAGAAAGGAGGCAGAGAAAGAAAAAACGTTTCATATCAGGAAGCGGAATGTAGCACATAATCCATGGAATAAAACACCGAGATATAATGGCTGACACTTCCCATCAATACAAAAAGATGCCAGATGGCATGGTGATACCGCAATTTTTCCCACATAAAGAATATTGTACCCAGCGTATAAGCCGCCCCGCCGATAATCAGCCACAACAATGCTTCAAAGGACATGGCGGTAAATATGGGTTTGGCGATAAACATCACCATCCAGCCCATAGCGAGGTAGAGGGTAATGGAAAAAATCTTAAACCGACCGGTAAAAAAAATTTTAAATACCGATCCTCCCAGAGCAATAAACCAGACGATACCGAGGAAAATATAGCCCAGCGTCTGATTCATAAAAAAGAGGATAAACGGGGTATAACTGCCGGCAATGAGGAAATAGATACTGATATGATCCACAATTCGCAGTACTCTTTTGGCTTCCGGATGTTGGATACTGTGATAAAGAGTAGAGGCAGTATAAAGCATCAGCAGCGATACACTAAAGATACTTACGGCCCAGATATGCTGAGGAGTACCTTTAAAAACGGCCCAGGAAACGATCACCGGAATGGCGATGAAAAAAAGCACTACCCCCAGGCCGTGCGTCAGGCTGTTGGCGATTTCTTCTTTAATATGTCGGTAATTCATAAGGTAATGCTAAACACTCAGTACCACTCCATTGACTTTCTCATCTATATAGCGGGCTACCTGTTCCATCAGCCACATCGGCGTGGAAGTAGCTCCGCAGATTCCCACGCTGGATTTTCCTTCAAACCAGGCGAGATTCAGTTCCTCAACATCCGAGATAAAATAACTATCGGCATTAATTTGCTGGCAGGTTTGGAACAAGGCGCGTCCATTGGAGCTTTTTTTGCCGGAGACAAAAATGACCACGTCGTGGTTTTCCGAAAATTTGCGCAGTTCCGGTTCGCGGTTGCTTACCTGGCGGCAGATGGTATCATTAAACCGAAAGTCTTCGAATTGTTGCTCCATTTTATCTTTGATCGAATAAAGGAGTTGGGTGCTTTTGGTGGTCTGGCTAAAAAGCGAAACCGGGCCTTCAATCGTAAGGTTTTCAACCTCTTCTTCGGTACTGATTACGATTGCTTCCTGGTTGGTCTGCCCGACGAGTCCATTGACCTCGGCGTGGCCTTTTTTGCCGAGGATGATAATTTTACGGTCTTCATCGAAGGCATTGCGAATGCGGTTTTGGAGTTTGAGCACTACCGGGCAGGAAGCGTCAATGAGTTCGATATTATTTTCGACCGCAATTTTATAGGTTTCCGGAGGTTCACCATGAGCGCGAATGAGCACGGTGGCATTTTTTAAGGTTTTGAGCATTTCATGGTCAATGATTTTTAAGCCAAGCGATTGCAGTCTTTCGACTTCTTTATCATTGTGGACAATGTCACCGAGACAAAAAAGGGAACTGTTTTCCACCAGATAGTCTTCTGCCATTTCGATTGCATAGACAACCCCAAAACAGAAGCCCGAGTTTTTATCTATTTCTATTTGAAGCATAAGCCTTATAGTGTTTAAATCTCATGGATGGTATTACCTGCGATCACTGCATTTGCGAGAGAGACGACACGGTCCACCTGGTCTTTAAACTCCATAAATGAAGTATCAATCAGGATGGCATCGTTTGCCTGTTTGAGCGGACTTTCTTTGCGGGAGGAGTCTATTTTATCTCGTTTGAGGAGATTTTCCAGAATTTCTTCGAGACTTACCTCCAGTCCCCGGGCGGCGAGTTCTTCTTTTCGGCGTAAAGCTCTGACATCCGGGGAGGCCGTCATAAACACTTTTAGTTCCGCATTGGGAAAGACCACCGTGCCGATGTCTCTGCCGTCCATCACGACCCCTCCGGATTCTCCGAGGCGGCGTTGCTGGCTGACCATTTCTCGACGGACTTCCCGGTGGATGCTTACCTGGCTGACGATGGCGGAAATTTCAGGGTTGCGGATTTCATCTTCGACTTCCTGGCCATTGAGCGTAATTACGGGGAAAAGCTCACCGGGTTTTTCCAGAAAGTCCACGTAAATATTTTCCAGTGCGTCGAGTAATTCATCTGATTCAGTTTCAAACGGAATGTTATGGCGTAGCAAGTAGAGGCTTACAGCCCGATACATGGCGCCCGAATCTATGTACAAATAGTTTAGCTTTCGGGCGACCGCTTTTGCAGTGGAACTTTTTCCGCAACCTGCGTATCCGTCTATGGCAATGGTTATCCGTTTCACAATGGCAAAATACAGAATTATTTTTTAAGGTTTATCTGAAAATTAAGCCTGCCTGTATTCACACCTGCTTGTACAGGTTTCGTGTATCACAATACTATATAAACCAGAAAGCAGGGGATTTAGTTTTTCGAAAAACCATTTTGCCAGATTTTCTGATGTAGGGTTGGCCAAAAGTTCACTTCCTTCCTTTTCCCCCACTTCATTGATACACCAGTGATCCAACATTTTTACATAAGGCTGCACGATGGTTTTTATGTCCCCGTAATCCATGAGTATGCCGGTTTCCGGGTCGGCTTCTCCTCTCAGGTTTACTTCCATCCGGAAGCTGTGTCCGTGCATACGCCGGCATTTATGACCTTCCGGCATTTTGGGCAGGTAGTGGGCAGATTCAAACCCGAATTTTTTGGTAAGAATTACCGGCATCGTTCGAAATTTTCTGCAAAAAAAGCCGAAATTTCCCGGATTAGCAAGGCATTTGCCCATTCTTAATGGTTTGGCCGAGAAAAACCTTCGAATTTTTATTTGGTTTTATCCGGGAATTGCAGATATTTGCCATCCGATTCCGGGAAAAGGCGAATGTCCCATAACCAGAAATCAAAGTTTCGAAAAAAAAGAACAGAATCATGGCCAGAGTTTGCGAAGTCAGCGGTAAAAAAACCATCTACGGAAACAATGTTTCCAAAGCGAATAACAAGGTAAGAAGGAAGTTTTATCCCAACCTCCTGAAAAAACGTTTCTTTATTTCAGAGGAAAACCGCTGGGTTGACCTGAAGGTTTCAGCTCATGCCCTTCGTACCATCACCAAAAAAGGAATCTACGCGGTTGTGCAGGAAATGCGCGCCAAAGGCGTGAAAGTATAGGTGTTTTTACCTGAATTCATATCAATGAAACTCAAATTGCTTTCGGGTAATTTGAGTTTTTTCTTTTGAGAAAGCAACGATTTTTGCCCGTACAACCTCTTCCCTTTTTCAGAATTTCACGTTATGACTGTTATGACGAGAATCTATTCCCTGACCGTTTGGTTTTCCCTCCTGATCGTCTCTTTGGGGACGAATATGGCTCTTTCTCAGCCCACCAGCCGTTCCGGCTTTCCCGCTGATCCCGAATCACTGCGAAATCTTCGCCGGTTTCCCTGCGGAGGTACCGTCCTTTTGGATGAGTATTTTAGTGACGATACGCTGCCCGCCGAATGGAAGGTTTTTGATTTTGATAATCTTAGCCCTAACAATAATATCCTCTTTATGGTTCCGCATAAGGGCTGGCAATCGGTTATTGATTTTAAAGACTCCCTCAACCGAGTTTTTGCCTCGCCTTCCTGGTATCAAGGTACCGTAGGAAAAAGCAACGACTACCTGATCTCTCCCAAAGTTTTTATTCCTGAAAATACCTGCCTCTCCTGGTATGCTTATTCTCAGGACAAGTTTTTTCCCGAAAGTTATGAAATAAGGGTATCCACCACTACTCCCGATACGGCGGGTTTCCTCGCTAATCCTCCGGTTTTTACCGTATCGGCGGAAGGCGATGCATTTACGTATCGCACCGCCAGCCTCGACGCCTACGGCGGCCAGGAAGTGTATATCGCTTTCCGCCATACTTCCGAGGATCAATTTATCCTCGTACTCGACGACATTCGTATGGCTCAGACTCAACAACGCGACATCGCCATGTTTTATGTGGATGAAGTTTCTGCCGATTCGGGCGACGAAGTAGTTATTAGCGGCGCAATCATCAACCTCGGACTCGATACTCTTGCGTTTGATACAATCCTCAAACCGCTGATTGTCCACTATCAGATTGATGCCGAAAGTATAAAAAACGATACCATCTGGCGTGTGTTTAAACTTCTGCCGAATGATACGATTCAGTTTGCTCACGACAGTATATGGACTCCGACCGAAGATGCAGTCTATAAATTTCGGGTGTGGGCTTCGGGTTTTGGTACCGATGATAATGTCGAAAATGACACAGTGAGCCGCTGGCAGGGAATCGGCACTCGTACCGCAATTGACCCACAAACTCCCGGATGGAAGGTGAGTATATACCCCAACCCCGCTGAAAATCAAGTGTTTATTGATTTCGGAGGAACACTAACCGGGGAATATTCTGTTTCGGTATATGATCTTTTCGGAAGGGAAAAAATTGCTCCCCAGAAGATGCTCGCCACCAGCCGACAGGTACTTCAACTGCCGCAATTGAGTGCAGGCGTTTATTTGATCCGGATTTACGACCGGGAAGGAAAAGGATTGACCTATAAACTGGTAAAACGGAACGATTAGTTATCGTCCTGCTTTTCTTCTAACTCTTCCATTTTTTTCCCAAATTCTTCCAGATTCTCCTTCATTTTATCGAGCGTACCTTTATCTTCCAGACGTTCGATAAAATCCTGGCCGAGTTTCTGGAATTCCGGAAGTGATTTTTCCAGTTCGGGTAAGATGTCCTGTATAAAATCGTCGCTAAATTCGGTGATAAATTCGGCGTTTTCCTCCATCATTTCGGCGTAAACGTCCTTGTTCTGATCGAGTTCATCCCATACACGGTCTTTGTGCTGGTAAATCTGATAGGTAAAAGCCTGTGTCCAGAACTTAACCTTTTCTTCCCGGCTCATTTCTTCTTCAAACTCCGGGTAATCTTCTTCTACGAGTACGCGGAATTTCTCATTTTTTTCTTCCCAGTCATTTTTGTCATAAGAAGTATAGTCTTCTTTCACCTCGTCCATAAAAGAATGGTATTCCTTCAGGTAGGTAGTTTTATTATAAGTACATCCGGAGAGCAAAAGGAAAAAAACGGCGGGAAAAAAAAGGGTTACTTTCATAGATTGTTGTTTGTAATTTTTGTAAAAGATTTCCGTAAAAATAAAAAGTTGAAACGGTAAATGATAATCAATAAATATTTTTATAAAGTTGTTAAACAATTATCAATTTTATTGTATTTTTGCGCCCAAAATCTCCTAAATCAATGAAATATTCGCAAATCATTTCCTCTTTGGCGGAATCTGCTACCTTGGGTATCGCCAAAAAAGTGCGCCAGTTGACTGCTGAGGGCCGAAATGTGATCGGCCTCACCCTGGGCGAGCCAGACGCTGATACACCGGTTCATATCCGGGAGGCTGCCAAGAAAGCACTGGACGATGGGTTCACACATTATCCGCCCGTATCGGGCTATGCCAATCTTCGGGAAGCGATTGCGAATAAGCTTAAACGGGAGAATGGTTTGGATTACAAGGCCGATCAGATCGTGGTGTCAACCGGCGCCAAACAATCACTCTACAATGTCATCCTCGCCGTACTCAACCCCGGTGACGGAACCATTCTTCCGGCTCCGTACTGGGTATCGTATGAGGCGATGTTTCACCTGGCACAAGCCGAAACGACGATCATCCCTACCGATGTTTCTTCCGATTATAAAATCACCCCGGCACAGCTTGAAGCTGCTATTCAGCCTCATACGAGGTTATTTATCCTGACTTCTCCTTCCAACCCTACCGGCAGTATGTATAGCCGGGAAGAACTGACCGGGCTGGTAGAAGTGCTGGAAAAACATCCCAATGTGCTGATTATCTCTGACGAGATTTATGAACACATGACCTTTGGCAAAGAGCATATCAGCATCGGGACATTTCCTTCCGTGGCGGATCGTGTAATCATTGTCAATGGTTTTTCCAAAGGATATGCCATGACGGGCTGGCGTTTGGGTTATATCGCCGCGCCAAAGGAGATCGCCGATCTTACTGAAAAACTTCAGGGCCAAAGCACTTCCGGTGCCACTGCTTTTGCGCAGATTGGCGCCGTGGCTGCTCTCAACGGGCCTCAGGATACGGTTATCGCTATGCGCGATGAGTTTCACCGCCGCCGCGACCTCGTCTATGAAAAACTCTGTGCCATTGACGGACTGAAAGTCAATCTGCCGGACGGAGCTTTTTATTTTTATCCGGACCTTCGCGCTTTCCTCGGAGCAGAAACACCTTCCGGTGAAATCATTAAAGACATAGACGAACTTTGCCTTTACCTCTTGGATTCGGAAGGTCTTGCCGTTGTGCCCGGTTCTGCTTTTGGTACCGACTCACACATACGGTTGTCCTACGCCTACGCCAATGACGTGCTGGAAGACGGAATCGGTCGCCTTACCCGCGCCCTCCGGGCACTGAAGGTGAATATTCCGCAGACATCTTCTATCGGAAAGACAGAATAACTACCTTTGTGCCGTGTAAAACGGTTTCCATTGGTAACACATACTGATATTGATACATTTCTCGCCGGCTGCAGGAATCGCCGAATTCTTGTAGTCGGCGATCTTATGCTGGATCGTTATCTCTGGGGTAAGGTCGAACGCATTTCGCCCGAAGCACCGGTTCCTGTAGTGGATGTATATCGCGAAGAAAACCGCCTCGGCGGTGCCGCCAATGTGGCGCTAAACCTTCACGCCCTCGGCGCCATTCCGGTATTGTGCGGAGTCATCGGGCAGGATCACGACGGGGATCAATTGCTCTCACAGGCTGAAAAAAAAGGATTTAAAACACAAGGCATTTCCCGCCTCTCCGACCGCCGTACCACCGTGAAGGTGCGCATCCTCGGCAACAATCAGCAGCAGGTACTCCGTGTGGATCGGGAAGACAAAACACCCCTTCCCGAAGAAAAAACCGAAAACCTTCTCGCCGCTGTCCTGAAGGAGATACGCACTTTTGACGCCGTGGTGATTCAGGATTATGACAAGGGTTTTCTAAATCCGCGTTTGGCTCAGACCCTGATTGTTGCGGCAGGGAAATACAATATACCGGTATTGGTTGACCCCAAGTTTCGCAATTTTTTTTCCTACCCACAAAGTTTTCTTTTCAAACCCAACCTGAAAGAATTAAGCGAAGGAATCGGGATACGACTCGAAAAAAACGACTTAAACGGAATTACCGATGCCGTACTCCGGTTAAGGGAAAAAATGCCTCATGCCTATACTCTTGTTACCCTCAGCGAAAACGGAATGTTGTTGATTGATCCGCAGGGAAAGGCAAATCATATTCCTGCCCGGATAAGAGACATTACCGATGTTTCCGGCGCGGGAGATACGGTCATTAGCGTTGTGGCCTTGGCCGTAGTGGCCGGTTTTTCACCGCTTCAGGCTGCGCAGATTGCCAATCTGGCCGGAGGACTTGTCTGTGAAGAAGTCGGGGTAGTTCCCATCCGCCCGGAGCGACTACGGGCGGGTTTTCCGTAAGTTTTGTATATTTTGGGGCAATGAACAACGAACAAGAACATAACCTCAACCCCGAGACGGTAGAGCAGGCAATAAAAGCCGGTCAATATGAACAGGCAGCAAATATTCTGAACGAACAGGGCATGGCTGCCTATTATCAGAAAGATCTTGAAAATGCGGCGGCTTTTTACCAGCAGGGGCTGGAAATATTGGAAAATATACCGGAAAAAACCGGGTGGATGGTTTACCTGAATCTGCTCAACAATCTGGGCATTGTATATATGGACGGGGGGTTATATCAGGATGCCGCCCCACTTTTAGAAGAAGCTCTGGCAATAAAAGGCAAAATTTTGGGGGAAACCCACCCGACTTATATTATTAGTCTGAATAACCTGGCACAATTAAAAAATCACACCGGGGATTTTCGCGAATCCTGCCGTATGACTGAGCGATGTGTGGCAATGATCCGGGAAAATTACGGTGAAGATTTTCCCGATTACGACAACTACCTAAACAATCTGGGAGAGGCTTACCGCAACCTGGGTGAATATTCCAAAGCAATCGAAATACAGCGTAATTGCCTGGAAATGAGGGAAAAAAAGTGGGGACTTGCCGATGAAAAAACCCTTACTACCCGCAACAACCTCGGACTGGCTCTTTACGAAGCTGGAGAAATCGCCGAAGCTTCTGTCGTTTACCTCGACGCGCTCGAAAAAATGAAAGGACAGGAGTTTCGGCTGGTACCACTTTCTCCGATGGTTATGATGAACATGGGAAATCTCTGCCAGACACAAAGTGATTATGTCAGAGCCGAGAAATATTTTCTCCAGTCGGCGGAGATTGTCAAAAAAACTCTGGGCCTGTACCACCCCTACCTGGCCAATATATACAGCAGTCTGGGCAATGTTTTTATTCTGACCGGGAATTTTACCCAAGCAGAAAAATGGCTGCTGGAGGCCAAAACCACTGCCGCCATGACCAGTACAACCCATCCCTGGTATGTTTCGGTACTCAACAACCTCGGCCACCTCTATGTAACCGTTGGGCGTCAGGTAGAAGGCGAACAGGCACTGAAGGAGGCTATGGCGATCGAACAAAAAGCTCGAGGGGCAGATACCGTTCTGAGTGGGAAAATAATGACCAATCTGGCGGTTCTTTATCAGGCAATGGGGCTGTACGAAGAAGCCGAAAAAGTCTATGAAAATTTGCTGAATCTGTATCGGCGGGTTTTGGACGAAAACCACCCGGAGTTTGCACTCGGGCTTAATAACCTCGGCCTGTTGTACAGTTATATCGGCGAATATACAAAAGCGGAAACCGCTTTTATCCAGGCAAAAAAAATCATTATCACCCGCTTAAGCGAAAATCACCCTCTGGTGGGAACAACTACCGGCAACCTGGCCGAAGTTTATCGGGTTACCGGCAATTATGAAGCGGCGGAATCACACCTGAAACGAGGCCTCGAAATCCTGATTCCCAAACAAGGAAACGACCATCCGGATGTACTTACTTTAAAAAACAACCTGGCATTAACTTACAGCTATCAGAAAAAATATGAAGCGGCGGAAAGTATTTTTTCCGAAATGCTTGGCAAATGGGATCCTCGCCATCCCCATTTTCCCGTGGTATTAAGCAATCTGGCCGAACTCTATTACCAACAGGGCAGAATGGACGAGGCGGAAAACGCATTACGACAGAGTATATCCCTGATGATTACACGGATAAGGACAACCTTTCACATTCTGAGTGAAAAAGAAAAACAGGGTTTTTATCAGACTTTGAAATTTAATATAGACTGGTTGCAGACTTTTGGGGTGGAAAGATATAATACCAACCCTGATTTTGCGGGGTTTATGTATGATATTTTGCTGGCTACCAAAGGTATCCTTATACAGTCGGGATTGCGCACCCGCGAGGTGATTCTTCAATCCGATGATGAGGCGTTGAGGGATAAATACATTCTTTGGAAGGAAAAAAAGGAACAACTCTCCTGGTATTATGCGCTGAAAACCGAAGAAATTTCCCGATATACGGCAGCGATAGAAGCATTAGAGCAGGAGGCCAACCAATTGGAAAAAGACCTGGTAAAGGCGAGTCAGCCATTTGCCGAAAACACAATTACCGCTCCCCATTGGCGCAATATCCGCGATCAACTCCAGCCCGGCGAGGCCGCCGTGGAAATCGCTCGGTTTGTGCGTTGGGAAAACAGTAACCACGGCGCACCCGCTTATCTTGCCTTGATAATTACCGCCGATACCCCCACACATCCTCAACTGGTACTTATTCCCGATGCCGAAGATATCGAAACCCGCCTGGTGAGGGGCTATCAGCAAATGATTTCCTCCGGAGAAGTTAGTTTTCGATCTTATACAATTAGTGAACCCGATACCGAGGCAGGTCATTGGAAACCCACCGATTTTTACGAAAAATTATGGAAACCCGTAGCCGACTATCTGGCCGAAAAAAAGTCGGACCGAAAAGTGTTTCTCTCACCCGAATCGGTTTATAACAAATTTAATTTGCATACCCTGCCTTTGCCGGAAGGAGGATATTTGATGGACAAAACCGAAATTCATCTCCTAAGCAGTACGCGGGAAATACAAGTGCCGGATGCCTCCAAACCTACCAACAAAACTTCCCTCCGGGCGGTATTAATCGGAGCACCGGATTACGAACTGTCCGACTCAAACAAAACACCGGAGCCAAAGAGCGATAAAGTTCTGCGTTTCAGAGGCGGTTTTAACTCGAACCTCGATCCCTTGCCGGGTACGCGACGGGAAGTAGAACGAATCGGCCAGTTGTTGAAAGAAAATGATTGGGAAACCGCCGTTTTTCTCGACAAAGAAGCCAATGAATATGTAATCAAGTCTTTGTCCCGACCACGAGTGTTACACATTGCCACACACGGATTTTTTATGGAAGTGGAAGCCGTAAAACCGGGCCTTCCCTTTCTGGGAAATCCCCCGGCGATGGAAAACCCATTGTTGCGTGCCGGGCTTTTTCTCGCCGGAGCCGGGGTTTCTTTGAAAAAGATGAAAGCAGGAGAACCCGGCACACAGGACGGAATTTTCACTGCGTATGAAGCCGCAAATCTGGATTTGCGCGGAGTAGAACTCGTCGTGCTGAGCGCCTGCGAGACAGGCCTGGGCGAAGTAAAAAACGGCGAAGGTGTTTATGGATTACAGCGAGCTTTCCTGATGGCCGGAGCCGAAACTTTATTGCTTAGCCTATGGAAAGTGAGCGATCAGGCTACGCAGGAACTCATGGAAAACTTTTATCGCCTCTGGCTGGAGTCAGGCGACAAACGCAAGGCTTTTCACCGGGCGCAGTTATCACTCCGCGAAAAATATTCTTCCCCTTACTACTGGGGTGCATTTGTAATGGCCGGTCGTTGAGGAAAAATTTGTAAGATGGAAGCGGACAGCCTACCTTTAAAACAAAAAAGAATGAAACCATTTTATCGGGGGTTACGACTGGGAATTGTCGGCGGAGGTCAGTTGGGGCGAATGATGATTCAGGCGGCCGTGGATTTTAATGTTCATATTCGTATTCTGGACCCCTCCGGTGAAGCACCGGCAAAGGCGTATGCCCACGAATTTGTGCGGGGGTCGCTTACCGATTACGATACCGTACTCGCTTTTGGCCGGGAGGCAGAGGTGATTACCATCGAAATCGAAAATGTCAATACCGAAGCATTGGAACAACTTCAGGCCGAAGGAAAAACGGTTTTCCCTGATCCAAAAATTCTCCGGCTGATTCAGGACAAACGAAAGCAGAAAGAATTTTTTCGGGACAATGGTTTACCGACGGCTCCGTTTATCCGCGTCGAAAACCGGGGCGACATTATTAAAAATAAACACCTCTTGCCTGCGGTAAACAAAACGGCCGTTGCGGGTTATGACGGCAGGGGCGTACAGGTACTTCGCAGCGCGGAGGACTTGTTGCAGGCATTTGACACCCCGGGACTGCTGGAGTCCTATGTATCTTTTGAAAAAGAAATAGCCGTAATTGTTGCCCGAAATCCGCAGGGCGAAATCCGCATTTTTCCGGCGGTGGAAATGGTTTTTCACCCGATACATAACCTGGTCGAATACCTGTTTGCCCCGGCAGAAATTTCCGAGTCGCTCACAAAACGCGCCGGAGAAATCGCCGTTTCCGTGGTACAAAAACTGCGATACGTAGGCGTGATGGCCATCGAAATGTTTGTCACCGCTTCCGGAGAGATATTGATCAACGAACTGGCTCCGAGGCCCCACAATTCGGGGCATCATACCATAAGAGCCTGTCTGACTTCCCAGTATGAGCAGCACCTGCGGGCGATATTGAGTTTGCCATTGGGGCCGGTGGAGCAATTTTGCCCGGCGGCGATGGTCAATTTGCTGGGCGAGTCGGGTTACAGCGGCCCGGCGGTGTATGAAGGCATCGAAGAAATCCTGGCGATGGAAGGCGTTTACCCACATATTTACGGCAAAGCCGAAACCCAACCCCAGCGCAAGATGGGGCATGTGACGATATTAGGCAAAGACAAAACCGAGCTTACGGAAAAAATTAGCTATATCCGGCAGGCAGTCAGAGTGGTGAGTGGGGGATTGTAGAGGGCAGTTCCAGTGGTGCCATTGTCGCCAGGCGATGGTTTTCTGATCATTTTTAGTCGAAGGAACCAATAGTTCAGCGGTTAATGGTTTCCCATCCAGCAGGAAGGCTATTCCACCATCCCCGTTGGCGGTATACATCAGTCCCAGGGTGTACTTTCCCGTTTGGTTTACACGGACAGTGTAGTTGATCCATTCTCCTGGGCTGGTCCATCCGGTGTACAATTCTCCCATCATGGGTTCAACCAGATTGAAAGGAGAGTTGTCTATGTCCCTCGCTTTGGTGATGGCATGCTCCGCACATTTTGACCGGGATTTATTTGCGACAACGTTGTAGAAACGATCCAACAAACTATTCCCAATCTTACCTGTCCTCTTCCCTTAAGCCGCAACCGGTCTAAAGTAGAAATTCTGCTTTAAAAGTTCTTCGACTTCATCGGGGGTTTTATACCCGATGGAGCAGTGAGGGCGGATCGGCGACCGGCCCCTACCTGTTTTTTCGCGGTACTTTGCGCTGGTCAGCCGATTCATGGGATCATAGGAGAAAGCAAAAGCACGGATTTCTTCGCCTTCGCCGAGGACTTGCCAGGCCATCAGTTGTATGAATACCTAATAATACATTTAAAATGGAGACCCCTCCTGGGTAATAAAAAAAATATTTTGTGCGGTTTTAAGCAAAAGTTGATGATTATAATCTTCTGCACTCAAAGAGTCTTGCATATTTAGCTTTAGCAATCGCATAGTTGGAATATCTAAAATACAAGATTCTACCTTTTGTGACTCCAATTGCGAAAAAATAAGAAAACTTCGTTCACTTTGAGCATATTCCGGGTCAAATAAACTTGTGGTAACCAGATCTTGCGGGCTTATTTCTTTCAAATAATCTCTTTGAGAATCATTTAATAATACCTGCTGAGCATTCAGGCGTTCCTCTCGGCTAGATTGATTGAAAAAATAATACGGAATGAGCGATTTGTCAGAAAAAGAAACCAATGCACTTGCGTAATAAAAACTATTTGCTTCGGGGGTGCAGTTAAAATATTCAATAAACCACACTTCGAATAGATCCATTTTCCCGATCTCTCCTTTCTTCCATTTTTCAACTATTTCCTTCCGGGGAATTCCATAAAGGTCTATCCGTTTTTTTGCTGTAATTGAGTCAATATCTCCTTCTAAAAGGTAGTTAAAAAAAGTCGCTTCGACTTTATGCATAAAATTGGGAAAAAAATTAGTCTTTTCCGGTTTCGTATGTTTACAGGACGAAGTAGTAGCCATCCCTAAAATTAGGATAATAAAGCTCCATGGGGTTTTCTGAATGAGGCGATACATATCGTTAATATTTGCTTTTTACCTCATTTAAAATCTGAGGAGTATCGAAAAGATATCGGGGATTGGAATAATGGATATAGGTTCGAGTTATCTTATATAATTCTTGAGGGGCACTATCAGGCCTTCCGGCGACAATCGATCCTACATAGATCGTTTCAGTCTTTATTTTTATTCGCTCATTCGAAAATTGGTTAGCAACAATATCATTGGAATAAATAGGCTTTCCACTATAGTGGCTACGCAGGGGGAGAGAAAAAGAGGCTCTAAGATAATTTTCAAAGAAAACAGCATTTACCTCCGCTTGGATTACACCGTTTGAGGAATTAATCGCTAAACCTAATTTCCCTAAATCATGTTCGTAAGCATGGTATAATTCATGGCCCAATACGATAAAAGAATTAGAATGAACATTATCATACTTAATACCTTCCTGCCGGGAGTATTTTATGCCCCTTGAGTTTTCATCATAAGAAGAATTCAATACCGGTTGGGCTAAACTTAGGTTTTCAAATATACTCGCTTCTTCAATCGTATAATTTCTTCTTGATCCCGATAAACGAGCTAAGAGTAATACTTTTCACTAAACCGGTCAATCGTTGTAAAACGACTTGCCGCCGGGTCATACATTCTTGCTCCATAATCATACCACACCAACCCCAACTCGTCTTGCCATTCTTTCCCGTTGTAGAGCAGGCTATTCTTCACCCCCGGCACGAGCGACAACCCCGCCATCCCCGTTTCACTTCTATGAGAAAGAACGATCACAGCCATTAAGATAGGGAATTTGAGAAGAGAACAAAACCCGGTTCTGTAGGCTGATGGCTAAAAGGTAGGTGTAGTTTTGGCGATGAAGAATGATTAACTTGAAAAATTCGAGGGCCATGTTGGATAGCAGTTTCAAATCTCAATAGAATTATACCCCTTTTTAGAATTCAAGAAATCGGCAACAGGTTTTTTGCTGTAAAAAAGGGTATCTCCACCTAAAGAACTTAGGTGAATTATCAACATCTTAGGATGGTTTTTGGTCAATTTTTTTATGCTTGAATAAACATACACTCTATCATAGGGTTCGTTTGGACAATTCAATTCAAAAGCTGCTACCTCAAATTCTGAGTTTGGATGACGCGGCAGAGAAACACACGGATTAGGAGAATAGAGTATAGCTAAAAAAACATTGAGGGATTGAGGGTTCAGGGTGTCTGATAGAAAGTTCAGCTTTTTTCCGGCAATTAAATCCTGAATTTCCATTTCGCAAATGACTTGTTCTGAATGAGAATTATATATGTCAATATATACCCTTTCGTAACAAGTATTGCCGGTTAATGAAAAGATCAATAATAAGTAAAAGGGAAGGAGCCTAGTCTTCATTTTGTTTGGGGTTTTGGTAGAACCGTTTTTTCATTTCTTCCTGAGGATTAAAGTCCAGTTTCGGGTTCTGAGAATTTATCCTCTTTAGAACTTCTGTTCCCTGAGACCGCTTCTCATTATACTCCCATTCTAATCTTTCTGCGTTATTCTCGGGCCAATAATATTCTCGGGGATTTTTTTGAGTGACTAAGCCTAAAATACTTGCTGAAGGACTGGCAACTACTATGACTGCATAAAAAGGTCCCCATCTTCTGCTTTGTAAATAATGGCCTAATCCATGGTTGAGGATTTGGGAGGGTTTGGTCTTAAGTCGTCTTGAACTCCCGGCTTTTTCATAGTTTGAAAAATCATTAGTAGTAATGATATTTCCCAGGGTAAAGTCCCAGCCTTCACCTTTTCTGCCAAGTTTTGTCTCTACATGAATGGTCCCATTGTGCAAGTTTTCTACTTCATTCACGCCGATGGTTAGGTTCGCAAAGTGTGCAATGAAAACACCTGTAACTTGCTGCGGCAATTCCCACGAAAATCTGCTCAACACTTGAAGCGTACGAAATCTACTAGATCTAACCACATCCGTTGCACCAAAAGATTTCCAGATTTCGATCGAATTTCGTGCATGTCGTTGGGCACTAGCTCTAAAGCCTTCCCCGTTAAATAAACCTTTAATCCCTCCTATCAGCCAGTCATCCACTACGAAAAATTGTCCGTCAATTTCAACATGATTCAAGGGGTTATTCGCTACAAATACATAAGACGAAATCGCTACATATTCCTCCCCCAACGCATCCACCCCATTCCATCTCCCCGCCGCCGCATCATACATCCGCGCCCCAAAGTCTATCCAGCCTAGCGAGAGTTCATCTTGCGTCTCCTTCCCGGTAAACAAATAACTATTCTTCACCCCCGGCACCAGCGAAAGCCCGGCCATCCGCAGCCCAAAAGGATAGTAGTGGTCAACTTGAAGCACTTCCCCATTCACCGGATCGGGACTCACCGCCCCGTTACCGTCCATGTCGGCAAACATTACCTGCACGTTCCCGAGGTGGTCTTTAAGAAACCACTCATACACAAGCTCATTTCCCGCTCGTCTTACCCGCCCCTCCTCATGCGCGAAAAACTGGATCGCCGTCGTGGCTCCTGAGCCATCGCCGTCCGCATCTTCATAATGAAACGGCCCGACATAATCCGTCTCCACCGTCGTAACACTGCCCCCATTGCCAAAGACCTTCTGTCGCAATTTCGCGCCAGATGCATCCCTTCGAGTACCCTCAGGGCAGGCATAAATATACTGAATCTTTTTCCTATTGGGAAAATATCATCCTCAAAACCAAAACTAGTGAGATAATCAACGCTACAATAAAAAAACCCAACCACCCGTTCCCGCGTTCTTCTTTGATCGTTTTAAAAGGTTTCGAGTCAATGACTATAATCCATTTTGCGAATGCTCCAATAATCTTGAAGAATCCCAAAACTAACTCAACAAAGATGAATTCTAAGAAATACTCCATAATAACCGAAATTATGTAATGAACCAAACCGTATAGTAGGTCTAAAAAGAGTTTTCCAGTAATTTTAACTGTTCTTTTTTTGCTTTACCCTTTACCCCTTGTGTTACTATGAATGACAGGCCTTTATTCACGATCGGACTTCCCGACCCCGTTATGGATATGCTATAAGGTAATCCGCCGAAGGTAATGGCAAAACGTATTAAAGGAGCGGATTCCTGATAGGTAGGGGTGTCTAGTCCCCAACGCTCTCTCTCTACCCATCTCCAACTACCATTTTCTCTAAGTATAATATCATAAACGCCTCCTATTCGATACTCTTCGGGTACCCTGATGGAATATCCGGCATTCATTTTTGCACTTACTTCCGGCCATTCGTTAATCATATAGTTAAAGTTGGAGGCAGTAGTACTTCCAATACCAGAAAGAGAGCGTACTGCATCTCCCCTATTTGTACCGCTACAGTATTGGCTTGCCCAGCCTTTGCCTTACTCCATCTGGAGAATGAAAATTTGCGTTTGCTCGTGATAGTAACAGGGTTTATGGAATTCCAATGCCCGCCCATCGCAAAATATGTTCTTCCATTATATTCGAATTTTTCGCCATCTTTTGGATTATCTGGAGAGTTCGGCGGATCGGTAACACCTCCTGCCAAAAAATTCGGGAAGTGTCTCGAAAATTTACTTCCACTAGGTATCCATCTACCGCTGGGATGCCAGAAACCATTTCCGTCACCATTGCTCTGATTTTTTTCATTTATGAGAAAACGGTGATTATCGATAGATTCATCCCAAGAGAAATCTAAATTTCCATCTGGGTCGATTCTTGCGATGGGACTGTTATTTACATAAACATATAGGGATGTAGGAGCATTTATCTCCCCCAACGCATCCACCGCATTCCATCTTCCCGCCGCTGCATCATACATCCGCGCCCCAAAGTCTATCCAGCCCAGCCCGAGTTCATCCTGCGCTTCTTTCCCGGTAAACAAATAGCTGTTTTTCACCGCAGGCACGAGTGACAAACCCGCCATCCGTAGCCCGAAAGGATAGTAGTGGTCAACCTGAAGCACTTCCCCATTCACCGGATTGGGATCCCCCCAGCCATCGCCATTCATGTCGGCAAACATCACCCGCACATTCCCGAGGTGGTCTTTCAGGAAGGTTTCATAGATCAGGTCTGAACCCGCTCGGCGTACCCGCCCCTCTTCATGCGCGAAAAACTGAATCGTCGTCGTGGCACTGCTGCCATCCCCATCTGAATCCTCATAATGAAACGGCCCGAGATAGTCGGTCTCTACCGTCGTGGCACTGCCCCCGTTTCCAAAGACCTTCTGCCTCAGCTTACTGCCCGCAGCATCATAAATATACTGAATTTTTTTCCCATTCGAAAACGTGACGAGGGTGGGTTTGTTCAAATGATTATAGGCAATGCTGGAAATGCCCTTATTCAAATCCTGTTTCAGGTTCCCGCTGTTGTCATACAAGTAATCCGTATTGGAAGTATTTCCATCCACGAAGTGCTCCACGCCCGTCATCACCGTCTTGACACCTGCATCATTGATGCGCTGCAAACGATTGCTTTTGCCGCTATTTTCGTAGGTGTAGGAGAGGTTGTCTATGACGCCGTAGGCGGGCGGATCGGCGGCCGGGTTGGTCATGCCCTTGCGCTGGAGGGACTTTATGTTTCCATTTCGGTCATAGACCAAATTCGTAACATCATATCTCCCGCTGTTGACGTTCCAACTGCTGCTCGTCTTCTCGCGGTATTTTGCACTCGTCAGGCGGTTCATCGGATCGTAGGTGAAGGCA
>JANRJC010000042.1:0-140611 GCA_033764335.1 Bacteroidia bacterium | reverse complement strand
CGAGTCCACGTTGCTCAAACAGCCGTTTACGTCGCTCACCACCAGGTAATACCCCATCGTATCGGTCGCCAGCCCCACGTGCGGATTGGCCATCGGATCCTGCACCGCGTTGCTGCTCAAGCCGCAATTCGGCGGATCGCTGCACGTCCAGGCATAGAAATACGGCGCCGTGCCCCCACTCACCGAGGCATTCAGCCCCACGCCCCCGTCCCCTTCGCAAAACGCCACGTCGGGACCCGCGCTGACAATCGGGCGGCTGTGGATCGTCACCGTTTGCGAACTCGAAGCCACGCAGCCCTTATAATTCACCGTCAGGGTTACCGTTTTGACACCCCCACTCGTATAGTCCACACACCCCGGATTTACCAGGCTCGAACTCACCGGGATCGCCCCGCTCCCAAAACTCCACGCATACGCCTGATTCGCCCCCACCGGAATCCCCGTGTAACTAAAGGTGATACACGTATCGGCACAGATCGCCCCGCTCGAAGTCGTGAAATTCGCCGAAGGCTCCGGAATCACCTCAAAACTCACCTTCGCCGTGTCCGACACACACCCGTTTCGCGACACCACCACCGAGACCGTCTTCACCCCCGCATTCAGGTAACTCACCGTACCCGGGTTCAACCCGCTCCCCACCGCCGGGGTCGCATCCGCCCCGAAGTGCCACGCATAGCTATCCGACAAGTCCCCCGTATAACTAAACACAAAACTATTTCCCCCCAGACACTGGTTCCCTACCGGTGCGATTTCGGCAACAGGTTCAGCCGTAATATTTATTGTATTACAAGTAAGAGTTGATATACAACCATTTTCTTCCACTTGGAGGCAGATAGATTTTTGACCGTCAATTGGCCATTGGACCAAGAAAGGCCCTTGTCCAGAACCACTTATAATCTGGCCACCATCAAAGTTCCATGCATAAGAACCCGAAGCAGAACCGGTACCTGTATAAACGACCTGCACAACATCCCCTTCACAAGCACTAGTCTGAGTATTGAAAGTAGATGTAGGCACCTGGTACACGTCAACTGTTTGAGAGAACTGCGGGCTGAGACAGCCTTTAGCACTCACCTGAAGTGTTACCGTTTTAGGACCTGGAGTTACCCAACTTGCACCAAAAGGCGTTCCGCCGCCGGGGCCTGCGCCCCCATCCAGATTCCACAGGAAAGTAGAACCAATCGTACTTGCCGAACCCGTATAAGTTATCAAAGAAGGTTGGCCGGCACAGACCGGACTCGTGGCCGTAAAAGTGGCCGTTGGTATAGGATTTACAATAACCGTTTTGAAAGTTGTATCCGAAATACAACCATTAATATCAACCCAGAGGCTGAGATTTTTGGTACCCGGAGTAGCCCATGAAACCTGATGAGGGCCGGGGCCGATACTGGTTCCACTTCCCCCGTTATAATCCCAGTGATAAATTGCGCCGGGAGATGGAGGAGCGTTATAGATAACTGTAGCGATATCGCCGACGCAAACCTGACTGGTAGCACTAAAAGCCGATATCGGTTTTCCCTGAAAGGTTACGATTACCGAATCAATATCCGTACACCCATTTGCATCTGTCGCAGTAAGAATAAAGGGCAGAACAATCGGGTTGTTCGTATTATTATTAAAAGCAACGTTTGCCAGAGCGGTGGTAGGATTAGGTGTACCCGACCAGCCGAGGCCCGTAGGCGAAATCCACTGATAAGTATAACCTGGTAATGCCGGCGTCCCGATAGTGCCTATTTCATTAGGACAGAGAATTTGGTCAGGACCACCATCCGCAACGGCGGTATTGGTCAGAACGATATTACCCGAAGTAGAAGAGCTGACACCGGTTGAGTCCGTGATGGTCAGCGTATAATTATAATTGCCGGGGCCGCCATAACTATGCGTAATATTAGGTCCCGACGCAAATAGACCTCCATTTCCGGTCCATTGGTAAGTAAATGGCGGAGCGCCGCCGCAGGGAATACCATCAAACTGAACATCGTAACAACCGACGACTGTGGTTGAGGCAAAAGGATCCAGTGAACAACTATTAACAACAATTACAATTGAGAATTGATTTTGTCCCAAAAGCGGGCAACCATCATCCTGGATGGTAACAAGAAAAGTATAAACACCCGTTTTAGTAGGAACCCAACAAAACTGCCCCGTAGGGGTAATCCCCGGGCCGGGGCCAACTACCGTATCAACCGGTACAGTCGGATTAGAAGCATCGGCAAAAGTACCTTGAATATTTGCATTCCAGAACATGAGGTAGTTCTGATTGGGATCAATATCTGAGCTGGGGATATCAAAACACACCTCATCACAGGCACAAGTAGTGACTGTGAGACCGTTTGCCGTAGCACCGGGAGAGAGGTTGGTCAGGGTATCAATTACGGGAGGGTTATTCACTTGTCCAAAGAGACTACAGTCAATAATCGTCATCTGAATATCGCGAAATACCTGGCCGATTTTTACACCATTTCGCCATTCTTCCACATACAAACACATTACGGCAACCAGAGCCGGGCCTGTGGGGTTAGGGGTTACGGTAATATCTCCGGTAAGGGAGTTTACGGATACATTCCATTGAGTACCCAGCGGCTGTAGCGGAGTAAAACCCGGTGCATACGCTACCTGAATACCCGCTGCGTCAAAACAAGGTCCTAACGAATAAACCAGCGAATCGCCATCCGGGTCAAAAGCCCCCTGATTAAAAGTATAAGTCTGGCCCTGGCAGAGATACGGAACCGGAGGGTTGGCAAACTGAGGAGAGCTATTGCAGGGAGTAATTGCAGTATTAATTTGGGTACTACCCGAGTAAATCCCCTGGCTTAAGGGGTTGGTAAGCGAAATGATCGCACCATTACGGCAGCAACTCGACCAGGTAAGAGTATAAACGTCACAATTAGTATTACAAAAATCGTAGTCGCGGTAATATTTTACCTCTGCTACACCTCTGATTGGCGCTGTGGCTGCGGTACATTCCGTAGCAGTTGTAGGGCAAATAGGCGTTACTTCGGTATAGGATACAAATACCCAGTTACCTACAGCCGTCGGCTGATTACACAACTGGCCGGGGAAATTCGGCACCCCCACTGTACCAATGGCAGGTGCACCTGGGGGAGTAGTTCCGGGGGAACCGACAGGCGTAGGAGTAAGCGGGGCCGAACAATCGTAATAAGTGCTATGGTAAACCCTGTAAATACAGGTACCCAGACATTCATACGTAATATCAACACCCATGAAGTGTGTGGCAGATGAGGAGAAACAACTCAACATCAGACCAACGGTAAGAATGATCTTAGAAAGGAAGACTACGGGTTTCATGTGACTTTTGGTAGAATTTAGATCATGTACACAATGATTAAGGCGTCTAATCTAACAAAAGTAGAGATTTAAATTCTGAATAAAAACCTTCGAAGGTGTGAAAAGAATTTTTACCCTACCTCTAAAGACCGTCGGAAAGCCCTTAAAATTACATGGATAAATGTTCGGGAACTTAATTTTTTGGAGAATCTATTCGCAAAAAAATAAATAAAAAGACTCCATTAGGACGGATTATCGTCATTATAAAAACACTAAAGTAATCTCCGATCTTACCTTTGCAGTTTGTCCAATAATCAGAAAAATACCAAAATGGTTTTTCATAAAAAATTGATTTACAGACAAATACGCAAAAAAAATTTCGATTGAATACTTTTTTGTATTATGTTTACTTCATTCCCCTTACCAATCCACTGGCTATGAAACATTTTCTACCTTTCCTTTTATTTATCCTTTTAAGTCTGTCAGTAAAAGCAACCCATCAGATGGGGGTTGACATTTCGTATGAATGTACGGGGCCTTGTACCTACCGGATTTATCACAAATCTTATTACGATTGTGGGGGTGCTGCAATGGCGACGTTTCTTCCTCCTATGCTGGGTACTGCTCCTACGGCCGCCTGGGCAAATCTTACCGGAGGCTTTAATATAAGCAGTCCGGCGGGTTGCGCCCCACCTGCACCCATAGGAGGCTGGGTTCTTGAAGGATATAGTGAGGTAACACCGCTTTGTCCAGACGCGCTAAATCCTCCACCCGGTACGCCCCACCCTACCCGCTGCGATCCGACGAACCCTACAGCAACCATAAATGGCGTAGCCGAACTGGTTTATTACCGCGACTACAGCTTTTGTAATATTCCGGCGGCATGTGATTCTTTCCTAATCGAATGGGGATCCTGCTGTCGAAATTCTACCATCAATTCCGGAGCTGCCGATGAAGGTATGTACACAGGCTCAACGGTAATAAAGCCAACCCTCAGCCCCTGCAATAGTTCACCCGAATTTCTCAACAAACCCGTACCCTATATCTGTGCAGGACAGCCCTTTACTTTCAACCAGGGAGCCTATGACCCCGATGGTGATTCGCTGTCTTATCATCTGGGCGACTGTATGAATACGGTGGGAGTACCCGTTACTTACAATCCGGGGTTCAGCCCGAGTCAGCCGCTGGGCCCTACCTGGGCGGTTTCGATCAATTCTTTCACCGGGGATATTACGATGACGCCCAATCCTGTGGGCAACCAGATAATCGGGGTAATGTGTATTGTGGTAAAAGAATGGCGAAACGGCCAGCAAATCGGTCAAGTAACCCGCGACATGCAGATCACGGTAATTCCCGCTTGTGCTACCTCTAATCCGCTGACCAGTGGAGTACAAAACGTTGAATTGGGGGTGGACGAAGTGCCGGCAAATTCGCTTTCTTATAACGAGGTACGTACTTGTGCGGGAATCGAAACTTGCTTTGAAATACCTGTGCTTTCGCAGGATCCCAATCTGGACTATCAGATATATTGGAACGAAGGCATTGCGGGAGCGACCTTTTCCGATGCGTCCAATCCGGCTATCTTGGATACGGTTTCCGGAGCTACGCCAGTGGCGAAGTTTTGCTGGACTCCTCCCGTCGGTACCGACGGGGCATTTTTCTTTGTAGTTTCCGTAAAAGATGATGCCTGTCCGATACCGGGTTTTAATCAGTTTACGATTATCGTTTATGTCGAAGATGTTCTCGTAGCCTCCACTGCATCTGCCGTGCCGATAGGCTGTAATGAGATGGAATTTGTTGCCCTGCCTTCCTCCACCATTCCCAGCCCTTATGCTAATGTATTTAATAACTATCAATGGAGTGGCAACGGTAATATACTACTCAATCCCAATGTAGGAGACTCTTCCTTCACCCATCTTTACCCTTCACCGAATACTTATTTTTATAACCTCACTCTTCAGGATACATTTGGCTGTAAAGTTACCCTCGGAGGTATAGCAAACCTGACCACAGGTGTGGTTGCCGACGCCGGGCCGGATGTCACAATATGCTCCAACTATAACTTTAACCTGGGCACACCGGCGCTGCCGGGACTTAGTTATAGCTGGACACCTAATACAGCATTAAACAATCCCAATATTGCGCAGCCTGGTTTTACCCTACCCAATGGTGGGCTTTCGCAAAATACAATCAACTATGTCCTTACTGTTACGGATGGTATTTGTACAACTCACGACTATGTTACCGTAACCGTAAATCCTTCTCTTCAAACCAATATCCTTCCATCCACACCCAAAATTTGTGTAGGCCAGAGCATTAATCTTCAGGCTGTTGGAAACCTTGGCGTTGGAACCGGCTACCTCTGGAGTACAGGTGCTACCACTGCCAGCATAACTGTGTCGCCCACTGTTACCACTACCTATTCGGTAATCACTTTCAATAATGGCTGCTCCAGCGATCAGGAATTTGTTACGGTCGAAGTACAACAAGGGCCTCCGGCGCAGATTGCCGGTGATATTCAGATTTGTCCGGGAGAAACAACCACACTTACTGCCTTTGGCGGGATAAGTTACCTTTGGAGTGCCAATAGCTGGACCAATCCCGTCATCACACTGGCAAATATTACGCAGGATTCTACTTTGTCTGTCATCGCCTTTGACAGTCAGGGATGCCCGGGACTTCCGGCAACCACAACAGTAAGAACCTATCCGAAGCCGCAGGCGGCATTCTCTACACCTCCGGTTTGTGAGGGTACAGAATCTGTATTTACGGATATTTCCGCCCTCTCTGAAGGAGCCATCACTCAGTGGTTTTGGGACTTCGGCGACGGGACGACGGCCTCCCAGCAAAACCCGATTCATGGTTATGGCAACGCGGGAACTTATCTCGTCAAATTGGTCGTCTCGACCAGCAACGGGTGTAAAGACTCCATTACCCAATCCGTGACCATTGACCCAATGCCGGAGCCGGATTTCAACTTTACCAGTGTATGTGAAGGGTTGCCCAATATTTTTACCGATGCCACGAGTATCGGAAACGGAGGAACTATTGCCAGCCTTACCTGGAACTTCGGAGACGGATCTCCCGTGGTTTCGGGCGGCGGAGCCGCTCATGTTTTCCCCAGTTACGGTTATTATCAGGTAACACTCACGGCTGTATCGGGAAGCGGTTGTGCGACTGATTTTACTCGGACAGTTTTTGTAAATCCCAACCCGATTGCGGATTTCCGGGTGGAAAGTGCCTGTCAGGATAGTGTGGTATTTACCTCTAATTCTTCTGTCGTCGCGGGTTCGCTGGACTATATTCAGGCTTTTCAATGGAACTTTGATGATCCCACAAGCGGAAATGCCAACATTTCGGACTGGTCCTCGCCCTGGCATGTTTACCAGACCGCTGGTATTTATACGATTTCACTCACGGTTACGACGGGTAACGGCTGCAGCGATCAGATCGTAAGGGATGTAAATGTATATCCGGAACCTGTTGCCAACTTTACCTATGAAGACAACTGTGCCAATGAAAACACCCGCTTTATAGATATTTCGACCACAGACCCTGCAACACCTGTCAGAGAATGGCATTGGAATTTTGGATTTGGGTGGACGGCAAATGGATATTCTCCGCAAAACAATTTTACGTCTGTGGGGCCGGGAACCTATCCCGTCGTATTTGCCATTAAAACCAACGAAAATTGTGTGGATACTGTGGTAAAAAATATCGTCATCAATCCCGTACCCTACCTCGATTTTGCCTCCACTCGTGAATGTCTGGAAGATACTACTCGTTTTACCAATCAGACAACACTGGCGAGCGGAAGTGTCTTGGGGTATTTTTTTGATTTTGGAGACGGATCTACCTCAACCCTTCCGGATCCGACACATCGGTATCTGGCACCGGGAAATTATATCGCAACGCTTTCGGCAGTGTCCGACTCCGGTTGTACATCGCTAAAACAGCGGGAAGTGATTGTCTATCCGTTACCGGAAATCATTCGAATAAACCCCGATACTGCTTGTTTCAGTGAGCAGGCAACTCTCGCGGTAATTGCTGCCCCGGAGGTAAGTATCGAGTGGTATTACAACCTGAATGATGAACAGCCTTTTTATACCGGAAACAGTTATACGACTACTCCCCTGCCCTATCAGACTACTTTTTATGTGATGCCGAGATCTGAATTTGGCTGTGTCAATGACCGGCAACCCATCGTGGCCGATGTTTTTCCCGATCAGGAACTTGAATTGGTTCCGAGTACGAAAGAAACTCATTTACCGCTGGCATTAGTGGATTTCCATACGGCGTCCAATATCGGACTCGTGAGTTGGGAGTGGAATTTTGGTGATGGAAATACTTCGGATCAGGTTTCCCCTTCCCACGAATACCATCACCCCGGCAAATATGAAGTTGTCGTAAAAACCGTTGATATCAATGGCTGCGAGCGCAGCGACAATGAAGTGATTGAGGTGTTGAAACTCACCGGAGTGTATTTACCCAATGCATTTTCACCCAACCAAGACGGGTTTAATGATACCTACAAAATGGGTTATTACAACCTCTCAAACTTCCGTATCCAGATATTCAACCGGTGGGGGCAAATGGTTTTTTCTTCCGACAACCCGGACTTCGAATGGGACGGATCCAACCTGAGTGGAACACCGGTTCAGGAAGGCGTTTATGTTTATGTAATGAAAGCCCGGGATTTTGACGGGATAGATATTGAAGAAAGCCGGACGATTACAGTTTTGAGGTAATCATACCTCTTTCCGAAGTCGAGCCACAGGCACGCCGAGTTGTTCGCGGTATTTGGCGACAGTACGGCGGGCGATATTATATCCTTTTTTCTTGAGATAAACGGCGATTTTGTCGTCGGAAAGTGGTTTGCGTTTACTTTCTCCGGAGATAATATCTTCCAGAGCCTTTTTGACCTCACGATTGGAGACCATGCCATCCTCGGTTTCAATTCCTTCCGTGAAGAAAAATTTGAGCGGATAGATTCCAAACTCCGTCTGTACATATTTGCTGTTGGCGACCCGGCTGACCGTAGAAATATCCATCTGAATTTCTTCTGCAATATCTTTCAGGATCATGGGTCTGAGTTTTTTCTCTTCCCCGCCAGAAAGGAAAAACTCTTTTTGTTTTTCAGCAATGGTTTCCATTGTGTTCAATAGCGTAAACTGCCGCTGGCGGATAGCATCAATAAACCATTGCGCCGCTTCAATGCGCGCTTTTACAAAGTCAAGAGTTTCCTTTACCGAAGAACTTTTTCGGGCTTTTTCCAGAGCTTTGTACTCGCGGTACATGTTTACATAGTTGCGACTTACTTTGAGGTCCGGCGCATTACGACTATTGAGACGGATATTGATTTTATTGTTTTCCGTAGTCAGAATAAAATCTGGGATAATGTACTCATGTTTGATAACACTTTGAGACTCACCGGGTTTGGGGTTGAGTTTGATAATGAGGGCATATACATCTTTGAGCATATCCTCATCAATACCGAGACGGGACTTGAGTTTGGAGAAATGTTTTTTTGTAAACTCCTCAAAATATTTATCAATGATGGTAATAGCTGCTTCGACCTCCTCGGTCTGTGTTTTGCGACGAAGTTGAAGCAGGAGGCATTCTTTAAGATCGCGGGCACCTACACCGGGCGGGTCAAATTCCTGAATTTTTCCCAATACATAAGATACCTCTTCGACCGTAGTGGAAAGGTTTTGGCGGAAAGCCATGTAATTAACGATTGCTTTGATGGGGTCCACGGTTCCTCTTCCTCGAAGGTATCCATCTTCATCAATATTGCCGATGATATGTTCACCGATGAGTTTCTCATGTTCTGAAAGCGGGATCATGGAAATTTGCTCCATGAGCATATCGTATAAAGAGTTCATCTGAACAATGGGAGCCTCATATTCATCGTCCTCATCGTCGCCACCGGAAGGAAGGCGGGTTTTATAATCATACCCATCATTGACGAGATAGTCGTCGAGACTCACCTCGCTATTCATTGAGTCTTCTTTATCGTCCGATTTGATATCATCGTTTCCTTTTCTGTCTAGGTCTTCATATTCATTCTGTGGCTCATCGCCATAACCCATTTGTCCGTCTTCCAGAGCCGGATTTTTTTCAACCTCTTCTTTAATCCGCTGTTCAAGTGCGGCCGTAGGAACCTGGAGCAGTTTGATAAACTGAATTTGCTGTGGAGATATTTTCTGAAGCAGTTTTAGCTGCTGATTCTGCTTAAGCATAGAAAAATTTCATTACCAGTGAGTACATATCTCACGACATTGCGAGATACAAATTCAAAAATCATTTAGCCAAACCATTCACCCTGACCGGCAAATTTTCGTGTTTCATCGGATGTTTATACCTCTGAACTTAATTTGCAAATCAGAATTTCCCTTCAGGTGAATCTGTATCCCGGCTAGTTTATTCCGCTTTTTCTGTGCAGCAACTCCCCTCAAGCTGAGTAGTAACCGATCAGGGAAAAACGGGAAATAAATTAGGAATTTCCCGGTGAATTTACAATTTCTTTCTACTTCCGTGCCAAAAGCTTCGGAAGATGTTTCAGAAGATTTTTACTTTTCATGATCTTTGTTTGTCCGGTCAGGTGAATACATGACCAACCCGCCGGATAATTTACTAGTTTTGAAGTAAGAAACAACGGATTTCACAAAACAACTTGGAATGAAGGCATATCTCGATCTGTTAAGGCATGTTTTGGAAAACGGCGCAGACCGTGAAGACCGCACGGGTACGGGCACACGAAGTGTATTTGGCTACCAGATGCGGTTTGACCTCGCGAAGGGCTTTCCGCTGGTAACGACCAAAAAAGTTCACCTCAAATCCATTATACACGAACTTCTCTGGTTTCTCAAAGGGGATAGCAACGTGCGTTACCTTCAGGAAAATGGGGTGCGCATCTGGAATGAATGGGCAGATGAAAACGGCGAACTTGGCCCCGTTTATGGTGTCCAGTGGCGATCCTGGCCGGCTCCCGACGGCAGGAAAATAGACCAGATCACCGATGTGGTAAACATGATCCGCAATAAACCTGACTCGCGCCGTATCATCGTCAGTGCATGGAATCCTGCCGAAATCGAAAATATGGCGCTACCCCCCTGCCATACCATGTTTCAGTTTTATGTGGCCGACGGAAAACTCTCCTGCCAGTTGTACCAGCGCAGTGCCGATCTTTTTCTGGGTGTACCTTTTAATATCGCCTCCTACGCGCTGCTTACCATGATGATGGCTCAGGTAACTGATTTGAAGCCCGGCGACTTCGTACACACTTTTGGAGATGTACATATTTACCACAATCACTTCGAACAGGTAAATCTCCAATTGAGCCGAGACCCGTTGCCGCTCCCGCAAATGGAAATCAATCCTCTGGTAAAGTCCATTTTTGACTTTAAATACGAAGATTTTAGCCTTAAAAACTATCAACCGCACCCCTCGATATCCGCTCCCATAGCCGTTTGATGAAAATTACGTAATGAAAGAGATCCTCCGAAAAGTCCGACGTCTGGAAATCAAAATCCGCAAAATGGTGGACAATACCTTTGCGGGAGAATACCAGTCGGCTTTTAAGGGGCAGGGACTGGAGTTTGATGAGGTACGACCGTATCAATATGGCGATGACATCCGCACCATTGACTGGAACGTAACGGCCAAAACCGGGCAGGTTTATATCAAACAATTCCGGGAAGAAAGAGAACAAACCCTCTTCGTTCTCTTCGATGTCAGTGGTTCCGGCGACTTTGGCCCGGCAGAAGAAAACAAACGACTGATAGGAATGGAAATCGCTTCCATCCTCTCTTTTTCTGCATTGAAAAACAACGACAAAATCGGACTGGCAACCTTTTCCGACCGGCTGGAAAAATATTATAAACCTAATAAAGGCCGCAAACATATCCTCAAAATCGTAAGAGGAGTCCTCACTCACGAAAATAAAAGTGAGCAAACCGATATCAACTTTGCCCTCGACTTTGTCAAACATACCCTGCGGAGGCGCAGCATTCTGATTATTATCTCTGACTTCCTCGACGAAAATTACGAAAGATCCCTCACTCAGGTCAGCCAGAAACATGAGGTGATCCTCATTCGCCTTTTCCACCCCAATGAGGTTTTTCACATGGGTACTGGTACCATACCGGTTATTGATATTGAGACCAATCGCCAGCGATGGCTCAATGCAGGTGATGTAGGCTACCGCAAACAACTTAATGAAAGTTTCAGCCGGATTGATCATCACCTTCAGGACATCTGCAAGCGCAATAAAATCGGTTATATACCCATCAATACCAAGCAGGATTACATTCCGGTACTGGAGAAATTTTTCCGGCAGCGAAACCGCAAAAAAATATGAAAAAACTGCCCGGTCTAGCTCTCGCCTTTGCTATGTTTTTATACCTGTTTCCTACTTCGGGAAACGGGCAGACGATCCGCGCCAACCTGGAATTTGCCGAAGATACTCTCGCTATTGGGCGACCGGTCCTACTGAGAATGGCCATTGAACATCCGGAGAATACCGTCGTGGTTTTTCCTCGTGATCCTAAATTATTTACGCCTTTTGAACTAATAACCGCCGAAGCAGAACCTACCCGCACGGTAAGCGGTGTGTCCTGGGATGTGGTCAATTATAGCCTGCGCAGTTTTGAGCTTTATCCCCGGCAATCGGTGCAGTTGCCGTTTATATGGGTTTCCAATACCGATTCCATAAAGGAGTATATCCTCAGCGATACCCTGCGCCTCGTGGAAAGAATCGCTGAAGTGACTGATGAACTTCGCTATAAAAGCCAGGAGGGTATTCTCCTGTTACAAGATCCCCCTAACTATATTTTTATCTTTGGCATTATACTCGGTGTGCTCTCTTTTCTTTTAATCACTGCATTTCTACTGCGAAAACCTATACGTAACTACCTGACGTTAAGGCAGATTAAGCAGGAATGGGGAGGTGTAAAACGCCAACTCCGCCGCCTCGAACAAATGCAGGATCAGGCCAAAGTCCTCGACGAACTAAACCACCTCTGGAAAAAATACCTCGACCCTAAAGACACCTACGCCTTACTTACCAAAACCACAACCGAACTTCGGGAAGACATCGCCCGGATTCCCGGGTTTTCCATGGAACAACAAAAAACCCTGATACAGACCGCTATGGTCGGTGACCAAGTCATCTATGCGGGCGTTGTGATCGAAAAAACCGACATCATGAAGATGATTACCGAAATTCGCAACGTACTCGGTTATGCTTATGAGCGAAAGAAACGTAAAATGAAAGAAGTAACCGCATAGAGTTGTTGGAGGTTAAAAATTATTATTCTACATTTGTACTTTCAGTAGGGGCATTAGCTCAGTTGGCTAGAGCGTTTGACTGGCAGTCAAAAGGTCAGCGGTTCGACTCCGCTATGCTCCACAAAAATCCCTGGTAAAGTTTTACCGGGGATTTTTTTGTGGGGGGGTAATAGGTAGAGACTGCATTCGTCTAGTCAAGTATATACCGGCTTGTCCGACAATAAATTTTGGTAGTTTTTCACTGCGGTAATAAAAAGCCATACCGCACCTCCTATGAAAACAATGGTGCCGATATGATCAATAGTAGCTTTTGGGCCCGTCTCTGGTTCCATGACTGCACCTAGCCATGCATATGTTAATAACCCTCCTCCTGCAAGCGCAAGGGTATGTAAATTGCTCCAGGTGCCTCGGTGAGACCATCGAAATACAAGGGTAAAGAATAGAGAAGAAATCAGCAGGCAAGCGCCAACCTTTGTCCAGCCAGGAAGATATTCTGTCAGCATATACAGACTTGAAGCGGCAAAGGCAACGCCTCCCAAAATCCATGGGTTTGGTACAAAGCCTGGTAACAACAACACAGCGCGTGGCTTACGCATCAATGTGGCTGCTATGATGGCTACTACGACAATCCCTGTCCCAATCAACTGGGCGGAAGAAGCCAGGAAGCCAGATTCTAAGTAAATTACGTGTGTAAGCCACAACGCCCCAAAAGCGAATATCAAAACAGTCATCGCAAGCCCGCTGCTACCCAACCAGGGTTTTATGCCTCGCTTATAGAAGATGGCCTCAACCAGGATGATCGGCAGACAGGTACTCCATATAGCGTGCATAGCTACCACGATCAGGCTAAGCCATACATCCACGCCAAGTACAGGAATGATCGTATTCATCAACTTTTCCTGGCCTGTAAAATAAGTCGGGTTGAAGAGCATTTGATCTACTAATCCCTCCTCAATTAATGCATAAGCAACTCCCAGTATGAGCATTGACGCATACCCTAGACCTGCTTTGCGAGTCACCTCACGGATAAGAATCGCCCCTGTTCCGTATAGCAGGGCTAAAAAAGGCAGATTCATAAGCTCTGAAAACTTCAGATTACCAAGTAAGTACTCGCCAAATAAGGGCGCGAGGAAAAACAGCATAATAACGGGAGCCATACGCTTCCACCAAACAGAACGTTTTTTCTGATTAGTAACTTCGTGCAGCACGAGTGAGGTATGCGGTTTTTTAGGCGATTTTCCCATGTTATTCCTTCTCCGGTCGTATTCCGTATATCAACAGATACCCTATCATCCAGAATTCTCCGATGGTTGCGGGAATAACCAAAACCTCCAGCAAAGGATAATCAACCCCTGCGTATTTGATAAAAGTACTAAGGAGGTATCCCGCCCCGCCAATGATCAGGGTTCGCCCTAACCAGAGAGGCATTCTCTTCGAACTGATTACAATATACCCCATCGGGATAAGCCAAAGCCCAAAGAAAAGGCTTCCAACTCCCCAGGCGTTTGTGATTAATTGTCCCAAAAGCTGGATCAAGATAACTTTGTCCTCATAAGTCTGAGCAGAGGAGTTTGCGATCTCAATCGCGCTACCCATTGAAATTGCGCTAATCATAATTGCTGCCGCATTTATCATTCCCCAAATCCCCATGGTCCAGGCTGCCCACTCATTTGTATTTCTAAACAGTTTATAAAACCATACTGCGGTAAGCGACTGTGAGACAATAATGCCCAGTTCAAATAGTAGTCGTATTCTTGCCAGGGATTCCTGATTGGTTAAGTTTGTAAGCGTTTTCACCGGATCATCGGAAACATAAATCTGTGGGTGAAACACCATAAACCCCAAAATTCCCGTAACGGCCATCATCAAATACCATATCCCCGCAATCCTTGCCGTGGTTACTAATTGAGTTTGTTGATCATTCATAGCATAGGAGTTAGGTTATTTTTCCTAAAGAGCGATGTTTTTCATTAAGGTTGAACAATAAGCCAACTCTTTTACCGATTTAGATAATTTTAGATTGCAAATCCCAAATTATCTGATATTTTTGGATTACAAATCCCAAAATATCCAATGATACGGCAACGGCACATTAACTCACAGATTATCAAGCATATACCTGACAAGCGCCATACGATCATAACGGGTGCTCGCCAGGTGGGAAAAACTTCTGTGCTAAAATGGTTGTTTCAAAAACTCAGTCAGGAAAGTAATCAGGTCTGGTATCTCACATTTGAAGATCACAGAATCCTTGATAGTGTTAATAGCCATCCCGTGAAAATATTTGACCATATCCCCGTTACACCTCCGCTATCCATGCAGCAAACGCTGGAACAGCCCATCTTCCTCCTTATTGACGAAGTGCAGTATGCCCAAGACCCCACGCATTTTCTCAAATATATCTATGACCAGTACGAAGGCAATGTAAAAATTATCGCCACTGGCAGCAGTGCTTTCTATATAGATCGAAACTTCACGGATTCTCTTGCAGGGCGAAAACGGATTTTTAATCTTTCTTCTCTTTCTCTCGAAGAATATATTGAGTTTCACGACCGACCTGATCTGATGGCTGAAATTAGTGCCCTCCGAGAGAAACCTGATTATATCTCACCCCAACAGAACACAATCCGAAAGTTTTTCTTCGAATACCTCACTTTTGGCGGTTATCCTGCCGTAGCTCTGGAAAAAGACTTTAACGAAAAAAAGTTTCTGCTGGAAGAACTCAAAAATGCCTATGTGAAACGCGACATTTACGAGGCAGATATAAAAATGGAAAACCGGTTTTTCCTCCTTTTCCAGCTTCTGGCCGACCAGACAGGGGAGCTTATCAATAAAAACGAACTTGCCTCTACCGTTCAGATTGATCATGGTACCATAGATTATTATCTCTATACTCTTGAAAAATGTTACCATATTCATCGGGTAAAACCTTTTTTCCGCAACCTGCGCAAAGAACTCACCAAAATGCCTAAGTTGTATTTTAATGACTTGGGTATGAGGAATATCCTGTTAAATCGTTTTGATGGGCCTGAACTGAGAAGTGATAAAGGCCAGTTGCTGGAAAATTATTTTTTCCTCCGCCTGAAACAAAAATACGATCCCGACCAGATTCGTTTCTGGCGAACTACCGATCAGAAAGAAGTGGATTTTGTGGTGGAAGAGCAATTTGGAGAAGGAAAAGCCATCGAAATCAAATGGCTGGAAAAAAGTTTTGACCCGAAAAAATATAATAAGTTTACCGAAACATATCCTTTTTTCGATCTTTCCTGTCTCGACTCCACCCAATTCCTTTTCCGATGAACCCTCGTGCTGTTATTTTTCCGATCCTGGTTTTCCTCTCTCTGTGTGTTTCTGCTCAGACTAGTGGTTTCCGCTGGTGGAATCCAGCCACGGCTTCTTTCCCTGTAGTCGAAGGCCAGGCCTGGCCCGGCGAAGTTGCCAAAACTTATGACCGCCTTCCGGCTCGGGCAGAAAAAACCGTCAGATCCGAAGTCTGGAACCTTTCCCGCCATTCTGCCGGGTTGATGATTCGGTTTTTTTCCAATTCGCCCGATATCCGGGTGCGTTATACCACCGGACCCAACCTCCAGATGCCGCACATGCCTGCTACCGGCGTAAGCGGAGTGGATATGTACGCCATTGACGCAGAGGGAAAAGAGCTTTGGTGCCACGGGAAATATTCCTTTGGCGATACGATCTCTTATGTATTTGACGGGCTACGCCCCAATGACAGTTTTCATAAACGTGGCCGCGAATACAGACTCTACCTTCCGCTCTACAATTCAGTAGAATGGCTCGAAATCGGCACGCCCGACACGACCATTTTTACACCGCTAGCTCTTCGACCCGACAAGCCTATCGTAATTTACGGCACTTCGATCGCCCAGGGAGGCTGCGCTTCGCGCCCGGGTATGGCTTGGACAGCCATCCTCAGCCGCAATATGGATCGCCCGCTGATCAATCTGGGTTTCTCCGGCAATGGCCGTCTCGAACCCGAAATCATCGAAATGATTGCAGAAATTGATGCAAAGGTATTTGTTCTCGACTGTCTGCCGAATATGGTTCCCAGCCGTTTTTCGGATGAAGAACTCCGCAATCGGATCATTGTCTCTGTCCATACGCTTCAGCAAAAACGCCCCGGCGTGCCCATTCTCCTGACCGAACACGCCGGTTATACCGAAGAAGCACTGGTTCTTTCCCGGCGGGAAGCCTACCAGGCCGCCAATGCCTCGCTCCGAAAGGCTTTCAGCCAACTTAAATCGGAAGGGATAAAAAATATTTTCCTGCTCACCAAAGAAGAACTGGGACTGAGCATGGACGGAACTGTTGACGGAACCCACCCTACAGACCTCGGTATGCTCGAACACGCCCGCGGGTATGAAAAATCCCTGCGTATGATTCTCCATGAACCTGTTGGCAACTTTTCTACCACCCGTCCTGTCACCCAGTACCGCGAACCTGACAACTACGACTGGCAAAGCCGCCATCGGGAAATCTTACGCCTCAATCGGGAAAATCCTCCGCGTATCGTCTATATGGGCAATTCTATTACTCATTTTTGGGGAGGAAACCCGGTAGGACCGCGCCGAAACGGTGCTGATTCATGGGATAAATACCTGGAACCGCTGGGCGTGCGCAATTTTGGTTATGGCTGGGACAGGGTGGAGAATGTTCTTTGGCGAATCTATCACGGAGAACTTGACGGATACGAAACCCAACAGGTGGTCATTCATATTGGCACCAATAATCTGCACCTCAATAGCGACGAAGAAATTTTGGCGGGGATGGAACTATTGGTAAACGCAGTTAAAATCCGCCAGCCGAAGGCGGAGATTTTGCTGTTGGGCACTTATCCGAGAAGAAATGACGAAAACCGAATAAGTACATTCAATCTCGCTTTAGCTCAACAGGCAGGTAAACTGAGTGTCCATTTTGCCGACCCCGGAAAGGTATTCCTTAAAGATAACGGGAAGCTGGATGAATCGCTTTTTTACGACGGCCTTCACCCCAACAAAGAGGGATACCGAAAACTAGCAGAGAAACTCACGCCTTATCTGAAACACTAAATAGCCGGGGTTCCTCAAAGTGCAAATACTACCGGGATATATGCAGCCATTGCTGTTTTGCGGCCTTGTCTTTCACCCGGTTTCCATTTAGGCATGCGCTTACCGATACGTATCGCCTCTTCGTCGCAACCGTATCCCAGGCCCTCTACTACCGAAACATCGGTAACTTTTCCGTCGGCTTCAACCCAGAGACGTAACAACACTTTACCCTCTACCGATTCGGTGCGGGCCTCATCCGGGTAATGCAACTCTCCGACGAGGAACCGGCTAAGCGCAGCGTTTCCACCCGGAAACTCCGGTAGCTCCGCACCAAAAAGTGACATACGCGCTTCCTCAGGTTTAACCGTTTCGGTCTTCTGAGTAATTTGAGGTTGGCTTTTCTTCTTTGAAGGTTGTTTGGGTTTTTTGGTTTTTGCAGGCTCCACCTTCTCTTTTTCCTCGGATGTATTTTCTTCTACCAGCATTTCAGAAAGACGGGAGGAAAGACTAATCTCCGAATCAACATCTTTGACAACTACCAGTGTATCCAGAATGTTGCGAAGGGAGTCAAGGTCTATCGGTCGTACCATCGCTTCTTTTTGGGGGTAGAAAAATGTGTATGCGTAATTTGTTACCGGTTCGGCCCAGGCTAGTCCCTCTTTTCGAAGATCATTTACCCGGGCGACAATAAGCCCCCCCATAAACATCCATACACAAATTTCAGCAATCAGCAAGGTAAGTTTCCGCTTTTCCTCTTTTTCTTTTTGGCGGATAAACTGTCGGATCTTCAGCGATTCAGTGGTCATATAAACAAACAGAAGTAAAGAATGATTATTGGGTGTTTGATTTTGATAATCTGAAATAAGTAAATTTCAAAGTGTAAACTAAATCATTTGCTTTCAACGGCATTCTGCCTGTCATGAACGGTTTTCAAGCCTACTCCAACGGTGAAAATGGGCGTGTAAATGGTTTTCGTGAATGGACAATATTAACACTTAAAGAAGATTTTTCGTATGACTCTTTATAATCTCCCCTAATTTTTGCAACTTACTCTGTTGATTTGTGGAATTTGAGACTTTTTGCAATCTTTTGTCTGAATGCCTGTCTTTTAAAGTATGATGCAGGCGGGGCAAACAACACTGAAATTATGATTACACCGGAATTAGTCGCCGAGGAAAGGAAAAATGAGGTAATAAGTGGTATTTCTACGCTTATTATTGTTACCATTCTCCTTCTGCTTAGCTTGATATGGACAGCGTATCGAGACCGTGTACCGCCTCCAGGCGAAAAGGAATATGAAGTATTAGGAGCGATTGACTTTGGCGATTATAAAAACGGAAGCAAACGGGTGAATAACTTTCAACCCGCAGTGCCTGATCCTGTACCTGCACCACCACAAACGGCAAAACCGGTACAACAACCGGTAGTGGCAGAACCCGCACCTACGCCCAAACCTCCGGTGGTGACCAAGGCGCCCTCGCCCGTTACACAACCCGAACCGCCCAAGGTAAAACAACCGGATCCCAAACCCACTCCTCCCAAAACGGTAACTCCCACAAAGGAAGAACCTAAACCCGAAACTAAACCTACACCTACCAATAACAATTCGCAGGAAAAACCCGAACTCACCTTCAACAATAATACCGGCCAGTCGGGTTCGAACCACGGTAACTCAGAAAACGGTACCGGTAATGCAGGAACGCCCAATGTAAAGGTACTCGATCCTAACGGTTTGTACTCTTTCGGTACCGGCAGTGGCGGAGGCCTTGAAGGACGTGCTCCACTTGCGCTTTCGGAACCCCAGTATAACGTTCAGGAAGAAGGCGAATTAAAATTTGAATTTATTATCGAACCCAACGGATCGGTTTCCTATGTAAAACTGGTGGGAGTAACCAACAAACTGGGGCTAAAAGAAGCGGGAATTAACGCCATTAAAAAATGGCGGTTTAGTGCCCTGCAACCCGGCCAAGCGCAACAGCGGCAGACGGTACAGGTTACGATTAAGTTCCGACTAAAAGGATAAAATCATCTCATATAAAAAGAAAAAACCTGCCAATCGGCAGGTTTTTTTTTAGTCATTATTTAATCGTTTGATTTCATCCCTGATTCGGGCAGCTTTTTCATAATCTTCTCCGGCCAGAGCTTCGCTTAGTTGTTTCTCCAACTGTTTGAGTTTTTCCTGGGAGGAAACACTGTAACGTTTGGTGGGAGGACGTTCTTCTTCGACCGGTTCCGACTTTTCAATTTCTGCAAGCGAAAATTCGCCTTCTTCGTCTTTATATTTACTTCCGGAGCCGGGTTCCTCTTCGTCAATAACAATGCCGGCCTCTCGGAGGACATTTTCGTAAGTATAAATCGGAACTTTAAACCGAACCCCTATCGCAACGGCGTCACTGGGGCGGCTGTCAATTTCATGAATCTCACCGTCAGCCTCCATGATGAGTCGCGCATAAAAAATGCCCTCACTCAGATCGTTGATGATTACCTCAAGAAGGTTGATTTCAAAATGTTGGGCAAGGTTATAAATCAGGTCATGTGTCATCGGGCGATTAGTCTTGATGTTTTCAAGTTCAAGTGCAATCGCCTGCGCTTCTGCCCCTCCAATAATGATCGGCAACCGACGGTTGCCTTCACTTTCTCCTAAGACCAGCGCGTAATGTCCAATCTGTGAATGACTGGAAGACAAGCCGATTATATCTAGTCGAATCTTTTTCACCTATCCGGGATTTAGTCTCCGTTATCAAATTTAAAAGAAATTCACTCCTAACCCAATCTAATATCTTATTTGAAAATTTCCTAGTTATTAATTGCCTGAATATCAGTCGTTAGCTGGCAATTTTTATCTTTTTAATTTCCTCAATCAGACGAGGTACTACCTCAAAAAGATCACCAATAACACCATAATCCGCGATTTTAAAAAACGGTGCCTCCGAATCTTTATTGATTACTACGATATTTTTGGAAGAACTTACTCCGGCCAAGTGCTGAATTGCTCCCGAAATACCAATTGCTATATAAAGATTGGGGGCTATCTGGATACCGGTCTGGCCGACATGTTCATGATGAGGGCGCCACCCCATATCTGCGGTAGGTTTGGAGCAGGCAGTTGCTGCGCCCAACAGGCCGGCTAGTTCTTCAATCATTCCCCAATTTTCAGGTCCTTTCATCCCCCGCCCTGCGGAAACTACTACTTCGGCTTCTGTAAGCGATACACCTTCAGATGCTTTTACAAGTTCACGCGCAACTAAATCTATATCGTCATTTGAAGGGGAATAATTTCCGGAGCGAATAGAAATCGTTACAGGGTTTTCTTCCACCTTATAACCATTGGTTTTAACGGTAATCACGATCTTAGACCGTGCAGATTTCAGTTCTTCCACACCTTTTCCGGAATAAGAGAATCTTCTGACATCAAAACCATTAGCCGCGTCGGCGAGGCTGATTACGCCAGAGTAAGGCGTGGCGTCCAGCCGTGCTGCAACCCGGGGAGCAACAGCCCTGCCGTGATAGGTTTGGGACATTACGATTATATCTGAACCGGTATCCTGAGCCGTTTTTATCACCGCAGCTGCAAAAGCCGTATTGACAAACGAATTTAACCGGGCATCTTCGATTTTATACACTTCTGATACGCCGTAATTTCCGAGTTTTTCCAGTTCATCCTCTTTTACCGGACCAACAGAAACGGCGATAAGATGTGTTCCGAGCGTTTTCGCCAGATCATACCCATAAGTAGCTGCTTCAAATACCGGTTTCCGGAATGTACCTTGCGCGTTTTCTGCAAATAATAATACTGGCATGTATGGTAGATTTTATATTGGGGCAATTTCAGATTAATCCTTTTGAAACAAGGGCATTTACCAGCCCGGATGCATTGTCGGGTTCAAAGTACTGGCAGGATTCTTTTGCGGGTGGATAATCAAACTTTACGGTTTTTGTATATTCTGCGGTCGAATTAGCATTAATAATTGCTAGTGGTTTGTTGCGTGCAGCCATAATACCCCGCATATTGGGAATCCGCCATTCCGATATTCCTTTTTGACAACTGACTACCAATGGCAATTTCGCTTCCACCACTTCATATCCCCCGTCCACTTCACGGTATAGTTTTGCGCCAGAGTCCCCGATAAGCTCCATATAAGTCGCATAAGAAACGAAAGGCATGTCCAAATGTTCGGCAATCATACCAGGAACCATTGAACCGTTAAAATCAATAGATTCTTTACCTGTAAAGATCACAGCAAAATCTTTCCCCACTGCATAATCCGCAATTTGTTTTGCCACAAAAGAAGAATCGGTTGGTTGGGCATCAATTCTCACAGCAGCGTCTGCACCAATAGCCAGTGCCTTACGCAAAGTGGGTTCCACTTCCGGCCCGCCTACACAAAGTACCGTGATGTTTACCGATTTTCCGGCTTCGCGAAAGTCAATGGCTTTGCTCAGGCCGTATTCACAATAGGGGTTGATGATGTAGGTTACACCAGACTTATTAAGCTTACTTCCGTCCGCCTCAAACTGTATTTTTGTAGTTGTGTCGGGAACATGGCTAATGCACACTAAGAGCTTCATAAATTGGTCGGGATTAAAATTTTCTGCAAAATTACAAAGGAATATCTATTAAAAAAACTATGATACCCTCCAGACTCCAACAACTACTTAGTTTTCTTGAAACTGCGCCGAACGATGCTTTTACGCTTTATTCTGTTGCCTACGAATACCTCAATCAGAGTGAAATTCTCACAGCAATTAAATATTTCGAACAGTTAAAATCTCTCCATCCGGAATATATCGGCACCTACTATCACCTGGGCAAGTCCCTGGAAAAAATAAAAGACAAACAGGCCGCTGCTCTTGTCTATCAGTCGGGAATTGAAGTGGCACGCAAACTCAAAGACCGACATGCCTTGGCCGAACTTCAGACGGCGCTTAATGAAGTACTATTTGACGATTAAAACGGCTCTTCGCATTTCGGGTATCTATTTTCACTATCTTTGTATCTCTATTTTAAACCCTATGAGCCGCAAGGTACAATTACATATAGAGGGGGTTCCTAATCCTGATGCAATTAAAATTGTTTTGGAAAATGGTATCCTTGTTGACAAACCTTATGAATTTAAATCGCTGGCAGAAGCTGAGTTTTCGCCGCTGGCGCGAAGGCTGCTGATGTTTAGGTATGTCCAACGGGTAATGCTTAATCAAAATTATATTACCATTCTTAAAGAACCGAAAAACAGTCCTTCTTGGCAGGACATTCTTTTTGAGGTTCGATCAATGATTCAACAACATCTGGAAAGTGACCAGCCGATCATCTACATTGGCTCTCAGGGGATAGACCATTCCCGCTCCGATGATGTGATTGTGGAGATGGTTCGGGATCTGTTGGATAAGCACATACGCCCGGCGGCACAGGAAGATGGTGGTGATATTGTTTTTGACTCTTATGCTAATGGCGTACTTAATCTTACCATGCACGGAGCCTGCCATAAATGCCCCTACGCAAATCAGACCATGAAAACTGGCGTAGAACCCCTCCTGACCCAAATGATGCCTGAAATCCGAAAAGTAACGGCGACCGCGAATAATGTGATTTGACACAGGGAAATGAAACAACCCGTCATATACCGGGATTTCGGTAAAATTGATTACAAAGAAGCCTGGGAAGTTCAGGAATCTTTGCTCAAAAATAATGTGGAGATTAAGCTGGCCTCCGATAAAAGCCTCTCGCCAAAAGAGGTACCAACTTCTCACCATTTGCTCTTTTGTGAACATGCCCCTGTATATACTCTCGGAAAAAGCGGTAATCCCGAAAACTTACTGATTGATGAACGTGTACGCGCCGAAAAAGGAATTCTCTACTACAAAATCAATCGCGGAGGAGACATAACTTACCATGGCCCCGGCCAGATTACAGGATATCCTATCTTCGATCTGGAGAAGTTTCGCACAGATATTGGCTGGTATCTTAGGACTATGGAAGAGGTTATGATTCGTTTACTGGCTGATTACGGCCTTTTAGGAGGGCGAATAGCAGGAGCTACCGGTGTCTGGCTAGATATAGATTCGGATAACCCTCGCAAAATTTGTGCGATGGGTGTTCGGTGTAGCCGGTGGGTGACCATGCATGGTTTTGCGCTGAATATAAATACCGATCTTACCTATTTCGACTACATTGTTCCCTGTGGAATCAGCGATAAGGGTGTCACTTCACTTCAAAAAGAAATCGGCTCCCCCATCCCTATGGAGGAAGTCAAATCTCTTCTAAAGCGACATTTCTCCGATATTTTTGAAATTACCTTTGTGGAGGAAAAATGAAAAGCGGTTACAAAAATTTGTAACCGCTTTATTTTATCAGGTATATATCCCGTTTATCTTTCTTCAGAAGTTTGTTCGGAATCTTGAGCCGTTTCTTCTTCGGGTGTCTCAATGACTTCCTGAGCATCTTCAATTACGTCATTGGCTACTGGTTTTTCTACAACAGGTGTAGCAACCGTTTCTTTTCCTGTGCCGCTACCGGTTTTTCTTCTGCGTTTTTTGCGTTTGCTTGAGCCTGAGGCTTTGCCAGGAGCAAATTCGCTGAAGTCAACTAATTCAATAAACGCCATTTCGGCATTATCCCCGGGTCTGTTACCAATTTTCAAAATCCGGGTATAACCTCCCGGGCGATCTCCTACACGATCCGCAATAACTCCAAACAATTCTTTCAACGCTTCTTTACTTTGAAGGTAAGAAAAAACTGTACGACGGGAGTGTGTAGAATCGTTTTTCGATTTGGTGATCAGAGGCTCCACATATTTGCGAAGCTCTTTTGCTTTGGCGAGCGTTGTAGTGATTTTTTTGTGCTCGATGAGGGAAATAGCCATGTTTTTTAACAAGGCTTTCCGGTGGGACGCTGTACGCCCGAGGTGATTAAACGTTTTTCCGTGTCTCATTGTTATTAGCTTTTTGCCATGCCAAGGGCATTCCAGTCCACCGAAGGAGGAGGGTCATATTCCCCTGGGCAATGAGTAATAAATTAAGTGTTAAATATTAATCTTCGTCAAGTTTATATTTGGCTACTTCCATCCCAAAAGTCAGGCTTTTATCAGCTACCAGCTCTTCAAGCTCTGTGAGGGATTTTTTGCCAAAGTTTCGGAACTTCAGGAGGTCCGCAATATTGTAACTCACCAAATCCCCGAGGGATTTGATATCGGCAGCTTTAAGACAGTTAAAAGCACGAACCGAAAGATCAAGTTCCGAAAGCGGCGTTTTAAGTAGTTTCCGCATTTGGAGGTAGTTTTCATCCACTTCGTCCTTTTTCTCAGGTTCATCAGACTTAAGCGTAATGCTATCGTCAGAAAACAACATGAGGTGACGGAGGAGAATATTTGCGCTTTCTTTCAAAGCAGACTCTGCGTCAATCGTTCCGTCGGTTTTAACCTCTATCTCAAGTTGCTCATAGTCCGTCTTTTGTTCGATACGGTAGTCATCCACCATGTAGCGGACGTTGCGAATCGGCGTAAAGATTGCGTCAATCGGAATATCGCCAATAGGAGCATTTTGCGTTTTGTTTTCTTCGGCGGGAACATAACCGCGCCCTTTTCCAACCGTAAGTTCGATGTCGAACTGTGTTTTGGAATCAAGACGGGCGATGACGTGAGAAGGATTTGTAACTTGGAATGCAGCAGTATGATCTGCGATATCCCCAGCCGTAAAAACCTCTTTGCCACGCACAGAAACAAATATTTTGGAATCGCCGTCAGCAACTTTTTTCAGTCTGACGCCTTTGAGGTTGAGGATGATCTCAGTTACGTCTTCAACAACGCCATCAACTACTGAGAATTCATGATCAACACCAGGAATCTTCACGGAGGTAATCGCAAAGCCCTCCAGCGAAGAAAGAAGCACTCGTCTCAAGGCATTCCCTACCGTGATACCATATCCACGCTCTAAAGGTCGCAAGAGAAATCTGCCGTAAAAGTCATTTTCCTTTTCCAGAACAACTTTTTCCGGCATTTGGAAATTTAGTAGTGCCATACGGTGTTTACCTTTCTGTTTATGATAATAATTATTGAAAATAAAATCAAACTCCAACCAGGATTCGAAATATTATTTCGAATACAATTCTACAATCAGCTGAACATTAATATTTTCCGGAATAGACTCTCTGTCTGGGTAGTTCAGGAAAATACCTCTGTGTTGCCCGGGCTGTACATCCAACCATGAATAGCGGGAGTTACGTCCAAGGCTTTGATTGATAACATCAATACTTTTACTATTTTCCCGAATTGTCACTTCATCTCCGGGCTGGAGGATGAAAGAGGGAATATTGGTTACTACGCCGTTTACCATCACGTGTTTATGACTTACGAGCTGGCGGGCAGCACGACGGGTCGGCGCAAATCCCATACGGAACAGTGTATTATCGAGACGTGCTTCAAGCATTTGGAGAAAGACCTCGCCTGTTACTCCCTTTTTCCGGGATGCTTTGTCGAAGGTATTTCTAAACTGACGCTCAAGCACACCATAGGTGTATTTGGCTTTTTGTTTTTCCTGAAGCTGAACCGCATATTCAGAAACTTTTTTACGGCCACGGCCATGCTGACCGGGTCCAAATTTTCTACGGTCTAAAACTTTGCTCGGGCCAAAAATCGGCTCCTTAAATCTTCTGGCTATCTTACCCTTGGGGCCTCTGTATCTTGCCATTTTATTATATGCGTTTTAAGTTTAAGTTTTGAGTCGAAGATTTTCTTCGGGGTTTTGAGTCATTTCCAACTCAAAACTAATCACTCAAAGTTCAACATCTGACTATACTCTTCTTCTTTTAGGAGGACGGCAGCCATTATGTGGCAGCGGAGTTATATCCTTGATCAGGGTAATATCAATTCCCACAGCATTTACCGCACGAATCGCTGATTCACGACCGGCACCTGTGCCTTTCACAAATACTTCAGCCTTACGCAGTCCCATATCATAGGCTCTTTTGGCGCAATCTGTTGCAGCTACCTGAGCAGCATAGGGCGTATTTTTTTTAGATCCACGGAACCCCATCTTACCGGCAGCCGACCAGGAAATTGTATTTCCCGCTAAGTCTGTAACGGTGATAATAATATTATTGAACGATGAGGATATATGAACCTGACCAACAGCCTCAATTTTCCTTTTTTTCTTAACTATTTTGGTCGCTTTTGCCATAGTTGATTGAATATTTTATAGGATTACCCAAAACCATTACCTATTTATTTGGTTACTTTTTTCTTCCCTGCTACCGTCTTACGTTTTCCTTTACGTGTACGGGCATTGGTACGGGTACGCTGTCCGCGAAGCGGCAGACCTTTACGATGCCGAAGACCACGGTAGCAGCCGATATCCATGAGTCGCTTGATATTCAGCTGAATCTCGGACCTTAATGCACCTTCGACCTTAAAATCCTCGCCGATAATCCGGCGGATTTTGACGACATCATCATCCGTCCAGTCCTTCACCTTCTTATCTTGGCTGATTTCGGCTTTACTGAGAATTCGGATCGCCGATGTTTTGCCGATACCAAAAATGTAGGTAAGTCCAATGACACCTCGCTTGTTTTTGGGTAAATCTACACCTGAAATTCTTGCCATGTTCCTTTACAATTTCTTAACCTTGTCTTTGTTTGCACCTGGGGTTCTTTTTGTTGATCACATAGACCTTCCCCTTGCGGCGGATGATTTTGCAATCCGGAGTTCTCTTTTTTACCGATGCTCTAACTTTCATCTCTCTTTTAGTTGTGTTGTCCGTTTAAAGGGACAACCGATTTATTTATATCTGTAAACAATTCTTCCTTTACTAAGATCGTATGGAGGTATTTCCAAAGCGACCCTGTCTCCGGGCAGAATTTTTATATAATACATCCGCATCTTTCCCGCAATATGAGCCAACAATTCATGCCCATTTTCCAACCTTACTCTGAAGGTTGCATTAGGAAGGGCCTCTACCACTTCACCATCAACTTTTATAGGAGCTTGTTTTGCCAAAATTTTTTGTATTAATTCTCAATAAACTCAAAGGTAGATAAAATTTCTGCTTTATCCTTCCGTATGACTACACAATGCTCATAATGCGCCGATGGAAGGCGATCCGTTGTATAAACAGTCCAGCCATCTTTAGCAACTTTGATGAACCTTTTGCCCATATTGATCATTGGTTCGATCGCAATTACCATTCCATCCTTCAATAAAGCCCCCGTTTTGCGTTTTCCGTAATTGGGTACTTCCGGTGGTTCATGAAGGCTTTTCCCTACCCCGTGCCCAACCATTTCTCTCACTACACTGTAACCATACGTCTCCGCGTGTCGTTGTACCGCATTTGAAATATCCCCCACTCTATTCCCCTCTATTGCCTTTTCTATGCCCATATAGAGGGATTGGCGGGTAACCTCCATCAGTCTGCGCTTTTTGGAAGATACTTCTCCAACCGCAAAGGTATAAGCAGAATCCCCAAAATATCCGTTCATTTGCACTCCACAGTCTATCGAAACCAAATCCCCTTCTCGCAACAAACGATTTGCTGCAGGCATCCCATGCACCACTTCCTCATTCACCGATATACATAAAGTATAAGGGAACGGATAATCCGCAAAACTTGCATCATACCCTTTAAAAGCAGGAATTCCACCATGATCTCTGATAAACTCTTCGGCAATCTGATCCAGTTTCAACGTGTTGGCACCGGGTTTTATATGCTTTCTGAGTTCTCCTAATGTTTTCCCTACGAGCAAAGAACTTTCCCGAATCAATTCAATCTCCTCAAGCGATTTATACGTTACCTGATCACTCATGATCTGTTATACAGCTAGCCCTTTTGTGCTACGACCTTTAATTCTGCCACTCTGCATAAGTCCATCATAATGACGCATCAGAAGATAACTCTCAATTTGTTGTAAGGTATCCAATACCACTCCAATCATAATCAGCAACGTTGTACCCCCAAAAAACTGGGAAAAACTCTGTGAGGTACCCATTCCCATAGCAATTGCTGGTAAAATAGAAACAAATGCCAGGAAAATAGAACCCGGAAGTGTAATTCGGGAGAGTACCGTCTCTATATAAGCTGCCGTGCGTTTACCGGGTTTCACACCGGGAATAAAACCGCCATTACGCTTCAATTGATCCGCAATTTCATTTGGATTAACCGTAATTGCCGTATAGAAATAAGTGAAGGCTATGATTATTAAAAAGAATATAACGTTGTACCATAGCCCATTAAAGTTGCCTAGCACAGATGCAATCCCCGTAAGAGACTCTGCACCTGAAAGCTGAATGAGAGTAGTAGGCAAAAACATAATGGCCTGAGCAAAAATGATGGGCATAACACCTGCCGAATTCACTTTCAGTGGAATATATTGCCGTGCAGCATTTCCTCGTCCCAACTGACCGATTCGATTTCCCATCATTTGACGAGCGTAATTAACCGGTATTTTACGCGTTGCCTGAGTAAGCGCAACGACAGCCATTGTAACAATGCCTAAGGCAAGAATCTCAATGAAAAAGATCATGGGCAGGGTTGAACGAGCCTCATTGATCAATGTGGGCGGGAATCTTGCTATAATACCAATCATGATGATAAGTGATACCCCATTCCCGATACCGTTATCTGTAATCCGCTCACCGAGCCACACCAAAAACATGGTACTCGCAGTAAGAATACATACCGTTGTAATCCAGAAAAATGTACTGGACAACCCCGCAGCAGCCCCTGGAAACTGACCCTTCAGATATACGACATAACTGATAGCCTGTCCAAATGTAATCGCTACAGTAAGATAGCGGGTAATCTGGTTCATTTTCTTCTGTCCACTTTCTCCTTCGGAGCGAAGTTTTTGGATAGAAGGTAAAACCGCACCCAACAATTGAACCACAATGGATGCAGAGATATATGGCATGATCCCTAATGCAAGAATGGACCCGCGGGCAAAAGCCCCTCCCAGAAATACATTAAAAAGATCAAGCAAATTGCCGCCTGCACCAGCATTGCCAAAATTTGACTGTAACTCACTAGAGTCAACTCCGGGAAGGATAATAAAGGATCCTAACCGGTAAACAGCCAGTAGTAACAGCGTGTACAAAATCCGGTTTTTCAATTCCGGAATTTTGAAAATGTTTCTTAGCGTATCGATAAGGGCTTTCATCTAATCTAAGCTTCTGTAGCGGTTCCTCCGTTGCCTTCAATGGCTTCTCTGGCGGACTTACTAAATTTATTCAGTTTAACCTCTGCCTTGATTGTCCATTCACCTCTTCCAAGGACTTTTACCAATGTCTGGGTAGAGGAGATGAGACCGTGTTCAACCAATAATGTATGGTTGATCTCTGCGCCAGGATTTGCCATAGCAAGTTCCTGTAAGGTATCAAGGTTGATCACTTTGTATTCAACCCGAAAAGGATTTTTAAATCCAAATTTGGGGACACGACGTTGAAGAGGCATCTGTCCACCTTCAAACCAGGGACGGAAACTATATCCACTACGGGATTTTTGTCCTTTGTGCCCACGGGTGGAGGTTCCACCTCTTCCAGAACCCTGACCACGCCCTATGCGTTTGCGGGTTTTAGTTGATCCCTGAGCGGGTGATAGTGTATGTAACTTCATGATAATTATTCCGTCTCTTCAATTTTAACCAAATGAGTTACCTTTTTGATCATGCCCAAAATTTGCGGGGTACATTCTTTTTCCACAGTTCGGTTGATCTTCCCTAATCCCAATGCTACAATAGTAGCTTTCTGATCTTTCGGGCGTTTTATGGTACTTCTGACCTGGGTTATTCTAACTTTGGGGTACATGATTTCTTTATTTCTTAGATTCGATCGTTCGAATTAACCATTAAAAACTTTACTCAATTCAATTCCTCTGCGTTTGGCAATTTCATACGGCATACGCATACCCACCAAAGCCAGAATCGTCGCTTTTACTACGTTGTGAGGGTTGGAAGATCCTAAGCTTTTTCCGATCACGTCTTTAATTCCGGCAGCTTCAAGTACCGCACGCATAGCACCCCCGGCGAGAACACCCGTACCTTCTGCTGCGGGGCGGAGGAGTACTTTTGCTGCACCAAACTTGGTCAAAGAGTTATGAGGAATCGTGCCTTTTAGGATATTAACCTTCACAAGGTTCTTCTTGGCGTCATCTACGCCTTTGGCAATGGCATCCGTCACTTCATTGGCTTTTCCCAATCCAAAACCTACAATACCATTTCCGTTACCGACAACCACGATTGCGCTAAAGCTAAACCGGCGGCCACCTTTTACAACCTTTGCCACGCGCTTAATCTTTACTACCTTTTCTTGTAGTTCGACCTCGCTGCTTTTTACTCTTACTTCGTTAGGAATATTCATAAGTTCTTAAAAGTTTAGCCCGCCTTCGCGTGCACCATCAGCCAATGCTTTTACTCTTCCGTGGTATTTATAACCACCACGATCAAATACTACCGCTTCAATTCCTTTCTCTTTTGCAATCATTGCCAGTTTTTTACCGACTTCTTTGCTCAGATCTGTTTTAGAAAGCGGCTGCAAATTTAAATCTTTTACTTGAGAAGAGCAACTAGCCAAGGTATGACCAGCCTCATCATCAATAATTTGGGCATAAATCTGCTTGCTACTCCGGAAAACCGATAACCGGGGCCTTTCTGCTGTGCCGGAAATCCGGGTGCGCAGTCTCTTTTTTATGCGGATTCTACGCAGAGTTTTATTCGCCGTCTTTGACATTTTCCTTCAATTATTTCTTCTTACCTGCAGACTTACCTGCTTTTCTACGAATATCTTCACCCACAAAACGGATACCTTTGCCTTTATAAGGTTCTGGAGATCTCATTTCACGGATTTTGGCCGACATTTGCCCAAGTAACTGCTTATCAATCGAAGTAAGCGTTATTTTAGGAGCCTGGCCACGCTGAGTTTCAGTTTCTACTTTTACTTCGGGAGGCATGACAATCGCAATCGGGTGAGAGTACCCCAAAGACAATTCCAAAAGACTGCCTTTAGCTTCAGCCTTATAACCGACACCGATAACTTCCATTTCTTTTTTGAAGCCTTGAACCACGCCCGTTACCATGTTACTAATCAGTGAGCGGTAGAGGCCATGTAACGCTTTGTGACGTTTTTGATCTGAGTCTGAGGGGCGGGCAACTACTAAGGTTCCCTTCTCAACCTTTATGATCATCTCCGGATCAATCTTCTGCTGAAGTTGTCCTTTCGGGCCTTTTACCGTAAGAACATGAGTATCACTCATTTCGACAGTAACACCCGCAGGCAGAGAGATTGGTAATTTTCCTATTCTTGACATGAGTCTATCTTAGTAAATGTAACACAATACTTCGCCACCCACATTCTCTGTGACGGCTTTTTTTCCGGTCATCACGCCTTTAGGGGTAGATAGGATGGCAATTCCAAGCCCATTATATACCCGTGGCATTTTCTTTACTTTTGAATAATGCCTTAAACCGGGTTTGCTGATTCTTTCCAGCTTGCTGATTGCCGGTTTCTTTGTGAAGCGATCGTATTTCAACGCGATCTTTATGACTCCTTGTGGGCCTTCTTCAACAAATTTGAATTTGCGGATATACCCGTACTCATGGAGGACTTTTGTGATTTCCTTTTTCAGGTTTGAAGCCGGAATATCTACTACTTTATGCCCTGCACTTTGAGCGTTTCTTATCCGGGTCAGATAGTCTGCGATTGGATCCGTATTCATATTACCAACTTGTTTTCTTCACCCCGGGAATTTTTCCCTGAAGGGCAAGTTCTCTAAATTTAATTCTGGAAATGCCAAACATTCTGATATAGGCTCTGGGTCTTCCGGTAAGTTTGCACCGGTTTTTCAGACGCACGGGGGAGGAGTTTCGGGGTAAAAGGGCGAGTCCCTGGTAATCACCCGCCTCCTTAAGCGCTTTTCTTTTGGCAGCAAATTTGGCTACCATTTTTTCTCGCTTCTCCTGTCTCGCTATAATTGATTTTCTTGCCATAGTCTTACTCTTGCTTTCTTTGCATTCCCTGGAAAGGCATACCAAAAGCCAACAACAATGCTTTTGCTTCTTCGTCTGTGTTGGCAGAAGTTACAAAGGTAACATCCAACCCGGAAATTTTCCCGATTTTATCCACATCTATTTCAGGGAAAATGATTTGCTCCTTGATACCCATTGTAAAATTGCCTCTTCCATCAAAACCCCGCACCGGAATTCCTCGAAAATCTCTTACCCGAGGCATTGCCACATTGATAAATCGGTCGAGGAATTCATACATTCGGACTCGTCTCAACGTAACTTTACAACCGATAGGCATATCTTCTCTCAACTTAAAGTTTGAAATACTTTTCTTGGAGTAAGTTACTACCGGACGCTGACCCGAGATCAATGAAAATTCTTCTACGGATGCATCAATTAGCTTTTTATCAGAAACAGCTTCCCCTACACCACGGTTCAGAACGATTTTTTCCAAACGGGGTATTTGCATAGTGGAGCTGTAGTTAAACTGTTTGAAGAGTTTTTCCATTATCTCTTCTTTGTACAGCGTGTATAATCTCGGTTCGTTTGACATTTTTATTATTTTGAGGGTTGTATAAGCAGCCGAATCAACCGGAAGTGAGAGCTGGCAGCCAACCGTTCATTTATTACTTAAGAATATTTCCGCTTTTTTTCGCGTAACGTACCAGTTTACCATCTTCCGACATTTTACGGCCTACACGGGAGGGTTTTCTTGTACTGGGATCAACCACCATCAGGTTAGAAATATGAACAGGAGCTTCCTGGTCAATGATTCCGCCGTTTGGGTTTTGTTGGGAAGGTTTAATGTGTTTTTTCACTAAACGAATTCCCTCTACGAGCGCCTTTTGATCTTTAGGGAAAACCTGAAGAACCCGCCCTTCCTTTCCCCGGTCAGAGCCAGAGAGTACGCGAACGGTATCGCCTTTTTTGATATGGAGTTTTGTTGCCATAATTATTATTCTCTATAGTACCTCCGGAGCGAGGGATACGATTTTCATATAACCTTTATCGCGCAGTTCACGTGCAACCGGGCCAAAAATCCTTGTTCCCCGAGGGCCACCATCATTGGCTAGCAATACCGCGGCATTATCATCGAACCGGATATAAGAGCCGTCCACACGCCGGCGTTCTTTTCGAGTCCTGACGACTACCGCTTTGACTACATCACCTTTTTTGACGTTGGAGCTAGGATCGGCGGACTTGACGGAACAAATAATCCGATCCCCGACGCGGGCATATCTCCTTTTGGTACCGCCCAGTACCCTTATGCAGAGAAGCTCTTTAGCTCCGCTATTATCCGCTACTTTTAGTCTCGTCTCCTGTTGTATCATCGTTCTTAGGGTTTCTGTTTCCTATATATGGAAACCTATTTTGCTTTCTCAATGATTTCCATTAACCGCCAACGCTTGCGTTTGCTCAACGGGCGTGTTTCCATAATACGGACGGTATCACCTATTCCACATTCGTTGTTTTCGTCATGGGCCATAAAGCGGGAAGTTTTATGCACAAATTTACCATACATCGGGTGCTTTACTTTCCTTTCAACCGCAACCACGATCGACTTATCCATCTTATTACTGATGACTTTACCGACCCTGACTTTCCTGAGGTTTCTCGTAACTGTTATTTCGCTCATGACTGGTTAGTTGTTTGCTTTTTCCGCCAATTGTCTCTCCCGAAGAATCGTATTCAATCTTGCAATTGCTTTACGCGTATCCCTTATTTCCGAAGGGTTTTCTATTGCAGACACCGCGTGGTTGAGTCTGAGTCGCAGGAGTTTATCGTCTTCATCTTTGATCCTGGCAATAAGCTCTGGAGTGGTCAGATCCCTGATTTCTTTGGCCTTCATATCGTTATCCTTGTAAATCTCTTCTAACTACAAATTTTGTTTTAATCGGCAGCTTATTTGCGGCGAGCCTCAAGGCTTCTTTCGCAATAGCTTCAGGTACGCCATCCAGTTCGAACATAATTCTTCCTGGCTTTACAACAGCAGCCCAGTATTCGGGGTTACCTTTTCCTTTACCCATCCGAACCTCTGCAGGCTTTTTGGTAATAGGCTTGTCGGGAAAAATCCGAATCCACATGTTCCCTTCCCTTTTCATCGCACGGGAAATCGTGATACGGCAGGCTTCGATCTGGCGGGATGTAATAAAGCTTGATTCAAGCGATTTTAATCCATACGATCCAAAGGCAATCTCAGCACCTCTTCCCGAATTGCCTTTCATCCTGCCCTTCTGAACTTTTCTATATTTAACTTTCTTCGGCTGTAACATGATATTTCTAAGTTTCGAGTTTCGGATGGCGTTTTAGCCGTATGATCCTATCTTCTCCGTTTTTTAGTCCTTTTCCGCTCTGATTTTGAGTTGGGAGAAAGATCCACTCTGCCGTAGATTTCTTTTTTGAATATCCACACCTTCACACCAATGACTCCATAGATGGTATGCGCTTCTACAAGTGCATAATCAATATCGGCCCGAAGTGTTTGAAGTGGAATTCTACCCTGCTTATATTGCTCGGTACGCGCCATTTCTGCACCGCCTAAACGACCGGCGCACATGATCTTGCAGCCCTGAGCGCCTGCACGCATGGTAGAGGCAAGGGAAGCTTTCATCGCACGACGGAAAGAAACCCGGCCTTCCAATTGTTGTGCAATCTGCTGGCCTACGAGAGTAGCATCAAGCTCGGGGCGTTTAATCTCAAATATATTGATCTGAACGTCTTTCCCTGTGAGCTTTTTGATCTCTTCCCGCAGTTTGTCAACTTCTTTTCCTCCTTTACCGATCACAATTCCAGGACGGGAAGTGTGAATGGTAATGGTAATCTTGCGAAGTGTGCGTTCGATAACAATCTTCGAAATACCGCCCTTGGGTATCCGGGTATTGAGGTAGGCACGAATTTTCTCGTCTTCGATAAGTTTATCGGAGAAATCTTTCCCACCAAACCAGTTAGAATCCCAACCTTTGGTGATACCTAACCTAAGTCCTATTGGATGCGTCTTCTGTCCCAATTTCCTAGCGTTTATGATTAATCTTGGTCTTCAGTTTCTGGAATCCTGTCTATTGTCAGGGTTACATGGCAGTAACGTTTGCGGACTAAATGAGCCCGGCCCTGAGGAGCAGGATTCAACCGCTTGAGCATTCTTGCGCCATCCACAGATGCTTCTTTCACGTAGTGAGTACCAATATCTACTCTTTCCCCTTCATTTTTTTCTTCGTAGCTGGTAATAGCGGAGCGAAGGAGCCTTCCGACAGCAGGTGCTGCAGCCCGGCTGGTAAACTTCAGGGTATTAATAGCATGAAACACTTCCATGCCCCGGATCTGATCCACAACCAAGCGCATTTTGCGGGCTGAGGACCGGTAGCTGTTCAGAGAAACCTCTGTTTTGTCTGCCTTTTCAGCTTTGAGCCTATCGGCGTAAGCTTTTTTACGTTTGGGGCCTTTTTCAATCCCGGCAGCGATTTTTTCCTTGCGGGTCATTTTTGCTGTTTCCGACATTTTATTTCTTCCTTGCGTCCTTTCTGTTACCGGCGTGTCCTCTGAAATTTCTGGTCGGGGAAAATTCACCTAACTTATGACCGACCATGTTCTCTGTCACAAATACGGGAATAAACTTATTGCCATTATGTACAGCAACCGTATGCCCAACAAAATCCGGCGAAATCATTGAACGTCTCGCCCAGGTCTTTATCATACGCTTACTCCCGCTCTCGTTCATTTTCAGAACTTTTCTTTCCAGTTTTGGGTCAATAAATGGCCCTTTTTTCAGCGATCTTGCCATTGGTAATTAATTTATCTTTTCTTCTTCCGACTGATAATCAGGCGATTGGAAGATTTTTTCTTGTTTCTGGTTTTATATCCTTTTGCTGGCAGGCCATTGCGGTTACGCGGATGACCACCGGAGGCGCGACCTTCACCACCACCCATTGGGTGATCTACCGGGTTCATTGCTACACCTCTTGTGCGTGGGCGTTTTCCAAGCCAACGATTCCGTCCGGCCTTTCCAATCTGAATATTCTGATGCTCCGCATTACTCACCACTCCGATGGTTGCCATGCAGGTTCCAAGCACCATCCGTGTTTCGCCGGAAGGAAGACGAAGTGTGACATATTTTCCTTCCCTAGCCGTGATTTGGACATAAGTGCCTGCACTTCTTGCCATTGCACCTCCTTTTCCCGGATACAGTTCAACGTTATGAACGAATGTGCCCAAAGGAATACTGAATAAATGCATGGCATTGCCCAATTCCGGTTCTACTACTTCTCCGGATACGATTTTTTGGCCTACCTGAATTTTTTCCGGAGCCAGAATATAACGCTTTTCGCCATCTGCATAAAACAACAAAGCGATTCGTGCGGAGCGGTTAGGATCATATTCGATGGCTTTTACCGTTGCGGGTATGCCAAATTTATCTCTTTTAAAATCAATGATCCTGTATTTCTTTTTATGTCCGCCGCCCCGGTGAGGCATCGTGATACCCCCTTCCCGGTTACGTCCTCCAAAACTTTTGAGCGAATGCGTCAAGGATTTTTCGGGATGCGACTTGGTAATCGTATCAAAATCCGATATGGACATTTGCCTTTGGCTGGGAGTTACCGGTTTTAATTTTTTGATACCCATCTCTTCTCTTTAAATATGCTTATAGAAATCAATCTCATTGCCTTCTTTAAGGGTTACGATCGCCTTTTTATAGTTTGAAGACTTCCCGTGTATTATACCCTTCTTGGTAAACCGGGTACGTCTTTTACCTCTCACAATCATCGTCCTCACATTATCCACTTCGACTTCGTAAACCCGTTCAACTTCTTTTTTGACCTCGCTTTTGGAAGCATGCAGTCCAACCTCAAATCCATATTTCGTCAGGCCTTTTTCCGTAAAATCGGCCATTTTTTCCGTAATGATCGGTCTTTTCAGGATACTCATGACTTTAGTTTGCTAATTTTTCGTTGATAATACTCACAGCATCCTCCGTAATAATCAGTGTCTCTGCATTCAGAATATCGTAAGTATTCAGATCCGCTACAGTCATAATCTGAGCTTTGGGGAGATTGCGACCTGAGAGGTAAATATTTGGATTGTAATCACCCAATACCATCAGGGTTTTCTTATTGCCCAATTCCAGTTTATTAAGGATATTAAGAAACTGTTTAGTTTTGGGTGCATCCATTGCAAAACTCTCCACCACCCGAATTTGTTCCTCTCGTGCTTTGTAAGTCAATGCACTTTTGCGAGCGAGCTGTTTCAGTTTGCGATTCAGCTTAAATCCATAGTCTCGGGGTCTTGGGCCAAATACCCGGCCACCATGACGCCAAAGAGGTGATTTTCGGCTACCCTGACGGGCGTTACCGGTTCCTTTCTGACGATAGGGCTTTTTAGTAGTGGCGGAAACTTCACCACGCTCTTTTGCCTTATGAGTACCCTGGCGCTGATTGGCGAGAATCAACCGCACATCCTGATAGATGGCATGATCACTCGGGCTCTGCAAACCGAATATTTCCTCGGAGAGAGAAACCGTTCTACCGGTTTCCGAACCTTCTATATTATAAACTGCTACTTCCATATTACTTCTCTACAATGACGTATGACCCTTTATGTCCCGGTATGGATCCGGAAACAACCAAAAGATTTTTCTCAGGGATTACTTTAATAATTCTGAGGTTTTGAACCTTTACTCTGTTGCCGCCCATACGGCCAGCCATTTTCATCCCCTTAAATACACGGGAAGGAGTAGAACCTGGTCCGAGTGAGCCTGGAGCACGCTCCCGGTTGTGTTGACCGTGCGTACGAGCACCCACACCGCTGAAACCGTGGAGTTTTACAACCCCCTGAAAGCCTTTTCCTTTTGAGAGACCTACAACATCCACGAATTCACCTTCTTCAAAAATATCCACGCCCACCGTATCTCCAAGTTTCAGTTCTATACCAGAGAAATCAATCTCGACCAATTTACGTTTGGGAGTTGTTCCGGCTTTTTCAAAGTGTCCTTGGAGGGCTTTGGTAGTATTTTTTTCTTTCTTTTCATCAAAGGCTAACTGTACTGCATTATAGCCGTCCGTTTTACCATTGACCAACTTCTCAGTCTTAATCTGAGTAACCACATTGGGTTCGGCATATATCAAAGTACAGGCAATGTTTTTTCGATTTTCATCGAAAATATTGGTCATCCCTACTTTCTTTCCTATGATTCCTGCCATCTTTTTTCAATTAATAGAATAATTACACTTTAATCTCCACATCAACACCACTGGGAAGTTCGAGCTTCATCAGTACGTCAACCGTTTTGGAACTCGAGCTAAAAATGTCGATTAAACGTTTGTAAGAACTGATTTCGAACTGCTCCCTAGACTTTTTATTGACGTGGGGAGAGCGGTTTACGGTGATTACAGAGCGCTCTGTAGGTAACGGGATCGGTCCACTTACGATGGCGCCGGTGGACTTCACCGTACGTACGATTTTTTCGGCAGATTTATCCACCAGATTGTGATCGTACGATTTTAGTTTAATTCTAATCTTCTGGGTCATTGCTCAAAGATTAAGAAGAGTACAGGTACTACCTATACTTTTGTAAGACCTTTTACTTTTGCGATTACTTCTTCCTGAATACCGGAAGGTGCTTCCTGATAGTGTGAAAATTGCATGGTGGATGCAGCTCTACCCGATGAAATCGTGCGCAGATCTGTTACATATCCAAACATTTCAGAAAGGGGTACTTTAGCTTTTACAACCTTAGAATTACCCCGGTCGCCCATGTTTTCAATTTTTCCACGACGGCGGTTTAAGTCGCCGACCACACTACCCATATATTCTTCAGGAGTTACTACTTCTACGGCCATAATGGGTTCCTTCAATACTGCTCCAGCCTTAGGCAAAGCAGTACGGAATGCGGTACGGGCGGCGAGTTCAAATGAAAGCTGATCTGAGTCAACTGCATGGAAACTACCATCGAATAGTCTGACCCGCAGACCATCAAGCTGGTAACCCGCCAATACGCCTTGATTCATTGCTTCACGGAAACCTTTTTCAACAGCAGGGATAAACTCTTTCGGGATCGCCCCACCTTTAATATCATTGACAAATTCGTATCCTTGTCCAGACTCACCTTCCACGGGGCCGATTTCCACCTGAATATCGGCGAACTTACCACGACCACCGGTTTGTTTTTTATAGACCTCGCGATGCTGAACTTTTTTGGTAATTGCTTCCCGGTAAGAAACCTGAGGTTGCCCCTGGTTAACTTCCACTTTAAATTCACGCTTCAGGCGATCTACAATAATTTCCAGGTGAAGTTCCCCCATACCGGCAATAATGGTCTGTCCCGTCTCTTCATCCGTTTTTACCTGAAAGGTTGGATCTTCTTCCGCCAGTTTAGAAAGGCCTACGCCGAGTTTTTCTTCGTCTTTCTGCGTTTTAGGCTCAACGGCGAGTTTGATTACCGGTTCAGGGAATACAATAGATTCCAGTGTAAGAGGGTGGTTAAGATCCGTGAGGGTATCACCCGTCCGAATATCTTTCATACCTACTCCGGCTGCGATATCGCCTGCTTCAACCATATCAATTTGGTTTTGCTTATTGGCGTGCATTTGGAGGATACGGCTAAGACGCTCTTTACTACCTGTGCGATTATTCAGAATATAGGAGCCTCCGTCCAATCTGCCGGAATAAACCCGGAAGAAAGAAAGACGTCCTACATAAGGATCGGTCATGATTTTAAATGCGAGCGCAGTAAAGGGCTCACTTGTATTTGCACTTCGCGATTCTTCTTTATCGGTATCGGGATTAATACCTACTACCGGAGGTACATCCATGGGAGAAGGTAACAACGCACAAACTGCGTCAAGTACCGCCTGAACCCCCTTATTTTTAAAAGCGGAGCCACAAAGCATCGGCGTGATGGCGAGGTCAAGAGTGGCTTTACGAAGAGCAGAAAGAAGTTCTTCCCGAGTAATCGTATCCGGATCGTCAAAGTATTTTTCCATCAGCGCGTCATCGTATTCCGCGATGGCCTCAATCATTGTTGTGCGCCATTTTGTTACGGTATCTACGAGATCTGCCGGGATATCTATGACTTCATAGGTCATGCCCATGTCGTGCTCGTTCCATAGGATCGCCCGGTTGTCGAGAAGATCTACTACCCCTTTGAAGTTTACTTCATCGCCAATTGGAATCTGAATAGGCACGGGATTAGCTCCGAGCATATCTTTAACCTGACGCACGACTTCGAAAAAGTCAGCACCAGAGCGGTCCATTTTATTTACAAACCCAATGCGAGGAACACGATACTTGTCGGCCTGCCGCCATACCGTTTCACTTTGGGGTTCAACTCCACCTACGGAGCAGAATACAGCAACTGCGCCATCGAGTACGCGAAGAGATCTCTCTACTTCTACGGTAAAATCCACGTGTCCGGGAGTGTCAATGATGTTGATACGATGTTCAATATCATTATAAGGCCAGAAAGTGGTGGTAGCAGCTGCGGTAATAGTGATACCTCTTTCCTGCTCCTGTTCCATCCAGTCCATAGTAGCGGCACCATCATGGACTTCTCCTATTTTATGTGAGATACCCGTATAGTAGAGAATCCGTTCCGTGGTGGTGGTTTTCCCTGCATCAATGTGAGCCATGATGCCTATGTTACGGATATCCTTTAATGGTACTTTTTTCATTGTAATGTCCTTCGATTCTATGCTTTAAATACTAAAATCTGAAGTGAGAGAATGCTTTGTTTGCCTCTGCCATCCGATGCGTATCTTCTTTCTTTTTCACGGCAGCACCTTCTCCTTTTGCCGCAGCCATAAATTCGGCTGCAAGTTTATCCTCCATGGATTTTCCGTTACGGGATTTTGCGTAGCGGATCAGCCACCGGATACCAAGACCTTCTTTTCTTTTGGGGTGTACTTCGGTGGGTACCTGGAAGGTAGCACCTCCTACACGACGACTTTTTACTTCCACAGAAGGCATTGCATTATTTAGTGCCGCTCTGAATACCTCTAATGCCGGCTGGTCAGAACGGGCTTCTATAATATCCATTGCCCCGTAAAAAACACTGAACGCCACACTTTTCTTTCCCTCGACCATCAAGTTATTCACAAATTTTGTGATTTGAACGTCTCCGAAACGAGAGTCGGGGATAATTATTCGGTTTTTGGCTCTGGTCTTTCTCATGATTCCTTACTACTTTTTGGCTCTTCTGGTACCATATTTCGAACGCGCCTGTTTTCTTCCTTCCACACCTGCTGTGTCAAGAGCACCTCTGACGATGTGATATCTTACCCCTGGTAAATCCTTCACACGTCCGCCTCTTACCAATACAATTGAGTGTTCCTGAAGGTTATGTCCTTCACCGCCGATGTATGCGTTCACTTCTTTTTGGTTAGTAAGACGAACACGGGCCACCTTGCGCAGGGCTGAGTTTGGTTTTTTAGGAGTGGTGGTATATACCCGAAGACATACACCTCTTCTTTGGGGACAGTTCTCTAAAGCAGGCGATTTACTTTTATCGTGCTTTGCTTCCCTTCCTTTTCGAATTAATTGTTGTATAGTAGGCATATTTCTTATGCTTTATCAAAAGCGGCTGCAAAGGTGTGAATAATCTGTACCAAAGACAAGCCGAACGCTATTAATTTTAAAAAAATAAAACGAAAGAAATCAGGAATGTCTGTACCTAATCATCCGGGAGGAAGATCGCCCATGTACATCACCTGTAACGCAGTTTCGCGGTGGCAATCAAGTTAGAGGCAGAGGGTGTGTTACACAAGTTTTGGAATTATTTATCCAAAAATCTGCTTCCATACTGACTTTTACCTTCCGGGATACCACGGGCCCGAAGGACCGGAGGCATTGCCATGAAGCGGACATCTCTGCCCGTGAAATTTAGGTAGGATATGTAACCCTTATCTTAATTTCGCGCCGCAAGTTACGCATATCTGATTCTATTTTCAAAGGAAAAAATGAAACAATTTTCGTTTTCTTGAAAATCTTTCCTTTTCGCCTAAATATACTTCCAGCGATCCGCCCGAATCAGGTTTATCCGAAGGGAAAGTGAAAGATACCGATAGTACCACCTAAGTCGCCCCGATTGTTCCTCCATTATTTGACCGGGTATCGGTAGCTCCTCGTCCAGGGTGGGTAAAAGGGAATAGGTGATGCGCCCATTTATGATCAGATAAGTTCCTAAAGGAATATCCAGTCCTGCTATGAGCCGGGAATCGTACCTCCTTAAAAAATTTATCTCCGGACTATTTCCATGAACATCCCGCCAGTTTGTCCTTACACCCAAAGAAGCGCCCAGACACCAATCCACATCCAACTCCGTGTTATCTCCCATTACTATCGGATGGCGAAACATCAGAATCAGTGGTATATTCAACGAATTTATCTTCAAATCTACGGCCGTTCCCCCCAATACAGTAAACCGGTCATCCCGCGAACGGCTGCCTAGTTGCTCAAACAATATCTCCGGCTGTACCGAAAAAGTTTTAGAAAAACGGTAATTGACATACCCCCCCAGCGTTCCTCCCCGCTTGTGGTATCCTTTAAAATTATCCCCGTCTATCTGGCTTGCATTTATCCCTAATACAAGACCGCCGCTGAAATTTTGGGCTGCCACTATTTGAAGTTCAAACATCAAATAGCATACAATCAGGTATAACTTGTACATGAAACAGGTAAGTTTTGAATATCCTGAAGTTAAGATAGGCAATTATCCCCTATATTGCTTCGAAAAGTAGCGACCCCATGCAAAAGTTTTTAACCTTTATTCGGACTCTAAAAATCACCTATATACTTTATAATCTTGTGCATTATCGCAGGCTTCTTTCCAATCGGAACCTTTATCAGAAATATGGATTGAAAAAATCGGTTTTTGCGCCGATTTCCAGCAGTGATTTTAGAGGATTTACGAGTGAAATACCCTGGCTGGATCGAGAAGATGCGCATACTGCCGTGGTCAATCACCCCGAGTTTGCTGCTTTTTCGCCGGAAATTCAGCAACAGATTCTGGGCTGGATTGATCACGGTTTCCTCATTCTGAAACAATTTATTTCTTCGGAAAAAGTCGCCCAAATAAACGAAGAAGTGGATCGCCTGATCCGGGAAAAAGTCGTGAGTTTTCATGCTTCAGGGAGAATCATGTTTGCTTATCGCCAGTCTGCAATCATGAAGGTACTGGTTGCAGATAAAATGCTGGTAAAGCTTATGTCTTTTCTGACCGGGAAAAAAATGAAAGCATTTCAAAGCATAAATTTTTTAAAGGGCAGCCAACAGCGACCGCACTCTGACTCGATCCACATGACCACTTTCCCGCTCGGTTATCTCACCGCTACCTGGCTGGCATTGGAAGATGTTAATGATCAAAATGGAGGCCTGATTTACTACCCGGGCAGCCATAAACTTCCCTATATACTAAATAACGACTTTCCTTATGGGGGCGGTTTTTTTACCTTGGGTTCTGACGCCAATCGGCATTACGAGGATAAGATTGAGGCACTTATTAAAGAGTATAACCTTCAGCCTGCGACATTTGTAGCCCAGCCCGGCGACTTGCTTATATGGCATGCTAACCTCATTCACGGGGGGCATCCGATCCAAAAAGCGGGATCTACTCGAAAAAGTATGGTTGTTCACTACTTTGCCGAAGATGTTATCGCTTATCATGAGATGACTCAGCGCCCTGCTTTAAGATGGGAATAAAAATAGCCGGATCTTTTCGGATCCGGCTTAAAAAATAAGGAAGGAGTTTTAGTAATTCCAGAGATGATGCTCAAATTCTACCAGTTCCTGGCGGCGGCGTTCGGCCTCTGAAATAGAAATTACAGGGTTGCCGCCTACATTAATCATAAAACTGTGGAAAATGCGCAGGTCAAAAACCTCTTTAACCGACCTGCTTTCTGCATCATTAAAACGGCTTTTCCACTGAGTCTGATCCAACTGATCCTTTACATCTTCCCACATAAAACGTGCTAGCACTTTTTCAGGTAAAGCACCGGTGGGATCTGCCCAGATTACTTCAAAATAATCTATCTGCTTCACCATCGTAGAAGTATTTTTGTCGAATATCCAATCCTCTACCATGTGGATCACTTCTTCATAAGGGGCAAAATCAATAGGCTTAACTACGGGATCAGGAGTCTGCGCCTGAGGATCGGTTTCGAAAGGGGATGCCCATTGTTCCGAGGTTTCCTCATATACCCATTCATCAGAAGCGTTTTTGTCAAATGCTTCTTCCACATCTTCGTCCTCCCATTCTTCCGAATCGTCAATCATCAAAGCCTGGTCAAATTCTACCATTCGGGCTAGGACATCTTCGTAGTTTAAGATTTTTTTCCAATCGTCGGGATCATAAGCCTGGTATTTGCCTTTTTTCAAACCATTAACGAGAGATTGCACAATACCGTCTGTCTCGGTAAATCGGTTTTCCCCCGAATAATAAGCCGACGCATACCTAATCAACGGCTGGTTGATTTTCTCTACAAGGCTGATACGGTTCACTACCCGTTTTCGCCAGAAATGATCCTCACTACGGATATGGGGTTGTCCAGTCAATGACTGAACAGTAGTCAGCAGGCTGAACCCTGTCAGCACAACTGTAAAAAAGAAGTATCGCATGATTGCTCGCTTTAAGTAAGTACAAAATCTAACAGGTAGAATTTAATCAGATTGATGTTCTTTATCTTAGTTTTTGAATGGCAACCTGCGATGGGGTTGGTATCAGAAAAACGTACCTCTCCCGGTTTTATTGAAGCCGGGGCGAATTTTTTATTCGCCCCTTTATTGCTAATTAACCGCCTAATGAGAGGTTTTATACTGAGACCCCTTTACAGATTCATTTACATAATCTTTTTGCTTCAAAAGGTTACAGGCTCACACAAAAATTTTCCGCATGAAACGCGTATTTTTGCCACATGGATTTTCCTCGCGATAAACTGGCTTTTCAAAAAATACTTATCCGCAGACTGACTGCACTTTACCCTGCTAGTGAAGCTAAAATGATTGCACATCTTCTCCTTGATCATACAAAGTGTAAAATCGAGGGAGAGAGTTTCTCGGATACAGAATATCCCGCCATAAGCCAAATGGCCCAAAGGCTTATAATGGCAGAGCCCCTACAATACGTACTGGGCGAGGCTCATTTTTACGGTCGCGATTTCTTTGTAAATCCGGCAGTACTAATTCCCCGTAGTGAAACGGAAGAACTCGTAATCTGGGTGAGGGACGAACTGCTAGGCCACAAAGGAAATAACTCCCTAAAAATTCTTGACATAGGTACAGGTAGCGGGTGTATCCCGGTTACACTGGCTCTGGAATTAAAAGATAGGGGCATCATGGCAGATTTACAGGCAGTGGACATAAGCGAAAAAGCGCTTGAGGTTGCCAAGTCCAATGCATCCCGCTGGGCTATCCCTATAACTTTTATCCAGCAGGACATTTTAAACGCAAATCCTGAAGATTTTTCCGATCTCGATGTGATCGTGAGCAATCCCCCTTATGTACGAGAAAGTGAAAAACTGCTCATGCACAAAAATGTCCTTGATTTCGAACCCCGTGAAGCGTTGTTTGTCCCAGATCAGAACCCGTTGGTTTTTTACAAAAAAATCACAACACTTGCTGCTGCATGGCTCCGCCCCGGAGGAAAACTTTTTTTAGAGATAAATGAATCCTTTGGGCCGGAGATGGTAACCTTGCTGAGGGATAACGCTTTTGTCCGTATAGAACTCCACCGCGATCTTCAGGGAAAAGAACGGGTGGTTCGGGGAGAAAAACCCTGATTATTTGCGGGGATGATATAAGGCAAACACTTCTCGCAGATATTCCCGATCCATGTGAAGGTAAATTTCCGTAGTAGTAATGGATTCATGTCCCAACATTTCCTGCACTGCCCGAAGGTCTGCACCGCCTTCTATGAGGTGAGTTGCAAACGAATGGCGGAAGGTATGAGGGCTAATGCTTTTTTTAATTCCGGCAGCTTTTGCCAATTCTTTAATAATCAGAAAAACCGATACTCTTGAGAGTTGTGAACCACGGCTATTGAGAAAAACAAAATCTTCATGCCCCCGACTGATTTTCAGGTTCAGGCGCACCTCCGAAAGATATTGCCGCAAAAAAGACAAGGCAGGCTGTCCCACAGGCACAAGCCGTTCTTTATTACCCTTACCGATAATACGCAGAAAACCTTCTTCAAAATATATCCTGGAAAGTTCCAGTCCGACAAGTTCCGAAACCCTTAGTCCGGAAGAATACAGTACCTCCAACATGGCCCTGTTACGCACCCCGCTTTCTTCAGTGAGGTCAATGGCCGCAAACAGTCTTTCGAGTTCGGGGACACTCAGTACCTGTGGTAGTTTGCGGCCAAAGCGGGGCATTTCGAGCAACTGGCTGGGATCATGCTCCGCCCTGCCGTCTGCCAGTAGAAATCCATGAAAGGATCGCAGAGTGGAGATATTCCTTGCGATTGATCGTTCGCTGAGAAAACAGTCCTGAACCAGCCAGGTGAGAAATTCGCGGAGGTTGTCGAGTGAAATTTGTTCGGGAGAATTCTTTTCGAGTATCTGCCGGGAATAAAAAATATACCGCTCAAGGTCGCTAAGGTAGGCTTCTCGCGAGTTTAGGGCAACTCCTCTTTCGATCGTTAGGTATTCGGTATATTCCTGGGTTGCCTGCAGCCACGTGATCATCAGAATTTGAAGTGAAGCGTTATTGTTTGTTGGCAAACGGATGATTAGTTTCACCAAAATATACGCTTAAATATATGAAAATTCTGATTATCAACGGACCAAATCTCAATATGTTGGGGAGGCGCGAGCCGGAAATTTACGGTAAAGAGACATTCGAAGATATCCTTAGTGAATTAAGCACCCGCTTTCAGGGTATTGAAATTCTCTATTTTCAGTCCAACCACGAAGGAGATATTGTGAGCAGAATACAGGAGACGCTGGACGAAAATCTGGCCGGTCTGGTATTGAATATGGGAGCTTATACCCATTATAGTTATGCGATTTTTGATGCGCTCAATATGGTCAAAGCATTAAAAGTAGAAGTGCATCTTTCTCATTTGTACAGCCGGGAGCCGTTCCGGCACAAGTCGGTGATCAGCCCAGCCTGCCAGGGTATGATTTCGGGTTTGGGGAAAATGGGTTATCGCATGGCGATTGAATGGATTGTGGAAAAAAATGCCTTATAGCGATAATATATTGGGAAACATCCGGATCACCTCAAAACCTTCCGCCGCCGAATAGCCGGATTCCATGCCCCGATAACGGGCCAGTGTGCGCAGGCCTTCCGAAGAATAAGGATCCGGGAAGGTGCGGATTTCATTAGAATAGGCTTCAAAAGCTTTTATTTTTTCCTCCAAAGTTTCTGAAATATCCACAAACAACTGCGGCCGGAAGGGTTGTTGGTTCCAGGTCGCAACAAAGGGAATCTCACAGGTAATCACACTAATCTGCCTACCTCTCGGACGTGTCACAATCATCGCCGCTTCATATACCTGCCGATGGTCGCGGTTGAGGTCTTTGGGGGAATGGGTGATAATCAGATCAGGGGTACCCATTTTTTCGCTGATAGCATTGGCAATCTGCGCAACGGGGTATGAATCAAACTGCTGGTCGCGAAAGCGGAGGGAATGATAATTTTTAATGCCTAATATCTGACAGGCTTTATCCAGCGCAAGGCGATTGTCGGAGGTTTCCGGGCGCATGGCTACGACTGCATCGGAAACAACGATCAGTCTCACTGTATGGCCCTTGCGGGAGAGTTTACACACCAGCCCGCCCGCGCCGAGGGTTTCATCGTCAGCATGTGCAAGGAGAAGCAAAACATCCATAGGGTGAAGGTAAGAACTTTTGAGAGGTTTTGAGGTCAAAAACGGGTAAACAATTCGGAGAATTCATCTTTTTTGCTTCGGGAAATGGGGATGCTGGTTCCGTTGGGCATAATGACATACCCGCCATCGTTGCGCACATACCGCTGAATCCTCCGCATGTTTATCAGGTATTGTTTATGAATGCGAAAAAAATCACCTCCTTCGAGCATTTCTTCAACATTACCCAGGGTTTTTGTGATAAGATAGATTTCACCCGTGGCGAGATAAAACCGTGTATAACTACTGTCTGATTCACAGTAAAGTATATCGGAGAGTTCGACAAATGTGTAACCATGCGCGTAGGGAAGAGCGATTTTGTCAAATCGGCGGCTATCCTGTGTATAGAGTTGGCGGCGCAACAGTTCCAGTTGGTTTTTTTCGGTCTGGTGTTTTTGTCCTGCTTTTTCCACCGCAGATTTCAACTCTTCCGGATTAATGGGTTTCAACAGATAATCAATCGCGCTAAAACGAAAAGCTTTTACGGCAAATCTATCGTATGCCGTGGTGAAGACCAGATTAAACCGAAAATCACCCAGTTCTTCGAGAAGTTGGAATCCATTCATCTTAGGCATTTCAATATCCATAAAAACCAGGTCAGGATCCGTCGCCCGAATACCCGCCAGGCCTTTTACCGAATCCGTAAATTTACCTGCCACAGCAACCTCAGGACAGGTTTCCATCAAGGTAAGATGGAGTGCCTCCACGGCATCCGGCTCATCATCAATAATTATCGCTTTCATATAACTCTGTAATCAGACTGGTATTTCAATCACTACTTTTGTTCCGGTGGCATTCCCCATAGTATCTGCCAGGTCGGTTATGTGCAGTTGCATATTATGGTTTAGCTGACGTGCTATCTTCATACGCTCTTCCGTAATTTGCGATCCCAGGCTGGTATAGTTTCGGGTATTTTTGCCTTCGATCTCCGCAGCCGCTATTCGGCCTACACCATCATCTACCACTTCAATCACAAGTCTGTGTTCTGCGGGCTGCTGAATGGAAATGATAATTTTTCCCCCGGCATCGCGATGCATAAGCCCATGCCATATTGCATTTTCAACATAGGGCTGGATGAGCATGCCCGGAATTTTTACAAATCCCTGATCAATATCCGGGCTAATATCAAAAATTACCATTAGTTTTTCTTTAAACCGCAAAGACTCTATATCCACATATAGTTTTAGTGCTTCAAGGTCTCTGGCAAGGGTAATTTTTTCCAATCGGCTATTTTCCAATACCAGGCGCAACAACCTGCTAAATTTCTGGAGGTATTTCCCGGCGGTGTCTGTATCACCTTCGCGGGTATAGCGGTAAATTGAGTTGAGGCAATTAAAAATAAAATGCGGATTCATCTGCGCTCGCAGGCTGGCAAGTTCCAGTTCTGTACGGTAGCGTCCCTGCCTTAGACGGTAACTGTAAAACCCCAGTCCTCCTACTCCGATAATGCCTAAAATTACAAAAACAAAAATCAGCCACTGCTGCCGGGTTTTTGCATCACGTATCGCCAACTCGCGCTGTTGCCGGGCCTGTTCTGTGGCGCGACGACTTTCAAATTCATGTGTAAGCTCAATGCGGGCCATACGTCGTGTATTTTCTTCATTGTAAACGCTGTCCCGTGCAGAAATAAATAATTTGTAATAATGTAGTGCATCGGCAGTATTTCCAGATTGTTCGGCAAGATGGGTTAATCCTTCATAGATGCTCATACCCAACCGTGGGTTTTGTGCCTTATAGCTTTGAAGAGCGAGTTTCAGGTATTGGTCGGCGGCGTTAAATGCTTGCATTTTCAGGTAAAGGTTCCCCAGATTCGACAGAATGTAAATTCCTTTATCCGAATAATTCCCTGCTTCATCGGGAGGCTCTTGTTCCAGCGCTTTTAACAGCCAGTATGTCGCTTCTGGGTAATTTTCTTTTGATATTTCCAAATCTGCCATTGTCTCCCATGCAGTTACCAGCCAAGAGGGATCCGGTAATTTTCCTTCCAGATCAAGTGCCATTTTGAGGTAAAAAAAGGCACTATCCGGGTTATTAAGCCTTACATAAATTTTACCCAAATTGGAAGCAGATAGACATTGAAGAAGGAAATTTCCGCTTCGTTTCGAAAATTCAACTCCTTTCCTGCCCAACAAAACACCCTTGCCGGAATTTTCGGGCAGATTTAGATAAATACCCGTAATAGAATAAGCCAGCCTTGCCAGCAAAAAGGTATCGGTAGTGTTTTCGGCGATACGATAGGCGAGAAGAAGTGTATCGAGGGCTTCTTCTGCCCTACCCTCTTTCATATAGGTATCAGAAATTCCCCCTAAAGTAGGGATCAATAAGGTCTTATCGGGGTTCATTTCCAGCAATCGGTAAGCATTTCGAAAAGATTCCCGCGAGCCGGAGTTATCGTTTTTGAGAAGCAGGAGATTACCTTGTTCCATATAGGCTTTGGAGGTTCCTAAGAGGTAATTCGCTGCTTCCGATAACTCTTTTGCCAGGCACACTTTTTCCAATGCAGCATCAAGGCTGTCAGAAAAAAATAATTGATGGGAGATAATCAGGAGCGCGTCTGCTTTGCCCGGTACATACTCCTGTTTGTCGGCAAGGCGATAGGCTTTTTCGGCGTACTGACGGCTTTGATTGATATCTTGGATATTGAGGTAGGTATCTGCTATCTGATTTAGCAGCATGATTTCCTGCTGTTCATCCATCACCCCCTCCAGACTTTTAAGTAATGAATCCAGTCTGTGAGGCTGCGAAAAAACGCCTCCATGCAGCAACCCTAAAAGCGAAAAAAATAAAGTTTTTAACCCCCAAACCCTCATAGTTTTAGTATTGACGAGTTAAAGATAGTACCCCTCAAATTTTCAAACTGGTTTTTTTAAGGAATGGTACAAATTCTCTTATGACTGACCTTTTCTATGCCTCACAATCACAATACCTGCATAATTTGACCTTTCACACTTCATTTTCTGTCACTGGTTAAAAACTGCCTTTGGGTGAAAATTGCTATTCGGATCATTGGGTATTATTTCAACAAATAAATACTCTTTATGATGAAATCGCCTTTTTTATCCATGCTAGGGGGGCTTCTGCTAGGAATATTAAGCATACAAACCTCTTCTGCCCAACCGGTAAAAATTCAATCCAATCTGCCCAGAACAACTGCTGCCAGCACGATGGCGACAACAATTGAGGAGGGAACTTATTTTATCAAAATTGTCAATACCGGCAAATATCTGGGTGTTGCGGGTATTGATCCCAACAACGGAGCGGCGGTAATCCAATGGGATTACATGACACTCGACAACCACAAATTTGAATTAAAAAATAATACCAACGGCCAGTTTACGCTCAAAGCGCTGCACAGCGGGCGGTTTTTGAATGTAGCCAGCCAGTCGGTGGACGACAACGCCCCAATCATTCAGTGGGATTATGTAAATCAGGAAAATCTATTATTCCGGCTAATGAAAAATCCGGCGGGAGAGGGGTTTTATGTGCGTTGTGAACAATCGAAAAAATACTGGCATGTCTATGGCGGCCAGACCAATACGGCGAATGCCGCGCCGCTGGTGCAGTTTAGTGGCCCCGGTGCTACTTTTATTTTTGAGAAAGTGCCGGGTTCCGGAAGTCTGTTTGATGTAAAAGGCCAAACGTCAGAGCTTAATTCTGCAATCACCAAAACTGTCAAAAAAAACCGTACCACTAGCGACGGCATAAAACTTACTTCTACCTATTATATCTCCGAACCGATTGCCCAGTATTATATACCCCGAGATAACCTTTCCGGAAAAGCCCGATCCAGCGAACCACGTCCCGTGGACAGTGGAGATACGGAATGCGAAACCGCCCTCGTGCGCGTCAGTCTCGACGACAATAGCTTTATGACCGCAGATATTGCCAGCCAACTTTCCGAAATTATTCCCGGCTCGGTATTTAATATCCTTGATTTTCTCAACGGATCATGGAATCGCCAGACCGATCTTTTACAACCCATCACGCTTTCCGCCGACGTAAAAAACGTGATTGCCGGGGGATATGTCAACCAGGAAGTCGCTAGCCCGACCGTGCCGCATTTGCGCCAGGCAATCGCCAATCTTTACGGGCAATTTTCCGCAGATCCGTCCAAACAAGCCAATCTGAGTTATAATGCTACCATTAAAGAAGTACACAATGAAGCCGATTTTCAGCTTCAGATCGGAGCAAGTGCTCACTACCTGGCATACAGCCTCGAAAACCTGTTTAACTTTCAACAAAGTTCCAAACACACTTACCTACTTCTGGACATCACGAAGATTATGTTTACCATTGACGCCCATGCTCAGCCGGGGAGTTTTTTTTCGGACGAATCCCTGAATCAAGATCCCAACATGGTATATCTCAAACGAGCCGATTATGGCATGAGGATTCTGGCAAGTGTGGAGACATCGGAGTCGTTGGAAGTAATTGCCAACAAACTGAATGTAGAAGTGAATGCTCTGGTAGCGGGAGCGAGCGTAGATTTAGGAATACTCAGCCGCGAACTTACCCGAGAGACGACGATAAAAATGTTTGTGGTTGGTGGTCAGTCCCGTGACATTGTACCTGCCTACAACCTCGACGATCTGAAAACCAAAGTGGAAACCATGGTTCGTAACCTCACTTATCACACTTCACAGCCGATCAAATACACCATTGCCACCACCCGCGATAACTATATTGTCAATTATCACTCTGCCACGGATGAGTTTATCCGGCAGCGGTGTGTACCTCCGGCCGTAAAAAGCCGGGGACAAACGGTTTCCTTTGGCGGACTGATGATACAGGCTGATCCCAGAGCCAACGGCGATGTAGATATGTACGGGAAGGTATGGGTGATGGCTTATCAGGCTGACGGAAAAGAAATACCTGCGATCCGAGGACAGAATATGCTTATGGATGTACCCGGAGAAAACAGTATTGATCTGGAAGAACCAGGTAGCCAGATTGCTCCAGGTAGCACAGCAAAGTACATACTCCCCCCCGGCACCGCAGAAGGAGCCTGGTTTGAAATCTATTTCGCCCTATTTGAAAAGGATGCCAACCCCGATTACGCATACGGCGACGGAGATGATGATCATTTCACTTTTGTGTACATGGACAATACCAAAACCTGTGAGACGGGTAGTTATAGCCGAAGGCTTTGCATGAAAAAGGTCTATCTGTCCGAACTTATGGGCGCGTCACCCTACCAGGGTATGGAAAGTTTTGGCTGGGACGGAGACATTGTAAAAATGATCCGCCTGGATATCTCCGCAGTTCCTCTTTAATCTTAAAAAAATCCATTATGAAATCAATTACTGGTTTATATATCCTCTTTTTTCTCTTGGCTAATACGTATTTGTGGGGTCAGAAGACCATTCACGACTACCCCGGTTATCCGACTTCGGTATTACCGAGTTGGGGCAATCTGGGTGGAGAAAATCCTTCCGGCCCTCCGAAGGTTTTGGCTTATGGTCCCAATCGGCTGGCTGTATTCAGGCACGAAGATGACGAGATTTTCTGCCGTCGTTGGGACGATAACCGATGGTCGGGCTGGGAACCGATGGGCTGGAACCTGAAGAAAGACCGCAGACCCTCAAAAGCCGTTTCATGGGGTTCAGGGCGAATAGATGTTTTTACTACATCCGAAGGAAATTTGTATCATACCTACTGGCAGGGAGGCTGGTGGGGGCAATGGGAGCAGTTGGGCGGTGGCAATCTGGAAGGAGACTTTGATATTGTATCCTGGGCAGAAGGAAGGTTAGATATTTTTGCACGAACAGCAGATGGCAACATGAAACACTTATGGTGGGAAAATGGCTGGGGTGAATGGGAGTATATCTATATGGGCAGTGACCTGCGCATGAATATAAGTCTTCGTGTCGTGACATGGGGATACGGGAGGCTAGATATATTTGCGATCCGGAAAGGAGACGACATGATCCATACCTGGTATGAAAACGGCTGGGGGAGTTGGGAAAATCTGGGAGGAATTAATCCTTCTCACTTTGATGTTGTAACCTCCGGGTCCAACCGGCTGGATATTGTTGCCGAAGGGCCTGAATCAGGTTTATGGCATCTCAGCTGGACGGGCAATGCCTGGAGTTTATGGAGTCCCATGTTTTTCCTGATTTCACCACATAGCCATATACAACTGGTGTCGCGAAAAAAGGGAACAATGGATGTTTTTGTACGAGGATTGGACGAGGGGTTATATCACCTTTACCGCAATGTGCTTTCCGGGGATAGTACTCCCTTTGAAAATCTGGGAGGAAAAATGGAATGGGGGCCATCGGCAGCCTCTTGGGGACCCGAAAGACTGGACGTGATTGTAGTGGGAAGCGATCAGGCTTTTTACCATTTGCCCTGGGATGGCGTAAAGTGGGGCTATTGAGTGAAGAGATTTTCAGGAGTCCCTTAAAATAAAAATTAGGGGACTCATCCCACTGGGAGAGTCAACCCTAACCCTTGCTCATTCTTTACTTTAACCTGTTATGACAAATATACAGCACCTATTTGCCTTTGATAGCGGGTTTAGTGCGAATGGTTAAAATCAGAGTATGAGGTGTATATAGCGGGGGATTGGTTGATGGACTGGGAAAAAATCTGCAAAAGAATGATTTTTCTTACATGCAAAGGCCCTAAAATAAAAATTAGGGGACTCATCCCATTGGGAGAGTCAACCCTAACCCTTGCTCATTCTTTACTTTAACCTGTTATGACAAATATACACGGCGTTCGACGCTTTGATACTGAAGCTTACATGAACGGTAATTTTCAATGTTTTATTTGTGTAAATCTTTTCCCCATCCATATCTTCCCGAAAAAAAATAAAGTTCTAATTATGCAGACGCAGTCCTCCTCCGATGATATACAATCAACTATCAAACTCCAGGCAAGGCTTAATGCCAACCAACATGCCAGCAGGGATTTTGATGAATGGTGTTTCCGACAGTTACCGGAACTATCGCTCGATCCGATGGTATTGGATATAGGATGTGGCACGGGTAAACAAATCCTGCTATTTAGCCCGGTATTTAGCAAGAAAAGTTGTTTTTATGGCCTTGATTTATCTGGAGAAAGCCTGAAAAAGTTGCGACAAACCTACCATTCTCCGCCGTCCCTTCATCTGACAGAGGGAAGTTTTGACGAATTGGAAAAATTTCCACATTTACAGCCGGCTTCTTTTGATCTGATTTATGTTTCTTATGCCCTGTACTATACAAAAGACCTTTCGCATGTAATCCGGGAAGTGTATAAACTCTTGAAGCCCGGAGGTATATTTTGGGTAATTACTCCTTACAGTGGCACAAATGCCGAGTTTTTACAAATCATACGGCCGCTGCATGAGGTTGAGCCATTTATGGACTATGTATTTGATGTCTTTTGGGGAGAAGTTGTTGAGAAAGCCGTAGATGCGGGTTTCTCAACCCTGAAACCCTCTATGTTTCGCAACAAAATACCGTTTTATACGGGCGCAGATTTTCTTACTTACCTGCAAAACTCACTCTTTTACCGTCCGGGTTTTGATGCCGAAATTACAGAAGCGGTAAATAGCATCTGCCAGCAGGAAGGAAGATTTGAGATCAGCAAGAATGTAATTTCGTTACAACTGCGGAAATAATGCCGTAGCCGTTTCGGATTTATCACTTCCCTTTTTTCTTTGCCGCCTGGCGTTCTTGTGCTCTACGTTCCGTGCGAGAGAGTTTACGCTGAGGTTCATCACCGCCTGCGGCTGCCATTACTTTGCGCTCTGCTTCCATGCGGCGTTGTTTTTCCTGCTCTACATCGTCGTGACGGGTTTTGAGATTGCTGAAATCGTCGCGACGGCGGTTGTCCTGTGTCTGGGGAGCCTGTTGACTTCCTTCAACCTGAACATCAGCTTTGTAGAGAAGCGACAGTACCTGACGGTTGACATCATTTAATACCTGCTGGAACAGTTCAAATGACTCAAATTTATAGACCAGCAAGGGATCCTTTTGTTCAAACACAGCATTTTGAACCGACTGGCGGAGTTCATCCATTTCCCGGAGATGAACCTTCCATTTATCATCAATAATAGCCAGTGTAGCCACTTTTTCAAGTTCATCTACGACTGTATGTCCATTGCTTTCAATTGCCTGATTTACATCTACAATAATCTGCAATCTGCGACTTCCGTCGGAAAAAGGAATAAGGATTCGTTCGACCTGCGGGCGGTCTTTTTTGATCCTGTTTATTCCATTGTAGAGTGCGTCTGCAAGGTGATTGGCCTTCCGGTTATAATAATCTTTGGCCTTTTTGAAGATGCGCTCCGCAATTCGTTTTTCGTCCTGGTCGTTCAAATCCTTTTCTGTGATTTCGGGATCAACGGAAAGGTAGCGGATACAATCCATACGAAGGCCTTCTGCGTCGGTCATATCAAAATGTGTAGATACGAGGGAACTACAGAAGTCAAAGAGCATATTGTCAAGGTCAATTTTGATCCGGTCACCATAAAGTGCGTTTCTTCTTCGGCGATAAATAACCTCTCGCTGCGAGTTCATCACATCGTCATACTCAAGCAGGCGTTTGCGCATGGCAAAGTTATTTTCTTCGACCTTTTTCTGTGCATTGGATATAGACCGGCTGATCATTTTATGCTGGATTACATCCCCTTCTTTATGCCCAAGCCGATCCATTACTTTTGAAATCCGATCAGAGCCGAAGAGGCGCATCAGGTCATCCTCAAGCGACACAAAAAATTGCGAGACCCCCGGGTCTCCCTGGCGACCCGCCCGTCCTCTAAGCTGCCGGTCAATCCGTCGGGATTCGTGTCTTTCTGTACCGATAATCGCAAGACCACCGGCTTCTTTCACCCCTTTGCCAAGTTTAATGTCTGTACCGCGTCCGGCCATATTAGTTGCGATGGTAACGGTTCCGGCTTGTCCGGCAGCAGCGACGATTTCCGCCTCACGCTGATGTTGTTTTGCATTAAGTACGTTGTGCGGGATTTTATTGCGCTGGAGCATGCGACTAAGCAACTCTGAAACCTCGACAGAGGTTGTACCGACAAGTACCGGTTGCCCCTTTTCACGCAGGGCTTCAATTTCAGTGATAACTGCGTTATATTTTTCGCGTTTGGTTTTAAATACCAGGTCTTCGCGGTCATCACGAGCAATCGAAACATTGGTTGGGATTACAACAACATCCAGCTTGTATATCTGGAAAAATTCTGCTTCCTCTGTCTCGGCAGTACCGGTCATACCCGCAAGTTTGTGATACATGCGGAAATAGTTTTGTAAGGTAACCGTGGCGAAGGTCTGAGTGGCGGCCTCTACTTTTACATTCTCTTTTGCTTCAATTGCCTGGTGAAGACCATCCGAATACCGCCTGCCAGGCAGTACACGTCCCGTCTGCTCATCCACAATCATCACTTTTCCATCTTGCACGATATACTCTATATCTATTTCAAACAGCGTATATGCCTTTAGTAATTGGTTGATCGCGTGGAGACGTTCAGATTTTTCGGCATAATCGCGGGCGATTTCATCTTTGAGTTTGAGTTTTTCCTCATCCGACATTTCATAATTGCCTTCAATCTCTGAGAATTTTGCCGTAATATCCGGAAGCACAAACAGTTCAGGATCTTCTCCTGCATTGGCAATCAGATCGCGACCATTGTCGGTCATCTCGATCTGGTTGTTTTTTTCATCAATGGTAAAGTACAACGGATCATCCGCTACATGCATATTTTTGGAATTGTCCTGCATGTAAAATCCTTCTGTTTTACTCAGAACACCCCTCATCCCGGGTTCGCTCAGAAACTTGATAAGCGCACCATTTTTAGGAAGCCCCCGGTAAGCGCGGAAAAGAGCCAGTCCCCCTTCATCGTTTTCGTTGCCTGATTCAATTTTCTTTTTAGCCTCTGCGAGGTATTTATTTACCAGATCGCGCTGTTTTTTCACGATACGCTCAATCCGGGGTTTTAGATCATTGTATTCTTGTTTATCCCCTCGAGGTACCGGGCCGGAAATAATGAGTGGAGTACGAGCCTCGTCAATCAGCACAGAGTCAACCTCATCAATGATTGCATAAAAATGATTTCCCTGAACGAGAAACTCCGGATGGGTGGTCATATTATCGCGGAGATAGTCAAAGCCAAACTCGTTGTTGGTGCCATAGGTTATATCTGCACGGTAGGCTTTTCTTCTTTTATCGGAGTTGGGTTCATGGAGGTCAATACAATCCACGGTCAGGCCATGAAACTGAAACAAAGGAGCGTTCCACTCTGCATCCCTGCGGGCGAGGTAATTGTTGACAGTAACAACATGCACACCCATGCCAGAAAGCGCATTAAGATACACCGGCAGCGTTGCGACCAAAGTTTTACCTTCACCAGTTGCCATCTCGGCAATTTTACCCTGATGAAGCACCGAACCACCCATGAGCTGCACATCGTAGTGAACCATATTCCAGTCAATATGAGCATCGGCAGCGAGCCAGGAGTTTTTCCATATTGCCATATCGCCTTCAATCACAATATGAGCACGGGTAGTGGCAAGTTCCCGGTCGTAGTCGGTAGCCGCCACCCTCAGTTCCCGGTTTTGAGTAAGCCGTCTCGCCGTTTCTTTTACAACGGCAAAAGCCTCCGGCACCAGTTGTAACATCGCCTCATCGAGTTGTTGATAGAGGACTTTTTTTAACTCGTCCACTTCCTTAAACAAGCGATCCTTCTCATCAATATTGGCTTCTTTGGCTGCCAAACTACGGGTTTCCTCCATCCGGTTACGGATTTCCTCTGTATAGGCACTGATTCGCTGTTTAAACTCTGTGGTTTTTGCCCGGAGTTCATCATCCGAAATATTGCGGAGCAACACGTACGCATCGTTTACACTAGCAACCAGCGGTGCCATCTGTTTCACATCGCGCTCCTTTTTAGTAGGAAAAATCTTCTTAAGAAGGTTAAACATTGTAATAAATTTTATCTGGTAAGTTACGGATTTTCAGCCATGAGGGATACGACTGTTTTCATATAGCTGGAAAAAACTGATATTTTGATTGAATGATTCCGATCATTTGGGGGTGAATATGGCCATTGGTAGCCACAATTTGTCGCCCGTAAAGATACTCTTTTCCGCCGGAAAAGTCAGTCACTTCTCCACCGGCTTCTATCACAAGTAAAGCACCTGCCGCCACATCCCAGGGTTTAAGGTTTAATTCGAAAAAACCCTCAAAGCGACCACATGCGACATACGCAAGATCAAGCGCGGCACTGCCCATACGACGAATTCCGTGTGCGCCGTCCATGATTTCACGAACGATTTCGAGGTAATGATTTCTCCAGGGAAAATTTTCATAAGGAAATCCGGTAGCAATCAATCCGTTCTGAAGATTGTGTTTATTGCTGACCGATATACGTTTTCCATTCAACCATGCCCCGTTGCCTTTTTGAGCATGAAACAAATTTTCGTAAAGGGGTTCATAGACATAACCGAGGATTACTTCATCCTCTTTTTGCAGCGCGAGGCTGATACAAAAATAAGGCACACCATGAGTAAAGTTGGAGGTACCGTCCACGGGATCAATGATCCAGGTATAGCCATTTTCCGAAGCTTCATTATCGGTTTCCTCATTTACAAAACCTGAGCCGGGGATGAGATGGCGGCAACCGTCTTTTAATAATTTTTCGGATGTAACATCCACATAAGTAAACGGGTCATTTTTCCCTTTATACTCTACCCGGTCAAAAGAAAAACGGTGAAACTCTTCAACGATAAATCTGCCGGTTTTTTTGAGCAGCTCCCGCAAAGCTGCGTCTGTCTGCGGAATATCCAGTTGCTCCATACACGTCAGGGTTCACTTCACTTACCACCTACCAAAATAACAATTTCGCCTTTGACATTGCGGCCGGCAAATCCTGCGGCGACTTCTGTCAGAGTACCCCGGAGAGATTCTTCATGAATTTTTGAAATCTCCCTGCAAACACAGGCAGGCCGGTCGGGGCCAAAGGTAGTAATAAAATTTTGTAAAGTTTTGTCCAGACGGTGAGGAGATTCATAAAAGACCATCGTGCGGGTTTCTTCGATAAGCTCCGACATTCGTGTTTGTCTGCCTTTTTTTATAGGGAGGAAACCTTCGAAAACGAAACGGTCGCAGGGTAGTCCGCTATTTACGAGTGCAGGCACAAAGGCGGTGGGGCCGGGCAAGGTTTCGATGGGGATTCCGGCACGTACAGCCTCTCTTACGAGCAAAAAACCGGGATCTGAAATCCCCGGGGTACCCGCATCAGTAATCACGGCCAGATGAATCTCTTCGTTGAGTAATCTGGCCGTAATTTCCGGAACACGGTTGTGTTCATTATGTTGGTGGAGGGAGGTGAGTGGAGTGTTTATTTGATAATGTTTTAGCAACACTCCCGATGTCCGCGTATCTTCTGCCGCAATCAGGTCGGCTTCTTTAAGGATGCGAATTGCCCGGAGGGTCATATCCTCAAGATTACCAATTGGCGTAGGAACAAGGGTGATTCGGGACATTGTAAGAGGGAAACGGGTGCTAAAACTTCAGAACCTGTTTCAGAATTTTAGATTTTTCGCGGCTACTGATTACTTCTTTATCGTTGGTGAGAATAATCTTAAACCGATTTCCAAACCAGATGACAATCTCCTTTACATGTTTTAGTCCGATGATGCAGGAGCGGTTTACCCGGAAAAACTGATCAAGCGGAAGTTTGCGTTCAAATGTATCGAGCGTATGATTGAGAAGATAGGATTTGTCTTTGGTAAAAAGACGGACGCTGCGCTCTTCCACTTCAATGCAAAGAACTTCGCTATAGTCCACCAGCTTATATCGGTCACGGGTAGGAATAGGTACTTTATCTGAGAAGGGAGATTTGATGTCTTCGGCCATTTCTGACTTCAGAATCTCGGCAATTTTTTCTTTATCGAGTACGGTGGAAGGTCTGTTATCGGAAACCTTATCTATGGCTGCCTTTAGACGGTCCTCGTTGAAGGGTTTGAGCAGGTAGTCCTGCGCATTGAGTTCAAATGCTTTAATGGCATGCTCACTGTAAGCTGTAGCGAATATAACGGATGGCGGATCTTCGAGGTCTATATTTTCGGCGACTTCAAGGCCGTTCATTCCGGGCATTTCAATATCCAGAAAAATCAGATCCGGTTTAAGGGAATGGATATGCTCCAGCGCATCAAACCCGTTTTCGGCCTCGTGTATCAGCTCCACATTTTCAAATTTTTTCAACAGCCGCTTCATTTTATTTCGTGCGGGCAGCTCATCATCAGCAATAAGTACGCGAAATTTCGACATATTCGGTCAGGATAAAAGTTAAGCAATGCGAGATAAATTTAGTGATTAATTCGCAAAAGAACGGATACGTAATCGGAAAGGTACTTACACGGGATATTCCGGTGGTCAATTCTCTTAGCGCAATCTATCAAAAGCCGTGCCTTAAAACAATCAATTTAATTGAGGAAGGTCCACTACCGGAATTTTCAATCGCACCAGCGTACCATTTCCCGTGTTTTCAAAGTACAAAAGATTTTTGATATCGTAAATATTTTCGAGTCTTGCAATACTATTGCTTAATCCCGTACTTTTATGAATGCGGCTCAGGTCAATACCCGGGCCGTTGTCAATGACTTCACATATCATAAAACCCTCTTCGCGGTAAGCTTCTATGGATATCAACCCTTTGCCCATAATTTTGGATATCCCGTGTTTTACACAATTTTCAACGAGTGTCGAAAGAATAAATGCGGGAAGTTGAATATCTTTTACGGCCGGATCAATTTCGATATGGATATCGAGTCTTTCTCCGAAACGGATTTTTTCCAAATCCAAGTAAGTCGAAATCAGGTTCATTTCGCTTGAAAGAGAGACAAAATTCTGGCTCGACATCCGGAGCGTATAACGGAAAATGAATGCCAGCTTTTCAATCGCCTCTTCTGCCAGATCCGGAGATTCATGTACGAGATAAGTGATTGAATTCAGCGTATTAAAAAGAAAATGCGGATTTATCTGCGAGCGAAGTGCGGTAAGATTTGCTTCGTATGTCTGCTGTATGAGTTCTTTCTCCCGATTGATCAGTTGGAGTACATTCAGGGTAAGCTGGGTTTGTTGAATAAGTTGAGAGATAAGTTCGAGGTCTGAGAGATTATAAACTCCCCTCTTCTTTTTACCCAGCAAAAGCAATGCATATTCATCTTTATCAACGGTAATAGGAGAAATCAGCGTATAAGGCGAATTGAGCACATATTTTTCCAGATCATTTGTCAGTCGAAAAGGAGAAATTTCTTTGGTTTTAGACCAGACCGTAAGCTGTCGGGTAAGCTGTCCGTAGATGCTTTCCTGCTTTTCGTGATGCGCCTGCTCTGCCGCCGAATCCGGTGTATCTCCTTTCCACCAGAGGTGAACCACTTCTGCATTGAAAAACTCGGTGAGTTGCTCCACAAGGTCTTTCCGGAGAATACGGGACGAGGTATATTGGGGAATCCGGGCAATAAAAGATTTAAACCGGCTGAGTTTTTCCTGTTGTGAAGATACAAAGTACCTGCTTAACCGGTTTTCATTGGACACGTAAAGCAGCCTTAATACTACCACTAAAATCACAAAGGTCACAAATTCGAGTAGTCGGCGGTATTGTATGTTGGGTTGAGTATAATCAAACAATTGAATTACCAGAAGGTATAAGATGACGCTTACCAGAAAAGCCACCATATATTGCAGTGTCTGGGTGACTACCAGGCTTACTTTTCCAAATTGTAGCTGAAGAAAGGTAGCATTGATCAAAGGGAAAAACAGGAGGATGTTCTGAAGGAAAAATATGTGCTCTTTGTTAATAACCGAAGATGGATTCGGCAGAAAATAATATCCAATGCCGGCACCGGCGATGATTCCAAGAGCTACAAGTCCGGTGAGACGGCGTAAGGCCCGTGTTTTCCAATTGGTTTGCAGATACAAAACGACTCCCGTCAGCACATGTATCAGGAAAAACAGAGCCGTATAATTTTCGATGACATCGTGAAAATACTTCAGGTCTTCGGAAACAAATATGATGTCATAGAAACTATAAAGAAGGTATCCGGCTGTAAGAAAGGAGGGAATGGCGAATAGAGTATTTCTGCTCTCCGATTTAAAATAGAAATAATAACTTCCGTACAAAAACAGCAACAAACAATAGGTAATGATAAACACCTTTTCGAAGCCGGTGGATACCAGATCGCTTTCGACGATCAGATATACATGATGTAGCAACTGAAGCATAAAAAACAACAGCGCTGTAATCACAATCCCCAGAAGAGGTAAATAATCGCGTATGCTGCCACGAATAATCGGCAGAAGAATCACGAGCATGACCAGCGAAACAAACGCCCCAATACCTACCACCCAACTGATGATATGCCAATAGGCAGCAAACTGATTAAAGCTGAAGGTCAGCCTAAAACCATTTCGAATCAGCGGTTCCCGTGTTTCGACAGAAAGATTAGTCGGGTCGGTTCTTTCTACTTTAGCAATGAAAATATACCCCGGGCGCGCCGCTCCGGTAATTTTGTCCACGACTTCGGCCTGGGGAATTGTGTTATAGTCTATACTCAGCAACCGGTCGCCTTCGCGGAGCCGGTCTTTATCTATGGGTTTGTATAGGGGAAGGGGGTGTACGTGGAATGCAATAACTCCCTGAGGAGTGTCTTTCCAAGTCACCCAGTCATTACCTTCGAATACCGCTTCGATCTCTTCATCCGCATGAAAGGTGCGAATATGTACACTGCGAGAGTAAAACGAAAAAATGAGAGCACCTAGCCCCAGGTAAAAAATACCCAAAGTAAGATACCATGCCCAGCCTTTTTTTGCCATTAATTATGCCTTATCCGTGTTGAAACTAGCACAAAACCCTGAAAGTGCAAAAGAGAAGCCAAAAGAATGGAAATAATTGTGGGAAGTAATGAAAAAACCAGGGGACTCACTCCATAGGAATGAATCAACCCTGGCCCTTGCTCTTGTAATTCCAGGATTACCGTCCTGTTGTAATGCAAGTTTACCATGAAAAGCTGAATTTCCCATTAGAATTTGTTTAAACGGGACAGAATTATGCAGGAGTGGTGATTTTCGTTCCCCAGAATGTGGGGGAAAATATTGCTATAAAATTGAGGCAAAAAAAAACTAGGGGATTCAATGCCTTCCGGCAGAATCTACCCTAGCCCTTGCTCTTGTAATCCAGGATTATCGCCCTTTCAATTACAATATTAATGGCTGCTGTCTGATTTGATTCAAAAAAATACGTGAACGGTAAATTCGGCTGTGTGAACAGTCTCTGAGAGTGTATGAACTGCACAAAATTAAATGATTTTGAAAGGGTAATATTATATTTGATTGAATCGTGCGAATAAAAATTTATTTTTAACACAATTAGCTGATTATCAACTAATAAAATATCCACATTTTCCTAAAATTATCGCGAAATTTTAGAAAAATGTGGATTAAAATATTTTAAAAAGAGTAAGAAAGTATTTGTTTATTCGATAGTAATGTTGCTTTAACTGTAAGGTTTGCTATTTCAATAATCCATTATGATTTATTTCAAAATGACAGATGAACCAATTAGAAAAGAAATAAACTAATGGAATATGTTGTTTTCATGGGTTTAAGCAAATAGCATGCCAGCCGGCTTTTATCATAGGCAAACTAATTTTTCTGATAAAAACCCGGAATTTTTTGTACGGTTGTACCTTTATTCATACAGTAACTAAAGCATAACTAAGAATGCGCCGGAAGCGGGTATTTATTGCGCCTCTCGATTGGGGATTGGGTCATGCCACCCGATCGGCGCGGCTGATTGACCTTTTGCTGGAAGCAAATGCGGAAGTTTTTATAGGTAGTTCGGGTACGGCTTTGCAATTTTTAAAGCTTCAATATCCTTCATTGAGCACTTTTCCCCTGCCAGGATATAATGTTTCTTATGCCCGCAACCACCAGCAGGTGATCCGGATTATGAGTCAGGTTCCCCGGTTGGCGGCGATTATCCGTGAGGAAAACCAACAATTGAAAAGTATTCTGAAAAGGCTTAAAATTGACGCAATTATCTCCGACAACCGCTACGGTATCCACGATCCGGGTATTCCTTCTGTTTTTGTATGTCACCAGTTAAACCCCATCCTTCCTTCGGGGTGGAGATGGTTTGAACCCGCCGTTTCGCGATTGCATAAGTGGTTTATCCGTCCGTTTGACCAAGTTTGGATACCCGATTTCGAAGGTATGCCCAATCTCAGCGGCGATCTTTCACATCGGCTTTTACTGCCGGATAAAGCCCGATTTATCGGCCCCCTTTCCCGGTTTCAATCCCTGCATCAACTTCCTAAAGCTTTTGGGCATCCAATCCTTGACCAATACCCGCCGGAAGTTTTGGCCATTATTTCCGGACCGGAACCTCACAGAACGCTATTGGAAACCATCATCGAAAAACAATCCCGCGACATCACCCAGACCCTCTGGCTGGTAAAAGGGAAAACCGATCAGACGGAAATTTCTAAACAGGATAATCTCATCTCCATTACTCATTTATCTACCGATCTCCTTGCACTGGCCATTTCTCGTGCAACCACCCTGATTTCGAGGTCGGGTTACAGCAGCATAATGGATTATCAATCCCTGGGGGTAACAAAACCGGTATTTATTCCTACTCCCGGGCAAACCGAACAAGAATACCTGGCTATGACTCTAAAAGAAAGTGGATATGCTCAGGTATATTCCCAACAAAATTTTGTTTTGAAGGACTGTATCCACTCATCTGCTATTTTAGTTCCAAATAATTCCCCGGAAATCGTCAAAAATCAACAAACACTAATAGGGGAATTCCTGGCTGATTTGTAATAAAAATGAGTTTGACAAATTATGCAAGCCCTACCGTTGAATTAACCTATTTTTCAGCTATATTTGTTAATTCTGAAGATTAAAGAGCTGTGTTACAACCTGTATCCATGCAGGGATATTCGTTCTTATTTTCCCTATTACCAGACTTCATTTAACATTCATGATTATGAAAAAAATTCTCCTCACTCTATCCATGGTGTTTTTTTTCCTCATGGGTTATTCCCAGTATTACTACATCCCATATGTTGATGCAGGAATAAATCCCGGTGGAATCAACACTTTCGATGAGTTGCCCGTAGGTGCCGGACTTGACCCGTCATGGACCGTTATTCACGAAGGTGCTGCTGCAGCTCCCGCGTGGACACCTATCCTCAACATGCCCTTTCTGTTTTATTTTAATGGGCAACCTGCTTTCCAATTTAAAGTTTCCACAACCGGTGTACTAACTTTTGAAACCAGTTCTACCGTTCTTCCCCCTTCTCAGAATATCAATATCCCCACAGCTCTTGTACCTAACAACTCCGTCTGTATCTGGGGATTAAACGGTGCTGCCGCTGATGATAAGATTGTTATGAGAACTTTTACCAATGGTGACAACAAACAGCTTTGGATTTCTTATATCAACTATGGCTATAACGGTAGTATTCCCATCTGTAACCACTATTTCAGTATTGTTTTGGAAGAAAACACCAACAGTATTTATCTGGTTGACCAGAAAGGATCGGCAATTTCTACTTGTAGTCCTTCTCTCACAATGGGTATTCAGATTGATGCAGAAACGGCTATTTCGGTTGACGGCTCTCCTGCCGTAAAATCACAGGCAGGTACGGATCCCAAACCCGCAGACAATACTTACTACGAATTTGTTCCGGGTGAGCAGCCCCGGCAGGACGTTCGCGGACTCGAAGTGGACGTTCCGGAAACCGTTCTGCTGACAGAAGCTCCGGTAGTAATCAAGGGCAAATTTCTGAGTATTGGTGCGGATGAACTTAAATCGTTCGATCTTCATTATACGATCAACAACGGTCCGGTCAAAACTCAACACTACAGCGGTACATTTTCCTCGCTGAATGTTTCCCACAATATTCCCTGGATTCCTACGGCTTTAGGTAGTTATGATCTAAAACTCTGGATTACGGATCCCAACGGGGAGCCTGATGCGAAACCCGCGGACAATGAACTTTTCCGTACCATAAAAGTAGTTGACAAAGCACCTCCCCGCCTGGCGCTGATTGAGTCTTTTACCCAGCACAATTGTGGCCCCTGCGCGGCTCAAAACCCCGCATTGGATGCATTGATTCACAACAATTTCCACAATACTGCAGTTGTAAAATGGATTGTAACCTGGCCTGCGCCCAATGATGACCCTCGCCACCACTTCAACGTTCCGGCCAATAGTGCCCGAAGAACTTATTATGCAGTAAATGGTGTGCCCAATACAATCCTGGGCGGAAGCGTATTTAACGGAGCGCCCGGCGGTGTAAACCAAACAATGGTAAATACCGAAAATGCTAAACCGAATATGTTTGACTTTGATTTCACAGAGTCTGTTACCGGAAACAATATCAACGTATCTGTGGCAGTAACCCCGCTTCAAAATCCCGGGCTGGGTAATCTTACCCTCCAAGTTGCCGTTATTCAGGATGAATTGCATTATCCCGCCGCAACTGGAAGCAACGGAGAAAAAGATTTTTATGAAATTATGCGTTATGCCATTCCTTCTGCCGCCGGAACTTCCATTAATACTACGGTAGGACAAACCAGCACGGTATCCGGCTCGGTTGCGGTAAACAGCATTTTCAATAAAAGTTTTATGCGGATTATTGCCTGGGTGCAGAATGATGCCACCAAAGAAATATTCGCGGTATCCAAGTCTCAGGGAATTTATTTCTGTGCCAATGGAAGCAAAGTTATTGCCACGCCTACGGTTACCGAAGCTTCCTGCGCAGGTAATGATGGAGGTATTTCGATGAGTGTTTCCGGAGGCATGGCTCCTTATAGCTTTGCCTGGAACACAGGGCAAACGACTCAGATTATTACCGGAAAATCTGCGGGCAACTACACCGTAACGATTACCGACGGTGCAGGTTGTGCATTTTCGGTACCGGTTAAAATTGCCCAAAAACCCAGCCCTAATGTGGTCATCTCTCCCAGCGACGTTTTCTGTAACGGTGATACAGATGGTGCAATTAAAACTTACGTTGCGGGTGGAGCTACCCCCTATACTTACTCATGGAGTAATGGTGCCACCACCAAAGATATAAGCGGACTTGCTCCCGGCTCATATACGCTTACCATGACCGACGCTGACGGCTGTTCGATTGCCAAAACCGCAACGGTTGCCAATACTCCCGTTCTGGCTGCTACCGGAGCTTCCGATCATCCTGACAATGGTACAAACAACGGAAAAGCTTCCGTAGCTGTTTCAGGTGGTACTCATCATTATACTTATTCTTGGAGCCACAGTGCATCTGTTACGGGTGCCTCTGCTTCCGACCTGGCTAGTGGTTCTTATACAGTAAATATCACCGATTACAAGGGATGCCAGACTTCGGTAAATATTACGGTTGATTCCAATGTGGGTATTGAAGACCTTGCGCGTGCCGGTATCAGCCGCATGGAGGTTTATCCCAATCCTACCCAAGGTGTTTTTACCCTGGATATTGAAATGGCAAAAACCGACGATCTGAGTGTGGCGATATTTGACATCAACGGTAAGGTTGTTTATCAGACCAATGAAAATAACATCAGCCGTTTTAATGAAAAAATAGACATGAACGGTGTTGCCGCAGGAATTTATACACTCAAGGTAACAACATCTAAAGGTGTTGGTTACGAGAGAGTAGTGGTAAAATAAGCCACCGTAATTTTCCAGAATATCATTCTGGCTTTAGATTTTAGATAAAGGGTGTATATTCCAAGTGGGATATACACCCTTTCCTTTACATATCCAGTGTATAGGAATACAACTGATAGGATCGGGGGTAAAAGCCTACAAATTCCACTTTTCCTTTCGCAGAATTCAGGAAAGAGACCAACTCATCAGCGGTTTTGACGGCCTGTTGATTGACTTTTACAATGATAAATTCTTCTTTCATTGCCGTTGACTGGCGGATTTTTCCGGCAAACAACTTGCTGACTAAAACTCCGTGGGCAGTGCCCAGGCGTTCCAGTTCTTTTGGCGTCAGATCACGAAAATGAATGCCAAGGTCGCTAAGTTTGTCGTTTCGTTCAGGCGCCAATATCTCTGTACCTCCGCTCTGATCGGTGAGTTGAACTTTTATATTTTCAACTTTACCACTTCGATAAACACTTACATTGATAATATCGCCGGGCCTTTTTCTGCCGACAAGTTCCCGCAGCCGGGCATCATTTTTAACCTGAACCCCCTCAATATTTACAATTACATCCCCCTCCTTAAGCCCCGCTTTAGCTGAACCGCCTTCTTCAGAGAGACCTTCGACAAGCACGCCTTCGGTGATTTTTAGTCCTCGTTGTGCGGCCAACTCACTGTTCATATTCTGGGCGTAACGCAAGCCCAGGAAGGCACGTTGTACTTCTCCGTATTGTTTTAGGTCGCTGATAACCTTTTTAACGATATTTGCAGGGACAGCAAAAGCATACCCGGCGTAGGTCCCGGTGGGTGAAGCAATGGCCGTATTCACACCAATCAGTTTTCCTTCCAGATTGACAAGTGCTCCGCCGCTATTACCGGGGTTTACAGCCGCATCTGTCTGAATAAAAGACTCTATCGCCATCTGATCTTTAATAATTTCCAAATCGCGACCAATGGCACTGACAATACCTGCCGTAGCCGTAGAAGCGAGGCTGAAAGGATTTCCTACCGCCAGCACCCACTCACCTACCCTCGCCTCATCCGAATCAGACAACTCCAGCACCGAAAGATTTTCGGCATCAATCTTAATCAATCCCAGGTCGGTCGAAGGATCCGTACCAATTACCTTCGCTTTGTAGCTACGATTGTCATTGAGCGTAACCTCCAGTTCATCCGCATCTTTGATCACGTGATTGTTGGTGACAATATAACCCTCCGGGCTGAGGATAACTCCTGACCCGGAAGAAACATGCTGGCGGGAATTGTTAAACTGGCGGGGTTTCATTCCAAAAAATTCATAAAAAGGATCATATACTCGTTCGGCTACGGTTTGGATAGATTTGATGTGTACCACTGCCGGCATGGCCGTTTCTGCGGCAAATAAAAAGTCAGCGGGAACATTTTGGGGAGCCTGCAGGTTATACCTCGGCATGGGTTCATTTGCCGGGATAGCCATTGATTCCGAAGAAGGTTCTACTTCAATAACACGTGTACCCACTCCGGAAAAATGATATCCGGCAATGCTTATTAGGCTTATAACCAGAGAAACTAAAATATAGGAAAGAATATTTTTCATAGATAAATATGTCTTACGTTCCTTACTATGACGTTAAATTTACGCGGGATGATCCTATCCGGTTTACGATTATATGACTTTAAGAAAATTTTAACGTTTTTATTTCCCAAATAATCCTTACCAATTTAGTTTTTATGAAAAACCTACTTGTATTTCCCCTCCTGTTTTTTTCCCTTAGTCTGTTTGCATTTCGCGTTTTAACCCTCTGGAAAATCAATACGGAGAATTCCTCAGTAAATTTTACCATAAAAAACGCGGGTATCAATACGGAGGGCAGTTTTACAGGGCTTAAAGGCAGTATTGATTTTGATCCTCAGAATCCCGCTGCCGGAAAAATAAGCGCCTCCGTGGAAGCAGCTTCGATCAATACCGGAATCAACATGAGAGATAATGATCTTCGGAGCGAACATTATCTGGATGTCAAAAATTACCCACTCATAAAATTTGTTTCTACCCAAATCACCAAAACTGCGCAGGGGTATTCCGTAACAGGGACTTTTACAATTAAAAAGGTTTCCAAAACCGTTACGATTCCGTTTACTTTTGAAAACAAAGTTTTTAAGGGGACTTTTACCGTCAACCGCTTGGATTATGAGGTAGGTAAAAGAAACTGGGTAATGGGAGATGATGTAAAAATCACCTTCCAGATAGCAGTGGAAAATTAAAGCGGGTGATTGGGGTCTATGCGTTTACCGAGGCGATAAACAAAACAATCGCGTTTTTCTTCGATTTGAATTTCATCCATAATTTTACGGATGAGGTTTATGCCTAGTCCCCCTTTCATGCCATCTTTAACGATGTCGTCGAGTTGTTTGGGTTCATATTCATGAATGGGGAAGGCCTTACCTGTATCGGTAATCTCCGTATAGAGGGTGCCTTTTTCGCGATAGATAGCCACTTCGATTGTGGAAAAGTTGTCGCATTGATGCTGGTGGATCATACAATTGGCACAAGCTTCATCTACAGCAAGTACAATCTGGTTGGAGACTTTTCCTGTCACCTTCAGATCCGTCAGTCGGTCTTTTACAAATTCCCGGATTGTAGCCAGGTATTCTTTGTTACACCTTACTCTGAGGTATGCCTTCATTCAGTCTAAAAATATTTTCCAATATCATCGCCGTCTTCAGCGATTGTTACCAGTTGATTTAGTCCTAAAAGATCAAAAACATCAAAAACACCGGGGTTAAGATTAGAAAGAATCAGTTTTCCTGATCTAGCCGAAATTTCTTCCAAATGAGAAATAAACACTCCCAGCCCGGCACTTGACATATACGAAACATCCCTGCAATCTACGTGAATGTGTACTTTTCCGTTTTGAATCAGGGATGAAATTTTTTCATCCAGATGGATAGAAGAGTTTGCATCCAGTTCTCCTACCGGGCAAAGTGTGGTATAATTCTCGTTAATCTGTTCCCTGATTTCCATTTTTTCGTATTACGGCAAATAGTTTTTAATGTTTTATCGGAACCTGATAATCAGGACTGTATAGTCATCATCAATGTCTGCCTGGGCAAAATCCTTTACTGAATTGACGATACCAGCAGCTACTTCTGCGGCAGATGCATTTTTGTTTTTTTTGATTTCGGCTTCCAGTCGTTCATAACCATATTCTTCGCCGGCAGCATTACGGGCCTCTAAAATTCCATCTGTATAGAGCACCAGCATATCGCCATAGTGATAAGCGATTTTTTGCGTTTCCTGAAGAAATTTACCAAAACTCATATCGCGAACAATGCCCAGTCCCAGTGTTCCTTCCCTCAACATGCGGATTTTATCGGCCTGCATATCGTAAAAAAAGGCAGGGCAATGCCCGGCGCGGATCATCTCCACTTCTCGCTTTTGGGTATTGATTTCCAGGTATGTCAGCGTCATAAAAAATCCCTTCTGCATACATTCGGAAAGGGCCTGGTTGGCAGTGATAATAAACTGCCTGACGCTAAGTTCCAGACGGGCAAGTGCATGGAAAATACCTTTGGTCTCGGCCATATAAAAAGCTGCCGTAGTTCCTTTACCGGAAACATCGCCTATTGCAACCTTATAGATATGTTCTTTGGATTGAATGACATCAAAATAATCCCCTCCGACTTCCTGCGCGTTTTCACTCATTGCAATAAATTCGACCGCCTCCGAAAACGGGAGGTTGCGGGGAAGAAGTTGATTTTGAACTTCTTTGGCAATTTTCAACTGCTCCTGATAACGCTCCAGTTCAATGGAGTTGCGGACAAGTTTAGCATTTTCCAATGCAATCCCTGCCTGCTCTGCAAAAGATACGAGCGATTGAACCGTGACATCTTCAAAAGAATTGACCAGATCATTGACTACATAAATGACCCCATAAGCTTGGCTATTGGAAATAATTGGTACTCCTAACAAACATCGGTAGCGGGATTCGGTATTTCCTGAAGGGTTTCCAAAGGAACGCCGCCGCCGGGTATTTCTTACCAGCAGGTATTTGCGGTCCTGTAGAATTTTTTGGGTCAGATCCACCGGCTGGTGGATGATCTGGGTTTCTTTTACAGAAATGGTTTTACAAATGCGTACCTCCGGCACGCCGGAGTCTTCCGAAATCATTTCAATCCAACCTGCTTTAGCGTTAGCGGCCATGATACTTGCGTCGAGCAGCGTATTCATGATGTCGGCATGATCCAGATTGGATTGGATTGACTGATTGATTTTGCTGAACGAGGCGATTTCGAAACTCTGCATCTCAAAGATGGAAGAGGTAGGCAGGTTAAAGAACAAAACCAGAATCGAAAACGTGCTATATATAACCGAAAACAGAATAATATACTGGAAAAACTGCGTGTTTAAATAATCATTGGAAGTAACCCCTAATTGTATAGGTAATCTTCGGGCGGCGACAAGATAGGTGATAATCACAATCATAATAAGCCCAAACAATCCTAAAGCCCGCAGTTTCTGGTTAAAATTGAGGTAGGCAATCCAACGAACATTACCCGACAATATCAGTGTAATAATCGAAATCGGGATATACGAAAGTACTACATACACGCCAACAGAAATGCCCCTCCATTCAAATGGGAACAATAAAGAGAGGTATAAAAACCCCAGAAACAGACGCCAGAAAATCATTTTCCGCCTTGTTCGCGGATAAAGAATAAACCGCCGGAAAATAAAAACGGCGGAAAGGAAAAATATCAGAAGCGCGTATAGACCTAATCCAAAAAATACCGGCCCCAGATATTTATGGATAACCAGCGATTCCGTGATTTTATTGGCAAAAGTAATGACCATGATGACCGTAATGCCAATCATACCGATCATAAACAACCGCCAGAGAAGAGTTGTTACATGTAGTTTTTCAATATTGGCGAAAATACGACTGATAAACAGGGTATTGGTGAGGAGAAAACCCACCAGACTCACCTTAAACCAGAATCCACCCACCAGAATACCTGCCTTATCTTCGGGGAATACGGAGACAACCTGCTGCATTAAATGAAACGTCAGCAGCACCATCCACAAGAGGATGGCCATTGTCAGAATAATTCCGTTGATGATTCCAGGTTTCACTCTTTATAATTAACGCACCAAAAGTAATAAAAAACCGACCGATATTCTCTATATTCATCCATGCCCAGATACGAATGGTACCGGATTTCCGATATTCCCGTAAAATCGCTACTGGAAGGCGACGAAACGGTCATAAGACAAAGTAAAACCGAAGGGAAAAACCTTTGCCTGATCCGGCATAAGGGAAAAATTTTTGCGCTTAGTACTCGCTGTCCTCATTCCGGAGGCCCCCTTGCCGAAGGTCGGATTAACGAACATAATCAGATAGTATGTCCCTGGCATCGTTTCGCCTTTGATCTGGAAACGGGAAATTCCGATAGCGGTGGCTATTTTGTGGAGACTTATGAAATTAAAATTGAGAACCGGGGCCTTTGGGTAAAACTTAAAAAACGAGGATTCTGGTTTTAAATATACACCCTAATCTTCGAGGTATTTTTCCAGAAAAGTTCCTTTCAGATCATCCTTTGTGTCAACGTCCGACAACTCCGGAAGAAGGAAAAAGGAGCGGTTCGCGATTCGCAAATCGGCTAAAGAGTCTTGCAGAACCGTGTCTGTGCTCCAGTTTTTGTTTTGAAAAATAGCCGGAAAAGGCCGGTTCATACCCAGAAGATAATACCCGCCGTCTTTTGCTGGTCCCAATACAGTTGTGTAACTGTCGAGATGAGAAAATGCATCTTCCAGTTTCCGGCGTGTGAGTCCCGGACAGTCGCTGCCGATGATTATAATTTTGCTAAATCCCTGACGCCAGCCCCAGCGAAAAGCTTCCTGCATCCGGGCACCGAGGTTAGGGCCATCTTGTGCCATACGGGTATAACCCTCTTCAGACCAGCGGTCGGTGAGGGGAATATCATTTCCATAAAAAATGACCTTTTCCGCGTCCACCTTACGAGTAATCTCACAGGTATATTCCAGCAATTTCTCGTAAATCTCCAGCGCTTTTTTTTCTCCCATGCCCTCAGCCAGCCGGGTTTTTACTTTCCCCGGCTCGGGATGTTTGACAAAAATCAAGAGGAGACGATTGTCACTCATATAGGATTAAACTTCGGGGGTTACAGAAATAAGCGGCTGACGGCTCATTCGAAGTAAAACCTGAGCGGTTGTCAGCACATCTTTTTCACAGTAGTTTTTGATTCGTTCGTAATCTTTTTCTTTCCAGAACACAGATGCTACCTGGCTGCCGTCGAGGTCGTCTTTCGGAGAAGGTATTCCCAGAATAGCCGACAGCAATTCCAGGCTGGTATAAGCCTTATAATCCCCAAATTTCCATAAATCCATGGTATCGAGAAATCTTGTTTCCCACGGTTTTTTCCCTTGAACACGTAGTACATACGGTATGCTAAGGCCATGAACCACAAACCGACGGCCTAAATAGGGAAAATCAAATTCTTTTCCATTGTGGGCGCAGATATTACGGCCCTCTTTAACAGAGGTATATTTATCCAGCATACGACCAAAATCTTTCAGTACCGTAAACTCATCGGGACCGAAATAGGATTTCAGGGTAATGTGCGGAACATTGGAATCATCAAACTGAAGGTAACCACACGAAATGCAGACGATTTTCCCAAACTCGGCATGAATACCTGCCCTGTCCGCAAAAAGTTCTGCGCCGGATTTTTCGGGTTCATTTCGCTGATACTGAGCAGCCTTTTTTTCCCACAACGGCTGCAGCCGTTCGGGCAATTCCTGAAAGGTGGCGACTACGGGTACGGTCTCCACATCCAGGAAAAGAATATTTTCCAGTTCCTGCTGATTAAACATGGGGTTATTTATTCACGACAAGTTTTCCCGTTTTTTCCAATGTTTCTGCCACGGGCATCAATTCAATTGCTTTCTGAATTACATTGTCTGTCTCGTGCAGCACAGGAAAAAATGCAGGATCATTGTATAATCTGCGACCAATATAGGCTTTTATCCGATTGTCAATATAGTTTTTCGAACGCAGGTAGTCTTCTTCCACAAATTTTACTCCTTTAGTATCTGCAAATGCAGCGAATGCTTTTACCAGTTCAGGTGTCACCGAAAAGTTAGCGGTGAATTTTGCCGGAGAGTCATATTTTTTCTCCAGCCGATCCTGATTATCCACATAAAAAAAGGAAAACTGACGGAACATATCTTTTATCCGCAGGTCGGTGAAGTATTTGCTATTGCCGGTTGTATCATCAGCAACAAATACATCGGGGTAAATTCCACCGCCGCCATAGACGGTACGGCCTGCCATCGTTTTATATTTGAGGGAATCGGGAAACTGCATTTTGGATTCGTCAAAAATTTCTCCGGATTCAAATCGGTCCGCAATATCATGCTCGTAATCTTCGGTACTTTTATCATAGGGTTTCTGAATACAGCGCCCCGAAGGTGTATAATATTTGGAAATAACAATCCGAATGGCAGACCCGTCTTCAAATTCTTCCTGAATTTGTACCAATCCTTTGCCAAAGGAGCGCACTCCGATAATCAGGCCACGGTCGTGATCCTGAACAGCGCCCGAGACAATTTCACTGGCTGAGGCGGAACCATAATCCAATAGAATCACCAGCGGCCCGTTTTCAAACAATCCGACAGAAGAATTGGAGCGATACTCCTGCTGGCTCTGACGAATTCTGCCATCGGTAGTGACAATCAACTTCCCGGAAGACAGAAACTCATCCGCCATTTTATAGGCCATCGTCATATATCCTCCCGGATTACCGCGCAGGTCGAGGATAAGGTTTTCAAGGCCATCGGCCCGAAGTTTTTCAAGCTCGGTTTTAAACTCTGAAAAAGTGGTTTCAGCAAAACGAGTAACCCGTATATAGCCGGTTTTTTCGCGGATCATGTAGGAATAGTCCACACTATTGAGCGGGATACGATCACGTACAATGTCAAAATCCAGTAGTTCATTATACCCTCTGCGAAGAATGGAAACCTTGACGACCGAACCTTTGACGCCTTTAAGCTTACTCATAACTTCGGTATTGGTAATCCCCGTACCGGCGACCGTTTCACCATCAACCCGGATGATACGGTCCCCCGCCATGATGCCCAGTTTTTCGCTGGGGCCACCGCTGATCGGAGTTTCCACATAAATCGTGTCGTCCACTACATCAAACTGAATACCGATACCGTCAAAACTGCCGTCAAGTTGTTCCTGCATTTGTTTCATTTCGGAAGCAGGAATATAAAAAGAGTGAGGATCCAACCCTTCCAGCAACCCCCGGATGGCATCATCCACTAGTTTGTCGTGGTCAGGTTCTTCCACATAATTGTTTTCAATAAAGAGAAAGGTTTGTTCCAGCTTTTTCAGGCCGGTATCAATACTGGCCATTGTACTGCCTGGCACACGGTCTTTGATCTTAAATCCTGCCAGAAGACCTATGATGACAAAAGCAAAGCCGAAAAGGGAATACTTGATTAGTTTATTCATAATACTAATGTACAGGAAATCTGTTTTATACAAAAGGCAAATCTTGCTTAACCGGCATAACTCGCCTCACAAGGGAATTCTTCCGAAGAATTATGCTCTATTTTCCAAATCTTTCGTTATATCGGGAAAAGATACGGTTTGTGTATGCGAGTATTTTTTTTCCTTACCCTAATAGGGGTTTCTGTAATGGGCTGTACAGGATCTAAGAACCTGAGAGATAATGGTTTAAGCTACCTCAAACTGGGTGATCCCATGCCTCGCGAGGGGACCGTTCTGCTCAAAGGCCACTCTGTGCGAGATACGATGTTTCACGAACAGGATTTTATCTGGCGGGCCTCCGTTATCAAATATGGAAAAGGCCGTGTATATGTGGAAGATGATTTTCTTCAAACTGGAAAAGTTAACCGAATTCGAATTCAGACGCCAGAGCTTCGCGCCCAGAAACTTATCCATGTTGGTATGACTTTCGGAGATCTTCAGGCGATGGATGAAACCTGGGATATCGCCTGGCTGGAAGATTATCAGTTGCTGGATATTATTTCCATAGATCATCCCTCGGTTCATTATCTGATTCGGGAAAAAGAAAAACCTGCTGTTTATTTCAATAAAACTCCTATTTTAAAAACGGATATTTCACCTGCTTCAACAATCGTTGCGATTGTGATTATGTAATGAAAACAACCTTATTATTGTCTTTTGCCCTACTTTGCTCTTTTTCGCTTACCGCTCAATCAAAATCTGCGAAAAACCCGCTTCAGGTGGGACTGGGGCTTACCGGGATAGCCTATATCGGAGATTTGTCCAGCCGGGTCACGCAGTTTCAACGAGTGCATCCCGGAGGCAATCTATCGCTTCAAACCGAAACCTCCCGTCCGCTTGGTCTTCAGGTAAATGGAGGGTTTGGTAAGTTTGTGGAACAAATTGAATCGCAAACCGGAACTCCGGCGAATACATTTGTCGAAACCCGTTTTTTCTATGGAGATCTGAGGTTGCGCTACCGGTTTTGGGTAAATAAAAAATTTCGGCCTTACCTCGCTGCGGGGGCGGGAGTCCTCGTTTTTTCCCCGCGGGATGAAGATGGGAAATTTCTGATCCGGGATGGCAGCACCCGAAATGATGCAGAAGAAAAGTATAATACCGCCGTACCTCAATTGCCCGTAACCGGTGGAGTTTTTATGAAAATCAATGCTATTTCCGGACTGAGTATTGACTATACTTACCGGTTTACCCCAACCGATTATCTCGACAATATCAGTCAGTTGGGGCAAAAAAAAGGTTTTGATGTCTTACATGCATTACAAGTAAGTTTTTATTTTACAATGGGAAACCCGTAAGGAAACACCCAAATTTGGGTAGGTATATCCCCTGCGAATGCGTAGATTGTACCTGATCATGAAAGTTTTCATAACCATAAGCCTCCTCGTTCTGTTTCTACCTGTGATTAACCTTGCCCAACCGGCAGGTCCGCCACTCAGGCTGGGATTTGGTTTTTCGGGATCGTCTTACCTGGGCGATCTGGTTGAAAATGAACCAAGAGTCCGAAGAAGTTATCCGGGGATGAATCTCTCCCTGCAATTTGACCGGCAAAAACGCCTTCAAATGCAGATGAATGCGGGTTTTGGAAGGTTTACCGAACAAAACGACCTGATAATAAGGCAACCCCTATCCGAAGTCGTTCCCAATGATTTTGTGGAAACTTCTTTCTTTTATACGGATCTCCGTCTTCTGGTAAAATTTTTACACAAAACCCCTGTACAACCCTTTGCCGGATTGGGAGCGGGATTATTGTTTTTCAATCCGCGAGATGCTTCGGGAAATTTCCTCGGAGAAAATATTTTCACCCGGCTGGATAATGAAAATTACTCCACTATCATCGCCGGATTTCCCGCTACTGCAGGCGTGGAAGCCAGACTGAGTCCCATGTTGGGCATTGCATTGGAATATACACACCGGTTTACGATGTCAGATTATCTCGACAATATCGGGAAACTCGGTACACGTAAAGGTAATGATGCCGTTCAGACCTTTCAGGTAAGCGTTCTTATTTCTCTGAATCAAAAACCTGCTCCGGAACCCTTACCCCGTCAAGAAAAAAAGCCGGAAGAAATACCTTTGCTTACACTCACACCCATTACTATCCCACCGGCTGATCCACAACTCCTCCATATACCGAAAACCTTACCACGGATAAGCCCCCCTGATATGGAAGTTTACGAACAGTTGCAAAACTTTATCCATACCGATTTGATAATTATTCGGGATTCTTTGCAAGTGCTTCCGCCTTCATTGCCTTTACAAAACAGCGTAGGTGCAAATCAGAAGCAACCCTAATTTTGTCTAACAAACAAACTGAAAGTATTAACAAAAACAATAGCCAATTATGCCGAATCGTCACCCGCCAAAATTGGCTACCAAGGATTTCCGTTTAACTATTTATGGGATTTTTTGTAAAAAAATACAAAAAAGCTAAACACTATCCTTGTTAAACGTTTTTGCGAAGGAGAGGTTACAGAATTCACTTTGTTTAATTATTTTTATTTTTAGTTAAACAAAAATTTGGAATTCAGTTTACGACCCGTTACATTTGATGCAGACATTCAGTCTTAATCACTGGCACTATGACTCAATTTGAATTCCAGTCCGCTGTTGTAAATCTGCGACCCAGCCTACTGCCTATCGCTTATAAATTTACCCGCAATGAAGAAGATGCGCTCGATCTTCTTCAGGAGACACTGTTGAAAGCCTTTGATAACAAGGATAAGTTTCGCGATGGTACAAACCTGAAAGCGTGGTTATATACCATCATGCGTAATACATTTATTACCCATTATCACCGGCTGATCAAACGAAATACGTTTGTAGATCCAACGGAAGATCAACATTTTCTCAACTCATCGGCCCGAAGTGTAGGCAACAACGCTTTTACTTCTCTTGCGATGGGAGAAATCGGAGATGCCGTTTCATCTTTATCTTATGTGTATAAAACCCCTTTTATGATGTACTATCAGGGTTATAAGTACCATGAAATCGCTGAAATTCTCAATATCCCGATCGGCACCGTTAAAAACCGTATTCATATAGCAAGAAAACAACTGAAAAATCAGTTAAGTTCACTTGCCGACTGACCCTCTATCCCCCTATAATCTATGCAACTGCAACTATATCAGGAAACCTGTCTGGCGTGCAGTCAGGTCATCACCCACCGATACAGCACGTCTTTTAGCCTGGGGATAAAATCTCTGGGCCGACGGTTTCGCAACCCGGTATATGCGATATATGGATTTGTGCGGTATGCCGATGAAATCGTGGACACTTTCCATGATTTTGATAAGAAAAAACTGCTCGCTCGGTTTCGGGCAGATACCGCAGAAGCCATCCAAGAGGGTATTAGCCTCAACCCCGTATTACAAGCCTTTCAAATGGTGGTAAGGCAATATAAAATCGAATTTGAGCTTATAGATGCTTTTCTGCACAGCATGGAAATGGATTTATACAAAGATTCCTACAACCAGTCAGGCTATGAAACCTATATATATGGCTCTGCGGAGGTGGTGGGTCTGATGTGTCTCCGGGTTTTCTGTGAAGGAGATGAAACGCTGTACGAGCGTTTGAAAGAACCCGCCCGTAGTTTGGGAAAAGCATTTCAGAAGGTAAATTTTCTCCGGGATATGAAAAGTGACTATTTTGAAAGAGGCAGGGTTTATTTTCCCGGAGTGGATTTTCAGCAATTTACCCCCATATCCAAAAAAGAAATTGAATCTGATATAAGGGCCGACTTTGCCCATGCTTATACAGGTATAATACAACTGCCGCAGGGGGCGAGGAGAGGTGTTTTTCTGGCATACCAATATTATCTCCGGCTTTTCCGAAAGATTACAAAACTTTCTCCTGCACGAGTATTAAAAGAACGTATCCGGGTTCCTGATAACCAAAAACTCGCCATCTGGGTCAGTACTTATTTTAAAGACCATCTGAATTTTATCTGAGTTACTTTCCTCTATGACGTTGACTTATTTGCTATTGAATATCAGTACCTTGGGAATGACATTGGCCTTGTCTTTTGACAAAAGGGTAGCTTTTTTCCGGCAATGGCGGGCACTTTTCCCTGCCATAGTCATTGTGGGGGCGGGTTTCATCCTATGGGATATTTTATTTACCCGGATGGGAGTATGGGCCTTTAATACAGACTTCACACTTGGGCTCCCGATTTGGGGATTGCCTTTGGAAGAATGGATGTTTTTTGTTACGGTTCCCTATGCCTGTGTTTTTGTGTATGCCTGCCTTAAAGTTTATATATCTAAAGACTACCTAAAACCCATAAGCTCCGCTATCTCCTATGGAGTTTTGATCATTTCACTCATAGTAGGAATTATTCATCTGGGAAAATGGTACACATCAACAACATTTTTGGTACTCGCAATCCTCATGTCTGCAAACATTTGGATAATTAAACCGTCTTATATTGGAAGGTTTTACGTAAGTTACATGGTATCTTTGATTCCATTCCTGATTGTAAATGGAATCCTTACGGCTCTGCCTGTGGTCATTTACAATGATCTGGAGAATCTCGGATTGCGAATAGGAACTATTCCGGTAGAAGATACAGCCTACGGCTTTATTCTTCAGTTGGCTAATGTAAATATCTTTGAGTATCTGCTTTCCCGATCCGGTACACATTCACGTACAAAAGTCGTAACAAGTTCTAAAATTTCTGATTAGCTGATTGCCTATTGAAATCGTCGCACGATATGTACAATCTCAAGGTAACCATAGATCCCCGGTCCGGTTTTTGTTTTGGCGTCGTTTACGCTATCGAAATGGCTGAGGATATTCTCGAAAAGGACGGGCTTTTGTATTGCCTGGGCGACATCGTTCACAATGATATGGAGGTCGAACGCCTCAAAGCCAAAGGCCTGGTTATTATCTGTTATGACCAGTTTCGCGAATTAAAAAATGCAAAGGTGCTTATTCGTGCGCATGGTGAGCCGCCGGAAACTTATCGCATTGCAATTGATAATAATATTGAATTGATTGATGCGTCCTGCCCGGTAGTGTTAAAACTTCAGAATCGTATTCATCATTCTTATAGGGAAGGAGAGAATATCCTGATATATGGGAAAAAAGACCATGCGGAAGTTATCGGACTTCAGGGGCAAACACAGGGCAACGCAATTGTTTTTCACGATATTGATGAGTTGGATATCAATACGCTGCCCCGACAGGTTACGCTTTATAGCCAGACAACTAAAAACAAAAATACATTTTACAATATTTCCCGCCGCCTCACAGAGGCAGGACTGGAAGTAAAAATCCATGATACTATCTGCCGCCAGGTATCCAACCGCGATGAAGAGCTACGGGAATTTGCCCGGGAACATGATCAAATTGTGTTTGTTGCCGGTAGAAAATCTTCTAATGGAAAAATGCTTTATCAGGTATGCAAAGAAGTAAATCCGGATACTTACTTTGTTTCCAGCCCGGAAGAAATCTGTCTGGAATGGTTTAATCCTTATGACTCCGTGGGAATCTGCGGTGCTACGAGTACCCCCCAATGGCTGATGGATGAAGTGAAAAAAGTATTACAGCGCGCATAAGAATGAATTCCCGAAAAAACTATACCGGAATTGTTGTGGCTCTTTTACTAATCGCCCTGTGGTTTACCTCTCTGGTAATCTTGTTCCGCTGGGATGTTATTTTTTCCAACCCACTCACATGGCTCGGTATTCTTTTTCAGACCCATCTTTTTACCGGAATGTTCATCACCGCACATGATGCCATGCACGGTTCTGTTTTTCCCCAAAATATAAAAATTAATCACGCCATCGGGAAAATTTGTACCCGCTTGTTCATGTTTAATTCTTATAAAACCCTCAGACCCAAACACTACCTGCATCATCGGTTTGCCGGAACAGAAAAAGACCCTGACTACCATAAAGGGAATGCAATCTTCGTACGATGGTACCTGGATTTTCTCAAAGAGTATATATCCTTAAAGCAATTTATCCTCGTTGCCATCACCTATAACCTTCTGGCCTTCGTAGTACCACAGGCTAATCTTCTCCTTTTTTGGGTAATTCCTTCTGTATTAAGTACCCTTCAGTTGTTTTATTTTGGCACTTACCTGCCTCATAGAGGTGAACATGCACCCGACAACCGCCATCGCGCACATTCGCAATCCAAAAATCACCTTATCGCTTTTCTTACTTGTTATTTTTTCGGTTATCATTACGAACATCACGACGCCCCGGCTACTCCCTGGTGGCAATTATGGAGAATGAAGTAAAAAGCAACTGAAAAGTTTGTATATTTATCTTCGAACCGAATTCGTATGAAGCCATATCTTAGTCTTGGGGAAGCTATTCAGGCATTTTTGGATAAACACGGTCTCCGTGATGAAGCCTCTATCCATGCCATCATTCAGGAGTGGGACAAACTCATGGGCGCGCCCATTGCCAGCAATACCGAAAAAATCTGGTTCTCCAAAGGGGTTTTATATGTAAAAATGAAATCTCCCGTCTGGAAAAATGAGCTCCAGCTTGCCCGCACCAAAATCCGCGATCTGGTGAATGCCCGCATTAAACGAAAGCTCATCGAAGAGGTAAAAATCGTATAAAAATCAAGCTAGGCAGGCTTTATATCTATGGATAGTCTCTTCCAATCCGAGGTATAAGGCATCTGATACCAGTGCATGTCCAATAGACACTTCTTTCAAAGCAGGCAGATTCTGAGCAAACCACTTCAGATTGTGGAGATTCAAGTCATGGCCCGCATTGACTTCCAGCCCGATTTCATCGGCAAACGCCGCGGCCCGCGCGAAGGGTTCTACCGCAGAAGCGTTTCCCTTTGCAAATTGAGTGGCATATTCTTCGGTATATAACTCAATCCGGTTCGTACCGATTTCTCGCGCCGTTTCGATTTTGTCCAGATCCGTTTCGATAAATATGGAAGTCCTCACCCCCACTGATTGTAGGCGAAGGACAACGTCCAGCAGAAAATGTTTATGTGCCATTGTATTCCAGCCTGCACTGGAAGTGAGAGCCTCGGGCGGGTCGGGAACAAGCGTGCATTGGGCAGGTTTTACGGTCTCGACCATGCGGAGAAAATCCTCCGAAGGATAACCTTCTACATTTAACTCAACCGAAAGGATCGGCTTTAGGTCAAAGATATCCTGCTTACGTGCATGGCGTTCATCGGGGCGGGGATGAAGCGTAATTCCGTCGGCACCAAAAAGGACACAATCGCGGGCCACCTGAACGAGGTCGGGAAGATTTTTGCCTCGTGAGTTCCGGATTAGTGCAACTTTATTGAGATTAACACTAAGTTTTACCATCTACCAGCTAAAGCTATAGGAAGCGATCATGCCCTTGCTGTATAGTCCTTTAATGGTGACATAATCACCGGACTCATCGAGCGCCGCTTCAAGGTCTTCGATTGTTTTTATTTTACGCCCGTCCACTTCAGTGATTACGAAACCCTGTTGTATGCCCCCTTTGGCCATTTTCTCTCCGGCTTCGTCAACCATTACACCATAAGTAACATCAAACTTTCGGTATTCCGTTTCAGAAAGCGGGCGAAACAAGCTTCCTTTTATTTCGGCACTACCATTAAGGTGATCGGCAGTAAGAACCGAGCTGGTCAGTGCTTTAAGAGGTACGAGGAATTGTTTTTGTTCATTACCACGGTAAGCCAGTACACGGACTTTGTCGCCGGGCCGGAACCGGGATATTTGTTCCTGAAGTTCAGAAGAACTACTAACCGGAACACTATTTATGGAAACGATCACATCACCTTCACGGATACCTGCCTCAGCGGCACCGAGTTCTTCATTTACATCACTCACATAAGCTCCTTTCAGGATGGTGAGGCCATGCTGTTTGGCAAGTTCGGCATCCACAGGGCGAATAGAAACGCCGAGGAAACCGCGGCGCACTTCGCCGAAGGCGAGGAGGTCTTCCATTACCTTACGGGCAATGGTCGCGGGGATGGCAAACGAATACCCGGAATAATAACCGGTACGAGAGGCAATCGCCGTATTGATACCTACGAGTTTACCATTTACATCCACGAGTGCGCCGCCACTATTGCCTTTATTGACGGCAGCGTCGGTCTGAATAAACGATTCAATCGCAAATTCCGAATCGGCATGAAGAAGATTGATATTGCGGCCTTTTGCGCTGACAATACCTGCTGTAACCGTACTGGTAAGATCCATCGGGTTGCCGACGGCGAGCACCCACTGCCCCACTTTAATATTATCCGAATTTCCGAACGTCAGATGCGGAAGGTTTTCACCTTCGATTTTGAGAAGGGCGAGGTCCGTCGTAACATCCGTCCCAATAACTTTTGCGATAAAAGACTGATTATCAAACAATACGACTTCCACTTCGTCGGCATCCTGAATGACATGATTATTCGTAGCAACATATCCATCTGGAGAAATCAGAACTCCGGAACCCGAAGCCATGCCCTGAGGAGATTCCAGCATATCTTCATCAAAAAATTCCCGGAAAGGGTTACTGAAAAAATCTCCTTCTTTGCCCTGACGTTGACCTTCATACCGGGATTTGATATGAACCACTGCGGGGCGTGCTACTTCAGCAGCATCCACAAAATCCGGATATTCGCCCTCCTGTTTTGCCGTTTCTTCCGGAGGTAAATTTTCCGTGTATTTGGAAAAGGAAGTGGCTAATGGTTCCTGTGGCAGATACAGATAGGTGGGGTTTTCAAAATAAGTCGAATAAATGAATGCCCCCAAACCCGAACTGACCAGTGCAATAAGAGCTGCACCGAAAACTAAACCAATATTCTTTTTCGCCATATCACAATTGGGTATTAATATGTGTGAAAGCTGCGGATCCTTAAACTTAAACGTAAGTTACAAAAAATGCGTTATCCAAAGGGGAAAAGTACTAATAGCCTTAGAAAATTTTAATATAAAAATCGTTGAACTACGGAGCAAATCAATTTTTCCTCTTGAATCTTTCCTAAAGAATTTTTCGTAACTTTCACAGGAAACCACTCATACTCTGGTTAAACGACAATTTTTCAAAAAACGACAATCCTATTCGTGAATGAACAACCACGCTGCTGTCCACAGGTTTGAAGAAATCCGGTTACTGGCAAAAGATCAGGATATTAGCCGTCTTTCCCGCCGAATCTTGGACTTCCTTGCCGATTTTCCGCTTTCGTCTGAGCTTCAGCGTGAGGCTATCTCTTTTCGCGCCGCTTACAACGCTTATGCTATTCTTGAGCAGGCAGAACAAACGGAGGAGAGCCGATTTCCCCTCCTTCATAAAGGACAACAAATCGTAAATAAAATCGAAGGTTTCCTTCCCTCCCCTGCTCTTTCCGAAAGTATCCCGGAAATCCCGCTCAAAGGGGAAGTCGAGTTGCGTGAAAATAGTACCGTTTTTGACGGAAAAGGAATCACAAAATCTTTTTACTCTTCTCGTTACACCTTTCAGCTACCGCCAATTGATCTTCAATTGCGGCTGGGGGAAATCACGGGTGTAGTGGGGGAAAATGGCAATGGAAAAACCACCCTCCTTCGGATGGTGGCGGGCGACCTGGAAGCCTCCGGGGGAACTTTGAGTTATCCCTATTTCCCAGACAAGGACTGGTATCGGATTAAACAAAATATCGCCTTTATCACCCAACAACTGCCGGTATGGCAGGGTTATCTGAAAGAGAACCTCCACTTCACTGCCGCTATACACGGTCTTAAGGGCAAAGAAAATGAGGATAGGGTAGAGTTTATTATTCATCGCCTCGGTCTGAGTCGTTATGAAGATGCCTTGTGGAGTGAAATTTCAAGTGGATACAAACTTCGTTTTGAGCTTGCCCGCGCCCTCGTATGGAATCCGGGACTGCTGATTATTGATGAACCTCTGGCAAACCTCGACATCAATACCCAACAGGTATTCCTTCAGGATTTGCGATACCTCGCGGATTCTACTCAATATCCGGTTTCGATTTTGCTGAGTTCCCAACATCTGCATGAGGTAGAAAGTATCGCCGACAATATTATTTTCATCAAAAATGGCGAAACCCTATACAATGGTAAAATGAAGGATTTTGGGCAGGATCGCACCCAAAATCTTTTTGAACTTAATACTCCTATGTCCAAAACCGAGTTGGTTATCCGGCTCTCTTCCCTCGAAGGAATTGAGATCGAAGATATTGGACAACATATCATCTTTCATACAACCCTAAACATAGACGCCAATACTTTATTGAGCGAACTTATAAAAGCAAATGTGCCAGTGGATTACTTCCGCAATATCAGTACCTCTACCCTCAAACTATTTCGTGAAAGACATAATTCGTAATTATCATGCTGAGAAAATTTGAATCACTTATCCCGCTCTTCCTGCGCAATCTGGATCATCAGTTGCTGACAAACCGTCCCGGTCTGTGGGCAACCCGAATTCATTATGTGTTGTACTTTATGATTATTGGCGGAGGTTTACTGTTTCTCCAGGCAATTACGCGAAGTATCCGGCTTACCGATGTTCCCAATCCGGATATAAACACGATGATCCTGATAATTCCGATGGGTATTGCTTTTTTATTCTGGGCTTATCGGGTTTCGCTTTTCCAGATTGAGAAAACATTTGGCCTGATTAGTGAAGGGAAAATACGAAATCAGATCATTTATGCAGGGGTGATTCTGGCATTGGGTTTTGCGCCGGTTGTATATGGTTATATCCTCAACCAGCGGATAAAACAGCAGATTTCCAAAGAAGAACTAATCCGAGATATTAATGCACTCAATATCGGGGAAAATCTTTTTATCACCGATCGTTATGTGATTGAAGGTAACGGCGTAAAACCCGAAATTCTGGAAAGCGGAATTATCAACATTGGTTACAACCGTTATACACATTATTCCTTTTCCTCCATAGAGCTTCTTCAATATCATGAGATTAATGATATTCTGGACAAAGCCCTGTCCAGAGAAGATAAACTTGAAATAATTAGCAACTATATAAACACCTTCAATAAATATAGCAACGAAAAGATCACTCTTTCTCCGCAAGAGATTCTCACGAATTATGAGACCCGAAACTTTGAAAACCACGATCAAAACTACTACGAAGACGCTAAGTATGTAGTGTTTTCAAATCTTGAGAATATTCAGCGTGCATGGAGCGGTAGTTTTGGTGATTTTGAAATTATGAAGCAGGAATTTCCTCGTTTTTACCTGTTTGCATTGGTGGCTTTATGGATGGCTTTGCAGGTTTTTCTTAACACTAACTGGAAAATATTTGTGGGAGCTGCTATTACGGGCATTGCCTCCATCATTACCCTTGCAATCACCTATAACTTAACGGTTTACGCCTTTAATATCCATTCCAACGAGTCGAGTGTTATAGCGGTAATCGTTCTTTCTTTATTCGCTTTTTTCACCTACCAAGCATTCCGGCATCGGCATACAGAAAGAATTTTGGCGTGGAAATCTATTTCTTTATCTGTCATCACCATGGCAACGCTGATTTTGCCAATGGTTATTTTTATGTCCATCGAATCTTCTGTAAGCGATGATGAAGGCATAGCCATGCTTTATACAGGAGCCGTCGCGGGAATCCTTTTATGGAATCTGCTTTATCAGCCTCATTTTTCAAAACTCGCTGCCTTACCTCGGGAAAATTGATCCATGATGATCCGCTCCGGGAAATTATTTCCTGTGCTGTTGTCTCTAATTTGTGTTTTCGCCCAAGCCTCCAGCCAAAACACCGGACACCGAAGTGATCGGACAGTTTTTGTGCAGGGGATTGACGACACGGAAATCCGCCGACTAGCAGCCAAAACGCTGGAAAACGCACAAGACTCTGCCGGATTGTTGCGTCTGACAGCCCCTGTCATTCAACTTTTGCAGGAAAAAGGCTTTGCTGAAGCCGAAATAGAGTCTTTTTTTTTCAGCACGGATACGTTGGCGGTGAATTTCAAATCAGGTCCACGATATATTTTTGGGCAAATAAATCTTCACGGATTAAATAGCCTGTATCAGGAAAAAGTGGGCATTCGCCATTTGGAAGAAAAACAACTTCCGGTAAATTGGCAGGATCTGGAAAATAGATTATTAGACTGTGCGAAAATCTACCAGAATGAGGGTTATCCCTTTGCGGCTTTTAAAGACCTGCATCTGACCTATTCTGCCACAGGAGATACGATTTATACTGATGTCGAATATCGGTTTGATGCCGGGCCGTTGGTACGTATAGACAGCATTCGAATCAACGGCAAACCGCGAGAAAATGCTCGTTTTCTTTATTCATTGATCCGGATTTCGCCCAACTCCCCCTACAATCAAAGCCAGATAGATGATATTCCCCGGATTCTCAACAATTCCATTTACTATCAGAAAGTGGGAAATCCCGAGGTGATTTTCACCCCTTTTCATACAGCTCGGTTAAATATCTCGCTGGAAAAAAAGCAAGCCGGGCGTTTTGATATTCTGCTGGGCATACTGCCACCGGCCAATAATACACAAAAACTGTCTTTTACCGGTACGATGGATATTGTTCTTGTAAGCCCTTTTCGCCAGGGAGAACTCGTTTCTTTTAAATACAATAAGCTCACGTCCACTTCTCAGCAGATGGAAACCAAATTGATGGTTCCTTATCTTTTTGGTACTCCGCTTAAAGTGGAAGCTTCCCTCGACCTGCTGAAGCAAGAAGAAGATTTTCTAAATCTCAGCTATCAGGGATCTCTCTTTTATGAATTGTCCCCTTTCCTTTCGGCGCGGTTTTATTTTCAGGGCCGAAACTCGCGGCTGTTGGACGCGGCAATTGCAGATACGGTAAAAGGAAATCCGGCGCAGTTGGATGGAACAAGGGAGACGGTGGGAGCAGGTTTGGTCTATGAAAAACTCGACTACCGCTTTAACCCCGCAAAGGGGCTTTCTGCGGCTTTTGATATAGGGTTGGGCAGAAGAATCATTCGGGAAAATATCCTGCTGATACGGAAAAACCCGGAAACTTATCAGGGTTTAGATTTGCGCCAACCTTCCCGTGAAATCAATCTGCGACTTAAGTGGTATTATTCTTTTTTTCCCCGGCACGTTATTCATCTTGGTAATCACACCTACTGGCTGGGCATGGAAACCTATTTGCGCAACGACCAGTTGCAGGTAGGTGGCAGTCGGAGCATACGAGGTTTTAATGAAAACCAGTTTTTTACCGATTTTTATAGTTTTTTTACCGCCGAATACAGATTTCAACTGGAACGGGATTCCTATATGTTTATATTCGGGGACTATGCTTATTTGGAAAACCATGAAGCAGGGCTGGTACAACATCCTGCGGGATTTGGTTTGGGAATGAACTATGGCACAAAGGCGGGAATCATATCCATTACTTATGCTGTTGGCGGAGTGGAAGGGGCAGCGTTTCAGCCGGCAAGAGGGAAAATCCATATAGGCATGGTAAATCAGTTTTGAGTGTTAGATTTTGAATTTTTAGGAATTGGCAAATCAGCAGCAATTTATCCACGCAAAATGCCCAGAGTGCGGCCAGCAGATGTTGTATGCAGGCGGCAATAAAAGTCTTTCCTGCAAAAACTGCGGTTACAATCGCCCGCTTAATGCCCAAACCGATCAGATACCGGAAAGGAAACTTACCGACAATATCCGGATGGATGATTTTGTAAGGGGAATGGGTACAGAGTTGACCGAATTTTCCTGCAACTCCTGTAAAGCCATACTGATTTCTTTTCGAAAAGAGCCGATGGAATTGTGTCCGTTTTGTGGAAAAAAAGAATTCACCGCCAGCAAACAAAACGAAAAAGTTATTCAGCCCTTTAGCATTATCCCTTTTATGATCCCGGAGGTTGTGGCCCGCAAAATTTTGAGAAGCCACCTCAAAAGTCTTTATCCGGTGATGTTACCGGGTGATATTTGGGAAATTACGGAAGAAAACAAACTTCGGGGGGTATTTATTCCCTGGTTTTTGTTTGATGTCTTTACTCGTTCAACCTGGAAAGGAGAAGGAGGCATTGAAGTGAATGACGGGAAACAAAAAAAAATGGTTTGGGACAATTTTGCGGGGTATCTGGAGCGGCATTTTACAGACTTACCCATAGGAGGTTCCAAAGGCAGTCCGGGGCATCTAAGCGAAGTTGCCAACTACAATTTCCGCGATGCCGTCAACTACGACCCCCACTACCTGAGTCTGTTTGCTACGGAGTTATACCAGTCTGCAGAAAAGGACGTATTCACTTTGGCTGAAGCCGCAATAGATGTAGGTATCATGTTAGACATCGAAACCCGGCTAAAAAAAACCAACGAACGCAAAAATTTTAAGATCACCACAGAAAAACAAGCGCTTACTTTCCGGCATATACTTGTGCCTTTATGGATAGGCATCTATTCGTATCAGGGAAAGACCTTTAAATATCTTATAAACGGTCAAACCGGCAAAGTTGCGGGAGAAAAACCGCTGTCTATGAACAAAATTTACAGCATCATCGCGTTTATTATAGTCTTGATGATCACGCTGGTTTTGTCGTTGAGATAAAATCAGTCCAGGTACACCACCACCCGGCTCACATAAATATTGAGCAACTCAATACCCTCGTCATTGGATGAAAACACCTGATTTCCTTCATATTTATTAATCAGGCTGGGAGATGCCTGAGGACTCAACACCACGTAAAAATATTTTTCATAAGGATTGAGCGAGCCATTTTTCCACGAGTTGACCGTACCACTGTAGGTCCAGTTAAACCCGTAAAAATTCACCGGAGCTTTGTTGACCTTGGTCAGTTCTGCAAGACTGATGCCTACCGTAAGTCCCTGTCGGGTAAACCAGCGGGCATTAGGTTGTATGATATAAACGGCTTTCACCTGCGAATGCGAATCGTCCTTCCATGTGATACGAAGTTCGTCCTGTGTTCCTCCCAGCAAAATCGTACAGGCTTCCTGCTGGCCGCCGGGAACATCCACTACCCCACGGGAGACATTTGTAGGGCCATAAATGCCCATCAGTTCTGTTTCTGTGGATTTTAATCGGATTGCGCCCACCCTTTGTCCGGGTATGACCTGCCGATCCTGAGAAGGGTTTGTATTTTCCGGCTGGTCCAGCGAACGGGTTCGGGCATTAGGATCGGTATTCTGCCCGATAGAAAGGAGATTGTTAAGATCTGTGCCGATAAACCGGACACCTCCTTCATGTACCCAGCCCATCGTACCATCCTGGGTACGGATAAGAATCCAGGGTTCCATAAATCGCTGTCCACGGAGTAAAAACTCCGATTTGCGCACAGTGCGTTGATAGAGATAATCGGCAGTTTCGCCTTCTTGCATCACGGCAACCTGGGGCATATCTTTTCCACCGGGCTGCGCTTTTACAATCAGGTTATCCACCCAAGCCTGTACTTTGTTGGGTTTAGCCAGTTCTTTAAACTCTGTCGAAACATCCTGAAGGCCTTCAACGAAGTTTCCCACGGTTTCCTGACTAAGGCCAGGGGTTCCATTGCCTTGTCCCTGAGGCACTTCACAGGCTGAGACGATGGCGAGCAAAATAATAAGCGAATAACGGGCTATGACACGGATGATCAACTTCATTTTGGCGGAATTACGTTTTTGTAATGGCCGTTAAGTTTGGCCTTTGCTTTAAGGCGTTCGGTTTCCATTACTACGGGTAAAATGGTTTCCAGATGTTTTTTATAAAATTTCAGGCGATCAGTTTCTGTATCAATGGTAAGCAATTCATATTCCTGGCGGATCGAAAACCCCACATGGTGAGCCATTTCATAGGAGAGAAGTTGGTTCTCTGAAAACTTTTTGGAAATGCCGAGTGCGTAATGAAGTTTGGCAAGTAACTTTTTCACTTCCTGCCGGAGCGTTTCATCCGAAGTATCCTCACTTTCCGGCCAAACGACTTCTGCTACGGGATAAAGTTTTTCCGGAGACTTTTCGAAAAAATTTTTCACTTCCAGCCTTCGGATTCCTTCGGTACTGATGTCCATTTCTCCTCCCCCGTATTTTTTATCCAGACTAAGTATCTTCACCTCTGTGCCCAGACCCATCAGCTTTTTATCTATGATTGTAGGGATTCCAAAAGTTTTATGTTCCACCAGGCATTCCCCGATAAGTTGGCGGTAACGCGGCTCAAAAATATGGAGCCGGAGGCGTTCGCCGGGAAATACCACAAGATTTAGCGGAAACATTGGAAACAACCTTGTCATAAGGGAAAAATACGAATAATACCTTGTTTCCCGAAATTGAACCTATTTTTTTATACTAAAATCATCGGTTTAAACGGATGGCGAGGTTGCCACGCTTCGGTTTTTACGTTTCGCAAAAATGGTACTGCCAGTCGGTTGACGATTGGGCGGGTAAACTTAAGGTAACAAACCGGGTATTCGGGTACTGCTCCTACTGCCGATTTAATTTCCATTGCTGTACGCCCAAAGGATATTCGATTAAATCCTTCCTCAATGGCAATTGCTACCGCATCGTACAACATCCTTTGATATAGTTTGTATTCATGGTTGAGGTCGCAATGGTAGCCCAGAAAATGAGCGTCAAATTCTTCCTTTTTCAAAATCAGGGTTTGAAAAGCAACCAGGTCATCGCCACGAAAATAACCCAAAACCCGAAACTGGTCTTCCAGCAATGTTTTCAGGGAAGGCAGATATTCCGGTGAATGAGAAACCATATTAAAACGATCCTCTTTCAATACAGAATGAAATAATTCAAATAACCGGTCTTTGTACCGGATCACCTCCGAGAGGTTTAACTCTCGGCGAAGGAGTTCGTCGCTTTTTTTATAGGCGCTTTTGACCCGCTGTCTGTATTTGGAAGACATATCCAGATGGTAATCATTTACTGACTTCCATACAATGGGTAATACCATATTCGGTTCAGTCTCAAAAGGCGTAAATCCCTGTTTCTGCCATTCTTCTGAAACCGTCTCCGGCAGACATAAATGATCTTTTAGCAAAATTGCATCTATGTCAGGAGTATTGGAAAGTATTTCGTTTATGATTGTCGGCAAAAGAGATAATCCTTCATTTTCTGGTACAAAAGGATCGCAATAGTACCCGGGCTGTCCGGTAAGAAGCACATTACCGCTAACCAAAAGCCGTATCTGCCTTTTTTCCATTATATTTTTGGCGATTCGGGCCAGAAGGTTTTTTACTTTTCCGGAAAAGTTATCCGCCTTTTCCGGGCTTGAAGCATATTCACCGGTCTGTCGCGCAGAAAACGAAAAAATTTGAAAGCATGCAAAAATAGCCGGTATTCCTTCGCGGTAAAAAAGTGCATAACGAAACTCCATGCCCGGTATTTTGGCAGACTCCGTGCCCGACATTACCGCCAGCGTTTCTGGAGAGACCCATTTCTTGATGATATTAAACGGCACATCCGTTATCGAGTGGAAAACCTGCGTTTGATGACTCGGAGCGGTATCAAAGGTATAGGGGACAAATTTACAGGATGAGAAAGAAAAAGATACCTGTGGACAGGGAATAGCCTTCATATAAATATTTAGAAAGTTTGATTCGGAGATTTAACGGGTTTATCTCCGGTTTGGTTTTTTAATTCAAAAATAATCCATCCGCCAAGTATAAAATATTCCAGCGCAGTAAGCCACAGGTTTTCGTGGTAGGCAGTAGTCTGGTAAGTAAAATAACTCAACAGCACAAAAAAACTCCATACAATCGCAAAACGATAATGGGTAAATATCGAAAAGGCGACCAAAGAAGTCACGTACCAGGGGTGCACAATAGAGGCCAGCGAAAAATAAAATATCAGTACCCACAACCACCCTGCTGGAAGGTTTTTATCGTCGGGATTTTTTTCAAAAAATGAATAAACGCCGATGGCTATTACGACCGCCATGGCCAAATATTTCCCGACTGTCTGGATGACATTGTACCCTACCTGCTGATAGCCGACCCAGCGAACCAGGTAGTATATGCTGGCGTTAAACTCAAACTTATGAAAATAGAGGTCTATACTTTGATAAAGATTTCGGAAGGTTTCCTGGTCAAAAACAGGTACAAACAAAAACACTGTAATTGTCACTACAAGCGCTCCATAGACAAATGTTTTCACCCATCCTATCCTTCGTATCAGCAGCGGCAAAAACATAAGCGGCAGTAATTTACTGCCGACCGCCAGGGCAAACGGCACGGATGATAGTTGCCATTTGCCTTGAACAAACCACCACAAAGCCCAAAGAAGGAAAAAGATCATCAATACTTCAAAGTGCAGGTTTCCGGTAAGTTCGACAATCACCAAAGGGTTAAAAGCGTACCACGAAACGAGTGGAACCGGTAGCTCAAAGTGTCGGAGAAGTTTTATCATTAGCCCGATACTCCCGATTTCCGCCAATAAAATAACCATCTTCATAACCCATACGGATCCCGGGATACTGTCAGGAGAAATAAAGGCAGCCATATAAAAAACGCCCTGAAGTACTGGCGGGTAAATCGTAAAATAGGTCTTGGAGTTTAGCCCCTGGTAAAGTTCGGGGGTCAATCCTAACTGAAGGGCATGCTCCGGGTTTTTCATATATTCTTCCGGAATCATTGCAAAGGGATTGACACCCTGAGTAAGCAGGCGGCCATCCCATATAAACCGGTAGAAGTCGTCGGAAAGTGCCGGAAGTGTTTGAGGAGAAAGAAGGGGAATGATATGAAAAATCAGCGCCAGGATAAATATAAAATGTACCCGCAGGTTTTGAGAAAACCTGACCAATAGCAGATAAAGGATAAACAAACCCCCAAACAGGGAAATTACCTGAAGGAAATTCTCACGGGGAGTAAAAAAAAGTAAAATATAATACAACCCCGAGGAAGCGGCAGCGAGTAGCGGGAGATAAATTTTTGATTGGCCAGGCATAGTTTTCCTGGCATAAACTTAGGCAAAAAGTTCCGGGTTTTTGATAAAAATTTCGTAGCCTGCCGCCATCCAATCATCTTCTTTTACCTCATTGCCCGGAGCGTATATCCGGAAAGAAGATCGGGACAAGGGACTTCTTTTTATTTCGGGTACAGGTAGTTCCTGAAGTGTAAGCTCTTCTGTACCAAAATCGGTAGTGCTGACAATGAGTTTGATAAATTCAAATGCACCCTCCCAGCGAAAATCATAGATATAGTCTTCCAGTTGCAGTTCAATGTATTCCCCTTCCACCGCCCAGATTTCATCATCAGGATTAAGCCAGACTCCCCCGTTAGGAAGCAGGGTGTTGTACACTCCAAAAGTCATGGGAAGGTACAATAGTGAACAGTAAAGTTCCTGAGAGCTTACATTCGTCAGTTTGATTTTTATTTTCCCGGAAGGTTTGCCTGCCTCATTAGAGCCGTTCATTTCGAGTTTGTTCACCTCGCGGAGGTTGAGTTCGTAATCTGCCCCGTCATCGCCCTGTACCCAAACTTGTATTTCGACGGGGTAGTTTTTGCGACTCTTGGTGAGTTTCGTGTGGGGATTGTTGAGTTCTCGTACAAATTTCCACCGGGCGATATGCAAAAAATAATCCCGTACCAGCTTTGCACTAGCAGTATTATACCCATATACCTGCTGGACAAGCGGTCGGGTATCATGGCTTTTGGCGATACTATAAGTCCCGTTTTCGGCAATAAGAACATAATCGGCTTCGTCTTCCGTCTCTACGAGATTAATCGAAAGGCTTTTTTCCTCCCAGGGATTTTCCTTGAGGAGGTTTTTAAACATTTCCAACCCGTCTGTATCTTCTCCTTTGAGGTAAACCGCCGGAGGATTGGCGGCAAAACAATTCACTTTTGCATAATAGAATTGTTGTTCTCTCACCAGAAGATTGCCGGGGTTGGTAAGCGTACAAAAGCCGGGGTAAATTTTGTCAATAAAAACTTCCCCGATAGGTGGTTCGGTGGGATTGATATAGACTTTGACTGGTATATTTTTATCCTCGGGATGAATGCCATGAATGGCTCCCAGATCAAGCGTCCACCCGAGTCGGGGGTTACCGATAATATTGGCCATAACGGGCGTTTGAGTCATTTCTCCACTCAAAAACGAACTATACAACCCTTTTATACTGTCTGAACTGGCAAACACTTGCGGTCGCTGGATTTTCGTTTTCCAGTTGCGCATATAGTTTACTAACCGGCTGTTGAGATCGCGGTAGGAAAGGTTTCGGCCACCTTTATTGAGGATTTTGAGCAAGCTGATGGTAAACAAACCTCCGGGTTTGCCATAGTCATAAGCCCCTTCCCAGGCAACTTCTGTATCACGGCAGGCCGCAAAGTGAATATAATCGCCCAGAGGAATGACATCGCTAAGCGGTTTATGATTCAGTTCATCCGGTGAAATATCTTCATTAAAGATAAAACCTTCCCAAGCGCGAGGTTTTAAAGCTTTCTCGGATCCCATACGTTTTTTCGCCGAATTATCATCCAGCGATTCCCGCATCACATCCCCGGAGTGGCAACAGTCGGTGATAATCAGGATATGCGGGTGGTTTTGCGATATGTGGTAAAACAACCAGCGGAGTTCTTTATCTGACAGACAGGTCTGGTCTTGAGAGCCAGCATTTCTCAGATTGCTATCATAACAGACAAGTGCCTCCATAAGCCCGCGGGTTTCGGCCTGTACAAAAGCAGGAATATCCGTTTTTTCCTGAACCCCATGCCCGGCAAAATAAAATAAAACATGGTCATCTTTCCCCGCCTGGCCGAGATGCTCACGTATCGCATTTACGATCACGGATTTGGTGGGTTTTATTTCGTCGTCGCTGGTGTGTACCCGTGAGACGAGCGTAAAATCCGGCTGATTTTCCAGCCACGATTTAATTGCATTTACATCATTGACACATCCGTTGAGGGAACTTACCGCCGCATATTCGTTTATGCCAATAAAAAGACCATAAAGTTTTTTATTTTCCGCCATAAAGCCAAGGTGAATGATTATAAAGTAACAAAATTTGTATTAAAAAAAGAAACGGGGATACTCTAAAGAGCACCCCGATATACAAACTCCCTATTCTAAATCTTATCAGATGCATTTTTTGGGTCGGGAGCATACTTTCTATATTTTCAAAACAAAGTTCTCTATTTATTCCATCATCCAATACTCCGAAATCCGATAGAAATTTTACCGAAAACGGTATTAGTAAAAATGCTGCACACGGGTGGCTTTGGCATAACTATAAGCAGACGAAGACGTGTCTAAAAAGCCCCGTTCAATGGATTCCCGCAAAATATCTCCGAGGTTGACTGTACCAAATTTTCGGGAGATGTTATTCCAGTGAAGAGCGAATGCTTTTTGGCAGATTTGCATTTTTTCGGAAATAGAATCATCACTAAAGCCCCAACTCATCCATTGTAAAATGGATTTTTCTGTTCGTGTCAGAAAAGGCTCATTGTCATCCGGGGCATCGAGGTACTGGCGATAGCGTTTTAGAACATCTTTCACTTCCCGCTGGTAGAATTTTTTACCGCTGGCAACAACCCTTATCGCCGTCAGAAGTTCTTTATTGTTACAATCTTTAAACAAAAAACCGGCGACATCACTCTCTTCCATCTTATGAGGATAAATGGCAACCTTCTGCATACTTTGGACAATTACAGCGATAGAAGGAAAATTATGGGTGATATACGTTGCATAAGACAAACCTACAGGTTCTTTTTCCTTCAAATCCGCATCAATGAGTACGACATCCGGTTTTTCCGCATTTTCATTCCGGAGAATTTCCACGGCTTTGGCAGCAGAGGTCAATTTATGACAAGTAGCCATGTCTTTCTGACGGCCAATGAGTTCCGAAACAGCCTCAAGATAGGGTTCATGGCTGTCAATCAGCATAATTTTAATCATTTTTTCTATGGATTAATTCTGTCCTAAATCTCAGGTATTCTGAATTTTCTTTTGGAAAAGGCATAACCCAGATACGCGCCTGCCGGTTAAGCAGCAATTTTAGAATTAGGGGAATTCATCACGAGATACGGGCGGGATCAATAAAACCACGCCGGGCGTCAATAGAGCTTGAGAAATCCGTATTTATATGCCTGGGATATAAGCTCTGCTACATTTTTTGCATTTAACTTTCGGAGAAGTTGTCGTTTGTGGCCTTCTACCCCGTCAACAGTCATCCCACGTTTTTCGGAAATTTCCCGGGCACTTAGCCCCTCCGAAGTCATTTTTAATATTTCCTGTTCCATTGGACTGGGGGGAATAATTTCTTCATCGGTGCATTTATTTGACTGAATGTAACGGGACATTTCGCTGTAAACTTTTCCCCGATAATACATTTCACCCTTCATTACGGTATCTATTGCCTCAAATATTTCCGGTGCAGGAGACTCCTTCGCCAGGTATCCCTGAATACTCATATTGTGGGCGGAAGATATATACAATCCATTGAGCGAAACAGACACAATAATCACCCGTATGTCATATACTTTAGAGGAACATATATTTTTAAAAATATACCGTGCCGCCCTCATTCCGTCGGGTTCTTTTGAGTCGGAATCCTCATTCATAAACAAATCCATCAGCACCACATCCGGGAAGTCCTTTGGGTCTGCCTTTTCGAGATACGCAATAGCCTCTTTGCCGCTACTTACACATTTAATTACTTGGTAGCCCTCCCGTTTATGAATTAGTGTTTCAAGGGATTGTCCCACAAGAAGGTGATCATCTACAATCATTATCCTCACCATTTTTTTTGTAGTTTTAGGTTCTTTAATAACTGCACTTTTTACAGATGTAAGCTCTTTCACTAAAGTTTTCATATTTTATTCATTTAGGAAGTTTGCGGAAATAAGGGAATTTCGATAAAAAGAGTTGTGCCATGATCAATTACCGAAGAAATTGTAAAAGTCCCCCCCATCTCTTCGGCTCGTGATCTCATATTTAGTAAACCAATACCGGCTGCTTTTTCTTCCGAATTAAATCCTTTCCCGTCGTCTTCGATTGTCAATGATAGGATATCCTCTCGTACATAAATTTGTATTTCGACATTTTGAGCCTGAGAATACTTCATAATATTGGTCAGTGCTTCCTGAAAAATGCGGTAGATATTAATTTCCCAGTTGGCGGGAAGATTGAGGGTTTTCAGGTTGTGGGTCTGTAATTTTATTTCAGGTTGTTTATATACTTCATTAATTTTATAACACAATTCTTGTATTCCCGGTATCAGGCCGTTTTTTAATGTGACCGCTTCAAGGTTGTGCGACAACTGTCTTACATCATCAATAACATTCCGAAGGATATTTTCGGTTTTTTGCCCGTATTCGGGGTGATTGCTTACTTCGATCCACGATTCGAGCATTCTTTTGCAGGTCACCAGGGTTCCTGCAATATTGTCATGCAATTCACGTCCGATTTTTTTTAATACAATTTCCTGTGTTTCATTTTGTTTGGCGACGAGTTTTTGACGGGAATCTTCGATGATGGAATTGATTTGAGCTTCGTATGCCAATTCTTTTTGGCTGATCTTCCATTCGTCTTCTTTTTTCTGGGCTTTTCGGAGGCGTAGTTGCTGGAGGATGCCAACCATTAAGAGGATTAACGCGATGCCGCTACCGCCCAACATCCAGGTTCGCAACTGGGTTTGTGCTTTTGCGATTTCTATATCGGCCGTTAAAGTGGCATTAACTTGTACAAACTTTATGTTTTGAGAGATTTCTTTTGCTGCGGTCTCCTGCTCAACCAAGTTTGCGGCGAGTAAAAAGGGATACGCCGAAAGGGTATCTTTCAAATCAAAGTAGGTCTGATAGAGGTTTTTATTCATCAGCAGTTTTTGTCGCTCGCTGATGCCGGCCGTTTTGCCGATTTCATAAGCCTGAAGGTAATATTTCAGCCTTTTTTTTAAGTCGCCCTGCTGCTCGTAATTATTCCCGATATTGGTCAGTGCCGTAAATTTTCCTGTCTCGCTTTTCACTTCTTCATACAAACGAAGGCTTTCGGTATGTAATGCCAACGCCTGTTCATATTGTTTTTGTGTTTCCCGTAAATGCCCTTTTTTCCCGTTTATATCGGCTTTTAGCTTCAGGAGCTTCATGCGGTTTTTTTCATTGTGGAGTGTGTCCAATACCGAATCACAAACGGCGATGCCTTTATCCAGAAAATAGGCCGCCGAGTCCGTTTTCCCAATTTCCAGATAATCTCTCCCCAGATTTCCGGCAACGTTTATATAGCTCTCCCATAAGCTTTTTTCATAAGCTTTTTGATAGGCTTTTTTATAATATCGAATCGCTTCCTGAAAGGCAGGAATCCGGTCGAAGGTGGAATCAATTTTAAACATTTGGTAACCAAAATTCGAATTCGCGGTTCCTATATTGTTATATTCCTCACAAAGGGCTTTGTGTTTGTTTTCTTTCTCAAAATAGGGGATTGCGTCAAGGTGTGCTTCAATCGCTTTGGCGTAATTGCCCATATCCCCATAATTGAATCCTATTTCCTGTAAGGTATATCCGATACCGGAATCAATCAGATTATTTTTTTTACGGTAGGCCAACCCTTTTTTGTAAAAAGTAAGCGCTTCGTCGTGTTTTCCTTGATGTCGCCGGATACGGCCCAGGTTGTTGTACTGTCGGGCTACGCCCACAGGGTAGGAAATTTTTTCAGAAATGGCAATGAGTGCGACTGCAAGCGAGTCTCCCTCTGTATAATTATGCTGATTGATCCGGGCGACGACACATCGGTTCCATTCATCCACCGAATCGGCATTCGCCTTCTCTACACTCAACAAATCCCAACAGGGGGCGGGGGCCTGTTTCTGCGGTTGAGAATACAAAGAAAAGGTCAGGCACAGCAGGAAAAATCCTGCCATACCTGTAAAGAAAACTAATCGGTTTTTGTCGGTAATGTGATGCATGGGTCTATATAAGTTGTTAATCATCCCCTTCGCCCCCGTCACCTTCACCGGTTCCACCATCTGTACCCGGATTGCCATCCCCTTCCCGGTCTTCTTCTCCTTCGGCGGCAATAACATAAACACGGGTGACACCCAATGGGCCTTCTCCGCTCAATTCACCCATTGCGTCTATTTCGATGAGGTAAACATCAATGTAGGACTGGGGGCTTAGTCCGGAAAACTCAAAACTAAAATCCTTAAAGCTGTAGTGTATTTGCCCTTCTACAGAAACAACGGGGAAAACCAATATTTTATTGATTTCTGAATTGCTTTGCTGTACAGGCAAAATATCGAGACCGGCAGGCAGCGAAAATATGACATCAAGGCGATGGCCTGATTCCGTTTTTTCAAGATGAAGATAGGGTTTGTTGACAATCATGTTTAATCTGTGTTAATAGTTCCCGATAAAAGCAAACCCAAATTTCAAGATTATCGCTGTACGCAAAACCTCCGAAATCGGAGTATAATAAAGCGGAAAATTGTAATTTGTCACGGACCTATACCGGGAATCTTTTTTAATACCAATAAACAAGTAGATGTAATTTTAAACATAAAATATCACCTTGTCAAGTTTTTGACAAAATTAAATGGTTTTTGTATAAAAAAAAGGAGAAACCTTATTAGGTTTCTCCCTGTATATCAAGGCTTTAAACTATTTATACTCGTTGTTTTATTGTTGAGATTTCTTCTACTTTTGCCCGAATAGCCCAGGTATCGTACCCACATTCTGCCCACAACTCCGGCTGACTTCCATGATCCACAAACCGATCGGGCATTCCCATACGGAAAAGACGAGAAGTGTAACCATGATCTGCCATAAACTCCAGGATGGCAGAGCCAAATCCTCCCTGAATACAGCCGTCTTCGACGGTGATTACTTTGGAGAATTTTCCAAAAACCTCATGCAACATTGTTTCATCGAGGGGTTTTACAAACCGCATATCGTAATGAGCAGGGAATATTCCTTTTGCGTTTAAATCCTTAATCGCTTCCTGCGCAAAATTGCCGGGATGTCCAAGGGTAAGAATCGCCACATCCTCCCCGTCGTTCAGTTTTCGCCCCTGGCCTGGCTGAATAAATTCCAGCGGTGTGCGCCATTCGGGCATGACCCCTTCGCCTCTGGGATACCGGATTGAAAAAGGCCCTTCTTCCCATACAGAAGCGGTGTACATCAGGCTTCGCAGCTCGGCTTCATCCATTGGTGAGGAAACTACCATATTGGGAATACAGCGGAAATAAGCCAGGTCAAAAGCACCGTGATGAGTTGCCCCATCAGAACCTGCAATACCTCCACGATCAAGGCAAAATACAACGGGGAGTTTTTGCAGTGCCACATCGTGAATAACCTGGTCATAAGCTCGCTGCATAAAGGAAGAATAAATATTGCAGAAAGGTTTCATACCCTGAGTGGCGAGGCCGGCGGAGAAAGTGACCGCATGTTGCTCGGCAATTCCGACATCAAATGCCCGGTCGGGCATTTCTTTCATCATGTATTTCAGACTGCAACCGCTGGGCATAGCAGGTGTAATGCCCATAATTTTTTCATTTTTTTCCGCCAGTTCGATAATTGTAAAGCCAAAAACGTCCTGATATTTGGGCGGCTGGGGTTCGGTATTTTCCGATTTTTTGATTTCTCCGGTAATTTTATCGAAAAGACCGGGCGCATGCCACTTAGTTTGGTCTTTCTCTGCGAGTTCATATCCTTTTCCTTTGACCGTGATACAGTGGAGGAGTTTAGGGCCTTTTATGTCTTTCAGGTCGCGAAGAACTCTGACAAGGTGGTTGATATCGTGGCCATCAATAGGGCCAAAATAGCGGAAGCCCAGAGCCTCAAACAACATTCCCGGGGTAGTCGCTGCGGTAAATCCCGCTTCCAGCTTATGGGCGATAGAACGCGCTTTAGGGCCAAACTTATCGAGTTTACCGAGAAGCTTCCATAGTTCATCGCGGAGTTTGTTGTAGGTATGAGAGGCCGTAATATCGGTGAGATATTCTTTTAACGCACCGACGTTCGGGTCAATGGACATGTTATTGTCGTTGAGCACAACGAGCATATCAGCTTTTTCCCACCCGCCATGGTTCATGGCTTCAAAAGCCATACCTCCGGTCATTGCCCCGTCGCCGATTACGGCGACAACGTGGCGGTCTTCTTTTTTATAAGCTTTAGCGACGGCCATGCCGACAGCTGCCGAAACCGAAGTAGATGAATGGCCTACGCCAAAAGTATCATAAGGCGACTCCGACCGTTTGGGAAAACCCGAAAGCCCTTTATACACCCGGTTCGTATGAAAATTTTCCCTCCGCCCGGTAATTACCTTGTGCCCATACGCCTGATGGCCGACATCCCAGACGAGCTGATCATAGGGAGTATTAAACACATAATGCAAAGCAGTGGTAAGCTCTACGACGCCCAGACTCGCACCAAAATGACCGCCATTTACCGAAACAGTAGAAATCAGGAAATCGCGCAACTCAGTACAAAATTCATATAGTTGTTCGGGTTTTAATTTTCGCAGGTCAGACGGCTCATTTACCTGTGCAAGAAGTTTTCCGGGTTCGACTTTGATCATGGATGAATTGTTTAGGTAAAAAGTCAGCGAATGATTAACTACAAAGGGTAGTTATTTGTTATGCAGAAATCAAAATTAAGGGAATTATACCTGATTTCCGAATCAATAACATGCGATAGGCTCCGAGGTGTAAAAAAATAGTATCCATGATTTTTGTCATTTTTCTTGTGGGTTTTTGTTTTTAGATTTGGACTTATGTTTAGGTTTAAAGGAAAAAACATACAATCCCTGATAGCCTTTACAGGCGTGGTTTGTATCCTGAGTTTACAATTCAGGATCGTTTTTCCTTTCATTGATTACACGCTCAACAAGGAATACGTTCAAAAAGTATTATGTATCAACAAATCCCGCCCACAACTTCATTGTAATGGGAAATGTATTTTATCTCTTCGCATTCAGAAAGCCTTTGATGAAGAACAAACCGACAGCACACCTCTGCCTCAACCGGTAAAAATCAAAATCCCCTCTCTGGAAATCATCGAAAATACTTCAGAATCGTTTTTTCTTCTGAAAAAGCCTTCATATACCCAATTTTTATTTTCTGAAGTGGCTCTTTCACAATACGTTTCCCCCCCCGTATGTCCGCCTCCTCAGCGGCTTGCCTGATTCCGCTATTTTCAGGTTTTCTATTTATTAATCTAAATCGAAATGAGGAGGAAATTATCCTTACTTGCCCTTATTCTTTTGGTGGGATATGGGCGTTTGCTGGGTTGCGAAGTATGTGGATGTGCTGCCACCGGCAGTATGATCGGCATTATGCCTCAGTATAAAAATAATTTTGTAAGCCTGGGTTGGAGATATTCCCGCTTTTATGCCTCCGAAAACCTGGATGGCGGCTCTGATTTTTTTCATCAGACAGATATAAGGTTGGGATTCCGGCTTGGCAAAAGGCTGCACATTCAGGCGGTTCTTCCCTATAATCTTAACACACATATCTCGGAAGTAGAAAAAAACAGCTACCGCGGGTCAGGAGATAGCTGGGTGATGGGTGAGTTTAAGATTTTCCAATCCTCCGATAGCTCAAAATCCGCTTTCCGCCATTATGTCTCCGCAGGTGCGGGTGTAAAAACCCCCACAGGGAAGTTTGACCTCGAAAATCAGGAGAATCCGATGCCCGCCAATTTTCAAATGGGAAGCGGAAGTTGGGATTATCTGCTTCATAGCATGTATAACCTACGGTTTCGCTCCTGGGGGATTACTGCGGATATTTCCGGAAGAATCAATACCGAAAATGCGGACCAGTACCTGTTTGGAAATCAGATTGTCGGTACGGCTTACCTTTCGTATCTGATCCAAACCTCCTCGGTCAATATCATGCCCTTTGCCGGGGTTTACCATGAACGACTGGGTCGAAATGTTTATGAAGGAATTTATCAGTATGGAACCGGTGGAACCGGAACCTATGCCATGCTGGGCGCAGAGGCCCAAACCAAACGTTGGGGGGCGAGGGTCAGTTATACTCCGCATCTATCCTCAGATTATGCCGGCGGAGAAATTTCAGGGGGCAACCGGATAAATGCCAACCTTAGCTTTTTGTTTTAATTTATTCACGATCAAATCCATTTTACAATGAAAACTTTAAATATCTTCAAAATAACACTAATCGTTTTTTCCTTTTTTACACTCACTTTTACCAGCGGCTGTAAAGAAAAAGGCTGTACCGATCCATTGGCAGCCAACTACAATCCCGATGCAAAAGAAAGCGATGGAAACTGTGTTTTCCCTGCGCTCTCGCTGCATTTTCATTCACTCGTAGGGGAGGATGTATTTGCATTCAATACGGTTTACAATATCAACGGTACGGCGGTTTCTTTCACTACCGCCCAGTTTTATGTTTCGGGTATCCAAGTAGGAGGTGATGGTGAATTTGATACCAATGAGGACAAGTATCTGCTTGTGACTGCGGATAAGTCTGTATATGAAGTAGGTGAAATCACTACCGGCCACAAACACATGCTTATGTTTAATGTAGGTGTTGACTCCGTCGCCAACCATTCCGACCCGACCACTTATGCCACTGACCACCCACTGGCTCCCAAAAATCCAAATATGCACTGGAGTTGGAACAGCGGATATATTTTTATCAAAATTGAAGGACTGGTGGATACCAATGCCGATGGAACACCCGAGGCACAAATGGAGCTTCATATTGGTACAGATGCAAAACTTACCCCTGTGGCACTTACCGCACACAAAGAGGTTGCAACCGAAGAAGAAACCATTCACATGGAAGTGGACTTCGCCAAATTGTTTACAGGTATTGATCTGACAACCGAAAGAATCACCCATACCGGCGACGACCCCGGCCTGGCTGCAAAACTGGTTGCAAACGTGCCCTCAGCATTTAGTGTAGAAGAAGAGTAATGAAAAGTGCAGGAGCCATATTTGCCATTCTGGTAATGTTTTCCTGCCAGACTCCGGTAGAGGAAATACCGGTGGACAAACCCTGGGACATGGGTTTGCCCGCCGGTTTTCCCATGCCGGAAATTCCCACCGATAATGCTCTGAACCAATCAAGGATACAGCTCGGGAAGTTGCTGTTTTATGATCCCATACTTTCTCTTGATTCGACCGTCTCCTGTGCAACCTGTCATCAGGCAGCTGCGGGATTTGCAGACCATCTTCCTCTTTCTGTGGGTATTCAGGGAAGAGTGGGGATGCGCAATTCCCCTACCCTAACCAATGTCGCCTATCAGCCCTATTTTTTTTCCGAAGGAGGGAGTCCCAGCTTGGAATTGCAGGCACTAGGCCCTATCGAAAACCATGTAGAAATGGGTTTTAATGCAGCCGAACTGGCAAAAAGAATCAAGGACCATCCCTACTATACACCTCTGGCACAAAACGCCTACGGCAGAGAAATGGATCTTTTTGTGCTGGTACGGGCGATTGCTAGTTTTGAGAGAACCCTCATCAGCGGCAATTCGCCTTATGACCGGTATCATTTTCAGAATCAGCAGGATGCCTTGAGCGAATCGGAAAAAAACGGTATGCAGCTATTTTTTAGTGAAAAAGCCGGATGCAGCAATTGCCACAGCGGGATAAATTTTACCCATTACGCCTTTGAAAACAACGGTATTTACGCTTCATACCCCGACCAGGGGCGTTACCGCATCACACTTGACACCGCCGACTTAGGGAAATTTAAGGTCCCCACACTTCGAAATATTGCTCTTACCGCTCCCTACATGCACGATGGAAGCCTGAAAACCCTTGAGGAAGTAGTTTCTCACTACATCTCCGGTGGAAAAAACCACCCAAACCAAAACAAATTCGTAAAACCATTAGACCTCAACGAACAGGAAAAACGTGACCTGATTCATTTTCTCGAAGCACTGACAGACTCGGCCTTTGTACAGAATCAGGCATTCGTTCCTTAAATATATCATCCCATGTATTACAAACTTCATATAATACTATTTTCTGCGTTCACTGCACTATTACTTTTTTCCTGCACTTCATGCCGGGAAAAACCGATAGAAGCAGGTAGTTTTGAACTGGCTTTTATCCCGAAAGTCAATGGAGAAAGAATTGAAAAAGGGGTACCCGTAGTCAATATTCAAAACCGCAAATACCGAATTGATTTTTTCCTGATGTATATCGCCGATATTACTCTGGTAAAAGAAAATGGGGAGGAGATACTGCTTTCTGAAATCAATCTCTATGACTTTCTTTCCGGAGGGGAAGCGCGCCATACATCGGAAGAAAACGCTGCTTTTAAAAAATTTGACCTTGTGGATGTCGGCAATTATAAAGGAGTAAAATTTGGTATAGGAGTTCCCGACCGCCTCAACACAGGCCCGGCATCCTACCCTGTAAATCACCCCCTGAGCGTGGGAAGTTCGATGTACTGGTCCTGGAGAACCGGTTATAAGTTTTTGTCTATGGAAGGTTTTATAGACCAAAGTCCGGACAATAACGGAACCGCCCTTGACCTGCCCATCGCCTACCATACCGGCAAAGATTCCATCAATTCACCCAATGTCATCTATCGGGAAGTATCCTTTCTCGACAACGAAAATGCTTTTACCATTCAGTCGGGCCAGACGGTACATTTTAATATCGAACTTGATATCAACCGCATGTTTTACAATGAAACGGATACACTCGACATGGTAAGGTTTAATATCTCTCATAGTGTGCCAGGCGAACAATTTGACATTTCCCGCACCATCACTGATAACCTGGTCAATGGAGCCTTGCATAAAGAGCCTTAATGATTATGTTATTATCAAAAAAAATAATCGCCCCGCTTCTGATCACAGCCGTAATGATTTCCGGCTGTGATCTACCTCTGGTAGATCCGGTTCCGGAAGACTACGAACTGGTAGTACCTGCACATTTCCCGCCGCCACCCATACCGGAAGACAATCGGCTTACCATCAAAAAAGTCGCTCTGGGTAAAAAACTTTTTTTCGATCCCATTTTGTCTGTGGACAGTACAGTTTCCTGCGGCAGTTGCCATGCGCCCCATAAAGCTTTTTCCGATTCGGTATTTTTAAGTAAGGGAGTTGGCGGTAAACTTGGCGCCCGAAACGCTATGCCGCTGATCAACCTTGTTTACAGTACCCGTTTTTTCTGGGACGGAGCAAATCCGAGTCTGGAAGAGCAGGCAATTCATCCGATCATCAACCCTTTGGAGATGGCCTCTAAACCCGAATGGTTTATTCCCAAACTGGAACAACACCCGGAATACCCAACCTTGTTTCAGAATGCCACGGGTGGCCCGCCCACAACTCAGGCTGTAGTGGATGCACTCGCATGTTTTGAACGGACTTTATTAAGTACAAACTCGCGTTATGATCTTTATGCAGCGGGAGACTCTACCGCGCTCACACCCCAAGAGATTCGCGGGTTTGCGCTTTTCAACAGCGAGTTAGGAGAATGTTTTCACTGTCATTCGGGGTATAATTTTACCGACGGAAGTTTTCAAAACAATGGTCTGTATGAAAACTACGGAGACCTCGGGCGAATGGAGGTCACCGGAAGTTATTGGGATGAGGGTAAATTTAAGGTTCCGACTCTCCGGAACGTCGAATTTACGGGTCCCTATATGCACGATGGCAGTCTTGCAACGTTGGAGGATGTCATAAATCATTATGCCAGTGGCGGTAAAAATCACCGCAACAAAAATATATTTATGAACAACATCACCCTTAACGAACAAGATAAGCAGGACATAGTCGCTTTTATGAAGGCATTAAGCGACGAAAGTTTTATCAAAAACCCGGAATTCCGCCCGTAGTTTATTTGACGACGACCTTTTCAGGAATTTTATTGGCGGGTATCAGGTCAAATGATTCCGCAATTATCCCTGCCTGTTCAGCAGCATGTTTTTTATAGGAACCGCTTGCCGGGCTGGGGCCGGGTTTGCGGCCTATGTAACGGAGGTTCGTTTCTGTAATTACCCGGAGGGCATAATTCCAGGGGCCCATGTTTCGTGGTTCTTCCTGCACCCAGCAAAACTCTGCATGGGGGTATTTGGCGATTATTTCGCGTAGCTGTCTTTCCGGAAGAGGATAAAGCTGTTCAATTCTGACAATGGCAATATCTCGGCGTTGATCTTCCTGCTGTTTTTCCAGAAGGTCGTAATAGATTTTTCCGGAGCAGCACAACACTCTTTTTACATTAGGTGTATCAGCATAGCCATCATCAATCAGTTCCTGAAAACGCCCTTCGGCAAAGTCTTCCAGCGGGCTTACACACAACGGATAACGCAAAAGTTTTTTCGGAGTAAAGACGATAAGCGGGATTCGGAACTCCCGATGAATCTGGCGGCGAATCAAATGGAAAAAATTCGCAGGGGTAGTAATATTAGTCACCTGCATATTTTTCCTTGCACACAATTCCAGGTAACGTTCGATCCGGGCGGAGGAGTGTTCCGGCCCCTGTCCTTCAAATCCATGAGGCAGATATTGAATCAGGCCGCTCATACGCTGCCATTTGGATTCGGCACTGGATATATACTGATCCATCATAATCTGTGCGCCATTGGCAAAGTCACCAAACTGCGCTTCCCAGATCACTACATTGTTGGGATTCGTAATCGAATATCCATATTCAAAACCCAATACACCATATTCCGAAAGAAGGGAATTGTAAGCAATAAACTGTGCCTGGTCTTTTGAGAGGTGATTTAAGGGGATGTGATCCTGTTCGGCATCTTCACTTACGATCACCGCGTGACGGTGAGAGAATGTGCCTCTACGACAATCCTGCCCACTGAGGCGAACGGGAAAACCTTCGATAAGCAATGTGCCATAAGCCATCAACTCCCCTAAAGCCCAGTCAAGTTTATTATCTTCAACCATTTTCATACGATCGCTGAAGAGTTTGACGATTTTATTATGGGCATTAAATCCCTCGGGGATATGATGCAATTTTTCGAGAATAGCCTTAAGTTTTGCCTTGTCCACACCGGTGTTAGGAGAAGGAAGCTCAAAATCTTCTTTCCCGGGCCTGCGGATTCCGTTCCAAGTTCCGTCGAGATAAGGAGATGGAGTAAGATACTCTTTGGATTGAGACTCTTCGAGTTCCGCCTGGAGAGTAGCTTTAAATTCTTTTTCCAGGGCTTTAGCCATATTTGCTTCAACCGCAGTGGCATGGAGGAGTTTCTGGAAATAAATTTCCCGCGGGTCCGGGTGGTTACGAATAATCTTATAGAGAAGAGGTTGAGTGAAACTTGGCTCATCCGCCTCGTTGTGACCGTGGCGGCGGTAACAAAGCAGATCAATAAATACGTCGCGTTTGAAGGTTTGACGGAATTGCATGGCCATTTCTACGGCAAAAATCACGGCTTCCACATCATCCCCATTTACATGAAAGACGGGAGACTGAATCACTTTTGCGACATCGGTACAATAAGTACTTGAGCGGGCATCCATGTAATTGGTAGTAAAACCCACCTGGTTATTGATCACGATATGGACGGTACCACCGGTTTTGTAACCTTCCAGTTGCGACATCTGGCATACCTCATATACGATACCTTGAGCGGCGATAGCCGCATCACCGTGGATCAGAATAGGAGCCAGTTTGTTGTAATCGCCGTGGTATTTACGGTCAATTTTTGCCCTTGCGGCACCTTCCACGACCGGGTTCACGGTTTCGAGGTGGGAGGGGTTGGGCATGAGGCTAAGGTGAACAGATTTTTTTGTGCTGGTCTGAATGTCAGAAGAAAAACCGAGATGGTATTTTACATCTCCCTGAAAGACGGAGTCCTTATGTTCTTTGCCTTCAAATTCGGAGAAAATCTCGTCATACTCTTTTTTCAGGATATTGGCGAGTACATTAAGCCTTCCGCGGTGAGCCATGCCGATGACAAATTCTTCCAACCCTAGTTCCGCACCTTTTTCAATGACGGCATCCAGTGCAGGAATCAGGGATTCGGCACCTTCGAGTGAAAATCTTTTTTGCCCGACAAACTTGGTTCCCAGAAATTTTTCAAAGATCACTGCTTTATTGAGCATGCTCAGCAGGTGTTTCTTTTTATTGAGATCAAAAACGGGCTGGTTGCGGGAAGACTCCATACGTTCTTCCAGCCATTTTACCATCTCGGGATTGCGGACATATTTGTATTCTGCTCCGATAGCCTGGCAGTAGGTATCCTGAAGAAGTCTGATGATATCGCGAAGCCTTGCAGGGCCGAGGCCGACGTCTGTACCTGCCTGAAAAACAGTGTCGAGGTCTTTTTCGCTGAGGCCAAAATTTTCGATATCAAGGGTGGGCGAATATTTCCTTCGGTCTCTTACCGGATTGGTTTTGGTAAATAGATGCCCCCGTGTGCGGTAATCATTGATGAGATTCAGCACATTGATTTCATTCAATCCTGCCGAAGCACTGGTGCCTACCGGAGGCGTAACCGGCAATGTTTCATCGCCGTAATGAGTGCGGGCAAAATCAAAACCCTCAAAAAACCGCTTCCACTCCGCGGGAACAGATTCCGGATCATTCTGATAGGACCGATACAAGTGGTCCACAAATTCGGGAGTCGTATTGCTTAAAAATGACAATTGATCAGCCATTATTAGTCCTTTGTATTATGTATCTTAAATTTTTGAAATTAAGCAAAAAAAAATCCAAACTTTACTGTCCTTTTCCCTCCTTATTCACCACCTCAAGCATCCGACAGGCATGAAACATCTGTATGGCCTGGTTTTGGGAAAAGGATTTATCAACCGGGGTAGTAAGTCTGTAGCGAACCGTGCCTTTATATAGATAATCAACGTAAAATTCTGCTTTTCCGTTTTTTTCCATCTCTACAAGCAGCCCATTTTCTCCACTGATAATCCATCGGCTGAATTTCGCCCCTTTGTAGCCTTCCTCCCAATAGTTTCTCATCTGATCAATAGATTCATTTGTTTCCTTCACAACAAGTTGAAAAGCACCGTTTTGTGCATAAATAAGTTTACCCGCCCGGTCTTCCGTAGAGGTTATCGCATAGTCTTCCGGAAGACTCATGGCAAAATCTAGGCCTGTTTCTGCGGGTTTGACTTCCAGCAGTTTGGGTGCCATTTGTTGTTGCTGAGCCGGGTCCGGAACGGAGGGTTGCAGGCGAGCACCCGCCTGAGGAGAATTTGCCACATCAGGGCTTATAGCCTGTGGGGTTTCAGAAGTTTTTTTCTCAATAGAGCGGTCACAGCTCTGAGTAAAAATCATCAAAAAAGTTACCACACAAAAGGTAAAATACTGCATAAACTACCGGTTTGGTTTAGAGCCGGTAAATTTACGCAATTCAGGGGATTGATTGGAGAAAAGAAAGAGATTCTTTACTAGACCAGTCCATACTTCCATTTACTGATTTCACCACCTCGCCTTTGCTGTTAATAATATAGGTCTGCGGGATCGAAAATATGCCCAGAGATTTTATCGGATCATTTAGTCGGAGAAATTCAAAACCATAACCGGTACTTTCTTTAAAGGTTTTGATCTGTTTCCATGATTCGTCTGAAAGCGCAACAAAAACGAAATTTTCATCTTCCAATTCTACCCTAGCGGCTTCCATGGAAGGCATTTCGGCACGACAGGGGCCACACCAGGTAGCCCATATATTCAAAAAAATACGCTTGCCCTCATATTGAGACAAATCTACCGCTTGGCCTTCAAGATCACTTACCGAAACTTTTTTCCATTGAATGCTGCCGGGATTGGCGCAAGAAAACAGAAAAAGAGAAATCAGGAACAGATATAGGTGGTTTTTCATTTTTAATTTAAAGGTTATTCATCCACAATTTCTGCAAAAAGAATCAGGCCTCCAATCTGGTTGTTTTCATCATACCACGGGGTAATAATCCAATCAATAAACAGGGTTCGGCCATTTCGGGTATAATATTCATCTTTTTCACAAGACTCTACCACACCTGTCATACAACGTCGGTGAACATCTTTCCAGCGCTGGGGCACGTCGGGGAAAACTTCGTAATGGTTTTTACCAATGATTTCCACGCCCTGGATTTTATAATCTTTTATATATTTTTCGCTGGCAATCAGGTAATTCATGTTTTTATCAAACATTGCCACGGATACCGGGAGATGCCTTACAAAATACCCAAACCAATCTTTCATCAAATGAGGAAACTCCGAAAGTTCCCTCAGACGGGTTTTCGCGACTACCAGCTCTTGCTCAAGTGAAGAGATTTTCTGTCGGGCTTCGGCGAGTTCCTTTTGTAAATCCATACCGGAAACTAATTAATGAGGCAGCCGCGTGTTTCCATTCCATCGGGTAACCGGGTAGCGGTTATACGTTTTTTCAGCATAGTCAGACATTTCATATATAAAAGTCAACTGTTGCCGGGCGTCCCCGGAAAAAATGGAGTCCTGTGCCTTTTTTTCTTCAAACGATTCCCGGATGTCCGGGTTTTCTTCCAGAATTTTTTCGGCTTCTTCTTCAAAAAGATAATCGGAAAAATATTCTTTTCGCATCAAAATCGGATCGAAAAAATTCCAGGCAAAAAACGCATCCTGTGACTCGGGTTCCAATACATGAACGATGTACGGATTGCGCTCCTGATTTACATATACGACCTTGTCCCCGGCGTAGTAGTCAATTTGTTGTTCTGTTTTTTTTATTTCTACGCCCGAATGGAGAAAATGTCCTTCGTAAGGTCGGGGTGAAGGAATAAAGCGAGTGATATAAGAAACCTCGACGGAAAGCGTGGTATCTTTTTTCAGGGAGAACATTTCCACCTTATTCATCTGGAGTCGCTCAATGACTTCCCGCCAGGCTTGGGGAATGATATAAGCCGTGGGTTTTTGAAGGGTTTTTATCGAATTGTATTTATAAAAATAGGGAATTGTTTTTGTATAGGGTGCTGTACGATCATAGTAGAGTCGCTGCAAGCCTGTAACCCGGCTGGATTTATATCGCGCTTCATAGCCTTCAAAAGGCAGTGGCCGGGATACCGAAGGGTCATGTCTCCAGGCCACGTCAAAATTTGTCTGCGTTTTTGCCTTTTCTTTTGCGTTTTTGACGATATCCCCGATGGTTTGATGATCCTTATTTACCTGGGAAATTATTCCTTCAAGGAAGAGATAAGTTGCGTTTACCCTTTCCTCGAAAGTTTTAAGCATGTGGGCTTCGGAAATAAAGGAAATGGTCTGGAAAAGCGAAGTATAACCGGAAGAATAACGAGGCAGGTCGAGGAAAGCCGAAAACCCTTTATCCGGTGAGTTGCCAAATACATTTACGTAGGGGCATATTTTTACCGACCGGGTATTCATATAGTTTTCGAGTGCGGGGATCATGTTTCCGGTCATATATGCGGCGATACCGGGGTCTGCTTTTTCGGGAAGAGTAGCGAGGTAAGTCAGCACCGCCTGATAATCTGCGCCGTTGGTGGTATGTGTGTCCACAAACACTTCGGGCTGCCAATTCTGGAATATTTCCGTGAAAGCCCAGGCGTTGCGGCTGTCGGCTTTAATAAAGTCGCGGTTGAGGTCCAGGTTTTGAGCATTTCCCCGAAAACCATAGGCTTCCGGGCCTACCTGATTGACCCGGCTGCAACAGCCGCGGTTGAGGGCACCGCCGATATTATAGACCGGGATAATGGCTACGACTACATTTTCAAGAAATTTTTTCATCTCCGGCTTTGACACCAGGTCTCGGGCGAGCATCATCGAAGCGTCTATGCCGCAGGGTTCCCCTGCGTGGATGCCGTTGTTGATCAAGACAATACGTTTTCCCGATTTTCGAATTTTTACCGGATCAAATACCTTATCGGAAGAAATCACGACCAGGTGGAGGGCTTTGCCAACGTCTGTTTTTCCATACTCAAACAGCGAAATTTCGTGGAAAGATTTGTCTAATTGGCGGTAGTAACTTATTGCTTCTTCGTAAGTCGCCGACTGGGTTTTTTGACTCTGCTCAAAAGGTGTAGTCAAATCCCCTCCTGGAGAAAAAACATATATAAACAGCAGCAGGGTAAACATTCTCATAGGCGATTCATCGGGAAGTAAAGTTACAACACATAGCGGATCAGATAATAACCACCGTGAAAAAATATGCTGATCAGGGGGAGAATCAAATTCCCATACCCCGACAGCGGCATCGGGCCTAAAGTGCCATCCTCATTGAGTTTTGGTGCAGAAGGGATGGAGTCATACATGGTGGCATAAGAAGGATCATTCGGAGCATAAATCAGCCTTTCGTTTTTTTCGTCGGTCAAAAGGGAATAGATATGGGTTTTCCCGACGGCTTCATACGTTTTGCCGTCATGAGCTTCAAACCGGAAAGTGTATTTATACACCGGCTGTTTGTTGATTGTAACATTAGTGGGTTCCGTTTTTATGAGCTTACCGTGGGTAAATCGCCCATTTATAAGCAAATCTACCGACTTTATATTTTGGCGAAAACTGTATAAAATAAAAATCAGCCCTACCAGCGGAAATATGACTACAAATATGACTTCCCAGCCAAACAGGCCTTTTCTTGCTCCCCCCATTCGGGATTCCGAAGGATTGTCGGGATTGTATTCGATCTCTACGAGTTCATTTAGCTGATAGGCATATCCGGTGGTATGAGCAGAACCTGTATAATTTGTTCCATTTACATTGTATTCATAAAAATATTCATACACGCTCGTATTATTTATCGAGGCATTGGTTTGTTCTATCTTCGCCACCTTACCCGTCACAGTATCCCATTCTCCGAAAGAGAACATATATACAATCGAAGAGTTCATGAAAAAAATCCAAAAGAATATCATTCCAAATCCAAAGAATACCCATCCAAATTGAGCTTCAAACCCACCACATAAAATCGCAAGACGTGAAATAATCGGAAGATTTCTCGAAGGCATAGTAATAATTTAAAGTAACCGCTGATTTAAAAACTAATATACAACTTATCCGGAGCTTTTGTATCTTTACCTGAAAGTATCTGCAAGGCTTCTTTAACTCCACAACTTTAGTGAAACTACCCAATAAGTCATGGCACAGTTGGAAGATAAGGCGTTTAAAAAATCTTATACCGAAATTACCGTAAGGAGTTGGACACTTGACCTATACGGTCAGGTTAGCAATGCGAAGTTCCTGGAATTTCTGGAAGAAGCCCGTTGGAATCATTTCCGTGGATTTTTCGAATCCGGCATGTTTCTGGATTTGGGTCTGGCTTTTGTGCTTGTCAATGTAACACTTGACTACAGCGGAGCGGCCCGGTTGGGAGATATTCTCGACATCGAAACCGCCATTATCCGCATTGGTGAAAAAAGCATTACTCTTTCCCACAAAATCGTAATGCGGATTAATCAGAAAATTATCCTTGATGGTGAAGTAACCTTTGTGGTCAAAGACCTCGAAAAAGGAGAAGCTGTTCCCATTGCAGGCAGGATGAAAGATATGTTTTTGAGAGAGTTCTGACCCGCAGAAAGCGCAAGATTCCCCGTATTTCTACCCTATTGGGTTCTAGGTTTTTTTTTACCTTAGGGGTATGTATGCAAAAAACCCACGGCATATACTTCTGCATAGCGAATTTACCTATGCTCGTCCGACATTGTCCCTGACGGATGGTTTTTATTTTAATACCCATACCGCACCGGAAACCCTCGTCATGCTGCTCAACCGCCTTTCCGAAACCTTCCTTAACAAGGCTTGGTTTCGTATGCAGCTCGAAACAACCGACGGTGATTTCCATCTCAATCTCGACCCTGCCGAACTTAAATTTATGTACAAATACCGCAGGGATACTTTGTTTATGCTCTACATGGACGCGATTACTTCCGACGGGCAATGGGTGAATATCCGGCTCTCCTTCCATCCCCTTGAACAGGGACCAAACGGAGAGGCGGAAATTACTTCCCATCAGGCAGAAGACATTCTGCAAATGATCCATGACCATATCGGCATCCCTCCACATGAGAAAATTATCCCGGCAGCATTGGTCCAACGATTCCCTTTTGATCCGGAGTCTTTTTCGGTTGAATTATTGACCGATGTTTTTGAAGAAATTTCCCGCAATTACCTGCACCGGATACCGCCCGTAGCGTTTCTCTCGGTTCCCGGAGGCGTTAGTTATACAGGATTGAGCTTTTATCAATTGGGAAAAAAATTCTCGCTTTATGAAGGGCGTGTTGCTATCCTTTCGGCAGGAATCACCAAAGTTGTGACCGGACAGACGCTAAGCCTTATGTTTGAGTTTTGTCCACATGAAACCCAACCCGTCGGCACACTCAATATGATCTGGGGAGATACACGCAAACAGGATGCTGTCTGGCAGCTGATTCGCCGACGAATGAACTTATAAACAACTTACCCACACGTTATCCACAGACTTATCCACAGTATTATTCTATCTGGAAAATGCCTTACATTTGTGGCCTGATACCACGATTTAAATTCATATTCGTATGTCTTCAACCGTTGCCCTGATGTTTGGCGGCCAATCTCCGGAACACGAGATTTCTGTCCGCTCCGCTCGTAATATTTTTGCGGCCATTGACAAATCCAAATATCATGTTATCCTGATCGGTGTCTCCCAATCGGGTACGTGGCATCATTTTCCATTGGACATATTTGAGGATAAATCTTTTACCGTAGTAAAAGGCGGCAGACAAATAGCGGTTGTGCCTGGTGAAAGATTTGGGCAACTTATTTATCGGGATGGTTCCGGACAACTTCCGCATCTGGATGTGGTATTTCCGATTCTGCACGGCCCTTACGGTGAAGATGGAACTCTCCAGGGCATTCTCCGGCATATTTCGCTCCCCTTTGTGGGACCCGATGTGTTAGGGTCGGCAGTATGTATGGACAAAGATGTCGCCAAGAGGCTGTTACGCGAAGCCGATTTGCTTGTAGCAGAATTTTACTGTTTCCATTACAATGAAAAAGACGCTATTGACTACGCCGCAGTAGTAAATCGGCTGGGTCTTCCGCTTTTTATCAAACCCGCCAATATGGGATCTTCCGTAGGGGTAAAAAAGGTAGAAAATCAATCAGAATTTGAGGCCGCCGTAAAAAATGCGTTTCGCTACGACCATAAAATCATCGTCGAAGAGGCCATTTTTGGCAGAGAACTGGAGTGTGCTGTCCTGGGAAATGGAGAAATCGCCAGTACCGGTGTAGGTGAAGTAGGCATGTCCGCAGGGTTTTATGACTACGACTCCAAATATGTATCCGCTGACGCGGCTCAGGTAATGATTCCCGCCCCCGATGTGGACAATGCCACTCTCGCCAAATTGATGCTGGTCGCCAAAAACGCCTATCGGATACTCTGCTGCGAAGGGATGTCCCGGGTGGATATGTTTCTCACTGACGACGGACAGGTGTATGTAAATGAAGTAAACACACTGCCCGGATTCACCAATATCAGTATGTATCCCAAACTCTGGCAACATGCAGGCACATCCTACCCTGAACTGATAGATGCCCTGATCCAACTTGCGATCGAACGCGGCGCGAGAGAGGCTTCGCTGGAAAAACAGAGTCGGGATTAATATTTTTTTCCGGCATCTGAACTAAGCAATTCGGCGTAAGGCATGACCTTCCATTCGGCGACGGACCGGGTCTGGGACGAAAAGCTGATAGCCACAGCTGTAACCGGCTGGTTTCCCGCCACCCAAGCGGGGCCGTAACGTTTTTCCCTGATTTGTGTCATGGCTTCTTCTGCCGGAGCATCGAGCTTAAACTCCATCACATATATGCCTGCTTTGCTTTGGATAACGGTATCAACCCGACCTTTGGCGGTGCTTACCTCAGAGTAGGTCAGCAGTCCCAACCCCTGAAAGGTAAGGTGCAACACAGCGTGGAAAAAACCCTCCCGTTTTTCATCAAAAATTTGGTAGGGAATCGTCGCAAACAGCGTATCAATCAACTGCATTAGCCGGGGCATATCCTGAGTATCGAGGGCCTGATGAATGTTGGCATACAACGGTTTGGTTTCGATGCTACTCCCTTCGCGAAACTCTGCCAAGAGATGTTGAAACATCGAATCTTTGACTTCCCGGTTGGGATACCCCAGGGTATAAACCTCATATTCCGGGTCGTAGGTTTTGATGGTCAGATAACCCGTCTGAAACATCAGACTGCGCCAATCCATTTTTTCGAGGGTAAAACTCTCAAAAATGACACTACCTCCCGAAATTTGTGAAAAGTCGTACTGAAAGTCCTTCCGCAGGAGTCGGAGCAGAAACGTGGGGGTCCCGGTGTCCCACCAGTAGTTTCGGAAGGCACGGGACTTCATCAGGTTGAGTACTGAAAAGGGATTGTACAAGGTTTCTTTTCCCCACCAGCGGTATCCGTTGTACCAGCGGCGGATGTCAGCGAGCACCGTTTCCCGATCTTTGTCGTTTTCCCGGGCGATAGCGTCAATTTCTTCGGAGAAATAGCTTTCCATCTCTGTCTGTGCATAACCAGTGAGGGTAGCGGATAAAGGGTTGAGGGTAAGATCTTCGAGGTGGTTGAGGTCGGAGAAAAGTGAGACTTTGCTGAATTTGGAGACACCGGTGATGAGAAAAAACCGAATAAATGGGTCGGCGTCTTTGACGACGGAGAAGAAGTTTTTGAGGATATCGCGGTTGGTTTCCGCTTGGGGGATGTCTTCGATATAGTCAATCAGCGGTTTGTCGTATTCGTCGATGAGAATCACCAGTTTCTGCGTACCGCTACCTAGTGCCTGAATCAGTTCGCGAAACCGTCCTGATAGCCCGACACTATACAAGGATATACCCCGAATCTTTGCGGCCTCCTCCACCAGGCGCAGAAGCGCGGGTTCCAGTCCGATGTCTTTATACCCCGAACTGCTGAAAGAGAAATGTAGTACCGGATGGGGCACCCAATCATAATCCGCCTCGCGAGCGACCCAGAGGTCGGAAAATAGTTCCCGCCGGCCTTCGAAGAGATACTTCAATGTAGAAAGCAACAGCGACTTGCCAAACCGCCGTGGGCGGGAGAGGAAAAAGTAGCTGCCATTCCGGATAAGTTCAAATATTTCCCGGGTTTTATCCACATAGAGGTATCCCCCCTCACGAAGCTTCGCAAAGTCCTGTATGCCGATGGGGTATTTCTTCATCCTGCCAAGTTACGAAAAATTCCGTCTTCATTGAACTTTGCCTTCCGCACTGGCGCGTATGACATAAATATCCACATCGCTGGCGCTTGCCGTATTCTGGCTGTAACCGGTGATGAGAAGTTTTCCGTCAGAAGCCTCGGTGACATCGTATCCCCCGTCTTTAAATAGACCTCCAAATGTTTGTTCCCAGAGAATTGTACCACTGAAGTCGGTTTTGATAAGATATACGTCCATATCTCCGGCTCCTTTGCTACTGGTTTCACCGACAATCACCAGTTTGTCATCGTTGGTGCGAATAATGGCATGGGCGCGGTCGGTGCCGGCTCCGCCAATCTTCACTGGAGAACCTACCAGATTGAGGTTTTCGTCAAAACGAATAAACAGGATGTCGCTGGTTCCCTGTGCGTTATTTTCGGTTTCACCTACCGCAACAAAAGTATTGTCCACCAGTTCCACCAGGCCGTTTAGGGTTTGATTACCGGTTTCCTTCAAATCTTTCGTAATCAGGTTTGATAGCGTGACAAAGTTGTTGGGCATCCGGATAAGGTAGGGGTCGTATTGGTTGAGATTATCGTTGTACTGTTTACCGACACCGTAAATATTGCCCGCAGAGCTATTCGAGACAACCGCCGCGGCTCCCAGCGTATTTACCCCCGACCCGTAAGCGTCATTGATGCCTACTACATTCCCAAAAAGATCCGTCTGAAACATCCAGAAGTGGTTACAAACCGATGACTGGCCACATAAATTTTGGAGACCAAAATAGCTAAACCGACCCGATAGCTCTAACACTCCCCGCCCTTCACTCTGAGTGTCCATTTTCAGAGGCGTGCCTGACACAATGCCGTCCGTAAGGGTTTCAAAAGAATAAAGTTTTTCGTAGTCAGTATCCGTGTATTTACCCGTTATTTTGTAGTTTTTGGTACTTAACTCGCGTACCTCATACCCGACATCATCCAAAGGGCCGCCAAAGGGTTTGATAAATAATTCTTCTCCTTCTTCATTGAGTTTGAGCAATACCATATCCGCCCCTCCCGACCCTACACCTCGGATTTCGCCCGCAATCACTATTTTTTTATCGGTAGTTTCGATGATCGAGTATCCCCGATCCGTCACACCGTTTGTTCCAAACTTTTTGGCAAAAGTGCCATCTGCTACGACTTCGTCGTCATCATCCGGGATTACTTCCAGGTCACATGCGACCGTTCCGAAGCAGATACATACCAGTAAACAGAAGTATTTCAGGGTTTTCATAGGAAAGAATTTTTAAAGGTTGAATATAACCATATTTCCTGCCCTGAAATTTTTTTCGATACTTTTTTAGTGGCCGAGATCTATTACTCATTCACCTTTACTTTAAGGGTGAGTTCCGGATGGGTACGGGGAGCCGTGATTGCATTGAGTACGGAAAACTTCAAGTCAAATGACTTCATTTTTTCCAGGGTTTTGACCTGTACTTCGGTGATACCGTTGGGGGCTACCATCACTACATCGTCATGGGCGTGAAAGGTATAATCACCAAAGGAGGAAAGTATAAACTCCGCATCGGAATGGTTTTCCAATGTAACGGTTACAACGGAAGATTGGTCCTGATAAGCTGCACTTTTTATGGTAACGCAGGCATTTAGCAGGGGCATTAGCTGCGCTTCACGCCCGATAAGGGTATTATTATACCAGACAACGGTACGTCTATTTACCAGCCCTTCTTTTATTGCGGCTTCGGTTTTTTCGGTAGCAAAAACAAGCGTAATCGGACGATGTCCGCCTTCGGGAACCTGATAAGCCCAGTCCACCAGCCCATGAATATCGGATGTCCCCATAATGGTGAGGTTGTGATCCAAGGCAATTTGCAGGGCTTCGGCTGAATAAGTGACATCATTTACCACTTCAATCCCATGCAGCAGGTTTTCTGCAATAAGCTGTTTGTGCATGTCAGTCAGACGGGCCACGCCATCTTTTGCCTGGGCTGTCCAGTTGGGGTGATTCCAGAATACAAATGCTCCCTGTTTTTTGGCTTCACGAAACACAGCCAAAGGGTCTTCGATCAAAAGTTTATTTGCGTCGGTAATAAATATTGCGTTGCAATGACCGGGAGGCATGGAGCGTGTGATTTCAGATCCCCGCACAACAACCAGATTTCCATTGGCTTCTTTTACCGCAATCTCATGGGAGCGATTCCTGTCGGGGTGGGGAATGTCTGCTTTATGAGGCTGATATTCAAGGTGTTCGGTTAGTGAAATCACATCCAGGCTGTCCTTTATCGCTTCCTGAACTCGGATCGTAGGCCATACATCGCCATCGGAAAAAACCGTATGCTGATGCAGATCGCATTTCAGAGAAAGGTAACCCGGCACATCCGGAAAGTGAATGGCCCGCCCGTGACTATGGGTTTCCTGTGCGTGGAGGCGGGGAAAAATTAGCAATAACAGGGGTAAAATGAGCTTCTTCATGTGGGTGTTGTTTAGCGAGTCGTGATTTCCGATTCAAATTATGAACTTCTGTATAACCGGGATATTTCCGGAAAATTATTCCTTTAACTCAAACACCATTTTCCCGCCTTTTATCAATTCTCCGTGGGGGAAAAAATAGCTTTTCTGGCGGCTGCCATTCCATGTGATTTTCTGAATATATTTTCCGCTGCCTTTAGTTTCGATGACCAGTTCTTTCCCCGGAAAAAAAGCAGGATCAAGGGAGATTTTTATTCGCTCAAATACCGGACTGGAAAGGGAATAGTTCATATTCCCCGGGCAGTCGGGATAAAAGCCCATCATGCTAAACAGCAGCCATGCCGAAAGCGTACCTGTATCGTCGTTGCCGGGAATGCCGCTAGGCTGTGTTGTGAAGTATGTGTCTATGCTGTTGCGCACGGCCTTCTGGGTGCGCCATTCTTCGCCTTTGACGTAATTAAACAGATAGGGATAAGTGATGTCTGGTTCGTTGATCATGCTGAAAAGAGAATCGTCGAATGTTTTTTGCAATTGGGCGACAAATGGTTTTTCTCCTCCGGCGAGTGCGATTCGCCCGGGCATATCGTGCGGGGTGAAAAATGTATATTGCCAGGCCGTGCCCTCCACATAACCCGGTACGGCCTCAAAATTTTTGCCAAACTCCGGGTCAAATTCTGTTATAAAACTCCCGTCTGCCATCAGAGGGCGGAGGATGGAAAAAGAAGGTTCGTAAAACTTTTTGTAAGACAATGACCGCTGGTAAAACAGGTTGTAGTCGTCAGTTTTGCCCAGTGTTTTGGCCATTTGGGCGAGGTTCCAGTCGGCGATATTGTATTCGAGTGTGGTAGAAAGCGAACCCCATACTTTGTCTTTCCCGTCAATGGGGATATAGCCTTTTTCGATATAATCGCGAATGCCGGGGCGTAGTTTATTGCCCTCCAGCGTCGTAGCACCTTTTTTCATGGCCTCGTAAGCGAAATTTACATCAAACCCCCGTATTCCCCGGAGATAGCTGTCCACAATCACGGGAATGGCCGGATCGCCTACCATGACGTTGGTTTCCCTTCCCAATAGTTCCCATTTGGGCAGCCAGCCGCTTTCTTTGTACATATCTAGCAGGGAAGTGATCATTTCCTGCTGGCGTTCGGGATAGACGAGTGAAAGAAAACTGTGCACATTCCGGTAGGTATCCCAGAGGGAAAAAACCGTATAACGATTACCCGTGGTGATTTTTCCCGTTTTAAAATTGCCCATTTCGGGGTATTCGCCATTTACATCCTGGAAGATGTTGGGATGGAGAAGCGTATGGTAAAGGGCCGTATAAAATTTTACTTTGTCTTCTTTCGTACCCCCTTCGACCTGAATCCGGCCGAGTTGTTCATTCCACGAATTCACTGCATTTTTCCTCACCGCTTCAAAGTTAAAACCCGGCTGTTCGGTATCGAGATTTTGACGGGCATTTTCGATACTCACATACGATACGCCCATTTTCACCATAATCTCTTCCTGATCGCGGGTTTCGTATGAAAAATATACGCCGATGCTGTCTCCGGCGAGGGTTTGGGTGAATTGTCCGTACAGGCGGTATTTTCCGCTATGAGGATACCACTGGTCTTCTACTCCATGAAGTTGGGGTTGTTTTTTCCAGACGCCATAAGCTTTGGCGGGTTTACTAAACCGGGCCACAAAAAACACCTGCCTTTCTGTACCCGGAGTATAACAAAAAGTTCCTACCAGTTTGTAACCTTCGATTTCTGTATCGGAGACAATCCTTACAGATGCCCCGCTCTCATTGGTCAGCCCGAGGCCGAGATTGAGGAGAATGTGAGACTGTCCAGCGGGAAAAGTGTAACGACTAAGTCCTGTGCGGGTAGTAGCAGTGAGTTCGGCTTTTATTTTATGCTTTTCGAGGTAGGTGGAAAAATAGCCGGGGTGTGCTGTTTCATCCTGATAAGTGGAGCCATAGGCGCGGGGGTTCACGTCCAGATTGCCTGTGGTCGGCATCAGAAGAAGCACCCCGAGGTCGGGGCAACCCACACCACTTAGGTTGACATGGGAAAAGCCCGTTAGAAAGCTATTGTCTTTCCAATAAGGATTTGACAGCCATTGGCTGTCTTTTTCGTATTTGTTTTGTTTGCCCGAGACATTAAAGGGAACAACGGAGACCATTCCACAGGGCACAACGGCGCCGGGATGCGTAGCGCCATAATTGGAAGTGCCGATGAAGGGATCAACGTAAGCGGTGAGGTCGGTTTGAGAAAATAAGAGCGCCGGAAGTACCAGCGCGAGCGAAAAAGTCAGAATAGTTTTCATAGGGAAGATTCGGAGGGGGAAAATAAGGAAATTTTCTTACCCTCGCACCTCCCCGCCCAAAGTAAGGGCGAGATGTAGGGTGAGACTTCGGGTGAACACGTAGAGCCAGATTATAATCTGGCTCTACTTATTTTTCCCTACCGGCGGGATGCCGCTCATTCCGGTACGAATTGAAGGAGTTCGTCCAATTCTTTAGGGGAGAGGTTTTCTTTGACCGATTTATCGTAAATGGAAAGCAGGTAAACGGTTGTTTCTTCCACTACGACATTCGTGATTACCCTTGTTCCACCCGATTTGCCTTTTCCTTTGGAGGCGATAGCCATACGAATTTTATAACAGTTTTTACCCAAATCAACTCCCTGCCGGGGATTGTTTTCGAGGCTATCTATCAATTGTAAGAATTCCGTTTTAAGGGAAGGATATTTTTGGGCGAGCCTTTTTAACTGACGGTCAAAAGGGGGTATGAAGAGTACCTCATAGCTCATTGAGCAGTTCTTTTGCGGGGCGGGCCCGAAGTTTTCCCTGACGTACCAGCTTAAGATTTTCCACCGCTTCTTTCATTTCTTCAATCAGCAAAGCTTTTTCATCCGAAAGGGGGATAGTCTTCACATAAGGCAGACTTTTCAGTACTTCGAGCAGGTGTACAGCCTTACTGTCTTTTATATCCAGTAGTACCTTCATTTTTAAATGTCTTAAGTCAAATACATGATTCTTCAACGCTAAGTTAGGAAATAAGTTTGGCAAAAGAAAAGTATAGCGGGCGATGGATTTTCATGCGAGGGAACCCACGAAATCACTTTCACGGGCCTTCCCCCGACCTGTTAGGTCAAACGATAGTATTACTTGCATTTGACCTAACAGGTCGGCCCATCCATTTCCCACCCACTACCCAAAAATTTACTATATTGAAGCCCGTTAAAGTTCTTTCACATGGAAGAAGGCAGAGTACGGCTCGACGGTTCGGATTGGGTGTATGAATATCAGTTGACGGATCATTTGGGCAATGTCAGGGTTACCTTTGGTGATCTGAATGATGATGGTATCCTTGATCCGAATACAGAGATTCAAGATGCCAATGACTACTACCCCTTCGGCCTACGTATGGCCGGAGAAAACACGCTCGCAGCTTCGCCGGGGAATGAATATCTCTATAATGGAAAAGAGTTGCAGGATGAACTGCGGCTGGGGTGGTATGATTATGGTTTTCGGTGGTACGACCCGGAAAAGGCGCGGTTTGTAAGCGTGGATCCGCTGGCGGAGAAGTTTGTGTACCTGACTACGTATCAGTACGCGAGTAACGATCCGATCCGGAATATTGATTTGGATGGGTTGGAGGGAGTTGATTTTAACTTCTTAAAAGATAAAGGGATAGAAATGGTAAGAAAAACCGTAAGCGATGCTCTCTACGTCGGATCTTCTGTGTCTGCTCCAATTGGAAATGCCGTTACAATGATTGTTAATGAAGGTGTACATGAAGGACGGGCCTACAAATCAACAAATTCCCCCTATGCGCCCCTTAAACTCGATGAAAATTGGAACATTATTCCTACGGAGCCCATTAGAGATTATACAAGCCAAAAAGAAGGTGTCGAATTAGCAGAAAGCACCGTAAACGTGGTTACTTCTGTTATACCGTTAAAGGTTGTCGAAAATCCTGTTTCAAACTATATCGTTTCGGGCGGGATAAAGACGGCATTTAAAAATTTGGTGAACAAAGGACTTGAACGGTTTTCGAAAAATGAACCCACTCAACCTTCTCCTGCTTCTTCTGAAATTAATCCTCCAATAACAGAATGATTATGATTGATATATTGTTTGCTTGGCTAAGAGATGTCCTTTTAGAAATAATTTTTGATGGATTGAGAAAGATTTTCAGTTGGGCTAAAAGATCGCTCCTGAAAATTAGCAGATTGTTTCACTCAACCTGAATTTTGCGAGTATTTTGCGTTCATTGGAAACTAATAATAGCCCTCTACAGGCAGCACTAAGTCAGGAAGTCGTGAACACCTCGAATACCGTTACCAAAACCTCGGACTATGTGGGCGCCTTTCATTACGAAAACGGCGACCTGATTTTCCTTCAAAGGGAAGAAGGCAGAGTCCGGCTCGACGGTTCGGATTGGGTGTATGAATATCAGTTGACGGATCATTTGGGCAATGTCAGGGTTACCTTTGGTGATCTGAATGATGATGGTATCCTCGATCCGAATACAGAGATTCAAGATGCGAATGACTACTATGCTTGCATCTGCCCAAGCAGACCCCTTCGGCCTGCGCATGGCCGGAGAAAACTCCCTCGTGGCTTCGCCGGGGAATGCGTATCTTTATAATGGGAAAGAACTTCAAGACGAACTTGGGCTGGGGTGGTATGATTATGGCGCGCGGATGTATGCGCCCGATGAAGGGCGGTGGAAGGGGGTGGATGCAATGGGGGAGAAATATCTTTCATGGAGTACTTATAATTATGTGATGGGGAATCCGGTAATTTATATTGATCCCGATGGGAACTTAGTTAAGTGGAAAGATAATCTGGGGAATGAAATTACTGAGGATGAAAGAAAAAATGTTAAGGTTTATATTTTTTATGATTCAAAGCCTAATGGAGAAGATGGTGGATTTCCAGATCAAACCATGAAGCAGTATTCTAAATATATTGAACAGTATGGGGAAGGAAGTGTTGCAATAAGCGATGCAAAAACAGAGTCGGAGTTTTCGGCGGATTGGGGGGATATCAAAGGTTCTCCAGAGTTAATCCTTATGAATATGCATGGTACAAGTCAAGCTTTACATTTAGATCCGGACCCTGATGGAGATGAATCTACAAAAGATGGGGAGTACCTAGTTTCTACAGATGATGGTAAAACGAACAGAACGAAAACTCCTGGAACAAAAATCTCTGATTTGCCAAATCCTGATGCTGATTTGTCTCAAACAATGCTGTGCTTAAATTCATGTAACTCAAATAATATTTCAGCCAAAATGGCTCCGGGAACCACCTTGGCTGTCGGGTTTAGTAAGAATACTTCCGTAGGAATAGTTAGAGGGTCAAATAAAAAGGTGAATTTTGATAGTAATGGCCAACCAACGACTCAATGGTACTATGGAGGAGTTTGGCAGTATTTCCGTAATGGAAACCAGACAACGGACCCGAAGATGGCTAAAACACATGCAAAAGCATTAAATAATTTTATAAATAACAGACGACTACCGTAATATAATCGAAAAAGTGATTTTTTCATCACCCTGTCCCAGAAATTGTTTTTTTATTAAGAAATATTTCAAATTATGACAAAACGGTTAATTCACATATTTTCAATTGCCTTTATGCTAGGAATGTCATGCTGTAAAAATCCTTTTGATTCAGAAGCGAACCATGAATTTAAAGGTAAATTTGAATATGAAATAATAAATGACAGTTTATTTAAGACGACTTATCTGTATGAAAGCCTTGGTTTTCTTATTGGCGATCTAGCTGTTCCGGGTTTGACTATCAAAAATATTGACGATCTTTCAATGAACGAAGATTATATTATATCCTTAGATCATCCTATTAAAGCTGCATTTAAGAATTCGAGGAATACTCGCGAAGAAGGACTTGAATATATGTCAAAGAAGCCTTTAGACATCGTTCAGGATACAAGCATTATTTCCAAGCATATTTATATATACCAATTATCTCCAAAAGGAAAGTATCGGTTGCTTTTGCCTTAATGGGTAGTATTTGCTCAGTACCATGTGCTATGTCTAAGAAATATATAACTCAATTTGTATCGGAATTATAAATTATCCGTGCCAGACTTCGCTGACGGGCAAATTCGTTGAGGTAATCCAATAAAGCTAGCAACCGTTGGCCTATTTTGAATATTTCTACCCCCCGGGAACGGTCTATTATTTTGCCATTGAGGCGGTGGATGAAGCTGGAAATTCCCGCCTGTCCAATGTCGTGCGTATGGCCATTGGGACCGAGCGCACGGGTACGACGATTTCGACGCCCTCTCTCGAACCCGCGATCCAACCCGGGGAAGACCTCTTCCGCTTGAAACTGTATTACAACGAAACTTTTGCCGAGGATAACATCCATGTCAATGCCGACCCGCAGTACAATGGCAATATCTCCGGTATGGTCTGGCAAAACATTCGGGATTGCCGCCAGCAGGGCTATGGATTTGCCTATGACAAAATGAATCGCCTGACCGATGCCGGGCATGAGATCAAAAATACCAGTGCCTGGAATCTCAACGATGACCGTTATTCGGTCAATGACATCACCTACGACAAGAATGGGAATATCCTAACCCTCAACCGGATGGGCCTGACCGGAAGTAACCCGGCACTAACGGCCAGTTACAGCCTCATGGACGAACTGAGTTATACCTACAGCGGAAACCGCCTGACCAAACTTACCGATGGGATCACGGCGACCCTTCCTGCGGGAGTAGATCATTTTGTAGATGGGGCCAATACCCCTACGGAGTACCTTTATGACGATGCGGGTAATGTCACCACCGATGCCAACAAGGGGGTAACGGTGGCCTACAACCACCTTAACAAGCCCCACGAAATTACTTTCACCGGGGGACCCAATATCAACCAAAAAATTCGTTATATTTATGACGCTGCAGGCACCAAATTAAGTCAGGAAGTAGTGAATACATCCAATACCGTTACCAAAACCTCGGACTATGTGGGCGCTTTCCACTACGAAGACGGTGCGCTGATGTTCTTTCACATGGAAGAAGGCAGGGTGCGGCTCGACGGCTCTGACTGGGTGTATGAGTATCCGTTGAAAGTCGAAGATCCCTTTATAGGGAATCATCTGGGCAATGTCCGGGTTACTTTTGGTGATTTGAATGACGACGGCATCCTCGATCCGAATACGGAGATTCAAGACGCGAATGACTACTACCCTTTTGGATTGAGAATGGCCGGAGAAAACACCCTCGTGGCTTCGCCGGGGAATGAGTATCTGTACAATGGCAAAGAACTACAAACGGAACTGGGGCTGGGGTGGTATGATTATGGCGCCCGGATGTATGCACCCGATGAAGGGCGGTGGAAGGGGGTGGATGCTTTGGCAGAGAAATATGTGGGATGGAGTCCGTATAATTATGTGATGGGTAGTCCGATGGTGCTGGTGGATCCGGAGGGGAGAAATACGGTTGTTTTTACGTGGTATTGGGATGAAAATAAGGATAAAGAGGGCAATGTTACCCGAACACTGCAAATAAAATACCTCACGACAGTAGAAGATAATCTCACCGATGCTTTTACCTTCGTGGATGCAGAAACCGCACAAAAGGTAGTAGCTCTTCAGGCGAAAGGCGGGAATGCGTATAAAAATACTGCGGGAATGAAAGATTTACGAAGGCATTTCGGTGTCATTGACAAAACGGCATGGAATAGTATATGGGGACAGGATGATTGGGCAGACAAAAATAAACGAGAACGAGCTTCAATAATTGGAACAAATGAAGATGGTTCATCGGGTATTTATGTGCAGAATTATGATCATAACACAGAAAATTCTGCCAAAAATGACTTTTTGTCCGATAAAAAGGGGTTTGATATATTAGATTATCCGAATGCTATATTTGGGAATAGGATATCAGATGAGAAGAAAAATAAAGGGAATTGGATTCATATACATACACACTACACCAATGGAGGCCCCCCTTCGGATGCCGATAAACAATTCTACGAAGGTACGCCGTTAATTAATCAGTCCCAGTATCACCTTATCACCGAAAAACAAACGGATGCAACCGGCGCAACGGTGAAGTTTTTGCAGGTGATTGTAAATACCGGTTCCCTCACCCAGCCGAAGTTTTCTCATGCTGTATATGTCCCGGCAAGTGAAATTCAAGCAAAAACCTTCAAAAAATGAAAAACACACATTATATATACTTGTTTCTGCTATTGATTCAACCGCTGAATGAGTTGTCTGCGCAGGTGGGTTTTGGCAAAGAGTGTTGGTGTAACGATTATGTTCAGGCTCTACCCTCTGCCATAGAATCGAATCAAAAAATTCGGAAGAAAAGTGGCTATGAACCGCTTTTTGATTCGCTTTACAACGGAATTCGTTATATCCAAAAAGTCCGATGCCTGGATCTTGGGTATTATGGTTATTCACGTCTTTCGCTGGATTTTAGTCAATTTCCTTGTTTACGGTGTTTGATATTTCCACCCGAAGGGCAACTTGGGTTCAGCATCTTCGATCAGGCAAAAGAATTTGAAAAAATGCGGCGATTGTGGTATCTGTATCTTCAAGATGTTACAACTCTCCCTTTTGAGATTTTCCATATACCCCGGTTACGGGTATTGTATTTATCTTCAAGTCCCCATCTGGACGTTAAATCGCTGGAAAACATTCTTCTGCAGAAGCCTCACCTTCGGGAATTGGGGCTAATGGATTGTAATCTGAAAAATATTTCGGCGGCGGTTCTGGAAATTCCATCCTTGAGGGTTCTGAATTTAAATTACAACCGGGATTTGGAAAGGAATTCTCTGAATAAGACTCTCTCGCAAATGCCTCAGCTCCGAATATTGTCCCTAGTGGGTTGCGATCTCAAGACGATTCCTTCCGCAGTCTTAGAAATTTCCTCCTTGAAAGTTCTGCATTTGGGAAATAATCCTAATCTCGACCCCGATTCCCTGCAAAAGATGCTCCTCCAGATGCCTCACCTCCGGGAACTGGATTTGAGTAGCTGTGATTTGGATACCATTCCCGGCTGGCTAAAAGAAAGGAAAGGAATTCGGCGAGTGGTTTTGTCTTTTAACAAAATTCCGGAGGAAGAAATAGAAAAATTCCGAAAGGAGACGGGTATCAAAACCGAACTCAAAATCAAACAACCCCGGGTAAAAGTGAAAAAATACCGGGGGGTCCGCTACTGGTTTGTCCCCAAAGAACTGAAAAATTGGGACTGGGGGAATGATTGACACGCTTTGCATTGCCGAGCGGAAAACCTTCCACGGCGACGCCGGGACGCAATTCCTCCAAATCGGCGACTACCAGTACAACATCCGCAAGCGGCTATATCCGAATTTATCCCCTCTCCCCTTTACGCCCGGCAGTAAAAAATTCGCTATCTTAAAGCCGGGGATCGTTCTTTGAGGTTTGTGCCTGCGCATGGCCGGAGAAAACACCCTCGTGGCTTCGCCCGGGAATGAGTATCTCTACAACGGGAAAGAACTTCAAGACGAGCTGGGGCTGGGGTGGTATGATTATGGCGCCCGGATGTATGATAGGGAAACCTCTCTTTTTATTTCCCCAGACCCCTTAGCTGATTCTACAAAAGCTTATAGTCCCTATAGTTACACTTTAGGAAATCCGATTCGATACAATGATCCCACGGGTATGTCTGCGGAAGATTGTTGTGGCGACTGGTTTAAAAACTGGCCAAATGTGAAAATCCAAACCGAAGTAACCTTGGGTGCTCAGGTAGGTATTAAAGTAAATAATGTTATTGAAGCTAACCTAGAAGTGATAAGTTTTAAAATTTATGATGATGTCTCTCAAATAAAAGAGGGAGAATTAACTTCCACTAAACAAGCTTTATTTTACAAAATTGATGCAGAGAAAGAGGGTGTGGAAAAAACCAGCATCGAAGTTAAAAATGAAGCAGGTTTTAGTGTATTTGGTTTGGGCGGATCCGTTGGAATGTCGCGCGAGATGAATTCTGATACAAACACTGAAGGGTTTAAAACATTTAAAAAAATATCTGGTTCTGAAGGTTTGTTTTCAAGTGAGATAATCGAGGAAACGGAAAGTGGGGCTACCCATGCGCGGGTTGAGACGGGGTTAAAGCTAAGTCTCAAGTTTATTCTAGGCATAGAGGTTAATTTCTTATATGAGAAAAATTAGATATGAAAAATCAAACCAAAAACTTCATACTCATCGCAATATTAATAATCGTTATTTCCATAGCGATGGATAGAATTGTTAACTCAGGAGAAACAAAACTTTATCTGAAACTTATCGCTGAAATCAAGGCTAATCAAGAAATCGTGGATTCTATTGGGGGATATCAATCCTTTCGATATCGTAGTGAAAAACAGATTCCTAGCGATTCCATTCTTTTCATAATAACCATCTATGGCAAAACAAAAAATTTGACCTATTCCGGAAAGGCCGGAAAATCCCCTGAGGGAGAATGGGGAATTAAAGATTACAACCCTGCGGATTTCATAATTGAATAATTAGATACTTGTGAAATATGAATCAAAAAAATCTGGTTAAGGTAGAAAAGGTATTACTGGGCGCTTTCGCAGTAGGCTTGCTTCTTCAGTTTTTTGCGGGAAATAGAGGAAGAGGCATCCTTGCGATCAGCTTATTTTGTTTGAGTATGCTATATTTCGGATTTAGCGGGATACTGTTCCGAAATGAAAAAACGGCTCAACCACCGTGGATGTTGATCATCCTTAGTGGGATTTTATTTTCGATTGGCATAACCGGTATTATGTTTGGTCTGTTACACTTTGGGGGTGCGGGTTTATTTTTATTATTTTCCGGGACTACGATTACCAGCTTTCTGGTTCCCTATCTCTTTTATAAAAAATATCAGGATAACATTCCATACAAATTCTACTATAACTCACTCTTGGCCCGGGCAATACCCATTGGGATACTTTGCATCCTGATTTATGCTTTAATTTTTATGGGTATAATCCCTACACAAATTTAGCCCCCAGGCCAAAGTTTACCCAAAGAAAATGCACCTCCCCGCCCAAAGCCTGATCTATACCCTCCTGATCAGCCTGATCGTGAGCACCTTACTGGGTGGGTATATCTTGGTTAATCATTATCAACTAATATTTCTTCACCGACTAGACGGAGAAGAAAGAGCCAGAGAAAATCTACGCTCCGGGCTGCTCTGGTATCTCCATTTGGGGTGGAATCCGGGGGATACTTTTGAGACCGATCTTTTTGACTCCGAATCCGATCTTGTCTCTATCTCCAGCGAACCCTGGGGGTTGTTGGGTCTTTTTCATGTGCAGGGGCGGTACAACCAAACCGTAGCCGAACAATCCTGCCTCGTCGGTCAGGTTGGGTACCCAAAACACCCGGTACCTGAGGCTAGATGAGTTGGGTGGATCAACCGTAAGCACGGTAAAGTTGGTGGTGGAATAGCACCTAAAATGGTTTTCTCCGAAAAATTCGTACAGTAGGGTACGGCAGAAATGATGTAATATATATTGCTGTCCAATGTGGTGCGTATGGCTATTGGGACAGAACGTACCGGTACCACCATTTCTACCCCTTCCATTAAGCCGGGAATCGAACCGGGCAAAGACTCAACCTAACAGGTCAGCATACCTCAACCTGTTAGGTTGAAACTCCCACTTAGCGCGCAAAATTGATTTTTAATAAGGGTATAGTATGAGCCGCCTTGGCTTTTACTCCTTCACCATCTCGTTCATTTTGGCAAATATGCTTTTAAAACATTGGCTGGGTGTATTGTTTCCTGCTTCGGGATTGGTTTTTACGCCGTAATATTCGTCCATAAACGAACCCGCACCCGACCATACGGTCTGTACCATGCCTGCAAAATTGTCTTTGGTGATTTTGGTGGCACTTTCGCGAAAGCGGGCCATGTCCTCAACCTGTTTTACGCCGATTTCAGGTTTGCGCCAGGGGCAGGTAACCACGCGAAAGCCTTTCATCGCAAATAATACCGCTGTCTGATCGGGTCTTTCGTAGTGCCAGTCACAGATCACCACATCTTTGGGGATCATGTCAATGGCCCTATGGGTATTGTTCATACTTGCTTCCCACATACCGATGCCCGTAGCTTTTCCATCTATCAACCGGTCTCCCCAAATCCAAAGTTCGCGGTTTTTCTCAGCAAGATGGTTTCTTATAAGGGTAACTTCCCCGGCAAATAGTTCGGCTTTGTCGCGGCCGCTGCATCGCGGACATTTGTCATTGCCGATGTAAAAAACTTCGTCCATACCGGCATGAAAAGCGTCAGTCTCAAATACGTCGCAGATTTCGTTGACAATGTCAAACACGACGCCATGCACCTCGGGGTGAAGCGGACAATAACTTTTACAGTAAAGCCCATCTGCATTGGGCCATTTGTACTCTTCGGGGAGTTTGACTTCGGGGTTTTCGTCAAACTGAGGATACACCTCGATTAGTTTGGTTGCCTTCGAATGCCACGACTGGTGGCCAAGGAGATTGACCTGTGGGATCAGACGAATTGAATGTTTTTTACAGACCGCCACCATTTTTTTCACATCCTTTTCGGTCAAAGGGTTTTCCCCGCGCAGTTCGGGGTGGCTGGTATAGCTGTAGTTATAGTCAATCCTGACAATCAGGGTGTTTACATGCCGGGGCGCAAGCTCTTCGTCAATAAACTTGACAAAACGATCTACCTCGCCAACCGAGGGACCGCCAATGCAAAATCCCTGAATAGGGAAAATCGTAGATGCGTTTTCCTGAGCCTGAGCAGACAGGTAAAAACACAAACTGAGGAGTAGCAGATAGTATCGCATAATTTGTGGAATAAGGAGTTACGTATGAACATCCTGAATTTACCACAAATTTTGAGGAAAATTTGAAAGACTACCCTTCAAAGCCATTTTTCCTATGCGTGCCGTCGCAAAATGGTTTATTGGAAGAACCTCCACACCGACAAAATGCAGTAACTTTTGCATCGCGGGTTTCCGAACCGTCTGGTTTTTTAATGGTGATATTTCCATATACCAGCAAAGGTCCATTAGGCACAACTTCTATTATGCGTTCTGTCTCTACTTCGACGTTACCTTTCCTGGCATCTTCATTCATATAAAAGGAAAGTGCGCCGGATGGGCATTTTTTCACCTGAGCGACAATTGCTTCCGTTTCGGCACCGTCAATTGTGACCCAGGGTCTTTTGCGGGGGTTAAACACGCGGGGAAGTCCGCCAAAGCATATTCCCGAATGAATACAAACATCGGGCTTCCAGACAACGGTCACTTCGCCGTTTGAATATTCTTTAGTGATCTTTTTTTCCTCGGACATGTTATCCTAAACTTTAACGACCCAGCCGTAGGGATCTTTAATAACCCCATTGCGGATGTCCGCCATAGTTTCAGCCAGCCAGTTGGACACGGGTCTGTCTTCTAAGGGAGGTAGTACCATATTTCTGCCGTTAAAGCCTATTTTCCCTACAGGCATAACCGTTACCGCCGTACCTGTGCCAAAGGCTTCTTTCAGTGCGCCGGAATCATAAGCTGCCTGGATTTCATAAATAGAAACTTGGCGCTCCTCCACCTGATACCCATTGTCTCTCAATACTCTCAATACACTATCACGGGTAATGCCCTGAAGGATTGTTCCGGTAAGTCGGGGGGTAAGAATGCGGTCATCTATCACAAAGAATATATTCATCGTGCCGCACTCCTCTATATATTGATGTTCTTTTGCATCCAACCAGAGGACGCTATTATAACCACTGTCTTTAGCCATTTTATCTGCCCAAAGAGAACCGGCATAATTACCGGCGGCTTTTGCAGCACCTGTACCGCCAATCGCGGCGCGGATGTATTCGGTTGTAGCCAGAAGGTTTACCGGGTCATTGTAATAAGCTCCCACCGGGCAGGTCATAATCACCAGCATATAAGTCTGGGAGGTTTTTACACCAATATATTCATCGGTGGCAAAATACAGCGGACGGATATAAAGCGAACCTTGCTCCACAGAGGGAATCCAGTTCTGATCGAGGCTGACAAGTTCTTTTAATCCATTCATAAAAATGGATTCCGGAATTTCAGGCATACAAAGCCGCTGAGCAGAGCGGTTGAGCCGCTTGAAGTTTTCGATCGGACGAAAGAGGAGAGGTTCACCCAACGGGCCGCGAAAGGCTTTCATGCCTTCAAACACCGACTGACCATAATGAAGGGCAGAATTACTGGGTGAAATCGCCAATTTTTCATACGGCACAATCTGCGGGGCCAGCCACTTTCCGTCTTCATAATGTGCCACCAGCATGTGATCACTGAATATCCTCCCAAAGGGGATTTTGTTCATATTAACTTCACTGAGCCGGGACTTGTTTACTTTGTTGATTTGGATACTGCTTTCGAGGATATTCATGATAATAGATTCTTTATTCTACTTATTCTGCATAAAAACTACCGGAATAATCTTTGCCTTTATAACGAAGGAAATATGTGTAACGCTGACCCGATTTAAGCGGGCTGCGGGGAACCAGTATTTTGTCCACACCAATGCGGTCGGTAACCCGGCCTTTTATCCAAACTTTTTTTCCTTCGGGATCAAAGAGGTGGAGTTCTACAAACCCTGCCATGGTAATTTCATAAGCGATTTCCACAAATTCGGGTTTTTGCTCCAGCTTGGTAATATATAGCCGGGGATCGGCTAAGGGTTTTCCTGCAAATGAATTTATTGCGGGAAGGAGGATAAGAAGGCAGGTAAGTACCCCAAAAAGGAAAGTCGGTTTTTTCATAACTCGCAAATTAAGTAAAACCTCTGGAAAATCAAGGACAAATGGCGTTCCGAATTATGCCAATGTCGAAAAATAAGCATTTCTCTCACACCACTCAACAATTGTAGTAGTTGCCCCGCTTCGCTGATCTATAAATTTTTTATTGGAAACGTAGATTTTTTCCCTAAGGTTATCCTCCGTGAACAATTTTTCCAGAACAATGTGTAATTCTTTCTCATTTTTGACCGAAAATCCCCCTCCGGCTTCTATTAGTTCGCCCGCCTCGGGGAATTTATGATGTTTATCTCCAAAAACCACTGCGCAGCCAAAAGTAGCTGCCTCCAGAATGTTGTGAAGCCCACTCCCCCACCCTCCGCCTACATAAGCCACATCTCCGTAATAATACAGCCGCGAAAGCATACCGATATTATTTACCCACAAAATCCGGTGTGTCTCCGAATATTGGTTTGATTCCGAAAAAAGAAGGGTTTCTGTCGGGTATTTTTCTTTCCATTGCTGTATGCGCTCCGCGTGGATTTCGTGTGGCGCGATGATCATGACAAGTTCGGGTATATGTTTCAGGCGATCCCAAGCCGCAAACAGTGCTTTTTCGTCCACCGGCCAGGTACTGCCGCAGATGAGGCAGCATTTGGATTGGGTAAATTTTGAAAGGAAATCTATTTCACTAAAACTTTCCCGGTTGGCTCGCACCCGGTCGTAGCGGGTATCACCGCTTGCGGTAATTGTTTCCCGCCCGCAAAACCGGCGAAGTAATTCTTTTGTGGCCTCGTCTTGCGTAAAAATATGGCGGAAACTTCGAAAAGCTTTTTTATACAAAGGGGCAAAGAGGCTGGTGAGGAACCGACTATTCTCCCCCACCCTGGCGGAAATCAGGATGGCGGGGATATCGCGGGTTTCCATTTCACCGAGAAAATTCAACCAGAGTTCATATTTGACAAAAAAGACCAGCCGGGGATTCAGGATACGAAGAAAATCGGCAGCGTTTTTTTTTGTGTCAATAGGAAGATAGGTCACAAAATCCGCTAATGCGTAATTTTTCCGAACCTCATAACCCGAAGGAGAAAAAAAAGTAATCAGGATTTTATAGGTGGGTCGGTGAGTTTTGATCCATTCGATCAGATTGCGACATTGTTCAAACTCCCCCAGCGAAGCACAGTGAAACCAGATCCAGTTTTGCCCGGCACCCACTTTTTCCGCCAATACTTTTCTCCAGTTTTTTCGCCCGGCAACCCATAAGGCGGCTTTGGGATGAAACCGAGAAGCTATTCGAAAAAAAATATTCAGGAAGAAAACACCTAGAGTGTATAGATAAAAGAGTAAGTTATCCAACAGGTATTTCTTCGAGTTTCTGGTCATAGATTAAAACCTTAGTTTCCTCAATTTCTTCGATAAAGTATGGGTTTTTCAAGTTTGGATAATAAATCCAATCCACAGAATGGCCCAAGAGAGCTTCCAGTCTATCTAAAAGTGTCCATAGATTAGTCAAATACTGATCATCTACGATCTCATTATCGTCCCACTCATAAAGGAAATCAATATCAGAATCCCGCCTAAAATCATCCCGCAAAACGGATCCAAAGGCCCAAAGTCGGGCTACATGATGTTGCTTACAAAGCAACTGTATAGCTTTAATGTTTTCAGTAATAACTGGAGCGATCATAAAAATCAATCAAAAATTTTACTACCTGAAAATCACTTCTATCAAATATAGATAAAATAACGGAATTATAAACTTATTGGGATATAAGATCAAACCTACCTGTCTAAGCAGAGAGACGCCTCGGTGATTCTCTTCTTCCTCGGTGGTTTTTTGATTGCGTAGTATTTAAACCACGGAGAAGTCGGAGAAGCACGGAGGAGA